>NZ_JBVHUJ010000008.1:0-409178 GCF_055565415.1 Streptomyces sp. NPDC028711 | reverse complement strand
GCAGGGGGGACCCTGTGGGAGAGTAGGACGCCGCCGAACAATTTTTAGCCTCAACCCCCGGACTCTGTCCGGGGGTTGAGGCATTTTTGCGTTCTAAGCTGGGTGCCATGCGCTACGACCTGGTCATCTTCGACAACGACGGTGTGCTCGTGGACAGCGAGCCGATCTCCAACACGCTGTTGGCCGGCTATCTGACGGAGCTCGGGCATCCCACCTCGTACGAGGAATCGGTGCGGGACTACATGGGATCCGCGATGCACCGGATCCATGAGGTCGTCGAGGAGCGGAGTGGGCAGCGGTTGCCGGTGGATTTCGATGAGACCTTCCACGCGCGCGTATTCGCCGCTTTCCAGGCCGAATTGGAGGCAGTAGCCGGGGCCGAGGAGGTGCTCAAGCTGCTTGCCGGGGCCGGGGTTCCGTACTGTGTGGCCTCCTCGGGGAGCCATGAGCGGATCCGGGTGGGGCACCGGAAGACCGGGCTCGACGCCTGGTTCCCGGACGAGATCGTTTTCAGCGCCGAGGACGTCGGGCGGGGCAAGCCGGCGCCCGATCTTTTCCTTTACGCCGCATCCCGGATGGGCGTGGCCCCTGAGCGGTGTGTGGTGGTCGAGGACAGCCGGCTCGGGGTGCAGGCGGCGCTGGCGGCCGGGATGGACGCGTACGGGTTCACCGCGATGACGCCCGAGGAGAAGCTGACGGGCTCCCTCGGGTTCTTCCGTCGGATGGATGAGCTGCCCGCGATATTGGGGTTGTGATCGATCTACCCCGCAGTAGGTTCCGGGCCTACGCTGTGCCGCCATGACGGATGCGCGGTTGCGGCGTGGGCGGGGATCCCTGGCGGTCAGTTTCTTCGTGCAGGGCGTCACCTTCGCCCTGCTCGTGACCCGAATACCGGCGATCCAGGAGCAGTACGGGATCTCGGACGGGCTGCTGCCGGCGTTTCTGGCCGCCGTGCCGATCCTGGCCGGAGTGGCGAGCGTGGCGACGGAGAAGCTCGTCGCCAGAGTGGGGCCCGCGGTGGTGCTGCGGTGGGCCCAGCCGTTCGTTCTCCTTGCGCTGCTTGCCGTGGGGATGGGGAGCGGGATGTGGCAGGCGGCTGTCGCCCTGGGGCTCTTCGGGCTGGCGGTCGGTGCCCTGGACGCGTCCATGAACATGCTGGGGGTCAGCCTCCAGCGGGCGTACGGGCGGAGCATCATGCTCGGCTTCCACGCCTCGTACAGCCTCGGTGGGATCGCCGGTGCCTCGCTGGCCTGGGTGGGGGCCCATTGGGATCTGTCGCTGTTCGTGTCGTATCTGCCGGTGGTGGCGGTGTTGCTGCCCGTCGCGCTCGTCGGAAGCCGGTGGTACGTGGCCGGTGGGGACCGGCCGGCGGACGGGCCGGGGGAGAGCAAGGGGAGCGGGGTCCCGTTCAAGCTGCTGCTGCCGCTCTGTCTCGTCATGACCTTCGCGTACATAGGGGACTCGACCGTCTCCAACTGGAGTGCCAAGTACCTCCAGGACGTGCTCGGCAGTTCGGAGGAGCTGGCGACCGTGCCGTACAACGCGTACATGGTGACGACGCTTCTCGGGCGGGCCGTCGGGGACTTCGGTGTGCGGCGGATGGGGGCCGCGGCGGTCGTGCGGGCGGGGGCCGTGCTGGCCGCGGCGGGGTTCGCGGTGGTGGCGGTGTCGCCGGGGGCCTGGGTGGGGATCGCCGGGTTCACGGTCCTTGGCCTGGGCCTGAGTGTGCTCGTGCCGCAGACCTTCGCCGCGGCCGGTCGGGTGGCCTTCGAAAGTCGCGGGTCCGGCGGGAGTGACGCGGCCGTGGCGCGGCTCAACGTCTTCAACTACGTCGGTTTCCTCGTCGGGTCGCCGTTGGTGGGGGCGCTCGGGGACGTGTGGAGCTATCGCGGGGCGATGCTGGTGCCGATGGTGCTCGTCCTGGTGACGGTGGTGTATGCCACGTCGTTCGGCTCGCGAGCGGCCCGATACGGTGGCGGGCATGAGCGGCCGCGCACTGTTGATGTGGGATGAAGCTGTCACGGAGTACGACTTCGGGCCCGAGCATCCGATGGATCCCGTTCGGCTCGCGCTGACGATGTCGCTGGTGCGGGCGTACGGGCTCGACCGGGCGGTGGACGTCGTGGCGGCGAAGCCGGCGGGGGACTCGACGCTGCGGCTCGTCCACCGTGAGGACTACGTGGCCGCGGTCCGGGCCGCGTCGGCGGATCCGCTCCACGCCGACCAGGCGTACGGACTCGGCACGGTCGACGATCCGGCGTTCGCCGGGATGCACGAGGCGTCGGCGCTGATCGCCGGGCAGTCGGTGGGCGCGGCGGAGGCGGTCTGGCGCGGGGAGGCGACGCACGCGGTGAACTTCGCGGGCGGTCTGCATCACGCGATGCCGGGGTCCGCCTCGGGCTTCTGTGTCTACAACGACGCCTCGCTCGCGATCGCCCGGCTGCTCGAACTGGGCGCGGAGCGGGTCGCGTACGTGGATGTGGACGTGCACCACGGGGATGGGGTGCAGGCGGCGTTCTGGGAGGACCCCCGGGTGCTGACGGTCTCGCTGCACGAGCATCCGCGGACGCTGTTCCCGCAGACGGGGTGGCCGGAGGAGACGGGCGCCGCCGGTGCCGGTGAGGGCGGGGCCGTGAACGTGGCGCTGCCGGCGGGGACGGGGGACGCGGGGTGGCTGCGGGCCTTCCACGGGGTCGTACCGGAGTTGATCGCGGACTTCAGGCCGCAGGTGCTCGTCACCCAGCACGGGGCGGACACCCACTTCGAGGACCCGCTCGCGCATCTGGCGGTGTCGCTCGACGCGCAGCGGGCCGTCCAGGAGGCCTGTCACGAGCTGGCGCACGAGCATGCCGAGGGGCGGTGGCTGGCGCTCGGCGGCGGTGGGTACGCGGTGGTCGACGTCGTACCGCGGTCGTGGACGCATCTGGTGGGGATCGCGGCGCACGCTCCGGTGGACCCGGAGTCGGTGATCCCCTCGTCGTGGCGGGACGAGGTGTACGCGCGGACGCGGCAGCCGGGGCCGCGGCGGATGACGGACGGGCGGTGGCCGGTGGGCTTCCGTGACTGGTCCGAGGGGTACGACCCGGCGGACCGTCTGGACCAGGCGGTGCTCGCGACCAGGAAGGCGGCCTTTCCGCTGCGGGGGCTGCTCGCGTAGAGGCGCCCGGTCACCCGTAGAACGTTCGGGTGGGTGTTACGCCGACTGTGCGGTGTCCGGGGGGTTCGGGCTCCGCGGTCGGGGGGTTCCGGCAGCATCGGGGGAGTGTTGAGTACCGGGGCGCTGCGGGCGCATCTGTTGGCGGCGGGGTTGGCGGGAACGGTCGCGACGTCGCGGGAGGAGAGCCTGCGGAGCTACCGGCTCTTCGCCGCGCGCGATCCGCGGGTGTTGCTGGGGCTCGACCCCGCGTGGGGGTGGGGCGAGGCCGATCTGCTGCGGCTGATGGCCGACAAGTGCGGGGTCTCGGGGGATCCGGCGCACCGGTCGGGGCCCGATGTCATCGATCCCGAGCGGACGGTGCGGGGGCTCGACGCCTTCGCGGAGCGGTTGGGGGCGGCGGCGGCGCGGCGGGTTCCGGTGCTCATCGGGACGGGTCATCCGCACCGGCTGCTCGGTTTCTACGCCGCTCTGGCAGACGCCTTGTCGACGGCGGGATGTCTTGTTCTCACCCCGGCGCAGGGGCGATGTGTCGACATAACGACCCGGTTCGGTCTACGCACGTACGTCCTCGACTACGTCCGGGGGGTCGCGTTGGTGCGGGAGCCGGGGCCGTCGGGGGGTGGGCGCGAGCCGGGGGCGCACTCCCACTCGCCGCTGCCGGTCAGGGCCGCTCTGGAGAGCGCGGTGGAGTGCGGCGGGCCGCTGCCCGAGCTGGTGGTCGGGGATCACGGATGGGTCTGCGGGGCAGGTCAGCTGGGTATCGAGGCCATCGGTCTCGCCGATACGGATGATCCGGCGCTGTTCGTCGGTGAGGCGGAGGGGCAGGTGGCGGTCGCCGTTCCGCTTGATGACGGCGTGCGCTCCGACTACTACCGTCCACTGACGCGCTATGTACTCAATCGAGCGTGTCTGTCACGGTAAACGGGCGATCGCAGCTCCTCTTCCCCACTCGTACCACCCGCCCCTAGGCTGGAGCGTGAGCGCTCGGCGACGAAGAGTCACCGGAGGGGAAGCCGGTGGGCGTCGCGGCGGAAGGTACAGGTGGGTCATGGCTGCTGGCGAACGACCTCTCAACGAGGTCAAGTTTCTGACCGTGGCGGAAGTCGCCGCGGTGATGCGCGTGTCCAAGATGACCGTGTACCGCTTGGTGCACAGTGGTCATCTGCCGGCGATCCGGGTGGGCAGGTCCTTCCGGGTGCCGGAACAGGCGGTTCACGAGTACCTGCGGGAGTCCTTCGTGGGGGTGGGGACCGCGTAGCGCGAGCGCGGCGACAACGCCGGGAAAGCTCCGTATGTCCCTCGGATTACAAGCGCGGTGCTCGGGACGGTAGGCTAGGCCGACGTAGGTCGTGTGGGCCCAGACGCCCCGCACCGATTCCCGCCGGGAGGCGGGGATGTTCCGAGAAGTGAGCGAGGGTAGTCGTGGGCTCTGTTATCAAGAAGCGGCGTAAGCGGATGGCCAAGAAGAAGCACCGCAAGCTGCTGAAGCGCACGCGCGTTCAGCGTCGCAACAAGAAGTAAGGCGACAGCTGCTTCGCAGCGTTCAGTGCGTCAGGCGTGGCCCTTCACCGTTCGCGGTGGAGGGCCACGCTTTATTTGCGCGGAAATCCCGAGGCGCTACGGTGGCGACCAACGGAAGACGGACGGAAGGCGCTGATCTTGGGCAAGGTCGTGCTCGTCACCGGTGCCGCCCGGCATCTCGGGGGCCGCTTCGTGCGGCGGATCCAGCGGGATCCGGAGGTGGAGCGGGTGATCGCGGTGGACGCGGTCGACCCGGCGCACCAGCTCGGCGCCGCCGAGTTCGTACGGGCCGACATCAGGCGGCCGGAGATCGCCAAGGTCCTGGCCGAGCACGACGTCGACACGGTGGTCCATCTGGACGTCACCGGGACGGCGCTCGGGGGCGGCGGTCGTACGTCGGTCAAGGAGACCAACGTCATCGGCACCATGCAGCTGCTCGGGGCCTGCCAGAAGTCGCCGCGGATCAGCCGGCTCGTGATCAAGTCCAGTACCAGCGTCTACGGCTCCGCGCCCCGCGACCCGGCCGTCTTCACCGAGACGACGGCCGCGAAGTCGCTGCCCAGCGGGGGCTTCGCGAAGGACGCGGTCGAGGTCGAGGGGTACGTACGGGGCTTCGCCCGGCGCCGCCCCGACGTGGCCGTGTGCGTGCTGCGGTTCGCGAACATCCTCGGGCCTCGGATCGACTCCCCGCTGGCCGAGTACCTGGCACTGCCGATCATGCCGACCGTCCTCGGCTACGACCCGCGGCTGCAGTTCGTCCATGAGGACGACGTGATCGACGTGCTGCGCCTGGCGGCGCACGAGCCCCGCAGGGCCACCCTCAACAGCGGCACGTTCAACGTCGCGGGCGACGGGGTCCTGCTGCTCTCCCAGTGCGCGCGGAGGCTCGGACGGCCCACGGTGCCGGTGCTGCTGCCCGCGGTCACGTGGGTGGGGACGGCGCTGCGTACCGTCGGGATCACCGACTTCGCGCCGGAGCAGATCCGGCTGCTCACCCATGGCAGGGTCGTCTCGACGGTCCAGACGCGGGAGGTCCTCGGGTTCTCGCCGTGCCACAGCACGGCGGAGACCTTCGCCGACTTCGCGCGCGGCCTCGGGCCCGGGCTGCTGCCGCCCGAGGTGCTGGCCGGCGCGGTGGACCGGCTCGTGGGACGACTGGCTCCGTCGGCCGTACCGGCGGGCTCCGCTGACCCTGTTTCAGCCGCTCGCCCCGTTTCATCTGTTCCCCCCGTTCACGACGGCGCCTGAGGAGACCGGACAGCGATGGCGGACGCCAAGGTCATTCCGTTCGACGACGACCGGTCGCGGGCCCGGCGACGGCCCGGCCGCGCCGACGGCGAGGCACCGGCGGCCGTACGGGCCCTGCCGGGGCAGCAGCAGGGCTCCCAGCAGGGCTCTCAGGAGCCTGAGGAGGGCCTCCCGGACGGTCTGCCGGGTGACGGGGCCCAGGCGGGCGTCCAGGCGGCCGGATGGGAGCGGCGGCTCGCGGGCGGGCTCGCGTTCCTGCGGCGGCGCATCACCGGCGACTACGAGGTCGACGAGTTCGGCTACGACGAGGAGCTCACCGACCAGGTCCTGATGTCGCTGCTGCGCCCGCTGTACGAGAAGTACTTCCGGGTGGAGGTGAAGGGCGTCGAGAACATCCCGGCCGAGGGCGGGGCCCTCATCGTCGCCAACCACTCGGGGACCCTGCCGTTGGACGGGCTGATGATGCAGGTCGCCGTCCACGACCAGCATCCGGCCGGGCGGCACCTGCGGCTGCTCGCCGCCGACCTGGTCTTCGTGCTGCCGGTCGTCAACGAGCTGGCCCGCAAGGCGGGACACACCCTCGCCTGCGCGGAGGACGCGGAGCGGCTGCTGCGCGCCGGCGAGATCGTCGGCGTGATGCCGGAGGGGTTCAAGGGGATCGGGAAGCCCTTCGGGGAGCGGTACAAGCTCCAGCGGTTCGGGCGGGGAGGCTTCGTCTCGACGGCGCTGCGGGCGGGGGTGCCGATCGTGCCCTGCTCGATCGTCGGGGCGGAGGAGATATACCCCATGATCGGGAACGCCAAGACGCTGGCACGGGTGCTCGGCATCCCGTACTTCCCGCTCACCCCGACCTTTCCGTGGTTCGGGCCGCTCGGGGCGCTGCCGCTGCCGACGAAGTGGACGATCCAGTTCGGCGAGCCGATCCCGACGGACTCGTACGCGCCGGAGGCGGCGGAGGACCCGATGCTGATGTTCAACCTGACGGATCAGGTGCGGGAGCAGATCCAGCACACGCTCTACAAGCTGCTCGTCCAGCGGCGGTCGGTGTTCTTCTGAGTTGTGCCGGGCATGGAAGAAGGGGCGCCCCCCGTCCGTGGGGGCGCCCCTTCTCCTTGCTAGCGAGCGTCCTCGCTGTCGATGCCGAGGCCTGGAAGGAGGCCCGGCAGGAGTGGCGGAAGGGTCACGTCCGGCATCTCCGGTGTCGCGTCCTCGGCGGAGGGGACCGTGGGTGTGCCGGCCGGGTCGGGCTTGAACAGTCCGCCGGCGCTGCCGCCGAGGAGGCCGTCGTCCTCCGGTGAGGTGGTGCTGTCGTCCGCGCTCGGGCCGGTGCTCGTGCCGGGGCCGGACGGGCCGGGCGGTGCGGAGTGGCTGCCCGAGGGGGCGGCCTCGTCGGAGGAGGGCGGACGCTGGGAGTCCGTCCCCTCGGGGGCCTGCGGGGTGCTGGGAGTGCCGCTCGGGCTCTCCGAGCGGATCCCGCCCTTCTCGGGGGTGCGGGGCAGCACCGACTGGAGCGGCTCGACCTCTTCGTCCATGGCGTCGAAGACGTGTGTCACCTCACTGCCGACGTCCGCGAGTTGGACGGGAAGCCGGTCGCGCAGGCCGTTCCAGGTGTCCCGGTGGGCCTGGGCGAAGGAGTTGAGCCGGGCCATCGGGGCGATCTTGCCGTCCCGCTGGTACGCCTGCCGGAGCAGGCGGTGGCCCTCGCTGGCGTCGTGTCTCATTCCGCCGAGGACGCGGCGGATCTCGCTGAGCGACTCGTGGTCGAGGTCGCCGGAGCGGCCCCGCTCCATGAGTCTGCGGGCCTCGCTGAGTCGGGTGGATGCCTGGTCGAGGTAGATGCCGCCGCGGTCCGCGTCGTCGTCCGCCATGCCCAGCTTGATGTCTTCCATGCCTCGCTTGAGCCCGTAGAGCGAGTCACCGGGGAGCGCGTCGGAGCTGGCCGCGGCCACTCCGCCGAAGGCGCCCGCGGCCACACCGACCGTGAGGCCGCCGGCGGCGAGGCCCTTGGTCCAGCGGGAACGGGGGCGCAGCTTGCGCAGCGGGGACGCCCGGTGGGTGCCCTTGCCGCCGACGGTCCGCTGCTCCGGCACCGTGGCGCCCGCGCTCCCCTCCATGAGCATCGCTTCCATGGCGGCGACGAGCTGGGCTCGCTGCACCACTTTGACCTCGGGGTCCAGCTGTGGCTTCGGCAGCTCGCCGAGACCGTCCGTCAAGGCCAGAAGCCGTCCCTGCTCGGCCGGTTCGGCCGGGGCATCGGACTGCTCGGCCGCCGCGCCCTCGGACGCCCGGTCCTCCAGGGTCTGGGCGAAGGCGTTCGCCCGCCGGTGCGCCGATACGTTCGCGATCACTGGCGGCACCTCCTCTCGTCATGATGGTCGACTCCCCGGGGTGTCCGGAAGGTTGCACACCTTGAGCGCATCCACACGAAAGAGTGAGTGGCCGCGGACATGGCGTGTCCACAGGGAGCCTGCATCCCGCACAACGAGCGGCGCGGCACTTGGGTTACGCGCGAAAGATGATCGGACCAGTGCGTCATCGAGGCGTCACCGACGGTGAGTTGGTCGAGGGGCGAGGTGTGGGGGAGGAGCGGGGACGGAGCGGCGGGCCGGGGCTCGGTGGGCGCGTGTGGGGGGCGCGGACCGGTCAGCGGGCGTCGTCCGGCAGGAGGCGGGCCAGGGTGCGGACGGCCCGGTACTGAAGGGTCTTGATGGCTCCCTCGTTCTTGCCCATGACCCGGGCGGTCTCGGCGACCGAGAGGCCCTGGAGGAAGCGCAGGGTCACGCACTCCTGCTGCTGGGGGTTGAGGCGGCGGACCGCGTCGAGGAGGGCGGCGTTGGAGAGGGACTCCAGGACGGAGTCCTCGGGGCTGCGCTCGACCTCGTTGGCGTCGAGCATCTCGCCGGTGGTGACTTCCAGGCGGAAGCGGCTGGACTTGAAGTGGTCGGCGACCAGGTTCCTGGCGATGGTGACGAGCCAGGCGCCGAAGTCGCGGCCCTGCCAGGTGAAGGTGGAGATCCGGCGCAGGGCGCGCAGGAACGTCTCGCTGGTGAGGTCCTCCGCGGTCGCCTTTCCGCCGACGCGGTAGTAGATGTAGCGGTAGACGGTGTCGCTGTACTGGTCGTACAGGCGGCCGAAGGCCTCGGCCTCGCCCGCCTGGGCGCGTTCGACCAGGTCCATCATGCGGGCGCTGTCGCTGTCGGCGGTCGGCCGGCGGGCGGGGGTCGAGGTACCGGAACGGGCACCGCGTCTGCCCACGGCGGCGCCGCCGTCGGCCAGGGCATAGCAAGGGCCGGCGGGTGCCGGGGCGGCGAAGGCGAATGCGGGGACAGGGCCGGCGTACGCGGTGGGGACGAAGCCGCGCAAGAGGTCGAGGACCGTTGCGCGCAGCGTAGCCAGGCCCGAGGTGTCAACCCCGACGTGTGGGTACACGGGACTCCCAGAGGCAGAGCTTCCATCACGTGCAGTGCGGGACCGTTCACCCGTCGTGGCGACGTGAGGGGTCCTTTGTGCGTCTGAGGAGAATAACGCTTCGTACAGGCAGCGCTACACCCAGTTGCTCAAATCACCGGTTACGTCGGTTCTGTTACTGGTTGTAGTCGGAACTGCTCGCTGTTCGTGAGCAGTTCTTGATCGGTTTGCTTTCGAGTGTGACTGCACAGGCGTTGCGTTGTGCTCAAGTCCGCGGCGCGTGAGTGATCCGGGCCGCTGCGGGGTAAGGGGGCCGGAATGCCCGCGGGTCGACCTGTGCGGTGGTGTTCGACCACGGACGGGTGAGGGCCCGTGGTCCGGGGTTGTCGCAGATGATCGCAGCCGAAACGTATCGGCAGATGCGTGCGAAGGAGGGGCGGCCGGGCCTCAGTGGCGGCGGCGGTGCAGGGCCACCGCGGCGGCCGTGCCGCCGGCCAGGGCGCCCAGGCCCGCGGCGGCGGGGATGCCGACCTTGGCGGCCTTGCGGCCGGTCCGGTAGTCGCGCAGCCGCCAGTCCCTGTCCTTCGCGTGCCGGCGGAGCTTGGTGTCCGGGTTGATCGCGTACGGGTGCCCGACGAGCGAGAGCATCGGGATGTCGTTGTGCGAGTCGCTGTAGGCGGCGCAGCGGCCCAGGTCGAGTCCCTCGGCTGCGGCGAGAGCCCGTACCGCCTCGGCCTTCGCCGGGCCGTGCAGGGGCTCGCCGACCAGCTTGCCCGTGTAGACGCCGTCGACGGACTCGGCGACCGTGCCGAGCGCGCCGGTCAGGCCGAGTCGCCGGGCGATGATCGTGGCCGTCTCGACCGGGGCGGCCGTGACCAGCCAGACCTTCTGGCCCGCGTCCAGGTGGGCCTGGGCCAGGCCGCGGGTGCCGGGCCAGATGCGGTCGGCCATGTACTCGTCGTAGATCTCCTCGCCGATCGACATCAGTTCGGAGACGCGATGGCCCTTGACGATGGACAGGGCGCTGTCGCGGGCGTCCTGCATGTGCTCGGGGTCCTCGACGCCGGCGAGCCGGAACCACGCCTGCTGCCAGGCGAAGCGGGCGAGTTCACGGCGCTGGAAGAACTTCCTCTTGTAGAGGCCCCGGCCGAAGTGGAAGATCGCGGCGCCCTGCATCACGGTGTTGTCGAGGTCGAAGAAGGCGGCCGCCCGTACGTCGCCGACGACCGGGAACTCGGGCTCGGCCGGCGCCTCGGCCTCCGTGGTGGCCGCCGCCTCCTCCCGCTCCCGTTCCAGCTGGAGCGAGGACTTGCGCGCTGCCTCGGCAGCGGCCTCGCCTGCGAGGACGCTGCGCGCGGTGGCGGAGCGCCTACGGGGGGTGAGCCATCCCAGAGCGGCCATGCGGTGAGCATAGCCAGTCTGTTCGGGACTTCCCGGGTTGTGACGATGCCGCGGCGTGAACACTGCGGGGCTCTCCTGTTAATCGGGACAGAATGGGCGCATGTTCGGACGGACGAAGAAGAAGGACGCCGGGTCGCGCACCGTGACGCTGATCGGCAAGCCGGGATGTCATCTCTGCGACGACGCCCGGGCGGTGATCGAGACCGTGTGCGCGGAGACAGGAGCACGCTGGGAGGAGAAGGACATCACCCGGGACGAGGAGCTCCACCGGGCGTACTGGGAGCAGATTCCCGTCGTCCTGATCGACGGCGAGCAGCACACGTTCTGGCGGGTGGACGCCGGGCGGCTCCGGCGTGAACTGGGTGCGTGACCGAAAGCGGGCTACCATCGTGGACGTTTTGTTGGCTTTCGGGGGCGGCGCCGTGAGGAGAGTGTGCGGTTATGCCCCCTTCGGGCTCTCAACGCGCTGACGCGCTCCGCGGTTCCGCGACGATACGAACCAGCCGCGTGACCCCGGTCACTTTGGCCAGACAAAACGGACACCATCTTTGTGCACGCGTTCACAAAGACATAGCCTGCATTCGACGGGGCGGTCTTGTGACATATGGCCGCCTGCAGCCCCGCTCATCCCGCAGGAGCACCGTGGCAACTGGCCGAACTCACCGACCGGCGACCCGTAGCCGAGGAATTCCCGAGGCCACCGTCGCCCGGCTTCCGCTGTATCTCCGCGCACTCACCG
The DNA here is from genome assembly GCF_055565415.1 of Streptomyces sp. NPDC028711. NCBI lineage: Bacteria > Bacillati > Actinomycetota > Actinomycetes > Kitasatosporales > Streptomycetaceae > Streptomyces > Streptomyces sp. NPDC028711. The sequence continues at coordinate 397,704 of NZ_JBVHUJ010000008.1, read as the reverse complement.
CGCTCTCGGAGCGTTCCGTACCCACGGTCTCCTCCGAGGAACTCGCGGCCGCGGCGGGGGTCAACTCGGCGAAGCTCCGCAAGGACTTCAGCTACCTCGGCTCCTACGGCACCCGCGGGGTCGGCTACGACGTCGAGTACCTCGTCTACCAGATCTCCCGCGAGCTCGGCCTCACCCAGGACTGGCCGGTCGTCATCGTCGGCATCGGTAACCTCGGTGCCGCGCTCGCCGGCTACGGCGGCTTCGCCTCCCGAGGCTTCCGTGTCGCCGCGCTGATCGACGCCGACCCCGCCATGACCGGCAAGCCGGTCGCCGGGATCCCCGTCCAGCACAGCGACGACCTCGAGAAGATCATCGAGGAGGACGGCGTCTCCATCGGCGTCATCGCGACCCCGGCCGGCGTCGCCCAGCAGGTCTGCGACCGGCTCGTCGCCGCCGGAGTCACCTCCATCCTGAACTTCGCCCCCACCGTGCTCTCCGTGCCCGACGGCGTGGACGTACGCAAGGTCGACCTCTCCATCGAGCTGCAGATCCTCGCCTTCCACGAGCAGCGCAAGGCCGGCGAGGAGTCGAACGCCGAGGCCGGTACGGACACCGGCGCCGAGGCGGAGACCGCCGCGGCCGCCGTACCCCCGGCCCCCCGTGGCACCACGGGCGCCCACCGCAAGGGACCCGACGGGGACGTCCCCGCCGTGATGCCGGCATGAGCCTCCTCGTCGTCGGGCTGAGCCACCGCAGCGCCCCGGTCTCCATCCTGGAGCGGGCCGCGCTGTCGGGGGACACCCAGGCCAAGCTCCTCCAGGACACCCTCGCCGCCGAGCCGGCCGCCGAAGGCACCGTCCTCGCCACCTGCAACCGCATCGAGCTCTACGCCGACGTGGACAAGTTCCACGCCGGTGTCGCCGAGCTGTCCACCCTGCTCGCGCAGCACAGCGGCGTCGGCCTGGACGAGCTCACCCCCTATCTCTACGTGCACTACGAGGACCGCGCCGTCCACCACCTCTTCTCGGTGGCCTGCGGACTCGACTCCATGGTCGTCGGCGAGGGCCAGATCCTCGGCCAGATCAAGGACGCCCTCGCCCTCGGCCAGGAACTGCACACCGCGGGACGCCTCCTCAACGACCTGTTCCAGCAGGCCCTGCGCGTCGGCAAGCGCGCCCACAGCGAGACCGGGATCGACCGGGCCGGACAGTCCCTCGTCACCTTCGGTCTCGAACAGCTCGCCGACGGCACCGACGTCGACACCTGGGCCAAGGGCAAGAGGGCGCTCGTCATCGGCGCCGGATCGATGTCCTCGCTCGCCGCCGCCACGCTCGCGCGTGCCGGCGTCTCCGAGATCGTCATCGCCAACCGCACCCTCGCCCGCGCCGAGCGGCTCGCACAGATCCTGAGCGAGCCCGGGGGCACGGGGGTCACCGCCCACGCGGCCGAGATGGTTGCCGTCGGCGACGAACTGACACGTGCCGACATCGTCGTCTCCTGCACCGGCGCCACCGGACTCGTCCTCACCGGCGACGCAGTCGAGACCGCCGTGCAGGGCCGGCGCACCCCGCTCGCCCTCCTCGACCTCGCCATGCCCCGCGACATCGACGCCGCCGCACACCGCATCCCCGGCGTCCGGCTCGTCGACATCGAATCGCTCGCCGAGGCCTCCGCCGACGCCCCCATGGCCGCCGACGTCGACCTCGTACGCGGCATCGTCTCCGACGAGGTCGCCGCCTTCGGCGCCGCCCAGCGCGCCGCCCACATCACCCCCACCGTCGTCGCCCTGCGCACCATGGCCGCCGACGTGGTGGCCAACGAGGTCGCACGGCTCGAGGGCCGGCTGCCCGGCCTCGACGACAAGCAGCGCGCCGAGATCACCCAGACCGTGCGCCGCGTGGTCGACAAGCTCCTGCACGCGCCGACCGTGCGGGTCAAGCAGCTGGCCAGCGAGCCCGGCGGCGCCGGGTACGCGGACGCGCTGCGGACACTCTTCGACCTCGACCCGGAGACGGTGGCTGCTGTCAGCCGGGCCGACCTGAATGACGCCGACGTCAAGAACCGAGGGCGAGTATGACCGAGAGGGCACTGAGGCTCGGGACCAGGCGCAGCAAGCTCGCCATGGCCCAGTCCGGGCACGTGGCCGACGCCGTCCGGCAGCTGACCGGCCGGCCCGTCGAGCTCGTGGAGATCACGACGTACGGGGACACCTCCCGGGAGCACCTCGCGCAGATCGGCGGCACCGGCGTCTTCGTCGCCGCCCTGCGCGACGCGCTGCTCGCCGACGAGGTGGACTTCGCCGTCCACTCCCTGAAGGACCTGCCGACCACCCAGCACCCCGACCTGGTGCTGGCGGCGATCCCCCGGCGCGAGGACCCGCGCGACGTACTGATCGCCCGCGACGGCCTGACGCTGGACCGGCTGCCCCAGGGCGCCCGGATCGGCACCGGCTCGCCGCGACGCATGGCCCAGCTCCACGCGTACGCGCGCAGCCACGGCCTGGAGATCACCTGCGTCCCGATCCGCGGCAACATCGACACCCGGATCGGCTACGTACGCAAGGGAGAGCTGGACGCGGTGGTCCTCGCCGCGGCCGGCCTCAACCGCATCGGCGGAACGGAGGAGCTCATCGGCTCCCTGTCGCTCGACCGCCTGTCGGTCGACTCCGTCCTGCCCGCCCCCGGCCAGGGGGCCCTGGCGATCGAGTGTCCGGCGTCCGACGCCGACCTCGTCGCCGCGCTCGGCGCGCTCGACGACCCGCTCACCCGGGCCGCCGTCACCGCCGAACGATCCCTGCTCGCCGCCCTGGAGGCCGGCTGCTCCGCACCCGTGGGTGCGCTGGCCGACCTGCTGGCCGACGACCCCGGTCACGGGCAGGTTGTCACCGAAATGCGCCTGCGCGGCGTCGTCGGCACCACCGACGGCTCGACGCTGGTGCAGCTGTCCACCACCGGACCCGTACCCACCTCGCACGACGAGGCCATGGCGCTCGGACGCGAACTCGCGGACGAGATGCTCGCCAAGGGTGCGGCCGGTCTTATGGGGGAGCGAGCACTTTGAACCCCACCCGCCCGACCACCAGCCCGCTGTCCCCGGCCTTCGCGGGCCATGGGCACGTCACATTCCTCGGCGCAGGCCCCGGTGACCCCGGACTCCTGACCCTCAGGGCCGTGGAGGCCCTCGCCGGAGCGGATGTCCTGATCGCCGAGCCGGAGGTGCTCGAGGTCGTTCGCGGCCACGCGCGCGCGGGGGTGAGCACGCCGGAGCTGACGATCGTTGACGAGGCGTCAACAACCGCCGGTGTCCCCGTGTTGAGGGACGCGGCCAATCTTGTCATGGAGGCCGCGAGGGGCGGCAGGCGGGTCGTCCGTGCGGTGACCGGCGACCCCGGCCTCGACGGGAACGCGGGAGCCGAGATGCTCGCGTGCGCCACCGAGGGCATCCCCTTCGAGGTCGTCCCCGGCGTCGCCACCGCCGTCGGCGTACCCGCCTACGCCGGTGTCCCGCTCCGCGACGCCCAGGGCACCGACGTCCGCTTCGTCGACGCCCGCACCGCCGACGAGCGGTGCTGGACCGAGGTCGGCGCCTCCGACGGCACCGTCGTCGTGTCCACCTCGCTCGACTCGGTGGCCGCCGCCGCCGGTGAACTCGTGGCGGCCGGCCGCAAGCCCGACACCCCGCTCACCGTCACCATCGGCGGCACCACCACCCGCCAGCGGACCTGGAACGCCACGCTCGGCACCATCGCCCAGGTCTTCAAGCAGGGCAAGGTCCTCCCCTCGCCCGAGGGCCACCGGCCGGTCATAGCCGTGGTCGGCGAGCGCAGCGCCCCGGCGCAGCGGGACCAGCTGTCGTGGTTCGAGTCGAAGCCCCTCTTCGGGTGGCGGGTGCTCGTGCCGCGCACCAAGGAGCAGGCCGCGTCGCTCTCCGACCAGCTGCGTTCGTACGGCGCGGTGCCGCACGAGGTGCCGACGATCGCCGTCGAGCCGCCGCGCACCCCGCAGCAGATGGAGCGGGCGGTCAAGGGGCTCGTCACCGGACGGTACGAGTGGATCGCCTTCACCTCCGTCAACGCGGTCAAGGCCGTACGGGAGAAGTTCGAGGAGTACGGGCTCGACGCCCGCGCCTTCGCCGGGATCAAGGTCGCGGCGGTGGGCGAGCAGACGGCCGCGGCGCTCGTCGACTTCGGTGTGAAGCCGGACCTGGTGCCGAGTGGCGAGCAGTCGGCGGCGGGGCTGTTGGAGGACTGGCCGCCGTACGACCCCGTCTTCGACCCGATCGACCGGGTGTTCCTGCCGCGGGCCGACATCGCGACCGAGACGCTGGTCGCGGGGCTCATCGAGCTCGGGTGGGAGGTCGACGACGTCACCGCCTACCGGACCGTACGGGCTTCGCCGCCGCCGGCGGACACGCGGGAGGCGATCAAGGGCGGCGGCTTCGACGCCGTGCTCTTCACGTCGTCGTCGACCGTGCGGAACCTCGTCGGTATCGCCGGGAAGCCGCACAACGTGACCGTGATCGCGTGCATCGGGCCCGCGACCGCCAAGACGGCCGAGGAGCATGGGCTGCGGGTGGATGTTCTCTCGCCCGAGCCGTCCGTGCACAAGCTCGCCGAGGCGCTCGCGGACTTCGGGCTGCGGCGGCGGGAGGCCGCGCTGGAGGCGGGGGATCCTGTCACTCGGCCCAGTGAGCGGCGGCCTGGCGCTCGGCGGCGTCGTACGACGTAGTAGCGCAGTGCGTCTTCGGGGCGCGGGACCTTTGGGGTTCCGCGCCCCTTCGCGTTGCCAGGGCATGGGTGGTGCGGGTCCCAGCAGGAGGGCGCCGTGCTGGTGGTGCGGGTTCGGGCGCGGGAGCCTGGGCCCGGCTGGGGGCGCCGTCCCGTGTGCCCACCCGTCCCGCCCTGCGGGACGATTGCCCACACGGTGGTGTGCGGGGTTAGGGCGGCGGGACGATTGCCCACACGGTGGTGGGCGGGGGCGGGGCTTGGGGCGGCGGGGCGACTGCCCACACGGTGGTGTGCGGGGTTAGGGCGGCGGGACGATCGCCCACACGGTGGGGGGCGGGGTTTATGCCCACACGTGGTCGGTAAGTGCATCGTTTCCGCGGGCGTAGCCTCGGGATTATGAACTCGTACGGATCCTTTCCCGGGGCGCGGCCGCGGCGGCTGCGGACGACGCCTGCCATGCGGCGGATGGTGGCCGAGACGCGGCTGCACCCCGCCGATCTGATCCTCCCCGCGTTCGTACGCGAGGGGATCACCGAGCCCGTGCCGATCCAGGCCATGCCCGGAGTCGTCCAGCACACCCGTGACACCCTACGGAAGGCCGCCGCCGAGGCGCTGGAGGCCGGGGTCTCCGGGATCATGCTCTTCGGCGTGCCCGAGGACGAGAAGAAGGACGCCGCCGGTACGGCCGGGACCGACCCGGACGGCATCCTGCAGGTCGCCATCCGCGACGTGAAGGCCGAGGTCGGCGACGAGCTCGTCATCATGTCGGACCTCTGCCTCGACGAGTACACCGACCACGGCCACTGCGGCGTCCTCGACGCCGAGGGACGCGTCGACAACGACGCCACGCTGGAACGTTACGCCGAGATGGCCCAGGTCCAGGCCGACGCCGGCGTCCACGTCGTGGGGCCCTCCGGGATGATGGACGGCCAGGTCGGCGTCGTCCGGGACGCCCTCGACACCATCGGCAAGGAGGACGTGTCGATCCTCGCGTACACCGCGAAGTACTCCTCCGCCTTCTACGGCCCCTTCCGCGAGGCCGTCGGCTCCTCCCTCCGCGGCGACCGCAAGACCTACCAGCAGGACCCCGCCAACCTGCGGGAGTCCCTGCGGGAGCTCGCGCTCGACCTGGAGGAGGGCGCCGACATGGTGATGGTGAAGCCCGCAGGGCCCTATCTCGACGTGCTCGCGAAGGTCGCCGAGTCCGTGGACGTGCCCGTCGCCGCGTACCAGATCAGCGGCGAGTACGCGATGGTCGAGGCCGCCGCCGAGAAGGGCTGGATCGACCGCGACAAGGCCATCCTGGAGACCCTCACCGGCATCCGCCGGGCCGGCGCCCAGATGATCCTCACCTACTGGGCCACCGAGGTCGCCCAGAACCTGGGGTCGGCTCGCCACTGAACGCCGTCCGGCGCACTCTGGAGAGGTAGCCGACAGGTACCTCGCTGGAGGTGGTCCTCATGATGCACACGCTTGTCGGATGGCATGTGGAAATGGAGTTCCAGGAGGAGGGCGACCGGACACGGGCCGCGGCCATGGTCCGGCTCAGCGACGGCACCGAGTTCCGGGCCCACGGCACCGCGAACCGTCACCCCTCCGATCCGGAGCAGCTGCGGGTGGGCGAGGAGATCGCCGGGGCGCGCGCCCTGATGGACCTCGCTTCCCAGCTGCTCCAGAAGGCGCACACCGAGATCGACGAGGTGTCGGGCCGGACCTCGCACTCCCTTCGGTGACGAGGCTCGGTGACGAGATTCGCTGACGAGGTTCGCTGACGAGGTTCGTTGACGACATGCGTCGACGGCGAAGCCCCCGGCACGGGACTCCCGTGCCGGGGGCTTCGTCCTCAGGCCTCGCGGCCGGGGAGCGTCAGAGGCGCTCGGGCGTCCTGATGCCCAGGAGGGCCATGCCCTGGTGGAGCGTGCGGGCGGTCAGGTCGCAGAGGAAGAGGCGGTTCTCCGCGACCTCCTGCGCCGGCGCCGGCTTGATGACCGGGCACTGGTCGTAGAACGTCGTGTACAGCGAGGCGAGCTGGTACAGGTACGCCGTGAGCTTGTGCGGCGCGTACTCCGAGGCCGCCTCCGACACCGTCTCGGCGAACTGGTCCAGGTGCAGGCCCAGCGCACGCTCCGCCGGAGCCAGCTCCAGCTCCGGGTGGGCCAGCGGCGTACGGTCCCCCGCCTTCCCGAAGATCGACCTGATCCGCGCGTACGCGTACTGCAGGTACACCGAGGTGTCGCCGTTCAGCGAGACCATCTGGTCCAGGTCGAACTTGTAGTCACGCGCGGCGGACGTCGACAGGTCGGCGTACTTGACCGCGCCGATGCCCACGTACTGGCCGTTCTCGACGATCTCCGACTCGGTGAGACCCACCTTCTCGGCCTTCTCGCGCACCACCGTCGTCGCGCGGTCCACCGCCTCGTCCAGCAGGTCAACAAGCCGCACCGTCTCGCCCTCGCGGGTCTTGAACGGCTTGCCGTCCTTGCCGAGGACCGTGCCGAAGGCCAGCTGGACGGCCTTCACGTCGTCGTTCAGCCAGCCCGCCCGGCGGGCCGTCTCGAAGACCATCTTGAAGTGCAGCGACTGCCGGGCGTCCACCACGTACAGCAGGGTCGTCGCCTTCAGGTTCCGCACCCGGTCACGGATCGCGGACAGGTCCGTCGCCGCGTACCCGAAACCGCCGTCGGACTTCTGGACGATCAGCGGCGTCGGGTTGCCGTCCGGGCCCTTCACGTCGTCGAAGAACACGCACAGCGCACCCTCGGAGCGGACCGCGACGCCCGACTCCTCCAGGATCTGGCAGGTCTCCGCCAGCATGTCGTTGTAGCCGGACTCGCCGACCACGTCGGCGTCCCGGATGTCCATGTCGAGCTTGTCGAAGACCGAGTAGAAGTAGATCTTCGACTCGTCGACGAACCGCTGCCACAGCGCGAGCGTCTCCTCGTCACCGGCCTGCAGGTCCACCACACGCGCGCGGGCCCGCGTCTTGAACTCCTCGTCGGAGTCGAACAGGGCACGCGAGGCCTTGTACAGCCGGTTCAGGTTCGACATGGCCTCCTCACCGGAGACCTCGCCGCCGTCCTCGGCCTTGTGGTCCAGCTCGTGCGGGTGCTCGATCAGGTACTGGATGAGCATGCCGAACTGGGTGCCCCAGTCGCCGATGTGGTGCCGGCGGACCACGCTCTCGCCAGTGAACTCCAGGATCTCGACCATCGCCGCGCCGATCACCGCCGAGCGCAGGTGGCCGACGTGCATCTCCTTCGCCACGTTCGGCTGGGCGTAGTCGATGACCGTCGTCCCCGCCGACTCGTTGAACGGCACGCCGAGCCGGGCGTCGGCGGCGCGGGCCGCGAGGGTCCGCACGATCGCCGCGTCCGTGACCGTGATGTTCAGGAAGCCGGGGCCCGACACCTCGATCTCCGCGAGGACGTCGTTCTCCGGGATCGCGGCGACCACCTGGGTCGCCAGCTCACGCGGATTGCCCTTGAGCCGCTTGGCGAGCGCCAGGATGCCGTTGGCCTGGAAGTCGGCCCGGTCGCTTCGTCGCAGCAGCGGGTCGGCGGAGCCAGCTTCCGGCAGAGCCGCCGAGAGGCCGTCCGCGAGGCGCTGCTGCACGGTCGAAGCGAGGGAAGGGACCGAGGCCATGAGCTTCCGTTCCTGTTGAGTTCGTCAGGTCTGATTCGCTTGTCAAGTGTCCCATGGCGGCGCAACGTGAATTTCCCGCCTGTGGACAACCTCGGGCTGTGGACAACCTCGGAGAGTGTTGTTCCGTCTGGGAGAATGGCTTACGCAGGGCCGTCAGGCAGAACCCCCTCAGGAAGAAGGACGTACCGACCGTGGCTCAGAGCAGCACCGAGACCGACTGGGTCTCCCGTTTCGCGGACGAGGTCATCGCCGAGTCGGAGCGACGTGCGCCTGGCAAACCGGTCGTCGTCGCCTCCGGCCTCTCCCCGTCCGGCCCGATCCACCTCGGCAACCTCCGCGAGGTCATGACCCCGCACCTCGTCGCCGACGAGATCCGCCGCCGCGGCCACCAGGTCAGGCACCTCATCTCCTGGGACGACTACGACCGCTACCGCAAGGTGCCGAACGGCATCGAGGGCATCGACGCGTCCTGGGCCGAGCACATCGGCAAGCCGCTGACCTCCGTCCCGGCCCCCGCCGGCTCGCCCCACCCCAACTGGGCCGAGCACTTCAAGGCCGCCATGGTCGAATCGCTGGCCGAGCTCGGCGTCGAGTACGACCCCATCAGCCAGACCGAGCAGTACACCGCCGGCGCCTACCGCGAGCAGATCCTGCACGCCATGAAGCACCGCGCCGACATCGACGCCATCCTCGACCAGTACCGGACGAAGAAGGCACCGAAGAAGCAGTCGCAGAAGCCCGTCGACGAAGCCGAACTCGAAGCCGAGCTGGGCTCCGGCGCGGCGAGCGAGGACGACGGCTCCGGCGGCGCCTCCGGCTACTTCCCGTACAAGCCGTACTGCGGCCAGTGCGAGAAGGACCTCACCACCGTCACCTCGTACGACGACGACAGCACCGAGCTCGCCTACACCTGCGCGAACTGCGGCTTCTCCGAGACCGTGAAGCTCAGCGAGTTCAACCGCGGCAAGCTCGTCTGGAAGGTCGACTGGCCCATGCGCTGGGCCTACGAGGGCGTCATCTTCGAGCCCTCCGGCGTCGACCACTCCTCGCCCGGTTCGTCCTTCGTCGTCGGCGGCCAGATCGTCCGCGAGATCTTCGACGGCGTCCAGCCCATCGGCCCCATGTACGCCTTCGTCGGCATCAGCGGCATGGCCAAGATGTCCTCCTCACGCGGTGGCGTACCGACCGCCGCCGACGCGCTGAAGATCATGGAAGCCCCGCTGCTGCGCTGGCTGTACGCGCGCCGCAAGCCCAACCAGTCCTTCAAGATCGCCTTCGATCAGGAGATCCAGCGGCTCTACGACGAGTGGGACAAGCTGGAGGCCAAGGTCGCCGACGGCACCGTCCTGCCCGCCGACGCCGCCGCCCACTCCCGCGCCGCCCGCACCGCCGCCGGAGAGCTCCCGCGCACCCCGCGCCCGCTCCCGTACCGGACGCTCGCCTCCGTCATGGACATCACCGCCGGACACGACGAGCAGACCCTCCGGATCCTCACCGAACTCGACCCGGAGAACCCCGTCACCTCCCTCGACGAGGTCCGGCCCCGGCTCGACCGCGCCGAGAACTGGATCACCAGCCAGGTCCCCGCCGACCAGCGCACCATCGTCCGCGAGGAGCCCGACACCGAGCTCCTCGGCTCCCTCGACGACCAGGGCCGCGAGTCGCTCCGGCTGCTCCTGGAGGACCTCGACACCCACTGGTCGCTCGACGGGCTCACCACCCTCGTCTACGGCGTCCCGAAGGTCATGGCCGGCCTCGACCCCGAGGCCAAGCCGACGCCCGAGCTGAAGCTCGCTCAGCGCGCCTTCTTCGCCCTGCTGTACAAGCTCCTCGTCAGCCGGGAGACCGGCCCCCGCCTGCCCACGCTGCTGCTCGCCGTGGGCGCGGACCGGGTGAGGAAGCTGCTCGGGGCGTGACCCATGCGAAGGGGCCGCCACCCGATCCGGGTGGCGGCCCCTTCGCATGCGCCGGCGCGTCGGTCAGGCCGGGTCGTGCTCGGCCATCTCCTGGCGGATCTGGTCCCGGACCTCCGGGACCAGCCGGCTCAGCAGCTCGACGTGCGTGTCAGGGAACTCGGCCAGACCGTAGTGCTCGGCCAGCCGCTTCCGGAGCTCCTCGTCCTCGATGAACTGCCGGGTCTCCTCCGCGTACAGCCGCGTGATCTTGTACACGGCCTCCTTGAAGTCGTCCGTCGGCGGCTCTTCCAGGTACTCCGGGTACGGCGCGAACGACTCCGGGCCCTGCTCCTGGCCCGGGCCCGGGACGGGAGCGTCCTCCGGGCCGAGCGGTACGGCGACCGGAGTGGGCGCCAGACCATCGACGTACTGCGGGTCGTACGCCGTCTCGTGGGCCTCGGTCGGCAGCTGCGGCGCCTGGAACCAGGGACTGTCGTGGTTCGGCGCCTCCGGCTGGCCCTGGGGCTGCTGCGACTGCGGGGGAAGCTGGGGCTGACCCGGCTGACCCGGCTGGGGCAGCTGCGGCTGTTGAGGGGCCTGGGACACCTGCTGGAGCTGAGGCTGCACCTGCACCTGCGGCTGCGGAGGCAGCAGCGCCGGCTCGATGCCCGCCGCCGCCAGGCCCGCCGCCGCCGTCTCCGCCAAGGGAACCCCGTAGCGGGCCAGGCGCAACGGCATCAACGCCTCCACCGGCGCCTTGCGACGCCAGCTCCGGCCGTAACGGGCCTGCAGACGCGCCTGGTAGATCAACCGCTCCTGCTCCAGCTTGATCACCTGCTCGTACGAGCGCAGCTCCCACAGCTTCATCCGGCGCCACAACCGGAACGTCGGCACCGGAGACAGCAGCCAGCGCGTCAGCCGGACACCCTCCATGTGCTTGTCCGCCGTGATGTCCGCGATCCGGCCCACGGCATGACGCGCCGCCTCGACCGCCACCACGAACAGCACCGGGATCACCGCGTGCATCCCGACACCCAGCGGATCCGGCCACGCCGCCGCACCGTTGAACGCGATCGTCGCCGCCGTCAGCACCCACGCCGTCTGCCGCAGCAACGGGAACGGAATCCGCAGCCACGTCAACAGCAGATCAAGCGCGAGCAGCACACAGATGCCCGCGTCGATACCGATCGGGAAGAAGTAGGAGAACGTGCCGAAGCCCTTGTCCATCGCGAGCTCGCGCACCGCGGCGTACGAACCCGCGAAACCGATCCCCGCGATGATCAGCGCACCGGCGATGACGAGGCCGATGAGTATCCGGTGTGTGCGTGTCAGCTGCATCGCGGCCACCCGCGATCCCCTCCCCGTCATTCGACATCCCGCGCGCACAGAGTGGCACATGCACACGGAGCCCGGCCCCCGGGGGAGGGACGGGCTCCGCACGCACGTGCCACTGTGCGCAGGTTTGTGACTACTTGTTGGCCACTCGCCGCACTACTTGTTCGCGGTGGCGACCGCGGCCACCGCCTCCTTGGCCGCCTTCACCGCGCCCTCCATGATCGTCTTATCCGACGGGGTGGCCGCGCCCGCGTACCCGGCACCGTTGTACGAGAGCAGCACCAGGACGTTGCCCGTACGCGCCACGACAGAGGCGTACACGAAGTCCTCGTCGGTCTTCCGCACCTGGTACGCGACGGTCTTCGCCTCGTCGCCGATGCCCGTGGCCGTCGCCGTACGAAGCTTCTTGGCGCTCGGTGTCTCCTCGACCTTCGCCAGCTCCTTCGCGAGGTTCACCCCCGCCCGCTCCTGACCGCTGCCGAGCGACACGTCCGACTCGTACCGGTAGAACGACACGTCCAGCCAGCGGTACTGCGAGCCCTTCACGCCCTTGTCCGCGAGACCGTTCCACGAACAGCCGCCACGGCTGCTGAGATCGCTGGACGGAGCGGGCGTGCCGTTCTTCGTCTTCGCCTTGGGCACCAGCGAAGCCGTCGTCTTGGCGGAGATCGCCTTGCACGCCTGGGGCAGCTTCGCGAACTTCGCCGGCTCGACCGTCTTCGTCGTCTGCGAGGGCGAAGGAGTGGCGGACGCCGAAGCGCCACCCTTGTCCTTCGACCCGGCCCCGTCACCGGAGTCCGATGAGCAGCCGGCGACGACGAGCATCACCGGGACGGCGGCGCAGGCGAGTATGCGGGTGAGTCGCGGGGCTGATCGCTGCATGGTTCCTTCAGTCGCTTGTCGTGCGGTCCGGCCGGAGGTCCGGCGGCCACGGGCACGGGTGCTGGTGGGCCACGGGTACGGCGACACGTTACGTGGTCGCCGCCGCGTCACGGTGCGGAGCCGAACCGCTACTCCTCCAGGCGCTCGGCGAGCAGCCGCGCCAGATTCCGGGCCTTTTCCTGCAGCTCTTGGCTGTCCGGGGCCTCGACCGAACCCGCCGTCCGCTCCCGGTAGGAGACGGTCACGATGACGTTCGATGTGCGGAACACCACGCTGACGGCACGCTCGGAGCCCTTCGCGCCGACCGTGCTCACGACGTCGTTCACGTACGCGACGTCCCCGAGGCCTTCGAGAACGCGGGGTTCGAGGCCGGTGGAGACGAGGTCGCCGGGGGGCGTGGGGCCGGTGGGGGCGGCGGTGCCGGTGGTCGCGGTGGTGGTGCCGGTGGGCGTGCCGGTGCCCGTGGGCGGCTGGGGAGACGGGGTGCCGGTCGGTGCGGCGGTGCCCTGCGGGGTCTTCCCCGGGGTCTGGCCGGGGGCGGCGCTCCCGCCCGGGGCCGTGGCGCTCGACGTGGCTGTGGGGTGGGTGGGATCGACGGGGTTCGTGGGGGTCGGCGGGGCCGTCGGGGGCAGGGGGATGCCCGCCGCCAGCTGTTTGCGGACGTACACCTCCTGCGCCCGGGCGTCGTCGCTGACGGCCGTGTCGTACGACACGACCCGCTCGACGTCGAGCACGAGACGGTGCGAGATGTCCGGCGTATCGGCCCTCCACGTGCAGCCGACGCGCCGGTCGGTGTCGTAGGTCACCGCCGCGACGCCCCGGTACGCCTTGTCGCGCTCGGCGTCGGCGAGCGCGGCGGCGCCGGGGAGCAGGTCCCTGAGCGTGGCGTGCGAGACGGAGCCGCAGGGCTCGAAGAGCGTGCGGTAGCGGCCGGGGGGCGCGACGGGCGCGGCGCGGCCGGCCTTGGCGTCCACGGCGATGTCGTCCGCCGGTTTGTCGGCGGAGCATCCGGTGAGGCCGATCCCGAGGCCGAGGCCGATGGTGAGGACGACGGCGGTGCGCGCCGCGGACCCCGTGCGGCCGGGGGCGTACCTCTTTCGCTGCACGGTCCCAGGCTCCCTTCTCCCGAAGTCTTTCCCGAAAACTGTTTGCCGCGCGAACCCGGCCGATGGACACAATGTCTATCGCACACGCAGCTGTTGATGCCGGTCCGCTGTCACCTGTACGGGCTTTGGCTCCGGTTTTTGCGTTATCAGACTTTTTGGGGGAATCGAGGAAGTATGTCGTACGTAGAGGTACCGGGGGCGAAAGTACCGATCCGCATGTGGGCCGACCCCGCCACGGTCGAGGGCGGGGCCATGCAGCAGCTGCAGAACGTGGCGACGCTGCCGTGGATCAAGGGACTGGCCGTGATGCCGGACGTGCACTACGGCAAGGGCGCGACGGTCGGTTCGGTGATCGCGATGCAGGGGGCGGTGTGTCCGGCGGCGGTCGGTGTGGACATCGGCTGCGGGATGTCGGCGGTCAAGACGTCACTGACGGCGAACGACCTGCCGGGCGACCTGTCACGGCTGCGGTCGAAGATCGAACAGGCGATTCCGGTGGGCCGGGGGATGCACCGCTCGGAGGTGGACCCGGGGCGGCTGTACCAGTTCCCTACGGCGGGGTGGGGTGACTTCTGGTCGCGGTTCGACGGGGTCGCGGATGCGGTCAAATTCCGTCATGAACGGGCGCGACAGCAGATGGGAACGCTCGGAAGTGGAAACCACTTCATCGAGTTCTGTCTCGACGAGTCGGGTGCGGTCTGGCTGATGCTGCACTCCGGGTCCCGGAACATCGGCAAGGAGCTCGCCGAGTACCACATCGGCGAGGCGCAGAAGCTGCCGCACAACCAGGGGCTCGTCGACCGCGACCTGGCGGTGTTCGTCGCGGAGACCCCGCAGATGGCGGCCTACCGGAACGACCTCTTCTGGGCGCAGGAGTACGCGAAGTACAACCGCGCGATCATGATGGCGCTGTTCCAGGAGGTCGTCCGCCGGGAGTTCCGCAAGGCGCGGGTGACCTTCGACCAGGTGATCTCCTGCCATCACAACTACGTGGCGGAGGAGCAGTACGAGGGCATGGACCTGTTGGTCACCCGGAAGGGCGCGATCCGGGCCGGCTCCGGGGAGTTCGGGATCATCCCGGGCTCGATGGGCACCGGTTCGTACATCGTGAAGGGCCTCGGCAACGCGGCCTCGTTCAACTCGGCCTCCCACGGAGCCGGCCGGAAGATGAGCCGGAGCGCGGCGAAGCGGCGCTTCTCGACGCGGGACCTCGAGGAGCAGACGCGGGGTGTGGAGTGCCGTAAGGACTCCGGCGTCGTGGACGAGATTCCGGGCGCCTACAAGCCGATCGAGAAGGTGATCGACCAGCAGCGCGACCTGGTGGAGGTCGTCGCGAAGCTGAAGCAGGTCATCTGTGTGAAGGGCTGAGCCGGTGCACGGGTGAGGGCGGGAGGGGTCGGCGCGATGCGCCGGCCCCTCCCGTGTTTCTACAGCTCGCGGTGGATCTTGGTGTTGGAGGCCTGGGCTCGGGGGCGGACGATCAGGAGGTCGATGTTGACGTGTGGGGGGCGGGTGCAGGCCCAGGTGATGGTGTCGGCCACGTCGTCCGCCGTGAGGGGTTCGGCCACGCCGGCGTAGACCTTGGCGGCCTTGTCGGTGTCGCCGCGGAAGCGGGTCGTGGCGAACTCGTCGGTCTTGACCATGCCCGGGGCGACCTCGATGACGCGGACCGGGGTGCCGACGATCTCCAGGCGGAGGGTCTCGGCGAGGACGCGGGCGCCGTTCTTCGCGGCGACGTAGCCCGCGCCGCCCTCGTACGTGGAGTGGCCGGCGGTGGAGGAGATGACGACGACCGTGCCGTCGCCGCTCGCCGTGAGGGCCGGGAGCAGTGCCTGGGTCACGTTGAGGGTGCCGATGACGTTGACCTCGTACATCTGGCGCCAGTCGGCGGGGTCGCCGGTGGCGACGGGGTCGGCTCCGAGGGCGCCGCCGGCGTTGTTGACGAGGACGGCGAGGGTCGGGAACGCGGTGGCGAACTCGTCGACGGCGGCGCGGTCGGTGACGTCGAGGGCGTAGGCGGTGGCCTGGTGGCCGGCCTGCTTGATCTCGGCGGCCAGGGCTTCGATGCGGTCCTTGCGGCGGGCGGTGAGGACCACGCGGTAGCCGGCGGCGGCCAGTTGCCTGGCCGTGGCGGCGCCGATTCCGCTGCTCGCTCCGGTGACGACAGCGATGGGGGTACCGGGGGCGGTCATGTCGGGTGCTCCTCGCGCAGGTGGTCGATTCGTCGATCGCCCGGCCAGGATAGGTGGGGCCGCCGGTCAGCGGCCTCGTGGGGCGTACATGATCAGGGCCATGCCGGCAAGGCAGACGAGGGCGCCGATGACGTCCCAGCGGTCGGGTCGGTAGCCGTCCGCCGCCATGCCCCAGACGAGGGATCCCGCCACGAACACTCCGCCGTAGGCGGCGAGGACGCGGCCGAACTCGGCGTCGGGCTGGAGGGTGGCGACGAAGCCGTAGACGCCGAGGGCGAGGACGCCGCCGCCGATCCAGATCCAGCCGCGGTGCTCGCGGACGCCTTGCCAGACGAGCCAGGCGCCGCCGATCTCGAAGAGGGCCGCGAGCGCGAAGAGGGCGATGGAGCGGACGGTCAGCATGGGGTGAGCGTCCCATGGGACACGCTGGCTGATGGATTGTCAGACTATGGGATGGTCTGTAGGTATTTTGGGCTCATGCGTGGAATGCGGAAGGGTGTGCTCGGGGTCGCTCTCGCGGCGACGGTGGCGGCGGCGACGGTGGTCTGGGGTGCGGGCGTGAGTGCCGGTGCCGATGCCGGTGTCAGCGCTGTGGGGCCGGTGGGCGGGGGCGAGGCGGATCTGGCCCATCACGGTCATGTCTCTCTCTGGGACGGCAGGGTCGGTGTCTGGCTGGTCAGTGAGAACCACGGGCCCTCGGACCTCTCCCAGGCGACGGTCCGGCTGGCCTTCTCCGAGCCGATGGCGGGTGGTCAGGCGCTGCCGCCGGCCTGTCTGTGGAGCAGCGACCGGGTCGTGTCGTGCCGGACGGGTGAGCTGCGGGCCGTGGGTGGCGTCGGTGAGCTGGCGCTCGATCTGCGGACCGCGGGGCTTCCCGACGAGCTGACCGTGGACATCACCACGGTCTGGCGGGACGGGGTGGCCGACCGGAACCCGGTGAACGACCAGCACCGTGTGCTGGTGCTCGCCACCGGTGACCCGTACGTCTTCTGACGCGGGCTCCGGTCAGCGGCCGCTCGTCCACTGGACGTAGCCGTCGGGGCGGACCAGTACCGCCGTCCGGCGTGCCGGGTCCGTCCAGGTGGCCCGTATGAGGTGCTTCGGGGAGACCGGGGCGGTGCCGGGCAGGGCCGGGGGTTCGCCCTCGGGGGCGATCAGGACGAACTCGCCGCCGCGCAGCAGTTCGTAGAGCCGTCCCTCGCGCAGTCGCAGGTCCGGCGCGCGGCGGCCCGCGGGGCGGCCGGCGCCCGCCGGGGGCGCGTACGCGATGCCGATGCCGCTGATCATGCCCATGGCGCGGGCGGAGGCGGGCCGTACCGCGTTGAGGAAGCGGGCGGCGAGGGAGCGGGCGGCGCGGGTGAGCGGGGTGTGGGCCATCGCGAGGCGCACGATCGCGCCGCTGCTGCGGAGCACCATGGCGCCGACCGGGTGGCGCTCGGACTGGTAGCTGTCGAGGAGTGCCTCGGGGTCGGGTGCCTCGCCGCGCAGGACGGCGGTGAGCTTCCAGGAGAGGTTGGCGGCGTCCTGGAGGCCGGTGTTCATGCCCTGGCCGCCGGCGGGGGAGTGGACGTGGGCGGCGTCCCCGGCGAGGAAGACCCGGCCGACGCGGTACGCCGGGGCCTGGCGCTCGTCGCTGTGGAAGCGGGAGATCCAGCGGGGGTCGTGCATGCCGAGGTCGGTGCCGAAGGCGCGGCGGGTGATCTCGCGGACCTCGTCCAGGTCGACGGGTTCGCTGTCGGCGACCTGGCGGGTGCGGCTCCAGCCCATCACCCGGTACCAGCCGTCGCCGAAGGGGGCGAGGAAGGCGAAGGTGTCGCCTGAGCCGCTGACGGTGAACGATTCGGCGGGTTCCTCGGCGAGGCGGACATCGGCGAGGACGATGGAGCGGATCACGGAGCCGCCCGGGAAGGGCAGGCCGAGGGCGGTGCGGACCACGCTGCGGACGCCGTCCGTGCCGACGAGGTGGTCGGCGGTGAGGGTGAGCGGGGTCCCGTCCTGGTCGGTGAGCTCGGCCGTGACCGTGTCGGCGTCCTGGCGCAGTCCGCGGAGCTCCGTCCCGTACCGGAAGGTGACTCCCGCGGCGACCGCGCGGCGCTCCAGGAGGCGCTCGACCTCGTACTGCGGGGTGACGAGCAGGTGGTTGAAGCGGCTGGGCAGTCGGGTGAGGTCGAGGTCGAGGCGGCCGAAGAGCCGGGCGCGGCTGAGGGTCGTGCCCGTCCGGAGGAGTTCGTCCGCGAGGCCGCGGGCGTCGAGCTGCTCCAGGGTGCGGGCGTGGACGCCGAAGGCGCGGGTCATGTTGGCGAGGCCGTGCGGACGGCGCTCGACGAGGGTGACGTCGATGCCGGCGGCGGCGAGGTCGCCGG
Organism: Streptomyces sp. NPDC028711; assembly: GCF_055565415.1. Classification (NCBI taxonomy): domain Bacteria; kingdom Bacillati; phylum Actinomycetota; class Actinomycetes; order Kitasatosporales; family Streptomycetaceae; genus Streptomyces; species Streptomyces sp. NPDC028711. The sequence continues at coordinate 379,581 of NZ_JBVHUJ010000008.1, read as the reverse complement.
CGAGGAGCAGGCCGGTGGGGCCGGCGCCGATGACGAGTACCTGGGTGTCGGTGGCGGTCTCGGTGTCCGTGTCGGTCTTCTTCGTGGTGCTCATGGCTGCCTCCAGGGTGCCCACGATCGTTGGCCAACGGGCGTTGGTCAACGCTTGTTGGCAACTGTAGGGGCGCCTCGGTGGTGTGTCAACGCCTGTTGGCCTACAGTCGTTGATATGACGACCGCCCGCCGCTCCGACGCCACCAGAGCCGCCATCCTGGAGGCCGCCCGCGAGCGCTTCGCCTCCGACGGGTACGACCGCGCCACCATCCGGGCCATCGCCCGTGACGCCGGGATCGATCCGTCGATGGTGATGCGCTACTACGGCAACAAGGAGGGTCTGTTCGCGGCCGCCTCCGAGATCGAGATCGGCATGCCCGAACTGGGCGCGCTGCCCGCGCAGCACATCGGGGCCGTCCTGGTCACCCACTTCGTGGAGCGCTGGGAGCGGGACGAGGTCCTCACCGGGATGCTGCGGGTCGGTGTCACCAACGCCGCCGGGGCCGAACGGATGCGGGAGATCTTCGCCCAGCAGCTCGGGCCGATCACCCGGGGCGTCTGCCCCGATCCGGCGGAGGCGCCGCACCGGGCGGCGCTCGTCGCGTCCCAGATCCTCGGGATGGCGCTCACCCGCTACGTCCTGCGGCTGCCGCCGGCCGTCGACATGTCCGCCGAGGAGATCGTGGCCTGGCTGGGTCCGACCGTGCAGCGCTATCTGACGGCCGAGGCGCCCTGACGGGCGGGTCGGTCCGAGGGCCGGTCGGTCTGAGGGGCGGCTCGGTCCGAGGGTCCGGTCGGGCCGGCTGTCGGGCCCGACATCCGGGGCGTCAGGCCGTCGTCGCGCCGCCGAATTCGCGTACCGCGTCGGAGACGATCTCCTCCAGACGGCTGTGGTGCGCGCCGCGCCAGTACACCCGGCCGCACCCCACGCACTCCGCGAACACGTCGTACGTCTTCTCCGTGCCCCGCTCCAGACGCTCGCGGACCGCGTCCTTGTCGGTGTCGCTCAGTTCCCCGTTGCACGCCGTGCACCGCGTCCACGGCGCGAGCGGGGGCGCGAACCGCTCGAGGACGTCGCGGAGCTGCTCGTCCGGCCGGTCGCTGTAGACGTACGCGCCCGCCCACAGTTCGCGGCGGCGCAGCAGACCGCGGTCCCGCGAGAGCATGACGCGCCGCTCCCGCGCGGAGAGCGCGGCGAGCGCCGGGTCGCCGATGTCCGCGCTCTCGTACGCCGCGTCCACCCCGAGCAGCCTCAGCCGCCGGGCCAGCGTGCCCAGGTGTACGTCGAGCAGGAACCGGAGCGGTGCGCCCGGCACCGGCTGCGGACGGGCCACGCCCTCCACCACGACCGTCTCGCCCGCGACCGGGACGTGCGAGGTGTCGACGGGCAGCCCGTCCACCAGGAGCGTCCCGGCCTCCGTGAGGGGTACGCCGAGCGACTCCACGACATGGCCGAGCGAGGAGGCGCCGTCCGTGGTCACGGTCGTGCTGCCCGCGCGCCGCTCCGGCGAGACGAAGAGCCCGAGGCCGGGGGCGAAGCTGATCTGGATCTCCGGTCCGTTCACGGGGACAGGATCGCATCGGGGAGGGACGGGCGGCCAGGGAATTCGGTGCCGGTGGCGGTCGCCGCAGGTGGTGGCGGGCGCAGTGCGGTCGGTCGGGCGAGGGCCGGGCGGCGGGTCTCGTGGGGTGCGCGGTACCGTCCCGCCATGAAGATCATCGACCTCGAGCTCGGCGACCCCCGCCTTGAGAGCGACCTCCTGCCGGTCCTCTCCGAACTCCGCCCCCACCTCACCCCGGAGCTCTTCCGCGAGGTCCACGAGGCCGGCCACCCGCAGGGGCTCCGTTTCACCGCCGCGTACGCGGACGACGGCCGCTGCGTCGGCGCGGCCGGCTGGCGGATCATCCACAACACGAGCTCCCTGCGCAAGCTCTACGTCGACGACCTCGTGACCGCCGCCGCCAGCCGCTCCACCGGTGTCGGCCACGCGCTCGTCGCCCACCTGGAGGCCCGGGCGCGCGCCGCCGGCTGCCACGAGCTCAACCTGGACTCCGGCACCCACCGCACCGGCGCCCACCGCTTCTACCTGCGCGAGCGCTTCGACATCGTGGCCTTCCACTTCACCCGGCCGCTCACCGCGCCGGAGGACGCCTCCTAGGGCTGTCGTCCCGATCAGGCCGGGGTCAGGCCCCTGACACTCCACGGGCGTACGCCGTCGGCGGCACCCCGATCGTCGCCGTGAAGTCCCGTACGAGATGGGCCTGGTCGCTGTATCCCAGCTCGGCCGCGAGGGCCGCCCAGTCCGGGGTGCCCTCCGCCGCCTCGGCGCGTTCCAGGGCCTCGTGGATGCGGTAGCGCAGGATCACCCACTTCGGGCCGACGCCGACACGGCTCGCGAAGAGACGCTGGAGGGAACGCGCGGACAGGCCCGTCGCCGAGACCAGCCGGGAGACCCTGCGGACCGACCGGTCCGCGCGGATCAGGTCGACGAGCTCCATGGCCCGAGCCGCGTCCGGATCCGGAGCGGGGCCGTGGGCCAGGAGGAAGGCGTCGAGCGCCGCCACGCGCGCGTGGTCGGCGTCGGGGGAGAGGACGGCCGACAGCGGGTCGGTGTCGGGGAAGAGGGCGGCCGGCGATGGGTCGGTTTCCGGGGCCGGCCGCGGGAACGCGTCCGTGAGGGGGACCCGGCGGCCCGTCCAGGCCGACACCGGCCACGCGGGCGCGAAGGGGCGGAAGCCGCCGGGCCGGAACTGCACGCCGCAGACCCGGCCCGCCTCCGTCAGCTTGTGCGTGAACAGACCGAGCCCCACCCCGGCCACCTCGGCGGACACCTCCGCCGCTGCCGCCGGGGCGCCGAGCGCTCCGTACCGCTGGAAGACGATGTTCACCGACGGGTGCGGGACGACGTGGCTCGCGTACGGCTCCGGCAGTTCCCAGTCGATCAGCCAGTAGTGCTCCAGATAGGGCCGCAGTTCGGGTGCCGGGGCGTGGCGGCGGAAGCGGACCCGGGAGAGCAGTTCGGCGGGGTCGACGATGCCCCGGGTGTCCCTGCGGGGAGCGGAAGCGGACATCCTCCGATGCTAGGGATCCTTCGTCGTGCCCGGGATCCTCTCCGTGCCCTGGCGCGTTTCTTCAAGACGCCGGTGGGCATGATCCCCCAGCATCGGTTCCATGACGAACGAAGCCCCGCCCCGTATCGGTGACCTGCTCCGTACCGCCGCCGCGCAGGCCACACCCCTCGTCAGGGCCACCGCCGACGCCTCGCTCGGCGCGCCCACGCCCTGCGCCGAGTACGACGTGCGCGCCCTGCTCAACCATCTCTTCGACGTCGTCGTGAACTTCCAGGCCCTCGCCGCCAAGCAGCCGGCCGACTTCTCCCGCACCCCCGACCGGCTCGCCGACGCGGACTGGCGCGACCTCTTCGAGGCCGAGACCGGCAAGCTCGTCGAGGCCTGGTCGGCTCCCGGTGCCGAGGAGGGCACGTCCGGAGCCATGGGGCTGCCCGCGCGGACCGTCGGGTCCATGGTGCTGCTCGACCTGACCGTGCACGCCTGGGACCTGGCCCGCGCCACCGGGCGGAGCTTCGCGCCCGACCCGGAGGTGGTCGCGGGGCTCGTCGAGGAGGTGGAGGGGATGGCGCCGATGGCCCGGAGGATGAACGTCTTCGGGGAGGCGGTCGACGTGCCCGCGGACGCCACCGTCTTCGAGCGGCTGCTCGCCACGACGGGACGCGATCCGCGCGCCTGAGAGGCTCGGCTCCGCCTCTCAGCGCAGGTCCCCCGGCGAGCCCGGGGAGAGTCGGGAGACGACCTGGCCGAAGGCGTGCTCCTCCGCGGGCGTCAGCTCCACCGACTCCTGGGGGTGCCAGACGCGCTCCAGTGGCGCCCGGGCCCGGTCGCGGGCCCGGGACCGCAGGCTCAGCGACAGCCACACCGCCGTCGAGACGGTGAGCAGACCGGCGAGCGTGATCACACGGGGGTCGGAGAACCGGCCGGGCAAGGACATGACTCACTCCAGGGATTCCTGCTGCTTCCTCCCGGTCTGTTCAGTTAACACCACCATGGGGGGCTTTCGGCAGGGGTCCCGGGACCGCGCTCCCCGCCCCGCTGGGCCCTTCCCGCCCCGGCCGCCGGGCGAGGGCCGGAGGCCCTCTTGTGCGCGCCGGGGAACCGCTCCAAGGTGGCGGAAGAGGCACATTCCGGCCGGGGAGGGAGCAGCCGTATGTCCGGCGCGCAGCCATGGGGATTCACGGACGACAGAGGTACGGAGCTGGGCGCGGCGCGTGTGCCGCGGCGGGTGATCGCATACGTGCGGGCGGGGGCGGCCCTGTGCGACCTGGGCGTGACGCCGGTCGCCGTGTACGGCTCCGGGCACGACGGCGAGGTCCTCGACCCGGCCAAGGAGGGCGGGCTGCGGGCGGCCGGGGTGACCTACCTCGGGCCGGGGCGCGGCCTGGACGAGGCGCGGCTGCGGGAGCTGCGGCCGGACGTGATCGTCGACGTGACCTACGACGGGAAGAGCCCGTACGCGCTCGACGAGGCCGTCGCCGAACGGGCGGGGGTGCCGCTCGTCGCGCTCTCCGTCGGCAACGAGCTGAGGCTGTCGGCGATACTCGGCCGCTTCGGCGCGCTGGCGGTCAGCCTGGGGGCGGCGGGGGCCACGGGGGCGGCGGGGCCGGGCGCCGGAGCAGGTCAGGCCGGCTCATCGGCCTTGCTCCGGGGCGCCGAGGAGGCGCTCCGGGAGGCCGCCGTCCGGAGCGGGCTCGCCGTGCTCGCCCTCTCCGGGGCCGGCCCGGACCAGGTGCACCTGGCACGGCCGCAGGCCTGGCCGGAGCTGGCGCGGCTCGCCGAGCTCGGGGTCCGGCTGGTCGATCCGGGGCACGGGCCCGGCGCCAACTGGCTCACCGGTGACTGGGGCCGCGCCGCCGAGCTCCGTCCCGACCTGGTCCTCTTCGACGACCGGGCCCACGCCACCGCGCCGGACGGGGCCCTGGCCGGTGTCCGGTCCCTGGCGTGGAATCCCGAGACCCCGCCGAGCCCGGCCGCGTACGCCCGCTTCTTCCACGACCTCGCCGAGGCGCTCACATTCTGAGCGGTGGCCACTCACCTCCTGAGCGGTGGCCGCTCACCTCCTGAGCGGTGGCCGCTCACCTCCTGAGCGACGCCCCGAGCTCCCCGACCGGCGGCACCCTCGCACCGGCGGCACCCTCAAGCCGCTGTCGCCGTCACACCGGTGTCGCCGTCAGGCGGGTGCGGCGGAGGGAGTCGGCGAACTCCTCCGCCCGGGCCAGCTGGGCCCGCAGTTCGGCGACCCGTTCCGCCGCGGCCTGTTCGTAGCCGCGGACGCGGGCCAGGAGCGCGGCCCGCTCGTCCGGGTCGAGCTCCGTCTCCGTGCCCGCGCGCTCGGCGGCCAGCCGGTCCACGGCCGTGAGGAGGTCCCGGGTCTCGTCGAGGGTGAAGCCGAGCGGCTTCATCCGGCGGACCACCATCAGCCGGGAGACGTCCGCGTCCGTGTAGAGCGGGAAGCCGCCCGGTGAGGCCGCGGACGGGACGACCAGGCCGCTGTCCTCGTACTGCCGGATCGTGCGCAGGGACAGTTCGGTGCGTGCGGCGACCTCGCCGATCTGCATCGGTTCGCCGGCCACTCGTACGCCTCGTGCCGCTTGTACTCCGCTCACGCGTCGTCCTTCCTCGTCAGGCTCCCACCGGGCGCACGGGCTCCCCGGGGCAAACGGGCTGCTCCCTCAGGGCGCGATGTCCGCGCATCACATACCATTCGTCCTAATTTCAGCACTTATGAACGCTGGAAGTGCGGCGAAACGCCTGCCGGGAGGAGTGGGACCTGCGGGGCGTTCCGCTCAGGGCCACACCAGGCAGTACGGCTGGTGGCCCGCCTCGTGGAGGCGGACGGAGAAGTCCTGCCACTCGTGGAGCAGCTGGTAGACGTCGAAGGCGTCGCGCGGGCCGCCGCGGTCGGGCACCGTGGACCAGATGAAGGCGGCGGCGCCGACGGATTCCTCGCCGATCGCGCGGAGCGGGTCGACCACGGTCATCGGCAGCTTCACCACCGCGTAGTCGGGATGCAGGACCACCAGTTCCAGCGGGGGCACCTTGTTCAGGGGCATGCCCTGGATGCCGGTCAGGACCATGGCCGCTATGGTCTCCGGCTTGATCTTCGTGAACATGCCGCCCATGCCGAGCTCGTCCCCGCCGAGCTCCTCGGGGCGCATCGAGATCGGGACCTGGGCCGCCGTCGCGCTGTTGGGCGCGCCGAAGTACTTGTACGTCACGCCCAAGCTCCGGCCCCCGGGAGCGGGAGGTGGTTCCGCAGCGGGTTCCGGGCTCGCCCGGCGCTCCGACGCGGTCGGGTCCTCCGCCCGCCGGCGCCGGTGCCTCCCCCGCCGGGCAGACTCCGGACCCAGGTCGTCCGTCCCCTCGCCCGGTCCGCCACCGCGATGCATATCTCCACCCGACTGCTTCTTCTCGGCAACACGACCCCGCCGCGCGACCCGATCATCGTGTCAGTGACCTCCCCCGCGTTCGTACGGTGAAACACCTGTCCGCAAGAACGCCGTGGCCTCTGACACCATGGATTCCGTGAGTCATCCCTATGAGGCCCCAGTTTCGCAGACGCGGAGGGGGAGCGCTTCGGCGTAACAGACAGGATGCTCACCGTCGTCCCTCCGTTCCCGATGTCGTGCCCGAAGTCGTTCTCGCAGGTCAGGATCACAGTGCCGTATTCATACGAAGCCCCAGTCTCACAGACGCTTTTCGACCGCGCTTCCCTCGTGACGCCCGGCGGCGTGAACTCACCGGTGCGTGCCTTCCGGGCCGTGGGCGGTACGCCCCGGTTCATGGTGTCCGGTTCCGGTCCGTACCTCACCGACGCGGACGGTCGTGAGTACGTCGACCTGGTGTGCTCGTGGGGACCGATGATCCTCGGCCACGCGCACCCCGAGGTCACCGCCGCGGTGCAGGCCGCGGTGGCCCGCGGTACCTCGTTCGGTACGCCCGGCGAGGGTGAGGTCGCGCTCGCCGAGGAGATCGTCGCGCGGATCGAGCCGGTCGAGCAGGTGCGTCTCGTCTCCTCCGGCACCGAGGCGACGATGTCCGCGATCCGGCTGGCCCGCGGGTTCACCGGGCGCGCGAAGGTCGTCAAGTTCGCCGGCTGCTACCACGGTCACGTGGACGCGCTGCTCGCCGCGGCGGGTTCCGGTGTCGCCACGCTCGGGCTGCCGGACACGCCCGGTGTGACGGGCGCCCAGGCCGGGGACACGATCGTGCTGCCCTACAACGACCTGGCCGCGGTGCGGGCCGCCTTCGCGGCGCACCCGGGCGAGATCGCCTGTGTCATCACCGAGGCCTCGCCGGGCAACATGGGCGTCGTGCCGCCCGTGGCGGGCTTCAACCAGGGCCTCGCGGACCTGTGCCGGGAGAACGGCGCGCTGTACATCTCCGACGAGGTGATGACCGGTTTCCGTACGTCGAAGGCCGGCTGGTACGGCGTCGACGGCGTGAAGGCCGACCTGCTGACGTTCGGCAAGGTCATGGGCGGTGGCTTCCCGGCCGCCGCGTTCGGTGGCCGTGCCGATGTCATGGGGCACCTGGCGCCGGCCGGGCCGGTCTACCAGGCGGGCACGCTCTCCGGTAACCCGATCGCGACCGCCGCCGGGCTCGCGCAGCTGCGGCTGCTCGACGACGCGGCGTACGAGAAGGTCGACGCGGTGTCGAAGGAGATCCAGGGTCTCGTCACCGGCGCCCTCGCCAAGGAGGGTGTGGCGCACCGGCTGCAGACCGCCTCCAACATGTTCTCGGTCTTCTTCACCTCCGAGGAGGTGCGGAACTACGACGAGGCGAAGCAGCAGGAGGCCTTCCGCTTCAACGCCTTCTTCCACTCGATGCTGGCCGACGGCGTCTACCTGCCGCCGTCCGCCTTCGAGTCCTGGTTCGTGTCGGCCGCCCATGACGAGCGGGCGATCGAGCGGATCGCCGCCGCCCTGCCGGCCGCCGCGCGTGCCGCCGCGGAGGCGACGGCATGAGCCGGCACATCGACAAGGAGGCCAGGGCGAGCGACATCACCGTCGTCCACCTCATGCGGCACGGCGAGGTCCACAACCCCGACGGGGTGCTGTACGGGCGCCGTTCCGGCTACCACCTCTCCGAGCTCGGCCGTGAGATGGCGGACCGGGTCGCCGAGCACCTGGCCGGCCGGGACATCACGTATGTCGTCGCCTCCCCGCTGGAGCGGGCGCAGGAGACGGCGATGCCGGTCGCCAAGTCGCACGGTCTCGACGTGGCGAGCGACCCCCGTCTGATCGAGGCGGCGAACGTCTTCGAGGGCAAGACCTTCGGTGTCGGCGACGGGGCGCTGCGGAAGCCCGGGAACTGGAAGCACCTGACCAACCCGTTCCAGCCGTCCTGGGGCGAGCCGTACGTCGAGCAGGTCGTCCGGATGATGGGTGCGCTCGACGCGGCGAAGGACGCGGCCCGGGGGCACGAGGCGGTGTGCGTGAGCCATCAGCTGCCGATCTGGATCGTCCGCAGCTTCGTGGAGAAGCGGCGGCTCTGGCACGACCCGCGGCGGCGGCAGTGCACGCTGGCCTCGCTGACCTCGTTCACGTACCAGGGCGACCGGATCGTCTCGGTCGGGTACAGCGAGCCGGCGCTCGACCTCGTGCCCGTGCACCTGAGGGCGGGCGCGAAGCCGGCCAAGGGGAAGTCGAAGGCCTTCGGGGCGTAGACCTGGGCAGGGCCTTCTGGGCGAGCTCAGCGGTTCACTGGACAGCGAGGGAGTGCGCGGTCCACAGTTCAGGGCGATCGGGTGGTGTTCATGCCAACCGGTCGCCCTGAAATTTTTGTGCTATTTCCCGGAACCTACGTGTTCCTCCCGGCATCTCACTCATTGTCGGTTTGGATGACGTTCAGGTCATACGTCAGCGCGAATGGGGATGTCATGCGCGGGATCAGTGGGATCAGTCGAAGGGGGCTGCTCGGGGCGGGCATCGGCGCCGCGGCGGCGATGGGTGTGGCCGCGTGCAGCACCAACAACCAGGACAAGCCGGGACGTTCCGGACCCGGCAAGGGGGGAGACGTCTCGGCGAACCCGAGCACGGCCACCCCGACCAAGGACGACGCCCGGCTCATCGGTGACGGTTCCACGGCCGACACCGGAAAGCAGCCGCACCAGCCCGACGCCCCCGTCCCGCTCGAACCCGGCCAGACCCCGCCCCAGTTCGTGATCTTCTCCTGGGACGGCGCGGGCGAGGTCGGCAACGGCCTCTTCCCGCGCTTCCTCGAACTCGCCAAGAACCACGACGCGGCGATGACCTTCTTCCTCTCCGGGATCTACCTCCTCCCCGAGTCGAAGAAGAACCTCTACCGCCCGCCGAACAACCGCGTCGGCGCCTCCGACATCGGCTACCTCACCGACGACCACATCAAGGACACGCTGAAGTACGTCCGGCAGGCCTGGCTCGAAGGCCACGAGATCGGCACCCACTTCAACGGGCACTTCTGCGGCGGCTCCGGCTCCGTCGGCAACTGGACGCCGGCCCAGTGGCAGAGCGAGATCGACCAGGCCATGAAGTTCGTCACCGAGTGGAAGACGAACAGCGGCTGGACCGACCTCGACCCGCTGCCCTTCGACTACTCCAAGGAGCTCGTCGGCGGCCGCACCCCCTGCCTCCTCGGCCAGGACAACCTGCTCCCCACCGCCAAGCGCCTCGGCTGGCGTTACGACGCCAGCTCGCCCGGCGGCCGCCAGACCTGGCCCGACAAGCGCCAGGGCATCTGGGACCTGCCGCTCCAGGCCGTGCCCTTCCCCGGGCACTCCTTCGAGGTCCTGTCCATGGACTACAACATGCTCGCCAACCAGTCGAAGAACACGACGAAGGGCATGCCCTCGCGCTACCCGGGCTGGCGCAAGCAGGCCACCGACGCCCTGCTCGGCGGCTTCACGCGCGCGTACGAGTCGAACCGCGCGCCCTTCTACATCGGCAACCACTTCGAGCAGTGGAACGGCGGCATCTACATGGACGCCGTCGAGGACGCGCTCAAGGGAATGGCCGGGAAGAAGGACGTCCGGCTCGTCTCCTTCAAGCAGTTCGTGGACTGGCTCGACGTCCAGGACCCGAAGATCCTCGGCAAGCTGCGCTCGCTGGACGTGGGACAGAAGCCCGCCGGCGGCTGGAACAGCTTCCTCAGGCCCGCCACGACCCCCACGACCACCCCGACCGCCTAGGAACCGGCCTTTCGCTTAGGAGATCTTGACAAGGGGCTTTACGGGCACGTAGGGGGGTGCCCAAGATCCCCCAAACGCCCATGCGAAACTTTTCACATGAGCCTTAGCAGTCGTGTCAGTCGCGCCGGTCGTGCCCCTCGACGCACCCTGCTCGCCGTCGGAGTGCTGTCCGCCGCCCTCGCGCTCTCGGCCTGCGGCGGCGACAGCAACGGCACGTCCGGCGGCGGTGGCAACACCAACTTCGTGACCAACACGGGCGGCATCTCCACCGCGGCCAAGGGCGAGCGCGCGTCCACCGGGAAGCTCGCGGGCGAGACCCTCGACGGCAGGCAGCTCGACGTCGCCGACCTCAAGGGCAAGGTCGTCGTCCTCAACGCCTGGGGCTCCTGGTGCAGCCCCTGCCGCGCCGAGGCGCCGCACTTCGCCAAGGTCGCCAAGGACCTCAAGGGCAAGGGCGTCGAGTTCGTCGGACTCAACACCCGCGACCCCAACAAGCAGCCCGCGCTCGCCTTCGAAGAGGACTACGGGGTCACCTACCCGAGCCTCTACGACCCGCAGGGCAAGCTCATCCTCTTCGGCTTCCCCAAGGGCACGCTCAGCCCGCAGTCCATCCCCTCCACCGTCGTCCTCGACAAGGAGGGCAAGATCGCGGCCCGTTCGCTGATGGCGCTCAACGAGGAGAAGCTCCGGTCGATGATCGAGCCCCTCCTCAAGGAGAAGTGAGCCGGTGAACGAGACGGTCACCAGCGGAGCCCTGCTGCTCGCCCTGCCCCTCGCGGTCCTCGGCGGCCTGGTCTCCTTCTTCTCGCCGTGCGTCCTGCCGCTCGTCCCCGGCTACCTCAGCTACGTCACCGGGGTCACGGGCACCGACCTCGCCGAGAGCCGGCGCGGCCGGATGACCGCGGGGGCCGTCCTCTTCGTCCTCGGATTCACCGCCGTGTTCGTGTCCGGCGGCGCGCTCTTCGGCTACTTCGGGTCGACCCTCCAGGAGTACCGCGAGACGCTCACCACGGTCCTCGGCGTACTCATGATCCTCATGGGCGTCTTCTTCCTCGGCCTGATGCCCTGGTTCACCCAGCGCGAGTTCCGCTTCCACAAGAAGCCCGTCACCGGCCTGATCGGCGCACCGGTCCTCGGCGCGCTCTTCGGCATCGGCTGGACCCCGTGCATCGGCCCGACGCTCGCCTCGGTCAACGCCCTCGCCCTGGAGCAGGCCAGCGCGGGCCGCGGCGCGATACTCGCCTTCGCGTACTGCCTCGGCCTCGGCGTACCGTTCGTGCTCGCCGCCGTCGCCTTCCGCAAGGCCCTCGGCGCGTTCGGATGGATGAAGAAGCACTATGTGTGGGTGATGCGGATCGGTGGCGGCATGATGATCGTCACCGGCGTGCTGCTCCTCACGGGCGCGTGGGACAGCATGGTCGCCACGATGCAGGGCTGGTCCAGCGGTTTCACGGTGGGGATCTGAGTTCCATGAGCAAGACCGAAACGAGCGAGACCGGGCGTGCCGCCGAAGAGGCGGCCGGGGCCCAGCTGTCGACCGCTCCCCGGGAAGAGACCGGCATCGGCGGTCCCGCGCTCGGGGTCATCGGCTGGATCCGCTGGTTCTGGCGGCAGCTGACCTCCATGCGGGTCGCGCTGATCCTGCTCTTCCTGCTCTCCCTGGGCGCCGTCCCCGGCTCCCTCATCCCGCAGACCAGCGCGGACGAGCTGAAGGTCGCCGACTTCAAGAAGGCGCACGAGACCCTCACCCCGCTCTACGAGAAGCTCCAGTTCTTCGACGTCTACAGCTCGGTCTGGTTCTCCGCGATCTACATCCTGCTGTTCGTCTCCCTCATCGGCTGCATCGTCCCGCGCAGCTGGCAGTTCGTCGGCCAGCTCCGCAGCCGCCCGCCGGGTGCCCCCCGGCGCCTCGACCGCCTACCCGCGTACACGACCTGGCGTACGGAGGCCGAACCCGAGCAGGTCCGCGAGGCGGCGCTCACCCTCCTCAAGGGCCGCCGCTTCCGCGCCCACACCGCCGGGGACGCGATCGCGTCCGAGAAGGGCTACCTCCGCGAGGCCGGGAACCTGGCCTTCCACGTCGCCCTGATCGTGATGCTCGTCGCCTTCGCCTGGGGCCAGCTCTTCAAGTCCGAGGGCGGCAAGCTGATCGTCGAGGGAGACGGCTTCTCCAACACGCTCACCCAGTACGACGACTTCAAGTCCGGCTCCCAGTTCGGCATCGACGAGCTGGAACCGTTCAACTTCACGCTCGACGCCTTCACCGGTACGTACGAGAAGAGCGGCCCGCAGCGCGGCACCCCGCGCACCTTCGAGGCGAACGTCTCCTACTCCCAGGGCGGTACGGACAAGAAGGCCGTCATCCGGGTCAACGAGCCGCTCGAGGTGGGCGACTCCAAGGTCTACCTGATCGCCCACGGGTACGCGCCCGTCGTCACCGTCAGGGACGGCCGCGGCAAGACCGTCTTCCACGGCGCCGTGCCGCTGCTGCCCATCGACAACAACATCACGTCGACCGGCGCGATCAAGGTCATGGACGGCTACCGCGACAAGAAGGGCGAGAAGGAACAGCTGGGCTTCCAGGCCTTCTTCGTGCCGACCTTCGCGGGCGCCGGCCAGGGCACCATGTTCTCGCAGTTCCCCGCTCTCGACTTCCCCGTCATGGCGCTCACCGGCTTCCACGGCTCCCTGGGGGTCGACTCCGGGCTGCCGCAGAACGTGTACCAGCTCGATAAGTCCAAGATGAAGCAGTTCACGGACGAGTCCGGCAACAAGCTCGCCAAGCGGATTCTGCCCGGCGGCACCATGACCCTGCCCGACGGCGCCGGCTCGATCACCTTCGAGAAGGACATCAAGGAGTGGGCGAGCTTCCAGATCTCGCAGCAGCCCGGCAACGGCCTCGCCCTCGCGGGCGCGATCGCCGCGATCGCCGGCCTGACCGGTTCGCTCTTCATCCAGCGGCGCCGGGTCTGGGTCCGGGCCGTCCGCGGTGAGGACGGCGTGACCGTCGTCGAGATGGCCGGGCTCGGCCGGAGCGAGTCCGCCAAGCTGCCGGAGGAGCTGGGCGACCTCGCGGTCGCGCTCACCGCGCAGGCGCCCCCCACCACGCAAGCCGATCCGGACGCCCTGCCGGAACACGCGGAAGAACCCGCGGAAGACCCCGCCCCTTCTGGAGAGGCCGACAAGTGATCCTCGCCGCCACGACCAACGAAAGCCTGGCGCAGACGAGCGACCTGCTCATCTACTCCTCGATGGCCGTCTACACCCTGGCCTTCTTCGCCCACATCGCCGAGTGGGTCCTCGGCAGCCGCAGCAAGGTCGGCCGTACCGCCGCCGCCCTCACCCCGCGCGCCGCGACCGCCGCCGCCGTGACGGTCCAGGCCAAGCAGGCCGGTGGCACCGCCGTCCTGGACAAGCCGAAGGTCGTCACCCGCGCCGCCGCCGGCACCCGTGACGTGCCCGACGGCCCCGGCGCCGCCGGCGGCACGGTCAAGGGCGACCTGTACGGCCGGATCGCCGTCTCGCTCACCGCCCTCGCCTTCCTGGTCGAGGCCTCGGGCGTGGTCTCCCGGGCGTTCGCCGTGCAGCGGGCCCCCTGGGGCAACATGTACGAGTTCTCCACCACCTTCTCCACGGTGGCGGTCGGCGCGTACCTCGGCTTCCTCCTCGCCAAGAAGGACGTGCGCTGGATCGGTCTGCCCCTGGTGACCACGGTCCTCCTCGACCTGGGCATGGCCACCACCTGGCTGAAGACCCCGAGCGACCAGCTGGTCCCGGCGCTCGACTCGTACTGGCTGTGGATCCACGTCTCCACCGCGATCTTCTGCGGCGCGGTCTTCTACCTCGGCGCGGTCGCGACCCTGCTGTACCTCTTCCGCGACTCGTACGAGAACAAGCTCGCGACCGGCGGGAACCCCGGCGCCTTCGCCCGCTCGGTCATGGAGCGGCTGCCCTCCGCGGCCTCCCTCGACAAGTTCTCGTACCGGGTCAACGCGGCCGTCTTCCCGCTCTGGACGTTCACGATCATCGCGGGCGCGATCTGGGCGGGCGACGCGTGGGGCCGCTACTGGGGCTGGGACGCCAAGGAGGTCTGGTCCTTCATCACCTGGGTCGGTTACGCCGCGTACCTCCACGCGCGCGCGACGGCCGGGTGGAAGGGCCGGAAGGCCGCGTACATCGCGCTCATCGCCTTCGCCTGCTTCCTGTTCAACTACTACGGCGTCAACATCTTCGTGAGCAGCAAGCACTCGTACGCGGGCGTCTGAGCTCGCGGGTGAGGGGGCCCGGGGCCACGCTGGAGACATGAGCGAGATACCCCGGGGCAGGAGCGAGACCCACGACGGGGACACGCATCTGCTGCGGTTCGTCGTCGAGCTTCCCCATCCGCTGCCCGAGGTCTGGGCGGCGGTCGCCTCCCCCGAGGGGCTGCCGGGCTGGCTCGGCGAGGCGGACCCGCTGGAACCCCGGCTCGGCGGCCGGGTCACCCTCCGCCGGCTCACCGATGACACCGAGGTCTCGGGGCGGGTGACCGCCTGGGACCCCGACTACGTCGCCGAGTACACGGTCGAACCGACGACCCTCGGACGGATCCGCTTCCATCTGGAGCCGGGGCCCTCCGGGGACGGCGGGTCGACCGTGCTGCGTTTCACCAACGAGGTGCGGGGGTCGCGGGAGCACCGCCTGGACTCGCTCGCCCGGTGGCACGACCACTTCGAGCTGCTCGCCGAGGCGCTGGACGGCCGCCCGACGGACTGGCGGGCGTGGACGCCCGAGCGGTGGCGGCACCTGCGGGAGCTGTACGAGCGGGAGGCCGCGCCCTGGCCGAAGTGGGAGCCCTGATTCAGGAGGGGGTGTCCGGCTTCGCCACCGACAGCGGTTCGGCGATGTCCTCCAACGAGCGCCGCTCCGCGTTCACCGCGAGGAACGCCGCCACCAGGCCTGCGGCGCACATCAGCCCGGCGCCGATCCGGAACGCGAGGACCGTGTCACCGACGACGCCCGACTCGGTGAGTTCGGCGAAGACCAGCGGACCGCTGATACCGCCGGCCGCCGTACCCAGGGCGTAGAAGAAGGCGATGGCCATCGCCCGGGTCTCCATGGGGAAGATCTCCGAGACGGTCAGATACGCGCTGGACGCGCCGGTCGACGCGAAGAACAGCACCACGCACCAGCACGCCGTCAGGGTCGTCGCGGTCAGCGAGCCCCGGCCGAAGAGCCACGCCGTCCCGAAGAGGAGCAGGCCCGACAGCAGGTACGTGGAGGAGATCATGATCCGGCGTCCGGCGGTGTCGAAGAGCCTGCCGAGCAGCAGCGGGCCGATGAAGTTGCCCGCCGCGATGACGGCGAAGTAGTAGCCGGTGTGCCCGGTCGGCACGTCGAAGAACGTGGTGAGGATGGCGCCGAAGCCGAAGGTGATCGCGTTGTAGAGGAACGCCTGCCCGATGAAGAGGGACAGGCTGAGGACCGCGCGGCGCTGATAGCGGGCGAAGACCGTCCTGGCGATGAGCCCGAAGCCGATGCTCCTGCGCTGGTGGATCGTGATCTCGCCGGCCGGCGGCGGCAGCGCCTCGCCCTTCTCCCGCCCGATCTCCCGCTCGACCGACGACACCAGTCCTTCGGCGGCCTCCCCCCGGCCGTGGATGAACTGCCAGCGTGGGCTCTCCGGCACATGCCGTCGTACGAGCAGGATGACGAGGCCGAGGACGACGCCGAGGGCGAAGCTGAGCCGCCAGCCGAGGTCCTTCGGGAAGATGTCGGTGTCCAGCATGACGATCGAGAGCAGCGCGCCGCCGATGGCGCCGAGCCAGTAACTGCCGTTGATGATGAGGTCGACCCGGCCCCGGTAGAGCGACGGGATCAGCTCGTCGATCGCCGAGTTGATGGCCGCGTACTCGCCGCCGATGCCGAAGCCGGTGAGGAAGCGGAAGAGGAAGAACCACCAGGACTCGAAGGACAGCGCCGTCATCGCCGTCGCCCCGAGATAGACCGCCAGCGTGATCATGAAGAGCTTCTTGCGGCCGTAGCGGTCGGTGAGCCAGCCGAAGAACAGCGCTCCGGAGCAGGCTCCCGCCACGTACAGGGCGGCGGCGATGCCGGTGACCTGCGCGGAGGTGATGTCGAGGCCGCTGCCCTCCTCCGCGAGGCGGCCGGCGACGTTGCCGACGATGGTGACCTCGAGTCCGTCGAGGATCCAGACGGTGCCGAGGCCGATCACGATCATCCAGTGCCACCGTGACCACGGCAGGCGGTCGAGGCGGGCCGGGACCGCCGTGGTGACCGTGCCCGTGTCCGCCGGCACCGGCGCCGGTGCGGAGTCGACTCCCATGGATGGCGCTCCCTTCGTCCGGTCATGCGGCTGCCCGCGTACCCCCGGGGCGGGAGGGCATGCCGGGCGCGCCGCTGTCCCAGCTTCGGCGGAGCGGCCGGGGGCGACAACAGCTGCCCGGCCCGGCTCGGCCGTTCGGGGGCGGAGGAGGGAAGGCGGGGGGCAGCCGCGGTTCGGCGGCGGGCGCTCGGCGGAGGGCGGTCAGCCGCGCTTCGGCGGGAGGCAGGAGAGGGTCGGCGGTTCGCCCTCCGGCCAGGCGATCTGGACGAAGCGCTGGGTGCCGTCCTGGGCCAGTTCCACGATCGGGACCGCCTTGTTGTACGGGTTCCCGTAGTTGTCCAGGCAGATCCAGCCGCTCGCCCCCTGGACCCGCAGCGAGCCCTTGACCTGCGGCCACTGGGTGACCACGTCCGCGAGCTGCGGGTAGGGGGAGCCCTGCGGGGTAGCCTGGCGGATCGCGTGGACCGCCGTCGCCATCGCGTCGTACGCGACGATCGCCTGCCCGTCCGCGAGGGCCACCGGCGTCTTCGAGGCGCGGGCGATGTCCGTCACGAAGGTCGAGTACGCCACCACCGAGCCGCCCGTCGCCGGGACGGGCCGGCCGGGTGCCGGCTTCCAGGCGTCGGGGTGGGCGAGTGCGGCGTACCGCACGGTCAGCTTCGCCTTCAGCGCGTCCCGGTCGAGCTTCTCGTCGGCGCCCAGGTACGAGCCCTCGTCGCCGGTCAGGACCGTGAAGGCGCGGTCGACGCAGCCGCGCGCGCCGAGCGCGTTGATGAACTGGCGCAGCTGGGTGTGGCGGCCGGCGAAGAAGACCGTCTCGGCGCGGGTGTCGCAGATCAGATGGGTGATCTGGCGGAAGGTGTTGGCGGTGGTGCCCTCCGCCGTGGGGTCGGCGGGGGAGGTGAAGAGCGCCGGTTCGTGCGGGGCGCCCTTGAGGTTGGCGGCGAAGGCGGACTTGAGGGTGTCGGTGTAGTGGTCGCCGGTCCGGGTGTCCTGGACGAGGAAGGCCTTGGCGGCGTCGACCTTGCCGAAGTGGGCGAGGGCCTTCGCCTCGTCGGTGTTGGTGGGGGAGACGCGGGCGAGGCCGGGGTAGCGGTTGCCGGCTCCGGGGCCGTTGGCGATGTCGTCGGCGGTGATGGTGGTGCCGACGACGGCGATCCCGGCTCCGGTGAGGGCGGTCACCGCCTCCCGCATCTCGGTGGAGGAGGTGGCGACGCCGGAGACGGCCCGCAGCCGGTCGGCGGTGTCCGTCATGGTGACGAGCCGGTCGACGGTGGTGCGCCAGTGGGCGTTGCCCTGGCCGGTGTTGGCGAGGACGAGCCGGATCCTGGGGGTCTCGTCGTTGGACTCGTGGTTGGCGCGGAACTGGTAGGCGTACGCGCCCTGGAGCTCGTGCAGCACCTTGGTCCGCATGCCGCTGTCGGTCGAGGTCAGCGGCAGGAGGACGGCGACGGTCACGTACTCGCCGGCCTTGAGCGAGGCGTTCTCCCCGCTGATGGCGGCGGCGATGTCGCGGAGTTCGGCGATGCCGAAGTCGTGGCCTCCGCCGTTGACGCCGACGCACTCGTCGCTGCCGGCGGGCCGTTCGACGCCGGGGGCGCAGGAACGGTCCTCCGGGGTGGTGAGCCGGGCGACGCCGTAGCCGCCGAGGCCGAGGACGACGGCGGCCGCGACGACCGAGGCGACGAGCTTCTGGCGGGGGGTGCGGACGCGGCGGCGCAGCCGGTCGGTCAGACGGTCGGGCATGGCGTCAGACTCCGTCCTCGCGGCCCGGCGGAAGCGAGAGCTCCCGCCAGGCACGGATGTCGCGCGGCCAGTGGGTGGCCGCGTCCCAGAGCGAACCGCTGCCCGTCAGATGACGGCCGGAGAGCCGGCGCAGCTCGTGCGCGAGGCGGTCGGCCACCTCGTCGTCGGGCAGTGCGAGCGGATCAGTGAGCAGCCATACGGCGTGCAGCAGCCGCCGTACGGACAGGTGGAGTTCGGCGGTGTCGGCGTCGAGCCCCGGCGGCAGCTCCCCGAGCGGCCCCTGGCCGAGGGCGACCGCCCGGCGCGGGTCGGGCCCGGTCCTGTCGCGCTCCCGGGGGCAGGGGGCGGATCCGATGAACCGCAGCCGGCCCAGCCAGCCGAGGACGTCCTGCTCGGGGAACGTCTCCCGCAGATGGGTGACGGCCTCCTCGGTGCGGCCGAGCGCCAGGTCGTGATGGAGCCGGTACGGGCCGGGCTCGGGCCCGTAGTGCCGGTGCAGGGTCTCGTGGACGGCCTGCCAGGCGGCGTAGTGCGGGTGGTCGCCGTCCTCGAAGCGGAGCCGGTGCAGGAGCAGCGCGCGCAGGAGCGGATCGGCGACGAAGTGCCCCGGGCCCTCGGGCCAGTCCTCGGAGCGCAGCTGGTCCCGTACGCGCAGCGCCACGTCCCCGTCGAGGGACTCGCCCTGGAGCCGGGCGTGGGCCAGCATCCGGGCGGACTCCTCGTCGTGGGCGGCGGCGAGCACCGCGTACGGGCCGGGTCTGCGCACCGGGAGGAGTTCGGCGAGCAGGGCGGGGGCGACGGGCACCGGCGGGGTGTCCTCGCGCAGTTCCACGGTCAGGTCGAGCAGCCCGGCCGGGGTGAGCCCGGCCCGCAGGTGCTCCGGGGCCTCGCCGGCGGCCCGGCCGAGGAGCGCCACGCCGAGCGGGCGGCCGCCGGTCAGCCGGTGGACGGCCCGGGCGAGTTCGGGGGGTGTCCGGCCCGCCGGGTCGTGGTGGTCGAAGGCGGAGCGGGTCTGGGCGGGGGAGAGCGGCGTCAGTTCGACGGCGAGGATGCCGGAGCCGACGCTCGTCCCGCGCGGGCACGGCGCCCGGTGCGCGGTCTCCGGCAGCCGGGTCCTGGTGGCGTGCCGCAGCCCCTCGTGCTCGCGGATCCGGGAGGCGGCGAGGACGACGACCCGGTCGCGGCGGCCCTCGGCGCGAGCGCGCAGGATCGGTTCGACGAGCTGCCGGCCGAGCGGCTCATGGGCGTTGTCGAGGAGGACGAGCGGGCGGCCGATGCGGCTGCCGCGCCGAATCCCGGTGTAGGCGTGCAGCAGGTCCTCGGTGAGGGCGCCGACGAGGAAGTCCTCGGCCTCGCGGCGGCGCCGGCCGCCCTGCTCGAAGTCGATCGCGAGCTGCTGGAGACCGGCCTTGCCGCGCCCGCCCGCGTTGCGGTAGCTGCCGTACCAGTTCTCCGAGGTGCGCTGGAGGCGCCCGAAGACCTCTTCGAGGACGGTCTCCACGGTCGCCTCGGCGAGCAGCCCGGCGAGCGGGACAGCGGCCTCCGCGAACCGGGCGGCGAGCTTGGCGAGGACCTTGCCGACCCAGTTGGCGGCGGCGCCCCGGGTCGCGTCGACGGTGGCGAGCAGCGGCCCGAGGCGCAGCAGGTCGCGACGGGCCCGCTCGTCGTCCTCCCGGGACCAGCCGAGCGAGGCGACGGCCACCAGGCCGAGCGAGAGGCGGGGGAACCGCACGGGCCGGGCGCCGAGGACCTTCGGCGACAGCTGGACGGCGAGCTCGGCGAGCGCCCCGGTGACCGGCGTCCAGCCGGGGCCGTGGTCGGCGGGCGGCTCGATGTGCGCGCAGTCGAGCAGGGCGAGCGGGGTGTAGCCCTTGTAGCGGTTGCGGACCTCCTTGAGCAGGGCGGTCTTCCCCGTGCCGCGCCCGCCCGTGAACACCGTGACCGGTGGATCGTCCCCGTGCTCGAACGGCACCCGGGCGGCACCGTGCCGCGTGAGGCCGCTGAGCCGCGCGACCAGCCCGGTCTCGTGCAGGACCGCCTCGCGGCCGTACAGCTCCCTGTCCACGCCCCCGCCACCCCCGTCACAGTCAACCCAAGGATATCGACGGTGTGTTGGGAAAGCGGCCCGCTTTTCGACACTGCTTTCGAGTCGTGGTGAGGGATGGTGTCATTTCTCCGTGGCGATGGCGTCGAGCTGGGCCCGCAGGTACCCGTGCGACTCGATGCCGTGGATCGTCGTCCCGGGCGTGCACTCGTAGAAGTACACCAGCGACATCAGCTCCTCCGTCGGTACGTCGGCCGGCGGCGGCAGCACCCGGTGCCGTCCCGAACGCCACCGTCCGCCGGTCCAACCGGCCATCAGGTCACCGATGTTGACGGTGAAGGCGGCCGGGTCGTACGGCGCGTCCTGCCAGCCGCCCGCGTCGGTGAAGACCTGGAGCCCGCCCCTGCCCGCCTCCCGGTCGAGGACGGTGACCGTGCCGAAGTCCGTGTGCGGGCCGATCCGGAACTGACCCGGCTCCGGATCGCCCGTCCGCTCCCGCCCCGGATACCAGTTGATGTTGAAACCGAAGGTGGGGTGCCCGGTGTGCCGGGTGAAGAAGTCCCGCTCCTCGCCGAGCGCCGTGCCGAGCAGATCGAGGACGCGGTCGGCGAGCGCCTTCATCTGTGCGAGGTAGTTCTCCACCAGGGGTCTCAGCTCCGGGACCTCGGCGGGCCAGGTGTTCGGCAGGAACCACTCGGCGTCCACGGCCGGGTCGCCGGTCGGCTCGTCCGCCGCGAAGGAGAGCGACTCCTTCAGGTCGGGCGGGGTCGCGGTCCCCTCCGCGTACCCGTTGGCCTCGGCACCGGGCCCGAGCCAGCCCCGGCCACCGACCCGCACGGCGTACGGCTCCTTGAGGGCGGGCGGGAGATGGAAGAACCGTCGGGCGACCGCCCGGATGTCTTTCCGCAGACCAGGGTCGACACCGTGTCCGGCGACCAGCAGGAACCCGGCGTCGCGCAGGGCACGGTCGACGGCGGGGAGCTGAGGGCCGGGGTCGAGACGGAGGTCGACGGTGGGAAGGCGGGCTTCACTCATCGCCGATGTCCTCGTTCCAGAGGGCGGGGTTGAGCTGGATGAACTCCCGCATGAGAGCAACACATTCGGGGTCGTCGAGCACCACGACCTCGACCCCGTGCTCCGCCAGCCAGTCGTGCCCGCCGTGGAAGGTCTCCGCCTCCCCGATGACGACCCGCGAGATCCCGAACTGCCGGACGAGCCCGGAGCAGTACCAGCAGGGCGAGAGGGTGGTGACCATGGTCGTCCCCCGGTACGAGCGCTGCCGCCCGGCCGCCCGGAAGGCGGCGGTCTCCCCGTGCGCGGACGGGTCCCCGTCCTGCACGCGCCGATTGCGCCCGCGCCCGAGCAGCGTCCCATCGGCTCCGTAGAGGGCGGCCCCGATGGGGATCCCGCCCTCGGCGAGCCCGGCGCGGGCTTCGGCGAGGGCGGTGGCGAGCCAACGCCGTGCGACTTGTTCGTCCATACCGCGATGTCTTCCCCGGCGGCGCGGGGACATCACACCTGCTCGGCTCCGCGCGGTCGGCGCCGTCCCGCCTGCCGCTGGATACGCTGACCGGGGCACCCCTGGGAGGACATGGTGACGGCACAGCCTGAACACACCGGAGAACTCATCCCCCGTCCCGAGCAGACTCCCTCCGCGCTGCGGGCAGCCCTGGCGGTGGTCGCTCCGGAACGGTTGCCCGAGATGGACGCCAGCCAGCGTGCCGCCGTGACCGAAGCCATCGAGCAGAGCGATATCACCCCGCTGCGCGTATTTCTGATCCAGTGGGCC
Source organism: Streptomyces sp. NPDC028711 (assembly GCF_055565415.1). Taxonomy (NCBI): domain Bacteria; kingdom Bacillati; phylum Actinomycetota; class Actinomycetes; order Kitasatosporales; family Streptomycetaceae; genus Streptomyces; species Streptomyces sp. NPDC028711. The sequence continues at coordinate 357,404 of NZ_JBVHUJ010000008.1, read as the reverse complement.
GCCGTCATCGAGATCGAACGCTTCCCCGACACGGCCCGCGAACTGCGCCGCGCCGAGTATCTGGCCCGGATCGCGGAGGACCCGGCGGAGAGCCGCCGGTACGTACGGGCGGCGGGGGACATCATCCGTGCCGCGCACAGGGCGGTGGGCTTCTCGTCCCGCGATACGCGTGCGGATACGTCCTCCAGGTGACCTACCTCTGAGAGGGGGCGACCCTTACCTGCCGTCGGCGGGAGTGACGTAGGAACCCTTGCCGGGCACGGTGATGATCAGCCCGCGCTCGCGGAGTTCACGCATGGCCCGGCGGGCAGTCAGTACGGCGATGCCGTACTCCTCGGCGAGACGGACCGGCGTGGGGATCATCCGGTCCGGGGCGTACTCCCCGGTTTCGATCTTCGCTGCGATCACTTCGGCCAGCTGCATGTACAGCGGGCGGGCCGACTGCGGGTCAAGGCTCATGTATCCATGCTAGATAGTCACACAAGTACACGTTCGGATGGTTCTAGCTGCATCATGATGCATCACAGTGCATCACGCTCTACGGTGTGGGGCACGAAACGGAAGACCCCGGCGACCGCTGCAACCGGCCCCGGGGCACGGCCACCAACTAACAACGGAGTTGATGACGTGCGGAACCCTATCGCGCGCGTACTCGGCAGGGCCCTGATCCCCCTACTGCTCGGGCTGCTCATGCTGACCCTGCCACCCACCGGCCGGCACCGGCCACGCCCGGTTGCCCACCCGCACCCGGCGCCCCGGCCCCGGGCGCCGCGTCACCGCGCCCCCGCCCGGCGGTCGCCCTACGCCCAGGAGCAGATGGCGCCGCTCGACGGCTCCCGGTCGCCCCTGGAACGCCCCTACCTGGCGGCGGTGCAGCGGCGGCGTCGGCGGGCGCTGTGGCTGGCCACCGTCGGGGTGGACGTCGACCAGCGGAACATCCACGCCGGGGCCGCCCGATGAGCCGCTGCGGTGCGCGGCGGTCCGTGTTGGACGTCGCCGAGGCGGTGCGGCCGGTGTGGGGCGGTTCGGTGTGCGTGCTCGCCGTGGGGCACGAGGGTGCGCACCGCGACCGCGCGGGGGACGGATGGTGGATGACACCGGAGATCGCGGACGCCGTGACCGTGTCCCTGACGGCCCCCGAGCAGGAGTACAGGTCACCGCGCTGCGTCCTCGGCCGCCACGACCGCTGCCGCGACCACGTCCCCCGCGACAGCGGCGTACAAGGAGTCCGCTACCTCGTGTGCGGGTGCGCCTGCCATCCGGCGGCCCCTACCCCGCCCTGACGCCCCGGACGAGCAGAGTCCCTGTCCGCTTCCCGGCCGGAGGCGCGAGCACCTCGGCCGTCACGTCCGTGAACCCGGCCCGCTGGAGGAGCTCCGTCCAGCGGCCGGGCTCGTAGTCCCAGCGCTTCACGTACAGGGGCTCCGCGCCCTTCCCGGCGGATGCACCTGGGACGCCTGCGGGCCGTAACAGCCCTCCAGAGCCGGAGGGTTGTGGGAGAACGCGTAGACGCCGCCAGGTCCGAGGCGGGCGTGCACCAGGGGCAGCAACTCGGCGGGATCGGTGAACCAGGCGGCTCCGAAGACCGAGCAGACAGCCGCGAACTCGTCCTTGCCCGCCGCGAGGAACTCCTCGGCCGTCTGCTGCCTCACGTCGAGGTGCGGCCAGCGTTCACGCGCTTTGGCCACCTGCACGGGTGAGATGTCCAGCCCGACCGCTTCGGCCCCCAGCGTGACCAGGTGAGCGAGGTTTCCGCCGCTGCCACAGCCGAGGTCGAGAACCCGCGCACCGGAGAGCTCGCCGAGGATCGTCTCGTCGGGCCCGTGGTCGGGCCACTGCGTCCAGTTGAACCACGTGGTCACTCCGGCCGCGTTCGTCTCCGTGCGTCCCGGCCTGGCCGCGCCCCACACATCCCACGCACCGGCGTCCTGTTCGCGCACCCTCGTCCTTTCACGCGCTGAGAGCCCGCCCGCCGACCCGAGGGCCGAGGGGCGGGTCGTGCCACGGTCGCCCGGCCCGGCTCCTCACACGCCGACGCCCGCCTCCTCGTAAGGGAACCGCGCCAGCGGCGTCTCCTCCTCGAAGAAGGTCTTCGCCCGCAGCATCGCCCGCTCGTCGGCGCGGACCCGGCCCGGGCGGGAGCCCGTTCCCGTCAGGACGCCGCCGAAGCGCATCTGCAGGTACGCCGCCGAGTGGTGCAGCGTCGTCGCCAGGCCCTCCGCGACGACGTGGTCGTCGTCGGCCATGGCCGACACCCCCCACAGCGTCCGGCCGGCCATCCGCCGCTTGAAGTCCGATTCCGGCACGTTCAGCCAGCCCGACCAGTAGTCGAGGTAGCGCTTGGTCTGCGCGGACAGGCTGTACCAGTACAGCGGCGAGGCTATGACGATGTCGGTGGCCTCCAGCGTCGCCTCTCGCAGCAGCTCCTCGTTCTCGTCGGCCGGCCAGCCCGTCGTCTCGTGCCGGCCGTCCTGGAAGTCGGGCAGCGCCAGCCGGTTCAGGTCCACCCAGCGCTGCGGGATGTCGGACGGCAGTTGCGCGGCGGCGGCGCGGGCGAGGATCTCCGTGTTGCCGTCGGAGCGTGAACTGCCGAGGACGAAGAGGAACGAGCGGTCCGGGGCGCCTGTCGCGTCGAGGGTCATGTCTGCTCCGGTCTCTGGGGTGTTCCCGTGCCAACTCCCCTCGCCGCGACGCTATTCCGGCTCCTCACCGGCCCCCACGGCCCCCCATCGGCTCCGCCGATCGCCCCCATCGGGAGGACCCTCCACTGGCTCGTGGACCGGTTCCGGGCCCGTCCGTAGCGTCGTTCCCATGAGAAACGAGACCAGGGGAACCGTCGAACTCACCCTCGCCATGGTGCTCTCCGGCACCCTCGGCGTCTTCGTCGTCGAGTCCGGAGCCTCACCGTTCGAGGTGGTGTTCTTCCGGTGCCTCTTCGGCGCCGCCGCCCTCGGCGCGTACAGCCTCGCCCGGGGGTTCTTCACCGGGCACGGGTTCACCGGCAGGAAGCTGGGACTCGCCGCCCTCGGCGGGGTCTTCATCGTCTTCAACTGGGTGTTCCTCTTCGAGGCGTACGAGGCCACCTCGATCTCCCTCGCCACCGTCGTCTACCACACCCAGCCCTTCTTCCTCGTGCTGCTGGGGGCGGTGTTCATGAGGGAGCGGATCTCCGCGGGGAAGCTGGGCTGGCTCGCCCTCGCCTTCGTCGGGCTCGTCCTCGTCTCCGGCGTACGGCCCGGGGACACCGCCTCCCTCAAGGGGCTCGGCTTCGCCCTCGCCGCCGCCGTCCTCTACGCCCTCGCGACCTTCGTCACCAAGCGGATCACCGGCGTACGGCCGCATCTCATCGCCCTCGTCCAGGTGCTCGTCGGACTGCCGCTCCTTCTTCCCTTCGCCGACTTCGGCGCCGCCGCCGGGCTCGGGAGCGGGTGGCTCTGGCTCGTCGGCCTCGGGCTCGTCCACACCGGGCTCATGTACGTGCTCATGTACGCGGCCTACGCCAAGCTGCCCACCGCCAAGATCGCCGTCCTCGCCTTCACCTACCCGGCCGTCGCCATGGGCGTCGACTGGGCGGTGTACGGGCATCACATCGGGCTCGTCCAGGCGCTCGGCGTCCCGCTGATCGTCCTCGCCAGCCTCAGGGTCAGCCTGTCGGGCTCTGCTCCCGCACGAGTCGCCGCGCCTGCTCCACGAACAGCCGGACATGCGCCGGAAGCCGCTTCCCCCGCCGCCACGCGAGCTGTGTGAAGAGCGTGAACGGGGCCTCCCAGGCCAGTTCGACCAACGCCCCGGCCGCCAGCTCCGCGGAGACGGCGACCCGGGGCAGCAGCGCGATCCCCAGACCGCCCGCCACACCCCGCTTGGTCGCCTCGATCGTGCCGAACTCCATGAACGGCGGCGCCCACTCCCGCAGCTCCGCCTCGAACAGGTCGCGGTACGGGCAGCCGGGCTCGGTGCCCACCAGCTGGGCGCCGGCCACGTCCGCGGCGGTCAGACCCGTACGGCCGACGAGGGCGTGGCCCGGTCCCGCCACCAGGACCAGCGGCTCGGGCGCGAGGACCTCCGCCTCCAGGCCCTCGTGCTCCGTCTCCGGCTCCATCAGGAAGCCGACGTCGTACGTGCCCTGCCGCAGCGCCTGCCGGGTCTCGTCGCCGAGCGTGGGCCGCAGCGTCAGCCGCACCCCCGGGTAGCGGTGGTGGAAGTACTCCAGGAGCGGCGGCAGCCGGTAGGAGGTGAGGGACTCCATGGTGCCGACGGCGATCGTCCCCGAGGGTTCCGCGGTGACCTCGACGGCCGTACGGGCCTCCTCCGCGAGCTCCGCCATCCGGCGCGCGTACGGCAGGAGCCGCTCGCCCGCCTCGGTCAGCCGGATCCGGCTGCCGAGCCGCTCGAACAGCTCCACGCCGAGCGAGGTCTCCAGGGAGCGGATCTGGCCGGTGACGCTGGACTGGGCGTAGCCGAGGTCGGAGGCCGCCCGGGTGAAGGAGAGGACGTCCGCGACCTTCTCGAACGTGGCCAGGAGCCGCAGCTCCATCAGTTCCCCCGCTCCCTGTGCTCCGATGCCATCAGTTCCGCCGCTCGCCGCGCGGCTCGGTGCCGTCAGCTCTCGGTGCCCTTGTCGCCGTCCTGCTCGCGCTTCCTGAGCTCCTCCTCGCGGCGGCGGAGGTCCGCCTCCAGCTCGTCGAGGTCGTCCGGCTCGTCGGGGACGGCCCCGTTCTTCTTCTCGTCCTTGAGCGACTTCAGGAACTCGGGGTTGTCGTCGGGGGCGACCCAGCCGCCCGCACCGCCCCGGGTCCTCGGACGGCGGTTCTTGCCCGCGGCGATCCAGCCGACCGCGCCGACCACCGAGAACAGCAGGATCACGATGGCCCAGACCGGCTTCGGAAGGTGCTTGACCTCGTCCTCCGGGGTGTTCAGGCAGTCGATGAAGGCGTAGATCATCAGCGCCAGCGGCAGGATGAACAGCAGCGCCCTGAGCATGTGGGAGAGCCCCCTGGAAGCGGTGGCGGGGGCGCGCTACGGCGGCCCCGGTGACAGGTCCAGGGTAGCCGGTGACCGATACTTGCCCCTATGGCTTACGACGATCTCCGCTCGCTGCTCAGGGCCCTCGAGCGCGAAGGCGACCTCAAGCGCATCAAGGCCGAAGTCGACCCGTACCTGGAGGTCGGGGAGATCGTCGACCGGGTGAACAAGGCGGGAGGCCCCGCGCTCCTCTTCGAGAACGTCAAGGGCTCCGCCATGCCGCTCGCGATGAACGTCTTCGGGACGGACCGCCGGCTGCTCAAGGCGCTTGGTCTGAAGTCGTACACGGACATCAGCGAGAAGATCGGCGGCCTGCTCAAGCCCGAGCTCCCGCAGGGCTTCGTCGGGGTCCGGGAGGCCTTCGGCAAGCTGGGCTCGATGGTCCACGTCCCGCCGAAGAAGGTGAAGTCGGACGACGCCCCCGTGCAGGAGGTGGTGCTCACCGGCGACGACGTCGATCTCGACCGGCTGCCCGCGCTCTTCACCTGGCCCAAGGACGGCGGCTCCTTCTTCAACCTGGGCCTCACCCACACCAAGCACCCGGAGACCGGGGTGCGGAACCTCGGCCTCTACCGGCTCCAGCGGCACGACAAGCGCACCATCGGCATGCACTGGCAGATCCACAAGGACAGCCGGAACCACTACGCGGTCGCGGCGGAGCGGGGCGAGCGGCTGCCGGTCGCCATCGCCTTCGGCTGCCCGCCGGCCGTCACGTACGCCTCCACCGCCCCGCTGCCGGGCGACATCGACGAGTACCTCTTCGCCGGCTTCGTGCAGGGCAAGCGGATCGAGATGGTCGACTGCAAGACCGTCCCGCTCCAGGTCCCGGCGAACGCCGAGGTCGTCATCGAGGGCTGGCTGGAGCCCGGCGAGATGCTGCCGGAGGGTCCCTTCGGCGACCACACCGGTTTCTACACGCCGCAGGAGCCCTTCCCCGCGCTGAAGATCGACTGCGTGACGATGCGGAAGCGTCCGCTGCTCCAGTCGATCGTCGTCGGCCGGCCGCCGACCGAGGACGGTCCGCTCGGCCGCGCGACGGAGCGCTTCTTCCTGCCGCTCCTCAAGATCATCGTGCCGGACATCGTCGACTACCACCTGCCGGAGTCGGGCGGCTTCCACAACTGCGCGATCGTCTCGATCGACAAGAAGTACCCGAAGCACGCGCAGAAGGTCATGCACGCCATCTGGGGCGCGCACATGATGTCGCTGACCAAGCTGATCATCGTGGTCGACAAGGACTGTGACGTGCACGATCTGCACGAGGTCTCCTGGCGGGCCCTCGGCAACACCGACTACTCCCGTGACCTGACGGTCGTCGAGGGCCCGGTCGACCACCTCGACCACGCCTCCTACCAGCAGTTCTGGGGCGGCAAGGCCGGTATCGACGCCACCAAGAAGCTTCCCGAGGAGGGCTACACCCGGGACGGCGGCTGGCCGGACATGGTCGAGTCGGACCCGGCGACGGCCGCCCTCGTGGACCGCCGCTGGAAGGAGTACGGCCTGTGACCACGGCCGCCGTACCGGGCGCCCAGCCGGGGCGTACGAAGGCGTTCCTGAGGCTCGTGATGATCGAGCACTCGGTCTTCGCGCTGCCCTTCGCGTACACCGCCGCGCTCACCGCGATGTACCAGACGGACAGGAACATCCACTGGTGGACGCTCTTCCTCGTCACCGTCTGCATGGTCGGCCTGCGGACCTTCGCCATGGCCTGCAACCGGATCATCGACCGCGAGATCGACGCGCGTAATCCCCGCACCGCCCACCGCGAGCTGGTGACCGGCGCGGTGTCCGTGCGGTCGGCGTGGACCGGGGCCGGGATCGCCGTCGTCGTCTTCCTCGGCGCCGCCGCCCTGCTCAACCCGCTCTGTCTGGCGCTCGCGCCGCTCGCCGTCATCCCGATGGTCGTCTATCCGTACGGCAAGCGGTTCACCAACTTCCCGCACGCCATCCTGGGGCTCGCCCAGGCGATCGGGCCGATCGGCGCCTGGATCGCGGTGACCGGCGCGTGGTCCTGGGACGCGGTGATCCTGGGGCTCGCGGTGGGCGTCTGGATCGGCGGCTTCGACCTGATCTTCGCCTGCCAGGACGTGCAGGCGGATCGCGCCCACGGCGTCCTGTCCGTCCCGGCCCGCTTCGGCATCCCGGCCGCGCTGTGGGGCGCCCGCGCCTCCGCGGTCGTCACCACGGGCCTGCTCGTCTGGTACGCCCTCGCGACCGGCGCCGGCCTCTTCTTCTGGACCGGTCTGGTGATCGTGGCGGTCGCCTTCTGCTACGAGCACTCGATCGTGAAGCCGCACGACCTGTCCCGGCTGAACCGGGCGTTCTTCACGACGAACGGCTTCATCGGCATCAGCCTCTTCGTGTGCGCCCTCCTCGACCTGCTGGTCCGCGGGCTCACCCCGTAGCCCCGGCCTGATGACGGATAGGCTCGACGGCATGAACGACGGCAAGCGCACCCCCTGGATCGTGGGGGTCTCCGGGGCGTCGGGCACGCCGTACGCCGCCGCCGTGCTGAGGGGGCTGCTCGCCGCGGGGGAGAGCGTCGACCTCGTCGTGTCGCGGGCCTCGCGGCTCACGCTGCTCGACGAGACGGGGATCTCCTTCCGGGACGCGCACTGGCGCGAGGACCTGGAGACCTGGCTGGCGCGGGGCGCCGACGGGAAGCCCGGTACGTTCACGGTCGACGTGGGCGACGTGCGGTACTGGGCGGCCGGCGATCTGGCCGCGGGGCCGTCCTCGGGCTCGTACCCGGCGAAGGGGATGCTGGTGGTGCCGGCCTCGACCGCCGCGGTAGCGGGAGTGGCGCTCGGGCTCTCGAAGGACCTGCTGCAGCGGGTCGCGAGCGTGACGCTGAAGGAGCGGCGGCCGCTGGTGGTCGCCGTGCGGGAGACCCCGCTGAACGGTCAGACGCTCAAGCACATGGTGACGCTGGACGAGGCGGGCGCCGTGGTGCTGCCCGCCTCTCCGGCGTTCTACGCGGGGGCGACGCACATCCAGGATCTGGTGGACTTCGTCGCCGGGCGGGTGCTCGACGCGGCGGGGGTGCCGCACCGGCTGTACCGCCGTTGGGAGGGAGAGCTCGGTGGCGCGACCCCCCGGTCGGAACCGCGGTCTGATTAGCGCTTCTTGGCGTGCTTCTTGTCGGCACGCCTCGAGGCGGCGGTCGGCTGGTGGGCACGCGAGCGGTTGGCCAGGTCCTGCAGCTCGCGCATACGGGCGTAGGCCATCTCGATCGTGTACACGGTGAACACCACTCCTGAAAGATCGTCTTTGATCTGCTGAAAGATTCACAGGGTGTCGACCCCTGTGTACCTTAGATTCTATACCTAAACTCGCGGTATCGCTGGACAATGGAAGGCTTCATACCTATGGACGCCGTGGACAGGCAGCTCATCCAGGCTCTGCGCGAGAACGGTCGTGCCTCGTACGCCGAGCTCGGCCGGCTCGTCGGGCTCTCCGGCCCCTCCGTCACCGACCGCATCAACCGACTGGAGGCCGCCGGAGTCATCACCGGCTACCGCGCCACCGTCGACGCCGCCTCGCTCGGCCTCGGCGTCACCGCCCTCATCGGCATCTCCCTCTCCGACGCCGCCGACCACGAGGACGTGGCCCGCCGCCTCAAGGACCTCGCCGAGATCGAGGACTGCTGGTTCATCGCCGGCGACGACTCCTTCATGCTCAAGGTGCGCGCCAACGACGTCGACGGCCTGGAGAAGACCATCCGCCGCCTCAGCGGCACCAAGGGCGTCTCCCGCACCCGGACGACCATCGTGCTCTCCACGAAGTGGGAGAACCGGGTCGGAGAGCTGCCCGAAGAGAGCTGAGAGTACGGTGGGCAGGGCTTATTTCGGAGAAAAGGGAGGCGGCCGTACATGGACGCGGGACTCAAGCGCGACCTTGAGCAGAAGGTCCGGGACGGTGAGCGGCTGAGCCGTGAGGACGGCATCGCCCTGTACGAGTCCGACGACCTCGCCTGGCTCGGCGGTCTTGCCCACGAGGTCAGGACCCGCAAGAACGGCGACGTGGTCCACTTCAATGTCAACCGGCATCTGAACATGACCAACGTCTGCACCGCCTCCTGCGCCTACTGCTCCTTCCAGCGCAAGCCGGGCGAGAAGGACGCGTACACCATGCGCATCGAGGAGGCCGTGCGCCTCGCGAAGGCCATGGAGAACGAGAACCTCACCGAGCTGCACATCGTCAACGGGCTCCACCCCAACCTGCCCTGGCGTTACTACCCGCGCTCCCTCTCCGAGCTCAAGAAGGCCCTGCCGAACGTCTCGCTGAAGGCCTTCACCGCCACCGAGATCCACCACTTCGAGACGATCTCCGGGATGTCGGCCTCCGACATCCTCGACGAGCTCATCGAAGCCGGTCTCGAGTCGCTGACCGGCGGCGGCGCCGAGATCTTCGACTGGGAGGTCCGGCAGCACATCGTGGACCACCGCACCCACTGGGAGGACTGGTCCCGGATCCACCGGCTCGCCCACGAGAAGGGGCTCAAGACCCCCTCGACCATGCTGTACGGGCACATCGAGGAGCCGCGTCACCGCGTCGACCACGTGCTGCGGCTGCGCGAGCTCCAGGACGAGACCGGCGGCTTCCAGGTCTTCATCCCGCTGCGCTACCAGCACGACTTCGTGGACATGCAGGACGGCAAGATCCGCAACAGGCTGCAGGCGCGCACGACGATGGCGACCGGCGCCGAGGCCCTGAAGACCTTCGCGGTCTCCCGGCTGCTCTTCGACAACGTGCCGCACGTCAAGGTCTTCTGGGTCATGCACGGCGTCCAGACCGCGCAGCTCGCGCTCCAGCACGGCGCCGACGACATGGACGGCTCGGTCGTCGAGTACAAGATCACGCACGACGCCGACAACTACGGCACGCCGAACAAGCTGGGCCGCGAGGACCTGCTCGAACTCATCCGGGACGCGGGCTTCCGGCCCGTCGAGCGGAACACCCGGTACGAGATCATCCGCGAGTACCCGGGACCGGACGCGGGCCTGCGGGAGACGCCGCAGGCGATGCGGGTCTGACGACGAACGAGTGAGCAGGGCCCGGTGGGGTGATCCCCCGCCGGGCCCTCTTCTCATGCCCCGGCGTGCTCCACCGGGATCCACAGCTCCGCCGCCGCCGTCGTCATGTCCTCCGACGGGCGGACCGAGAGGGTCGGGTCGGGTCTTCTGGGGCAGGTCCTCCGGGTCAGGTCAGGGGGAGCAGCATCATGATGTCGTCGCGGTCGTCGCCGGGGGCGACCCGGATCGCGTCGGGGACGCGGCCGACCTCCTTGTATCCGGCCCGGGCGTAGAAGCCGTCGACGCCGGTGCCGCCCCGGCAGGTCAGCCGGATCGCCTCGATGCCCTCGAAGCCCTCGGCGGTGCGGGCGGTGTGCTCGACCGCCGCCATGAGGTCGCGGCCGTATCCCTTCCCCTGGTGCCGGGGGTGGACCATCACCGTGTAGAGCCACACCCAGTGGGTCATCAGCGGGTGGGTGTTGAAGGTGAAGAAGGCGGTGGCGGCGACCTCGCCGTTCTCGTCCCGGCCGACGAGGAGGCGGGTGCCGCCCTCGGTCATCCCGATGAGGTGCTTGAGCAGGACGGGACGGATGTCGTCGGGAGTGACGGGAGGGACGAAGCCGACCGAGCCGCCGGCGTTGGAGACGTCGGCCCAGAGGGAGAGCACGCCGTCGCGCAGGGTGCGGTCGACCGCCGGGTCCATCTCGAACGTAAGGGTCATGAAGCGAGTTTAGCTATTACTGGCAAGGTGCTCAAGAGGCCCGGTCCCGGGCGCCCCCGCCCTCCGTGCTTCACTGGAGGGGCACTCGTCCCGTATGGGAGCCTGGGAACTTTTCGGAACGTCGGAACGGAAGAGTGGGCTGACATGCTCCGCTACACGCTGATGCGTCTCGGTGTCTTCGCCGGATGCTTCCTCGCCCTGTGGGGTCTCGTCTACGTCGGTGCGCTGCCGCGCGGCCTCGGCGACTCGAACCTGCTCTGGGTCCTCATGCTCTCGCTCGTCATCTCCGCGCCGCTGAGCTTCGTCCTCCTGCGCAAGGTGCGGGACGACGCGAGCGCCCAGGTCGTGGCGAAGGTCGACCGCGCCAAGGACCGACTGGCCGCGAACCGGTCCCAGGAGGACGCGCTGTAGCCCCGTAAAGGCTGCGTAAGCTTCATCACAGATCATCTGCCCCGGGCGGAGCTTCCAAGGCTCCCGCCTGGGGTGTTCTGCGTTTCGGAGGCGGAAGGGCGTCCCCGCGCCCCAAAGAAGGGCTTTGAGGTTCTCAAAGTTCAAGTGTTAACGTGTTCGGCATGAAGACAGCAGTGCGCCCCTCTGATGCCGCGAGCACCCCGCTCGTGGTGCGCCTGCACGTCGATCTGTGCCGCTGTATGTCCGCGGTCTGTCGCCGCGGCCGTATGCCCGCGGTCTGTTGCCGCGAGCTCTGACCCGGCATCATGCAGCGGCCCGCGTGAAAACGCGTGTGTGCCGCACCCCCGTCCCCGTATTGCCCGATACGCACCTGTGGAGTGTGTCTGTGTCCGCGTCCGCGACCACACCCGAGCAGAAGTCCCCGGCTTCCTCGCGCATACCGAAGATCCCCTTCTGGGCCCAGATCATCCTCGGTCTCGTCCTCGGCGTCCTGCTCGGCTGGATCGCCCGCAGCCAGGACGTCTCCTGGCTGAAGGAGACCCTCGGCCAGGTCGGCGACATCTTCGTCCAGCTGCTCAAGCTGGCCGTCGCCCCGCTCGTCTTCTTCGCGATCCTGGTGTCGATCACCAACCTGCGGAAGGTGAACAACGCCGCCAGGCTCGCCACCCGCACCCTGCTCTGGTTCATGATCACCTCCCTGATCGCGGTCGCCATCGGCCTCGCGATCGGCCTGATCACCAACCCGGGCGCCGGCACCGGCCTCACCCCGCAGGACGGCAAGCTGCCGAAGCGCGAGGGCTCCTGGATCGACTTCCTGACCGGCATCATCCCGACGGACGTCATCACGCCCTTCACCGAGCTGAACGTCCTCCAGATCGTCTTCATGGCCGCCGTCGCCGGCATCGCCGCCCTCAAGCTCGGCGACAAGGCCAAGCCGATCCTCACCTTCTCCGAGTCGGTCCTGGAGCTCCTCCAGAAGGCCCTGTGGTGGGTCATCCGGCTCGCACCCGTAGGCACCGTCGGCCTCATCGGCTTCGCCATCGCCGACTACGGCTGGGACCTGATCGGCAAGTACGCGACCTTCACCGCCGACGTCTACATCGGCTGCGCCCTGGTCATGTTCGGCGTCTACCCGCTGCTGCTCGCCACGGTCGCCAAGGTCAACCCGCTCCAGTTCTACAAGGGCGCCTGGCCGGCCATCCAGCTGGCCTTCGTCTCCCGCTCCTCGGTCGGCACCATGCCGGTCACCCAGAAGGTCACCGAGCGCCTCGGCGTCCCGAAGGAGTACGCCTCCTTCGCCGTCCCGTTCGGCGCCACCACCAAGATGGACGGCTGCGCCGCGATCTACCCGGCGCTCGCCGCGATCTTCATCGCGCAGATCTTCGACGTGCAGCTCGGCATCGGTGACTACCTGCTCATCGCCTTCGTCTCCGTCATCGGCTCGGCGGCCACCGCCGGCCTCACCGGCGCGACGGTCATGCTGACCCTGACCCTCTCCACCCTGGGCCTCCCCCTGGAGGGCGTCGGCCTCCTGATGGCGATCGACCCGATCCTGGACATGATCAGGACGGCGACGAACGTGGCGGGTCAGGCGCTGGTCCCCGTGATCGTCTCCGCCCGCGAGAAGATCCTCGACCTCACCGCGTACGAGAACGCCTCGGCGTCCCCGATCGACGACCTGGCCGGCGGCCGCGAGGCCGAGCCGAAGGTCGCCGTCGCGGCCTGACGCCTCCACGGCTCGCCTTCTGACAGCCTTTCGTGCCCCCTGCCCCCCTCCGGGCAGGGGGCACGTACGCTTCTGCGGGGCATCCAGTGGATCTTGGAAGCAGGGGTGGGGCGCCATGGCCGACGGGGCGAGGGCGCGGCGGTTGCCGCGGGCCGTGCGGGAGCGGCAGATGCTGGACGCGGCCGTGCGGAGCTTCGCGCGGCACGGGTACCAGACCGCTTCCATGGACGAGATCGCCGAGCTCGCGGGGGTCTCCAAGCCGCTCGTGTACCTCTATCTGAACTCCAAGGAGGAGCTCTTCACCGCCGTCATCCGGCGGGAGGCGCAGGCGCTGCTCGCGGTGGTGGCCGAGGCGGTCGCCGACCGGAGCGCGCCGCCCGACGAGCGGCTGTGGGCGGGGCTGCTCGCCTTCTTCACCTATGCCGCCGAGCACCCCGACTCCTGGACGGTGCTGAGCCGGCAGGCGCGGACGCAGGGGGAGCCGTTCGCGGGGGAGGCGGCCCGGATGCGGGACGAGATCACGGCGTTCGTCGCGGCTCTCATCGGTGAGGCGGCTCGGGAGGCGCGGGGCGGCGCCGCCATCACGGAGCGGGACGTGGCCGCGCTCGCGCAGGCGCTCGTCGGTTCCGCCGAGTCGCTGGCCGCCTGGGCCAACGACACGCCGGGGGTGACGGCGCGGGAGGCGGCGGCGACGCTGATGAACTTCGCCTGGGCCGGGCTCGGGAACCTCATGAGGAGCGAGCGCTGGTCTCCGTACGGGGCGGGGGGCGACTCCTAGGGTCTGTCGGAAGGGCCCTCGAGAACTCCCCGCCCGGTCGCGCCGTGCTCCTCACACCATGAGGGACACCTCGTGGATCTCGTCGGCCGCGTGGCCCGTGCGGGCGTGGACCCGCTGGACCGCCTCGGCCGACGGGCCGTGCGACAGGCAGTAGACCGTCCCCGACTCCGGGTCGGCCCACGCCTTCTCGAAGTGCACTCCCTCGTCCTTCTCGACGGCGAGGTCGGCCTGGTGCGCCTCGTTCAGCTGCTCGGCCGTGATGCCCACCATGCCCCGGTGCACGTCCATGTACGTTCCCATGGTTCACCCACCTCCTCTTCCATGGTGCGCCCTCAGGGCCAGAGCAGCTCGCGCAGCCAGCCGGTGCCGGACGCCGGGTCGCGGCGGTAGCGGAGGCGCAGGTGGCGGCGGTGTCCGTCGCCCTGGAAGAACTCCACCTCGGCCGGTTCGACGATGTACAGGGTCCAGCTGGGCGCGGGGGCGTCCGGCTCCGCCTCGGCCCGGCGCCAGGCCGCCGCGCTCGCCTCCGCGAGGGTCTCGGGGGCGTCGAGGACCTCGCTCTGCCGGCCCACGAGCGCCGAGGCGAGGGCTCCGGTGGTGCGGGCGTGGAGGTCCTCGTACGCCTCCTCGGGGGTGCCGGTGGTGACGTGGCCCCTGATGCGGACCTGGCGGCCCTGGACCGGCCAGTAGAAGCCGAGGGCGGCCTCGGGGCGGGCGGCGAGCTGGCGGCCCTTGGCGCTGGTGGCGTGCGAGGCGAAGTGCCAGCCGCGGGCGTCGGCGTCGTGCAGCATCACCGTACGGACGTCCGGCCTGCCGTCCTCGTCGGCGGTGGCGAGGGAGAGGGTGTGCGGTTCGGTCTGGCCGGCCGCGACCGCCGCGGTGAACCAGTCGTGGAAGAGCGGCAGCGGCTCGGGCGGGGCGCCCGCCGGGTCGAAGGAGGGCAGCTCGGTGTCCCAGACCTTCAGGGAGCGCAGGGCGTGGTGGAAGTCGGTCATGCGGCCACCGTAGGGCGCGGGGTGCCGTTGCCGTGGGTGGGCGCCGCGTGGTCCGTGAGCGGGGTGTAGTCCCTCAGGGGCACCGCGTTCGCCGCCGCCTGGATGTCGGCGCGGATCTTCTTCGCGATGAGGTTCTTCCACGGGGTCTTCGGCAGGGTCCGCACCATGAGCATGCGCAGGGCGATCTTCCACTTCGCGTCCAGGGTCATCTCCTTGACGAAGCCTTCGGCCATCCGCTGGTTCCGCTCCACACCGGGCCGCATGTGCGCCTCGTACCGCTCGAAGGCGACGGCGTGGTCGCCGCCGGCCCGGGCCAGTTCGCCCGCGAGGACGTACGCGCCGATGAGGGCGAGGCCGGTGCCCTGGCCGGAGGCGGGGGAGGAGCAGTGGGCGGCGTCGCCGAGGAGGACGACGCGCCCCTTCGACCAGCGGTCCATCTCGATGAGGGAGATCGCGTCGAGGTAGAAGTCGTCGGCGTCGGCCGCGTGGCCGAGGAGCCGGGGGATCTCCCAGCCGTCGCCGGTGAAGGTGCGGGTGAGCAGTCGCTTCTGGGCGGTGATGTCCCGGTGGTCGTACGGGAGTTCCTCGGGCGAGGAGAAGACGAAGAGGTTCTTGGCGTCGGTCTCGCCGGCCGAGCTGTAGACGCACACCAGCTTGCCGGGGAGCGCGTGGTACGTCTCCCAGCGGTCGAGGCCCAGGTGGTTGGGGGCGGTGAAGATGGAGACGTACGCGCCGAGGTGGCGCTTGTAGCGCTCCTCCGGGCCGAAGGCGAGGCGCCGGGTGTTCGAGTGGAGTCCGTCGGCGCCGACGACCAGGTCGAAGCGGCGGACGGTGCCGCTCTCGAAGGTGACGGTGACGCCGTCGGCGCCCTCGGGGTCGTCGGTGAGTGCGGCGATCGAGTCGCCGAAGAGGTATTCGACGTCGTCGCGGGTCCGGTCGTGGAGGATGCGGGCGAGTTCGCCGCGCATGATCTCGTCGTCCCCCTCGACGCGTCCGCCGAAGATGTCGGCGGGCAGTTCGCCGACCGTGCGGCCCTCGTCGTCGACGTACGAACCGCCCCGCATGTCCGTGGAGTTCGCGCGGACCTCGTCGAGGACGCCCATCCGGCGGCAGACCTCGATCGCGGTGCCCCGGATGTCGACCTTGTAGCCGCCGGTGCGGAGGGCGGGGGCGCGCTCGACGACGGTGGGGGTGAAGCCGTAGCGGTGCAGCCAGAGGGCGAGGGCGGGTCCCGCGATGGAGGCGCCGGAGATCAGGACGGTCTTGGCGGGCTTCACGGTGCTGCTCATGACGGGACTCCTTGTCGGGTGGGTGCGGGCCGTTCCCCTGCCCGCGGACACGACTATACGGATGTCCTACACGCATGTCTATGACGCCTGTATAGATCCGGAGGGGGTCATGGTCAGCCCCGGCCGAGCACCACCGTCCCCGAGGAGCAGAACCAGCCCCCCGTCCCCGAGGCCACCGCCACCTCCGGCAGGCTTCCGTCCGGTCGGCGCACCTGGAGGCCCGGTGCCTCGCCGCGCAGCTGCCGCACCGCCTCCACCAGGAGGAAGAGCCCCCGCATGCCCGGGTGACAGGCCGAGAGTCCGCCGCCGTCCGTGTTCACCGGCAGCCCGTCCTTCTCCTGGACGAAGGGCCCGCCCTCGCCCTTCGCGCAGAAGCCCAGGTCCTCCAGGGTCACCAGGGTCATATAGGTGAAGGCGTCGTAGATCTCGGCGACATCGACGTCCGCGGGCCCGATACCCGCCCGCTCGAAGGCCAGCCGGCCGCTGACCGCCGCCGGGGAGACCGTGAAGTCCTCCCACTCCGACATCGTGGTGTGCGAGACGTGTTCGCCGGTGCCGAGCACCCAGACCGGGGTCGTACGGCAGTCCTGGACGTACTCCTCCGCGACGAGCAGCACCGCGCAGCCGCCGTCGCTGCGCAGACAGCAGTGCAGCTTGGTGAACGGGTCCGCGATCATCGGCCCCGACAGCACCTCGTCGACGGTGATCGGGTCGCGGAACATCGCCTCCGGGTTGAGCGCCGCGTTCGCCCGCGCCCGGACGGCCACCTCGGCGAGCTGCTCCAGGGTCGTCCCGTACTGGTGCATATGGCGGCGGGCGGCCATCGCGTACTTGGCGATCAGGGTGTGCCCGTACGGGACCTCGAACTGGAGGGGGCCGCGCGCCCCGAACGAGAGGTTCGCGGTGCGCCGCCGGGCGCGGATGTCGGCGCGCGCGGTGGAGCCGTACACGAGGAGGACCGCGTTCGCGTGACCTGCGGCGATCGCGTCGGCGGCGTGCGCCGCCATGACCTCCCAGGTGGCGCCGCCGACGGCGGTCGAGTCCACCCAGCGGGGGCGAAGCCCCAGGTACTCGGCGACCTCGACCGGGGCGAGGGTGCCGAGGCCCGCCGAGGCGAGACCGTCGATCACCGACCGGTCCAGGCCGCTGTCCGCGAGCGCGCGACGGGCGGCCTGGGCGTGCAGCGCGTACGGGGTGGGCCCGTCGACCCGGCCACAGTCGGCGAGGGCGACGCCCGCGACGGCGACGCGACGGGCGGGGCGCGGGGTGGCATCCATGAATCTGACGGTACATCAGATCGAGTGAATGGGGACCGGCGCGTCTCTGGGCAAGCGGACGCGCCCGCACCTAATATGACGCTCCGTCAGATACGGAGGGAGCCCCATGGACGCAGCCGACAGCACAGCGCCCGCCGCCGGAACCGCCCCGTTCGCCATCCCGCTCACCATCCCGCTCACCGAGGAGCAGCAGGAGATCCGCCGCGCCCTTCGGGGCCTCCTCGCCGAACGGGCCGGGCCGGGCCGGAACCGCGCGGCCACCGCCGCCCCCCAGGGGTACGACCCCGAGCTCTGGGCCGCGCTGTCCGCCACCCTCGGCCTCGCCGGGCTCGCCCTCCCCCGGGAGTACGGAGGCGCGGGGCACGGGCCCGCCGAACTCGCCCTCGTCTGCGAGGAGACCGGCCGCGCCCTCGCCCCCTCCCCGCTCCTCGCCACCGGCGTCCTCGCCGCCCCGCTCCTCACCGCCCTCGGCACCCCCGCCCAGCGCGCCGCGCTCCTCCCGCGCCTCGCCGACTCCACCCTCACCTGCGCCCTCGCCGTGGCCGGGCCCCTCGCCCTCGCCCTCGGCCTCACCGGCGACAACACCGCCGACGACTGGTCAGGCGGCGGCCGCGCGGGCGGCGTCCAGGCCCGCGCATCCGACGGACGCTGGCGGCTGTACGGCGAGGCCGCTCACGTCCTCGACGGACACAGCGCCGGCCTCCTGATCGTCGCCGCCCACGCCGGAGGCTTCGCCCGCAGCCGTACGCTCCTCTTCCTCGTACGGACCGACGGGCCCGGGGCGCACGGCCTCGTCCGCGCCCGGCAGCCCGCCCTCGACCCGACCCGCGCCCGCGCCACCGTCCAGTTCCGCGACACGGGAGCCGAACTCCTCGGCGAGGAACCGGCCGACGTCCTCGGCGCCCTCGCCGCCACCGGCCGCACCGCCGCCGTCATGCTGGCCGCCGAGGCCGTCGGCGCGGCCCGGGGGGCCCTCGACCGCACCGTCGCCCACGTCACCTCCCGGGAAGGGGCCGGCCCGCCCGCCGGACACCGGCTCGCCGACCTCCACGCCCGGATCGAGGCCGCCCGCTCCCTCACCCACTGCGCGGCACGCCAACCCGGCCCGGGACCGGAGAGCGGGCCGCTCGCGCTCGCCCACGCCCTGGAAGCCCTGCGGGCCACGACGGGGGAGTCCCTCCAGCTGCACGGCGGCACCGGAACGGTCTGGGAACACGAGGCGCGCCTCTTCTACGAGCGGGCCGCATCCGACGAACTGCTCTTCGGACCCGTACGGCGGCTGCGCGCACGGGCCGCGGAACGGACCGGACTCCTCCGAGAGGTGGCGGCGTAGATGTCCCTCGGCCGCAGACTCACGCAGAAGATCTCCTCGACCCGGACCTTCGCCCGGATCGCCCCCCGTGTCGTCCCCGCCGTGGACAAGGCCGTCCACCGGCTCACCCGGGGAAAAGTGCTGCTCAGCGCCCGGATGCTGCCCGGGGTCCTGCTCACCGCCCGGGGCGCGAGGAGCGGGCTGCCCCGGGTCACCCCGCTGGCCTGTATGCCGGAGCCGGACGGCGGCTGGCTGCTCGTCGGCTCCAACTTCGGCCGCCCGGGCCACCCGGCGTGGACGGCGAACCTCCTCGCCCATCCGGACGCCGAGGTGAACTGGCGGGGCGACGACATCCCCGTACGGGCGGAGCTGCTCACCGGGGAGGAGCGGGCGGCGGCCTGGCGGGCGGCCCTTGAGTTCTGGCCGCCGTACGCCACGTACCAGGCACGGGTGGAGCGCGAGATCAGAGTCTTCCGGCTGACCCGGCGGTGAGGGGAGCGTCGCGGCGCTCGGGGAGTCGGGCTCTGCGGCCGGGGAAACGGCGACGCCGACGGCGGTCCGTGGGGGCGGGCCGCCGTCGGCGTCGACGACAGGACGGGGGAAGGAGTCTCGTATCTCCGGAGGGGTTATCTGGTGGGCTTCTTGCCGGTGATGCCCAGGTGTACCAACAGGGCCAGGTTCGGCTTGAGTTCGGCCTGCTTCACGCCCCAGGTCGTGAAGCCCTTCTGGTGCCCGGCGACCGCGGCCAGCATCGCCACGAGCGAACCGGCCATGGCGGCGGGGCTGACCTCCTTGTCGACCTTGCCCTTGGCCTGGAGCTCCTTCACCGCGTCCGTCAGGGAGTTGGTGACCGAGTTCAGGATCTTCATGCGGATCTTGTAGAACCGTTTGTCGCCCTCCGCGGCGCCGAGGTCCACGACCCGGAGGATCGCGTCGTGCTTCCGCCAGAAGTCGAGGAAGCCTTCGACGAGTTCCTCGGAGGTCTGCCAGCCGGCCTTGCCGACCCAGGAGCGGCCGGAGACCAGTTCGGTCAACCCGGCGCCCTCCTTGGCCATTTCCTCCGCGATCTCGAGGACCGCTCCCTCGACGTCCGGGAAGTACTGATAGAACGTCGCGGGTGAAGTACCCGCCTTCCGGGCCACATCGATGACCTTGACGTCCCGGTAGGGCGAGGAGCTGAGCATCTCACCGAGGCAGTCGAGCAGCTTCTGCCGCGTCGCCTGGCCGCGTCGTCCGGCCACGCGGCCGTCGACGGTGCGTACTTGTCCTGTCATGCCGTCAGCTTACCGAGGGGGTGTCGGCGCGCGATTCGGCCGACTGCAAATGGGGTGCGACCCTGTCCGCGGGTGTTGTGCGAGGTCGGCGCGGGTCCGGGGCGCGACCTCCGAGGGGCGGGTTCAGGCCAGTGCGGGGTGCGGGCGGGCCGGCCGGGGGAGTCCCGTACTCGAATAGCCTTATGAACAGGCTGTGGACAACTTCGGTGGACAACCCGGGCGCCCCAAGGGCCCCCACCCCCTAAATCGCTCGTTTGTTCGCATATCGGGGCATGCGGGTCCCCCCGCGCCGTCCTAGCGTGGACCCATGGCGGCACGCACTGAGGGCACCCCCTGCTGGGTGGACGCACAGCTCCCCGACCTGGAAGCGGGCAAGCGCTTCTACGGCGAGCTCTTCGGCTGGACCTTCGACCCCGACCGCGACGAGGCACTCCTCGACGGGCGACGCGTCGCCGGACTCCTCCCCAAGCGCGACGGCCGCATGCCGACCACCTGGACCCTCTACCTCGCCACCCGGGACGCGGGCGCCCTCTCCACCCGGATCAAGGCCGCCGGCGGCCAGATGGTCATGGAGCCCTACCCCGTCGGCCCGTTCGGCGTCCTCGCCCTCGCCGCCGACCCCGGAGGCGCCGTCTTCGGCCTCCGCCAGTCGGGCGACGACGACGGCTTCGAGGTCGTGAACGAGCCGGGCTCCTTCTGCTGGATGGAGGTGTACACACGCCGGCCCGATGCCGTCGACACCTTCTACGCCACCGTCTTCGGCTACCTCGGCCGCCAGGCCGACGCCGGTGAGGTGGGCAGGGACGCCGGCTTCGACTACCGCGTCTGGTCGCCCCCCGGCTCCCGCCCCGGCGACGACAGCGCCTTCGGCGGGCGCGCCGTCATCACCGACGACTTCCCCGCCGAGATGCCCGGCCACGTCCTCGTCTACTTCGCCGTCCACGACTGCGACCAGGCCTGCGCGATCACCGTCCGCCTCGGCGGCCGCGTCGCCACCCCGGCGTTCGACACCCCGTACGGCCGCATCGCCGTCCTCCACGACAACCAGGGCGCCCGCTTCGCCGTCCTCGCCGAACCGAAGGCGCCCGGCGAGCCGAGACGCTTCACGGAGACGAAACGCCCCGGAGAACCGGCGCGCCCCGGAGAACCGACGCGCCCCGCCGAACCGGCGCGCCCCGGAGAACCGACACGCCTCCCGGAAACGAAACCTGCCGGTATGACCTGACACGTCCTGACCTGTACGGTCCCGTACGGGCCGGTACGGTACCGAGCGGGACCACCCCCATATGAGCTGTGACACCCCGATCCGCCCCCGGGTTCGCAACCGGGCCCTCGGACAGGAAGAATCAGCGCCACGGGGCCGTACCCTCATGGCCCGTACGGGGAGGTGGCAGGCAAGTGGAACAGCTGACGCAGCACGACCCGAGACGTATCGGGCCCTTCGAGGTGCTGGGCCGGCTCGGCGCGGGCGGGATGGGCCTGGTCTATCTCGCGCGCTCGGCCTCGGGCCGGCGCGTGGCGATCAAGACCGTGCGCACGGAGCTCGCGGAGGACCAGCTGTTCCGGGTCCGCTTCACCCGGGAGGTGGAGGCCGCGCGGGCGGTCTCCGGCTTCTACACGGCCGCCGTCGTGGACGCCGACCCCCGGGCCGCCGTGCCCTGGCTGGCGACCGCCTACGTCCCCGCGCCCTCGCTCGAAGAGATAGTGAACGAGTGCGGGCCGCTCCCGGCCCAGGCCGTGCGCTGGCTGGCCGCCGGTGTCGCCGAGGCCCTGCAGTCCATCCACGGCGCGGGCCTGGTCCACCGTGACCTCAAGCCCTCCAACGTCCTCGTCGTCGAGGACGGCCCCCGGGTGATCGACTTCGGCATCGCGTCGGGCGTCTCCAACACGCGCCTGACCATGACCAATGTCGCCGTCGGCACCCCGGCCTACATGTCGCCCGAGCAGGCCCGAGACTCGCGCAGCGTCACCGGCGCGAGCGACGTCTTCTCGCTCGGCTCGATGCTGGTCTTCGCCGCCACCGGCCACGCGCCCTTCCACGGCGCCAACCCGGTCGAGACCGTCTTCATGCTGCTCCGTGAGGGCCCCGACCTGGAGGGCCTGCCCGACGAGCTGCGGCCCCTCATCGACTCCTGCATGCAGATGGACGTCACCCGGCGCCCGTCCCCCGCCGACCTCCAGGCCCAGTTGGCCCCGCATCTCTTCGGCCCCGGCAGCGACGACAGCGGCACGGCGTCCGCCTGGCTGCCGGCGAGCGCCACCGCCATGATCGAGACCCGCCGCGGCGGCCGTCCCGCTCCGGCTCCGACCGCGCCCCCGATCCCGCCGCGCCCGCCCCGGCAGCCCGGTGACCACGGCGGCGACCCCCGCTTCCCCGAACCCGCGCCGGTCGGCGGCGGCCGTCGTCCCGAGCCCGCGCCCGTCGGCGGAGGCCGGCACGCCGGGCCCGCCGAGAGCGCGGGCGGGCCCGTACGCCTCGGGGGCGCGACCGTCCCCATCGGCCCGGGCCCCCGGGTCGCCGACACCCGGGCCGCGCTCGCCGTCGGCCGGAGCGCCGACGCCGGTCCCGCGACCGGCTGGATCCGTCCGCCCGGGGGCGGCCCGCACGGCGCCGACCCCGGTTCGTACGCGGGAGAGCCAGGCCCGCCGCCCGGCTCCCGCCCGGTGAACGTCCCCTCCCAGGGCTCCGACCAGGCCACGCCGGAGCCGGGCCCCTGGCGGCCCTGGCGTTTCCGGATGTCGAACGACGTCTGGGGCACCCCGGTCGTCGCCGGCGACCTGCTGTACGTGACCTCGTTCGAGGTACACGCCCTGGACACCGGCAGCGGCCGGCGCCAGTTCAAGACCCGGGACGTGGCCTGGTCCATGGCCGTGGCCTCGGGCCGTATCCACGCCTCCGACGGGCCCACCCTGTACGCCCTCGACGCGACCGACGGCAGTGAGCGCTGGCGGCTGCGGACGGACGCCTGGGTGTACTCGCTCCAGGTCGACCGGGGCACGGTCGTCACCGGTACGCGCGGCGGCGGGGTGCAGGCCTGGGAGGCCTCCAACGGCGCGAAGCTGTGGGAGATCACCGGCGCGCAGACCGACTTCGAGACCCCGGAGGCGGGGCCCGCCGTCCATGGCGACACCGTGTACGTGTGGCGGGACGCCCGGCTCCAGGCGCTCGACGCCCGTACGGGGGCGGAGCGCTGGTCGTACCCCATCGGCGACGCCGCCTCCTGCGCCAACGTGCCCGTCCGGGTGGCCCCCGCCGAGGACGGCTGCGTGTACGTGTCGGCCGGGACCCGGGTCCTGTCCATCGACATCGCCGCCGGGCACGTCCGCTGGCACTTCGAGGCGCCGGCGGTCTTCCTCTCGCCGCCGACGTTCGCGCCGGGTCCCGCGGTGACGGGCGGCGGGGTGTACCTCTCCGACCACCTCGGCACGGTGTACGCGATCGACGCCACCACCGGGCAGGACCGCTGGCGGATCGCGACCGAGCCGCGCCAGTCGGCCGAGCCGGTGCTCGTCGCCGACGGCAACGTGCACGTCGGCAGCGGCAGCGCGCTGTACACGCTCGACGCGGTCACCGGCACGCCCCGGTGGCGGTTCGCGGCGGGCGGCGAGCTGGTCGGCTCCCCGGTCGTCGCCGACGGACGGGTGCACTTCGGCTCGGCCGACCACGTCCTCTACACCCTGGACGCGACCGGCGGTCAGCTGCGCTGGAAGCTCGCGACCGGCGGCGAGATCACCGGGTCGCCGGTGGCCAGGGGCGGGGTCGTGTACGCGTGCAGCAAGGACCGCTGCGTGTACGCGCTCGACGCGGTCAAGGGAACGGCGACGGGGCGGGGGTCCGGCGCCCGGTAGTCCGCCGGGGCCCCGAGGGCCTCAAGGCGTGTTCTTCGGCGGCGGGTTCTCCCGGTCCGGGTCCCAGGTCGGCACGTCGGAGGTCTGCGTCGGCGCGTACGGGCCCGAGGCCTGCGGGTGTCCGCGCGGACCGTCGGGCGCCGTGTCCCGCGGCGGGCCGTCGAGCGGCGGGTGGGTGTGCCGGGGGTGCCGGTCCACCCGGCGCCCGCGGGTCCTGCCCGCCATGACGAGCGCGCCGATCAGCAGCAGGACCCCGCCGCCGAGGGCGTTCGCGACGCCGTCGCCGAGCCCCGCGCCGTCGCCGCCGACCGCGAGGCCGCCCTCGGCCTGCCCGACCCGGACCATCCACAGGACCGTGAAGCCGAGGACGACGAACCCGGCGAGGGCGACGAGCAGCCGGAAGCGCAGCACCACGCCGACGAGGGCGAGGAGCGCGGCGAAGAGGAAGGGCAGCAGGATCGAGCCGAACACGTCCGCCTTGTCTCCGGTGATGCCGGTGAACAGGTCCCCGATCGCGTAGTCGCGGCCGTGACGGCCGTCGTACCAGGCACGGAAGGGGCTCCAGACGGCGGCCGCCGCTCCGACGAGAGCGAGGACCGAGCCGGCGATGTTTCGGATCATCGATGCGGCCTCCTTGGCGGTCCGGCTCTCGTTCCCGACGCTACGCCGGGTGCGGGGGGCCCGCCACGCGGCACCGGGGCCGCCGTTAGAGTGGCGCGGACACGACAGGAACGGACGGGAGCGGCGATGCGACGCACACGCCTGAAGATGGCGGCGACGCTCACGGTGGTGGTGCTCGCGCTGACCGGATTCCAGACCGGCAAGGGCGGCAGCAGCAGCAGCAGCGGCGGCGGTGGCGGCGGCAAGAGCAAGAGCGGCAAGAGCCGCTCGGACGACTCCGGCGGCGGCTGCTCCAGCGACGAGAAGAGCAACGACGACTACAGCGGTTCGGGCAGCGGCTCCACGGCCACGGCGAGCCCGGCTCCCTCGGGGGCGCGGGTCGAGGTCGTGGTCGTCGACTGTGTGAAGCCCGCGCAGAAGAAGCGCAAGGGCAGGCCGGCCCGCAAGGCGGACACCACGGCGAACCTGAGGATCACGTCGCACGACGCGCTCCCCGGGACGTACGAGGTGACGCTGGAGTTCAAGGGCGCCTCGGGGGCGGCGGTCGACTCGGCCGTGGCCGTCGTCACCGTCGGCAGCTACGAGGAGAAGACCTTCGAGGTCGCGATGAAGTCCCCGAAGGCCGTCGGCCGGGTGAAGAACTGCTGGGTGTACGACGTGCGCAAGCGGGACGCCGCCACGGCCCCTACCGCGTCCGGAAGCTCCTCGCCCTCGTCGTGAACAGTCCGGCCTGCCGGTCCGCCGGCAGGTTCCCGAGGGCCACCAGGTGCGGGGCGAGCGCGAGGGCCTGGGCGCGGGCCGTCTCCTTCACCGACCAGAGGGCGCGGACCGTGCCCTGGACGGCCTCCGTCGGGTACGAGGCGATGACGGCGGCGGCCTCGCGGGCGGCGGTCAGCGCCCCGCCCGGCTCCGTCAGCTCGCTGACGAGCCCCGTCTCGTACGCCCGTCGTGCCGAGATCCGTTCCGCGCCGCCCATCAGCGCCATCCGGGCGACCTCCCCGTACGGCATCCGCTGCGCCATGTGGACGGTCTCGAAGGCGCTCACCATCCCGTAGGTGGTGTGCGGGTCGAAGAAGGTGGCGTCCTCGCCCGCGATCAGGAACTCGGCCTCGCCGAGCAGGTAGAAGGCCCCGCCGCAGGCCATGCCCTCGACGGCGGCGATCACCGGCTTCCACAGGTCGTTGGCCTTGGGGCCGATCGTGAGGAGGGGGTCGTCGATCGTGTACGGGGACGAGGGCTGCGGCACGTTCCCCGCTGCCTCCCGGTCGATGCCGGTGCAGAAGGCCCGTGCTCCGGCCCCGGCGACGACGACCGCGCGGATCTCGTCCTCGTACCGCAACCCCCGCCAGACGGCGCCGAGTTCGCGCGCCATGCCCAGGGTGATCGCGTGGTGCCTCTCCGGCCTGTCGAGGGTGACGACGGCGACCCCGGTCTCCTTGTCGCGGTCCACACGGATGGTCATCCGCGCTCCAGGAGCCAGCGGGGGACGGTGACGCCGTCGATCGCGGCGAAGGCCACCTTCACCGGGGCGCCGATCCGGAGCCGGGCCGGGTCGACCGAGTTCAGCGGTGCGTCCGGGGCGGCGACGACGTTGCCGGCGAGGCGGATGCGGGGGGCGTCGGCGAGTTCGACGAGCACCGCGTTGTACGGGGCCTGGGCGGCGTACTCGGGCAGGAGTGGCGGGTGGGGGAGGACGTACGACCAGATCCGGCCGCGTCCGGACATCAGCCGCCACTCGCTCGCGAACGACCGGCAGTGCGGGCAGCAGGGGCGCGGCGGGAAGCGGAGCTCGCCGCAGTCGGCGCAGCTCTGGACGCGCAGTTCGCCCCGGGCGGCGTACTCCCAGAAGGGGGCGCCGTCCTCGTCGGTGACGGGGGTCAGCATCGGGATCAGCTCCTGAGGAGGAGGGCGGAGGTGGGGACGCCCTCGCCTGCCGTGACCAGGCAGGTGGCGGCATCGGGGACCTGGGCGGTGGAGGTGCCGCGAAGCTGCTTCACGCCCTCGGTGATGAGGTTGAAGCCGTGGACGTACGCCTCGCTGAGCCCTCCTCCGCCGGTGTTGAGGGGCAGCCGGCCGCCGATCTCGAGCGCTCCGCCCTCGGTGAAGGCGGCGCCCTCGCCGCGTCCGCAGAAGCCGTAGCCCTCGAGGGAGAGTGGGACGAGCGGGGTGAAGGCGTCGTAGATCTGGGCGACGTCGACGTCCTGGGGGCCGAAGTCGGCGTGCTTCCAGAGGTGGCGGGCGGCGGTCCAGGCGGGGCCCGTGAGCGGGTCGTCGTTCCAGTAGTTGACCATGCCGTGGTGCTGGGCGGGCAGGCCCTGGGCGACGGAGTGGACGTACACGGGCTTCCGGCGGCAGTCGCGGGCCCGCTCGGCGCTCACGATCACGCAGGCAAGCGCGCCGTCCGTCTCCAGGCAGTTGTCGAAGAGGCAGAGGGGTTCGCTGATCCAGCGGGCGGTCATGTACATCTCGCGGGTCAGGGGGCGTTCGTACATGATCGCGTCGGGGTTCTGGTTGGCGCGGTTGCGGCAGGCGAGGGCGACGTTGAAGAGGTGGTCGCGGGTGGCGCCGTACTCGTGCATGTAGCGGCGGGCGAGGATGCCGATCTCGTCGGCGGGGCGGAGCAGCCCGAAGGGGCGGGTCCACTGGCCGGGAGTGGGCAGCTGCACGGCGGTGTTCTTCCAGGGACGCGGGCCGCTGCCGCGCTTGCGGGAGCGCCAGGCGACGCCGACGCTCGCCTGGCCGGTGGCGACGGCGGCGGCGAGGTGGCCGACGGTGGCGCAGGAGCCGCCGCCGCCGTAGCCGACCTTGGAGAAGAAGGTGACGTCTCCGGCGCCGATGGCCTTGGCGACCTCGACCTCGTCGGTCTCCTCCATCGTGTAGGAGGCGAAGCCGTCGACCTCGGAGGGGTCGATCCCGGCGTCGTCGAGGGCCGCGAGGACCGCCCGGCAGGCGAGGGCCTTCTCCGTCTCCGCGAGCTGTTTCGCGAAGGCGGTCTGTCCGATCCCGACGATGGCGGTGGCGTCCTTGAGCACGGAACCTCCCGGTGCGACAGCGGTGCTGACAGCGCGTCAGGTTACAACTAATCTGACGGATAGTCAGCTACGGGAGGTCGGTCATGGAGCTGGACATGGAGCCGGGTCAGGATCCGCGCGGCGACCTGGAGTGGGGCACGATCCCCGGTCTCGTACGGGCGGCGGCCGAGAAGTACGGCGCACGGGAGGCGGTCGTCGACGGCCGTGTCCGCGTCGGCTACGCCGAGCTGGGCGGACGCGTCGAACGGGCCGCAGCCGCCTGCCTCGCCACCGGCATCCGGGCCGGCGACCGGGTCGCGATCTGGGCCCCCAACACCCTCGACTGGATCGTCGCCGCCCTCGGCGCCGTCACCGCCGGCGCCGTCCTCGTCCCCCTGAACACCCGCTTCAAGGGCACCGAGGCCGCCCACGTCCTCCAGCGCTCCCGGGCCCGGCTGCTCTTCGTCACCGGCACCTTCCTCGGCACCTCGTACGTGGCCTCCCTGCGCCGCTCCGGAGTCCCGCTGCCGCACCTGGAGAAGGTCGTGGTCCTCGGGGACACCGCGCCCGAGGAGTGGACCACCTGGAAGGCCTTCCTCGCGGAGGGCGACACCGTCCCCGCCGAGCGGGTCCGCGCACGGGCCGAGGGGATCGACCCCACCGCCCCCTCCGACATCATCTACACCTCCGGCACCACCGGCAGTCCCAAGGGCGCCGTCATCAGCCACGCCCAGAGCCTGCGCTGCTACGCGATCTGGGCCGGGCTCGCCGGCCTCCGGGAGGGCGACCGCTACCTCGTCGTCAACCCCTTCTTCCACACCTTCGGCTACAAGGCCGGGATCCTCGCCTGCCTGATGCGGGGCGCGGTGATCGTCCCCCAGTCCGTCTTCACCGTCGACACCGTCCTCGCCAACATCGCCGCCGAACGCGTCACGGTCCTGCCGGGACCGCCCACCCTCCACCAGTCCCTCCTCGACCACCCCGCACGCCCCGCCCACGACCTGTCCTCCCTCCGCCTCGTCGTGACGGGCGCGGCCGTCGTCCCCCTCCGGCTCGTCGAACGCCTCCGCGCCGACCTGGGCGTCGGCACGGTCCTCACCGCGTACGGCCTCTCCGAGGCGAGCGGCATCGTCACCATGTGCCGCCGCGACGACCCGGACGAGACCGTCGCCACGACCTCGGGCCGCGCGATCCCCGGCACCGAGGTCCGCCTCTCGCCGACCGGCGAGGTCCTGGTCAGGGGCCCTCACGTGATGAGCGGCTACTTCGAGGACGACGAGGCGACGGCGGCGGCGATCGACGAGGACGGCTGGCTCCGCACCGGCGACATCGGCGTCCTCGACGAGGCGGGCAACCTGCGGATCACCGACCGCCTCAAGGACATGTTCATCGTGGGCGGCTTCAACGCCTACCCGGCGGAGATCGAGCAGCTCCTCGGCCTCCACCCCGACATCGCGGACGTGGCCGTGATCGGCGTCCCCGACGCGAGGCTCGGGGAGGTCGGCAAGGCGTTCGCGGTACGGAGGGCGGGGGCGCGGGTCACGGCGGACGACCTGATCGCCTGGTCGCGGCGGGAGATGGCGAACTACAAGGTGCCGAGGGAGGTCGAGTTCGTACCGGAGCTGCCGAGGAACGCGAGCGGGAAGGTGCTGAAGGGGGAGCTGCGGGGGCGGGGGCTGTCGGCGCGGGCGGGGCGGTGACGGGCCCGTCGGGTGACGGGCGTCTCGGCGGCGCCGCGTCGCGTGCGCAACCAACTTCCTTTGTGTACACGTCATATGGGCAGTCCTTCACCTCCCCCTCTCCAGGAGCAGCCGGTGTCGACGCAAGAGATCCCCCTCACCCTCACCCCCCAGCAGGCAGCCCAGGGCGTGATCATCACCGTCCAGCTGCCGACCGGCCCCGCCCACCTCACCGTCCGCCCCTGCCGCCACGGCGAACTCGTCGCGGCCCGGCTCGGCGACGGCACCGTGCACCTGCGCATCACGGTCGCCGGGGCGCAGCCCGCCAAGAAGTCCGGCGTCCTCGGGTGTCTGGTCCCGCTCCTCGTCATCGGCGCGATCATCGGCGGCGCGTCCCTCCTGTCGGACGACGGGGACGACACGGCCGGCTCCAGGGGCCCGGGCCCGGTGCCGACCTTCTCGTACTCCCCGTTCCCCACCTTCGACCTCGATCCGACGGCCACGGCGACCCCGACCGAGGAGGAGCCCGACCCGTACGACAAGGGCACGTGCCTCAACGGCTCGCTCCCCGACTCGACGACCGCGCAGACCGTCGACGACGTCGAGGAGGTCCCGTGCTCGGCGTCCGACGCGCACTACAAGGTGATCCAGACCTTCCCGTTCACCTCGGACATGGACAACTGCAACTCCAACCCGAAGACGCAGTACGCCTTCTCGCACCGCTACACCATGAACGGCGCGGTCGTCAGCGAGTACGTGTACTGCCTGATCGGCCTGGGCTCCTACGCCCGCTGACGGCCGAAGGGGCCGGGCGGATGCCCGGCCCCTCCTGGTGCGGTGGTCCGATCGCGTCGCGCACGGGCCCTGCCCGGACGGATCCCCCCTGGTTCCGCCGGGTGTCCCCCGAACCCGTGTGCTCCCCCGTCGACCGGACCTCCCTGGTTGGCCCCGGCGGCTCCCCCGAAGTCGCCGCCGCGGCCGTTCCCCGTCGGGAATGGTCTACTTGGCCGGTTCCGTCGTGGCGTGCATGTCCATCGTGGTGATGGTCTCCGCGGCGCCGCCGGTGACCTTCTTGGTGATGGCGTCGACCGCCGGCTCCGTCGTGGCGTGCATGTCCTTGGTGGTGACCGTCTCGTCGCGGCTGCCCGTGATCTTGTCGGTGATCGCGTCGACCGCCGGCTCCGAGGTGGCGTGCATGTCCATGGGCTTGATGATCGGGTCCTGCTTGATCGGGTCGGTCATGCTCGTCAACTCCTGCGTGTGATGTCCGGGATGTGAGGAGATTCGTCCAGCCGTTCCCCCGTGGACAGCTGGACGAATCTCCGGGGCCGATCACCCTAGTACTCAGGGGCTGTGACCCTCATCGGCGACCCGTCTGCCCCCCGACGCGGCGGATCGTCATGCGGTGAAGCATGCCGGTCGGCGATAAACAAACGATGAACGTACTGGCCAGAGCGGACTAAGCGGCCTTCGCGGGGGCCAGCAGCGCACGGACCTCGGTGGCCTCCGGAGCCCCGAGGTCGTCGAAGATGCCGAGCGCCTCCTGCCAGCAGACCAGGGCCCGGCCGCTCTGACCGATGCCGAAGAGCGCCCGGCCCAGGACGGTGAGGACGTTGCCCCGCCGCCACTCTCCTCCGATGCCGCGCAGCACCGTGAGGGCCATCTCGGCGTTCGACGCGGCCTGGGCGTGCCGACGGGCGGCGAGGTCCACTTCGGACAGCCGGAAGAGGGTCATGCCCTCCCACAGTCGCTGCCTGCTGTCGGCGAAGACCGCCAGCGCCTCGCGGAGCTGTTCGCCGGCCGCGGTGAGCTGGTTGTCCTGGGTGAGGGCGAGACCGAGGGCGTACCGCCCGTTGGCACCCCGGAGCGCGTGTCCCATCGAGTCGTAGATCTCCGTGCCCTGCCGGGCGAGGGCGATGGCGCTCGACGTACGGCCGGTGGCCAGGTGGATGCGCGACAGATTGCAGAGGGCGCTCGCTTCCCCCGGCTCGTCCCCGATGCCACGGAAGCGTTCGATCGCCTCGGTGAGGTACTGCTCGCCCTCCGCGAAACGGTTCTGGTACAGCGCGATGATGCCCCGGGCGTTGGCGGACCAGCAGGCCGGCACCGGATCGTCGGCCCGGTCCGCGTGGGGCAGGGCGAGTTCGGCGTCGCGGTCCGCCTCCTCGAAGCGGCCCGCCGTGTGGTGGACACCCGCGAGGACCATGAGCGCGCGGCCCTCGGCCCTGGCGTCCGCGTGGGTGCGGGCGGCTTCGCGTACGACGACGCCCGTCGCCTCGAACTCCCTGGAGTTCGCGCCCGATTCTCCGAGGTCAAGCGACGCCCACAGCAGGTCCACCGCTCGGCGCAGCGTCGTCGGGGACGAGGCCGACTGGCGGACCGTGGCCAGGAGGCAGTTCGCCTCCGCGTAGAGCCAGTCCTGGGCCTCGTGGCGGTCCGTGAAGGTCAGGCCCTCGTAGGCCGTCGCTTCCAGGTGGTCGACCAGGCGGTCGCCGGGGCGTTCGATCGCGTACACCCGCGCCGCCGTCGACAGGTAGAAGTCGAGGAGGCGCGACAGGGCCGCCTCCTTCTCCGACGGGGGCTGCTCGTCGCGGTCCGCGCACGCACGCGCGTAGAGGCGGACCAGGTCGTGGTACCGGTAGCGGCCCGGCGCCGCCGATTCGACGAGGGACGTGTCGACCAGGGCCTCCAGGAGGTCCTCCGTGTCCCGGAGCGGAAGGTCGAGGACGGCGGCCGCCGCCGCCAGCGAGATGTCCGGTCCGTCGGCGAGCCCGAGGAGGCGGAAGGCGCGGGCCTGGGCCGGTTCCAGCTGGCCGTAGCCGAGTTCGAAGGTCGCCTTGACCGCGAGGTCACCCGCCTGCAGCTCGTCAAGGCGCCGCCGCTCGTCCGCCAGCTTCGCCGCGAGGACCGACACGGTCCACGTCCGGCGGGCCGCGAGCCGGGACGCCGCGATGCGGATCGCCAGGGGCAGGAACCCGCACGCGGCGACCACGTCCAGGGCCGCTTCCCGTTCCGCCTGGACCCGCTCCTCCCCGACGATCCTCGTGAAGAGCTGCAGCGCCTCCTCCGGGGACATCACGTCCAGGTCGACCAGGTGCGCCCCCGCCAGGTCCACCATCCGGATGCGGCTCGTGACCAGGGCCGCGCACCCCGCCGTGCCGGGCAGCAGGGGCCGGATCTGGGCCGCGTCCCGGGCGTTGTCGAGGAGGACCAGGACCCGGCGCCCGTCGAGCGTCGAGCGGTAGAGCGCCGCCCGGTCGTCGAGCGAGTCCGGGATCGCCGAGTCCGGCGTGCCGAGCGCGCGGAGGAAGGAGCCGAGGACGGTCTCCGGGGCGGCGGCGCGGTTCCCGGCTCCCTGGAGGTCCACGTACAGCTGGCCGTCCGGGAAGTGCGGCCTCGCCTCGTGGGCCACGTGCACGGCCAGCGTCGTCTTGCCGACGCCGCCGATGCCCGCGAGCGCCGACACCGCCATGACGTGGCCCTCGGCGGTGGCGAGCCGGGCGCCGAGCTCCCGTACGAACGCGGCACGGCCCGTGAAGTCCGGGACGGTCGCCGGGAGCTGGGCGGGGCGGGCGACGGGCGTGGCGGCCGGGGCGGCCTCCTCGACCGGGCGGGCGAGTTCGGCGTCGGCCCGCAGGATGCGCTGCTGGAGCCGGGAGAGTTCGGGCGTGGGGTCGACGCCGAGTTCGTCGGCGAGGAGCCTGCGGGTGTCGGCGTACACGGCGAGCGCCTCCGCCTGCCGGCCGCTGCGGTACAGCGCCAGCATCAGCAGCTCGCGGAGCCGCTCGCGCAGCGGGTGCGCGGCTGTCAGCGCGGTCAGCTCGGAGACGGCCTCGGCGTGTGCCCCGATCTCCAGGTCGATGTCCAGGCGGGTCTCGAGGAGGGTGAGCCGCCATTCCTCCAGGCGGGTCCGCTGCGTCTCCGCGTACGGGCCGGGTACGGAGGCCAGCACCTCGCCGTCCCACAGGTCGAGGGCCTCGGCGAGCCGGTCGCGGGCGCCCGCGCGGTCCCCGGCGACCCGCAGCTTCTCGGCCTCGGCGGCGAGTTCCTGCGCGGTCAGGAGGTCGAGCGCCTTGGTGCGCAGGGCGTAGCCGCCGGACTCGCTGACGAGGACCTTAGGGTCGAGGGCCTTGCGGAGCCGGGAGGCGTAGGTCCGTACGGCCGCGAGGGCCTGCGAGGGCGACTCCTCGCCCCAGAGCGCGTCGATCAGCTCGGACGCGGTGGCGGTACGCCCGCCGCGCAGGAGCAGGGCGGCGAGCAGGGCACGCTGCTGGGGCGACCCGGTGGGCACGGGCTCCCCGTCCCGCCAGGCCCGCACGGGCCCGAGCACGGCGAAGCGCAGGGCGGGGGTGGGAGCGGGATCGGCGGGGCTTCCGGTGGCGGCGGTGTCCGTGCCGGTGGCCGCGTGCATGGTGGTGTCCGCGTTCGCGGAGGCGGTGGTCGCCGTGCCCACGGCGGTGTCCGCTGTCGCTGCGGGACCTCTGCCCGCGCCCGCGCCGGACTCGGCACCCGCGCCCGCGCGCGTCCTCGGAGCCCGCTGTACCGGAACTCGCGCTCCGTCCTCACGGTCCATAGCTCCCCCTGCCCGTACCGCTGGTTTCGCCCAGGACAGTCTGCCTTGTCCGGAGGGACTCCGTCAGCATCGGGTCAGCCGTTGTGGGCCCGTAGTACGGCCGTTGCGCGACCGTAGTACGGCACGATAGCTGACGGGCCGTCAGATCAGCGCTACCGTGAAGGCCATGGAGACCTTCCCGAAGATCATCTCGGTGGACGACCACACCGTGGAGCCCCCGCACGTCTGGCGGGACCGGCTCCCGTCCCGTTTCCACGGCACCGGACCCCGTGTCGTCCGCGCGCCCCTCAAGGAAATGACCTTCCTCGGCGGCAAGTTCGCCCCGGTCATGGGTGCGAAGGGCGACGAAGGACCCATCGGCGACTGGTGGGTCTACGAGGACCTGCACCGGCCCCTCACCCGGCTCGACACCGCCGTCGGCTACGACCGCGACGAGATACGGCTCGAGGTCATCACGTACGAGCAGATGCGCCCCGGCTCCCACTCCGTGCCCGAACGGCTCGCCGACATGGACGTCAACCACGTCCAGTCCGCGCTCTGCTTCCCCACCTTCCCCCGCTTCTGCGGGCAGACCTTCACCGAGGCGGGCGACCGCGAGCTCGGGCTGCTCTGCGTCCGCGCGTACAACGACTGGATGGTCGAGGAGTGGTGCGGCCCCGAGGCCCACGGGCGGCTCATCCCGCTCACGCTCATCCCGCTCTGGGACCCGGAGCTCGCCGCCGCCGAGGTGCGCCGCAACGCCGCGCGCGGGGTCCGGGCCGTCGCCTTCTCCGAGATCCCGCCGCACCTCGGGCTCCCCTCCGTCCACACGGACCACTGGGACCCCTTCTTCCGTGCCTGCGACGAGACCGGCACGGTCATCGCCATGCACATCGGCTCCTCCAGCCGGATGCCGTCCACCTCCGCCGACGCCCCGCCGGCCGTGGGCTCGACCATCACGTTCGCGAACTGCTGCTTCTCGATGGTCGACTGGCTGATGAGCGGCAAGTTCGAGCGCTTCCCGAACCTGAGGATCATGTACGCGGAGGGGCAGATCGGCTGGATCCCGTACATCCTGGAGCGCGCCGACGTCGTCTGGGAGGAGAACCGGGGCTGGGGCGGAGTCGCCGAGAAGGTGCTGCGCCCGCCCTCCGAGCTCTTCGCCGGGCACGTCTTCGGCTGCTTCTTCGACGACGCCTTCGGGCTCCGCAACCTTGACGCGATCGGGGCGGGGAACGTCCTGTACGAGACCGACTACCCGCACTCGGACTCCACCTGGCCCGAGTCGCGCGAGGTGGGCGAGGCGCAGATGGGGCACCTCGCCCCCGACGTCGTGGAACGGATCGTCCGCGGGAACGCCATCGAGCTGCTCGGCCTGACGCCGGAGGGTCTCTGGCGGCCCTGAAGGTCCCGGGCGGCACCGCGATCCCCGGGTCCGTCCGGCCCCGGGGATCGGCCCTGCCCGCGCCCGCGTGTCGTGGTCCAGACCGTCGGTCACCCCGTTGGTCGAATAAGGCTGCCCTGTGATGGCCTCATGTCGTGAAATGCGCACTAATAGTAGTCAAGTGTGCGTTTCTTGCACATCACAAGACAGCCATGGTGGACGCCCCAGGGATGTTCACGAACGGAGCTGACATGACCCCCGACCTCCCGCACATCTATCCCGCGGACAAAGACATAGAACCGACCACAGAGCCCGCTCCGGGTCCGGGCCACCAGTCGGCTGTCTCTCCGTCCGCGTACCCCTCCCCGTCCCCGTACCCGTCACCCTCGTCCGCGCCCCCGCCCCCGCCTCCCCCCTTCCCCCCGACACTCGACGCGCCCCCCTTCCCCGAGCGGCCGCCCATGGCCCCCGCCGTACCGACCGCCCCGATCGTGACGGGGCTCCCGGCGGGCCCGGCGCAGGACGTCGACACCGCACGGGGGGAGAAGGCCGTGGCCGGCCCGGAGATGCCGAGCGATCCGGAGGCGGTGAGCGACCCGGAGCCGAAGGCCGTTCCGGAGGCGGTGACCGACCCGGAGCCGAAGGCCGTTCCGGAGGCGGTGAGCGATCCCGAGCCGCAGGCCGTCCCGGAGGTCCAGAGCGATCCCTCTGAGGTACCGGCCCCGGACCCGGCCTCGGCCCAGGGCCCTGACCAGGCCCAGGACGCGGACCCCGCCCAGGACGCTTCCGGTGACGAGGCGGTCCACACGCTCCTGCGGACCGCCGCGACCGAGCGTCCCGTCGAGGAGGTCGCCGCGCTCGTGGCCCGCCTCCAGCAGACCGGCGAACTCTCCAGCCCCGCCGATGTGGCGCTCCGCGCCGCCGCCGTCACGCGCCCCCTCGGGGAGGTGCGCCAACTGCTCGCGCTCCTGAACGCGTCCGGTTACGACCTCCACCAGGCCGAGACCACGCTGCGCGCCGCGGCGGTGGGCCGGCCGATCGAGGACGTGGTCCAGCTCGTGGGCATCCTCGGCGCCGACAGCAGCGACTGGCAGCCCACCCCCGGCGGGGACGCCACCGCGGCCAAGGGCGAACCCGGCCAGGACGACGCACGGGCCGACGGAACCACCCCCGTCGTCACCGTCCCGAAGCGTTCCCGGGGGGCCAAGCAGCGGAAGTCGGCCCTGGACGGCGCCCTCGCCACCGGGCCCGGCAGCCACAGCGCCTCTCCCGCGCTGCGCTCGGCACTGCGCTGGCCCGCGGCGCTCGCCCTGTTCACCTGCGGCCTCCTCCATCTGCCGACGGACCTCTCGGGCCTGCGCTCGGGCGGTGACGCGGAGACGATGTCCGTGGTCGTCACCGTGCTCTGCCTGGTGTGCGCCGCATGGCTCGCCGCCCGGGACACGCTGATCGTCTGGGCCGCCGCCGCGGGTCTTGCCGTCGTCGTCATCGCGCTCCACGGAGTCGCGAGCGCCCGTACCGTCGACCTGCTGGGCGGCAGTCTCGGCACCACCTTCGCCTGGGCGAAGGCGTTGGCGCTGCTGAGCGCCGTGGTCATCGTCTGCCTGGCAGGCTCGGCCGTGGTGCGCCATGCCAGGGCTGTCGACGCGCCGGACAGCACCTGACGTACGGGCGTACCGCATACCGGCGTACGCACGCGATTCCCCGCTCGGGCAGCCACCCCGCTGCCCGAGCGGACGCGCGTCCGGCCCCGCCCACCCGACCCCGTACGCCCGCAGCCGAACAACCCCGACAAGCCCCCACCCCTTGTCTGATGAGCCGTCAGGTACGAGCATGGGCCCGCTCGCGTAAATGACGGTCCGTCAGGTCTGGTCCCGGTCGGTCCGGGGCGCAAGGGGGTTTCCCATGGTGGTCTACGGGATGCAGCTTCCCGTCCAGTCGCAGTCCGCCCTCTACGCGGAGGCCTGGGAGGCGGCGGCCGGGCCGGCGGATCTGCTCGCCGTCGCACGGGCCGCCGACGCGCACGGTTTCGACTACCTCGCGAGCTGCGACCACGTCGCCATCCCGCGCCGGCTCGCCGCGGCCATGAGCACCGTCTGGTACGACCCGGTCGCCACCCTCTCCTTCCTCGCCGCCGCCACCGAGCGGGTCCGGCTCCTCTCGCACGTCGCCGTCGTCGGGCTGCGTCATCCGCTGGTCACCGCCAAGGCGTACGCGACGCTCGACCACCTCTCCGGCGGCCGGCTCGTCCTCGGGGTCGGGGCCGGGCACGTCCAGGAGGAGTTCGAGGCGCTCGGGGTGGACTTCGCGCGCCGGGGCGCGGTGCTCGACGAGACCGTGGACGCGCTGCGGGCGGCGCTCGGGCCGGAGGAGTTCCCCGAGCACCTGGGGGAGCGGTTCGCGTTCAAGGACCTCGGCCAGCTGCCGCGGCCCGCGCAGGAGCGGGTCCCGCTCTGGGTGGGCGGCTCGTCCCCGGCCGCCGTGCGCCGGGCCGCGCTCAAGGGGGACGGCTGGCTGCCGCAGGGCGATCCGCGCGACCGGCTCGCCGAGCAGATCCAGCGGCTGCTGCGGCTCCGCGCGGAGGCCGGCATCGAGGAGCCGATCACCGTGGGCGCAATCGTCGAACCGCTGTACGTCGGCACGCCCGCCTGGCAGACCGGCCGGCGCACCCTGAGCGGCCGCCCGGAGGAGATCGCCGCCTCCCTGCGCGCGTACGGGGAGATGGGCGTGCACCAGATCCAGGTGCGGTTCCGTTCCCGGAGCCGTACCGAACTCGTCGACCAGATGGCGGCCTTCGGCACGGAGGTCGCCCCCCGTCTGAACTGAGGAGCGTGGCAGTCATGGGCAAGCTGGAGGGGCGGGTCGTCCTCGTCACCGGCGCGGCGCGCGGGCAGGGCGAGCAGGAGGCGCGGCTGTTCGCCGCCGAGGGGGCGAAGGTGGTCCTCGGGGACGTCCTCGACGGCCCCGGCGAGGCGCTGGCCAAGGAGCTGGGGGCCTTGTACGTCCACCTCGACGTGACCAGCGAGGAGGAGTGGGCGGCGGCCGTGACGACGGCCAAGGAGCGGTTCGGGAAGGTCGACGGGCTCGTCAACAACGCCGGCATCCTCCGCTTCAACGAGCTGCTCTCCACCCCCCTTGAGGAGTTCCGGGCGATCGTCTCCGTCAACCAGACCGGCTGCTTCCTGGGCATCCGGGCGGTCGCGCCCGAGATCGCGGCGGCCGGCGGCGGGACGATCGTCAACACCGCCTCGTACACGGGGCTCACCGGGATGGCCGGGGTCGGCGCCTACGCGGCCTCCAAGCACGCCGTCCTCGGGCTCACCCGGGTCGCCGCCCTGGAGCTGGCCGCGCGGGGGATCCGGGTGAACGCGGTCTGTCCGGGGGCGATCGACACCCCCATGAGCAACCCGGAGGGGGTGGACCCGGCGGCGACGGCCGAGCTGTACCGGAAGCTCGTGCCGCTCGGGCGGATCGGGCGCCCGGACGAGGTGGCGGCCCTCGCGCTCTTCCTGACCGGGGACGACTCGGCGTACATCACGGGCCAGCCGTTCGTGATCGACGGCGGCTGGCTGGCGGGAGTCAGTCTCTTCTGACGGTCCGTCAGCTATTGACGAGCCCACCCCGCGGTGCGACAGTCGGGCACATCGAGAATCTGACGGTCAGTCAGAAATGCTGGTGACGACGAGGACGGTGAACCCCCTTGGAATTCGGGATCTTCGTACAGGGATACGTCGGCAAGCGCGCCGAGACCGATCCCGAAGCCGAGCACAAGGCGCTCATGGAGGAGACCGAGTACGTCATCCAGGCGGACAGGTCCGGCTTCAAGTACGCCTGGGCCTCGGAGCACCACTTCCTGGAGGAGTACTCGCACCTCTCCGCCAGCGACGTCTACCTGGGCTATCTCGCCCACGCCACCGACCGGATCCACCTCGGCTCCGGCATCTTCAACCCCCTCGCGCCCGTCAACCACCCCGTGAAGGTCGCCGAGAAGGTCGCCATGCTCGACCACCTCTCCGGCGGACGCTTCGAGTTCGGCTCGGGCCGGGGCGCGGGCTCCCACGAGATCCTCGGGTTCATGCCGGGCATCACCGACATGAACCACACCAAGGAGCTGTGGGAGGAGACGATCGCCGAGTTCCCCAAGATGTGGCTCCAGGACGAGTACGTCGGCTTCCAGGGCAAGCACTGGTCGCTGCCGCCCCGCAAGGTCCTCCCCAAGCCGTACGGGAAGTCCCACCCCGCCATGTGGTACGCGGCCGGGTCCCCCTCCTCGTACGCCATGGCCGGCAGGAAGGGGCTCGGCGTCCTCGGCTTCAGCGTGCAGAAGGTCTCCGACATGGAGTGGGTCGTCGAGTCCTACAAGACCGCGATCAAGGAGGCCAGGGCGATCGGCGACTTCGTCAACGACAACGTCATGGTGACGTCGACGGCGATCTGCGCCGAGACGCACGACAAGGCGGTCGAGATCGCGGTCGGCGGCGGCCTCAACTATCTGCAGTCGCTGCTCTTCCGCTACCACGACACGTTCCCCCGGCCCGAGGGGATCCCCGAGTGGCCCGAGCTGCTGCCCGAGTACTCGGCCGAGATCATCGAACTCCTCATCCAGGAGGAGCTGATGATCTGCGGCGACCCCTCGGAGGTGCTCGCGCAGTGCAAGCGGTGGGAGCAGGCGGGGGCGGACCAGCTGTCCTTCGGGCTGCCGATCGGGATCTCGTACGAGGACACGATGAACTCGATCCGGCTGATCGGGGAGCACGTGATCCCGAAGATCGACACGGACCCGATCCACCGGACGACCCGCTTCCGGCGGGGCGCCGGGTCCTGACGGGCGCGCCGCTCGCGTCGGCCGCCCGTGCCACGGCCCGCTGCCCGTGTGGGCAGCCGCCCGCGCGGACGCCCGCTGCCGTGTGGGCGATTGGCCCGTTGGGGCGTACACCCTGCCCACCCCCGTGTGGGCGGCCGCCCGGGCCACCGTCCACCCCCGTGTGGGCAATCGTCCCGCTGGGCGGGACGGGTGGGCACACGGGACGGCGCCCTTCGGCGGGCGCCTCCGCCCCTTGTGCCTGGACCCGCACCGCACAACGGGGTGCGGGTTCAGGCGCGGAAGCCTAGGCCCGGCAGGGGGCGCCGTCCGTTGTGCCCACCCGTTCCGCCCCAGCGGAACGAATGCCCACAACGGGGGTGGGCGACGTCCCAGCGGGGCGGCCGGCCACAACGGGGCTGGGCAACGGGCGGGGTGGGCGCCGTCCACGCGGGGCGACCGGCCACAACGGGCGCCGCTCGCCACGGCCCCCGGCCGCCGCCATGAGCGCGGGGTGGTGTCTTCCCGGACCGCCGCCCCGTACCGGCCCCGGCCGGAGGCCGTTCCGCGGCGGCCCCGGTCCGGGGCACACCCGCGTCACCACACAGACCCGCACCCCCCAAAGAGACCCGCGCAGAAAGGGACCGTCATGCTCGACCACCTCATCACGCGCGCCACCGTCGTGGACGGCACCGGCGAGCCCGCCTTCGTCGCCGACGTCGGCATACGCGACGGCCGGATCGCGTTCGTCGCCGAGCCCGGTGCCGTGCGGGAGGAGGCACGGAGTACCGGGGACGCCACCGGGCTCGTCCTCGCGCCCGGCTTCGTCGATCCGCACACCCACTACGACGCCCAGCTGTTCTGGGACCCGTACGCCACCCCCTCCATGAACCACGGCGTCACCACCGTCGCCGGCGGCAACTGCGGTTTCACGCTCGCGCCGCTCCACCCGGAGCGGCCCGAGGACGCCGACTACACGCGCCGCATGATGTCCAAGGTGGAGGGCATGGCCCTGAAGGCACTGGAGGAGGGCGTCGACTGGAGCTGGTCGTCCTTCGGCGAGTACCTCGACGCCCTGGAGGGGCGGATCGCCGTCAACGCCGGTTTCATGGTGGGGCATTGCGCCCTGCGCCGGTACGTGATGGGCGCCGACGCCGTCGGCGGGCAGCCCACGCCCGGGCAACTGGAGCAGATGGTCGCGCTGCTCAAGGAGGCCATGGCGGCCGGGGCCTGGGGGCTCTCCACCACCCAGTCGTCCACGCACTCCGACGGCGACGGCGCCCCCGTCGCCTCCCGGCACGCGACGCCCGCCGAGCTCCTCGCCCTCTCCGCGGCCGTCGGCGAGCACGAGGGCACCCAGATCGAGGCGATCCTGGCCGGCTGCCTCGACCAGTTCTCCGACGAGGAGATCGAGCTGTTCGTCGGGATGACCGCCGCCGCGGGGCGCCCGCTCAACTGGAACGTCCTCACCATCGACGCCGCCGTCCCCGAACGCGTCCCGCGCCAGCTCACCGCCTCCGCGCGGGCCCGCGCGGCCGGCGGCCGGATCGTCGCCCTCACCATGCCGATCCTCACCCCCATGAACATGTCGCTCGGCACGTTCTGCGCCCTCAACCTCATCCCGGGGTGGGGCGAGATCCTCGCCCTCCCCGTCCCCGAGCGGATCGCGAAGCTCCGCGACCCGGAGGTGCGGGCCGGGATGCTGCGGCGCGCCGACTCCCGGGAGGCCGGGGTGTTCCGGCGGCTCGCCCACTTCGGGCGGTACGTCATCGGGGACACGTACGCGAAGGAGAACGAGGGGCTCACCGGGCGCGTCGTCGGCGACATCGCCGCCGAGCGCGGCCAGGACCCCTTCCAGTGCCTCGTCGAGATCTGCGCCGTCGACGACCTGAGGACCGTCCTGTGGCCGATGCCCAGCGACAACGACGCGGCGTCCTGGGCGCTGCGCCGGGAGACCTGGGAGCACGAGGACGTCCTGCTCGGCGGTTCCGACGCGGGCGCCCACCTGGACCGGATGTGCGGAGCCCCGTACACGACCCGCTTCCTCGGCGACTGCCTGCGCGGCCGGAAGCTGGTGCCCCTGGAGCGGGCCGTGAAGATGCTGACCGACGACCCGGCCCGGCTCTTCGGGCTCCGCGAGCGCGGCCGGATCGCCGAGGGCTTCCACGCCGACCTGGTCCTCTTCGACCCGGAGCGGATCGACGCGGGCCCCGCGACCCTCGTGCACGACCTGCCGGGCGCCAGTCCCCGGCTCGACTCGCGCGCGGTCGGGATCGTGTCGGTGCGGGTCAACGGGGTCGAGACCGTGCGGGACGACCGGGTGACCGGCGCGGTCCCCGGGCGCGTGCTGCGCTCGGGCCGTGACACGAGGACGGTGAGCACGCGATGAGGACCGAGCGGCTTTTCATCGGCGGCGAGTGGGTCGAGCCCGACGGCGGCCACTACGAGGTGGTGAACCCGGCCACCGAGGAGGTCGTCGGCCTCGCGCCGGAGGCGAGCAGACGGCAGGTGTACGAGGCCGCCGCCGCGGCCCGGGAGGCCTTCGGCCCCTGGTCCCGTACGAGGCCGGAGGAGCGGGCGGCGATCCTCGACCGGGCCGCCGACCTCATCGCCAGGGACGCCGGGGCGCACACGCTCCTCGCCCGCGCCGAGACGGGCGCGACGACCGCCACCGCGCGCGGGATGCAGGTCGCCGTCGGCGCGGCCCGCTTCCGGCGGTACGCGCGGGGCGCGATGGAACCGGTCGAGCAGGCGCTGCCCCCGCAGATCAACGAGGCGGGTCCGATGGGGAGGGCCGGGGTGTTCGGCGCGGTCGCGGTGCGGCGCCCGGTCGGCGTGGTCACCTGCATCACCTCGTACAACAACCCCTGGGCCAACCCGGCGGGCAAGATCGCCCCGGCGCTCGCGATGGGCAACACGGTCCTCGTGAAGCCCGCCCCGCAGGACCCGCTCTCCGTGTACGCGATGACCCGGGCCCTCGAGGAGGCCGGGGTCCCGGCGGGTGTCGTGAACGTGGTCACCGGGTCCGGTGCGGACGCGGGCGAGGCGGCCGTGGACTCCCCGGACGTCGACATGGTGTCGTTCACCGGCTCCACCGCGGTCGGGCAGGCGATCGGCGAGGTCTGCGGCCGGCAGCTCAAGCGGCAGCTGATGGAGCTGGGCGGCAAGGGCGCGGCGCTCGTCCTCGACGACGCGGACCTGGAGTCGGCGGTCATGGGGATCGGGACGACGTTCGCCTTCTACAGCGGCCAGATCTGTACGGCCCCGACCCGGGTGCTCGCCCAGCGCGGGATCTACGAGCGTCTGGTCGAGAAGCTCACCGGATATCTGGCCTTCATGAAGGTGGGGGACCCGGCGGAGCGGGGCACGGTCGTCGGTCCGGTGATCTCGGCGGCCCACCGCGACCGGGTGGAGTCGTACGTCGAGCTCGGGCGGAAGGAGGGGGCGCGGGTGGTGGCGGGCGGCGAGCGCCCCGGCTTCGCCAGGGGTTTCTACGTGGCTCCGGCGCTGCTCGCCGACTGCACGAACGAGATGCGGGTGGTGCGGGAGGAGATCTTCGGTCCGGTCGTCGTGGTCGTCCCCTTCGACGACGAGGAGGAGGGGATCGCGCTCGCCAACGACAGCGACTACGGGCTCATCGACTACGTGTGGTCGGGCGATGTGGCCCGCGCCTTCCGGATCGCGGCCCGGCTGCGGGCCGGCGGGGTGGGGGTGAACACGATCGGACGGAACATGGAGGCGCCGTTCGGCGGATTCAAGAGGAGCGGGGTCGGACGGGACGTGGGCTCGTACGCGCTGCACGCGTACAGCGAGCTGCAGGCCGTTGTCTGGCCGGGGTGACGCAGGGCCGGACCTGTGGCTGAAAAATTCCTTCGGAAAATTTGAAAACGGACATTTCGGGCTTGGCTGCGGTTCCCGCATACCGGACACGGGCCGACCGACCTACCAGTTGGTCGGCCCCTCGCGGTCGTCGATCTTTCAATCATTGGCGGCTGTCCCTGTTGCGCCTCGTAAAGCAAGGCAGAAGATCGGCGAGTCTTGCGGAGTCAAGACCTCCGGATGTGGAAACCGCAGCATTTAACGTCCTGTTCATGACTCAGGTGGAAGCACGGCCCCAGGCCGGAGACAAGGTAAGGGGCGTCAACGCCCCGGGCGGCACCGACGGTGTGCGCGAGAAGGGCCTCGGCGGCAACTCCGTCGGGCTGATGGGCGGCGCCGTCATCGGCATCTCGACGGTCGCCCCCGTCTACTGTCTGACCTCCACGCTCGGCCCCACGGTCGGCGAGGTCGGGCTCCAGATGCCCGCGGTCTTCCTCGCGGGCTTCCTGCCGATGCTGCTCGTCGCGTTCGCCTACCGCGAGCTGAACCGGGCCCTCCCCGACTGCGGCACCTCCTTCACCTGGTCCGTGAAGGCCTTCGGTCCGAAGATCGGCTGGATGTGCGGCTGGGGCCTGCTGGTCGCCACCATCGTCGTCCTCTCCAACCTCGCCGGCGTCGCCACCTCCTTCTTCTGGCTCACGGCGGGCGAGGTCACCGGCAGCGGGAGCATCGCCGCCCTGGACGACAACAAAGCCGTCCACATCCTCACCACGCTGGCCTTCATCGGCATCGCGACGGCGATCAGCTACCGCGGCATCACCGCCACCAAGTGGGTTCAGTACGCCCTCGTCGGCCTGCAGCTCACCGTCATCGTGATCTTCGCCTTCCTGGCGATCGGCAAGGCCGACACCGCCGCCGGATCGCTCGACTTCTCCCTGACCTGGCTGAACCCCTTCGGCGTCGAGTCCTTCTCCGCCTTCACCGCGGGTCTCTCCCTGTCGATCTTCATCTACTGGGGCTGGGACGCCTGCCTGTCCATCAACGAGGAGAGCACCGGCAGCGCCCGCACCCCCGGCCGCTCCGCCTTCCTCGCCATGGTCGTCATCGTCGCCTCCTACCTGCTGGTCGCCATCGCCGTGCAGATGTACGCGGGCATCGGCGAAGAGGGCACCGGCCTCGGCAACCCGGAGACCTCCGACAACGTCTTCGCGGTCCTCGCCGGCCCGGTCATGGGCCCCGGCCTCGGCATCCTGCTCTTCGTCGCCGTCCTCGCCTCGGCCGCCGCCAGCCTCCAGACCACGTTCATCCCGGTCGCCCGCACCGCGCTCGCCATGAGCACGTACGAGGCGCTGCCGGCGTCCTTCGCCCGGATGAACCCGCGCTTCAAGACGCCGGGCCGGGCCACCGTGTGGGCGGGCGTAGCCACC
Source organism: Streptomyces sp. NPDC028711 (assembly GCF_055565415.1). NCBI lineage: Bacteria > Bacillati > Actinomycetota > Actinomycetes > Kitasatosporales > Streptomycetaceae > Streptomyces > Streptomyces sp. NPDC028711. Next base: position 312,441 of record NZ_JBVHUJ010000008.1, on the reverse strand, counting down.
GGAGTGTTCTACGCGGTGATGAGCCTGGTCAGCGAGAACGTCCTCGTCGACACCATCTACGCGCTCGGCCTGATGATCTGCTTCTACTACTCGATCACGGCCTTCGCCTGCGTCTGGTTCTTCCGCAAGGAGCTGACCGGGTCCTTCCGCAACCTGATGGTCAAGGGCGTCCTCCCCGGCATCGGCGGCCTCATGCTGACCGCCGTCTTCGGCAAGACGCTCTACGACATGTGGGACCCGGCCTACGGCTCCGGCTCCTCGGTCCTCGGGATGGGCTCGGTCTTCGTGATCGGCGTCGGGCTGCTGCTCCTCGGCGTGGTGATCATGCTGGTCATGCAGCGCAGGAGCCCCGCCTTCTTCCGCGGTGAGGTCCTCACGAAGGAGACGCCGTCGCTGGTGGTCGCCGACTGACCTGTCAGTGCGCCGAATCCTGAGTCATCCGAGAAACGCGAAGGTGGCGGGCCCGTGGGGGGTCCCGCCACCTTCGTCTTTTTCCCGCTTCCCCGGGCGTACCGGCTCAGCGCCCGACCGACCCCGTCGCCGCTCGCCCGGGGCCCTACGCCTCCGCGATGAGGGCCGTCGCGACCGTACGGAAGCCGAGTCGGCCGTACAGCCGGGCCACGTCCGCGTCCGTCGCCGACAGGAACACGAGCTCCGCCCCGTGCGCGCGGGCGTCGGCGACCAGGGCCGCCGTCACCGCGAGGCCCAGGCCCCGGCGCCTCGCCGCCGGGACGGTGCCGACGCCGACGACCTCGGAGACCGGCCCGACCGGCTGGTGCTGGCCGGCGGCGAGGGCCTGCCCCGTACCGTCGAGGGCCGCCGCGAGCCGGGTCCACCCCGCCTCGATCCTGGCGCCGACGCGTGCCGCGGTGCCCGGTTCGGGGGCGACGCCGAACGCGGCGTGCGGGGCGGCGGTGGCGCTCTCCAGGGCGGAGTCGTCCGCGCCGACCATCCGTACGGTGACGCCCTCCGGCTCCGGTACGGCGGCCCCGTCCCCCTCCAGGACCATCAGCGGGTGCTCGTGGACGGTGAGCCCGCTCGCCTCCACGGCGGCCCGCAGCCCCGGGGTCGTCTCCGCGACCCACTCGAAGGCCTCGGGCACACCCAGCTCCCGCTGCCGGGCCCGGACCTCCTCCACGGCCTCGACCGGGATCTCACCGGCGGCCCCCAGGGCCGGCCGCGCGTAGTAGGGCCACCCCTCCCCCTCTCGTACGAAGAGGGTCAGCGGCCCGAACTCCTCCGCACGGGCGGAGGACCGGGGTACGGCGTCGTAGTACGTCTCGATTCGTTTCAGCACCGGGCCACGGTAGGCGCGGGGGCGGGGCGGCGCAGGCGGATTTCCGGGGGCCCGCCCCGGGAACCGCGCGGCGCCGCCGCCGTACCCCTCGGAAATCCGCACCGCACCCCCTACCGTGCCGCTATGCGGATCTCGACCACGATCTTCCTGACCGACGAGACCATCACCCCCGTGCGGCTCGCGCGCGAGCTCGAGCAGCGGGGCTTCGCCGGGCTCTACCTCCCCGAACACACCCACATCCCCGTCGAGCGGACCACGCCCTACCCGGCGGGCGGCGAGCTGCCCCGGGAGTACGGGCGCACCCTGGACCCCTTCGTGGCGCTCGGGCAGGCCGCCGCCGTCACCGAACGGCTCGGGCTCGGCACCGGCATCACCCTGCTCGCCCAGCACGACCCGATCGCCCTCGCCAAGCAGATCGCCACCCTCGACCACCTCTCCGGCGGCCGTTTCACCCTCGGCGTCGGCTACGGCTGGAACCGCGAGGAGGCCGCCGACCACGGCGTCGACTGGTCCGCCCGCCGGGAGCTCACCCACGACCGGCTGAACCTGATGCGGGCCCTGTGGGCACCGGAACCGACGGCGTACACGGGCGCGTTCGGCGACTTGGTACGCGCGTCGGAGGCCTGGCCCAAGCCCGCCGGCGGCGCGCCCCGCGTCCTCCTGGGCGGCGCGGCGGGCCCGAAGCTCTTCGCGCGGATCGCCGCGGGGACCGACGGCTGGATGCCGATCGGCGGCCGGGGCCTCGCGGAGTCGCTCCCGGTCCTGCGGGAGGTGTGGGAGGGGGCCGGCCGCGACTCGAAGGCCCTCCAGGTCGTCCCGTACGCGGTCCGCCCGAACCCGGGAAAGCTCGCCCGCTACGAGGAACTGGGCTGCGAGGAGGTGGTCCTCCAGCTGCCGCCGGGGGGTGAGCGGGAGGTGCTGGGAGTTGTGGACGAGTTCGCCCGGTATCTGTAGAGCTCCACCCTCTCTCATGGAAGTTCTGTTAGAGTCGCCGGCATGGGTGAATCGATGTACGACGCCGGTGAGGGACCCACGCACACCAAGTCCGTGTCCTTTCACGTCGGCACCACGGAGGCGGTGAATGCCCGCGTCGGTTCCCGCGGCTTCTCCGCGTACGTGGAGCATGCCGTCCAGCGTCAGATCGAGCGGGACAATCTCGCCGAACTGGTGGCGGCGAACGAGGAGATCCACGGCCCGCTGACCTCCGAGGAGATCGAGGCGGCCCGCGCGGAGCTGCGCGAGGCGCGGCGCCGCGCGTCCCAGCCGGGCGACGCTGCGGAGAAGGCCGCGTGAGCGGCACTCTCGTACTCGACTCCGAAGGGCTCTCCCGGTACCTGCGCGGTGACCGCACCATGACGGCGCGCCTGGAGGCGGCGCGCCTGGACGACATGCGGGTCGTCGTCAGTGCGGTCACGATCGTCGAGGCCGACCCGAAGGGTGCGCACCGGGCGCGGGTCTCCTGGGCCCTCTCCCGGCTGACCGTCGAGCCGGTCACCAAGGAGATCGCGGCGGCGGCCGTCGGTCTTCTGGCCGACGTCGACAGCAGCGGCGGCCACAAGTACGCGCTGGATGCCATCGTGGCCGCGACCGCCCGTGCCGCCCAGCCGCCGGTCGTCGTGCTGACCTCCGACAGGGAGGACCTCGAACGGCTCCGCGGGCCGAACGTCTCCGTACTCAAGGTCTGAAAGCGCCTCCTGTCCCTTCCGGAGACACTCGTATGCTCGGTCCATGACGGATCACCAGGACGCACGGCCCACCGCGAACGCCATGCGCCGCGCCCTCAAGCGGGCCAGGGACGGGGTGGCGCTCGATGTCGGTGAGGCCGCCGTGCTGTTGCGGGCGCGGGGGGACGACCTGACGGACCTGGTCGCGTCTGCCGGGCGGGTGCGGGACGCCGGGCTCGACGCGGCCGGGCGGCCCGGGGTCATCACGTACTCGAAGAGCGTGTTCATACCGCTCACCCGGCTCTGCCGCGACAAGTGCCACTACTGCACCTTCGTCACCGTCCCCGGCAAGCTGCGCCGGGACGGGCACGGGATGTTCATGTCGCCGGACGAGGTGCTCGACGTCGCACGGCGCGGGGCCGCCATGGGCTGCAAGGAAGCCCTCATCACCCTGGGCGACAAGCCGGAGGACCGGTGGCCCGAGGCCCGCGAGTGGCTCGACGCGCACGGGTACGACGACACCATCGCGTACGTGCGGGCCATGGCGATCCGCATCCTGGAGGAGACCGGCCTCCTCCCGCACCTCAACCCCGGCGTGCTGTCGTGGACCGACTTCCAGCGCCTCAAGCCGGTCGCCCCGTCCATGGGCATGATGCTGGAGACGACCGCGACCCGGCTCTGGTCGGAGCCCGGCGGCCCCCACTACGGGTCCCCCGACAAGGAACCGGCCGTCCGCCTCAGGGTCCTGGAGGACGCGGGACGTTCCTCCGTCCCGTTCACGTCAGGGCTGCTCCTCGGTATCGGGGAGACCCTGGAGGAGCGGGCCGAGTCCCTGTTCGCGCTGCGGCGGGTGGCGAGGGCGTACCACTCGATCCAGGAGCTGATCATCCAGAACTTCCGCGCCAAGCCCGACACGGCCATGCGCGGAACGCCCGACGCCGAGCTCGACGACCTCGTCGCCACCGTCGCCGTCGCCCGGCTCATCATGGGGCCCTCCGCCTGCCTCCAGGCCCCGCCGAACCTCGTCGACTCCGCGTACGAGCGGCTCATCGCCGCCGGCATCGACGACTGGGGCGGGGTCTCGCCGCTCACCATCGACCACGTCAACCCCGAGCGGCCCTGGCCGGAGATCGAGGAGCTCGCCGCCCGTTCCGCCGTCGCCGGCTTCGAACTGCGCGAACGCCTCTGCGTCTACCCCGAGTTCGTCACCCGGGGAGAACCCTGGCTCGACCCCCGGCTCCTCCCGCACGTCCGCGCCCTCGCCGACCCCGGGACCGGCCTCGCGAACCCGGACGCGGAGGTGCGCGGCCTGCCCTGGCAGGAGCCCGACGAGGCGTTCACCGCCGTCGGACGCACCGATCTGCACCGCACCATCGACACCACGGGCCGCACCCACGACCGGCGTGACGACTTCGACGAGGTGTACGGCGACTGGGAGGCGCTGCGCGAGGCCGCCGCCCCCGGGATGGTCCCCGAGCGCATCGACACCGACGTCCGCGAGGCCCTCGCCGTCGCCGCCGACGACCCGACCCGCCTCACCGACCCGCAGGCGCTCGCGCTGCTGCACGCCGACGGGACCGCGCTCGACGCGCTGACCCGGATCGCGGACGACGTCCGCAGGGCGGCGGTCGGCGACGACGTCACCTACGTCGTCACACGGAACATCAACTTCACCAACGTCTGCTACACCGGCTGCCGTTTCTGCGCCTTCGCCCAGCGGCGCACGGACGCCGACGCGTACACCCTCTCCCTCGACCAGGTCGCGGACCGCGCCCAGCAGGCGTGGGACGTCGGCGCCGTCGAGGTCTGCATGCAGGGCGGCATCCACCCGGACCTGCCCGGCACCGCGTACTTCGACATCGCGCGCGCGGTGAAGGAGCGGGTCCCCGGCATGCACGTGCACGCCTTCTCGCCGATGGAGGTCGTCAACGGCGCCACCAGGACGGGTCTTTCGATCCGCGAGTGGCTGACGGCGGCGAAGGAGGCCGGGCTCGACTCGATCCCCGGCACGGCCGCCGAGATCCTCGACGACGAGGTCCGCTGGGTCCTCACCAAGGGCAAGCTGCCGACGGCGACGTGGATCGAGGTGATCACCACGGCGCACGAGCTGGGCATCCGGTCCTCGTCCACGATGATGTACGGGCACGTGGACCAGCCCCGGCACTGGCTCGGCCACTTCCGCACCCTCTCCCGCATCCAGCAGGAGACAGGGGGCTTCACCGAGTTCGTGACCCTCCCCTTCATCCACACCAACGCGCCCGTCTACCTGGCGGGCATCGCACGCCCCGGCCCGACCGCCCGCGACAACCGCGCGGTCATCGCGATGGCCCGCCTCCTCCTCCACCCGCACATCCCGAACATCCAGACCAGCTGGGTGAAGCTGGGCACGGACGGTGCCGCCGAGATGCTCCGCTCGGGCGCCAACGACCTGGGCGGCACCCTGATGGAGGAGACCATCTCCCGGATGGCCGGGTCGAGTTACGGCTCGTACCGCTCGATCCGCGACCTGGAGGCCATCGCGGAGGCGGCGGGCCGCCCGGCGAAGCCCCGGACGACCCTGTACGGCGAGGTCCCGGAGGAGCGCCGCCGCACGGCGGAGGCCTCCGACGGCCACCTCCCGGAGCTGCTGCCGGTCCTGCCCACGGAGTGAGGTGGAGGTCCGGCGCTCTTCGGTCAAAAGCGGCCTGAAGGGCGTCGGATCACATAACGTTCCGTCCCCCGAACGGACGTACCCGGTCGATTACAGTGCTGCGCAGACCGGTCTACGGGGGGAGGGCACGTCGTGGCCACGACAGCCGCGGCCGTGTGGGGCCGCGCCGAACAGCAGGACTTCCGGGCCCGCGTACGGGGCTGTCTGCTCGGCGGGGCCCTCGGCGACGCCCTGGGCGCGGGCGTCGACGAGCTCACCCTCGACGGGATCCGCGACGCCCACGGACCTGACGGACTCACCGAGCACGTCCCCGCGTTCGGCCGCAGGGGCGCCGTCACCGCCGCCACCCAGATGGGCCTCTTCACCGTCGACGGCCTCATCCGCGCCCAGGTCCGCCGCGACACCGGCGCCTGGCACCCGCCCACCGACGTCCACCGGGCGCATCTGCGCTGGGCCGCCACCCAGCGCGACTGGGGCCCCGACGAACGCCGCAAGGACAATGGCTGGCTCGCCCGCGAGGAGTGGCTCTACGCCCGCCGCAACCCGCCCCGCGCCTGCCTCACCGGCCTCGGCGACGAGCGCATCGGCACCCTCGACAAGCCCAAGAACCCCACCGCCGACGACTCCGGCGCGCTCGTCCGCTCCTCCCCCTTCGGGCTGCTCGTCGGCTGGGAGCCCCAGCTCGTCTGCCAGCTCGCCGTCGAATGCGCGGCCCAGACCCACGGCGCCCCCACCGCGACCCTCGCCGCCGGCGCCTTCGCGGTCACCGTCCACGGCCTGGCGCGCGGCGGCTCCCCGGAGGCGGCCGTCGACCGGGCCCTGGAACAGCTGGCGGCCCGCCCCGGCCACGAGCCGGTCACCGAGGCACTCGGCCGCGCCCTCGGAGCCGTACGGGAAGGAGCGCCGGACCCGGAGCGGGTGACCGCCCTCGGCGCGGACGCCGACCGGGCCGAGGGACAGCTGGCGGCGGCCGTCTACTGCGCCCTCGTCGGCGAGGACGTACGGCACGGGCTACGGCTCGCGGTCAACCACGACGGGCCCTCGGCGGTGACGGGCGCGCTCACCGGCGCGCTGCTCGGCGCCCTGCACGGCGAGACGGCCCTCCCGCCGGCCTGGCTGGCCGAGCTTGAGGGCCGTGCGACGGTCCTGGAACTCGCGGACGACTTCTCGATGGAGATGACCCAGGGCGCCGCCCTGCACACCCCCGCCGAGTCCTCACCGGGCTGGCTGGCCCGTTATCCGAGGGGCTGATCCGAGCGGTCGCTTCCGGCCTGGGCCGGGATCGCGGCTCCTCCGGCCGGGCTGCCGTCGTCCGAGTGGAGCTTGTCGAGGACCGCGTCCCGCTCCGGGGTGTCCTCCGGCCTGATGAAGCCGATGAGGACGTACAGGATCAGGGAGGTGGCGAGCGGCGAGACGATCTGGATCTGCAGCTCGATGCCGTCGAGGCCGTAGTTGGTCAGCCAGAAGGCGAAGAGGCCGGCCGCCCACGAGACGAGCGCCGCCGTCGGACCGGACTTCCGGAAGCTCCGCAGCAGGCCGAGCATGAACGGGATCGCGATCGGTCCCATGAGTCCGGCGACCCACTTGATGACGACGGTGATGATGTCCTTGAAGGTGGGGGAGTTGATCTGCGTCGCGACCGCCATGGACAGGCCGAGGAAGGCGACGGTCGACCAGCGGGCGGCCAGCAGCCCCGCCCGCTGCGACCAGGTGCGGGCCGACCTGCTCAGGACGGGCGCGATGTCGCGGGTGAAGACGGCCGCGATGGCGTTGGCGTCGGAGGAGCACATGGCCATGGTGTGCGAGAAGAAGCCGACGATGACCAGGCCGAGCAGACCGTGCGGCAGCAGCTGTTCGGTCATCAGGGCGTACGAGTCGGAGGCGTCGGGCTTCTCGGGGGTGACGAGGAGCGGCGCGACCCACATGGGGAAGAAGAGGACCAGCGGCCAGACGAACCAGAGGACGGCGGAGAGCCGGCCGGAGCGGGTCGCCTCGCGGGCGTTGGGGGTGGCCATGTAGCGCTGGGCCTGGTTCCACATGCCGCCGCTGTACTCGAAGGTCTTGATGAAGAGGTACGCGAGCAGGAACGTCAGCGTGTACGGGCCGGCGGTCGGCGCGGTGTGCCCCTGGAGCTCGGGCCGGTCCCAGACCGTCCACAGGGCGCTGAAGCCGCCCAGCTTCGCGAGCACGGCGACGAGCATCGCGATGCCGGCGAAGAACTGGATGATGAACTGGCCGAGTTCGGTGAGCGCGTCGGCCCACAGGCCGCCGACCGTGCAGTAGATGCCGGTGATCACGCCGGTGATGAGGATGCCCTGGTTGAGGGAGATGCCGGTGAAGACGGAGAGCAGGGTGGCGATGGCCGCCCACTTGGCGCCGACGTCGACGATCTTGAGCAGGACGCCGGACCAGGCGAGCGCCTGCTGTGTGGGCAGGTTGTAGCGGTTCTTCAGGTACTCAAGCGGGGACGCCACGTGGAGCCGCGACCGGAGCCGGTTGAGGCGGGGCGCGAAGAGGTGCGCGCCGATGGCGATGCCGATCGCGATGGGGAAGGACCAGGTGACGTAGGACGTGACGCCGTAGGTGTAGGCGATGCCGGCGTACCCGGTGAACATCACGGCGCTGTAGCCCGACATGTGGTGCGAGATGCCGGAGAGCCACCAGGGCATCTTGCCTCCGGCGGTGAAGAAGTCGGAGACGTCGTCCACGCGCTTGTGGGACCAGACGCCGATCGCGACCATCACGCCGAAGTAGCCGATGAGCACGGCCCAGTCGAGACTGTTCATGGAGCCCCCTCCAGGGGTCTGGTCCGCCTTGTGAACGCCGTTCATGGTGTGGCGTGCGGCAAGGCGGGGACAATGCAATGGAGGGTCAAGGGAGAGTAAAATCGTTCTGTTCACTGACTCTCGTTCATGTCCATGAACTGGTGCTGTTGCTTCGCGGAGCGCTCCCGAGCCGGGTCAGCGCATCAGCTCACCCGCGTTGACCAGCAAGGACTGTCCCGTGATCGCCCGCGCCCGGTCCGAGGCGAGGAAGGCCACCGCCTCCGCCACGTCCCCGTCGGTCGCGAGCTCCGGAAGCGCCATCCGCTCCGTCAGCCGGCCGAGCACCTCCGCCTCCGGCACCCCTTCGGCGTCCGCCGCGAACCGGACGTACGCCTGCACCGGCGGCCCCCACATCCACCCGGGCAGCACGGTGTTGACCCGGATCCGGTGCGGCCCGAGCTCGTGCGCGAGCGAGTACATCGCGGAGGTGAGCGCCCCCTTCGACGCCGCGTACGCCGCCTGCCGCACCTGCGAGGGCGCGGCCACCGCCGACTGCGTACCGATCAGGACCACCGAACCGCCGTGCTCCTTGAGCGCGGGAAGGCAGGCCCGGGTCATCCGCAGCGTGCCGAGCAGATTGACGTCGAGGACGGCCTGCCAGATCGCGAAGTCGGCGTCCTCGAGACCGCCGAAGTGGGAGTCCAGGGCGGCCACGTGGACCACCGCGTCGAGCCCGCCGAAGCGCTCGACGGCGAGCGCGGCGAGGGCCTCGCACTGCTCCTCGTCGGTGATGTCGGTGACCCGGTACGCGGTACGGCGCCCCTCCGGGTCGATCGCGGCCGCGGACGTGGCGAGATTGCCCCCGGTCCGCGCGCCGAGCACCGCGTTGCCCCCGTCCCGCACCACGGTCTCCGCGACACGGTGGCCGAGCCCGGCGCCGACACCCGACACGACGACCGTCTTCCCCCGGAGCGGCATCCGAACCCCTCTCGACCCTGGCAAAGCATCTGACGGTCCGTCAGAGTAGGTCTCCGTCACCTACTTGGGAAGGGGTACGCGAGTGAGCGAGGAGACCCGCGGCACCGCCGTCACGACAGGCGAGGCGTACGCGGAACTGGCCTCCGTCGGCCCGTACGGCGTCCGGCCGGGACACGCGCTGATCACCCTGGTCGAACCGCACCCGGGCCACGAGTACGCGTACAACCGCTGGTACGAGGACGACCACTACTACGCGGGCGCCATGGCCATGCCCTGGATGTACGCCGGCCGCCGCTGGGTCGCCACCCGCGACCTCCGGGAACTGCGCCGCCCGGAGAAGTCCGCCGTCGCGCAGCCCGTCACCGCCGGCTGCTACCTCTCCACGTACTGGATCACCGAGGGCCGCTACGACGAACACATGAGGTGGACCGTCGGCATCAACAAGCGGCTCAACCGCGACGGCCGCGTCCACCAGGAACGGACGCACGTCTTCACCTCGTTCCAGGACCACGAGGCGACCGTCTACCGCGACGGGCCCGCCGGCCCCCGCGACTTCCACGCCCTCGACCACCCCTACGCCGGGCTCGTCCTCCAGGTCGTCGGCGCCGAGGGCCCCGAGGAGCGGGCGGCGCTGCTCGACCGGCTGCGGACCCGGGAGCTCCCGCGCCGCCTCGCCGGCTCACCGGCGGCGATGGTCACGGTCTTCCGGCCGACCCCGCTGCCCGGCGACCGCATGACGTACGTGAAGCAGGTCGAGGGCGTCGACACCCGCCTGACGCTGCTCTGGTTCCTGGAACGGGACCCCCGGGAGTGCTGGGCGGAGCACTTCGCGGACCTGGAGTCACTCGGGGAGGCGGGAGGCCGGGTGGAACTGGTGGCGCCGTTCATCCCGACGGTGCCGGGAACGGACCGGTACGTGGACGAGCTGCGCTGAGCCGGGGCTGCGGAGCTTCCGGGACTTCGGAGCTTCGGGACTTCCGGGCACGACCGAGCCCCCTCGGCCAGGACGGCGGACCGGACGAGAGGGCTCTTCGGGTACTGCTGGTGACGGGCGCACCGGGGCTCAGAGGGCCCCGTTGCTCACCTCGCCGACGAACGCGTTCCACGAGCCCGGTCCGAAGGAGAGGGACGGGCCTTCGGGGGCCTTGGAGTCCCGTACCGCGATCGCGGCGAGGACGGGGGACTTCACTTCGACGCAGGCCCCGTTCCCGCCGGAGTACGAAGACTTGGTCCACGTGTCCGTTGCACCCTGAATGATCGCCATGACGCTCAACTCCGGTTCTGCCAGTGGGGATGTCGCACCGACCTTCTTGGCGGCGTGATCGACGCTACTCGCCGGTCCCCGCCGGCGGGACCGGCGTTCACACGTCCGAGTGGCATATTCCAGATCGGCTTCCGTGGAAGCGATCACCCGGTGTACCGTGCCTGCCCCGGCCGGGTGGGAGCCTGCTTCGACCGGCTCGGAGTTCCCGCCGGCGGCTCGGAGTCAGCCCCTGGCGTGCTTCTTCGCCATCTCCGAGATGAAGTCACGGGTCGCCTCCACGTTCAGCGCCTGCGCCCTGAGGTGCTCGTACATGACGCTGTACTTGCCGACGTCCTGCGCCTTCTCCAGATACAGGTCGCTCGTCACGCCCTCGATGTACACGACGCTGGAGTCGGAGGTGTCCGGGAACTCCAGGATCGAGTACTGGCCACTGATCCCCGGGTGCGCGCCCATCTCGAACGGGATCACCTGCACGGTGACGTGCGGCAGGTGCGACTGCTCCAGGAGGTGCTCCAGCTGCTCCGCCATCAACTGCCTGCTGCCGACGATCCGGTGCAGCGCACCTTCGTCGATGACCGCCCACAGGCGCAGCGGACGCTCCTCGTCCCGGATCCGCTCCTGACGACGGGTGCGGACCGTGACCCGCTTCTCGATGTCGGTCGGTGTCGACTCCGGCATCGCGCCCGAGATGACGGCCTCCGCGTACGCGGGGGTCTGGAGCAGCCCGGGGATGATCTGCGACTCGTACATCCGCAGACTCTCCGCGTCCGTCTCCAGACCGATGTACACGCTGTACGGGATGTCGCCGAAGGCGTGCCACCAGCCCTGCTGGCGCGAGTCCTTGGCCATCTGCATGAGGGAGTCGACCATGCGCTCGTCCTCGACCTCGTACACGCCGCACAGGTCACGGACATCGCGCTGACTGATGGAGCGACGGCCGTTCTCCAGCCGGCTGATCTTGGACTGGGAGACGAGAAGACGCTCGGCGACCTGCTCGGCCGTCATGTTCTTCGCCTCGCGGAGCTTGCGCAGCTCCTGGCCCAATCGGCGTCGCCTGACGGTGGGATTGACGTTGGACGCCACGGAAACTGCACCTCCGGCTGTCTGCTGCGTAGCTGTGAGTATCTACCGCTTGGCAGACTGCCACCAATGGCCGGGTGTGCGCTGGAAAATGACCACAACGTATGCGCGGGCGGAACAGGAACGTTCCGGCGCACTTCCTGGTGTGGGACGTGTGGAGGGCGTACGTACGGGTGCCCTCGTGGCGCGCGTACGTGTGCGGGGCGGCCGTCCTGACCGCCCCGCACACCGCGCGGCTCCCGGTTGGGTTCCTCGGAGTCCTCGGAGTCGTCCTAGTGCGCCGCCGCGCGGGCCATGCTGCCGCGAGGCTGCGCCGGGACACCCGCGGCGCTCCGGCGCGGCTGTGCCGCCGCGCCGTTCTGGACGTCCATCACGGCGTGCGCCACGAGTCCGCCCATGGGGTCGTGCCGGATCAGATCGCGCAGCCGGGACCGCGACGATCGTCCTTCGTTGCCGGGGTACAGGTGCTTGCCGAGACCGACCGCGTGGGCCAGCGCGGCGAGCGCCGCGGTCCGCGGGTCCGGCGGTACGCCGGTGCGGATCGCACTGTCCAGCCGGGAACGGATCTCCCGACTGATAGCCGTCTCCGTCGCCTGGTAGCGAGTCGTCGGCAACACCCCGCACATCTGGCCCTCCACGGCATGCACCATGCCGCATCGCTCCAGATGCGAGAGATACGTCTGGCGGAGCCCCAGTCGGGGCCCGCCGATCCAGTGGACGGCCCGGACCGGACTGCCACGCCTGCGCAGCAGTTCCAGTGCGGAGTCCAAGGTCGGATCTCCGGTCGGCCGTGGCATCACCACGGCGATACGATCCCCGTCAGGGGCTATCCGGCCTGCCAGCGCCAGCTCCACTAGCTGAGCTCCGGCCAGACCGAGGTCGAGCGACTGCGGCTGCGCTGTGGTACCCGTGGTCGGGTCCAGAGCGAGCAACAGAAGCTCTTCCGGAATACTTCTGCGGCTCCTGCCCATCCATGCCTCCCCGCGTGGATGAATGACAGGGTGACCCCTCTCACATTCATCTGTCGAGAGTGCCTGGGTGGTTCATCCGGGAACCAGTAGGTATGTCGTTCTCGTCTAGCACGGGGGCCAAGGGGTTCACACAGGACACTGGTACACGGACCGGTACATGGTCCGTACGTACGCATGACGCATGGAGGAGGCACGGTGGCGGGCGAGTCCCCCGACAGGGCGGAGCAGCAGGGGTCGTCTCAGGAGACGGCGGCCTCGGGCGGCGGCGGCCGGGATCCTCGGCTCTCCGTGCTACGTGAGTCAGACGCCTCGTCGGCCTCGTCGGTTCAGGTCGACCAGCCGACGGCCGTCTTCAAGAACCTGGCCCCGCGGACCCCGGAGGACGACGCGCCGACGGCGGAGCCGGAGCCGGCGTCGGACTCGGAGCCGGAGCCTCACGAGCCGGAGCCTCACGAGCCGGAGAGTGAGCGCCTGAAGGCGGCGGTGGCGGCGTGGGTCGCGACGGCGGGGGAGCCGGGGGCGGAGGCTGAGCCCGAGGGCGAGCCCGAGCCGGAGCCGGAGGACGAGCCGACGGGTGTCGAGGCCGATGCCGAGACCGATGCCGACGCCGAGGCCGATGAGCCGGCCGGCACGGCGACGGCTGACGCCCAGGCAGAGACCGCGGCAGAGGCTCCGACCGACGACGTGGACGCGGCACCCGCCGAGGAGCCCGTCCAGGAGCCCGTGGAGGAGCCCGGCGAGGCCAAGGAGTCCGCCGCTTCGTGGTTCGCGGCGCGGAAGCCGGGGGCGGCGGACGAGAAGCCCTCGGAGCCCACCCCGCCGACCGCGTCCGACCCCGCATCCCCGTCGCCGTCCGCGTCCGCGCCCGAGTCCGGCTCCCCGGCCCCGGCTGACGACGAGGACCCGGAACCGGTCGACCAGCCGACGACCATGTTCAAGGCCGTCCGTCTGCCCGTGGCGCCCCCCGTGGATCAGCCGACGACCGCGCTGAAGCTCCCGCCCGGCCTGGGCGCGGACTCCGACAGCGAGCGCACCAGCACCTTCCTGCCGCTGCGTGCGGACATCCCGGCCGAGCAGAAGGCCGAGAAGGCCGCCGAGCGCGCCGGCACGGCGCAGAAGGCCCCCAAGGCAGCCGCAGCCGCACCGGCACCGGCACCGGCACCGGAGGCGGCCGGGCCCGCCACGACCGCCCGGCCCACCACTCCCGCCCCTGCCCCCACCCCCGTACCCCCGCCGGCCGCTCTCGCGGAGGCGGAGCGGACGCGGCAGCAGCCGTTGCCGCCGCTGCCGCCGCTCGACCTGCTCGCCGAGCTGACGAACACGCCGCCGCCTCCGCCGACCCCGCTGCGGACGACCATGCGCCGGGTCCGGATCTGGACGCCGCTCGTGCTGCTCGTCCTGATCGTCTTTGCGATCGTGCAGATGGTCCGCCCGCTTCCCGCGCCCGTCCTCACGCTCTCCGCCGCGCCGACCTTCACCTTCGAGGGCGGCGACCTCACGATGCCGTGGCCGACCGAGGGGCAGGGCGCCGTCGAGGTCGAGGGCGTCGGCTCCATGGGCACGTACGGGGCGCAGAAGCCGGCCCCCATCGCGAGCGTCACGAAGACGATGACGGCGTACGTGATCCTCCGCGACCACCCGCTCAAGGGGCAGCAGCAGGGGCCCGAGATCACCATCGACAAGAAGGCCGCCGACGAGGCCAGGGCGGAGCACGAGTCGACGGCGGCGGTCCAGGAGGGCCAGACGTACTCGGAGAAGGAGCTCCTCCAGCTCCTCATGATCCCCTCCGCGAACAACGTGGCCCGGCTCCTCGCCCGCTGGGACGCCGGTTCGGAGGCCGCCTTCGTCGAGAAGATGAACGCCGCCGCCAAGGACCTGGGCATGACCCGGTCCACGTACACGGACCCGTCCGGTCTCCTCGACAGCACCGTGTCGACCCCGCAGGACCAGCTGAAGCTGGCGAAGGCGGTCATGCAGTACGACGTGTTCCGGGAGATCGTGAACATGCCGAACGCGACGATCGACGGCGTCGGCCGGGTCGAGAACAACAACAACATCCTGCTGAAGCCGGGTGTGAGCGGCATCAAGACCGGCTCCTCCACCCCGGCGGGCGGCAATCTGCTCTGGTCGGCCAACACGGTCGTCGACGGCAAGATCAGGCGCATCCTCGGCATCGTGATGGGGGCGAAGGACGCCGACCAGCTCGGCGAGAAGCTCCAGCTCTCCATCGACTACAGCTACGAGCTGATCAAGAAGGCCAAGGAAGACGTCACCTCGGCCGCCGTGGTCCGCGAGGGCCAGGTCCTCGGGTACGTCGACGACGGCCTCGGCGGCCACACGCCGGTCGTCGCCACCAAGGAGCTCAAGGCGATCGGCTGGCCGGGCCTCCAGGTGAAGCTGGAGCTCACGGACGGCGGCAAGGTCCTCCCGCACGCGGGCAGGGCGGGCGACATCGTCGGGCAGGTGTCGATCGGCACCGGCGCCGGCAAGGTCAGCTCCCCGGTGGCGCTCAAGACGGACCTGGTGGAGCCCGGTTTCGACAAGAAGCTGACGCGCGTGGGCTGAGCGGCGCGGGCGCGGGCCGAGAAACACCCGCGCGGGCTGAGAAGCCACCCGCTCGGCTGGGCGCCCCGGTTCTCCGGGGCGCCCAGCTGTTAGCGTCTTCGGGGGACGAGACGCACGCGTGACACACGTGAGAAGTGAGACGGGCAGTACGGGAAAGGGCCGCAGTGACCACCGCCGAGCCGACACGCGCCGACCGCGCCGACAGCGGATCCGACGACGACTCCGCCCCCGTCCCCGCCCCTGCCCCGGTCCGCCCCACCGCCCCCGAATCCCGTCCCGACCGCGCCGAAGCCGGATCCGCCCGTGAAGCCGAACGTGAAGCCACCGGTGAAGCCGACCGTGACTCAGAATCCGGTCCTACTTCACAGTCGCGAATAGTGCTCCCGGCGCAGCGGAACACCCCGCCCCCCATGGATCCGCCCGCCACGGCCACGATCCCCGGCCCTCCGGTCGTCCGGCGGAAGCGTCGCCACACGGTCATGGCGGCGACCGGACTCGCGGCCGTCATCCACGTCCTCTGGTTCTTCTTCTTCGCGAACAGCGGTGGGGACCTGGCCGCGCAGGACGCGTGGGCGGAGTTCGTCGGCCGGCACCCGGACTCGGCGTACAACCTGGCCTGGTACGGCGGGATGCACCCGGTCTCGTACAGCGTCGTGTCGCCGTACCTGATGTCGCTGCTCGGTGTGCGCAGCACGATGATGGTGGCCGGGACCCTGTCGGCGGCGCTGATCGCGCTGATCCTGGTGCGGGTCCCGACGGTCCGCAACCCGCTGGCCTGTTCGGTCGCGGGCGTCTTCGCCCTCCTGTGCAACGCGCTGTCGGGGCGGGTCACGTTCGGCCTGGGCATGATGTTCGCGCTCGGCGCGGTCGCGGCCGTGTTCTGCTGGCCGCACCGCTGGCGCCGCAAGCGCTGGGCGAAGGCCGCGGTGGCCGCGCCGCTCGCCGGTCTGGCGACGGCGTGCAGCCCGGTCGCGGGTCTGTTCCTCGGGGTGGCGGCGGCGGCGCTGTTCCTGAACAAACGGCGCCCCGGGGCGTACGCCCTCGGTCTGGCGCCGGTGGCCGTGGTCGCCCTCTCCTCCTGGCTCTTCCCCTTCTCCGGCACGCAGCCGATGGCGTTCGGCTCGACGGCGCTGCCGCTGGCGTTCGGGGCGCTGGTGTTCCTCCTCGTCCCGGCGGACTGGCGGACGGTCCGCACGGCCGCGGCGGTCTACACGATCGGCACGCTCCTGACCTGGCTGATCGACTCGCAGATCGGCTCGAACATCTCGCGGCTTCCGATGCTCTTCGCCGGAGTCGTGCTGCTCGCGGCCCTGCCGTACACGGCGCCGCGCTCCCGCCGCTGGTACGCGCTGCTGCTCGCCTTCGCGGGGCTGAACTTCTGGATCGGCTTCAAGGGCGTCGACGACGTGATCCGCACGGCACCGGACGCCTCCTGGGCGCGGGAGCTCGCGCCGCTCGTCAACCAGCTCCAGGTGCGGGGCGCGGGGAAGGCGCGGGTCGAGGTCGTACCGGCGTCCAGCCACCGCGAGTCGTCGGCGCTCAGCCCGTACATCAACCTGGCACGGGGCTGGAACCGCCAGGCCGACATGGAACGGAACCCGCTCTTCTACGACGACACCCTGAACGCCGTGAACTACCAGGAGTGGCTCGACCGCTGGGCCGTCCACTACGTGGTCCTGCCCACCGGCAAGCCCGACTCGGGCGCGGAGCAGGAGGCGGAACTGGTCGGCGAGGGCCTGCCGTACCTGGAGCAGGTCTGGTCGGACGCGAACTGGCGCCTGTACGAGGTGGAGAACCCGACCCCCCTCGCGGACCCGCCGGCCGAGGTGCACAGCGCGGAGGCGAACGAGGTCGTGATCAGCGTCGACCGCCCCGGCAGGGTCCTCATCCGCGTCCCGTACTCCCCGTGGCTGGCGCTCGTGGACGAGAACGGCGGCAAGATCGAACCGCCGCAGGAGACGGAGGCCTCGAAGCTGGCCCGCGAGGAGTCGGAGACGGAGCTCCCCAAGGTCTTCGCCAACAAGGAGGGCTGCCTGTTCAAGGCGGAGGCGGACACGGAGGGCGACGAGTGGACGGAACTGCTCGCCCCGAAGGCGGGCGTCTACCGCCTGGCGGCCCCGTACAAGCTCTCACGCGGCACGGCCTGCCCGGAGGAACTCCGCTGAAGGGCTCTCCAGGCCACTACGGCCGCAGGTAGCCGGCGAGCATCCGCCGCATGCCGAGGGCGTGCCCGCCGCTACGGATGACGAGAAGCCGATAGACCCACCCCGCCGCCCCGGGAAACGCGGCCCGGGTCTCGGCCCGCAACCGGCAGCGCCCGTCGGTCAGCTCCTCGATCCGGAAGACGAGGCTGTACGAGGAGAACCGGTGCCCGCCCCGAAGCGCGAGCTCCCGCCCGGGCACGACCCGGGAGACCCGGAACCCGGGAAACTCGGACCCCTCGGCAAGAGGCCGAACCCCACCGGCCCCCCGAGGCACAGCCCGCACCACCCGCGCGTACCGAGCCCCACCCTCCCGCGAAAGCGCCCGCTCGACCCCCACGACCAGCCGCTGCCACAACTCCTGGGCCCCGGCATCGACGACAACGGCATGCTCATCGACGAACGGCAACACGTCCACGAGACCATCCCCCATACGCCAAGGGTCCTCCCGCCTCCCGGCGAAAGGACCCTCGACATCGTCCAACACTGTGCCCCCGGCAGGATTCGAACCTGCGACACCCGCTTTAGGAGAGCGGTGCTCTATCCCCTGAGCTACGAAGGCGGGGCTTGTCGAAGAGACTGGCCGGGACCCCGGGGGGAACGCCGGACGGTTGAGACAAGCGCCCTGGTCAGGTTTCCGGCGGGGTGCTGTCGGGGTGGGTCCGGAGGGACGGTTCCCGGGCAGGGGCCCTGCAGGTCGACTGACCGGTGACAGCCTAGCGGATCGGGCATACGGAGGTCGCCCCCCTAGGTCGCCCGGCGGTTATCGCGGGTTCGGGTGGGGCTCCGGGGACGTGGCCCGGAGTTCGGCCAGGCCTTGGCGGGTGGCGGCGATGACCACTCGGTCTTCGGGGCGCAGGACGTAGCCGGGGTGGAGGTCCCAGAGGAGTTGGGGTTCCTCGCCCGCTCGGTGGGAGGAGGCCAGGTCGGGGCGGCGGGTCGTGGGGGCGGCCGTGTCGAGGGCGAGGACGCGCCAGGAGCCGGGGCGGAAGGCGTCCGCGACGGTGCGGCCCTCGAACTGGGGGTGGCCGGCGACGAGGAGGGCGGCGAAGAGCAGGACCTTGCGTTCGACGGGGATCGCGCCGAGGATCTGGCGGCCCATCATCGCGCCCGCGAAGGCCGGTGCGGCCAGGTGGGAGACGCTGCGGCTGCGGGTGAGGGCTTCCGGGTGCGCGGTACGCAGGGTGCGGTGGACCGCGGTGGCGAAGTCGTCCTCGTACAGGCGCAGGGCCACGCGCAGGTCGGGCTTGACCGTGCGGGCGTAGAGCGTCGCCTCCAGGTTGGTCGTGTCGGAG
Organism: Streptomyces sp. NPDC028711; assembly: GCF_055565415.1. Classification (NCBI taxonomy): domain Bacteria; kingdom Bacillati; phylum Actinomycetota; class Actinomycetes; order Kitasatosporales; family Streptomycetaceae; genus Streptomyces; species Streptomyces sp. NPDC028711. The sequence continues at coordinate 293,711 of NZ_JBVHUJ010000008.1, read as the reverse complement.
CTGGTGAGGGCGAGCAGGGCGTGCGCCCGGTGGATCTTGGCGGCCTCCAGCACGCCCTCCTCGGTGACGTCGCCGAGGACCACGGGGATGCCGAGGGCCCGGGCGAGCGGGATGCCACGGGCGTCGGGGTCCTCCTCGACGCAGACCACGGGGATGTCCAGCTCCCGCAGCCGGGCCAGGACACGGGAGCCGACCTTGCCGAGGCCGAGCAGGACGACATGGCCGGACAGGCCGCGGGGCGGGCGGCGGAGCGCGCCCGCGGCGCGGAAGGTGCCCAGCGCCTCAAGCGCTCCGGCGACCAGGAGCGGCAGCAGTGCGAGGCCCACGAGGCCGGAGAGGAGCTGGAGGATCTGGCGGGTGGTCGACTCCTCGACCGCCGGGTCGTTGATCGAGAACAGATCAAGGAGGGTCAGATAGGCCGCGTGCACGGGATCCGCGTCGGTAAGCAGCGCCGAGGCCGCCGTCAGGGCGAGCACGGAGACCACGATGCCGGCGAGCGCCCACCTCAGGCGGCTGGAGAAGAGCTCCCGCAGCGGCGCTCCCCGGCGGGCCAGTCGCCGTGCGGACAGGCTGGGACCGGCGTACCGCACGGTCTCCAGGACGACGCTGCCGCGCCCGCTCGCACCCGCCACGGCCCGGTCGTCGGGCAGGAGGAGCGGGCCCTGCGGGCCGCTGCTCTCCGAACCCTCCGCGCCCGCCGGGTCGGTGGCGGTGGACGAGAGCAGGGCCAGGGTGCACAGGCCGGGTTCGGGGACCTCGTCGGGGCCGGGCGGGGTGCGTTCGGCGGCGCGCAGGAGTACGCCGTCGGCCTGGACGACCTTGCTCGTGCCGGCGACGGCGGTGGCCGCGAGCGCGGGGGCCGCGGTGTCCGCGTCGGACAGGACGGTGGTGGAGGCGTCGAGAACGGCCCGGTCGGTTCCGGGAGCGGTCACCAGGGCGGCCTGGTCGAGGAGTTCCTCCAGGTGCTGACCGAGCTTCCGGTTGTACATGCGGACCACGAGCCGCAGGCCCGGGTTGAGCCTGCGGGCCGCGAGCGCGGCCCGCAGGTTGGTCTCGTCGTCCTCGTACAGCAGCGCCAGGGCCGCGGCCCGGTCCACTCCGGCCCGCAGCAGCGCCGTCTCCGTGGGGGAGGCCGATACGACGTCCCTCGGGTGCGGGGACGCGCCGTCGGCCCCGCGCAGAAGTCGTGACGCCCGGGACAGTACGGCGGACGGCTCCGTCTCCTCGGACCCGTCGCCGGGCGCGACGAGGACGACCCGCTGGCGGTAGACGTCCCGTAACTCGGAGGCCAGCCGGAGCGCGAGCCCGTCGTCGCCGCAGACCACCATGTGGCCGTCGCCGTTCCGTGGGGCTTCGGTTCCCTGGTGCGGTAGCGCGGTCATGGTCCCTCCCCGTATCACCTGAAGTCTGTGGAGATGCGGCCTAGCGGGTCACCCGCCCACACTCCACCGTGCGGCCGCGAGGACGGCGGCCGGCCGCTCACCGTCCGGCCACCCGGCCGTCGAGCCTCGCGAAGACGAGCGTCAGACCGGCGCCCCCCGCCGCGACGAGGGCGTAGGACGCGAACGCCACCCGCTGGTCCTCCTTGCGGAGCGTCTCGTACGTCTCCCTGGTGATCTCGAACCGCGTGCGTCGGGGGTCGGTGGGGTCGACGGCGAAGTACCGGCCCCGGACGGAGTCCGCCTTCTGGAGCGAGGAGTCGTCCGCACCGACACCGGTGATCAGCGCCAGGCCGGCCAGGCCCATGGCGGCGAGCAGCGCCTGGACGCGCCGGGGCAGGGAACGCAGGGCGCGCCACTGGTTCGCCCTGCTGCTCGCGAAACGCATGTCCCGGGAGCCGACGGCGATGGCGCGGACGAGCGTCGCCGTGTGCAGGGGCACCAGCAGGGCGATGCCGGTGCCGAGAAGGAGCCACTCGTCCGCGAACGGGGGGAGGAGTGGCACGGCGGCGAGGGTCGCGGCGAGAAGTCCCAGGCCGGAGAGGGCGAGTTGAGCCCCCGCGTGGATCCTGGAGCCGGTTCTCACCGTGCCCCCGCGTGGATCCTGAAGCCGGTTCTCACCGCGCCCCCCCTCTCTCGGTTCTTCGCTCAGTCGGTGATCTCGATGGCGCCGTCGGCGGACGGTACCGGCTGGGCCGGGCCGGGGACCGGCTTCTTCCGGGTGATGCCCTGGAGGAGCTGGGCGAGGTCGACTCCCGTGGTGGAGGAGAGGAGTTCCATGCCCTGGGCGACGTTGTCGGTGACCGTGCGGGTCAACTGGCTCGCCCCGTCCGTGGAGATGACGGTCATCTTGTCGATGGCGGACAGCGGCTCGGACGCCTTGGCGACGACCTGCGGCAGGACCTCGACGAGCATCTGCAGGACGGCCGCGTCGCCGTACTGGGCGAAGGCGTCGGCCTTCTTGCGCATCGCCTCGGCCTCGGCGGAGCCCCTGGCGGCGATGGCCGCGGCCTGGGCCTCGCCCTCGATGCGGACGGCGTCGGCGAGAGCCGCGCGGTGGGCCTTCTCGCCCTCACCGGTGAGGCGGGAACGCTGCGCGTCGGCCTCGGCCTGCTTGACCAGGGCGATACGGCGGGCCTCGGCCTCCTGCTCGGCCTGGTAGCGGGCCGCGTCGGCGGGCTTGCGGACCTGGGTGTCGAGCTGACGGTCGGTCAGGGCGGCCTGGCGCTCGGCGACCTTCTCCTGCTCGGTGAGGATCTGCTGCTGGCGGTCGGCCTCGGCGAGCGGGCCGGCCGCGTTCGCCTGGGCGGCGGCCTCGTCGGTCTGGGCCTTGATCTCGGCCTGCTTCAGGTAGAGGGTGCGCTGCGCGATCGCGATCTCCTCCTCCGCCTTCAGCCGGGCCTGTTCGGCGGCGCGGCGGGCGACCGCCTCGGCGATGTCCGCCTCCTGCTTGGCGCGGGCGGCCTCGGGGCGGCCGAGGTCCTCGAGGTAGGAGCCCTCGGTGGTGATGTCCTGGATCTGGAAGGCGTCGAGGACCAGGCCCTGACCCGACAGACTGGCCTCGGCCTCCTCGGCGACCTGCCCGGCGAAGGCCGCGCGGTCGCGGATGATGTCCTCGACCGACATCCGGCCGACGATGGAGCGCAGCGCGCCGGACAGCACTTCCTGGGTGAAGCCGACGATGCCGTCCTGCTGCATCAGGAACCGCTGCGCGGCGGCCCGGATGGAGTCCTCGGTGCCGCCGACCTTGACGATCGCGACGCCCTCCAGGTTCGCCTTCACTCCGCGCAGGGTGACCGCGCCGCGGACGGCGACGGGGATGTGCCGGCTGGAGAGGTCGAGCGTGAACTTCTGCTGGACGAACGGGACGACGAAGACGCCGCCGCCGACCACGACCTTCTGGCCGCTGTTGTCGGTGAACACCCGCCCGGTGGCCGGATCGGTGGCCTGCTTGCCGCGCCGGCCGGTGATGATGAACGCCTCGCTGGGCCCGGCGACCTTGTAGCGGGTGATGACGACGAGGGCGAGCAGGACGAGAAGGACGACGATGCCCACCACGGACACCAGTACAGGGCTCATGGGAACCCCTTTCGATCAGAGACGAACCTTGAAGAACAGCGGGCGGCGGGTGGTCATCGCTCGACCGGCCGGACGGTGACCGACGTCGGTGACAGCACGGACTCGACCCACACCTCGGTGCCGCGGGCGACGGGAGCGTCGGCCTTCGCCGCGTACTTCACCGGCTGGCCCGCGAGATACAGCAGGACCTCGCCGTACCCGTCCGCCGGGATCGCGGTGACCACCGAGCCGCTCGTACCGGCCAGGTCCTCGCCCCGCGGTGCGGGCGCGGCCCCGTCGCGCGTCAGTGCCCGGCTGAACCGCCAGGTCACCCACCCCACGACACCCCCCACGGCCACGCCCGCACCGGCGGCGCCCCCCGCCCCCGTACCGGTGGTTCCGAGGACGATCGCCCCCGTGAACCCGAGCGCCGACACGAACCCGGCGATCACCGGCAACGAGAGAAACCCGTCGAGACCCCCGCCGAACCCGTCGAGGACCCCCTCCAGCACCCCGTCGAGCACCAGGGCCAGGACGAGCAGCACCAGACCGACGATGCCGAGACCGAGAAACCAGCCCATGTGCCCCACCTGTCCCCGTGCTGTGTCTCTCCCGTTGTCCTGGGAGTTTCCCACGGGGCGGTACGGACGTTCACTGCAGGGTTCCGGCAGTCTTTACGCGTTCTTGATGCCGCTTGTGTGCGTCCTCGTCGACGGGGGGCTCGCGCAGCTCAGAGCGGCTGGTCGGGCCAGTCCAGGAGGCGGGCGCCGACGACGGCGGTCTGGAGGGTGTAGCGCTGGACCGGGTCGCCGGGGTCCGCGCCGGTCAGCCGGTGGATGCGGTCGAGGCGGTACGTCATGGCCCGCACGCTCAGATTGAGCCGGCGGGCCGCCTGGGCGGTGACGCAGCCGGTGTCGAAGTACGCGCTCAGGGTGTCGAGGAGGGGCCTCGCGCCGCCGCGGGCCTCCTTGAGCGGCCCGAGGACGGTGCGGACGAGGTCGGCCATGGCCTGCCGGTCACGGGTGAGGACGGGATAGACCAGGAGGTCGGCGGCGTACAGGACCGGGTCGTCGAGGTGCATGCGGTCCGCGAGGTCGAGGGCGTTGAGGGCCTCCTCGTAGGAGTGGACGACACCGCCCGCCCCCGGGTGCGCGCGGCCGACGGCGACCCGGCCGCCGTCGGTCGCGGCGTACGCCTGCTTGGCGAAGTGGGCGAGGACGTCGGGCTCGTCGGCGGGGGCGACGCAGATCAGCCGGCCGTCCTTGGTGGTGAGCAGGAGCCGGCGGTTGCCGAAGCGGGCGGTGAGCGAGGACTCGACGGTACGGGTGACCGCGTACCCGTCGTCGTACGGCTCCGGGCCCTGGGCGACGGCCACGGCGTGGGCGTGGGACAGGAGCAGCCCGAAGCGTTCGGCGCGCTCGGCCAGGCGGCCGAGGTCGCTGCGGCCGTGGAGCAGGTCGTCGATGAACTCCCGCCGTGCCGCCTCCTCCTGGCGCACCGCGAGGCGCTGGGCCCGTTCGTGGCCCTCGGCGAAGGCGTCGACGGCCTGCTCGACGGCGCTCAGGAGGTGGTCGGCGGCGGCATTCGGAAGCCCGGGGCGCAGCCGCTCGGCCGCGGTCAGGTGGGCGCGGACGGCGGCCCGGAGCCCGATGCCGGACTCCGCGGCCCGCTCGCCGCGGGAGCGCAGGGCGTCGCGTTCGTCACGGGTGAGCCCCCGGCCGGTCGCGCACACGTCCGCCAGGATGGCGGCGTACCCGTCGAGGTGCTCCTCGGCCGGTTCCCTCTCCGTCATGGTCCCCCCGGGTTCTCGAAGCGTCTTCGGTGCCATCTTGGCGTGTTCTTGATGTGCGGACCAAAGATCCGGGGCGATGCCGGCCCGCCGGGCCGGATGAGGATGCGCCAGTGCGGTCCCTTCGGGGCCCCGGGGGACGGGTGTGCGGCTTTCCGTGTCCGACCTGCGGTTCTTCCCGTCCGTCAGCTTGTTGCAAGGGCTCCTGCAGCAAGCTGACACCAAGTGCCGTGGAGTGGCCCCTGCCCCGCTGGCATTGTCTTTCTCAGCGGAAACGCAGAGGGAACACGGAAGCCGAAAACAGGGGGAAACAGTGCGGATTCGAATCACTTCAGCGGCTGCGTGTCTGGCTCTGGCGATCACCGGTCTCGCTGTGACGGCGGGCAGCGCGTCGGCCGCCGAGCAGGGCGAGGGACACATCGCCGGCCAGAGCGCCGACCGGCACGGCGGGCCGCAGTGGCCGGTACCGGTGCCCGTGCCGCCGGAGGTCGGCGACCTGATCTGCGAGATCCAGGCGCACATCCCGCACTCGGTTCACACCCCGCACCCGGTTCAGATCCCGCGCTGCAAGCCGGTCAACGGCTGGCAGTAGTTCCCGCCCCTTTCCACGACTGCTGATCCAGAGGGCGAGAGCAGAGATGGCCATGACCAGTCAGCTCCCAGACGTCAGGGAATTCCCAGAAAGTTCGGAGAACGTCCTCGAAGTCGTCGACCTACGGGTGAGATACGCCGACATCGAGGCGGTGGCGGGAATTTCCTTCTCCGTCGCCCCGGGCGAGATATTCGGTCTCCTCGGCCGTAACGGAGCCGGCAAGACCAGTACCATCTCGGCCATCGCGGGCCTTCGCCGGCCCGATGCGGGGCAGGTCCGCGTCCTCGGTGAGGACGCGCTCGTACGGACCGACCTCCTGCGGGCCTCCCTGGCCCTCCAGCCCCAGCAGGCGAGCCTCTTCCCGAGGCTGAAGGTGCGGGAGACCCTGGAAACCTGGGCCGCGCTGTACCCGGCGCCCCGGGACGTGGACGCCCTGCTCGACGAGATAGGCCTGGCCGAGAAGGCCGGGGCACGTTCCGCCCGGCTCTCCGGCGGCCAGCAGCAGCGGCTGCTGCTTGCCACGGCGCTGGTCGGCGACACCCCGGTGGTCGTCCTCGACGAACCCACCACCGGACTCGACCCGCACGCCCGGCACGCCGTCTGGGACCTGATCCGCAGGGCCCAGGCCGGCGGCACCACCTTCCTGCTCACCACCCACGCCATGGCCGAGGCCGAGGAGATGTGCGACCGGCTCGCCGTCATGCACGAGGGAAGGGTGGTGGCAGCCGGTTCTCCGGCAGAGCTGATCACCCGGTGCGCGCCGGGCGGTGTCGTCTCCGTACGAACCGGACGGGCCGAACTCGCCGACCAGGTGCGCGCACGTCACGGCGACGCCGTGACGGCCGTCGAGTCGGCCGGACGCTCGGGCCGGACGCGGTTCGAGGTGACGGCGGAGGAGCCGCACGCCACCGCCGCGTGGATCACCGGGCTCGACCCCGCGGCCGACGTCCGGCCGCGCCCCGCGACCTTGGAGGACGTGTTCCTCCGCCTCACCGGAACCTCGTTGGAAACGGCCTCGGAAACGGCCTCGGACATGACATCGGGCACGGCATCGGGCACGGCATCGGAACAGGAGGGCAGGCGATGAACCGCATCGGTCTCGACGCACCACCCGTGTCGACGACGCGCCAGTGGAAGGCGCTCTCCCGGGCCATGACCCGACAGCTCCTGCGCGATCCCGCGGCGCTCTTCTTCACCGTGGTCTTCCCGCTCCTCATGGCGGTGTTCTTCGTCGTCCTCATGCAACTCACCTGGGTACGGGGCCCCTTCGACCTCGCCGTCGTCGGCCCCGCCACCCAGGCGACCGCCCTGCAGGAGGCCCTCGGCGGCGGCAGCAGCGCCGTGGCCGTCGCCGAGGCCGGCCCACAGCCGGACAAGGCGGCGGTCATCGTCCCCGACGCGGCCTCCCGTACCCTGCGGATGGCCGTGGACCCGGAACAGCCGTCGGTGGTCGCCGCGGTGCGCGCCGCGCTGGACGACACCGACTGGCGGGGCTGGGAGGTCACGGCCGTCGGCAGCGACGGGTCCGCGCTGTTCGACCCCATGGCCTTCGTGATCCCCGGCGTACTCGCCTTCGCGCTGCTCTCGCTCGCCCTGACCGGCACCGCCTCCGCCCTCGTCGCGATGCGGGCCAGCGGCACCCTGCGGCTGCTGTCGACGACACCGGCCCGGCGGCCCGCCGTCCTGCTCTCGCTCATCCCGGGCCGAGGCCTGCTGGCCCTGGCCGTACTGGCCCTGATGGGAACGGGCGCCGTCGCCGGCGGACTGCTCGAGCCGGCCTCGATGCTGCGGCTGCTGCTGACCACGGCCATCGGCCTGGTGATGCTGCTCGCCCTGGGCTACCTGCTCGGCGGACTGCTGTCCTCGCCCGAGGTGACCAACGCGATCTCCGGGCTGCTCACCCCGGTCCTGCTGATGAGCACAGGACTGCTGTTCCCCCTCGAACTCCTCCCCGACTCGGTGGCCGGGCCGCTCTCCTGGACCCCGCTGGCGATGTTCGGAGACGCCCTGCGCCACGACGTGGTCGGCGGGATCACACGCCACGCCCTGTGGCTCGACTGGACAGTGATGGCGGCGACGGCCGCGGGGCTCACGGCCCTCGCGGCACGGACGTTCCGCTGGGACACGGAGCGTGCATGATGACCGTTCGTACGATGGGCCAGAGCCCCGCCGGGGCCGCCGAGGCCGCCGGGGCCGAACACCCCGCCATACCCGAATCTCTCCTCCGCATCGGTCAACTGGCCTCCTCCTACGGCCTGGTGAACCGGGTGACCCGGCTCCCCGTCGCCGAGGGCGAACCCGACTTCCCGATCTTCACGGCCTCGCTCGGCAACCCCGGCGAAGTCCTCAGCGAGCAGACCGGCTGGGAGCACAACCCCAGCTCCGGGAACTTCGACGGAGCCGGCGGTGACCTCGACCCGGAGCGCGCCGCGCACCTCGCGGTCGCCGAATCGCTGGAACGCTACTCCTCCTGCGCCCGGGACCCCGAGCAGATCGTCTGGGCGACCGCCGCCGAACTCGGCGAGGACGCCATCCCCAGCGACCGCTGGCCCCGGTGCTCGCCGGCCGAACTGGCCGACCCCCGGAGCGGGCTCGTCCCCACCGACCCCGAAGGTCCGATGCGCTGGGTACGCGGCTGGTCCTTCACCCGCAACCGCCCGGTGTACGTGCCGGCCATGCAGGTCTGGCTGAAGAACCCGGTGGAGTCCATGGCGGAGCGTTACGTCCACCCGGTCTCGACCGGCTGTGCCGCACACTCCGATCCGGCCGCCGCCGTCGTCAACGGCATCCTGGAGATCGTCGAACGCGACGCCATCGCCCTGACCTGGCTCCAGCGGCTGCGGCTGCCCCGGCTGGACTTCGACCCGGACGAACTGGCCCCGGAGTTCCGTGCCTTCGTGGAGCGCGGCAGCAGCGAACGGCTGCGGACCCAGCTGTACGACGCGACCACCGACCTCGGCATCCCGGTGATCTACGGGGTGCAGCTCGCCGACGACGACCGGGTCATCGCCCAGCTCGTCGCGGCGACGGCGGAGCTGGACCCCGGCAAGGGGATCGCCAAGCTCTACCGCGAGGCGTCCTCCCTGCGGATCGCGCTCCGTCACATGGCGCGGGCCGCCGAGAAGGACTCCACGGCCCCCGCGGAGGAGGAGGACATCGTCAGCGTCGTCGACGGCGCCCTGCTGTCCGGCCCGCTCTCCCAGCGGCACCGCTTCGACTTCCTGCTGGAGGGCGAACGCCCGGTGCACGGGCTGCGCGACCTTCCCCGGGCCCCGTCCGAGGAACCGCTGCCGGCCCTGGCCTGGCTGCTCGAACGGCTGCACGCCGCGGGCTGTGAGGTCGTCGCCGTCGACCTCACCACCGACGAGGCCGAGCAGGTCGGAGCCACCGTCGTACGGATGCTCATCCCTCAGCTCATGCCGCTGTCCTTCGTGCACCGGGCCCGCTACCTGGCGCACCCCCGGCTCTACGCGGCGCCCGCCGCCATGGGCCATCCGGTGCGGGGTGAGGACGAGATCAACCCGCACCCCCAGCCCTTCGCCTGACACCCGACCGTCCGGCCCGTCCGACCGACCCGTCCGACAGGCCCCTCTGGTCGGCCTCTCCGACCGGCCCACCTGACCGGCCTGTCCGACCGGTCCGTCCGACCGGCCCACCTGACCGGCCTGTCCGACCGGTCCGTTCCACCCTTCCACCCGCCGTGAACGTCCGACGAGGAGTCCGAAGATGACCGATCCGCGCCTGCTGATCCTCACCGCGGGAGCGTTCGGCGCGGCCGTCGCCGAAGGGCTGGCCGCACGTTACGCCGGGTCCACCGTGCTCGACGTGAACCAGGGCACCCACCCCAGCCTGTGGCCCGACAGCGACCTGATCGTGCTGGCCACCGGGCAGGGACGGGAAGTGCTGGCCGACATGGTCGACGCCAGCGCCCACTCCTGGAGCCGGCCCTGGTTCCCCGTCCAGGCGGGCCCCCTCGACCTGCGATGCGGACCGGTGGTCGTGCCCGGCCGCACCGCGTGCCACCGCTGCTACACCCGTCGCCGTGCACAGCACACCGCCCCGACGGCGGACCGGACCCGGGACGGCGGGGCCACCGCGCCCCCGGTCTCCGGACATGCCCCGCACCACGTCGCCATCGCCGTGGGACTCGCGGACCAGGCGGTGCGCGAGGCCCTGGCCGTACCCGGTGAGCCGGGCGCGGCGGAGGGCATCGGCGCCACCGTGCGGATCTTCGGGATCGTGGAGGGCGCCACCTCCAGCTCGGCGGTCGTCGCCGTCGACCGGTGCGCCCGCTGCCGGCCGGCCCGTACCCCCGAGAGCCGCCTGGCGCGGTTCGAGGCGATCGCGGCGGAGCTCGCGGCCCTCCCCGCTCTTCCGGCTCTCGCGGCCCTCCCGGGCCAGTGACTCCGACCCCGCGCACGAACCCGCACCGCACCCCGTACGACCCGTGCGTCTCGCACGACCGGCGCGTCCCGCTCGTACGTTCCGAACCGGAAAGGAGGCCTCGATGCCGGACCACTCTGTGATCACCGCCGAAGCCATGGCCTCGGCCGCCCTGAACGACCCGCAGTTCCACGTCCCGGCGCGGCCCAGGCTCCGGCGCGGCCTCTCCCTGCACCACACGCCCGAGGCCCTGGTCGTCGAAGGGACCCCCAAGAAGCAGCTGCTGCGCGGTGCCGCCGCCCGGGAACTGCTGCCCCGCATGCTCCCGCTGCTCGACGGCGGCCGCGGCCACGAGGACGTGGCCGACGCCCTGGGAATCCCGGTCGGCACCGTCTTCAAGGCCCTCTCCCTGCTGTGGACCTGCGGCCTGATCGAGGAGGCCGCGTCCCCGGCGGCGGCCTCCCGGGCGGCGGCGGTGCCCGACGCCCTCGCCGACTTCCTCTCCCGCATCGGCGACTCCACCGGGGCCAACCACGCCTGGGAGGAGGCCCTGGACCGGCTGGCCCGGGCCCGGGTCGAGGTCTTCGGCACCGGCCCCCTGGCCGACGCCGCCCGCCGCCACCTCGCCGACTCCCTCGTGGAGACCGGATCCGGCACCGGCACCGAGCCGGCACCGGGCAGCACCCTCGTGGTCGCCGCCGGACTCGACCCGACCGCCTCGGCGGCGCTCGCCGCCTCCTGCGCCCTGGCCGGCGTCCCGCTGATCCGCCTCGCGCTCACCGGTCGCACCGCCCACCTCGGGCCGTACGTCGACCTCGCGTTCACCCCCTGTCTCGCCTGCCGCACCGCGGAGGACCCGCCGGACGACCGCCCGCCGCTGCCCGGCGACGCCGGACTGGCCGCCGCACTCTTCGCCCGGGACCTGTTCGCGCTGCTCTCGCGGAGCACGCCAGGACCGCTGCCGTCCCAGTGGCGCACCGTCGACCTGTCCGACCTCTCGCAGGAGCGCCGCTCGGCCGCCACCCGGCCCGGCTGCCCGCACTGCTCGGCGGCGCCGGGCGACCCGGTCGCACCGCCGCTCGCCGCGCGCTACGAGGCCGCCATCGCCTTCCCGCCCCGGGAGTACGCCGACGGCAAGGCCCACCAGGCCCACTACAAGCCCTCGAACATCGCCCTGCAGAACGACGAGAAGACCTGGCCCGTCGCGGCGGCCGTGCCCCTCCCCGAGCCACCGTTCGAGTCGCTGCGCGCCCCGTCGCCCGCCGCCCTCGACGACGGGACCGCCGCCCTGCTCCTCGCCGTCACCGCGGGCCGCAGGGGCCTGCTGCCCGGTCGCGTGCAGCGGTGGACGGCGAGCGGCGGCAACATCGGCTCCGTCGTCGCCCATCTCGTGGTCCGCGACGTCCCCGGTCTGAAGCCCGGCGTCTACGGCTACGTGGCGTCCGAGCACCGGCTGGCCAGGCTCGCGGCCGACCCCGGCGCCGTCCCCGGAGAGGCACCTCTGACGGTCGTCCTCACCGGCGACTTCACCAAGGTCGCCAAGAAGTACGCGGCGTTCGCCCTGCGGATCGTCCTGCTCGACGCCGGCTGCGCCACCGCCACGCTCCGCGCCGCGGCGACCGCGCTGCGCCTGCCGTTCGCGGTCCGCACCCGCTGGGACGACCTCGCGGTGGCCGCGGCCCTGGGGATCGACCCCGACCTGGAACCGATCACCACCCTCGTCGACCTGGGAGGAGCCCCGTGAGCGCCCCGCACGAACTGGCCATGGACATGCTGGCGTCCTTCCGGGAGCAGCGCGGCGGCGGCGCCGCCACAGCACTCGCCGAACGCCGGACGCACGTACGGGCCGAGCCCGCGCCCGTCCTGCCCGCACCGGACCCGGTGGCGCTCGGACCGGCCGTCAGGGCCGATCCGTACACGCACGGGGCCGTGCCCCACGACCTTCTGACCACCTTGGAGAACCGGCGCTCACTGCGCGGCTTCTCCCCGGCGCCCCTGCCCGCCGGACTGCTGGCCGGCATCATGACCCGGGCCCTGGCGCAGGACGAGGCCACCGGAACGACCGGGACCGCCGGGGCCGACGGGATCGACGCGGACTTCCCGCTTGAACTCACCGTCGTCGCCGGTCGGTTGACCGGGATCGCTCCCGCCGTCCACCGCTTCGACGCCGCGACGTCCTCCTTCACCCCGGTGATGGAGCTGCCCACCGGAGCGGCCCGCTACGGACTGACGCTGCAGCCGGAGTTCTCCGACGCCGCCGCGATCGTCTCGATCGGGGTGCCGCTGGACGCCGCGGTCCACCGTCACGGCGGGCACGGCTACCGGCTGCTGCTCACCCGCGCCGGCTCCGCCGCGTACGCGATGTGGCTGGACGGCGTCGCCCACGGGCTTGTCGGCAGCGTCTTCGCCGGCTTCATACCGGCGGCCGTCCGCGGCCCCCTGCTCAGCGACGGAACGAGCCGCCAGCAGATCTTCGCGCTGGCCCTGGGCCTGCCGCCGGCCCCCTGAGACTTCCCGCCCCGACCGGGTGCGGGAGCCGTCACCCACCGCACGACACCTGAGGAGGTGCCTCACATGGAGGACATCGAACTGTACGCCGTCGACGCCGAGGAACTGGCGATCGAGGAGCTGCCCGAGGGCAACGCCCTCGCGAGCTGGGCGTCCGCCGGATCCGCCTCGACCGCTTCCTGCCCGGCGACGTCCGCGTCGTCCGTCAGCAGCGCGTCCACCTACGGGTGATCCGCAGCCCCCGGCCGGTCCGTCCGGCCGTCCGTACCGCACACCGGAAGGAGGTGAACACCATGGAGAACAACATCGAGCTCTACGTCATCGACGGTGACGAGCTGGCGATCGAGGAGCTTCCGGAGGGCAACGCCCTCGGCTGCTTCTTCTGCGCCGGATCCGCTTCGACCGCGTCCTGCCCCGGCTCGTCCGCGGCCACCGCGTCGTCCGCGTCGACCGTCGGCTGACCCCCGGTCATCCCGGTTCCCTCCGGCCGGTGCGCAGTACCTCCACACGGCAGCACACAGACACACGGACACGCAGAAAGGATTTCTCGATGCAGGACTTCGACGACCTCGAACTGGACCTGTCCGCCGACGAGCTGGCCTCGGACGCGCTCGGCCTCGAGCCCCTGAAGGAGGGCGTCGCCCTCGGCACCTGGGCGACCGCCGGCACCGCTTCGACGGCCTCGTGCCCGACGAGCACCGCCTCCTCCTCCGCGAGCGCCTCCAGCTTCGGCTGAGCCCGCCCGCGGTACCCGCCGCACCACCACACCCACCCGAAAGGAAGTGAACGCCATGAACGAGAACCTCGACAACGAACTCGAACTGTGGTCGGAGTCCCTCGACCTGGAGGTCCTCCAGGACGCTGTGAGCCCCGGTTTCACCACCGCCTTCTGCGGCGCCTGCGCCGGCTCGGCCAGCTGCCCCGTCGGCTGCGTCGGTTCGATGAGCAGCGTCTCCAGCCAGGGCGGCTGATCAGCCCTGCGGATCCTGGGCCCCGGGGTGGTCCTAGTACCCCGGGGCCCAGGCCCCCAGCCCGGTCCGCTTTTCCCGGACCGGACTGCGTCAGACCAGACCAGATTAGAGCCAGGCGGCCCGGCGCGACAGCGGGCCGGCCGCCGCTGCGGAGGGAGGAACCGCGCCGTGGACACGTGCACCGCACCCAAGCTCCGGGAGGATCTGGAGATCATCCGGGGGATGGACGACCACCCCCTGATGTTCGATCCGAAGGGCGGGACCTACCACCGGCTGACCAAGTCGGCGGCGGCGCTGCTCCGTCAGTTCGACGGAGCGCACTCGCTGGACGAGCTCTCGGCCCTGATGGCCGAGCGCCGGGGCGTCCCCGCCGAGGGCGTACGCGGGGAGCTCACCGCCTTCGTCGACGAGTTGAGCCGCAGCGGCCTCCTCGTCGGAACCGAAGCCGAGCAGGCGCCGAAGAAGCGCGTCGGCGGCCGTTTCGGCACCACCATGCTCATGCCCCGCTTCGTCATCACCCGCTCGCTCCCGACGGTCCTGGAGCCGGCCGCCCGGCTGCTGCGCCGGGTCCCGGCCCGGCTGTCGGTCGGCGTCTTCGCGGGCGGCGGCATCCTCGGCATCCTGCTCGGCCTCTACGCGGTCCTGACCTCGGCCCCGCCGGCCAAGGACCTGCTGGGCACGGGCACCCTCGTCGCCATCGGCCTGATGTTCCTCCAGATCCTCGTGCACGAGAGCGCGCACGCCATGGTCTGCCAGGTGCTCAAGGTGCCTGTGCGGGGCCTGGGAGTGGCGCTGCTCTTCTACTTCATGCCGCTCGCCTACGTCGACCGCACCGACGCCTACCGCGTCCGCTCCCGGGGCGGCCGGGTCCTGCTCGCCGTCGCCGGACCGCTCAGCGACGGCTGGTTCACCGGCGCCGCCGCCCTGCTCGTACTCACCACGGACGGGCCGGTCGCACAGGTGGCCGGAGCGCTGCTGATCTTCCAGATGCTCAACCTGGTCACCAACATCAACCCGATGCTCCCGAGCGACGGTTACGCGGCCCTCGAGGCCGGCTTCGGTCTCGTCGACGCACGGGGCCGCGCCTTCACCCTGCTGAAGCACCGCCTCCTCGGCCGTCCGCTGCCGGGCTTCCTGGAGCGGATGCCGGCCCGCGGCCGCCGGCTGCACGTGACGTACGGCATCGTGTGCAGCGTCTACACCGTGGCGCTCGGTTTCTTCGTCGTCCAGTCACTGTTCTGGTCGTTCGAGCTGGTCGGACGGTCGATGCCGTGACCGCCGCCCCCGTGACCGCCGCCCCCGTGACCGCCGCCCCCGAGATCTCCGGACCGCTGCTCACCCGGGTGGGCGGTCTGCCCACCGAGGCCCTGGACCTCACCGGGTCCGCCACACGACGGGCGATCGCCGAGGCAGCCGACGCCCATGCCGAACTGGAGCGACGGCGGCCCGCCCTGGAGGACGCCTGCTTCCCGCTGGTGCCCCTCCTGGACGACGAGGTGCCGCTGCGCCGCCAGGTGCTGGCCGCCAAACGCGCCGCGCACCGGCTGCGGGCGCTGCCGTGGGGCAACGAACTGCCTTCCCGCATCGTCGAGTTGGCCGGACCCGAGGTGGCCGCCGAGTTCCTCGGCTGGCAGGCCGCCGTCCGGCTGCGCGACGAGACCGCCCGGCGGCTCGACGCCCTGCTGACCGAGGACCGGGCGGCGGCCCCGGCGGCGCTCGCCGGCCACCTCGCCGACCCGGGCTTCGCCCGGGCCGCGGCACTGGCCGCCCCCGACTGGCTGCGGCACGGCCGCCCGCGCCGCCGCCCCGCCGAGACCCGCAACCTGCGGACGCTCTACTCCTACGTCTCCCGGGCCGCCGTGAAGACCAGCCCGTTCTCCACGCTGACCACCGTCGGCGAGGGCGGCTCACCCGGTGCCGTCGGTGCTGCCGGTGCTGAGAGCGCCGCCGGTGCCGGGAGTGCCGCCGGTTCCGCCGGAGAGGGCCGGCGTACGGCCCCCGTCGCCCACAGCTACGCCGCCACCGCCCTCGCCCAGCTGGCCCTGCGCTGCCTGGCCCGCGAGCCCGGCACCGCCGGGCTGCTGCGCTACCGGCTCGCGCCGCTCAGGCCCGGCGGCCCCGACGCCCCCGGCGGCCTCGTCCTGCTGCCCGAACCCGTCGCGGACGGCGGTCTCGCCTGGCGGCTCGACCGGGTGGTGGAGGCCGACCACGCGGCGCCCTGGCTGTCCGGCTTCGCGAACGACGCCGAGCACTCCCTGGGCGGGCTGCTGTCCGGGCTCGGCGGCCCCGACCCCTTCCGCCGCTTCCGGCGACTGCTCGACACCGGGCTGATCGCGCCCGTACCGCCCTGGCGGCGCGGCGACGACCCGGTGGGCGCCGTGGCGGAGCTGCTCGCGGACCACCCCGAGGACGGGGACGGGATCGCGGGCGAGGTGAGGGAGTTGAGGGACTCGGCCGCCGTCCTCGCCGCCGCCGGTGAGGACGAACGCACCGAGACGCTCACCCGGGCCCGCCGCACCGCCCGGCGCTGGGCCCGGCGGGCCGGTCTCGACCGGTTCGACTCCGGTGAGGTGCTGTACGAGGACGTGGCGAGCGACCTCGCCCTGCCGGAGCTCCTCGACGTGCCCGAGGTCCGGGCCGACCTGACCGAACTGGGCCGCCGCATGCGCCCCTTCGTCTTCCGCTCGCACCTCTACGACGTGCTCGTGAACCGCTTCACGGCCGAGTACGGGCCGGGCGGGACCTGCACCGACGTGCTCGGGTTCCTGATGCGCGTCGCCGTCGACGGCGACGCGCAGCCCGACCTCGACAAGGCGTCCGTCGCCGATCGTGCCGAGCGGGAGACCGCGGGGGAGCGGGCCTGGCTGCCGGTCGGGCCGAGCAGCGCGCCGCCTGCCGCGGCGGTGCTGTTCCAGCTCGCCGCGACCGGCCGGCAGGCCGTGCGCGGCGGCGACTACCAGCTGGTGGTCAACCAGTTCAACCCCGGCACCGGCGGGCTCGTGACCCGCTTCGGACCGCTTCTCGGCGAAGGCTTCCGCGACCGGCTGCGCGAGCACGTCCGGGCCTGCTGGCCCGGCAGGACCTGTCGGGAACTCGTCCTGTGGACGGAGATCAACACGGCCCAGTCGCGGTCGGCCGGCCTGCTGCCGCCCCTGCTGCTGCCCGGTGAGGTCCCGGCGGACGACGGCCTCGACCTCACCGACACCGTGCTCACGCACGACCCCGGCGAGGGCACCCTCGCGCTGCGCGACCGCACGGGCGACCCGGTCGGCCTCGCCTACCTCGGTCTTGTCCCGCCGCACCTCTTCCCGCCGTTCGCCCGGCTGCTCGCCGTACTCGCCGACCCGTGGGTCAACGGATCGCCGCACTCGGACTACGTCCTGCCGTTCGGGCTCCAGGAACGGCGCACCGACGAGGTCGTGCTGGCCCCGCGCACCGCCTTCGGCCGCGTCACCGTCTCCCGCGCCTCGTGGGTCGTCCCGGCGGCCGAACTGCCGCTGCCGAGGCCGGGCGAGAGCGACGCCGAGACCGCGCTGCGCGCCGAGGGGTTCCGGCGGGCGCACGGTCTGCCGGAGGAGGTCTTCTGTCACCGGCTGACCGGCTTCGGGCCGGGCGGGCAGGGCACGGACCGCAAGCCCCTGTGGGTCTCGCTGGCCTCCCCCCTCTCGCTGTCCGTGCTCGCCCAGTGGGCCGGCCCGGCCACCGGCCACCTGCGCCTGGTCGAAGCGCTGCCGGCCAGGTCCGCGCATCCGCTGCGGGACGCGGCGGGCGGCACGCGCGCTGCCGAGCACATCGCGCTGCTGCGCTGGCGGCGGCCGGAGGAGGAAGCATGAGCATGACGGTTCCCCGGCGGGACTGGTGGTACGTACGGGTCTACCCGGGCGGCCCCCGGCTCATGGACGCCGCGGCCCGCACCCTCGTGCCGTGGCTGGCCGCGCAGGCCGGGCGGCTGGGCAGCGAGGACTGGTTCTTCATCCGGTACTGGGACGCCACCGGCCACCACCTGCGCCTGCGGCTGCGCGCCGGGGCCGACGCGGTGGACGCCCTGGACGCCGTCGCCCGCGAGGAGCTCACCGCTCTGCTCGGCACACTGGAGGAGCGGCCCGAGGACTCCGTCGGCCTGCTGCCCGGCGCGCTGCCGCCCGGCTCGCCGGCACGCGGCGTCACCCCCGCGCTGTACGCGCCGGAGTCGGCCAAGTACGGCGGTCCGGAAGGGGTCGCCATCGCCGAGCGGATCTTCCACCTGGACAGCGTGTTCTGCGCCGAGAACGACCTCGCCGCCCTGCCCCGCCGCTACGAACGGGCCGCGCACGCCGTCCACTTCGCCCGGGCGCTCACCGCCAGGGTGCTCACCGAGGAGGAGCGGGACGTCTTCTGGATCCGGCACCGCACCCGGTGGGGCTGGCAACTGCGCCTGGCCGCCGACGGGCGGCCGCTCCGGCCCCTGCTCGGCGGCGTCTCGGCCGGAGTACGGGAACAGGGCGTGCCCGCACCCGGCGCGCGGGAACGCGTCGACGCGCACGCCGACGCGCTGGCCGAACTCCTCCTGCGGGCCCCCGGATCCCGGGACCACCAGGTGCTCCATCACCTGCACATGGTGATGAACCGGCTGGGTTTCCCGCCCGGCGAGGAGGCGGCGCTCGGCATGCTGGCAGGGCAGACTGCGAGGAAACCGGCGGCTGTCGCCGCTTCGATGTCCGGACGAGAGGAACACCTGGGATGACCCTGGCCGGCGACATGATCCTGCTCGCCTTCGACGAGGAGGGCGGCAGGCTTCCCGTCCGCCAGTCCTTGGCCCCGGCGGTGCGCGGCGCGCTCCTCGCCGAACTGCTCGACGACGGCGCCCTGACGGACGACGCGGGCACGGTCAGGACCGCGGGCGAGGCGCCGCGGGACGCCGCGCTCCGGGAGGTGTGGCAGCGGATCGCGGCGGAGCCCGGCAGGAAGTGGCTGCACTGGGTCCGCAAGGACGGCCGCGCGTCGATCCACGAGGTGCTGCGGGGCCTGGAGAAGGACGGGCTCCTGGAGCGGAGCGCCGGCCGGGTCTTCGGCGTCTTCCCGCTGAACCGGGCCGATCTCACCCCGGCGGGCCTCACCGCCGCCCGGGAGACGCGGGCCGCGGTGGCCGCCGCGGTCGAGGCCCCGTCGGCCCCCGGCGGCGGCGCGGACCGTGGCCGGGCCGCGCTGCTTGCCGGACTCGCCCACGCGGGCGGTCAGTTGGGCACGACCCTGACCGCCGACCGGCGCCGCGCACTCAAGGACCGGCTCGCTGCTCTGTCCGAGGGCGCGGCCCCGGTGGCGCCCGCGGTCCGCCGGGCCGTCCAGGACCTCCAGGGCGCGGCCGTCTCGTAGGGACCGGCTCCGGAGTGTGGCCGAGCTCGCGGGGACCGGCTCCGGGGTGCGGCCGTCTCGTCAAGGTCCGCTTCAGGTCACGTCCGGCTCCCGGGAGTCGCGAACGGCCTTCAGATCCAGCCGCGTTCGCGAGCCAGCAGGGCGGCATGCGGGCGGCTGGACGCGCCCAGGGCGCGCAGGAGGTCGGCCACGTGCCGCCGGTAGGTCCGTACCGACATGCCCAGGTCCCGGGCGCCGATCTCGTCCTTGCCGGCGTGGCACATGGACTTCAGGACGTCCCGTTCGATCTCGGTGAGACCGCCCGGACACTCCTCGTCGTCCGCGACGATCGCCGACAGGTCCGTGGCCTGGCACCAGATCTTCTCGAAGAGGGCGAGGATGCCGGAGACGAGGCCGGCCTCCTGGGCCACCAGGGCGCCCCGCGAGGTGTCCTCGGGGTCGATGGGGACCAGGGCGGTGCGCCGGTCGTAGACGAGGACGCGCTCCGAGAGGTCGTCGGCCACCCGGATCTCCGCTCCCTTGGCGGTGAGTTCCCGCAGGTAGCCGACGGTCGGCGGATCGTCGAGGGCCTCCTGGAGCACCACGCTGCGGATCCGGACGCCCCGGCTCAGACAGCGCAGGTCCAGCGGGCGCGAGTGCGTGATGTTCTCGGGCGTCAGGACCGTGTACGGCTCGATGGACAGGATCTCCTCGCGGGCGAAGAAGGCGAGGTCGTCGATTCGGCTGCGGATCTGCGCCACGTTCTCCATGCGCTCGATGGACTGCGGCGAGGCCGGCGCCGGACTCTGCTCGTCCCGCAGCGCGGCGACCAGGTGCCGGGAGCGGGTGACCTCCTGCAGTTCCTGGTGCAGTTCGCGCAGCCGCAGCTCGGTGAGCCGGTCCACCACGATCCCCGGATCGGTCGGGCGCACGGTCCGCCGGTCGGTCGGGTAGAGCAGGCCGAGTTCGCGCAGCCGGTCCTGGGCGGTGGCCACGGCCTCGCGGTCGGCCCGTAGCAGGATGTGGATGTCCCCGTCGGTGGTGTCGGGATTCCTCAGGAAGTGCCGATAGATGCTCTCCTCCAGTTCGGAGAGTCCCAATATGCGCATGTCTGTTACCGCCATCACGAGCCCCCCGAGCTCTGCCTGCACGCCGGCGCCGCGCTCCGCTGGTCAGACGGCTGTAGCTGCGCGTCCGGATGGTGGTTTGGAGAGTATTGCCCGAGTAAACGGAAGCCTACATAAGCGATCACCGATGTGGCGGGTGTCACATTGCGGGAGGTGTCGTCGGGGTGGACGGCGTGTGGCGTACGCACCTCTCCGAGCCGCGGGTTGACCCCTGAACGGGGAGGCGCATAGCGTCGCCGGGCTGGGGTGAGCGAAGGCTCGGAGGTCTCGTGGTGGTGTCCGGTGTGGAGCGGCTGACCGCCGAAGGCGCGCCCTTCGCCGTCGAGGGCGGGGTGTACGCGAGCGGGCCGCGCACGCTGCGGGAGTTCGTCGAGGCCGTCTGGGGGTACGGGGACCGGGTGTTCCTGGTGTCCGAGAGCGGGCCCATGACCTACCGGGAGTTCTTCGACGCCGCCTGCGGGCTCGCCCGGCGGCTCGCCGGGGAGTACGGGCTGCGCCCAGGCGACCGGGCCGTCGTCGCCATGCGGAACCTGCCCGAGTGGCAGGTCGCCTTCTGGGCCGCGCAGCTCGCCGGCCTCGTCGCCGTACCCCTCAACGCCTGGTGGACCGAGGACGAGTTCGCGTACGCGCTCGACGACTGCGCGCCGGGCGTGCTGCTCGTCGACGGCGAGCGGGTCGGACGCGTGCGGGCGTGGGCACGGCGGAACGGGGTGCCGGGGATCGTCTTCCACGAAGGGGCCGGGGGTGTTGATCCTCGGGCCGAGGCCGAGCACGGGGCCGGGAACGGGGGCGTCGCCCCTCGGACCGAGCACGGCGACAACGACGGCTTCGTCCCCTACGTCGCCGACACCGACCCGTTCCTCGGGCCGCCGCCCGTCGACGTCCTGCCCGAGCACGACTCCACCCTCATCTACACCTCCGGCACCACCGGCCGCCCCAAGGGCGCCGTCGCCACCCATCTCGCGCAGGCCGGGGCCGCCATGAACCCCCGGTACTTCGCCGCCGCCGCGGCCCTCGCGCGCGGGGACGTGCCGGGGACGGGGCCCGCGCCCGTGTCGCTGACCACGTTCCCCTTCTTCCACGTCGCCGCCTTCACCTCCTTCTACGCCGTGATGGCCGCGGGCGGCACGCTCGTCATGATGCGGAAGTGGGACGCGGGCCGGGCTCTCGAACTGATCCGGGAACACCGGGTCACCCACTACGCGGGCGTGCCCACCACCGCGCTCCAGCTGCTCGACCTCGCCCGCTCCACCGGCGACCCGCTGGAGAGCCTCACCCTGCTCAGCACCGGGGGCGCCGCCGCCCCGCCCGGCATCGTCGCCGGGATCAGCGCCGGGTACGGGGACCGCGTCGAGCCGCGGAACGGCTACGGGCTCACCGAGACCTGCGGCGGCGTCCTTTCGAACGTCGGCGCCGAGTACCGCGCCCACCCCGGGAGCGTCGGCCGGCCCTCGCCCGTCACCGAGGTGCGGATCGAGCGGCCCGACGCCGAGGGCGTGGGGGAGCTGTGGCTGCGCGGGCAGTCCCTCGTCCGGGGCTACTGGGGGAACGAGGCCGCCACCCGTGCCGCCTTCACCGACGACGGCTGGTTCAGGACCGGGGACCTCGCGCGCGTCGACGCGGACGGGCGGGTCGGCATCGTCGACCGGCTCACCGACATGGTGATCCGCGGCGGGGAGAACGTGTACTGCGTCGAGGTCGAGACCGTCCTTCACGAGCACCCGGACGTCGTCGACGCCGCCGTCCTCGGAGTGCCGCACCCCGTCCTGGGCGAGGAGGTCGTGGCCGTCGTACGGCTGCGCCCCGGGGCCGACGGCGACACCGAGCGCCTGCGCGCCCACGTGGGGACCCGCCTCGCCGCCTTCAAGGTGCCCGCCCGTGTCCTCGTACGCGAGGAGGAGCTGCCCCGGAACCCGACCGGGAAGATCCTCAAGCGGGAACTGCGGGACGGGCTGTTCGGGGGCGGGTGACGAGGGTGGGTGACGCGGGCTGTCCGGAGGCGGGTGAGCCGGGTGGGATGAGCCGGGTCAGGTGGCCAGGTGGGGTGGGCCAGGCGTCCGCCCCGAGGCGCGTGCGCGCGCTCAGTCGCGCGTGATGCGGACCCGGTACGTGCCCTTCTCGTCCTCGTCGAGCACGCTGATCCGTATTCCGTTCGCCCGGTCCGTGAACGTCTCCCCGGGGCGGTACGGAGCGTCCGAGAGCTCCGCGTGGACGTTGGCGCGCCGGGTGCAGCCGCCGCTCGCGCGCTCGCTGTCCGACACGGTCACCGGGCCGTGGCCGGTGTCCACGTCGGACTCCACCCGGTAGACGAGGACGCCCTCCTCGCACACGGCCTCGTCGTTGCCGCCCTTGCCGCGGACCTCGACGGCGTAACCGGAGGTGTCGGAGAGCGGGACGAACGTCAGCTTGGGGCCGCCGGATTCGGCCAGCGGGGTGAGCGTCCAGTCGCCGGTGCCGGGGGCGGACGCGCAGCCGACCTGGTCGTTGTCGAGCCAGCCCAG
This sequence comes from Streptomyces sp. NPDC028711, assembly GCF_055565415.1. NCBI lineage: Bacteria > Bacillati > Actinomycetota > Actinomycetes > Kitasatosporales > Streptomycetaceae > Streptomyces > Streptomyces sp. NPDC028711. Next base: position 271,012 of record NZ_JBVHUJ010000008.1, on the reverse strand, counting down.
CTTCCACTTGTGCCAGCCGAGCAGGTCGTTGTTGGCGCCCCAGTCCTCGGACATGATGTCCCAGTGCCCGACGGTCCCGCCGCCGTCCGACGTGTACAGGTCGGGGAGTCCGAAGACGTGCCCGTTCTCGTGGGGCAGGACCCGGTAGCCGGTCTCGGCGAAGCTGCCGGAGCCGTCGTCCTGGCGGCTGTAGACGAAGGACGTGTTGGCGAGCGGCACGCCGTCGGCGTAGGGGGCGTCGTCGTTGCCGGAGAAGGTCACGGACAGGACGGTGTCGAGGGCGGAGGGCCCGGCGTTCGGGGTGACCAGGACGTTGACCAGGTCGTACGCGCTGAAGTCCACCTTGGGGTCGGCCACGGTCACGATGTCCTCGACGAGGGAGCGGTACCCCGGCTCGTACGGTGAGCCGCGCTCGATCCCGTACGCGGAGAACGCCCTGGGCATCCGCAGCCAGTCGGGTATGGGCACCTCGGCCTGGTAGCGCAGACGCCCGTACGAGCTGACGCGGAACCATTCGGCGGTCTGCGGGAAGAACTCGCGGAAGCGGCCCATCGCCGTGCCGTCGCCGGTGGCGTCGGGGAAGTCGATCATCAGGTTGAGGGCCTTGACCTGGCCCGTGGAGCGGACGTACCCGGGGGCCGTGGGCAGCCCCTCCGACATCTGCACGCCGAGGGTGGTGGCGATGCGGCACGGGCCCAGCTGGGCTCCGCCGGGCGCGGTGGCCACGGAGCCCGCCGAGGCGGGGGCGGGCCCGGGGAGTGTGCTGCTCGCGGAGGCGAGCAGCGTGAGGGAGAGCGCCGTGGTCGCGGCCAGGGCGACGGGTCTGCGTATCCGTCGGCGGGAGTGCTGCATACGGTCGCCTCTCCGGTGGGGGCAGGTCGGCGGCACGGGCCCCTTCCGGTCCGCGGGGCCCGCGCTGTGCGATCAGCCTGTGGCGAGCGGTTCGTCCGCGCGCGCCGGGTGGCCCGATCGTGGGATCCCCGGCGGAAGCCGACCCCTTGTGGCCCAGGTCACAGCGAAGTCGGGAAATAACCGGGGACCGGGTCCCCGTTTACGCCTGTGTGGAACGAAGTGGGGAGTCACTCCCCGGATGCCGAACCCGAGACGACCGAGGAGGTCGTGGCGTGACCGCCAGTGCCGACACCGCAACCGCGCCCGCCCGCCGTGTACCCCGCCCGCGGGCCGACGCCCTGCGCAACCGCGAGCGGATCGTGACGGCGGCCCGCGAGATGTTCGTCGAGTTCGGCGCCCAGGTGCCGTACGACGAGGTCGCGCGCCGGGCCGGCGTCGGGAACGCCACCCTCTACCGCAACTTCCCGGAGCGCCCCGACCTCGTCCGCGAGGTCGTCCTCTCGATCATGGCCCGCGTCACCGAGGTCGCCGAACGGGCCGCCGAGGAGGAGGACGACACCTTCGCCGCCCTCCGGCGCTTCACCCACGCCGCCGTCGAGGAGCGCATCGGCGCCCTGTGCCCGATGCTCGACGGCGCCTTCGACAAGGACCACCCCGACCTGATCGCCGAGCGCGACCGCCTGGAGGGCGTCGTCCAGTCGCTCGTCGGCCGCGCCCAGCGGGCCGGCCGGCTCCGCCTCGACGTCGGGGTCGGGGACCTGATGGTCGCCGTGTCCCAGCTGACCCGCCCGCTGCCCGGAACGGTCTCCGGCGCCCACTTCGACCAGTTCGTCCACCGCCATCTGCAGCTGTTCCTCGACGGCCTCGAAGCGCCCGCGCGCTCCGAACTGCCCGGGACGGCCGTGACCCTGGAGGACCTGAGGCGCGACTCCTGCCCGTCGTGACAGCCAGGGCCCCGCACCCCTTTACGTAAGCCTTTCCGTCCCTTTTTCACCCGTACGCGCCAATAGGTGGCTACCCCCATGCCGAAAGTCCCCGACAGCTCCGTGACCCACCCCGACCCGGGCCGCTGGAAAGCGCTCGTCTTCATCGCCCTGGCCCAGCTGATGGTCGTGCTCGACGCGACGATCGTGAACATCGCGCTGCCCTCCGCCCAGCAGGACCTCGGGATCTCGGACGGCAACCGGCAGTGGGTCATCACCGCCTACGCCCTCGCCTTCGGCGGTCTGCTCCTGTTCGGCGGACGCATAGCCGACCTGTGGGGCCGTAAGCGCACCTTCGTCGTCGGCCTGATCGGCTTCGCCGCCGCCTCCGCCCTCGGCGGGGCGGCGACCGGCGAGGGCATGATGCTCGGCGCCCGCGCGCTCCAGGGCGCGTTCGGCGCGCTCCTCGCGCCCGCCGCGCTCTCGCTGCTCGCCGTCACCTTCACCGACGCCAAGGAGCGCGCCAAGGCCTTCGGCATCTACGGCGCGATCGCCGGTGGCGGCGGCGCCGTGGGCCTGATCCTCGGCGGCTTCCTCACCGAGTACCTGAACTGGCGCTGGACGTTCTTCGTCAACATCCCGTTCGCCGTCGTCGCCGCCGTGGGCGCGTACCTCGTCGTCCGTGAGCCGGCGGGCGGCCGCAACCGCTCCACGCTCGACATCCCCGGCGTGATCCTCTCGACCCTGGGTCTGGTCGCGCTCGTCTACGGCTTCACCCGTGCCGAGTCCGAGGGCTGGAGCGACGCCGGCACGATCGGCCTGTTCATCGGCTCCGGTCTGCTGCTCATCGCGTTCGTCGTCACCGAGTCCCTGGTGAAGTCCCCGCTGCTGCCGCTGCGCGTCCTGACCGACCGCAACCGCGGCGGTGTCTACCTGTCGCTCGGTCTCGCGGTCATCTCGATGTTCGGCCTCTTCCTCTTCCTGACGTACTACCTCCAGATCGTGAAGGGCTACTCGCCCGTCATGACGGGCTTCGCGTTCCTGCCCATGATCGTGGGCATGATCGTCGGCTCGACCCAGATCGGTACGCGCCTGATGACCCGGGTCCCGCCGCGGCTGCTCATGGCCCCCGGCTTCCTGACCGCCGGCGTCGGCATGCTGCTGCTCACCCAGCTGGAGATCGGTACCTCGTACGCCGGTCTGATCCTGCCCGCGCAGCTGCTGCTCGGCCTCGGCATGGGTACGGCGTTCATGCCGGCCATGTCGCTCGCGACGCTCGGCGTGGACCCGCGGGACGCCGGTGTGGCCTCCGCGATGGTCAACACCTCGCAGCAGGTCGGCGGCGCCATCGGTACGGCCCTGCTGAACACGATCGCCGCCTCGGCCACCACCGCGTACCTGGCCGGCCACGCGGCGGGCGCGACCACCCCGGCCGGGCAGCGCCTGCTCCAGCTCCAGGGCATGGTCGAGGGCTACACGTCCGCCATCTGGTGGGCCGTCGGCATCCTGGTCGTCTCGGCCGCGATCGCCTTCACCCTGATCACCACCGGGAAGCCGGACATGGGGGCCGTCGCCGGGTCCGGTGCGGACGCGGACGACGAGGTGAAGGTGCCGGTCATCGCCCACTGACCCCGCCGGACCCACCTCTTGTACGCCCCGGGCCCGCCCTGGCGTCGTACGCCCCGTACGCCCCGTACGCCCCGGACCTGCCCTGGTTCCGCGAGCCGTGTGCTCAGCGGAGCCAGGGCAGGTCCGCGTCGGGGCCCGCCGGTTCGAGGCCCTCGGCCATCACCCGCATGATCTCGCCGAGCTGGCTCGTCTGTTCGGGGGAGAGCCGGTCGAACAACGCCTGACGTACGGCCGTCACATGGCCGGGCGCGGTGCGGCGCAGCACCTCCATGCCCTCGTCCGTCAGCTGGGCGAACTGGCCGCGCTTGTCGGAGGGGCAGTCCTCGCGCCGCACCCAGCCGTTCTTCTCCAGTCGGGCGATCGCGTGGGAGAGGCGGGAGCGGGTGATCTTGGCCTTCCGGGCGAGCTCGGTCATCCGGAGGCGGCGGCGGGGGGCCTGGGAGAGCTGGACGAGCAGCCCGTAGTAGACGTGCGGCATCCCGGCGTCGCGCTGCAACTGGCGGTCGAGGTGATCCTCCAGGAGCGTGGTGGCATGCAGGTAGGCGCGCCAGGTGCGCTGTTCCTCGTCGCTGAGCCAGCGCGGTTCGGTCATGTCTCCCATGGGTCCCATCGTACGACTCGTCCTTGAAAGTTGAACTATGTGGGTTTACTCTGCGGGTAACTGAGCTTGAAGTTTCAAGCATGTGAAGGACCCACGAGGATGTCGGAGGACGTCACCATGGACGCCACGCCGGAGCGGATGCCCGCCCTCTACCTGTCCCACGGCGCCCCGCCGCTCGCCGACGATCCCGTCTGGCCCGGCGAACTCGCCGCCTGGTCCGCCGACCTCCCCCGCCCCACGGCGATCCTCATGGTCTCCGCCCACTGGGAGGAGGCCCCGCTCGCGCTCGGCGCCACCGAGACCGTCCCCCTCGTCCACGACTTCTGGGGCTTCCCCGAGCACTATTACCAGGTCCGGTACGAGGCCCCCGGTGCGCCCGCCCTCGCGGAGGCGGTCCGCAAGCTGCTCCGCGCGCCCGGCACGCCCGTCCAGGACATCCCCGACCGGGGCCTCGACCACGGCGCCTACGTGCCGCTCGTCGAGATGTTCCCGGGCGCCGACATCCCCGTACTGCAGATCTCCATGCCCACCCTCGACCCGCGCCGCCTGATGGACATCGGGCGCAGGCTCGCGCCCCTCCGTGACGAGGGCGTCCTCATCGTCGGCAGCGGCTTCTTCACCCACAACCTCGCCGCCCTCCGCCACACCGGCGGCGGCGTGCCCGGATGGTCCGCCGAGTTCGACGCCTGGGGGCGCGAGGCCCTCGCCGCGCACGACGTCGACGCCCTCCTCGACTTCGCGCACAAGTCGCCCGCCGGCCGCCTCGCCCACCCGCGTACGGAGCACTTCGCCCCCCTCTTCGTCACCATGGGGGCGGCGGACGCGGCGGGCGACCTCGACGCGGAGCGGTCGGTGATCGACGGGTTCTGGATGGGCCTCGCCAAGCGGTCCGTGCAGTTCGGCTGAGGCCGGTCGCCGGCGGGCTCGGTCGTCGGCGGGCTCCTCAGAACACCGGTGGGTTCAGCTCCACCGAACGGACGGCGGCGGCGAGCGCGAGCGGGTCGCCCACGTCGAGCGCCGTGTCGGTGAACTTGATCGTGTGGTCGTCGCCGTGCGCGGCCGCCCGCGCGAAGACCTCCTCGGCGGTCAGCGACGTGGGCGCGGCGGACACCGCCTCGCCCGGCGTGTACGCGGCCGTCACCGCGGCCGCCGCCGTCCACGCCGCCGCCAGGCTCGGCGCCCACAGCTCGCGGGGGAGCGCCGGGAGGGCGCGCAGGACCGCGTTCGGCGCCGTCGCCGCGTGGACCAGCATGATCGGCTCGCCGTGACCGTGGGTCGCGTACCGGTGCGTCGTCGCCGCCACCAGCTCCACAAGGAGCGCCCTCGCGGTCTCCGGATCCGGGGCCGCGCCCCACACCGGGAACCCCGTCAGCTGTCCGAGCCGCTCCCGGATCCCGCCGTCCTGCGCGGGAACCGGCGGTACGGCGTCCAGGGCGGCCGCCGCCGAGGGCGCCGCGGCCAGCGGGCTGAGCGGGGGCAGCGGCTGGTGGCGGGCCGCCCAGTAGCCGAGCGCGTGCGCCAGCTCGGCGCGGCGCGGGGCCGTCTCCTCGCCGGACGACAGGAGGGTCCGTACGGCATGCCCGGTACGGATCACGGGATGCGTCGCCCCGCCCGCGATGCCCGGCAGCAGCCGGGGCCACCAGGTGGCGAGGACCTCGCGCCAGGGGCGTCCGTCGAGCTCGTGCCCGAAGAAGCGGGTCCAGTCGGTGATCCGGGCGGGGTCGCCGAGCGCCTCCCGCCAGTTGTCCGCCGTGACGGGGAGGGACGGGGGAGGCAGCTCCTCCAGCTTGTGCGCGTACCGGTCGAGCCAGCGGTGCACGGCCGGGGCCCGGCCGTGGCGGACCAGGGCCTCGACGGCCATCGGGGCGTGATTGCTGAGCCAGCCGTTGCGCTCGGGGCCGGTGGTGTGGAGGCGTTCGAGGGCTTCGTCGAGGGTGCCGGTGGTGTCGTCGCTCATCTCGGTCATGCCTCTCGTCTCGGTCATGCCGCTCGCATTGCTCATGGGGGCGACGCTAGGGCGGGGGCGGGCGCGGCGTAACGGGCTGGCGACCTAGTCCGCGAGTCCGAGGCCGCCTCAGCCCGGCAGGCGCCCCCCGAGGGGGCGTCCCGGAGGGGGCGTCCGGAGGGGCAACCTCCTCCCCCCTTCCGGCGTCTTGAAAGGCGACGCCGCATGTGATCGCGGTCTCACCGACGGTGTGGTCGGGGGCCCCGCGAGCGACGCTGGATCACCCTCCGTGCCCGGTCTGACCTGCACCTCCGTGGGTGTCGGCGGCATGCCCGCCGTGGGCGACGGCCGCGCAGGATACTGCATGATCGCGAAAATCCATGTGCCGCGTGGGAATTCTGTCCTGATTCCAGTCGTTGTTTCCGTCGGATGCAGGGCACTCGCAAGGGTGTCGCGACCTACTCAGCAAGGGAGCACGCATGGCAACCCGTGCCGTCGCCCGTCGTCAGACCTCCGCCAAGAGCGGGGCCGCACGGGCAAGCAGCGTTCGCGCCGTGGGCGGGGAGATCGCCGACCGCGACCTGGTCGGCATGTACCTCGACGAGATCGCGCGCACGCCCCTGCTCGACGCCGCCAAGGAGGTCGAGCTCTCGCAGACGATCGAGGCGGGGGTCTACGCCCAGCAGATCCTCGACGGTGAGGTCCGGAGCGAGGCGGGCGGCGCGTCCCGCGAGGAGCTCGAAGCGCTGGTCGCGGAGGGCGAGCGTGCCAAGGACCTCTTCATCAAGTCCAACCTGCGGCTCGTGGTGGCCGTCGCCCGGCGCTACCCGCGCAGTGGGCTGCCGCTGCTCGACCTGATCCAGGAGGGGAACGCGGGCCTGGTGCGCGCGGTCGAGAAGTTCGACTACGCGAAGGGCTTCAAGTTCTCGACGTACGCGACCTGGTGGATCCGCCAGGCCATCACCCGGTCCATCGCCGACCAGTCCCGCACGATCCGGCTCCCCGTCCACCTGGTGGAGGAGCTCGGCCGGATCCGCCGGGTGCAGCGCGAGTTCAACCGGGAGAACGGGCGGGAGCCCGAGCCCGCCGAGATCGCCGCCGAGCTGGGCTCGACGCCCGAGCGGGTCGTCGACGTCCTGGACTGGTCGCGCGACCCGGTCTCGCTGAACATGTCGGTGGACGACGAGGGCGAGACGCAGTTCGGCGACCTCCTGGAGGACACGTCGGCGATCTCGCCGGAGCAGTCGGTGCTCACGCTGCTGCGCAGCGAGGAGCTCGACGACCTCATCGACAAGCTCGACCACCGCACGGCGTCGATCATCCGGATGCGGTACGGGATCGAGGACGGCCGCGAGCGGACGCTGACCGAGGTCGGCAAGGAGCACGGCCTGACGAGGGAGCGGATCCGTCAGATCGAGAAGCACGCCCTGATCGAACTCAAGAAGATGGCCCGCGACACGGGCTTCGATGCGGCGGCCTGAGCCCGGACCTGGACCCGGGGCCGCCATGGCCCGGGCCCGGCCCCGAGTCCTAACCTCGCGTCGATGCCGACAGACGGCCCGCCAGGTCCTCCACATACGCGTGGAGGGCGGGCGGGCCGTGGATCGTGAAGGGCGCGTCCACCAGGGCCAGGCGCAGTGCCAGCCATTCCACGGAGTCCGTCGCGCGGGCGCGCAGCCGGCAGCTGGCGGGCCCCGTCTCCGTCGGGACCAGATGCGACGGGAGGCGCGCGGTGACGAAGTCGGCGGGGGCCTCGAAGCTGACGTCCAGGTCCATCTCGGGCTGGGCGCGGGACATGGAGCGGAGCAGGAGCTGCGCCGCGTCGCCGGCCGGCAGCTCGCGCGGCGTGAAGCGGGCGCCGGTGGCGAGCGGTTCGCTCACCCGGTCCACCCGGAAGGTGCGCCAGTCCTCGCGCCCCAGGTCGTACGCCACGAGGTACCACCGGTGCCCGGTGGAGACGAGCCGGTAGGGCTCGACCAGGCGTTTCGTCTCGGCGCCGTCCCCCGCCCGGTAGCCGAAGCGCAGCTTCTCCCGGCCGGTGACCGTGCCCGCGAGGGCGGTGAGCGTGGCCGGTGCGACCGTGGCCCCGTCGCCCCGGGTGAGCGGGATCGTGGCGTTCTGAAGGGTGGAGACCCGGTGCCTGAGGCGTGCGGGCAGCACCTGTTCCAGCTTCGCGAGAGCCCGCACGGAGGCCTCCTCCACGCCCTCGATCGCGTGTCCGGCCCCCGCCCGCAGGCCGACCGCGATGGCGACGGCCTCCTCGTCGTCGAGGAGGAGCGGCGGCATGGCCGTACCGGCGACGAGCCGGTAGCCGCCGACCGCGCCGAGCGTCGCCTCGACGGGATAGCCGAGGTCACGGAGCCGGTCGATGTCCCGCCTGATGGTGCGCGGGGAGACCGAGAGCCGTTCGGCGAGCTCGCTTCCGGGCCACTCGCGCGGGGTCTGGAGGAGCGAGAGCAGATTCAGGAGTCGTGCCGGAGTGTCCGTCATGCCCTCCAGGATGAGGCCGATCTAGGACACGAGCTGACCTAGATGACTTCTATCTTCTTCGTATGAGTTCACACGACGCCGTCACGGAAGCGGCCCCCGTCGACGAGGTTCCCGCCGGCCCGAGCGACAAGAGGCGCTGGATCGCCCTCGCCATCGTCATGACGGCCGCCTTCATGGATCTGGTCGACGCCACGATCGTCAACATCGCGATCCCCAGCATCGAGCAGGACCTCGGCGCCTCCTCCGGGGCCATCCAGTGGATCACCGCCGGCTACGCCCTCGCCTTCGCGACCGGGCTGATCACCGGCGGCCGGCTCGGGGACATCTACGGCCGCAAGCGGCTCTTCCTCCTCGGCACCGCCGCCTTCACGCTCGCCTCCGCGCTCTGCGGCTTCGCCGCCAACTCGGAGATGCTGGTCGCCTCCCGCCTGCTCCAGGGCGCGGCGGCGGCGATGATGGTGCCGCAGGTCCTCTCGATCATCCACGTCACCTTCCCCGCGCACGAGCGCGGCAAGGTCTTCGGGATGTTCGGCGCGATCATCGGTCTCGGCGCGGTCTCGGGCCCGCTGCTCGGCGCGCTGCTCACGGAGTGGAACATCGCGGGTCTCGAGTGGCGCCCGATCTTCCTCATCAACCTGCCGGTCGGCATCGCGGGCCTGCTCCTGGGGAGGAAGTTCATCACCGAGTCGAAGGCGCCGAAGGCGCTCCGGCTGGACATCGTCGGCATGCTCCTGGTGGCGGCGGCGCTCCTGATGCTGATCTACCCGCTGACGCGTGGCCGTGAGCTGGACTGGCCGCTGTGGGGCCATCTGATGATGATCGGCAGCGTGTTCGTCTTCGCCGCGTTCGTCGCGTACGAGAAGCACAAGACGAAGAAGGACGGTTCGCCGCTCGTCGAGCTGTCGCTGTTCAGGGTGAAGAGCTTCGCGGCCGGCATCGCGGTGCAGCTGACCTTCGGCGTCGTCCTTGGCATCTTCTTCCTGGTCTGGACGCTGTACATGCAGGTCGGCCTCGGCTGGAGCGCGCTGAAGGCGGGTCTCACGGGGGTGCCGTTCTCGGTGGCGGTCTCCGTGGCGGCCGGGCTCTCGGTGCAGAAGCTGGTGCCGCGCTTCGGCCGGAAGGTGCTCCAGGCGGGAGCGCTGACGATGATCGCGGGCGTCCTCCTCTACTTCTTCGAGGCGGGCCGGTACGGGACCGGGATCGGGCCCTGGCAGATGGTCCCGCCGCTGGTGGTCATGGGTCTGGGCATGGGCCTCATCGTGGCGCCGCTGACGGACGCGGTCCTCTCCGAGGTGCCGAGGGAGCACGCGGGTTCGGCCTCGGGCCTCATCAACACGACGGGCCAGATGGGCAACGCGCTGGGGCTCGGCCTGGTGTCGGTCTTCTTCTTCGGCGTGATCGACGACTGGAACGTCCGGCTGCCGTCCGAGGTGGGGCCTGCCTTCACCGACGCCTTCCAGAACTCGCTGGGCTGGGCGGCGGGCGTCCTCGCGGTGATCTTCCTGGTGATGTTCGCCCTGCCGGCGAAGCCGAAGCAGCACCTGGAGGGCGGCGATGACGACACCGACGCCGTGGGGTTCGAGAAGGAGCCGGTGCTGACGCACTGAGCGGCCGCGATCGCCGCCCCTGAAGGGCCCTGGGCCCCGGGAATCCTCCCGGACCCGGGGCCCTTCGGCGTACGCACCCCACGGCACATGTCCGTTCGTGCCCGTTTCCGTGCCCGAGTCCGTTTACTTTGCGGAAACTCGGGCGTAGCCTGACCCTGAAACCACAGGTTCGGGCATCGAAACGGACGTAAACCCCCTATGTACGCACCCGAGCGTCAGCAACAGATCCTGCGGCTCGCCCGCGAGGGCGGACGCGTCGACGTCCTCTCCCTCGCCGAGGAGTTCCAGGTCACCGCCGAGACCGTGCGGCGCGACCTCAAGGCCCTCGACCGGGCCGGCCTCGTCCGCCGGGTGCACGGCGGCGCCATCCCCGCCGGTTCGCTCGACTTCGAGCCCGACCTCACCGAACGCGAGTCCACCGCCGCCGACGAGAAGGACCGGATCGCCCGGGCCGCCCTCGCCGAACTGCCCGAGGAGGGCAGCGTCGTCCTCGACGCCGGTTCGACCGTCGCCCGCCTCGCCGCCGAGATCCCCCTCGACCGCGCGCTGACCGTCGTCACCCACGCCCTCCCCGCCGCCGCCCGCCTCGCCGACCACCCCGGCATCGACCTCCACCTCGTCGGCGGACGCGTACGCCACCGGACCCGCGCGGCCGTCGACGCCTGGGCGCTCCGGGCGTACGGGGAGATCCGCGCCGACGTCGCCTTCCTCGGCGCCAACGGCTTCTCGGCCGGGCACGGACTCACCACCCCCGACCTCGCCGAGGCGGCCGTCAAGCGCGCGGTCGTCGCCGCCGCCCGCCGTGTCGTCCTCCTCGCCGACTCGGGCAAGCACGGCCAGGAGCACTTCGCCCGCTTCGGCGACCTGACCGACGTCGACCTGCTCATCACCGACAGCGGCCTCAGCCCCGAGGACGCCGCCGCCATCGAGGCGGCGGGAACGGAAGTCGTCCGCGCATGATCCTCACCGTCACTCCGAACCCCTCCCTGGACCGGACGTACGAGATCCCCGCTCTGGCCCGCGGTGAGGTACTGCGCGCCGGCGCCGAACGCATGGACCCCGGCGGCAAGGGCGTCAACGTCTCCCGGGCCGTCGCCGCCGCCGGACACCGCACCGTCGCCGTCGTCCCGCTCGGCGGAGCCCCCGGCGCACTCGTCGCCCAGCTCCTCGCCGGACAGGGCATCGAGGTCGCCCCCGTCCCCGTCGCCGGACACACCCGCTCCAACATCGCGCTCGCCGAGTCCGACGGCACCCTCACCAAGGTCAACGCACCGGGCCCGCGGCTGACGGAGGAGGAGTCGGAGACCCTCCTGACCACCGTCGGCGCGTACTCGCCCGCCGCCGATTGGATCGCCTGCTGCGGCAGCCTCCCGCGCGGTCTCACCGCCGAGTGGTACGCCCGGCTCGTCACCCGCGCGCACGGCGCCGGCGCCCGGATCGCCCTCGACACCTCGGGCCCGTCCCTGCTCGCGGCACTCACCGCCCGCCCTGACGTCGTCAAGCCCAACGCCGACGAACTGGCGGAGGCCGTCGGCCGTCCTCTCCTCACCGTCGGCGACGCCGTCAAGGCCGCCGAGGAACTCCGCGGACTCGGCGCGGGCGCCGTCCTCGCCAGCCTCGGCGCCGACGGACAGCTCCTCGTCTCGGCGGCCGGCGTCTGGTACGGCCACGCCACCGTCTCCGCGGTCCGCTCCGACGTCGGTGCGGGCGACGCCTCGCTCGCCGGCTTCCTCGCGGCGGGCGGCGAGGGCCCCGAGGCCCTGGCCGCGGCCGTCGCCCACGGCGCCGCCGCCGTCCAGCTGCCGGGCAGCGAGATGCCCACGCCGGGCGACCTGGACCCGTCGGCGGTCACGGTGACCTCCGACGTACCCCTCGACCGAGTACTCAGTGAGCAAGGGAGCCCGCGATGAGCAGGATGATCACCGCGGACCTGGTCGACCTCGACCTGTCCGCCGACAGCAAGGAAGCGGCGGCCCGTTCGCTCGCCGAGCGCATGGTCGCCCTCGGGCGGGTGACCGACCTGGACGGCTTCCTCGCGGACGTCGCGGCCCGGGAGGCGCAGATGCCGACCGGCCTCGACGGGGGCATCGGCATCCCGCACTGCCGCAGCGCCCATGTCACCGAGCCGACCCTCGCCTTCGGCCGCTCGGCCGCCGGTGTCGACTTCGGCGCCCTGGACGGCCCGGCGGACCTGATCTTCCTGATCGCCGCCCCGGCGGGCGCGGACGACGCCCACCTGACGATCCTCTCCGCCCTTGCCCGCCACCTCATGGACGAGGAGTTCACGAGCGCCCTGCGTACGGCGACCTCCCCGGCGGGGGCGGCGGCGCTGATCGCGGGGGAGGAAGCTCCTGAGACGGAGACGGAGAGGGGACCTGAGGAGCCGACGGGCGTGCCGGCCGCACCCGCGCCCGGGGAGCCGACGGCGGCGCCGGCCGCTCCCGTGGCCGAGGAGCCGTTCCGCATCGTCGCCGTCACCTCCTGCCCCACCGGCATCGCCCACACCTACATGGCCGCCGAGTCCCTGGAGAAGGCCGGGCAGGTCGCCGGTGTCGAGGTGGTCGTCGAGACACAGGGATCCGCCGGGTTCACCCGGCTCGACCCGGCCGTCGTCGCCGCCGCGGACGGCGTGATCTTCGCCCACGACGTGCCCGTACGGGAGAAGGAACGGTTCGCCGGGAAGCCGACCGTCGACGTCGGCGTCAAGGCCGGCATCAACCGGCCCGCCGAACTGATCGCCGAGGTCCGGGGCAGGGCCGAGCGCGGCGAGGTCTCCGCCGGATCCGCCGCGAGGCCCACGCCCGTCGAGAACGCGGGCGAACCGCACGAGGGGTACGGCACCAAGCTCCGCAAGTGGCTGATGTCCGGCGTCAGTTACATGGTCCCGTTCGTCGCCGCCGGCGGTCTGCTCATCGCCCTCGGCTTCGCCATCGGCGGCTGGGACATCGACAAGGCCCCGTCCGTCACCGAGTACTTCGCCTGGGGCCAGGCCGACAGCTGGGCCGCCCTGATGTTCCAGATCGGCGGTCTCGCGTTCAGCTTCCTCGTACCGGTCCTCGCGGGATACATCGCGTACGGGATGGCCGACCGCCCGGGACTCGTCCCCGGCTTCGTCGGCGGCGCCATCGCGCTCACCGTCAACGCGGGCTTCCTCGGCGGCCTCGTCGCCGGTCTGCTCGCGGGCGCCACCGTCCTCGCCATCCAGCGGGTGAGGATCCCCACCGTCCTCAGGGGCGTCATGCCGGTGGTCGTGATCCCGCTGGTGTCCTCGATCGCCGTCGGCTTCCTGATGTTCCTCGTCGTCGGCAAGCCCATCGCCTCGCTGCAGAAGGCGCTCACCGACTGGCTGTCCGGGCTCTCCGGCGCCAACGCGGTCATCCTGGGCGTCATCCTCGGCCTGATGATGTGCTTCGACCTCGGCGGCCCGGTCAACAAGGTCGCGTACGCCTTCGCCGTCGGCGGCCTCGCGAACCCCAACGAGGGCTCCCTCAAGGTCATGGCCGCGGTGATGGCGGCGGGCATGGTGCCGCCGCTCGCGATGGCCCTCGCCACGGTCGTGCGGGGCAGGCTCTTCACCCGGACGGAACGTGAGAACGGCAAGGCGGCCTGGGTGCTCGGCGCCTCGTTCATCTCCGAGGGCGCGATCCCCTTCGCCGCAGCCGACCCGTTGCGGGTCATTCCGGCGGCGATGGCCGGCGGCGCGGTCACGGGCGCCCTGTCGATGGCCTTCGAATGCACCCTGCGGGCCCCGCACGGCGGCCTGTTCGTGATCCCGCTGATCGGCAACCCGTTCCTCTACCTGCTCGCGATCGTCGCGGGCACGGTGGTGAGCGCCGGTCTCGTCATCCTCCTCAAGGGGATGCGCGGGACCGCCCCGGAGGGGGAGCCCGCCCGGGCCGTCGACACGAGGGTGACCGTGGCGGCCTGACCCCCGGCCCCTGGACAGGAGGGGCCGGACCGGAGGGGCGGTGCGCATCGTGAGCGCACCGCCCCTCTGTCGTGCCCTGGGTCGTTACCGGCCCGTCAGGGGCGGGTCAGGTTCGGCACGGCGAGGTTCCGTGCCGTCCCGGAGGGCAACGCGCGCGTGAACTTGTTCGCGCGGAGCGCCAGCGGGGTCGGTGTCGACTGCTGGAACCAGCCCTCGTCCCAGACGAAGGCGTTGCCCATGATGTCGCCGTGCGTCTGCCAGACCTGGCCGCCCGTGGTGACGACCTTGACGAACGCGTCGTTGCCCTGGGCCTCGATGGCGATGCCGCAGACGCCCGTCGGGTAGTTGGCGTTCGCGGGGTCCGTCATGGTGGCGACGGCGTTGGTGAGGTCCTGCCAGACGATCGTCCCGCCCGGCACGCTCGCCTTCCCGACGAAGGACTTGCCGCCGGTGAGCACCGCCTGGAAGTCCTCGGTGGCCGAGGGGCTGTACGTGTCGATGTCGGAACAGGGGCCGGTGGCTCCTGTGGCGCCGGTCGCACCCGTGGCACCGGTCGCACCGGTTGCTCCTGTGGCGCCCGTGGGGCCTGTGGGTCCGGTGGGCCCCGTGGGGCCGGTCGCGCCGGTCGCACCTGTGGCACCCGTCGCTCCCGTGGGCCCCGTCGCTCCCGTCGGCCCCGGCGGCCCCGTCGGGCCCACCTTGCACTCGGAGCCGCCGCCCGTGGCCGCGCGCTGGGCGCCGGGCTCCTGGCCCTCGAGGAGCGGCCGGATCTGCCGGTCCAGGAACGCCTGGAGGTCGTCGGCCGGCGACGATCCGCCCTGGGCGGCATGGCGCGGGCCGTTCTGCTCCCACGGCGGAGGGCCGCTCTGCTCCCACGGCGGCGGACCGTCCTCGTGGTGCGGCGGCGGGCCGTCCTCGTGGTGCGGGGGACGCTCCTCGCAGTGGTCGCCCGTGGCAGGGCCCGTCAGCGACGCGCCCGCCGTGCCCGGTTCGGGCAGGACGGCGGCCGTCGCCGGTGAGGCGAAGCCCGTGAGAACGAGTGCGACCGAGGCGATGGCCCCGCCGGCGAGCCAGGGGCGTCGACGGGGGAGCGGGCCGAGAGGGGACCTGGTCCTGGCATCAGGACGCATGCAGTGCTCCTTCCTCCACCGGATCCGAGCCGGTGCGAGTGAGATCCAAGGAAGCGGAATTCTCGCTTCCGTTAATCGGATCATCGGAACGTGACGGCCCGTTCTTGATGGTCTCGCGCCACTCTCCACGCCATGGCCTAGCGCGGACAGCCGAATGGATGCGTACACGACGGCGAACTCGGAACGGCCCCTCGGCGCGCCTCCGAGGTCCCCTGGAGTGCCCTCCCTAAGGTCGCCCACCCGATCGCTCCCCCACCCGCTCCCTCCGCCCCCACCGGAAGTGGTGTTGCCGTGAAGCCGTCCATCTGCCTGTGCATGATCGTCAAGAACGAGGCCGCCGTCATCGAGCGCTGCCTCGCCTCCGTCCGCGGGATCGTCGACAGCTGGGTCATCTCGGACACCGGGTCCACCGACGGCACCCAGGAGCTGATCAGGACCGCCCTCGCCGGCGTTCCCGGCGAGCTGCGCGAGGAGCCGTGGGTGAACTTCGGCCACAACCGCAGCCTGAACATCGCGCACGCCCGCGGCCGGGCCGACCACCTGCTGCTCCTCGACGCCGACCATGTCCTCCGGCAGGAGGGCCCGCTGCCCGCGCTCACCGCCGACGCGTACATGATCCGCCACGAGGGCGCCCTGGAGTACCGCATCAAACGCCTGGTCAGGGGCGATCTCCCCTGGCGGTACGAGGGCGTCACCCATGAGTACCTGACGGCCGACCGGGACCACGTCCAGGAGAACCTGGACGCCCTCGTCATCGAGGACTACGCCGACGGGGGCTCACGCCACGACAAGTTCGAGCGGGACGCCCGGCTCCTGAGCGCCGAGCTCGACCGCGACCCGGGCAACCCCCGTACCGTCTTCTACCTCGCGCAGACGCTCCGCGACATGGGCCGCCCCGACGAGGCCGTCGCACTCTACGAACGGCGTGCGGCCATGGGCGGCTGGGGTGAGGAGGTCTACTACTCCCTGCTCCAGTCCGGCGTCCTCCGCGCCGAGTCCGGCGACTGGCCGGCCGCGATGGACGCCCTCACCCGGGCCTGGGAGGCGCGGCCGGGACGCCTCGAAGCCTGTTACGAGCTGACGGCGCGGCTGCGCAAGATGAGCCGCTACCAGGCCGCGCACGCCGTCGTCTCCGCCGTCCTCGACCGGGAGCCGCCCGACGACCTGCTCTTCACCCAGCCGTGGGTGTACCGGTGGGGGCTGCTCTTCGAGTACTCGATCACCGCGTACTGGGTCGGCGACCACGCCGCCTCCCTCGCCGCCTGCGACCGGCTGCTCGCCCTCCCCGAGCTGCCCGCCACCTACCGCGAACAGACCCGCCGCAACCGGGCCTTCGCCCTCGACCGCCTGGCCGAGGCGGCCATCCCCGCGCAGGTCTGACCGGCGCGGGGAACGGCAGCCGTGTGGTATGCCACGGCTGGACGCGCGAGCGTCAGCGGACCCGGGAGCGCGACTCCATCGCCTCGCGGGCCGCGCCCTCGGACTCGTACACCTCGCACATGTGCCGGCCGTCCGGCGTCGACGTGTGCTCGACCTCCCAGAGGCTGACCTCGCTTCCGTCGAGCAGCAGGAACTGGTGCTCGTAGAGGGTGAAGCCGGCGTCCCGGCCCCCTTCCACGGGGGAGTGGCGCCCGAACGCCTGGGTGATGTGGTGGGCGAAGGCCAGCCGGAGCCGGCGGGCCGTCCGCTCGCCCGGCCGGTCCGCGTTCTCCGCGCGCCGCAGGACGCGGCGCGCGTGGTCGGCGGAGTTGTCCGGCTCGTACATCCGGGGCTGAGCGGGTATCGGGCGGGCGAGCAGGGCGCTCAGGAGCGCCATGGCCTCGTCGTCCTCGTCCTCGCCGAGGGCGCGGCCGTCGGAGCGCTCCGCGCTCCAGCCCGGCAGGGACTCGGACGGAAGACGCGAGGCGGCGAGCCGCGCCTCGGACTCCTCGGCGTACAGCTCGTGCTGCTCGGTGCCGTCCCGGCCGGCGTTGTGCGTGAGCTCCCAGAGCGAGAGCGCGCTGCCGTCGCCGAGCAGATACGTGTGGCGGTAGGTGGAGCGGTGCAGCGACGCGCTGTGGTGCGAGGAGTACAGCGCGCTGGAGTGGGCGAGCGCCGTGCCGAGGCGCTCGACGGTCGAGTCGGGCAGGTCGAAGGAGTTGAGCGCCCGGCCGAGGAGCCGCTCAATGTGCGTCTCGGTCGTCTCGTAGGGATCGTGAGGATCCTGCGGATCGTTCAAGAGGGTCTCCAGGCCGTC
This sequence comes from Streptomyces sp. NPDC028711, assembly GCF_055565415.1. Lineage (NCBI taxonomy): Bacteria > Bacillati > Actinomycetota > Actinomycetes > Kitasatosporales > Streptomycetaceae > Streptomyces > Streptomyces sp. NPDC028711. The sequence continues at coordinate 253,671 of NZ_JBVHUJ010000008.1, read as the reverse complement.
GCCGCATGTCACTTGGTGCTTGCTTAACGTAGTCCCTGGGTCTGACATCGTGTCCGGGGTTCCGGAAAACGAAGGGCGCCAGGGGGAAGTTCCCGCCCCGGGCGGGCCGCTCCGGGTCAACTCCCTTGAGCTTACCGGGAGTACGGGCCCAGTTCCGTTCCGTACAGCTCGCCGTAGGAGGGGAAGTCCCCGCCGGACCCGCGCCGGCCACCGGGGGCGGCGAGCACCGCCCGCACGATCGCCCGGGTCACCAGGTCCGCGCCCGCCGCGAGGACCTCGTTCAGGGCGAGCGGACCGGGGCCCTCCGGCAGCTCCCGGGCGCCGGTGGCCAGCGCGAAGACGGTGTCCCCGTCGTTCATGAGGTGCACCGGGCGCAGGGCCCGCGCGATGCCGTCGTGCGCCGTGCCCGCGACCTTCTGCGCCTGGGCCCGGGTCAGCACGGCGTCCGTCGCGACGACGGCGAGCGTGGTGTTCAGCGGGGGAGGGGCGCTCGCGGCCCGCGCCTCCGCGAGGCGCCGCACGGCCGCCTCGTGGACGGCCGGCGCGGGGAGGGGCGGCGGGCCGCCCTCGGCGTGGTAACTCCCGTACAGCGCGCCCGTGGCCGGATCGACGGCCGAGCCCACGGCGTTCACGACGACCAGCGCGCCGACCGTGATCCCGGACTCAAGGACCGTGCTCGCCGTGCCCACGCCGCCCCTGAGGCCGCCGACCACCGCGCCGGTGCCCGCGCCGACCGCGCCCGTCTCCACGCGCGCGTGGTCGCCGCTCGCGTCGGCCGCCTCGACCGCCGCCCGTCCCGTCGCCGCGACCGGGCGGGCCGTGAAGTCGCCGCCCCTGCCCAGGTCGAAGACGCATGCGGCGGGCACCACCGGCACCACGTGGGAGGGGTCGGGCCCCACCCGCACGCCCCGGTGCCGTTCCTCGAGCCAGGCCATCACCCCGGCGGCGGAGTCGAGCCCGTACGCGCTGCCGCCGGTGAGCACGACGGCGTCGATCCGCTGGACGACGTTCCGGGGGTCGAGCGCGTCCGTCTCCCGCGTACCAGGGCCCCCGCCCCGTACGTCCACGGCGGCGACGACCCCGCCCTGCGGCGCCAGCACCACCGTGGTGCCGCTGAGCGCCCCGTCCCCTTCCACGCGCGCGTGCCCCACGCGCAGCCCACCGACATCGGTGATGCCGTCCCGGCGGTAGGTTCCCTCGGGCTGTGTCATGCCCCCTGCCTACCACGGGGATCGCGCGTCGCCGGGTTCCGGGCCGTCAGGGTCACACCGACCGCGACCGTGGTCGCCGCGACGAGGCCCGCGGCCAGGACCGCCCAGCGGCCCGCGAACGAGCACAGCAGGATCAGGAGCGCGGAGACGGGCAGGACGAGCTGCTGCGCGATGCCGACCTTGAAGTAGCGGGCGTGCAGCAGCCAGACCGACAGCAGGAACACGGCCGACGGGATCGTCACCGACGCCGAGGCGGCCAGGGTGGAGATGTGCGCCTTGCCCACGGCCTGCTCCACGGCGATCTCCAGGCCCGCGCCGACGGCGGCGGCGGACGCGAAGATCACGTAGTGGCCGTAGCCCCACAGGAAGCCCTGGCGGCTGGAGTTCAGGCGGTCGTGCGCGGGGACGACGAAGTAGATCCACCAGGCGGCGAAGACCAGCAGCAGACCGCCGGCGGCGATCGGCAGCAGCTCGCCGAGGGCGTCGTTCTCGACGATGCCGGACTTCACGGCGACGGTCGCGGCGGCGACGGTCTCACCGAGCACGATGATGGTGAACAGGCCGTACCGCTCGGCGATGTGGTGCGGATGCCAGGTGCTCGGCTTGGCCTTCTCCGCGTACAGGGGTACGGCCAACTCGGCCAGCGCCATGACGAGGAAGACCCAGGGGCGGGCCGGCTCCGGCACGAGGATCAGTGCGAGCCAGCCGATCTGACAGGCGATGACCCCGCCCGCGTACCGCCGGCACATGGTCCGCTCGGCGGGCTCCGTGGCGTGGTGGGCCGCGCGCAGCCACTGGGTGGCGAGCGCGAGCCGCATGACGAGGTAGCCGAGGTAGACGACGAGGAAGTCGTGCTGCTCGGCGGCCCGTGAGACGCCGGCCGCGAGGACGAGGACGCCGGCGATCTGGACGAGGGTGACGACCCGGTAGAGGACGTCGTCGTTGTCGTACGCGGAGGCGAACCACGAGAAGTTCATCCACGCCCACCAGATGGCGAAGAAGATCATCGCGTAGGTGGTGATCCCCTCGCCGGCGTGCCCCTCGGCCACCGCGTGCACGAGCTGCGCGCCCGCCTGGGCGACGGCGACGACGAAGCACAGGTCGAAGAAGAGCTCCAGCGGTGTGGCCGCCCGGTGGGACTCCTCACGGGAGCGTGCGGTGAGGGGAAGGAACGGTTGTGTCATGACCCCAGCACATCAGAATCGGAGACTCTCGCGCGCGCAAAACAGGACGAAAGTGACCGTACGGACTTACCGTGACCGCGTGACCGAGCCACCGAAGACAGCCGAGCCGCCCCCCGCACCCGCCCCGGGCCCCGCGCCCGGCAGCACGGCCGCCGACATCCCCGCGCCGCAGTCTCCGGCCGCCGTACGCCGCCGCGCCGCCCTCGCCGGCACCGCCGTCTCCGTCCTGCTGATCCTCGCGATCGTCTTCGGCAGCCGACTGCTCCGCGACTTCGACTCGGCCCTCCTGCCCTACGCCGTCGCCACCGTCTTCCTCGCCTTCGGCGTCGCCTACCGCTACACCGTCTGGGTCTCCGCCCCCGGCGCCCGCCGCCTCTTCACGCAGGGCCGGCGCTCCTTCTTCTCCGCCGCGAACTTCCGCAGGGCACCCACCGCCCTCCCGAGGATGATCGCCACCTACCTCGGCTTCCAGAAGTTCCTCGGCGCCCGCTCCCACGCCCGCTGGGCCGCCCACCAGCTCATCTTCTGGGGCTGCCTGCTCGCCGCCGCGATCACCTTCCCGCTCACCTGGGGCTGGTTCACCTTCACCTCCGCCACCGGCTCGGGCCCCGGCTACGAGATGCGGATCTGGGGCTTCGAGATCGTCGGCTTCGACGCCCTCGGCGTCCTCGGATGGCTCATGTTCCACGGCCTCGACATCGCCGCCGTCCTCGTCATCGCGGGCGCCGCCTACTTCCTCCGGCGCCGCATGAAGGACCGGGGAGCCGTCACCGGCCAGCGCTTCGCCTATGACTTCGTACCGCTGATCGCCCTCGTCGTCATCTCGGTGACCGGGCTCCTGCTCACCTTCTCGTCGGTCTTCCTGCACGGCGGCGGCTACGAGTTCCTCGCGATCCTCCACATGGTGTCCGTCGTCTTCACCCTCATCTACATCCCCTTCGGGAAGTTCTTCCACATCGTGCAGCGGCCCGCCGCCGTCGGCATGCAGCTCTTCAAGTACACCTCCCGCCGCACCGACGAGCAGGTGCTCACCTGCCGCCGCTGCCACGAGCCCATCGACACCGCCCCGTACGTGGAGAACCTCAAGGGCACCATGCGCGACCTCGACCTGGGCTTCGACGAGTGGGCCGAGTACTGCCCCCGCTGCAAGCGCGTCCTCCGCGGCAACGCCTACCTCGACCACGTCAAGAAGGGTTTCCGATGACGGCGACCGACCCCGCGACCACCCCCGGGCAGCCGGTGCCGCTCGACCCCTCCCTCGCCCCGCCCGGCACCCGCGCCTTCCGCGACGCCGGCGGCATCCCCGCCGACCGCTGGCACGCCGACCAGAACGGCGAGACCCTCGTCCCCACCCACTGCTGCTTCTGCGGCGTCCAGTGCGGCATGTACCTCCGGGTCGACTGCGGCGGCAAGGTCTTCGGCGTCGAACCCCGCAACCACGACATCAACCGGATGCGGCTCTGCCCCAAGGGCATCAACGCCTACCAGCAGGTCAACCACCCCGACCGGCTCACCGCACCACTCATGCGCCGGAACCGCGACGAGGAGTTCCGGGAGGTCGGCTGGGACGAGGCCCTCGACCACACCGTCGCCGAGATCCGCCGCATCCAGGGCGAGTACGGCAACGACGCCTTCGGCCTCCTCGGCGGCGCCAGCCTCTACTCCGAGAAGACCTACCTCGTCGGCAAGCTCGCCCGGGTCGCCCTCAAGACGCGGCACGTCGACTACAACGGACGCCTCTGCATGGTCTCCGCCGCCGGCGCCAACAAACTCGCCTTCGGCATCGACCGCGCCGGCAACCCGTTCTCCGACATCCTCCTCACCGACTGCCTCCTCATCGCCGGCTCCAACGTCGGCGAGTGCTTCCCCGTCATGACCCAGTACCTGTGGGGAGCCCGCGACCGGGGCGCCACCCTGATCGTCGTCGACCCCCGCGAGACCGCCGTCGCGCGCACCGCCGACATCCACGTCGCCCTCAAGCCCGGCACCGACTCCGCCTTCTTCAACGCCGTCCTCCACGTCGTCGTCGAGGAGGGCCTCACCGACGAGACCTACCTCGCCGCCCACACCACCGGCTGGGAGGAGGTGAAGAAGACCGTCGCCGACTACCCGCCCTCCCGCGCCGCCGGGATCTGCGGCGTCCCCGAGGAGCAGATCGTCCAGGTCGCCCGCATGTTCGCCGGCGCGGGCAAGGCCATGGCCTGGCACGCCCGCGGCGTCGAGCACCACTCCCAGGGCGTCGAGAACTGCCTCACGATCATCAACCTCTGCGCCGCCACCGGGAACATCGGCAGGCCCGGCGCCGGATACGGCACCATCACCGGCCAGGGCAACGGCCAGGGCGGCCGCGAGCACGGTCAGAAGTCCGACCTCCTCCCCGGCGGCCGGTCCATCACCAACCCCGAGCACCGCCGTCAGATCTGCGAGATCTGGGGCATCGACGAGACCGAACTGCCACCCGCCGGAACCTCCATGATGGAGATGGTCCGGCAGATGCGGCGCAAGGAGATCCGCGGTCTCATCGGCATCTGCAACAACCCCTTCGTCTCGCTCCCCCACTACGCCACCGTCAAGGACGGCTACGACACCCTCGATTTCCACGCCCAGTTCGACTTCTTCCTCTCCGAGACCGCGGCCAACGCGCACGTGGTCTTCCCCGTCACCGTGTGGGCCGAGGACGAGGGCGTCATGGCCAACGCCGAGGCCAGGGTCGTCAAGCACAACAAGGCCCAGGAACCCCCCGCCGGCGTCCGCACCGACACCTGGGTCATGTGCGAGATCGCCCGGCGGCTCGGCGCCGGCGACAAGTTCGACTTCCCCGACTCCCGCTCCGTCTTCGAGGAACTCCGGATCGCCTCCGCCGGAACCGTCAACGACTACTACGGCATCACCTACGAACGCCTGGAGGAGACCGGCGGCATCTCCTGGCCGTGCCCCGCCACCGACCACCCCGGCACCCCCCGCCTCTTCGAGGACGGCCGCACCTACCACCCCGACGGCATGATCCATCTGCAGGTCGTCGAATGGCACCCGCCGATGGACCCGTACAGCGAGGAGTTCCCGCTGTCGCTGACCACCGGCCGGACCGTCGCCCACTTCCTCTCCGGCAACCAGACCCGCCGCCTCGGCGCCCTCGTCGAACAGACCCCCCGCCCCTGGGTCGAGGTCCACCCCTCCCACGGCTTCCGCAACGGCGACCCCGTCCGGGTCGTCACCCGCCGCGGCAGCGAGGTCTTCCCCGCCCTCGTCACCGAGGCCATCCGCCCCGACACCGTCTTCATCCCGTACCACTGGCCCGTCCCCACCGCGGCCAACGCCCTCACCGTCGACGCCCTCGACCCGCGCTCCAAGATCCCGGAGTACAAGGTCTGCGCCGCCCGCATCGAGCCCGCCCCGCACGTCGACGAGGTCCCGGCCCCGCCCACCGCCCCCGGACACCGGGCCTACCCGGAGACCCAGGTCTCCCGCACCGACCCGCTGCCCCCCACCTCCCCCCAGGGCCGCGGCACCTCGGAGAGGAGCTGACCCGCACATGATGGGCCGCACGATCTTCATCGACCCGGGCCGCTGCATCGGCTGTCAGGCCTGCGTCTCCGCCTGCCGCGAATGCGACTCCCACCGCGGCAAGTCGATGATCCACCTCGACTACCCCGACGAGGGCCACTCCGTCGCCTCCCTCCCGACCGTCTGCATGCACTGCGAGGACCCCGTCGCCCCCTGCGCCGAGGTCTGCCCCGCCGACGCGATCCTCGTGACCGCCGACGGCGTGGTGCAGCAGGCCGACACCACCCGCTGCATCGGCTGCGCCAACTGCGTCAACGCCTGCCCCTTCGGCGTCCCCAAGATCGACCTCCAGGCGAAGCTCCAGATGAAGTGCAACCTCTGTTACGACCGCACCGCCTACGGCCTCGCCCCGATGTGCGCCACCGTCTGCCCCACCGGCGCCCTCTTCTACGGAACCCTCGAAGAGCTCCAGGCGGAACGCCCCGGCGTCCAGGTGGCCGACTCCTTCACCTTCGGCTCCACCACCGTCTCCACCGGCGTGGCGATGGTCGTCCCCGCCGACAAGGTCCAGTGGCCGGTGCCCGGCGGCCTTCCCGTCGTCGAGATCAATGGAAGGGACGTCCGTTGAGCGTCACCGACCCCCAGCCGCCCGCCGCGGACCCCGGAGCGGACGCGGCCAGGGAGGCGCTCCACGACCGGATCGCCGCCGACTCCCTCACCACCCGCCGCGACTACCTGCGGATCGTCGCCACCGTCTCCGGTGGCCTCGCCGTCGGCGGTGTCGCCGTCGCCTCCGGCATCCTCCACCGGCACGGAGACAGCGAAGGGGCGCCCGAGGTCAGGAAGATCGCCGACCGGATCGAGCCGGGGGAGTCGCTCGCCTTCCGCTATCCGGGCGCCGAGGACCGGGCGATCGCCGTCCGCATGGACGACGGCACCCTCACCGGCTACTCCGCCGTCTGCACCCACCTCGCCTGCGCCGTGCTGTGGCGCAGGGAGCGGGGCAGCGAGGGCGAGCTGTACTGCCCCTGCCACGAAGGCGTCTTCGATGCCCGTACGGGAGAGGTCACCGCGGGCCCGCCGCCGAGAGGCCTGCCGAAGGTGCTGCTCGTCGAGCAGGCCGACGGCAGCGTCTGGGCCGTCGGCACCGCCCGCTCGGGCGAGAGCGCCGTCGAGGGCTTCTGCCGCCAGAACGGCGAGGACCGCCCCGGCTGCCCCGGCGCCGCCGGAGGCCCGGCCCGGACGGCGCCGGAGAGGAGTGACCGGCCATGACGGACACCCCGTCCCCCCACGACCCGGAGGCCCCGCGCCCGCCCGCGTACACCCCCGGCAGCGCGCAGCCACGGCTGAACCGGCCCGTGCGCGAGAGGTATCCGCAGATCCGCCCCACCAGCGGATACGGCGATCCCCGCGTCCGGCACACCGGGCCGGGGCCGGGAGCCGGTACGGAGCAGGAGCCGGAACGCTCCTCGAAGCTGTCCGCCCGTCTGGCGCTGGCCCTCACGGTCGTCATCGGCCAGCTCTGGGCGCTGACGACCGTGGTGGACGAGTGGATGACGGGCGACACCGGCACCGCGTGGTGGGGCGCGGGCTTCCTCGTCCTGTCGTTCCTGGTGGTGCTCGGCCTCTGGCTGGCGGACCCGAAGGACCGTTGAACCGAAGGGCGCGGACGAGTTCCGGAAGTCCGCAGATCAGAGAGGTGCGGGGCGGGAAGGCGGGCGTACCCTGAAGGTATGAGCACCGCCCCCGCCCACGGACCGCGAGACGCGAAGCGGCCCGGCCCGCATCCCACGACCGAGACGAAGCCGGTACTCGTCTTCGACGATCCGCTGGACCAGCAGTCCGCGGACGACACGGACCGTGGGTGGGGCGAGCGGCCTCCGGCCGGCGGCGACAGCGCCACCGACCTCGCGCGCTTCCTCGACGAGAAGCCGCCGCACCACCTCTGAGCCCGGCACGTCGTGCAGGTCAGGAGGTGGGGTGCGCCCCCGAACCGCCGCCCGTCCCCGAGCCACCGCCCGTGCCGGCTCCCGTTCCCGTTCCCGAGGACGGGCCGCGCTGCGCGACGAGGTGGTCGCGGATCTCCTTGAGCACCTCCAGCTCGCTGATCTCCATGGTCTCGGCGACGCCCTCCTTCGCCTTGTCGTGCGCGGCACGCTTGGCGAGGATCTTGGCCATCGGCAGGACCATCAGAAAGTAGACGACCGCCGCGGTGATCAGGAAGCTCAGGACCGAGCTGAGGACCGTGCCCCACATGATCGGGATGCCGGAGACCGCGTTGCCCGCGTCGTCGACCTGGCAGGGGCCCTTGAGGCAGGACTGGTAGCTCTCCAGGTCCTTCGTACCGAAGGCACCCACGAGCGGGTTGATGACTCCCTTGACCACCGAGTTCACGATGTTGGTGAACGCGGCACCGATGACGACCGCCACCGCGAGATCGATCACGTTGCCACGCATCAGGAAGGCTTTGAAGCCCGCCATCACGCTTTCCTTCTTCTCGGCCACCAAGGCGCCTTTCGTTGTGTGTGCTGCTGTGTGCGCAGCCATTAGGCCGCGAACGACGCAGAGGCGTCCAATCCGTACACTCGGAACGGTGACTTGACAGGGTGTCCGTGCGAATCAGCACACCGTCACCGCCAGTTGTGAGGTGACACCGGCACCCGCGAGGGCCGTCGCCGTCGACCGCGGCACGGACAGGACGACGAGCGCCCCTCCGTCCGAACGAGTCTCGCCCGGGTGCGGTACTTCGGCCACTCGGGCGCCCGAGGCCACCACCCGGGCCTCACCCCCCGCGCCCAGCGCCGAGTTGGGCGCGGCGATCACATCGACCCGGTCACCGGGGCGGAGCAGCCGTACGGTCGCGGCGTCGGCGATCCGTACCGGAGCGGACACCAGGCGGACGGCGACGGACGGCCGCGCGCGGGCGGCGACGGTGGCGGCCTGCGGCCCTCCGGCGTCGGGCGGTGGCGCCGCCGGGGCGCCGCTCGCCACGGCGAGGGCGGCCGCCGCGAGCGCGAGGAGCACCGCCGGAGCCCACCGCCCCCGCCGCAGCGCCCGCCGCAGCCGGCGCCGGGCACCCCGTACCCGAAGGGGTTCGAAGACCGGCACCGCACACGGCGCCGGAACGGAGGGGTGAGGGGAGCTGCCGGAAGGGACAGAGGGGACAGCGGGGCTGGGAGAGGGAAAAGGAGACGTCATCGCGGGTACCGCCCGTCCTGGTCGGGAGTGGGATGCGCTCCCACTCTCCCGGCCCCGCCGCGTCCCCGCTCCGGCCTGGGTATCACCCGGCGCCTGTGGACAACTCCCTCACCCCTCAGGGCGATTCACGGCAGCTCGATCCCCAGGTCCCAGCCGTCGTGCGCCCGCGTGCACAGGCAGTCCCGGTCCACGGTCGCCGGCAGCGCGCCCACCGCGTCGAACAGCACCTCGCGCAGCCGCCCCACGTTCTCGCCGAACACCCGCAGCACCTCCGTGTGGGAGACGCCCTCGCCGGTCTCGGCGCCCGCGTCCAGGTCGGTGACGAGCGCGAGGGAGGTGTAGCAGAGGCCCAGTTCGCGGGCGAGGACGGCCTCGGGGTGTCCGGTCATGCCGACGACCGACCAGCCGGCGGCCGCGTGCCAGCGGGATTCCGCCCGGGTGGAGAAGCGGGGCCCCTCGACCACGACCATCGTGCCGCCGTCGACCGGCTCCCAGCCCCGCCCCCTCGCGGCCTTGACGGCGACCCGCCGCCCGTCGGGGCAGTAGGGGTCGGCGAAGGTCACGTGGACGACGCGGGGCACGGCCCCGTCCGCCCGCCGCTCCCCGTCGAAGTAGGTCTGCGCGCGGGCCTTCGTACGGTCGACGAGCTGGTCGGGGACGACGAGCGTGCCCGGCCCGTACTCCTCGCGCAGCCCGCCGACGGCGCAGGGCCCGAGGATCTGCCGTACGCCCACGGAACGCAGCGCCCACAGGTTGGCGCGGTAGTTGATGCGGTGGGGCGGGACGCTGTGGCTCCGGCCGTGCCGGGGGAGGAAGGCGACCCGCCGGCCGGCGATCTCGCCGAGGAAGAGGGAGTCGCTGGGGCTGCCGTAGGGGGTGTCGACGGACACCTCCGTGACGTCCTCCAGGAACGAGTAGAAGCCGGATCCGCCGATCACACCGATGTCCGCGTACGCGTCGTGGGTCGCCATGCGGATCACCCTATGCGCGGGTCCCGGAAACGCCGAGGGCCCCCTCGCACACGGCGAGAGGGCCCTCGGGAAGAGCGGTGATCAGGCGGCCGAGCTTCCGGTGCCCGACGAGGACGTCGAGGAGGCGGAAGAGGAGGCCGACGCGGTCGACGCGGCGGGCTTCGCGTCCGACGTCGAGGACGTCGAAGAGGAGGCCGCGGGGGTCGACGGCTTCGCCGAGGCCGGCGAGCTGCTGGACGACGAGCCGCGGCTGTCGTTCCGGTAGAAGCCGGATCCCTTGAAGACGATGCCGACGGCCGAGAACACCTTCTTCAGGCGGCCCTTGCAGCTGGGGCACTCGGTCAGCGCGTCATCGGTGAACTTCTGCACCGCCTCGAGGCCTTCGCCGCACTCGGTGCACTGGTACTGGTAGGTCGGCACGTGTCTTCCTCCTGGCACTCACACTCATCGAGTGCTAACGACAATCCATAGTGACGTATTCCGTGGGTTCAGTCCACCGCCACCGGCACGCGGTGACCGATACCACGTGCCGCGACCCGGCTCGCCTCGGCCTGGGGACGCGGCTTGAGCCGCGACCGCAGGGCGAGGAGCGTGGCCAGGGCGAGCGCCGTGCCCGCCATCGGCACCAGGAACCCGGTGCTCGCGCCATGGGCGTCGGCGAGGCGGCCGGCGACCGTGACGGCGGCGGCCTGGCCGAGCGCGACGGCGCCGGTGAGCCAGGTGAACGCCTCGGTACGGGCGGACGCCGGGATCAGGGTCTCGACGATGGTGTAGCCGGTGATCAGGGCGGGGGCGATGCACAGACCCACGACCAGGCCGAGGGCGCCGAGCAGCAGCACCGAGTGCGTCGTCCACAGCAGGGAGGCGGCGACGGTGAGGCCCGCGTACCCGAGGATCAGGCGGCGGCGGGGGCCGGTCTTCCAGGCGACGGCGCCCATGGCGAGCCCGGCGAGCATGTTGCCGGCGGCGAAGACCCCGTACAGGAGGCCGTTGGCGCCGGGGTTGCCGATCTCCTCGGTGAAGGCGGTCAGGGAGACCTGCATGCCGCCGAAGACGGAGCCGATGCCGAGGAAGGCGACGATCAGGACGCGGACGCCGGGGATGGAGAGGGCCGAGCGGCGGGGCTCGGCGGAGGCGGCCGCGGCGATGCCGAACGCGGGCTGGGTGGCGCGCTGGGCGGCGAAGAAGAGTCCGCCGACGAGGGTGAGGGCGGCCTCGGCGATCAGGCCGGCGGCCGGGTGGACGCCGGTGCACAGGGCGGTGGCGAGGACCGGTCCGACGACGAACGTGAACTCGTCCGTGACCGACTCGAAGGCCGCGGCCGTCGGCATCAGCGGGGTGCCGTCCAGCTTGGCGGCCCAGCGGGCCCTGACCATCGGACCGACCTGGGGCACGGAGGCACCGGCGGGCACGGCGGCCAGGAACAGCGCCCAGAGCGGGGCGCCGGCCAGGGCGAGCACCACGAGCAGGGAGACGGACGCGGTGTGGACGAGGACGCCGGGGATGAGGACGGCGCGCTGGCCGAAGCGGTCGGCGAGCTTGCCGCTCTGCGGCGCGAACAGCGCCATGGAGACGCCGGTGACGGCGGCGACCGCGCCGGCGCTGCCGAAGGAGCCGGTGGTGTGCTGGACGAGCAGGACGATGCCGATGGTCAGCATCGCGAAGGGCTGCCGTGCGGCGAAGCCGGGGAGCAGGAAGGACAGCGCACCGGGTGTGCGCAGCAGCCGGCCATAGCCGGGCCGCTTGTCCGAGTTGACCGTGGACGCCACGGTCCTGGCCTTTCTGCCGCCTGGTAGCGCGCCCCTGCACGGTGGTGCGGGTGTCGCCGAGAGCTGTCCTCATGCGCGTTACTGCGGTAGATACCGGGCCGGCCCCACTGTGGAGGGGCGCCACGGCCGCCATACGGTCGCGCCAGCTCTGCGTCAGGCAGAGTTGGTTCGATCAGGTGTGCCTTCATGGTACAGGGAAGAGCGCCTTCCTGCCTGGGAAACGCTCCCGCCCCCGAATCGATGCCTCCGATCAACCGGATGTTCGCTCAGCCGGAGGGCTTTTTCTCGTGGTGACCGTGGCCGTGTCGGTGGAAGCGCAGTGCCGCCCCGTCGGGGGCCGAGGCCGCCGTGGCGCCGCCCGTGCCCAGCCAGCCGGCGAGCTTGCCGCCCTGGCCGACCGCGCGCAGCCGCCGCTCGGTGGCGTCCCGTACGGGGTCGGTGGCGACGACCAGGAGTTCGTCGCCGCGCCGCAGGACGGTGGCGGGCCCCGGTACGAAGCTCTTCTCCTCGCGTACGACGAGGGTGACGGCAGCTCCGGCCGGGAGGCGCAGCTCGGCGACCTCGACGCCGTGCATCCGGGATCCCTCCGGGATGGCGACGGAGAGCAGGTGGCCGCGGAGCCGCTCCAGGGGGGCGGACTCGACGCCGAGGTCGGAGGCTCCGTCGGAGTCGCCGAGCCTGAGGGCCTTCGCGAGCCAGGGAAGCGTCGGCCCCTGGACGAGGGTGTAGACGACGACGAGGACGAAGACGATGTTGAAGACCCGCTCGCTGCCCTCGATCTCCGTCACCATCGGGATGGTGGCGAGAATGATGGGGACGGCTCCGCGGAGTCCCGCCCAGGACATGAGCGCCTGTTCCTGCCAGGGGATGCGGAAGGGCAGCAGGCTGACCAGGATCTCCATGGGCCGCGCGACCACGGTCAGGACCAGGCCGATGACGACGGCGGGCCAGAAGTCGTGGATGAGCTCGCTCGGGGTGACGAGCAGGCCGAGCAGGACGAACATGCCGATCTGGGCGATCCAGCCGAGTCCCTCGGCGAAACCGCGGTTCGCGGGCGCGTGCGGCAGCTTGGCGTTGCCGAGGATCATCGAGGCGAGGTAGACGGCGAGGAAGCCGGAGCCGTGGGCCATGGCACCGGCGGCGTACGCGACGACGGCGATGGCCATGACGGCGATCGGGTAGAGGCCGGAGGCGGGCAGCGCGACGTGCCGGAGGCCGTAGGCGCCGAGGAAGCCGACGGTGAGGCCGACGGCGACGCCGATGGCGAGTTCGAGGGCGATCGTGCCGACGAGGACGTACCAGTGGTCGACGGGCCCCGCGGTGGAGAAGGCGACGACGAGGATGACGACGGGGGCGTCGTTGAAGCCGGACTCGGCCTCCAGGACGCCGGTGACCCGTGACGGCAGGGGCACCTTGCGCAGTACGGAGAAGACGGCGGCGGCGTCGGTGGAGGAGACGACGGCGCCGATGATCAGCGCCTGCCGCCAGTCGAGGCCGACGAGGTAGTGGGCGGCGGCGGCCGTGATGCCCACGCTGACGGCGACGCCCACGGTGGAGAGGACGACCGCGGCGGGCAGCGCCGGCTTGATCTCCTTCCACTTCGTGCCGAGGCCACCCTCGGCGAGGATCACGACGAGGGCGGCGTAGCCGATGACCTGCGTCAGCTCGGCGTTGTCGAAGGCGACGTTGCCGATGCCGTCCTGGCCGATGGCGATGCCGATGCCGAGGTAGAGCAGCAGGCTGGGGAGCCCGCTCCGGGACGAGATCCGTACGGCCGCGACTGCGATCAGCAGCACGAGGGAGCTGATGAGCAGGAGTTCGTTGAGCTGGTGGACAGTCAGTGGCCGTTCCTTCCCCTCACATGCAGCTGGATCGTTCCTCCAGCGGCCGACACTTCGTTACCTTACCTAATCTTTAACGTTTTCTTGACGCCTTCTTTGCGTCCCCTCGATCATCCGTACGGTTCTCTTCCTGACACCGCGTCCGGGCCGTTCGGACGCTGCGCCTAAGGTTGCTCCCGTACTCCAGGACCACCCTGCCCCTCGAAGGACAGCGATGCCCTCCAACACGACCGCGCCTCCCGCCAAGAAGAAAGGGCGGCGCGCCCGCCTGATCCTCCTCGTCCTGGTCCTCGCCCTGGTCGCGGGCGTCGCATACGGCGGGTACTGGGGTGTGAGCACCGTCCGGGCCTCGTTCCCGCAGACCACGGGCGAGATCCGGCTCGACAGGCTCTCGGGCGAGGTCGAGGTCAAGCGCGACGCGAACGGCGTCCCGCAGATCTACGCGGACAACGAGACGGACCTCTTCCGCGCCCAGGGCTACGTCCAGGCGCAGGACCGCTTCTACGAGATGGACGTCCGGCGGCACGTGACCGCGGGCCGGCTCTCCGAGATGTTCGGCGAGAGCCAGGTCGAGACCGACTCCTTCCTGCGCACGCTCGGCTGGCGCCGGGTCGCGCAGCAGGAGTACGACACGGTCCTGTCGGCCGAGACGAAGAAGTACCTCCAGGCGTACGCGGAGGGCGTCAACGCCTATCTGAAGGACCGGGACCCCGCCGACGTCTCCGTCGAGTACGCGGCCCTGGCCTTCACCAACGACTACGCGATCGAGCCGTGGACGCCGGTCGACTCGGTGGCCTGGCTCAAGGCGATGGCCTGGGACCTGCGCGGCAACATGCAGGACGAGATCGACCGCTCGCTGATGACGAGCCGGCTGAGCGCGAGCCAGATCAAGCAGCTGTACCCGGAGTACCCGTACGCGCTCCACCAGCCGATCGTCGGTCAGGGCGCGGTCGACGAGGACAGCGGGAAGTTCGACCCGAAGGCGAAGGGCGACGAGGGCGACGGGGCGACCACCGGCGAGACCCCGGGCACCGGCCCGGACTCCTCCGGCTCCTCCGGCTCCTCCGGCTCCGGTGACTCCTCCGGCTCCGGCTCCTCTGACTCCTCCGGTTCCTCGCAGGGCATCGAGTCCCAGCTCGGGGCGCTCTCCGAGGTCCTCGACGGCATCCCCGCCCTCCTCGGCCCCAACGGCAACGGCATCGGCTCGAACTCCTGGGTCGTCTCGGGCGACTACACGACCTCCGGCAAGCCGCTGCTCGCCAACGACCCGCACCTCGCGCCCCAGCTGCCGTCCCTCTGGTACCAGATGGGTCTGCACTGCCGCTCGGTCTCGGCGACCTGCCGTTACGACGTCTCGGGCTACACCTTCTCCGGCATGCCCGGTGTGATCATCGGACACAACGACAAGATCGCCTGGGGGCTCACCAACCTCGGCGCCGACGTCACCGACCTCTTCCTGGAGAAGATCGGCCCCGACGGCTACCTCGTCGACGGCAAGACCAAGCCCTTCATCACCCGCGAGGAGACCATCAAGGTCGCCGGCGGCAGCGACCGGAAGATCACCGTCCGCTCCACCGGCCACGGCCCGCTCGTCTCCGACCGCTCCGCCGAGCTGGAGAAGGTCGGCCAGAAGGCCCCCGTCGGCAACTCGGCCCCCGACCGCAGCACCGGCTACGGCGTCTCCCTCCAGTGGACCGCCCTCCAGCCGGGCAGGTCGATGGACGCGATCTTCGCGATCGACCGCGCCAAGGACTTCGCCACCTTCCGGGCCGCCGCCAAGAACTTCGAGGTCCCCTCGCAGAACCTGGTCTACGCCGACACCGAGGGCCACATCGGCTACCAGTCCCCGGGCAAGATCCCGCAGCGCTCCAAGGGCTTCGACGGCACCGTCCCGGCGCCCGGCTGGGACTCCTCGTACCAGTGGAAGGGGTACATCCCCTTCGAGAAGCTGCCCTACGAGTACGACCCGGAGCGCGGCTACATCGTCACCGCCAACCAGGCCGTCATCGACCCGAAGACCTACCCCGACCTGCTCACCAAGGACTGGGGCTACGGCTCCCGCAGCCAGCGGATCAACGACCTCATCGAGTCGAAGACCAAGGACGGCGGAAAGATCTCGCCGGACGACATGCGGACCATGCAGACGGACAACCGCAGCGAGATCGCGACCCTGCTCAACCCGCTCCTGCTGAAGATCGACATCGCCGACCCGTACGTCCGCGAGGCGCAGAAGCTCCTGGAGGGCTGGGACTACACCCAGGAACCCGACTCGGCCGCCGCCGCCTACTTCAACGCGGTCTGGCGCAACGTCCTCAAGCTGTCCTTCGGCGACAAGCTGCCCAAGGAACTGCGCGCCGAGGGCGACTGCATCAACGTGCGCCCGGCCGACGCCACCGGCCCGGTCGACGAGCAGAACAAGCTCGTCCGCGAGTGCGGCCAGCGCGACCCCGACTCGGCGCAGCCGGACGGCGGCGACCGCTGGTACGAGGTGGTCCGGCCGCTCCTCAAGCAGGAGAAGAGCGAGTGGTGGGTCACCCCCGGCAACCGCACCGACCAGGCCACCGAGACCCGTGACCAGCTGCTCGCCCGCGCCATGAAGGACGCGCGCTGGGAGCTGACCGCCAAGCTCGGCAAGGACGTCTCCACCTGGAGCTGGGGCCGGCTGCACCAGCTGACCCTCGAGAACCAGACCCTCGGCACCGCCGGACCCGACGCCGTACGGCGGATGCTCAACCGCGGTCCGTGGAACCTGGGCGGCGGCGAGGCGGCCGTCGACGCCACCGGCTGGAACGCGGCCGGCGGCTACGAGGTCATCTGGGTGCCGTCGATGCGGATGGTGGTCAACGTCGGCGACTGGGACAGGTCCCGGTGGATCAACCTGACCGGGGCCTCCGGCCACGCCTTCCACTCCCACTACACCGACCAGACGGACGCCTGGGCGAGGGGCGATCTCTACGACTGGCCCTACGGCAAGGCGGCGGTCGACGCGGCCACGAAGGACACGCTGGTCCTCAAGCCGTAGGCGCCGCGGCCACGAGGGCCACGCCGGTCCTCAAGCCGTGGGCGCCGCGGAGAAGCGGGTGACCCCCTCCGGGGTCACCACCGCGTGCACGGGGTGGTCGTGCGGTTCCTCCGGGACCCGGGCGACCACCTCGTCCGCGTAGAGGAGCACCACCAGGGCGGGGTCCTTGCGCGCGCGTGCGAGCCGGGCGAGCACCCGGTCGTACGAGCCGCCGCCCCGCCCGAGTCGCATCCCGCGCGCGTCGACCGCGAGCCCCGGCAGCAGGACGGCGTCCGCGGCGCACACGGCGTCCGGACCGAGCCGGGGCCCCATCGGTTCGAGGAGGCCCCTGCGGGCCTTCGCGAGCCGCTCGGGACCCTCGTACGCGGCCCAGTCCAGGTCGTTGTCGGGGAGCAGGACGGGCAGCAGGACCCGCACCCCGCGCGCGTGGAGCGCGTCGAGCAGCGCGCGCGTGCCCGGCTCGCGGCCCACCGACACATAGGCGGCGACGGTGGACGCCTCGGTGAGCTCGGACAACTCCACTCCGTGTCGGGCGAGGGCCTCGGCCGTCCGCGTCAGGGTGGCGGCGTCCAGGGCGGCGCGGACGCCCAGAAGTCGACTGCGCAGCAGGGTCTTTTCGGACATCTCAGGGGTCATGACGGCCTCGTGTGTATACGCAAAACGCTTGCAACTGTCTTTATGCGGAGGAAGTTAACCGAACCCACATCTTCCTCTCATTCCCAACGACTAAGGTGCTCGTATGAATCAGTCGCTCCCCAGGCTCGGCCGGATCAGCAAGGCTGTCATCCCGGCCGCCGGCCTCGGCACCCGCTTCCTCCCGGCGACCAAGGCGACGCCGAAGGAGATGCTGCCGGTCGTCGACAAGCCGGCCATCCAGTACGTCGTCGAGGAGGCCGTCGCGGCCGGTCTCTCCGACGTCCTGATGATCACCGGCCGGAACAAGCGTCCCCTGGAGGACCACTTCGACCGGAACTACGAGCTGGAGGAGGCCCTGAGCCGGAAGGGCGACGACGAACGCCTCTCCAAGGTCCAGGAGTCGAGCGACCTCGCCACCATGCACTACGTCCGCCAGGGCGCCCCGCGCGGCCTCGGCCACGCCGTGCTCTGCGCCGCCCCGCACGTCGGTGACCAGCCCTTCGCGGTCCTCCTCGGCGACGACCTGATCGACCCGCGCGACCCGCTGCTCGCGCGGATGGTGGAGATCCAGGAGCGGGAGGGCGGCAGCGTGATCGCCCTCATGGAGGTCGAGCCCTCCCAGATCCATCTGTACGGCTGCGCGGCCGTCGAGCCGACCGCCGACTCGGACGTCGTGAAGGTGACGGACCTGGTCGAGAAGCCGGACGCGGACGAGGCGCCCAGCAACTACGCCATCATCGGCCGCTACGTACTGGACCCGGCCGTCTTCGGGACGCTGCGGGAGACCGAGCCGGGCCGCGGCGGGGAGATCCAGCTGACCGACGCCCTGCAGACGCTCGCCTCGGACGAGAAGATCGGCGGCCCGGTGCACGGAGTCGTGTTCAAGGGCCGCCGCTATGACACCGGTGACCGCGGTGACTATCTGCGTGCCATTGTCAGACTCGCGTGCGAACGTGAAGATCTGGGGCCGGACTTCCGGTCCTGGCTCCGGAGATACGTCAGCGAGGAGATGTAGAACCTTGAGCAGCAGCACGGCACCGTCGCCGTCCCACGACGACCACGACGACCGGGAGAAGGGCGCGCCCGACCCCTGCGCGGGCCCTGCCCGCGGTCTGTGGTCGGTGGACGAGCACCTGGCCGACATCCTCGCGACCGTCGGCCCGCTCGAACCCATCGAACTGCAACTCCTCGACGCGCAGGGCTGCGTCCTCGTCGAGGACGTGACGGTGCCGGTCGCGCTGCCCCCCTTCGACAACAGCTCCATGGACGGGTACGCGGTCCGGGTCGCCGACATCGCCGGTGCCACCGAGGAGTACCCCGCCGTCCTCACCGTCATCGGGGACGTCGCCGCGGGCGCGGAAGGACTGCCCGAGGTCGGCCCCGGTCAGGCCGCCCGCATCATGACCGGCGCCCCGCTGCCGCCCGGCGCCGAGGCCGTCGTCCCCGTCGAGTGGACCGACGGCGGCACGGGCGGGGGCGCGGCCACCGGCATGGCCGCCGCGAGCGCCGCCCCCGAGGGCGCGGCCGGCGAGGTCCGGGTACACCGC
Organism: Streptomyces sp. NPDC028711; assembly: GCF_055565415.1. Classification (NCBI taxonomy): domain Bacteria; kingdom Bacillati; phylum Actinomycetota; class Actinomycetes; order Kitasatosporales; family Streptomycetaceae; genus Streptomyces; species Streptomyces sp. NPDC028711. The sequence continues at coordinate 234,788 of NZ_JBVHUJ010000008.1, read as the reverse complement.
GCCGCCGAGGCCCGCGCCCACGTCCGCGCGCGCGGCAGCGACGTACGGGCGGGGGAGCTGGCCCTGGCGGCCGGCACGGTCCTCGGCCCGCCGCAGATCGGCCTGCTCGCGGCGATCGGCCGGGGCACGGTCCGGGTGCGGCCCCGCCCCCGCGTGGTCGTCATGTCCACCGGCAGTGAGCTGGTCCAGCCCGGCGAGCCGCTGGGCGAGGGCCAGATCCACGACTCCAACAGCTTCGCCCTCGCCGCGGCCGCGCGGGACGCGGGCGCCCTCGCCTACCGGGTGGGCGCCGTCGCCGACGACGCGGAGTCGCTGCGCGCCACCATCGAGGACCAGCTCATCCGGGCCGACCTGATCGTGACCACGGGCGGGGTGAGCGTCGGCGCGTACGACGTGGTGAAGGAGGCGCTGACCGCCGACGGCCAGGTCGACTTCCGCAAGCTGGCCATGCAGCCGGGCAAGCCGCAGGGCTTCGGCGCGATCGGCGCCGAGCAGATCCCGCTCCTCGCACTCCCGGGCAACCCCGTCTCCTCGTACGTCTCCTTCGAGCTGTTCGTCCGCCCCGCGATCCGCGCCCTGATGGGCGTCGAGGACCTGCACCGGCCCCGGGTGCGCGCGGAGCTCGTCGCCGACAAGGCGCTGTCGTCACCCGCAGGGCGCCGGCAGTTCCTCCGGGGGACGTACGACCCGCAGGCGGGCACGGTCACCCCGGTGGGCGGCGCCGGCTCCCACCTGATCGCGGCCCTCGCCCACGCGGACTGCCTGCTCGTGGTCCCGGAGGACACCGAGACCGTGGAGCCGGGCACGCCCCTGGAAGTGGTCCTCCTCGGCTGAGGGGGCGAGGGTGGGGGTACGGTGTCGTCCCCATACAGCGACCGGGAGTGTCACGGCGATGAGCACGCAGCAAGGTCTCACCCACATCGACGAGGCGGGCGCGGCCCGCATGGTCGACGTATCGGCGAAGGACGTCACGTCCCGCACGGCGCGCGCCAGCGGGCGGGTCCTCGTCTCGCCGCGCGTGATCGAGCTGCTGCGCGGCGAGGGCGTCCCGAAGGGCGACGCGCTCGCCACCGCGCGGATCGCCGGGATCATGGGCGCCAAGAAGACCCCGGACCTCATCCCGCTCTGCCACCCGCTCGCCGTCTCCGGCGTGACCCTGGACCTGGCGGTCACGGACGACGCGGTCGAGATCCTGGCGACGGTGAAGACCACGGACCGCACCGGCGTCGAGATGGAGGCCCTGACGGCGGTCTCCGTGGCCGCCCTGACGGTCGTCGACATGATCAAGGCGGTCGACAAGGGCGCGGTCATCTCCGACGTACGGGTGGAGGAGAAGACGGGCGGCAAGTCGGGCCACTGGACGCGGAGCGAGTCGTGACGCGCGGGGGCCGGGTGTCGGGCGTGCACGAGCACGAGCACGAGCACGAGGAGCATCCCCCGGCAGCGCTCGGCGACGGCATCGGCGGCGCGCTCCTCGCCCCGTACTCCGCCCTGGTGGTCACCGCCTCCAACCGGGCCTCGGCCGGGGTCTACGAGGACAAGGGCGGTCCGCTGATCGCCGAGGGCCTGACCCGGATGCGGTTCGCCGTGGACGGCCCGCAGGTCGTCCCGGACGGGGAGCCGGTCGAGGCGGCCCTGCGTGCCGGGGTCGCCGCCGGGTACGACGTCATCGTCACCACCGGCGGTACGGGCATCTCGCCCACCGACGCGACCCCCGAGGTGACCCGCCGGGTCCTGGAGCGGGAGATCCCGGGCATCCCCGAGGCGATCCGGGCGTTCGGCCGGGAGAAGGTGCCGACGGCGGCGCTCTCGCGGGGCCTCGCGGGGGTCGCCGGAGGCACCCTGATCGTCAACCTGCCGGGGTCCTCCGGCGGGGTGCGGGACGGGCTGACCGTCCTGGAGCCGATCCTCCGGCACGCCGTCGACCAGATCCGTGGCGGCGACCACCCGAGACCGTCGTGATTCCGTCCTGGCCGGTCGTCCTCGTGGACGGCGATGTGGTGCTCCGTCCGATAAGGATGCGCGACCACGCGGCCTGGCGGGAGGTGAACCGGCGCAACCGCGAGTGGCTGCGGCCCTGGGAGGCGACGGTTCCGCCGCCTCCGCCGGGCGGCCCGGTCGCGCGGCGGCCGACGTACCGTCAGATGGTCCGCCATCTGCGGTCCGAGGCGAACGCGGGCCGGATGCTGCCGTTCGTCATCGAGTACCGGGGGCGGCTCGTCGGCCAGTTGACGGTCGCCGGGATCACCTGGGGCTCGATGTGCTCGGGGCACGTGGGCTACTGGGTGGACAGCGAGGTGGCCGGGCGCGGGGTGATGCCGACGGCGGTCGCGCTCGCCGTCGACCACTGCTTCCGCTCGGTCGGGCTGCACCGCATGGAGGTGTGCATCCGTCCGGAGAACGGGCCTTCGCGCCGGGTCGTGGAGAAACTGGGATTCCGCGAGGAGGGGCTGCGGCCCCGCTATCTCCATATCGACGGCGCCTGGCGGGATCATCTGGTCTTCGCGCTGACGGTGGAAGAGGTGCCGGAGGGGCTGCTGCGCCGCTGGCATCAGGCAAGAATAAGATAAGTGTTCGAATTCGATCGGCCGTTGACAGTCAATCGATCTGAACAATCACAAAAAACTTCAGTGATATCAGCCAGATCGTGCGACACACCGGGCCAATTGGCCGATGCCGTCACGCGAACCCCTCTACCGTGTGAAGCGTGAGCAGCAGCGGCCTCATCTACGCAGTCATCGTCGGGGCCTGGGCCGCCTACTTGGTGCCGATGTGGCTCCGCAGGCAGGACGAGCTGAACGAAGCCCGTCCGACGGAACGCTTCAGCACCGCCATCCGGCTGCTTTCCGGACGGGCGGGCATGGAGCGCCGGTACGCCAGGGAGCTCAGGGAGCGGGACCGTACGGCGGAGGGTCCGACGCCCGACGTGGACCCGGACGCGGAGACCGAGCATCTGAGCTCGGTCGACGTCCGGGCCTTCTCCGCGCCCGCGGCCAGGACCGAAGCGCGCCTGGAACTCCCGGAACCCGAACCGGAACCCGCGCCGAACCCCACCCCGAACCCCGCGCCCTCGCCGGCCCGCCCCGCCACGGGAGCCGCCGCCGAACGCGCCCGCCGCGGCAAGGTCCTGGCGCGCCGCCGCCGCACCACGACGCTCCTCTTCGCGGCCTTCACCCTCGGCGCCGTCGTCGCGGCCGTCGGCGGCGTCCCCTTCCTGTGGGCGCCGGCAGTCCCCGCGCTGCTCCTCAGCGCGTACATCGTGCATCTGCGGGTCCAGGAGCGACGCCGCTTCGTGTACGTGATGGACCGTCGGCGCGCCGAGGCGGCGGCGGCCCGGCTCCGCGAGAGCAGGCGCCCCGCCCCCACGCCCGAACTGGCGCCCGACGCCTCCCAGGCCCCCTCCCCGCAGGAGGCGGACCGCCGTGCCCTGGTCGAGCAGACCGACCACGCGGAGTGGGTCGACCAGCAGCGCGAGCGCGGCCCGGCCCGGGGCGACAGCTGGGACCCGGTCCCGGTCCCGCTCCCCACGTACGTCACCGCCCCGGTCGCCCCGCGCGCCACCAGCGGCATCGACATCACGGACCCGGACACCTGGAGCGCGGCCCGCTCCTCCACGGCGGCCGACCCGGCCCCGCCCCCCGCGCCGGCCCCACGCCCGCGCACGAACCCGCCCCGCCGCGGCCGCGACCACGGCCGCACCCCGCTCTTCGACCAGTACGCGGACGACGACCGCCCCCGGGCTGCCAACGAATGACCCCCGGCCGGGGGTCGCGACCGCCCCCGGCTGACCTGCGGCGGAAGCGATTTTTGTTCTCCCCGGCGGGGATGCTAATGTTTCACACGTCGCAAGGGCCTGTGGCGCAGTCTGGTAGCGCACCTCGTTCGCATCGAGGGGGTCTGGGGTTCAAATCCCCACAGGTCCACAGACGACTGTTCCTGGGTTAGCTCAGGAAGGTGACGAGATCCCGTCCGATCGTAAGATCGGGCGGGATCTTCGTCGTTCCGGGGGTCGTTCGACGCCTGTTCGGGGCGTGGATGGCGGCGTGACCGCTCCGCGTACCGCGTACCGCGTGACGCGGCTCGCGGTGGCATTCGGGAGCGCCCCGCCGATCCGTCCTCCGCGAGGACGAGGCACCTCGTCCGGCGGTACGCGCTGGTGCACGCGGAGCTCGGGGGCAAGTCGCGCTACACGGGCGAGGTCGAACGGCTCGATGTCTGGCGGGCGGTCCTGGCCCGGACGTGACAGCTCAGGTCAGCGGCTTCGCGTAGCAGCGGCTGGTGGGGTAGTCGCGGTAGTGGCCGAACTTGGGGCAGGGGGCGTAGCCGCTGGAGGTGTAGAGGGCTATCGCCTCCGGCTGGGCTATGCCCGTTTCGAGGACCATGCGGGTGCGGCCGGCCGCGCGGGCGTCGGATTCCAGGGCGGCCAGGATGCGGCGGGCCAGGCCGAGGCCGCGGGCCTCGGGGATCACGTACATGCGCTTGAGCTCGGCGTCGCCGTCCTCGTAGCCCTCGTCGTTCTTGTCCTGGGTGCGCCAGCCGCCGGTGGCCACCGGGTCGCCCTCGGGGGTGTACGCGAGGAGGTAGAGGCCGCGCGGAGGGACGAACATCCCGGCGTCCAGCGGTGTGACATCGCCCTCGTCGTCGTAGCGGACGGCGTACTCCGCCTGGACGGCGTCGTCGAGTTTGACGGCGTCGGGGTGGTCATAGGGCGTCGGCTGGATGTTCATGCGGAGTATCGTACATGTATGCGGTCGTTTGGTGTCGGTATCCTCCCCGGATGCTCACTGTGACGTCCGTGAATGTCAATGGTCTCCGCGCCGCCGCCAAGAAGGGCTTCGTGGAGTGGCTGGCCGGGACCTCCGCCGATGCCGTCTGCCTCCAGGAGGTGCGCGCCGAGGAGGCGCAGCTGCCCGTGGAGGTGCGGGCGCCCGAGGGCTGGTTCACCGTCCACGCGCCCGCCGCCGCCAAGGGCCGCGCCGGGGTCTCCCTCTACACGCGGCGCGAGCCCGACCGGGTGCGCGTCGGCTTCGGGTCCAGCGAGTTCGACGGCAGCGGCCGGTACGTCGAGGCCGACCTGCCCGGCGTCACCGTCGCCAGCCTCTACCTGCCCTCCGGCGAGGTCGGCACCGAGCGCCAGGACGAGAAGATGCGGTTCATGGGGGAGTTCCTTCCCTATCTGAAGGAGCTCAGGGCCCGCGCCGCCGCCGACGGCCGGGACGTCGTCGTCTGCGGCGACTGGAACATCGCCCACCGCGAGGCCGACCTCAAGAACTGGCGGGCCAACAGGAAGAACGCCGGGTTCCTCCCCGAGGAGCGGGAGTGGCTCGGGCGGGTGCTCGACGAGGGCGACGGCGGTTACGTCGACGTCGTGCGCGCGCTCCACCCCGAGCAGGAGGGCCCCTACTCCTGGTGGTCCTACCGCGGGCGGGCCTTCGACAACGACAGCGGCTGGCGCATCGACTACCAGATCGCCACTCCCCGTCTCGCCGCCAAGGCCGTGAAGGCGTACGTCGAGCGGGCCGCGACCCATGAGGAGCGGTGGAGCGACCACGCCCCCGTCACCGCCGTCTACGACGTGTAGGCGAATCCCGCGCGGTACCGTTCTCCACGCATTGGCGGAACCGGGTGGGGGGGCATCGTTGAGCGCGCGCATTCTGATCGCCGAGGACGACGAAAAGCAGTCGCGGCTTATTCGGATCTATCTGGAGCGGGAGGGAAATACCGTCCAGGTCGTCGCGGACGGACGTTCCGCATTGGAACGGGTTCGGAGCGTACGGCCTGATCTCGTCGTCCTCGATGTGATGCTGCCGTTCGTCGACGGACTCGACGTGTGCCGCATTCTGCGTTCCGAGGGATCCGACGTCCCGATCCTGCTGCTCACCGCGCGCAGCACCGAGGAGGACATGCTCCTCGGCCTCGACCTCGGCGCCGACGACTACCTCACCAAGCCGTACAGCCCCCGCGAGCTCACCGCCCGCGTCCGCGCCCTCCTCCGCCGGTCCCGGGCGCGCGGCGCGGCCGCCCCTGACGAGCTGCTGCGGGTGGGCGACGTCGAGCTCGACACCGCCCGCTTCGAGGTCCGGGTCGCCGGCCGCCCGGTCGCCCTCACCTCGAAGGAGTTCTCCCTCCTCGAAGCCCTGGCCCGCGAGCCGGGACGGGTCTTCACCCGCGCGCAGATCATCGAGCGGGTCTTCGGCTTCGACAGTGACGTCCTGGAACGCACCGTCGACGTCCACGTGCGCAACCTGCGGCTGAAACTGGAGCCCGACCCGGCCCGCCCCCGCCACCTGGAGACCGTGTACGGGCGGGGATACCGGCTCTCCGAGGGGCCGGCCGGGGAAGGTGCGGGCGCGTGAGTTTCCGGTTGCGGGTCTTCTCGCTCGTGCTGCTCGTCGCCCTCGCGGCCACCGCCGCCACCGCCTGGCTGACCCTCCGCCAGGCCGCGGGACAGCTCCGCGAGTCCGCCGCCGCCGACCGGCAGTCCGTCACCCGGATCACCGGGGCGCTCCACTCGTACGGGGTGAACCACGGCACCTGGGAGGGCGTCGCCGCCACCGTGCGGGCCCTCAGCGAGGAGACCGGGCAGCGCATCCGGATCAGCACAGGAAGCCAGGGGCAGATCGCCGACTCCGACACGCTCCTCGGCCGGGACCCGCGCCCCGGCGGCACCACGGCCCCGCTGCTCGTCGACCCGAGGCCCCGGCTGGAGATCCCCGCGAGCTTCGACCCCGGCTCGATGCGCAAGGTCACCGCCGCCATGATCGCGGTCTACGACGCCGGTGTGACGTACGCGGCCTGTCTGACCCGGGCCGGGCACACGATCGACGTCCTGCCCGGCAAGTTCGGGATCCCGGTCTTCGAGGACGGCGGGAAGGCCCCCGGCGGCCTGCCGGGCAGCGCCCCCTGCGCCCGGCCCGACGCCGGCCGGATCAGGCCCGCCGACACGGCCGCCGCCGACGCCTGTCGCGCGCCGCGGGCCGCGGAGGCGACCGCCTGCCTTCGCCGGGTCTTCATCGAGCGGACCGCCGCCGTCGGCCCCCAGCCGCTCTCCGTCCGGCTCGGTGCCGTGGACGACGCCGGGCAGGCCCTGGCCGTCGGCCCGACCGCGCTCGTCGCCGGCGGGGTCGGCGCCGCCGCGCTCGCCAGCGCGCTGCTCCTCAGCCGGGCCGTCCTGCGTCCCGTACGCGCCCTGACGGCGGCCTCCCGGGGGCTCGGCGAGGGTGACCTCGGCCGCAGGGTGCCCTCCTCGGGCAAGGACGAGATCGGGGAGCTCGGGCGGTCCTTCAACCGGATGGCCGACTCCCTCCAGGACAGCGAGGAGCGGCAGCGCCGGCTCGTCGGGGACATCGCCCACGAGCTGCGCACCCCGCTCGCCAACCTGCGCGGCTATCTGGAGGCCCTCCAGGACGGGGTCGTCGAGGCCGACGCCGATCTGTTCGACTCGCTCCACGAGGAGGTCCTGCTCCAGCAGCGGATCGTCGACGACCTCCAGGACCTGGCGCTCGCCGAGGCGGGAGCCCTCACGTACCACCGCAGGACGCTGGACGCGCGGGAGTTGGTCGAGGCCTGCCGGACCGCGCACAGCGCTCGGGCCGCGGCGGCCGGGGTCGCCCTGGAGGTGGTGGGCGCGGGGCCCGGCACCGTACGGCTGCACGGGGATCCGGACCGGCTGCGCCAGGCCCTCGGCAACCTCGTCGGCAACGCGATCCGGCACACGGCCGCAGGCGGCGGGGTGCGGCTCGAACTCGCGGAGCGGGACGAGATGGTGCGGATCGCGGTCAGGGACACCGGCAGCGGCATCCCGGCCGCCGATCTGCCGCACCTCTTCGACCGGTTCTGGCGGGCGGACGCGGCCCGCGGGCGGGCCACCGGCGGCAGCGGTCTCGGTCTCTCCATCGCCCGGCAGATCGTGGCGGACCACCACGGGGCGGTCGAGGTGGCGTCCGAGGTGGGCGTGGGGTCGGTGTTCACGGTGGTGCTGCCGGCCCCGCGGTGCGGGGCCGGCAGCGCGGTGCGGGATCAGCACTGGGCGTTGGAGCCGTAACCGTTCAGCAGGCTGTCCTTGATCCAGCCGGAGACACCGGTGGTGTTGTCACGGACGTGCGACCACGTGCCGTTCTGGCCGGACACGTAACAGTGCAGGGTGAGGCTGTGACTCGCCTGCGCCTGGCCCACCGACGTGCAGTCGGTCTCGGGCCGGTTCGTTCGAGTGCGGAGAAAGAATTGCCGGGGGGACCGATCGCTTTCAATGGGGAATGGGGTGGTCGGCTGTTTTTCGGGGGGTGGGGCCGGGAGGCGGTTTAGGACGCGTCCGGGGGAGGGGGAGAGGATGGGAGATCGTCTTCCTCTTCCGGTTCCCGAGCCTTTTCCGATGCCTTTGTGCGGGGTGGTGGTCGCCGGACGGGGCGGCGGAATGCGTTCCGGTCCTTCGGAGTCATGAATTCAGGACCGGAGGGAAAAGGCCAATCCGGTCCGTGCGGTACGGGACCGGATTGGCCGCTTCTCGGGGGCGGACGGAAAACCGACGCGGTCACGTTCCCGACAGGGCCACCGTCGGGGCCAGGCGGCTGGCCCGTACCGCCGGATAGAGGCCCGCGAGCACGCCGATCACCAGGGTGGCCCCCACGCCCGCCGCCGTCGCCCACACCGGGACCACCGTCGGCCACCCTCTGCTCAGGGCGTACGCCGCCGTGATCGCCGTCCCCAGGACGGTGCCGCCGAGCCCGCCGATCACCGAGAGCAGCAGGGACTCGGTGACGAACTGGCCCCGGATCTGGCCCCGGGTGGCCCCGAGCGCCCGGCGGAGGCCGATCTCCGGCCGGCGCTCCAGGACGGAGATGACCATGGTGTTGCCGACGCCGACCCCGCCGACGAGCAGCGCGACCCCGCCGAGCCCCAGGAGCAGTCCGGTGAGCGCCGACTCGGTGGCCTCGCGGGCCGCGAGCGCGTCCGAGGGACGGGACACCTGCACCTCGGCGGGTTTCGCCGGGTTCGCGGTGGCCGGGAGCACCGCCCGTACCGCCGTGATCGCGCTGTCCTCGGTCCGGACGTACACCGTCGACGGATGCCCGTCGAAGCGCAGATACGTCCGGGCCGCCGGCCAGCCGACGAGCGCCGCCGCGTCCAGCTCCGGAGCGAGGGGTACGGGGTCGAGGACGCCGACCAGGGAGAACCAGCGGCCGCCCAGCCAGACCCGGGTCCCCGGGGTGTACATGTCGAGCCGCTGGGCGGCGGTCGCGCCGAGCACCACCGCCGGGTAGCGCGCGGTCGCCGCGTCCAGCCAGCGGCCCCTGCGGAGTTCGCCGCCGACCGCCGGGAGGAGTCCGTCGTCGGCGGCGAGGACGGTGAGGGAGCCGGTGCGTCCGACGGCGATCCGGTCGTTGCGGTAGATCTTCGCCTCGGTCGTGCCGGTGGCTGCGACCTCGTCGACCGGGGGGATGCGGCCGATCATCGCCACGGCCTCGGCAGGGAGCTTCGTCCGCTGCCCGCTGAGGGTGGCACCGGGGGCGACCCGCAGCAGGTTGGTGCCGAGCGCGTCGAGCCTGCGGTCCACCTCCGCCTGGCCCGAGCCGGAGATGCCGACCACCGCGATCATGGCGGCGACGCCGATCGCGATGCCGAGCGCGGAGAGGAACACCCGCAGCGGGCGGGTGCGCAGACCGGTGCCGCCGAGGCGGATCACATCGGCGGGGCGCAGCCGGGCCGGGCGGAGAGCGGGGCCGGGGCGTCCTGCGCGTCTGCCTCGGGGAGCGGGGATCATCCGTGCGCTCCTCTCCTGGGTTCCGTGGTGGTGTCGGCGACCACCCGGCCGTCCCGCATCTCGATACGGCGGGGGAGGGCGGCCGCGATCTCCCGGTCGTGGGTGATGACCACGACGGTCGTACCGGCCGTGTGCAGCTCGCGCAGGAGCGTGAGCACCGCCGCCCCCGACGCGGAGTCCAGGTTCCCGGTCGGTTCGTCCGCGAGCAGCACCGCGGGTCCGCCGACCACCGCCCGTGCCACCGCGACGCGCTGGCGTTCGCCGCCGGACAGCTGGTGCGGCAGGTGGTGGACGCGGTGGCTCAGGCCGACCCTGGCGAGGGCGGCGGCCGCGCGGGACCGGCGGCGGCGGGCCGGGACACCGGCGTAGAGGAGGCCGTCGGCGACCGAGTCCAGGACCGGGACGCCGACCGCCAGGTGGAACTGCTGGAAGACGAAGCCGATCCGGGTGGCCCGCAGCGCGGAGACCTCCCGGTCCGTGAGGGCGGCGACGTCGTGCCCGTCGACCAGGACGTGGCCGGCCGAGGGGCGGTCGAGGCTGCCCATCAGGTTCAGCATGCTGGATTTGCCCGAGCCCGACGGGCCCACGATCGCGACGAGTTCGCCCCGGCGGATCCGCAGGCTGACGTCCCGGACCGCGGTGACTCCGCCGGGGTACGTCTTCGAGACCGTGCGGAACTCCACCACGGGGGCCGGGTCCGTGCCGGCGCTCACTGCGGGATCCTCACTTTCAGGCCCTCGCGGAGCTTCGGGCCGCTGACCTCGACCATGCCGTCGGCGAAGAGGCCCGTCCTGGCCGCGACGAAGCGGCCGTCCTCGGTCTCCAGGCCGTGCCCTCCTTCGGCGAGCGCCACCAGGGCGGCCACCGGGACGGTCAGCACGTTCGCGCGCTCGCGGCCCACGTACTCGACGCTGACCGGGCCGCTCTCCAGGCGGCCCAGGGCCCGCTGGTCGGGGACGGTGATCGTGATGGGCACGGTCGGGGGCCCGCCGTCTCCCTCGGGCGCGGTCGCCTGCCTGCCGATGGACGCGACCTCGCCCTTCACCGGGGTCCCGTCGGGCAGGCCGACGGTGACGTGGGCGCCGCGTACGGCCCAGGAGGCTTCGAGGGCCGAGGCGTTGACGACGACCTTGCGGGTCGTGCCGGTGTAGGTGAGGACGTCCTCGCCGGCCGCCGCGCCGAGCCGTACGCCCGCCTGGCCGAGGCGCACCCGGCCGGCGGCGTACACGATGTCGCCGAGGCCGATCCGGCCGGTCCTGGGCAGGCCGAGCGCCTTCTGCCAGTCCTTGACGGCCCGTTCGGTGGCGGAGGTGAACTTCTCGTCGACGGTGAAGCCGTCGTAGCCGAGGGCGGCGAGGTTGGACTCGAACTGGAGGACGTCCATGCCGCGGAGCGGCTGGGGCGGCGCCGCAGGGGGCGGGGTGGTCGTGTCGGTGCGCTTCCCGGAGTCCGTACCCCCGCCCGCGTCCGGGGCGGAGCCCGTACCCCCGTCCGTGTCCGGGGTGGAGCCCTTGCCTCCGGCGCCCCCCGGCGCCGGTGGCGTGGAGGCGCCGGACTCCGGTGCCGGCGTGGCCGTCGTAAGGCCCAGTTCGCGGTACATCGGCAGCGTCCCGTAGAGCAGCACCACCGGCCGGTCGTCGACCCGCAGCAGGGTGTCCCCGCGCTCGGCGGTCGCGCCCGCCTCCGGGAGCCAGGTGACCGTGCCGGTCGCCTTGACCGGCAGCGGAATCTCCGTCCCGTACCCCAACGTGCCCTCGACCTTGGTCCGTTCGACCAGGGTGGTGCGGGTGACGGCGACCGTGGCACCCGCTCGCGGCGGGGCCTCCGGGCCCTCGCCGCCGCCACCCCCGAGGCCGAGCGCGCCGACCACGGCGACCGCCGTGACCACGACGAAGGCGGCGGTGATGAGGACGGTACGGCGCCTCCGGCGTCCGGGGGTGCCCGAGGGAGCCGTCCCCTCCCGCATCGGCTCCGCCTCCCCGAACTCCCCGAACCCGGCCGTGTCCTCGTCGTCCCTGTCCGTGAACATCCCGCTCATCGCTCAGCCCTTGCCCGGGCCCTGCTCGACGGGCTCTCCGATGATCGGGGCGCAGGTGCGGGCGGCCTGCTTGGCCGCGGCCGTCGTCGAGTCCCACTGAATGTCCCCGTACACGTTGCCGTCGGGCTCCGGGTCGGGGAAGTCGGGGGCGCCGTTCTTCTGCATGCAGTCGGCGAACGCGAACTGGGTCTTGATCTGTTCGGGGGTGAGCTTGGGCGCCAGCCTGCGCTCGACCTCCCTGGGGACCGTCTGGTTGAGCGGCGCGCACTTCTCCGAGGCCTTGAGGAAGGTCGGGTTCTTCTTCAGGGCCACGTTGTCGCCGAGGTCGACCTGGCCGTTCGCGTCCGGGTCGGGGGCGTCGATGCCGTTCTCGCGCAGGCAGGACACCCAGGCGCGCCGGGCCTCGACGTACGCGGCGACCTCGTCCTTGCCGGAGCCGGAGCCGGAGCCGCTGCCGTCTCCGCCGGTGCCCGTCCCCCTGCCCGTACCGGCGACCGCGCCGCCCTCCGCGGCCGTCGGGATCTTCCCCGCCTCGTCGCTCCCGCCGCCGCAGCCGGTCAGCGTGAACGCCATGACCGAGACCGCCACGGCCGGCAGCACCCGCTTGGTTCTCATCGGTTCTCCCGTTCCTCGGTGGGTGGGGCCGACCGTAGGACGGGGGTGATGAAGAACTGTTGAAGAACCTGTCAGGCGATCATGAGGCCGGTTCGCCGGGGGACGCGGGGCGCAGCCGCCGGTCGAGCGCCATCGACAGCTCGGCCTCCACCACGCTCTTGGCGAGCGGCCGCAGCCGCCCCAGGTCGTCCTCGGCGGCGTGGGTGCGCAGCAGGTCGGTGAAGAGCTCCGCGAGGGCCTCGGCGTGCTCGCGGACGCGGGCGCCCGCCTTGAGGACCTCGGCGAGCGGGACGCCCTCGCGGACGAGGGCGGCGGAGACGTCGAGCAGTCGGCGGCTGATGTGGATGATCTCCTCGCCGTCGGTGACGAGGTAGCCGAGGTCGAGGGCGGCCGCGAGGTTCTCCGGGGTGACCTCCCCGGCGAAGTGGTCGGCGAGTTCCTCGGGGGTGAGCCGGACGGGCTCCTCCTCGCTGGGGGCGTCGAGGGCGAGGACCTCGCGGACGTTGCGGCCGCTCTCGAAGGCGGTGGTGAGGTCGGCGATGCCGTTGAGGGTGTGGCCGCGCTCCAGGAGGGCGGCGATGGTGCGGAGCCGGGCCAGGTGCTGGTCGTCGTACCAGGCGATCCGGCCCTCGCGGCGGGGTGGGGGGATCAGGCCGCGCTCGCGGTAGAAGCGCAGGGTGCGCACGGTGATCCCGGCGACGGCCGCCAGCTCCTCCATGCGGTACTCGCGTACGCCCGGGTGCGCGCCCGTTGCCGCTGCCTGTTCTCCGTCTGATCCTTCAGCCACGCACGCCAGCCTATGTTGTACCGCCGGTAACTTTCCCTCGCCTGACCCCTACCGCTCGGTAGGGCGCTGCTCTACAGTCCCGACTGTGCCAGTGATTGCTGGCGTGATTGGTCGGGTGTACGGGAGGCGGCATGGCGAAGCACGAGCACGTACGGGTGGCGGTGATCGGATCGGGATTCGGTGGCCTCGGCGCCGCGGTCCGGCTGCGCCGCGAGGGCATCACCGACTTCGTGGTCCTGGAGCGGGCCGACTCCGTGGGCGGCACCTGGCGGGACAACAGCTACCCCGGCTGCGCCTGCGACGTCCCCTCCCACCTCTACTCCTTCTCCTTCGCGCCCAACCCCGACTGGCCGCGGACCTTCTCGGGACAGCGCCACATCCGCGCCTACCTGGAGCATGTCACGGACACCTTCGGGCTCCGCCCCCACCTCCGCCTCGACCACGAGGTGCTGCGGATGGAGTGGGACGCCGAGACGCTCCGCTGGGAGATCGAGACCAGCGCGGGCTCCTTCAGCGCCGAGGTCGTCGTCTCCGCGACCGGACCGCTCTCCGACCCCAAGATCCCCGACATCCCGGGTCTCGCCGACTTCCCCGGCAAGGTCTTCCACTCCGCCCGCTGGGACCACGACTACGACCTCACCGGCAAGCGCGTCGCCATGATCGGCACCGGCGCCTCCGCCATCCAGATCGTGCCCGCGATCCAGCCCCAGGTCGGCAGGCTGACCCTCTTCCAGCGCACGCCCCCGTGGGTCATGCGCCGCATGGACCGGGCCATCAGCGGCCCCGAGCGCTGGCTCCACCGCACCCTGCCCGTCACCGGCACCCTCCGCCGCGGCCTGCTCTGGGGCATCCGCGAACTCCAGGTCGGCGCCTTCACCAAGCACCCGAACGAACTCGGGCTCGTCGAGAAGCTCGCCAAGGCCAACATCGCCAAGTCCATCAAGGACCCGGTCCTTCGGGCCAAGCTGACCCCCTCGTACCGCATCGGCTGCAAGCGGATCCTGCTCTCCAGCACGTACTACCCGGCGGTCGCGCAGCCCAACGTCGACGTCGTCGCCTCCGGTCTGCGCGAGGTCCGCGGCTCGACCGTGGTCGCCGCCGACGGCACCGAGACCGAGGTCGACGCGATCGTCTTCGGCACCGGCTTCCACGTCACCGACATGCCGATCGCCGAACGGATCGTCGGCGCCGAGGGCAGGACCCTCGCCGAGAGCTGGAAGGGCGGCATGGAGGCGCTGCGCGGCGCCACCGCCGCCGGCTTCCCCAACTTCATGACGGTCATCGGCCCCAACACGGGCCTCGGGAACTCCTCGATGATCCTGATGATCGAGTCCCAGCTGAACTACATGGCCGACTACCTGTGCCAGTTGAACGTACTCGGCGGCCGTACCGCCCTCGCCGTCCGGCCCTCCGCCGTCGGCGCCTGGAACCGCAAGGTGCAGGCCCGGATGGAGCGGACCGTGTGGAAGGCGGGCGGCTGCGAGAGCTGGTACCTCGACGCCAACGGCCGCAACACCACGCTCTGGCCGGGCACCACGGGCGAGTTCCGCCGCGAGACCCGGCGGGTCGACCTCTCCGAGTACGAGGTGCTCCGCGCGCCCGGGCCGGCGAAGCCGGTCGTCACGGAGCCCGCCGCCGCGAAGGCCCGCACGAAGGAGGCCGCGAAGTGAGCCGGCACCTGACCTCACTGCCCGTGTCCCGCGAACTCACCGCCGTCTCCGCCGACGGCTCCCCGGTCCACGTCGAGGTGTACGGCCCCGAGGGCGCCCCCGCCGTCGTCCTGGCCCACGGCTGGACCTGCTCGACCACCTTCTGGGCCGAGCAGATACGGGCGCTCGCCGCCGACCACCGGGTCATCGCCTACGACCAGCGCGGCCACGGCCGCTCCCCGGTGCCCGGCCCCGGCGGGTACTCGACGACGGCGCTCGCCGACGACCTGGAGGCCGTGCTCGCCGCCACCCTCGGCCCCGGCGAACGGGCCGTCCTCGCCGGTCACTCCATGGGCGGCATGACGATCATGGCGGCCTCCGGTCGCCCCCGCTTCCGACAGCACGCCGCCGCCGTCCTGCTCTGCTCCACCGGGCCCTCCCGGCTGACGGCCGAGGCCACCGTGGTGCCCCTGCGGCCGGGCGGTCTGCGCACCCGGCTCACGCGGGCCGTCCTGGGCGCGAAGGCACCGCTCGGGCCGGTCAACGCCGTCTCGAAGAAGATCCTCAAGTACGCGACGATGGGCCCCGGTTCGGCGCCCGAGCGGGTCGACGCCTGCGCGCGGATCGTGCACGCCTGCCCCCGCGCCTCCCGGTACGGCTGGTCACAGGTCCTCGCCGGACTCGATCTCGGCGCGGGACTGCGGGGGCTGCGGCTGCCCGTGGCCGTGATCGTCGGCACCGCCGACCGGCTCACCCCGGCCGTCCACTCCCGCGCGATGGCGGAGGCGCTGCCGCACTGCACGGGCCTCGTCGAACTGGCCGGCATGGGCCACATGACACCGGTGGAGGCCCCCGAGGCCGTCACCGCGCAGATCCGCGAACTGACCCTCACCTACCTGGGCGTGACGGCCGGGGACGGGGAGCAGGATCAGGAGCAGGATCAGGAGAAGGAGAGGGAGCAGGCATGAGCAGGGTGAGCCTGGAAGGACAGGTCGCGGTCGTCACCGGAGGCGCGCGCGGGGTCGGTGAACTCCTCGCCCGCAAGCTCTCCGCGCGCGGCGCGAAGATCGCGCTCGTCGGCCTGGAGCCGGAGCAGCTCAAGGACGTCGCCGGGCGGCTGCACACCGAGGCCGACTGGTGGCACGCCGACGTCACCGACCACGAGGCGATGGCGAAGGTCGCGGCCGAGGTGAAGGAGCGGTTCGGCAAGGTCGACATCGTCGTCGCCAACGCCGGTGTGGCCGCGGGCGGACCGTTCGTCGACTCCGATCCGGACGCCTGGCGGCGGGTCATCGAGGTCAACCTGATCGGCGGCGCGGTCACCGGCCGGGCGTTCCTGCCGGTCCTCATGGAGTCCCGCGGGTACTTCCTCCAGATCGCCTCGCTCGCCGCTCTCACCCCGGCGCCGATGATGACGGCGTACTGCGCCTCCAAGTCGGGCGTCGAGGCCTTCGCGCACAGCCTGCGCGCCGAGGTCGCGTACAAGGGGGTGAAGGTCGGCGTCGGCTATCTCTCCTGGACCGACACGGACATGGTGCGGGGCGCCGACCAGGATGACGTGATGAAGGAGCTGCGGCAGCGGCTGCCGTGGCCCTCGAACCGCACGTACCCCCTCGGCCCGGCCGTCGACCGGATCGTGGCGGGCATCGAGCGGCGCTCCCCCCATGTGTACGCGCAGTGGTGGCTGCGCGGGATGCAGTCGGTCCGGGGTTATCTGCCGGGCATCATCGCCACGGTCGGGCAGCGCGAGATGAAGCGCTTCGAGCCCCGGCTCGGTTCGGTGTCCAAGGGACTGGTGGGCGCGGGCGGCGCAGCCGACGAGCAGGCACGGTCGGAGCGGGCCTGACGGCCGGACCGGGCGGCCGGGCCTGGCAGTCGGGCTGAAACGGCCGGTGCTCACGTTCCGTGACTGATCGACATGCGCAGGGTGTTCGCTCGTGCAACGCTGGTCGTGGCCCGAGGGGCATGAAGTCCCCTCCCCACACAGCCTTCTAGGAGTGAAATTCCATGGGCATGCAGGACCAGTTCAAGGACAAGGCGGCGCAGGCGAAGCAGCAGGCCAAGGAGGCCATGGGCAAGGCGAAGGACGAAGCGTCCTCCCGCGCCTCCCAGGGCCGCGAGCGCGCCGAAGAAGGGACCCGCAGGGGCCAGCAGGGGACCCCGGACCGCCTGGAGCAGGACCGCCTGGACCAGGAGCGCAAGGACCGGGAGCGCATGGACCGGGAGTCCGGCGTCTGACCCGGCGTTCCACCAGCGAGGCGCACCCGCGACACCGGGTGCGCCTTCGCGCGTGTGGGCCGAAAAGTTGTACGTGTACCGCGCCGGATCTTCGTACGGTGTCGTCCATGGCCGTACTTGAGCGACTGCGCACCGATCACGCCCCCGCCCTGCTCGTCTTCGAGTGGGAGAACCGGGGGTACTTCGCCGCGTCCGTGCCCGACCGGGGGGACGCGTACTTCAGCGATTTCGAGGAGCGGCACCGGGCGCTGCTCGACGAGCAGGAGACCGGGGCGATCCACTTCCATGTGCTGGTGGGGGAGGGCGGGGAGATCCTCGGGCGGTTCAATCTGGTCGACGTCGCCGACGGGGGCGCGGAGCTCGGGTACCGGGTGGCCGAGCGGGCGACCGGGCGCGGGGTGGCGACGGCCGGAGTGCGGGAGGTGTGCCGGCTGGCGCGTGAGGAGTACGGGCTCAGCCGGCTGACCGCCGTCACGACCCTCGACAACGAGGGGTCGAGGGCCGTGCTCGGGCGGGTCGGCTTCGGTGCGGTCGGGAGCGTGACGATCGACGGGCGGGCGGGGACGTCGTACGAGTTGGACCTCGGGCTGAATTCTTAGGGAGTGTCCGGCCTCGGGGGGAGCTTCGGGCGGGAGCGGTCCGGGAGGTTCTCGTAGCCCGGAGGGCTCGCCGCCGGGGTCTCCGTCAGGAGGGCGAGGGCCACGTGGACCGCGTCGTCCAGCTGGGCGTGGCGGCCCTCCGCCCAGTCCAGGGGGGTGCGGAGGATCGCGAGGTCGGGTTCGACGCCGTGGTTCTCCAGGGACCAGCCGTACTCGGGGAACCAGGCCGCGTTCATCGGGACCGTGATCTGCGTGCCGTCGCCGAGCCGGTGGCGGCCCGTCATGCCGACGACACCGCCCCAGGTGCGCTGTCCGACGACGGGGCCGAGGCCCAGGAGCTTGAAGGCGGCGGTGATCATGTCGCCGTCCGATGACGTGGCCTCGTCGGCCAGGGCGACGACGGGGCCGCGCGGGGCGTTCGAGGCGTAGGCGACGGGCTGGGCGTTCCGGGTGAGGTCCCAGCCGAGGATCCGGCGGGTGAGCTTCTCGATGACGAGTTCGCTGATGTTGCCGCCGGCGTTGCCGCGTACGTCGACGATGAGCGCGGGCCGGGAGACCTCCATGCGCAGGTCGCGGTTGAACTGGGCCCAGCCGGAGCCGCCCATGTCGGGGATGTGGAGGTAGCCGCAGCGGCCGCCGCTGACCTCCCGTACCACCGCACGGCGTTTGGCGACCCAGTCCTGGTAGCGCAGCGGGCGTTCGTCGACGAGGGGGACGACGGCGACGCGGCGGGCGCGGCCCTCGCCCTCGGCTGGGGTGAAGGTGAGCTCGACGGTGGTGCCGCCGGTGCCGGAGAGCAGCGGGTACGGGCCGGTGACCGGGTCGACGGGCCGACCGTCGACATGGGTGAGGACGGCGCCCTCGCGGATGCCGGTGCCGGCGAGCGGCGAGCGGGCCTTGGAGTCGGAGGATTCGCCGGGCAGGATCCGCTTCACCGTCCAGCCGGCCTCGCGCGGGACGAGGTTGGCGCCGAGGAGCCCCATGGGCCGCTGGTAGTGCGGCGGTCCCTCGTTGCGGCGGGCGGGGGTGACGTACGCGTGGGAGGTGCCCAGTTCGCCCATAACCTCGCGGAGCAGGTCGGCGAACTCGTCGGGGGAAGCGACCCGTTCGACGAGCGGCCGGTACTGGTCGAGGACGGCCGTCCAGTCGACCCCGCCCATGCCCGGTTCCCAGAAGTAGGCGCGGACGATCCGGCCGGCCTCGTCGAAGGCCTGCCGCCATTCGGCGCCCGGGTCGACCTCGTGCAGGATGCGCCGCAGGTCCAGGTAGACGGTGGAGTCGCCGTCCCCGGGCTCGGTGGCGGGCACGGCCCGAAGCTCGCCCTCGTCGGCGACGACGAGGCGGGTGCCGTCGCCGCTGACCGAGAACCAGTCGAGGTCCTTGGCGAGTTCGCTCTTGCGGGCCTTCACGATGGAGAAGTGCTCCAGGGTGGGGCGGCCCGAGGTGTCGGCCGGGTTGGCGAAGGTCTCGCCGAGGGCGCCGGAGATGGGCCAGCGCAGCCAGACCAGGCCGCCGCCGCTGACCGGGTGCAGGGCGGAGTACTTGGAGGCGGCGACGGGGATGGGGGTGACCCGCTCGGGCAGCCCCTCGATCTCGACGGTGACGGTGCCGTCGCCGGTGTCCGTGTCGTCGTCGGCGGGGTCGAGGCCGCCGGCCGCCGGGCGCCCGTCGGGGAGCAGCGCGAACGGGGAGGGCGTGGCGGAGGAGAGCGGGACGAGGTAGGGGCGGCAGCCGAGCGGGAACGACAGGTCGCCGGTGTGGACGTCGTACACCGGGTCGAAGCCCCGCCAGGAGAGGAAGGCGAGGTAGCGGCCGTCGCGGGTGAAGACGGGGTTCTCGTCCTCGAAACGCCCGTTGGTGACGTCGACGACGGTCCGGGCGCCTGGCCCCGCGATCCGGGCCATCTTGATGGAGCGCAGGGAGCGGCCGATGCCGGGGTGGGACCAGGTGATCCAGTCGCCGTCGGGGGAGAAGGCGAGGTCGCGGACGGGGCCGTTGACGGACCTGATCAGTTCGGTGACCTCGCCGTTGGAGTCCTCCGTCGCGTCCAGGAGGAGGAGGCGTCCGTCGTGGGAGGCGATGGCGAGGCGTTCGCCGTCGGGGTCGGCGACGAGTTCCTCGACCCGGCCGAGGTCGCCCGAGGCGAGCCGGCGCGGCGGCCGGTCGCCGCTGGCGCGCGGCAGATAGCCGACCTCGACGGCGTCCTCGCCCTCGGCGTCCGTGACGTACGCGACCTGGCCGCCGCTGCCGAGCATCTCGGGGAGCCGGACCCGGACGCCCGGCTCGTCGATGATCGTGCGGGCCGGGCCGTCGCGGTGCGTCAGCCAGTACAGGCTGCCGCGCACGGAGACGGCGCTGGCGCGGCCGGTCTCGTCGACGGAGAGCGCGTCGATGTGGAGGGCGGCGGGCACCTGGTAGGGGCGTCGGCCGACGCGCTGGCCGCCGAGCCGCACCTCCAGCTTCCGGGGGCGGGAGCCGGGGGTGAGGTCGTCGACGATCCACAGGTCGCCGGCGCACTGGTAGACGACCCGGCGTCCGTCGCTGGAGGCGTGCCGGGCGTAGAACTCGTCGTGGTCGGTGTGGCGGCGCAGATCGGTGCCGTCGGGCAGGCAGGAGTACAGGTTGCCGATGCCCTCGTGGTCGGAGAGGAACGCGATCCGCCCGTCGACGGCCATGGGGCAGTCGAGGTGGCCGCCGATGTCGGGCAACAGCCGTTCGCCGTGCAGCCAGAGGCGGCCGGTGGCGCCGCCGAGGTACCGCTTCCAGGCGGCCGGCTCGTGCGGCGGCTTCCCGGTGAGGAGGAGGGTTCGCCGCTCCCCCTCGTGGTCGTCGATGACGCCGATGTCGGAGACCGGGCCCCAGGGGAGGCGCCTGCCGGGCGAGCCGTCGGTGGGGACGGTGTAGGCCCAGGAGTAGTACGAGAAGGGCTGCCCGTGCGAGGAGACGGCGAGGATCTCGGAGCGGCCGTCCTTGTCGGGGGGCGTCCAGCCGCAGACCCGGGTGTCGGTGGAGCCCCAGTAGCTGAGCCGCCGGGCGGGTCCGCCCTCGATGGGGACGAGATGGATCTCGGGGTCGAGGCTGCGCCAGTTCGTGTACGCGATCCGGCGTCCGTCCGGCGAGAAGCGCGGGTGGCCGACCCGTGTCCTGTCGACGGTCAGCCGCCACGCCCGGCCGGGGCGCCGGCCCTCGGGGACGAGCGGGGCGATCCACAGATCGTCCTCGGCGGCGAAGCACAGCAGGTCGTCGTGGAGGTGCGGAAAACGGAGGTACGCGACGTCGTGGCTCACCTCCTCATGCTTTCCGCGCGGAGGGGGTCAGGCAACTCGTACGTGTATGCGGGCGTCCTGTCCTGTGTGGACTTCGCGTGTGGCCCAGGACACGTACGAAACGGTTTCGTTTCGCTGAGGGCGGGGGTATCTTCGTACTGTACGAAACCGTTTCGTTCGAGTACTCGACCGGAGGCACCGGCCATGGCACGCAGCAGACTCACTCCCGAGCGGGAGTCCGAGCTGTACGCGGCCGTGCTCGACCTCCTCCGCGAAGTCGGCTACGACGCCCTCACCATGGACGCCGTCGCCTCCCGCACCCACTCCAGCAAGGCCACCCTCTACCGCCAGTGGGGGAGCAAGCCCGAGCTGGTCGCCAGGGCGCTGCGCGACAACAAGCCGGCCGATCTCTCCGAGATCGACACCGGCTCGCTGCGCGGCGACTTCCACGAGCTGATGTCACGGACCGACGACTGCCAGATGGAGAAGGACTCCGCGCTGATGCGGGGTCTGGCCCATGCCGTCCACACCAACCCCGAACTGCACCGGGCGCTGCGCGAGCTGCTCATCGAACCCGAGATGAACGGCCTCGACGAAGTGCTGCGCCGAGCGGTCCGCAGGGGAGAGGTCGACGCCGCCAACCCGGCGCTGAAGCTCGTTCCCCACATGCTGATCGGTGCGTTCGTCGCCCGGCCGCTGATCGACGATCAGCCGGTCGACCGCGCGTTCCTCACCGTGTACGTCGACGCCGTCGTGCTCCCCTCACTCGGCGTCTGAGCCCCACCCGTACCGATCGACCCTTCGCTCCACCTGACGTCGAACCGCTCACGCCGTCGGGCCGGCTCCCCATGCCCTGTCCCACCCCACAATGGGAGTACGCCCCCGTGGCCACGTTTCTCTATAACCTGGGCCGTTCCGCCTTCCGGCGCCGACGGCTCGTCGCCCTCCTCTGGGTGGCCCTCCTGGCGGTCGCCGGGATCGGCGCCGCCACCGCACCCGTCGCGACCTCCAGCTCCTTCTCGATCCCGGGCACCGAGGCCCAGCGCGCCTTCGACCTGCTCGAAGAGCGCTTCCCGGGCGCCGGCGCCGACGGTGCCACCGCCCGAGTCGTCTTCAAGGCCCCCGAGGGCCAGAAGATGACCGACCCGGCCCACAAGGCCGTCGTCGAGGAGACCGTCGCCGCGCTGAAGTCCGGCTCGGACCAGATCGTCTCGGTCGCCGACCCGTACGCCGCGCAGGCCGTGTCCCGCGACGGCTCCACCGCCTACGTCTCCGTCGCCTACAAGGTCAACGCGATGGAGCTCACCGACGAGACCCGCGAGGCCCTCACCCAGGCCGGTCACAACGCCCAGGGCAAGGGACTCACCGTCGAGGTCGGCGGTGACGCCCTCCAGACCATGCCCGAGCAGGGCGCGAGCGAGGCGATCGGCGTGGTCATCGCCGGCATCGTGCTCGTCCTGACCTTCGGCTCGCTCGTCGCCGCCGGACTCCCGCTGCTCACGGCGATCATCGGCGTCGGCATCGGCGTCTCGTCGATCGCTGCGCTCGCGAACCTCCTCGACCTCGGCAACTCCACCTCGACCCTCGCGATGATGATCGGCCTCGCGGTCGGCATCGACTACGCCCTCTTCATCGTCTCCCGCTACCGCGCGGAGCTCGCCGAGGGCCGCGAGAAGGAGGAGGCCGCGGGCCGCGCGGTCGGCACGGCCGGCTCCGCCGTCGTCTTCGCCGGACTCACCGTCGTCATCGCCCTGGTCGGCCTGGCCGTCGTCAACATCCCGATGCTGACGAAGATGGGCTTCGCCGCGGCCGGCACGGTCGTGATCGCCGTACTGATCGCGCTCACCCTGATCCCCGCCCTGCTGGGCTTCGCCGGCGACAAGGTCATCGGCCGCAAGCAGCGCAAGCAGGCCCACGGCGGCGCGAAGAAGGCCGACGGCGACGCGAAGAAGGCCGAGGGCAAGCCCAACGGCGGCACCCGCTGGGCCCGCTTCGTCATCCGCCGCCCCGTGATGGTGCTCGTCGTCGGCGTCCTCGGCCTCGGTGCGATCGCGCTGCCCGCCGCCTCCCTGGAGATGGGCCTCCCGGACGACGGCGTCAAGCCGACCTCCACCAGCGAGCGCCGGGCGTACGACGCCCTCTCGGACGGCTTCGGCCCCGGCTTCAACGGGCCTCTGCTCGTCGTCGTCGACGGCGACAAGGCGACCGCCGACCGGGCGGTCTCCACGATCAAGGGCCTCGACGGCTGGGCCGCGGTCACCCCGGCGACCCCGAACAAGGCCGGCGACGCCGCGATGATCACGGTGGTCCCGAAGGACCGGCCGTCCTCGGCCGCCACCGAGAGCCTGGTCC
This sequence comes from Streptomyces sp. NPDC028711, assembly GCF_055565415.1. Lineage (NCBI taxonomy): Bacteria > Bacillati > Actinomycetota > Actinomycetes > Kitasatosporales > Streptomycetaceae > Streptomyces > Streptomyces sp. NPDC028711. Next base: position 211,484 of record NZ_JBVHUJ010000008.1, on the reverse strand, counting down.
ACGACATCCGTGACGCCACCGGCGACGACGTGCTCGTCACCGGCGCCACCGCGATGAACATCGACTTCTCGCAGAAGATGAACGACGCCCTGGTGCCGTACCTGGCCCTCGTCGTCGGCCTGGCCTTCCTGCTCCTGACCCTGGTCTTCCGCTCGGTCCTCGTCCCCCTGAAGGCGGCCCTCGGCTTCCTGCTCTCGGTGGTCGCGGCCCTCGGCGCGGTCGTCGCGGTCTTCCAGTGGGGCTGGCTCGGAAGCCTCTTCGGGGTCGAGCAGACCGGCCCGATCATGTCGATGATGCCGATCTTCATGGTGGGTGTCGTCTTCGGTCTCGCGATGGACTACGAGGTCTTCCTCGTCACCCGGATGCGCGAGGCGTACGTCCACGGGGAGCGGCCCGGCGAGGCGATCGTGACCGGCTTCCGGCACAGCGCCCGGGTGGTCACCGCCGCCGCGGTGATCATGATCGCGGTCTTCGCCGGCTTCATCGGCATGACGGACCAGATGATCAAGATGATCGGCTTCGGCCTGGCGGTCGCGGTCCTCTTCGACGCCTTCGTGGTCCGCATGGCGATCGTCCCGGCCGTGCTCGCGCTCCTCGGGCACAAGGCCTGGTGGCTGCCGAAGTGGCTGGACCGGATCCTGCCGAACGTCGACGTCGAGGGTGAGGCCCTCGCGAAGCACATCGGGGAGGACGCCGGCGCGAAGCCGGACCTCGTGAAGGTCTGATCACGCGCCTCCGCCGTCCTCGCTCCGCGCGTACGCCGTCAGTGTGTCGTCATCGACGCACCGGCGGCGTACGTGTGCCGGAGGAAGCGCAGCAGGGCGGCGGTGTCGAACTGGACGACGGCGACCCCGTCGTCCGCGTGGAACTCGACGACCGTCTGCACCCGCCCGCAGGGCCACACCTCGATGTCGCCGCGGCGGGACGGGACGCGGAGCCCGTGCTCCAGGAGGGTGCGGGGGAAGGACCACTCGACGTCGTGGGGGAAGACGAACCGTACGGTCGCCGGGGAGAAGTCCGGGTCGTAGCGGAGGGCCACCGGGACGGGTCGGGAGAGCGGTGCGTCGCTGATGATCCGGCCCTTGGCGTGGTCGTCGACTTCGCGGTCGTGCGCGGCGGCCATCGGGGGCTCCTCACGGTTTGTCCTCTTATCGACTAATGTTCCACTCCTTCCCTTCGGGCGCGCGGCGCATGCGTGGAGGGCTCCGGGTGTGTGCGGGCTCACGTGCGCGGGCGCGCCGGGCGTGCGCGCCGCTGTTCTGTGACCCGTGCGCTCTTGCAAGTGCTTCGCAGAAGCGCTCATCATTCAGTACGTGCATGTACCTGACGGATTCATCAACGCCCCCGTGTCGGTCGCCGCCGGTGTCGTCGCCGCCGGCGCCGTCGCCGTGAGCCTGCGGGGCGCCCGCCGCGAACTGGACGACGGCCACGGGGGAGACCGCACGGCCCCGCTCGCCGGGCTCGTCGCCGCCTTCGTCTTCGCCGTGCAGATGCTGAACTTCCCGGTCGCCGCCGGAACCAGCGGACACCTGCTCGGCGGCGCGCTCGCCGCGATCCTCGTCGGGCCCTGGACCGGCGTCCTGTGCATCGCCGTCGTCCTGCTCATGCAGGGCATCCTCTTCGCCGACGGCGGCCTCACCGCCCTCGGCGTCAACATCACCGTCATGGGCGTCGTCACCGTCGTCGTCGCCTACGCGCTCTTCCGCGGCCTCGTCCTCCTGCTGCCCCGCACCCGCGCCTCGGTGACCGCGGCCTCCTTCGTCGCCGCGCTCGTCTCCGTACCGGCGTCGGCCGCCGCCTTCACCCTGCTCTACGCGATCGGCGGCACCACCGACGTCCCGCTGGGCAAGGTCCTCACGGCCATGGTCGGCGTCCACGTCCTCATCGGCGTCGGCGAGGCCGTCATCACCATGCTGACCGTCGGCGCGGTCATCGCCGTCCGCCCCGACCTCGTGTACGGCGCACGCGGCCTGACCGCGCCGCTCAAGCTCCGCGTCGACGGCGAGCTGGTCGACGCGGCCCCCGCGGCCCCCTCCGTGCACAGCGGCTCACCGAAGAAGCTGTGGATCGGCGGTGTCGTCACCGCCCTCGTCCTCGCCGGCTTCGTCTCCTTCTACGCCTCCGCGAGCCCCGACGGCCTGGAGAAGGTCGCCGCCGACAAGGGCTTCGACAGCAAGGCCGAGGAGCACGCCGCCGCCGGCTCGCCGCTCGCCGACTACGGCGTCGAGGGCGTCGAGACCGCCCGCCTCTCCGGCGGCCTCGCCGGAGTCATCGGCGTGGGCGCGACCCTCGCCGTCGGCACCGGTGCGTTCTGGGCGGTCCGGCGCCGCAGGAACGAGACCGGGGCGCAGGTCTGACATGGGAGCGGGCCACGCCCACCAGCTCTACCGGCACGCGACGTCGCCGGTCCACGAGCTGCCCCCGCACACCAAGCTCGCCGCCGTCCTCGGCTTCGTCGTGGTCGTCGTCTCGACGCCCCGCGAGGCCGTCTGGGCCTTCGCCTGCTACGCCCTGCTCCTCGCGGCCGTCGCGGCGAAGGCCCGGATCCCGGCCGGCTTCCTGCTCAAGCGGCTCCTCATCGAGGTGCCGTTCGTCGCGTTCGCGCTGCTCATGCCCTTCGTCGTCCCAGGGGAGCAGACGACCTTCCTCGGTGTGTCGCTGAGCGTCCCCGGCCTCTGGGGCGCGTGGAACGTCCTCGCCAAGGGGACCCTCGGCGTCGCCGCCTCCGTGCTCCTCGCCTCCACCACCGAACTGCGCGCCCTGCTCCTCGGCCTCCAGCGGCTGAGGCTGCCGCCGATGCTCGTCCAGATCGCCTCGTTCATGATCCGGTACGGCGACGTCATCACCGACGAGATGCGCCGCATGTCCGTCGCCCGCCGCTCACGCGGCTTCGAGGCCCGGGGCGTACGGCACTGGGGCGTCCTCGCCAAGTCGGCGGGCGCGCTCTTCATCCGCTCGTACGAACGCGGGGAGCGGGTCCACCTCGCCATGATCAGCCGGGGCTACACGGGCACCATGCCGGTCATCGACGAGGTGACCGCGACCCGCGCGCAATGGACGTACGCCGCCGCGCTGCCCCTCACCGCACTCCTGATCTGCCTCCTGGGATGGACGCTCCGATGACCCTCACTCCGTCTCTCGAGGTACGCGGTCTCGCGTACGCGTACCCCGACGGCCACCAGGCCCTGTTCGGCGTCGACCTGACCGTCGGGCGCGGCGAGCGGGTCGCGCTCCTCGGCCCCAACGGCGCGGGGAAGACCACCCTGGTCCTCCATCTCAACGGCATCCTCACCGGCGGCGCGGGCGGTGTCACCGTCGCCGGGCTGCCCGTCGGCAGGAAGCACATGGCGGAGATCCGCCGCAAGGTCGGCATCGTCTTCCAGGACCCCGACGACCAGCTGTTCATGCCGACCGTCCGCGAGGACGTGGCCTTCGGCCCGGCCGCGGCGGGCCTCAGGGGCGCCGACCTGGAGGCGGTCGTGAACCGCGCCCTTGAGCGGGTCGGCATGGCGGAGTACGCGGACCGGCCGCCGCACCACCTGTCCTTCGGGCAGCGGCGCCGGGTCGCCGTCGCGACGGTCCTCGCCATGGAGCCGGAGATCCTCGTCCTCGACGAGCCGTCCTCCAACCTGGACCCGGCCTCGCGCCGCGAACTCGCCGACGTCCTCCGCTCCCTCGACGTCACCGTCCTCATGGTCACCCACGACCTGCCGTACGCCCTGGAGCTCTGCCCGCGCGCGGTGATCCTCAGCGAGGGCGTCATCGCCGCCGACGGGCGGACCGGCGAGATCCTCGCCGACGAGGAGCTGATGGCCCGGCACCGCCTGGAGCTGCCCTTCGGCTTCGTACCGGCGTCGGTGGTCTGACCCCGGAATCCGGCCGTCTCCGTTCACGTTGCACCATGGGAGCCGGTCGTACGAAGGAGAGAGTGGGTCGCGTGGACGTCCAGGGCACGGTGGCGGCGGGCTGGGAGCCGGTCAGGGACGCGTTCCTGCGCAACTTCGAGCAGCGCGGCGAGCGCGGGGCTGCCGTCGCCGTCCACCGCGACGGAGTGAAGGTCGTCGACCTGTGGGCGGGCAGCCGTGACGTCGACGGCGGCGACCCGTGGACCGAGGACACCGCCCAGGTCGTCCGCTCGGCCACCAAGGGCGTCGCCGCCGCCGTGCCCCTGCTGCTCCACCAGCGCGGCCTGCTCGACCTGGACGCCCCGGTCGCCGCGTACTGGCCCGACTTCAAGGCGGCCGGGAAGGACCGGGTGACCGTGCGCGAGCTCCTCGCGCACAAGGCGGGCGTCCCCGTCCTCGACCGCCCCCTCACGCTCGCGGAGGCGACCGACCTGCCGACGGCGACCGCCGCCATCGCCGCCCAGGCCCCCGTCTGGGAGCCCGGCACCGCCCACGGCTACCACGCCCACACCTTCAGCTGGCTGCTCTCCGGCCTGGTCCACCACGTCACCGGCCGCACCATCGGACGCTGGGTCGCCGACGAGATCACCGGCCCCCTCGGCCTCGACCTGTGGATCGGACTGCCCGGGGCGGAGACCCACCGGGTCGGCAGGATCGGCCCCGTCGAGGAGATCGAACCGGCCGGAAGCGGCGCGCTCAAGCTCCGCCCCAAGCGGTCCGTCTCCGAGGCCTACAAGGACCCGGAATCCCTCACCCGGCGGGCCTTCGGAGTCATCGACCCCAAGCCCGACGAGAACGACCCCGTCTACCGGGCCGCCGAACTGCCCGGCTCGGCCGGGGTGGCGACGGCCCGCGCCCTCGCCGCCTTCTACGCGGCGACCCTCGGCGGGCTTCTCACCGCCGACACCCTCGCCCTCGCGCGCACCGAGGAGTCCGCGGGCCTGGACAAGGTGCTGCTCGTCGGCACCCGCTTCGGCCTCGGCCACATGCTGCACGGCCCGGCCTCCCCGCTCCTCGGCCCGTCCTCGTTCGGCCACCCGGGCCGCGGCGGCTCGCTGGGCTTCGCCGACCCCGACGCCGGGATCGCCTTCGGGTACGTCACGAACGGCATGCGCAGGACGGTGACGGCGGACCCGCGCGCCCAGTCGCTCGTGAGGGCGGTGCGGACGGTGGCGGACGGACCTGAGTCTCCTCCGCGGGCCTGACGTTCCTCCGCCCGCGACCTGACATTCTGAGCGTCCGAGGCGCGGATACGTGATCTACCGGCCGGTACGGTGTGCCCGCTCCACCGTTCGGTGGATCAGGCGCACGGGGGCGCATGTGATCGAGATTCCGTTGACGACTTCCGAACACGGCACGATTCGGATCGCCGACAGCCGGCTCTGGGAGACGTTCGGCAGCATCGGGATGCTGTCCTCGCGCCGGGGACCCGCGCCATGGCCGTACACCCACTGGGGCCGGGCCGCGCGACGCTCGCTGACGAGGGCCGAAGTGACCATCCCGGGGTGGCTCGTCCGGCTCTACCGGGCCGGCGGAGGAACCCTGCCGTCCTTCCTCCTCCCCGTCCCGTCCTCGGCCGGGCAGGCCGGCCTGGCGGAGGAGATCGCGCTGCTCCGGGCCGTGTCCCCGGCCCGGGTGCGCGAGGAACTGGAGCAGTGGTTCCCGCAGGGCGTCCCCGTCGAAGTACGCCCGCTGTACGCGGATCCGGCCGCGCGGATCGCCGAACTCCGCTCCTTCCTCCCCCGCTACCACCGGGCCGCCCTCGCCCCGTACGAGGCATCCCTGCGGGCCGTCACGGAGGACGACATCCTGCTCCGGGCCCGGGTGCTCGCCACCCAGGGCCCGGACCGTCTCCTGGGCACCCTGCACGGGGGCCTCTCGCGGCGCGGTGACGTCCTGCGGCTGTACGCCGGGGCGCCCGCCGGCAGGGTCGCGGCCGCGGCCGACGTCTCCCGCATCGTCCTCGTCCCCCTGGTGTTCGGCCGGGGAGTGTCCCTCTTCCACTCCGCTCCGAACGGGGTGACGGCCGTGTCGTACCAGGTCGAGGGGGCCGCCGTACTCGCCGGTGAGAGCCGGCCCGGCGGCCGGGGCGGCGGACGGGGCGGCGGCCGGACCGACGAACCCGCGCGCGGCGACCGGCTGGAGATCCTGCTCGGCCGCAGCCGGGCCGGTGTCGTCCGCGGTCTCGTCGCGCCGACCACGACATCGGACCTGGCGACGAGGCTCGGGCTCGCCCCCAGCACCGTCTCCGAACACCTCACGCTCCTGATGGCCGCGGGCGTGGTGCGACGGCGCCGGGCGGGCGTACGCGTGCTGTACGAACTGGACGGCTCGGGTGTCGCGCTGCTCGGACACCTGGACAGCGAGCGTAGGGTCAACACGCCGTCGTACGAAACCACTTGAAAAGCGCCGCAACGAGGAGGAACCACATGACCGACACCGGACATGAGACGTACGAGAAGCTGATCGCCCTGCTCGACGAGCGCGGGGCGGCCTACCGGGTGATCGAGCACGCCCCCGAAGGCGGCACCGAGGCGGTCAGCGCGCTGCGGGGCCACACGCTCGCCGAGGCGGCCAAGTGCATCATCGCCATGGTGAAGATCGGCAAGAAGGAGAAGCGCTTCGCGCTGGTCGTCGTGCCCGGTGACCGCCGGATCGACCTGGGTGCGGTGAAGGCGCTGTACGGCGGCACGTACGTCTCGTTCGCCTCCCCGGAGATCGCGGAGGACCTCGCGGGTTCGCCGAGCGGCACGATCCTGCCGTTCGCCTTCGACGAGCGACTGGAACTCCTCGTCGATCCCGGCCTGTTGACGCACCAGGAGTTCTACTTCAACGCGGCCAGGCTCGACCGCTCGATCGCCCTGTCGGCGGAGGACTTCCGCGCGATCGCCGAGCCGCGTGTGGAGCGGGTCTCGACCGACTGACCTCTCCGGTTCGGGATCACGCCATGGAGGGCGCGAGCGCGAGCATCATCCCCAGGCCGACGAGCACGGTCCCGATGACCTTGTTGAGCACGGTCTGCCGCTTCAACAGCCGGGACCGCAGGCTCTGGTTGGAGAAGAGGAGCGCGGCGAGGGCGAACCAGACGAGGTGGGCGAACGACATGAAGAGTCCGTAGCCCACCTGCTGGAAGACGGGGGTGTCGGCGCTGACGACCTGCGTGTACGTGCTGAGCACGAACAGCATCGTCTTCGGGTTGAGGGCGTTCGTCAGGAATCCGGTGCGCAGCGCACCGGCCTTCGAAAGCCCGCCGCCCTCCGAAAGGTCGATGTCCACCTGGGCCTTGGTGACGAACGTCTTGTACCCGATGTAGATCAGATAGGCCGCGCCGATCAGCTTCATCGCCGTGAAAAGCATCGGGGTACGGGACACCAGGAGTCCCACACCCAGCATCGTGTACGTGACGTGGACGAGAACACCCAGGGCGATTCCCACCGCCGCGAGAACGCCGGCGGTCCTTCCGTACAGATAACTGTTGCGGACGGTCATCGCGAAATCCGCGCCGGGGCTGATGACAGCCAGAATGGTGATGACCGCCACGGCGATGAGCTGACCCATGTACCCGTCTTCCCGTCTTTCTCACTCAAGGGGTGGGCGGGTGCGGGGGAGGCGTGCCTTCGCAGACGCCGCCGCCCCCGCCCCCGCACCTGACATCAGGGCTTGTGACGGTAGGTGATGACCAGGACGTCACGCGAGGCCGGGGCGGCGGGATCGATCTGCTCGATCGGCGAGACGCCGTGGTAGACCCGCTCGTCGTTGACGAGAGCCAGGTCGAGCGGGTCGGTCAGGGAGAACTTCTCGACCGGCTGCTTGTCCAGGTTGAAGACGGTGCTCTCGCCGCCGGTGGCGTTGCTGCGCCCGATCATCGCCATCAGGACGAACGTGACACCGTCGCGGTGCACGCCCTCCGGCGTGGGCAGACCCACTTCCTCGCCGTTGACCTCGATACGGAACTGGTGGGCCTCGATGTGCCAGCCCGAGTACGGGGCGAGGCGGCCGAAGACGTCGCAGCCGAGGGTGAGCAGGCTGTCCATCGTGCGGCCGCGCAGGATCCCGTCCTCGAACGGCTCGTAGTGCCGGGCCACACCACCGTTGAGGTTGTTGTAGTCGAGCCCCTGGTAGTGCGGCTGGTGCTCCTCGACGCGGTAGTCGGCGCTCGCCCGCGGCGCGCTCAGCGTGGCGTGCCGTCGACGGCGGTAGCGACCGCCGTCCGCCATGTAGCTGTCGAGCGGCATCCGCGTCCAGCTGTCGCGGAACGGCTCCAGGTCGTCGAGCGCGTTCTCGGACCGCTGGACGAGAAGCTGTTTCACCTTGTCGCCGGAGATCAGGTCGTAACTCCGGGAGGAAAGGGACTCGGCGATTTCCTCGACGCCGGACAGATATGAAGAAGACAACGAAGACATGATTCCCCCTGGTCGAACACGTGGTCGTCGGCGAGGTAGATCGTGGTGTTCGCGCCAGGGGTGTGTCAAAGCCTTTCGGTCGCAGCCGAATTGCCCGCGCAGGGGCTTCTCTTCGCTTTTGACCGGGGGTAATTGATGAACGGAAGGTTACAGGTGCCCCGCGACGCCTCGCGGCGGAGGGCGCGAGGGTCCTGGTCACGGACGTGGACGAGAAGGCGGCACGGAAGACGGCGGCGGAGATTCCCGGGGCGGAGCACCGGCACTGCGACGTGGCGGACCAGGCCTCGGTGGACGCGGCCGTGGCGTACGCGGTTCAGGCCTTCGGCGGCCTGGACGTCCTCGTCAACAACGCCCTCGGCCCGGTGGCCCCCGACCGGGACCGCTTCGAGGACGAGCCGGACGAGGTCTGGAGTCTCCAGCACGACGTGACGTTCATGGGTGCGGTCCGCTGCTCACGGGCGGCCCTTCCGCACCTGGCGGCGGCCGGCGGACGCGGGGCGATCGTCACCATCGGCTCGGTCAACGCCGAGGCGGACTTCGGCGGCCACGCCTACAGCGCGGCGAAGGCGGCCCTGGCCTCCCTCACCCGCACCCTGGCGGGCGACGCGGCGCCGCGCGGGGTCCGCGTGAACCAGATCGACCCGGGCACGATCGCGACGACGGCCTGGGCGGGCCGAGAACCCCAACTCGCCGCCCTCGCCGACCGCGTCTACCCCCTGGGCCGCGTCGGCACCCCCGAGGACGTGGCCGCCGCCGTGGCCTTCCTCGCCTCGGCGGACGCCTCGTGGATCACGGGCACGGTCCTGCGGGTGGACGGCGGACTGCTCGCGGTCAACACCCACTTCGCGGAGGTACTGGGCGAAGGACGCTCGTCGACCGACTGACCGAGGGCCCTTCCAGCGTCCCGGCAGGTACGGGTGGGCGTCTCCTCCCGGGTGATCCCAGGATTCCAGCGAGCCGCGACGGCTCCCGCCCCTCCGGCGGTCGTACGGTCGGAACTCCCCACCGAGAGGACTTCTGATGCGCAGCGTGACCTATTCGATGGGCGTCTCGCTCGACGGCTACATCGTCGGCCCGGACGGCCGCTTCGACTGGACGGAGCCCGACGAGGAGGTCTTCCGCTTCTACATCGACGAGCTGCGGCAGATCGGCGTCCATCTGATGGGGCGGCGGCTGTACGAGACGATGCTGTACTGGGAGACCGCCGACCAGGACCCCTCGCTCGACGACTCCATGCTCGAATGGGCCGCGCTCTGGAAGCCGCTCCCCAAGGTCGTGTTCTCCACCACGCTGTCGGAGGTACAGGGCAACGCCCGCCTGGCCACCGGCAGCGTGGCCGAGGAGATCGAGCGGCTCCGGGCCGAGCCCGGGGAAGGCGAGATCGCGATCGGTGGCGCCACGCTCGCCGCCGAGGCGGCCGCACAGGACCTGATCGACGAGTACCGGCCCAGGGTGCACCCGGTGTTCGTCGGCGGCGGCATTCCGTACTACCCCCGGAGCGAGCAGCGGATGGACCTCGAACTCCTCGCATCCCGCACCTTCAGCTCGCACGTTGTGGGCCTCCGCTACGGCGTGGTGCGCGAGGAGGCCAGAGGATCAGGCTCCGCCGGCCCCGCGTAATCGCACCGCGCCTCGTGCGGCGCCGACTCCTGACAGGGGGTTCCCCGGGAACGCAGGGGCATCCCCCGGTTCAGACCGCCTTCCCCCGCAGGGTGAGCACCGCGCTGAGTGCCGTGGCGCCGTCCAGGAGGGCCCTCGACCGAGCGGTGATGCTGGTCTCCCTGGCCGTCAGGGCCGCGGTGACGTCCTCCGAGCGGCGGTTGCGCCGCAACTCCGGCATGAGGGAGCGCAGGGGCGGGATGCGGTAGCCGGCCTTCCGCAGTTGGTGGACGATCCGGGCGTCCCGAACCTGAGCCGGTGTGTAGCGGCGCGTTCCGCGTACGGGGTCGCGGTCCGGGACGACGAGCGCCTCCGCGTGCCAGTGCCGCAAGGTCGACGCGCGTACCCCGAGCGCGGCGGCGAGTTCGGAGACGCTCATCGAGTCCGACGTGCGTACGTCCTCGATCGGCTCGGTCGAGATCGCGTGCGCGGCCTCCTGGGCCCGCCTCAGTTCCGCGCGCTCCGCGTCGAGCCGGGCGTGCGCCGTGTCGAGCAGGGCGAGCGCCTGCGAGACGGGGACCCGGTGGAAGGCCCGGACGATCTTCTTGGCCTCGACCGGCCCCACGCCCGCGGCGAGGGCCCGGTAGGCCAGCGCGGACTGCAGATGCACTTCCCCGTAGACCCGGTAACCCGTGGCCGTACGCGTCACCGACGGAAGCACGCCGTCGCGCTCCAGGTTGCGAATCTGCTGCACGGAGTACCCGGCGCGCCGCGCGACATCAGCGGTACGCAGATCCGCCGATTTGAGACCTGGCATCCCGTCCTCCAGCGATTTCGGCCTCGAAGTCTCCACAAGCACGTGAATGCCACGCTGGAGCACATGACCCTCGACGAGATCATCAGCTTCGTGGGCGGCCTCGACGGCGTCCTGACCCTCAGGCCCGCACCCGGCGACGGTACGCCGGAGATCAGCTGGGGCGACACGTTCTTCTTCTACGCGCCCGACGGCGTCACTCCGACGACGGCGCAACCGTTCGCGACCGTCGTGACCAAGGACTACCCCGGCGACGAGGCCTCGCGTCTGGACCGGCCCGACACCTTCCGCGTGAACATCGCCGCCGGGAAGGAGGCATTCATCCAGTGGACCGGTCACGCCCCGCGCGAACCGGCCTCCCCTGACGTCGACCCCAGCGCCACCGACACCGTGATCGCGCACCCCGTCTACGGCACCGCCGGCTGGCTGGCCGTGGTGAACCCGGGCGAGCGCACCGACGCACCCACACGGGACCTGCTGCGGACGGCCCATCACCTCGCCCGCGCGCGCCATGAGCGGCGCGCCGGACCGCGAGGGTGACGAGCGGCGTCACACCGAGGGCTCGCGGACGTCCACCACGGTGCCGCCGGCGTGCGTCACCAGCGACTTCGGGTCCATCGCGAAGACCGTGTGCGGGGTGCCCGCCGCCGCCCACACCACGTCGTGGTCGAGGATGCCCCGGTCGGCGAGGACCCGGGTCCGCGTCCGGTGCCCGAACGGCGGGACGCCGCCGATCGCGTACCCGGTGGTCTCCCGGACCGCCTTCGCGTCCGCCCGGGTCACCTTCCCGGCGCCCAGCTCCTGCCGTACCCGCTCGACGTCCACCCGCGAGGCGCCGTCCATCAGGACGAGGACGGGCACCCCGTCGGCGGCGAAGATCAGCGACTTCACGATCTCCGCGACCTCGCAGCCGATGGCCTCGGCGGCCTGCTGGGCGGTCCGGGTCTCGTCCGGGAAGCGGCGGATCTCGACGTCAAGACCCAGCTCCTTGAGGGCCGCGGCGAACTGGGGGTGCGCGGGGGAGATGTCGGAAGTCATGGCCCGCACGGTAGCGGTAGCTGTACGGGCCATGCGACCGGGTTCCGGCCCTCGGGCACGCCCGTGGCCGGGTGCTCAGCCCGCCTTCAGGACCGTCGCCACCACCTTGCCCGCCGAGTCGCCGCCATGGCCGCCCTCCTCCACGACCGCCGCCGCCGCGAGGTCGCCCGAGTAGCCGGTGAACCAGCTGTTGGACGTGGACTGGTTGTCGACCTCGGCGGAGCCGGTCTTGGCGCCCTTCGGGGAGGAGACGCCGGCCATCGCCTCGGCCGCGGTGCCGTTCGTCGCCGTCTCTCTCATCATCCGGCGCAGCCCCGTGGCGACCTCGTCGGAGAGCGGCTCGGCCTCGGCGAACTCCCGGTCGTCGAGGCTCTTCGCCACCAGGTACGGCTGGAGGAAGCCGCCGTTCTTCGCGGTCGCGGAGAGCGAGGCGACGTTGAGGGCGTTCATCGTGATCCTGCCCTGGCCGATGTACGAGGCGGCCGTCTCTCCCCCGGACGACTCGGGCACGTCGCCGTCCTCCGTCTGGACGCCGACCTTCCAGGTGAGGCCGATGCCGAAGGAGCGGCGGGCGGTCTCGCCGAGGATGGTGTCCTCGACGTCCTTCTCACTGAGAGGGCCGAGCGACTTGAGGAAGGCGGTGTTGCAGGAGCGGCTGAAGGATTCGGTGAACGTACCGCCGTCGATCTTGAAGTGGTCCAGGTTGTGGAAGGGGACGCCCTTCCAGGAGACGTCGGCGGGACACTCGACCCGGCCGCCGGGCGTCGCCAGACCGTTCTGCATCATCATGGTCGCGGTCACGATCTTCATCGTGGAGCCCGGCGCCTGCTTGCCCAGGAACGCCGTGTTGTAGCCGCCCGCCGGGCTGTTCGCGACCGCCCGAATCGCGCCCGTCGACGGCTCGATCGCCGCCACCGCCGCCGTCCCGTACGCCTTGACCGCCTTCTCGGCCGCCGCCTGGACGTCCGGGTCGATGGTGGTCTTCAGGGTGCCGGGCTTCCCCTTCTGCAGGACCAGGACCGTGGTGTCGGGGACGGTCTCGCTGCCCGAGTCGATCCATGTCTCGATGCCGGCCGTGCCGCCGGTCTTCGCCCCGTACCGGGTGCGCAGTTCGGCGACGATCGGCGCGAGCGAGGGGTACTTCTCCGCCGTCAGCTCCTCGCCGTTCCGGTCGACCGCCTTCACGGTCGCCGTCTTCGCCTCGCCCGTGTGCAGCGTCGCCTCGGTGGTGAGCAGCTTCGGGTGGAGCACGGACGGCGCCCACTTCACCAGCGGCCGGCCCGTGGAATCGCCGCGCACCACGGTCAGGGCGGAGGCGTACGACCAGGGCTTCGACACGCCCTCGTAGGTGACGGTCGCCTTCACCGTGAACGGGACCTTCGTCCCGACCGGCGTCCCCGGCGTGATGACGGCCTCCGAGACGCTCGCGCCCTCCCGGTAGGCCGCCACGGCGGGGCCCGCCGTGACCGGGTCGTTCGTCAGCTGCCCGGCCTTCTCCGGCTCCCCGGCCGCCCAGGCCGCCAGGAACTCCCGTGCGGTGGTGGTGACCTCGTCGGGGGTGACGGGTCCTGTCTTCGGCGCCGCCTCGGACCGGGTCCCCACGGACGACATGTCGCCGCCCGTGACCCCGTTCCACAGGTTGTAGCCCCCGTACCCGACCCCGCCCGCCACGACGGCGAACACTCCCCCGACCATCGCGACCTTGGCTCCACTGCGCATGACTGCGGTTCCCCTCCCCAGGTGGCCGTCCAGTCAAGCAGCGCCCCTTCGGTGTGTCGAGCAACTAACGGCACATCCGTCACATGGACGACGGAGCTCCGAGGGGAACGGTCAGGCGGTGACCCGCTCCTGGCCGGAACCGTCGAAGGGCGGGTAGTTCTCGTCGCTCACGCGTTCGGCCGCGTCGATGTAGACGGCGAGAGCGGCGCGCGACCGGGCCAGCTGCTCCATCCGGTCGTCGATCCGCCGCATCCGCGACCGCATCGCGGTCAGCAGCTCGGGGCAGCCGAGCAGCTCCGGGGTCTCCCCGACCGCGCAGGGCAGCAGGTACGCGATGTCCTCGGAGGACAGCCCCGCGCCGAGCAGGTGCCGGATCTGCCGCACCCGCAGTACGGCACTCTCGTCGTAGTCGCGGTAGCCGTTCGCGCCGCGCTCGGCATCGAGCAGGCCCTGGGCCTCGTAGTAGCGCAGCTGATGCGTGTGGACGCCCGTCCGGCGGCTCAGCTCTCCGATCCGCATCGAAGCCTCCCTTGACCTTCACACCGGTCTCAACGTCGACGATGCTGCCATGACCGACAACAACGCCCCCGCATCCCCTACTCCCGTGACCGTCATCGGACTTGGCCTGATGGGCCGGTCGCTCGCCGGCGCCTTCCTGAGGGCCGGCCACCCCACGACCATGTGGAACCGCACGGCCGCCAAGGCCGACCACCTGGTCGCCGAGGGCGCCCTCCTGGCGCCGACCGTCGGCGACGCGGTCAGGGCCGGCTCCCTGACGATCGTCTGCCTCACCGACTACCGGGCCGTGCGCGAGCTGCTCGGCGCGAGCGACGTCGACCTGGACGGTACGACCCTTGTGAACCTGACCTCGGGCGACTCCGCCCAGGCCCGGGAGACCGCCCGCTGGGCCGGGGAGCGCGGCGCCCGCTACCTGGACGGCGCCATCATGGCCGTACCGCCGGTGATCGGAACCGCCGACGCGGTGATCCTGCACAGCGGACCGCGCCAGGCCTTCGAGGAGTACGAGTCGGCGCTCGGCGCGCTCGGCACCGTCACCCACCTCGGCGAGGACCACGGACTGGCGTCCCTGTACGACATGGCGGGCCTCGCCATGATGTGGAGCGTCCTCAACGCCTGGCTCCAGGGCACCGCCCTGCTCAGGACGGCCGGCGTCGACGCGGTGACGTACGCGCCGTTCGCCCGGCAGATCGCCGCCGGGGTCGCCGAATGGCTGCCGGGGTACGCCGAGCAGATCGACCGCGGCTCGTACCCGGCGGAGGTGTCGGCCCTGGAGACCGACGCCCGGGCGATGGCCCACCTCATCGAGGAGAGCGAGGCGCTCGGCGTCAACGCGGAGCTGCCGAAGCTGTTCAAGGCGATGGCCGACCGCGCGATCGCGGCCGGCCACGGAGGCGAGCAGTATCCGGTCCTCATCGAGGAGTTCACGAAGCCGGCCGACGTCTGACGGCCGAAGCCTGACGGCCGACGGCCGGGGCGCGTGTGTCGCGCCCCGGCCGCGCCCTCCTGCTGTGATTCCCAGGCCCTAGACCCAGGTGTCCAGCCACATCCGCCCGCGCCACTCGTCTATCGGGATCGGCGTGCCCGTGTAGATCGGCCAGAAGTAGATGAAGTTCCAGACGATCAGCAGGACCAGGCAGCCCGCCGCCACCGCGCCGAACGTGCGGCGCCTCTCCGAGGAGCCCGCCGGGCCGATGATCGCGCCCAGCATCATCGCCACCGCCAGGCACAGGAAGGGCACGAAGACGACCGCGTAGAAGAGGAAGATCGTGCGTTCCTGGTAGAGGAACCAGGGGACCCAGCCGGCCGCGATGCCGCAGGCGACCGCGCCCGCGCGCCAGTCGCGGCGGAACGCCCAGCGCCACAGGACGTACAGGATCGCGAAGCAGGCGGCCCACCACAGGAGCGGGGTGCCGAGGGCCAGGACCTCCTGGGCGCACTTCTCCTTCGTGGTGGCCGGGCAGCCCGCGGTACCAGGGGCGGGGGACTCGTAGAAGTAGGAGACCGGGCGGCCGAGGACGATCCACGACCAGGGGTTCGACTCGTACGTGTGCGGCGACGTCAGGCCGACGTGGAAGGTGTACACCTCGGTCTCGTAGTGCCAGAGGCTGCGCAGCCAGTCCGGCAGCCAGCTCCACGTCCCGCCGCCGTCGAGCTTGTCCTGCTGGGCGGCCCAGCCGCGGAAGTACCCCTTGTCGCTGACGATCCACCCCGTCCACGTCGCGATGTACGTGACGATCGCCACCGGCACCACCGACACGAACGCCGGGACGAGGTCCTTCCTGATCACCGCGAGGTACGGGCGGACCGCGCCCGCCGTGCGTCGGCCGCCGACGTCCCACAGGACCGTCATCAGGCCGAAGCCCACCATGACGTACAGGCCGTTCCACTTGGTCGCCGCCGCGAGACCCAGCATCACGCCCGCCGCGATCCGCCACGGCCGCCACCCGAGGCGTACGGACTCCGCGACCTCCGCGTCGGGTCGAAGGACCCCCTCCTCGTCCTCCGGCAGCGCGCCCGCGAGCCGTTTCCGGGCCCGGTCGCGGTCGAGGACCAGGCAGCCGAACGCGGCGAGCACGAAGAACATCAGCACCTGGTCGAGGAGCGCGGTCCGGCTCATCACGAAGTGCAGCCCGTCGACCGCCAGCAGCAGACCCGCGAGACAGCCCAGGAACGTCGAACGGAACAGCCGTCGGCCGATCCGGCAGAGCATCAGCACGGACAGCGTGCCGAGCAGCGCCACCATGAAGCGCCAGCCGAACGGCTCGAAGCCGAAGATCTTCTCGCCGACGCCGATGACCCACTTGCCCATCGGGGGATGGACGACATAGCCGGGGTCCGTCGGCACCAGCACCGAGCCGGGGTCCGCCAGGATCGTCTTGTCGATGTCCTTCGGCCACGCCCCCTCGTACCCCTGGTTGATCAGGGCCCAGGAGTCCTTGGCGTAGTACGTCTCGTCGAATATCACCGCGCGCGGCTTGCCCAGGTTCCAGAACCTCAGCAGCCCCGCGACCGCCGTGACCAGGAGCGGACCGCCCCAGGCCATCAGCCGCCAGAGCCGCTCGGCAGGCCCGGGGCCGAGGCCGAGGAGCGACCACACGCGCTCGGAGGGGCGGGTGTACGCGGGGACGAGCCGCTCCCGCAGCCCGATGGGTGCGGCGCTTCCGGCGGGCGGCGAATAGCCGAAACGCCGCAGCCGCTGTTGCCACGAAGAGGGCTCTGCCACGGCGTGCCGGCCCTCCAGGGTCTCGGGTGCGGTACTGGTCACCGCGCCATCGTAGGGAACGCGCCTGTGCGCGTCGCCTGTCCGGGCTGGGAGGATGACCCCTGTGACAGGAACGCTGGTACTCGCAGGGACCCCCATCGGTGACATCGCGGACGCTCCGCCCCGACTCGCCACCGAGCTGGAGCGCGCGGACATCGTGGCCGCCGAGGACACCCGGAGGCTGCGGGGTCTGACGCGGGCGCTCGGCATCCACACCACGGGACGGGTCGTCTCGTACTTCGAGGGCAACGAGTCCGCCCGTACGCCGGAGCTCGTCGAGGCCCTGGCCGGCGGCGCCCGGGTGCTGCTCGTGACCGACGCGGGCATGCCGTCCGTCTCCGACCCCGGCTACCGGCTCGTCGCCGCCGCCGTCGAGCAGGACATCAAGGTCACGGCCGTCCCCGGCCCGTCGGCCGTGCTCACCGCGCTCGCCCTCTCCGGGCTGCCCGTGGACCGTTTCTGCTTCGAGGGCTTCCTGCCGCGCAAGGCCGGCGAGCGGCTCGGACGGCTGCGGGAGGTCGCGGACGAGCGGCGGACCCTCGTCTACTTCGAGGCCCCGCACCGGCTCGACGACACGCTCGCCGCGATGGCCGAGGTCTTCGGCGCCGAGCGCCGCGCCGCCGTCTGCCGCGAGCTGACCAAGACGTACGAGGAGGTCAAGCGCGGCCCGCTCGCCGAGCTCGCGGCCTGGGCGGCCGAGGGCGTACGGGGCGAGATCACCGTCGTCGTCGAGGGCGCCCCGGAGACCGGCCCGGCCGAACTCGACGCCGAGGAACTGGTGCGCAGGGTCCGGGTGCGCGAGGAGGCGGGGGAGCGGCGCAAGGAGGCGATCGCCGCGGTCGCCGCCGACGCGGGCCTGCCGAAGCGGGAGGTGTTCGACGCCGTGGTGGCGGCGAAGAACGCGGAGGGAGCGGGGAAGGGCGCGGCGGGACCGGCGAAGGGCTGACACCCGTCGACTACGACGGACGCCCGGACATGATCGCGTACGGGCCGGGCCGAGATCCACACGGAGGGGCGGTCAGTGCGTCCTGTGCTGATTTATTCTGAAAGGTAAAGCCGAACCCGGCGCCGGGACATTTCCCAGGGGCGTTTGGCAAGGGAAGAGCCAAGAGCCTTCCATGGTTCGATCCCCGCTGATGCGCTCCGGCCCGAAAAGGCGTCCACTGATCAGTGGAGAGGAGCTGGCATGAGCGAGATCACCGGCACCGGCATATCCGTCGCCCACGAGGCGTACGCCTTCGCCTGCATGCGCTGTGGATACGGCTGGGAGCAGGCGTACGACATCGAGCACCACGTCGACGCCGCCGGCCATGAATTCGTCGTCTACAAGGCCGAAGGCGAGCGGGTCCCGTCCCCGCTCTCCAGCCCCACCTGCATGAACTGCGGCGGCCACGTCGTCCGCATCATGCGCGCGGGGCAGGTGTCGTCGGTGCTCGACCTGATCGCGGCGACGGAGAAGCACCAGCACGGTGCGAGGGCGACCAAGCCCGTCTCGCCGTCCGGACCCATCGGACAGGAACTCACCGAGAACCCCTCCCGGCCGGGCCGGCGGGAACGCGTCGAGGACACCTCCCGGCCCCGGGGGCGCGAACTCGGCGAGGAGACCCCCGAGAGCCCGCCGGTACCGCACCACTGGCACCTGTCCGACCTCCTGCACCCCTTCCGCCGCCAGCACTGACCGGTTCCCCGGCGCCGAGGTGACCCGCGCACGGGCCATGTGTGCCGCGGGGTGTCCGCGCCGCGGGTAACCCCGCGCGCGGGCACTCACGGCCCTCGTACGATCGGGGGCATGAGTGCCAAGGACGCCCCGCCCCCGCTGCCCGAACCCCTCCTCGTGGAGGTCGCGGACTCGCACACCCACCTGGACCTGCAGTCCGGGACCGTCGAGGAGGCCCTCGTCAAGGCCGCCGCCGTCGGGGTGACCACGGTCGTGCAGGTCGGCTGCGACGTGAAGGGCTCCCGGTGGGCCGCGGAGACCGCCGCCGCCCACGAGCACGTCCACGCGGCCGTCGCCCTGCACCCCAACGAAGCGCCCCGGATCGTCCTGGGGGACCCCGACGGGTGGTCCCGGCAGGGCGCCCGCGACGGCGGCGGTGACGCGGCCCTCGACGACGCCCTCACCGAGATCGACCGGCTCGCCGCCCTCCCGTACGTCCGCGGCGTCGGCGAGACCGGCCTCGACTTCTTCCGTACGGGCCCCGAGGGCATCGCCGCGCAGGAGCGTTCCTTCCGCGCCCACATCGAGATCGCCAAGCGCCACGGCAAGGCGCTCGTCATCCACGACCGCGAGGCCCACGCCGACGTGCTGCGCGTCCTCGACGAGGAGGGCGCCCCCGAGCGGACCGTCTTCCACTGCTACTCCGGCGACGCCGCCATGGCCGAGATCTGCGCCGCCAAGGGCTACTACATGTCCTTCGCGGGCAACGTCACCTTCAAGAACGCCCAGCACCTGCGGGACGCGCTCGCCGTCGCCCCGCTGGAACTCGTCCTCGTCGAGACGGACGCCCCCTTCCTCACCCCGGCGCCCTACCGGGGCCGCCCGAACGCCCCGTACCTGATCCCGGTCACCCTCCGGGCGATGGCGGAGGTCCGGGGCATCGGGGAGAACGAGATGGCCGAGGCGATCGCCGTGAACACCGCCCGTGCCTTCGATTACTGATGCATAACGGTTACGTGTCGTAGTCGGGTCGTCCGGGAGAGTCACCGGGGCCGGGGCTAGGGTCCCGGCCTCGTGAGCACTTCCCAGGGCAGTCACCGAGCCGGACGGCGGGGCGCCGCAGCCACCCTGCCCCTCCACGAGCAGCAGACCCAGGCCGCGCCGCTCGTCCTTCCCCCCACCGGCCCGCTCCCCGGCTCTGCTCCCGGCCCGGCCCCGGGCGCCGTCCCCGGGCAGGGCTCCCGCGCCGGATCCCGGCGTGCCGCCCGCCGCCGCAAGGCCTCGGGATCCGCCGGGGAAGGACTGCGGCGGCTCGTCCCGCAGGCCCTCGTCGTCGCCTTCCTCGCCGGCGGCACCAGCGCCTTCGTCGCCGACGACAAGGCGGTCCGGCTCTCCGTCGACGGCGTGCCGCGCACCCTCCACACCTTCGCCGACGACGTCCAGGAACTCCTCGCCGACGAAGGGCTGACCGTCGGCGACCACGACATCGTCGCGCCCGCCCCCGCCGAGGCGCTGACCAGCGGCGACGAGATCGTCGTCCGCTACGGCCGTCCCGTCTCCCTCACCCTCGACGGCCGGCGCCGCCAGGTGTGGACGACCGCCCGCACCGTCGAGGGCGCCCTGCGCCAGCTCGGGGTCCGCGCCGAGGGCGCGTACCTCTCGGTCTCCCGCGGCGCCCCCATCTCCCGCCAGGGCCTCTCACTCGACGTCCGCACCGAACGGACGGTCACCTTCCTCGCCGACGGACGCGAGCGGACCGTCCGCACGAACGCCGCCACCGTCCGCGAGGCCCTCACCGAGGCCGGGATCACCCTCTCCGGGCAGGACGCCACCTCCGTCACCCCCGACTCCTTCCCCCGCGACGGCCAGACCGTCACCGTGCTGCGCATCACCGGCTCCCGGCAGGTCCGGGAGGAGGTCATCCCGTACGCCGTCGAGCGGACCCGCGACCCCGACCTGTTCGCCGGCACCGAGACCGTCGAACGCCAGGGCGCCCAGGGCGTCCGCCGCGTCACGTACAGCCTGCGCACCGTCAACGGCGTCCGGCAGAAGCCCCGCAGGATCGCCGAGGAGATCGTCCGCGAACCCGTCACCCGCAAGGTGCGGGTCGGCACCCGGCCGCTGCCCACCTCCGTCGCCGGCGCCGACGGCCTCGACTGGGGCGCGCTCGCCGCCTGCGAGTCCGGCGGCCGCCCGAACGCCGTCGACCCCTCAGGGACGTACGGCGGGCTCTACCAGTTCGACCCCGGCACCTGGCGCTCCCTCGGCGGCACCGGCACCGCCCAGAACGCGCCCGCCGCCGAGCAGACCTTCCGGGCCAAGAAGCTGTACGTCCAGCGGGGCGCGAGTCCCTGGCCCCACTGCGGCCGGAGGCTGTACCGGTGAGCCGTAGGCTGTACCGGTGAGCACCACCACCGGCCCCGAAAGCCCCGACGCCCTCCTCGGCCCCGCCGACATCCGTGAGCTGGCCGCCGCCCTCGGCGTGCGCCCCACGAAGCAGAAGGGCCAGAACTTCGTCATCGACGCCAACACCGTCCGTCGGATCGTCCGCACGGCCGGGGTGCGCCCCGACGACGTGGTCGTGGAGGTGGGGCCGGGACTCGGCTCCCTCACCCTGGCCCTCCTGGAGGCCGCGGACCGGGTGACGGCCGTCGAGATCGACGACGTCCTCGCCGCCGCGCTGCCCGCCACGATCACCGCCCGCATGCCCGCGCGCGCCGACCGCTTCGCGCTCGTGCACTCCGACGCCATGCAGGTCCAGGAGCTGCCGGGCCCGGCACCGACCGCGCTCGTCGCCAACCTCCCGTACAACGTCGCCGTGCCGGTGCTCCTCCACATGCTGGAGCGCTTCCCGAGCATCGAGCGGACGCTCGTCATGGTCCAGGCGGAGGTCGCCGACCGGCTCGCCGCCAAGCCGGGCAACAAGGTGTACGGCGTGCCGTCGGTCAAGGCCAACTGGTACGCCGAGGTCAAGCGCGCCGGGTCCATCGGCCGCAACGTCTTCTGGCCCGCGCCGAACGTCGACTCCGGCCTCGTCTCCCTGGTCCGCCGCACCGAGCCCCTCGCGACCACCGCCACCCGGCAGGAGGTCTTCGCCGTCGTCGACGCGGCCTTCGCCCAGCGCCGCAAGACGCTGCGCGCGGCCCTCGCGACGTGGGCGGGCTCACCGGCGGCGGCGGAGGAGGCCCTGGTGAAGGCCGGGATCTCGCCTCAGGCGCGCGGCGAGGCGCTGACGGTGGAGGAGTTCGCGAGGATCGCGGAGGCGAAGGCGTGACCACCTCCGGCGTCACCGTCCGCGTCCCGGCCAAGGTCAACGTCCAGCTCGCGGTCGGCGCGGCCCGGCCCGACGGCTTCCACGACCTGGCCAACGTCTTCCTCGCGGTGTCGTTGTACGACGAGGTCACGGCGACGCCGGCCGGGGAACTGACCGTCACCTGCGAGGGCCCGGACGCCGACAAGGTGCCGCTCGACCGCACCAACCTCGCCGCGCGCGCCGCCGAACTGCTCGCCGCCCGGCACGGCATCGCCCCGGACGTGCACCTGCACATCGCCAAGGACATCCCGGTCGCCGGCGGCATGGCGGGCGGCAGCGCGGACGGCGCGGGCGCGCTGCTCGCGTGCGATGCACTGTGGGGCCTGGGTTCCTCGCGCGAGTCGCTTCTCGAGATCTGTGCGGAACTGGGCTCCGACGTGCCCTTCAGTCTGGTGGGCGGGGCGGCGCTCGGCACGGGTCGTGGCGAGAAGCTGACGGAGCTGCCGGTCGGGGGCGTCTTCCACTGGGTGTTCGCCGTCGCCGACGGCGGGCTTTCGACGCCGACGGTGTTCGGCGAGTTCGACCGTCTCACGTCGGGTGTCGAGATCCCCGAGCCGACCGCCTCCCCGGCCCTCCTGGACGCCCTGCGCACGGGTGACACCACCGCCCTCGCGTCCGCCCTCACCAACGACCTCCAGGCCCCGGCGCTCTCCCTGCGCCCGTCGCTCGCGTCGACGCTGACGGCGGGTACGGAGGCGGGGGCGCTGGCCGCGCTGGTCTCGGGCTCGGGGCCGACGACGGCGTTCCTGGTGAAGGACGCGGAGTCGGCGAGGAGCGTGGCCGCCGCCCTGACGGCCTCGGGCACGTGCCGCACGACCCACGTGGCGACGTCCCCCGCGCGGGGCGCGACGACCGTCGGCCCCTGACGCGCCACGCGCCCGGGGGCGGCGCGTGCCGCGCCCTGCGGGCCAGCCGCTTGGGCCCGCCCGGGCCCGCTGCCCCACCCGCCACCCCCCCCCGTGTGGGCAATCGTCCCGCAGGGCGGGACGGGTGGGCACACGGGACGGCGCCCCTGCCGGGCCCAGGCTTCCGGGCCTGAACGGTGCGCCGAAGGTGCGGCGCCGTCGTGGGTTGTGCCCACCCCTTCCGCCCTTGCGGAACAGATGTCCACAACGGTCCGGCGGCGTATGTGGCGGAACGGCTGCCCGCAACAGGCGCGGGCGGGCGGATACTCAGGCCGCGATGAGTATCACCGCCCTGTCGCCCGCAAGGGCCCCGCGGGACCGTACCCCCATGGCAAACCGTCTCCGCGCCCGCGACCTCGCCGCCGCCACCCCCGCCTCCCGGGACCGGTACGTCGATCTGCTCCGGGTCGTCTCGCTCGCCGTCGTGGTGCTCGGGCACTGGCTGATGGCGGCCGTCACCGCCGACGGGCAGGTCGGCAACCTCCTCGCCGTCGTGCCGGAACTCCAGCTCGTCACCTGGGTGTTCCAGGTGATGCCGGTGTTCTTCTTCGTCGGCGGCTTCTCGCACGCCCTCGCCCACCGCTCCCGGCCCCGGTACGCGGCCTTCCTGCGGGCCCGTCTCCAGCGGCTGCTGCGGCCGACGATGGTCTTCGTGGGGGTGTGGGGCGCCGCCGCGCTCCTGCTCCAGATGTCGGGCGCGGACGGAGGGCTCACCGGGGTCGCGCTGCGGCTCGTCACCCAGCCGCTCTGGTTCATCGGGATCTACCTGGCGATGGTCGCCTTCACCCCGCCGCTGCTGCGGCTGCATGAGCGGTGGGGCTGGGGCGCGTTCGCGGTGCTCGCGGGAGGCGCGGTCGCCGTCGACGTCCTCCGGTTCGCGGCGCACGCCCCCTTCGTCGAGTTCCTGAACTTCGCGTTCGTGTGGCTGGCGGTCCACCAGCTCGGCTTCCTGCGCGCCGACGGCATGATCCGCCGCCCGGCCCTGCTCGCCGGGGCCGGCCTCGTCGGCGCGACCGCGCTCGTGGCTCTCGGCCCGTATCCGCTCTCCATGGTGGGGATGCCCGGCGAGAAGGTCTCCAACATGGCCCCGCCGACCCTCGCCCTCCTCTGCCACGGCCTGTGGCTGGTCGGCGCGGTCGAGCTGCTGAAGGGCCCGGGGACGCGGTTCGTCGCCCGCGCCGGGGTGTGGCGGACGGTGGTGGCCGCCAACGGGATCGCGATGACGGCGTTCCTGTGGCACCTGACGGCGATGCTCGGGGTGTACGGCGCGATGCTCGGCTTCGGCGCGGGGCTCCCCGCCCCCGCCTCGGGCGCCTGGTGGGCGCAGGTGCCGGTCCGGTTCCTGGCGGCGGGTGTCCTGACCGCCGTACTCGTCGCCGCGTTCCGCCGCTTCGAGGCCCCGGCACCCACCCGCCGGGACGGCGGTTCGGCACCTCTCGCGGCCCTCGGCATCACCCTGGCGCTCCTCGGGATCCTCGGCCTCTCGGCGACCGGCCTCGGCGGCCTCCTGGAGGGCCACACCGCGACCCTGATCGCCTTCGAGGTCACCGCCCCGGCGGCGGTGGCGATGGCCCTCGTGGGCTGGCTGCTCGTCGAGCGCCCTACATCTCGTCGATCGCGGTGAGGTCGATGTCGATGTCGAACGGAACGGTGAGCTTGAGCCGGTCGCGGTGGACACCCGTGCAGGTGTACGTCTTGGTGACCGGGTCGCGCTCGTAGACCCGTACGACCGCGTGGTCGTCCTCGCCCTCCATCTCCACGAGCCAGAAGTGCTCGATGCCGGCGGCGGCGTACTTGTGCGGCTTGGTGTCGTGGTCCCGCGACTCCGAGTCGGGCGAGACGACTTCGACGGCCAGCAGGACGTCGGCGACCGGGTACGAGGTCTGGGTCCGGCTGTGCACGGCACTCGTGCGGACGACCAGGACATCCGGTTCCGGGCAGTTGCGGCGATCGATCACCACGGCCATCTCGCTGTCGACCCTCAGGTCGGGCGGCGCACTTGCCCGGAGCCCCATACGGAGCAGAAAGATCATCGCGCTGTGGAATCGGCGCTGCGGACTCACGAAAACCAGGCTCCCGTCGATCATCTCTGTGTGCGGCGGGAGGTCGGGCAGGGTGTGCAGGTCGTCCACCGTCCAGCCGTCCTGCGGGGGCTGCGGCCATTGCTTTGCTCCGCCCTCGGCCTGGGGCCTGGTCGTCGGCTCGGCGGTCATGGTTCCTCCCATGGGCGGGATTCTTCGGCCTGCCAGTCCACGGTAACGGCAGAAAGTCGATCACGTCATCACAAAGAGTGACCAGGTCGCCCACCGTCTACTCTTGGACGTCGATCGTCCCCCCGTACAGGAGTCAACGTGGCCGTCAACCTCGTCAACGTCGAGGCCGTCAGCAAGGTGTACGGCACCCGTGCCCTCCTCGACGGCGTCTCGCTCGGTGTGTCCGAGGGGGACCGGATCGGGGTCGTGGGCCGCAACGGCGACGGCAAGACCACCCTCATCCGGATGCTCGCCAAGCTGGAGGAGGCCGACACCGGCCGCGTCACGCACAGTGGCGGGCTGCGCCTCGGGGTGCTCACCCAGCACGACTCGCTCGACCCGAAGGCCACCGTCCGGCACGAGGTCATCGGCGTCATGGCCGATCACGAGTGGGCCGGCAGCGCCAAGATCCGTGACGTGCTCACCGGCCTCTTCGGCGGGCTCGACCTGCCCGGCTTCGAGCACGGTCTCGACACGATCATCGGCCCGCTCTCCGGCGGCGAGCGGCGGCGCATCGCGCTCGCGAAGCTCCTCATCGACGACCAGGACCTGATCGTCCTCGACGAGCCCACCAACCACCTCGACGTCGAGGGCATCGCCTGGCTCGCCCAGCACCTCCAGAACCGCCGCTCGGCCCTCGTCTGCGTCACCCACGACCGCTGGTTCCTCGACCAGGTCTGCACCCGCATGTGGGACGTGCAGCGCGGTGACGTGCACGAGTACGAGGGCGGTTACTCCGACTACGTCTTCGCGCGGGCCGAGCGCGAGCGCATCGCCGCCACCGAGGAGTCCAAGCGGCAGAACCTGATGCGCAAGGAGCTGGCCTGGCTGCGGCGCGGCGCCCCCGCCCGTACGTCCAAGCCGCGCTACCGCATCGAGGCGGCCAACGAGCTGATCGCCGACGTGCCGCCGCCGCGCGACACGTCCGAGCTGATGAAGTTCGCCAACGCCCGCCTCGGCAAGACGGTCTTCGAGCTCGAGGACGTGACCGTCACCGCCGGTCCCAAGACCCTTCTCCAGCACCTCACCTGGCAGCTCGGCCCCGGCGACCGCATCGGCCTCGTCGGCGTCAACGGCGCGGGCAAGACCTCACTCCTGCGCGCACTCGCGGACGCGGCCGTCAGCCAGGGCGAGATCCAGCCCGCGGCCGGCCGGATCAACGTCGGCAAGACCGTCCGGCTCGCCTACCTCTCCCAGGACGTCACCGAACTCCCCGCCGCCCTGCGGGTCCTCGAGGCCGTCCAGCAGATCCGCGACCGGGTCGACCTCGGCAAGGGCCGCGAGATGACGGCCGGTCAGCTCTGCGAGCAGTTCGGCTTCACCAAGGAGAAGCAGTGGACGCCGGTCGGCGACCTCTCCGGCGGTGAGCGCCGCCGCCTCCAGCTGCTTCGCCTGCTCATGGACGAGCCGAACGTCCTCTTCCTCGACGAGCCCACCAACGACCTCGACATCGAGACCCTCACCCAGCTGGAGGACCTCCTCGACGGCTGGCCGGGCTCCATGGTCGTCATCTCCCACGACCGGTTCTTCATCGAGCGGACGACGGACAAGACGCTCGCGCTGCTCGGCGACAGGACCCTGCGGATGCTGCCGCGCGGCATCGACGAGTACCTGGAGCGGCGCCGGAGGATGATCGAGGCGTCCGTCCCGACGCCCGCCGCCGCGCCCGCGCCGCAGAAGGCGGGCGTCTCCGCCGCTGACTCCCGCGCCGCCAAGAAGGAGCTGCAGAAGGTCGAGCGGCAGCTCGACAAGGTCTCCGAGAAGGAGGCCAGGCTGCACGCGCAGATCGCCGACAACGCCACCGACTTCGAGAAGGTCGCCAAGCTCGACGCGGAGCTCCGGGAACTCGCCGGAGAGCGCGAGGAACTGGAGATGCGCTGGCTCGAACTGGCCGAGGACGCATAACGAGGGCATCACAGGCCGGTCCTCCCTTGGGTACAAGGGACGGACCGGTCGCTTTTGCGCCACGGCGTGAGTGGTAGAAAGAAAACCCGTTCACGTCAAGGGGGAACCGCTGATGACCCAGCCGCCCAGCAACCAGCCGCCGGGGGGCTTCGGAGTCCCCCAGGACCCGAACCAGGGCCCGTACGGCCAGCCCCAGGGCCAGCCGCAAGGCCAGCCCCAGGGCACGCCGCCCGTACCGCCCGTCCCGCCCCAGGCACCGCAGACCCCGCCGCACACCCCGCCGGCCGCGCCCGGACCGTACGGGCAGCAGCCGCAGCCCGGTTACGGCTACCCGCAGCAGGCCCCCGGCCCGTACGGCCAGCAGCCTCCGCAGCAGCCGTACGGCTACCCGCAGCAGGGCCAGCCCGGCTATCCGCAGCAGCCCGGCCCGTACGGCCAGCAGCAGAACCCCTACGGCGGGTACCCCGCCCAGCCGGGGTACCCGGGCGCCCCCACCCCGCCCCCGTCCGGCGGCGGCCCCCTCAAGGGCCGTACCGGGATCGTCGCGGCCGTGGCCGCCGCTGCCGTCCTGGTGGCCGCCGTCACCACGTGGGCCGTCGTCGGCGGTGACGACGAGAAGGACCCCGTCGCGGGTCCGACCGCCACCGCCCCCTCCTCCACCGGCGCGCCCGAGCCCACCGAGTCCGTCGACAAGGGCGACGGCTCGGGCGACGGCTCCAACGGCGAGGAGGACCTCAACGCCGGCCGCAAGGACGGCGAGGCCAAGATCGGCTGGCTGCTCAAGAACAACGTCGACCTGCCCCGCAACGGCGCCGACGTCTACGGCCCCTGGATCGTCGGCGACACGGTCGTCAAGGCCATGTACAAGAGCATCGCCGGTTTCAGCCTCAGCGACGGCTCCTCGAAGTGGCAGGTCGACGTGCCGTTCGAGCTGTGCGCGGCGCCCGCCAACCCGTCGGCGAACGGCGTCATGGTCTTCGGCTACGCCGAGAGCGCCAAGGACGGCGCCAAGTGCAACCAGCTGCAGATGGTCGACCTGAAGACCGGCAAGGCGGGCTGGAAGAAGGCCGTGCCCAAGCCGAAGGGCCTCTTCGCCTTCTCGGACAACACCCTGTCCATCAGCGGCAACACGGTGACAGTCGCGGGCACCAGCAGCGCCTACGGCTTCTCGCTCGCCGACGGCAGGCAGCTGTTCACCGGCCCCACCACCGGCTGCAAGCCCTTCGCCTACGCGGGCGGCAGCAAGCTGATCGCCGCCATGGACTGCCCCTCGGGCAGCACGGGCAAGAAGCTCCAGGCGGTCGGCGAGGTCAACCCGGCCACCGGCAAGCCCAAGTACACCTTCAAGCTGGATACCGACTGGGAGGTCGACAAGGTCTACTCGGTCGACCCGCTGGTCGTCTCCGCCACCCAGCGCGAGCAGAAGAAGTGGACCGTCTTCGCGCTCGACGCCAACGGCAAGCTGCGCTCGCAGATCCAGGGCGGCAAGGACAAGTTCGCCCCGTCGTGCGGCGGCGGCTTCGTCATCTTCGGCAAGAACCTCGAAGGCTGCACCGGTGTCGCGGCCGACGCGAACACCTTCTACATGGCCACGGAGTCCTCGTACGGCACGTCCAACGAGGTCATCGCCTTCGACCTGAAGACCGGCAAGGCCAAGTGGCGCTCCAAGGCGCCCGAGAAGCAGTCCATGATCCCGCTGCGCATGGAGAGCGGCCAGGTCCTGGTCTACGTCGACCCGACGTACGACACGGGCGGCGCCGTCGCGACCATCGCCCCGACCGGCGGCGCGCCGAAGATCCTGCTCCAGCACCCGGCGTCCACGGCCCAGGTCGAGAGCAGCTTCTACAGCGCGGGCTACGCCTACGGCGGCGGCACCTTCGTGGTGGCGAGCGGGCGCGTGTCCGCCACCAACGACGAGGCCGAGAAGCAGGTCAAGACGATGATGGCCTTCACCAAGTGAGGTACACGGACCGATGACGCAGCCACCCCCGCCCCCGCCGAACCAGCCCCCCGACCCCCAGGGCGGCTTCGGCGCGCCGACGCCCCCGCCGCAGCAGCCCGAACCGGGTTACGGCTACGCCAAGGAGCAGCCGGGCTACGGCTATCCGCAGCAGCCGGAACAGGGCTACGGCTATCCGCAGCAGCCCGACCAGGGCTACGGACAGCCGCAGCAGCCGCCGGCGGCCCCGCAGCAGCCGCCCGCGCCCCCGCAGCAGCCGTACGGCTACCCGACGGCGCCCCAGCAGCCGCAGCAGTCCTACGGCGGCGGCTACCAGCAGCCGGTCCAGCCCCCGTACGGCTATCCGACCCAGCCGCAGCAGTCCTACGACGGCCACCAGCAGCCCGCCCCGGCCCCCGCGGCCGGCGGCGGCGGGAAGCTGTCGGCGCAGCTGCAGATCATCATCGCGGCGGCCGTCGCCGTCGCCCTCATCGTCGGTTTCGGCATCTGGTACGCCGGTTCCGACAGCGGCGAGGACCCGGGCCACGAGGCCAAGGGCACGGCCGGCACCTCGCAGGGCGCTGACGGCGGGTCCGGCGCCTCGAACGGTCTGGGGGGCGACGGCAAGGAGAAGGCCCCGGCGGTCACCCAGTCGAAGCAGACCTTCCGCATCGAACTGCCCAAGGTGCCCGACAGCACGGACGTCTCCGGCTCCTGGCTCACCGACAAGGCGTTCGTGAAGACGGGCGTGAACTCCGTCGTCGGCTACGACCTCGCCAAGGGCACGGTCCTGTGGACCCTGCCGCTCACGGGCCAGGTCTGCGGCGCCTCGCGCCACATGACCGCGGACCACAAGGTGCCGATCCTCTTCGAGGCCAAGAAGCGCGTCGCGCCGCGCTACTACCAGCAGTGCACCGAGGTCGGCCTCGTCGACCTGAACACCGGCAAGCTGCTCTGGTCCACCTCGGTCACCGGGGGCAACGCCGGCGACCAGAAGGCCCGGTTCAGCGAGGTCACGCTCAGCGGGAAGACCGTCGCGGCCGGCGGCACCGACGGAGGCGCGGCCTTCGACATCGCCAGCGGCAACCCGCGCTGGAAGCCGCAGGCCGACGCGCAGAGCTGCTACGACCTCGGGTACGGCGGCGGCGAGGGACTCGTCGCGGTCCGCAAGTGCGGTCAGTACGACAGCCAGTACGTGCTGATCCAGAACCTCGACCCGATGACGGGCGCCCCGGTCTCGCAGTTCAGGATGCCGACCGGCGTGAAGTACGCGTCGGTGGTCTCCGCCAAGCCGCTGGTCGTCGCGGCCGACGTCGGCGACAGCGCCGGTGACGGCAGCGGCATCTCGGACTTCTTCTCCATCGACGAGAAGACCGGGAAGCTGAAGGCGAAGATCACGGCGGACGCCGACCAGTACGGGGCGCGCTGCCGCTCGACCAAGGTCGAGTCCTGCACGCAGGTGCTCGTCGGGAACGGCCGTCTCTACGTGCCGACCGAGGAGCACGAGGGCTCCACCGGCGAGTACGGCGACGAGACGAACGAGATCATCGCCTTCGACCTGGCGACCGGCAGGACGGTGCCCGAGAAGGCCGACGCGGGCGACACGTACACGCTGGTCCCGCTGCGCATGGACGGCGGCGACCTGATCGCGTACAAGGTGCCCCCGTACGACAAGGGCGGCCGGATCGTGTCCATCAACGGGGGCACGATGAAGGAGACCCTCCTGATGGAGAACCCGTCGGAGAAGTCGGTCCGGGAGACGGAGCGGAGCTTCGGCGTGACCGGCAGCGAGTACCTCTACGGCGGCGGCCGCTTCTTCGTGTCGCGCACGTACGTGAGCAAGACCCGCGACGGCGGCACCACGGCCGGCCGGGAGCACCTCGCCGTCTCGTACGGCACCGGAGGCTGACGGCCGCCGGCAGAGACGGGAAGGGCCCCTCCGGCGATGCCGGAGGGGCCCTTTCCGTCGGTCCCGGCCGCCCCGGAGGAGTCCCGCGCCGCCACCGTGTCACCGGGAAGGGTGAGGTGACGTCCCGTCGGCCCGGGACACGGTTGGCGCGTCACGGTGCGGGGGAGCGTGTACCTTGCCGGGTCAGGCGTGCCGGGGGACGGCGCGGAGGATGGGGGATGACCGGGATGGGCGTACGCCTCGTGGTGGTGGACGACCACCGCCTGCTCGCGGAGGCGCTCGCCTCGGCGCTGAAGCTGCGCGGGCACCGGGTGCTCGCGGCGGCCGCGCCGGTGGCGGGCGCGGCGGAGCTCGTGGTGAGCCGGGCGCCGGAGGTCTGTCTGCTCGGCACGGCCGCGCCGGCCGAGCCGGGGGTCTTCGACCCGGTCGTACGGATCAAGCGGGAGCGGCCACAGGTGGCGGTGGTGGTCCTCGGTCCGGTGCCCTCGCCGCGCGGGATCGCGGCGGCGTTCGCGGCCGGGGCCTCGGGCTACGTCCGGCACGACGAGCGCATCGAGGGCGTCGAGCGTGCCCTGGTGAAGGCGAGGGCGGGGGAGTCGGCGGTGGCTCCGCAGCTGCTCAGGGCGGCCTTCGCGGAGCTTCTGCACCCCTCGGCGCAGCCCGACGACGAGGGGCAGCGGCTGCTGCGGCTCCTGACGCGGCGGGAGGTGGAGGTCCTCGTCCGGGTGGCGGAGGGGGAGGACACCCGGCTGATCGCGGCGGGGATGGGGATCGCGCCGAGCACGGCGCGGACGCATGTGCAGCGGGTCCTGATGAAGCTGGGCGTCGGGTCCCGTCTCGAGGCGGCGGCTCTGGCCGCCCGTACGGGGCTGCTCGACCGTGCCGTGCCGGGGCCGCGGGGGCCCTGCTGACCCGAGGTGTTCGAGGTCCGGTCCTGCCGGGTGCGCGGGACCGGTGCTCCGCCGTTGACGGCGATGTTGGAATGTGATTCCTTGTGCGTGGTTCTGTTTGATCCCGCCCGGAGGGCACCGCCGTGAAGAAGACCGTCACCACACTCGCCGACGGGCGCGAGCTGATCTACTACGACGCCCAGGACGACACCGTCCGAGCCGCCGTCGACCCCCGCCCCCTCACCCAGGTCGTCTCCCGCTCCGAGATCCGGCACGACGCCCTCACCGGCGACCCCGTCGCCATCGCCTCGCACCGGCAGGCCCGCACCTACCACCCGCCGGCCGACGCCTGCCCGCTCTGCCCCGCCCGCGACGGACGGGAGAGCGAGATCCCCGAGGAGAGCTACGAGGTGGCGGTCTTCGAGAACCGCTTCCCCTCCCTCTCCGGCGGCGTCGGCCGCTGCGAGGTCGTCTGCTTCACCGACGACCACACCGCGTCCTTCGCCGACCTCTCCGAGGAGCGCGTCGCCCTCGTCCTCGACGCCTGGACCGACCGCACCGCCGCCCTCTCCACCCTCCCCGGCGTCGAGCAGGTCTACTGCTTCGAGAACCGGGGCGCCGAGATCGGCGTCACCCTCCCGCACGCCCACGGCCAGATCTACGCCTTCCCGTACGTCGCCCCCCGCACGGCCGCCATGCGCCGCCGCGTCGACGAGCACCGGGCCGAGACCGGCCGGAACCTCTTCGACGACGTCGTCGCGCGCGAGCGCGCCGACGGCGAGCGGGTGGTCCTGGAGACCGAGCACTGGATCGCCTTCGTCCCGTACGCCGCCCACTGGCCGTACGAGGTCCACCTCCACCCCAAGCGCCGGGTGCCCGACCTGCTCGCCCTCGACGGCGCGGCGCGCACCGAGTGCGCACAGGTCTACCTGGAACTCTTGAGGCGCTTCGACCGGATCTTCGGCCCGGACGAGCCGCCGACGCCCTACATCGCCGCCTGGCACCAGGCGCCGTTCACGGACGCGCGGCGGGAGGACTTCGGGCTGCACCTGGAGCTCTTCACCGTCCGACGGGCCTCCGGCAAGCTGAAGTACCTCGCGGGCACCGAGTCCGGCATGGGCGCGTTCATGAACGACGTACGGCCGGAGGACGCGGCCCGTCGACTCCGAGAGGTGGCAAGCGCATGACACAGAGGTATCTGGTGACCGGCGGGGCCGGATACGTGGGCAGCGTCGTCGCCGCCCACCTCCTGGGACGGGGCCACCGGGTCACCGTCCTCGACGACCTCTCCACCGGCTTCGCCGAAGCCGTCCCCGAGGGCGCCGCGTTCATCGAGGGCCGGATCCAGGACGCCGCGCGGTGGCTGGACGGCTCCTACGAGGGCGTCCTGCACTTCGCCGCCTTCTCCCAGGTCGGCGAGTCCGTCGCCAGGCCCGAGAAGTACTGGGAGAACAACGTCGGCGGCACCATGGCCCTGCTCGCCGCGATGCGCGCCGCCGGGGTCCGCAAGCTCGTCTTCTCCTCCACCGCCGCCACCTACGGCGAACCGGAGACCGTGCCGATCACCGAGTCCGCGCCGACCGCCCCCACCAGCCCCTACGGGGCGAGCAAGCTGGCCGTCGACCACATGATCGGCGGCGAGTGCGCCGCCCACGGCCTGGCCGCCGTCTCCCTGCGCTACTTCAACGTGGCCGGGGCCCACGGCACCCTCGGCGAGCGCCACGAGCCCGAGTCGCACCTGATCCCGCTCGTCCTCCAGGTCGCCCAGGGCCGGCGCGAGGCGATCTCCGTGTACGGCGACGACTACCCGACCCCCGACGGCACCTGCGTCCGCGACTACATCCACGTCGCCGACCTCGCCGAGGCCCACCTCCTGGCGCTCGACGCCATGACAGCGGACACCGTGCCGGCCGGCGAGCACCTGATCTGCAACCTCGGCAACGGCAACGGCTTCTCCGTCCGCGAGGTCGTCGAGACCGTACGGAAGGTCACCGGCCATCCGGTCCCGGAGATCACCGCCCCGCGGCGCGCCGGAGACCCCGCGGTCCTCGTCGCCTCCGCCGAGGCCGCCCGCGAACGGCTCGGCTGGACGCCGTCGCGCCCCGACCTGGCGGACGTCGTCGCCGACGCCTGGGCCTTCGCACGTCGTGAAGGCGTCGCAGGTCGTGAGGACTTCGCAGGTCGTGAGGCCTTCGCCCGTCGTGAAGAGGAGAACGGTTCGTGAGCGTCGCCGCCCACTTCGAGGCGCTGTACGGCGCCGCGCCCGACGGTGTCTGGGCCGCCCCCGGACGGGTCAACCTGATCGGCGAGTACACCGACTTCAACGACGGCTTCGTGCTGCCGCTCGCGCTGCCGCACACCACCGTCGCCGCCGTCTCCCGCCGTGACGACAACGTGCTGCGCCTGCACTCCGCCGACATCGACGGCGGCATCGTCCAGCTGGAGACCGACGCCCTCGAACCGCTCTCCGGCGGCGGCTGGGCGGCCTACCCGGCCGGTGTCGTCTGGGCCCTGCGGGAGGCCGGACACCCCGTCACCGGCGCGGACATCCACCTCACCTCGACGGTGCCGACGGGGGCCGGGCTCTCCTCGTCGGCGGCCCTCGAGGTCGTCACGGCCCTCGCCCTGAACGACCTGTTCGCGCTCGGGCTCTCCCGGCCCGAACTCGCCAGGCTCGCCCAGCGCGCCGAGAACGCCTTCGTCGGCGTCCCCTGCGGCGTCATGGACCAGATGGCCTCCGCCTGCGCCGAGGAGGGCCACGCCCTCCATCTGGACACCCGGGACCTCTCGTACCGTCAGGTCCCCTTCGACCTGGCTCGCGAGGGGCTGCGGCTGCTCGTCGTCGACACCCGCGTGAAGCACGCGCTCGGGGACGGCGCGTACGCGGTACGGCGCGCCGGTTGTGAAGCCGGCGCGCGGGCGCTCGGAGTGCGGGCCCTGCGTGACGTCAGCGCCGCGCATCTCCCCGCATCCCTCGCACGACTGAGCGACGAGACGATTCTGCGGTACGTCCGGCACGTCGTCACCGACAACGCGCGCGTGGAGCGGACCCTCGAACTCCTCGACGCGGGGGACACCCGGGCGGTCGGCCCCGTCCTCACCGAGGGCCACGCCTCGCTCCGGGACGACCTGGGCGTCTCCTGCCCCGAACTGGACCTGGTCGTCGAGGCGGCGAACGCCGCGGGGGCCCTCGGAGCCCGCATGACGGGCGGCGGTTTCGGCGGCTCGGCCCTCGTCCTCGTCGACACCGACCGGGCCGAAGCGGTCGCCGCCGCCGTCGGGAAGGCCTTCGCCGACGCCGGATACGCGGCCCCCGGCGTCTTCACCGCCGTGCCCTCGGCGGGCGCCCGCCGCCTCTGAGAACCGGCCCCCAGGGCCGCACGACTTCGGACAGTTCCGCGAATCGGCCCCCACCGTGACGCCCCGCCCCTACTGTGTGGGGCAGCGCCGGTGGGGGCCGGTGCTGTTTCAGGGTGCGAGACCCGGTCGGGTACGGCGCCGGCAGCGGGGTAACTCTCATCGCACGGCGGCGGCCGCGCGAGCGACGGACCCGCCCCCGGCGCCGTGCCCGCGTCGGTCCGTTCCTCGACACTTGGGGGTGTCCGTGGCACGTATCCGTGTCCTGGTGGTGGACGACCACCGCGTCTTCGCCGAATCGCTGGCCGCCGCGCTCGCCGCGGAGCCCGACGTCGACGTCGCCGCCGCGGGAAGCGGCCCGGCCGCCCTGCGCTGCCTGGAGCGCGGTGCGGCGGAGGGGCGCAGGTTCGACGTGCTGCTCGTCGACGCCGAGCTGGGCGCGTCACCCCCGGGAGCGGCCGTGGCCCGGGCCGTGCCGGACGACGCCGAGGGCGCCGTCGACGGGATCTCGCTGGTGGGCGGGGTGCGCCGGATCCACCCCGCCGTACGGATGGTGGTCCTCGCGGAGAAGGACGACCCGCGGCGGGCGGCGCTCGCCCTCCAGTCGGGGGCCTCGGGCTGGGTGGCGAAGGACTGCTCGCTCCAGCGGCTCCTCGCGGTGGTCCGCGGGGTGCTGCGGGACGAGACGCATCTGCCGCCGGCGCTGCTCACGGGCGTCCTGCGGGAGCTGACGGCGGCCCGCAAGCACCGGACGGACAGCGAGCGGCTCGTGGAGTCGCTGACCCCGCGCGAGCGGGAGGTGCTGTGCTGCATGGTCGCGGGCCTGGGCCGCAAGGCGGTCGCCGAGCGCCTCTTCCTCTCCCCGCACACCGTCCGTACGCACATGCAGAACGTGCTGGGGAAGCTGGGCGTGCACTCGACCCTCGCGGCGGTGGCTCTTGCCCGCCGCGCGGGCGTCGGCCCCGCGCAGCTGGACGAGGTCCCGCTAGCCGGGGATGTTGTCGAACG
The DNA here is from genome assembly GCF_055565415.1 of Streptomyces sp. NPDC028711. NCBI lineage: Bacteria > Bacillati > Actinomycetota > Actinomycetes > Kitasatosporales > Streptomycetaceae > Streptomyces > Streptomyces sp. NPDC028711. The sequence goes on along the minus strand of NZ_JBVHUJ010000008.1, from coordinate 175,588 downwards.
GGGCGGTCAGCCGGCGTAGCAGTCCGGCCAGTTCGCCGCGCTGGGCGCGGGATAGCTGGGACAGGATGGCCCGCTCCTGTGCGAGGAGCCCGGCGAGCGCCTCGTCGGCGCGGTCGCGGCCCTCGGGCGTGAGCCGGACGAGGACACCGCGCCGGTCGCTGGGGTCGGGGAGCCGCTCGACGAGGCCCTTCTTGGTGAGCCGGTCGATGCGGTTGGTCATGGTGCCGGAGGTGACCAGGGTCTGCGTCAGGAGCTGCCCGGGGGAGAGCTGGTAGGGCGCGCCGGCCCGGCGCAGCGAGGTGAGGACGTCGAACTCCCAGGGCTCCAGCTGGTGCTCGGAGAAGGCGAGCCGACGGGCGCGGTCGAGGTGCCGGGCGAGCCGGGAGACGCGGCTGAGCACCTCGAGCGGTTCCACGTCGAGGTCGGGGCGCTCTCGGCGCCATGCTGCGACCAGTCGGTCGACCTCGTCCTCCATGACGATCAGTGTAGAGGGTCTGTTGACATAAAGTCTCTTGGGTTCAAGTTTATCGATATCAAGTATCTTGCCCTCAAGATATATTCCGCTGGACTATGGGGAAGGGACCCGGCCGGAACTCCGTTCCGTTTCGGCCATTCGTTCCAGCAAGGGGGCTTCGAACATGCATTCCGTGGACACCGCCGCACCGACATGGGACCCGCAGCAGTACCTCCGCCACTCCACCCACCGCACCCGTCCCTTCCTCGACCTGCTCGCCCGAATACCGCGCCTCCCCGCCCATGACCGGCCCGCCAGGATCGCCGACCTCGGCTGCGGCCCCGGGAACGTGACGGCCCTCCTCGCCGACCGCTGGCCCGACGCCCACATCACCGGATTCGACCTCTCGCCCGACATGCTGGAGCGGGCGGAGAAGGACTGGTCCGGCACCACCCGGGGCGGCGGATGGCTGGACTTCCGCCCCGCCGACGCCGCCCACTGGACCCCCACCGAGCCCTACGACCTGATCGTCTCCAACGCGGCCCTCCAGTGGGTGCCCAACCACCCCGAGTCCTTCGCCGGCTGGATCGACGGACTCCACCCCGGCGGCACCCTCGCCTTCCAGGTCCCCGGCAACTTCACCTCGCCCAGCCACGCCCTGCTCGGCGAACTCTGCGAGACCCCCGAATGGCGCGGCCGCGTCGGCGACCAGGGCCGCCGCTTCGTCCACATCCTCGGCGCCGCCGACTACCTCACCCGCCTCACCGACCTCGGCTGCGAGACGGACGTCTGGGAGACCACGTACTGCCAACTGCTCCAGGGCGAGGACCCGGTCCTCGACTGGGTCAAGGGCACCGCCCTGCGCCCCGTCCTCACCGCCCTCGGCGACGACCAGGAGGCGATCGACGCCTTCCTCGCCCAGTACCGCGCCCTCCTCCGGGAGGCCTATCCACCGGGCCGTCACGGCACGGTCTTCCCGTTCCGCCGGATCTTCGCGGTGGCCCGCACACGCGCGTGAACGCGCGGACGCCCCGCACCGGAGGATCCGATGCGGGGCGCCCGCCTCACGTCCGACCGAGGGGTCAGGACATGGTGTTGTAGATCTGGTAGCCAGGGCCGACCCTGAGCGCCGCCGAGAACTTCGACGGGCTCGTGCCCAGGTAGCGGTACAGGTCGCCGTTGGACGCCACGCCGAGCAGGTCGGCCTTGCCGTCGGCGTTCAGGTCGCCGGGGGCCACCAGCTGCTTGTACGTGTTCCAGCCGCCGCCGATCCTCACGCGCGGCTTGAACGGCGTCGCCGTGACACCCGTGCCCGCGTGCAGGTACAGATCGCCGGTCGTGGTGCGGCCCAGGATGTCCGTGCGGCCGTCGCCGGTGTAGTCACCCGCGCCGATGATCTTGTTGTACCCGCCCCAGCCGGTGCCGACCTTGGTCCGGGCGGAGAGGGCGGTGCCCGCGCCGTTGCCGCGGTAGAGGTACAGGACGCCGGAGCGGTCCCGGGCCAGCAGGTCGCCCTTGCCGTCGCCGGACAGGTCGCCGGGGCCGACGAGGGTGTTGTAGACGCCCCAGCCGCTGCCGATCTCGTTGCCCTCGATGTACAGGTCGCCGGAGAGCACCAGAGCGATGTCGGACAGGGCGTCGGAGTTCATCGACGACAGGTGGACGGGGATCAGGCCGCCCAGGCCGCCCGGGCCCTCGATCTCGACGCGGGGGTCCAGCTTGCCGGTGGTGCTGTTGGAGTACCAGTACAGCGCCCCGCCGGAGGTCGTCGCGTAGACGCCCTCCTTGCCGGTGTACGGGTAGCTGCCCGAGCCGGCGAACTGCGCGATGCCCGCCCAGTCGCCCACGGCGCCGGCCTGCTGGCGCACGGCCAGGGTGCCGTCACCGTTGCCGGGGTGGAAGAACAGGGTGCCGTTGTTGTCCCGGCCGACCAGGTCGCCATCGCCCGCGGGCATGATCTGGTTGTAGTTGTAGGTGTTCCAGCCGCCGCCGATGGACTTGCGGATGCCGAACGGCTTGGCATTGTCGCCCGTGCCGGCGTAGAACCACATCGTGCCGGCGGTGTCGCGGGCGTACAGGTCGGCCCTGCCGTCGCCGTTGCCGTCGCCGAGGCCCACGAGCTGGTCGTAGATGTGCCAGCCGCCGCCGACGGCGATGCGGGTGCCGAGCGGCTTGGTCAGGTCGCCGGTGGCCAGGTACAGGTACAGCTGGCCGTTCTGGTCACGGGCGACCACGTCGGCCCGCCCGTCGGCGTTCACGTCGCCGGGCGAGGTGAGCTTGTTGTAGATCTGCCAGCCGCCGCCCACCACCGAGCGGGACGTGGTGCCGGTCGGAGCGGCGTCGCGGTACAGCGTGAGCGTGCCGTTCTCGGAGAGGACGAGCACCTCGGGCGCGATCGTGGCGCCGCCCTGGTTACCGATCGGGATGATGTCCTTCGCGACGTCGTCGCGACCGAGGTCGAAGTAGTCGACGGTGTCACTGGAGGTGCTCGAGTAGAGCTCCCCCATGGTGTCGCGGACGATGACGTCCTCGAAACCGTCGCCGTCCAGGTCGGACAGGAGCGGCGAGGTGGCCTCGGCCGCGGTGGCGTCGGCGCGGGCGGCTCCCTGCCGCGGGAGGTCGAGCTTCGGGACGGTGAAGGAGGGCGCTTCCTTCTCGATCTTCGGAAGGGGCGCCGGCGAGTCGGCGGACGCCGTGCCCGAGAGCAGCATGCCCGTGGCGAGGGCGAGCGCGGTGCAGGCGGCGACGCGGCGAGCACGCTTGGAGTGCGTGAAGAGCAAGAGATCCCCCCAGGGACCAGAGATTCGGCAGGACCGAACAGGGGGTTCGCACAGCATCGAACGGCGTCAGCGCAGGCCATCGGGCATGCGGAGACGACCTCGTTCGAAGGTCGGGAACACCCCCCCGGATGTTGAACGCGATTCTACTCACGCGCGCGCCGTACGCCAGCGATCTTTTCGTGAACGTGAGACGCCCCGCACCGGACGAACCGGTACGGGGCACCCGAGGACTTCTAGTACAGGTTCGTGTACGTCTGATAGCCGGTGCCGATCCTCACCCGGGGGGTGATGACCGCGTGGGTGCCCGTGCCCAGGTAGCGGTACAGCTCGCCCGCCGCGTTCACCCCGAGCAGGTCGGCCTTGCCGTCGCCGTTCAGGTCGCCCGGCGCCGCCAGCTTGTTGTACGTGTTCCAGCCGGTGCCGATCTTCGCCCGGCCGGCGAACGGGGCCGTGGCGGAGCCGGTGCCCTTGTACAGCCACAGGGTGCCGGCGCTGTCGCGGGCCACCACGTCCGTACGTCCGTCGCCCGAGAAGTCGCCCGCGCCGAGGACCCGGTTGTACGCGCTCCAGCCGTCGCCGACCCGGATCCGGGACGCGAGGCCCGTGCCGGCGCCGTTGCCCCGGTACAGCCACAGGACACCGGCGGTGTCACGGGCCAGCAGGTCGGCCTTGCCGTCGCCGCTCAGGTCGCCGGGGCCGACGAGCAGGTTGTAGATCTGCCAGCCGCCGCCGAGGTCCCGGTCCGCGTTGTACAGGCGACCCCGGTAGACCTCCAGGAGGTCGGCGAACGCGCCCTCGTCGAGGGCGGAGACGTACGAGATGTTCGCGCCGGCCCAGCCGCCGGTGCTGCCCCACTGCGCGCGTGCGGTGAGCTTGCCGTTGTTCTGGTCGCCGTACCAGAAGAGCGTCCCCGCGCGGTCGCGGCCGAGGAACCCGCTCCTGCCGGCGGTGGGGATGTTGCCCGCCCCGGCGAACTGGTCCACGCTGAGCCAGCTGCCGGAGAGCTTCACCGGCGCCGAGTACGAGCCGTTGCCGAGGCCGCTGTAGGCCAAGAGCGCACCGTTCTGGTCACGGGCGAGCAGATCGGCCTTGCCGTCCCCGTTGCGGTCGTCGGGGGCGACGATCTGGTTGTACGCGTTCCAGCCCTTGCCGAGCTCCCTGGGCGCCTTGAACGGCGACGCCGGGTTGCCGGTGCTGGCGTAGGAGTACAGCCGGCCGTCCGTGGTGCGGGCCGCGACGTCACCGAGGCCGTCGCCGCTGTTGTCACCGACGCCCACGAGCTGGTCGTAGACGCCCCAGCCGGCGCCGACCTTCGCGGGGGCGGCGAAGGGGGCCGTCGTCACGCCGGTCGCCCGGTAGTAGAAGAGCTCGCCGTTGTACCGGCGGGCCAGCAGGTCGGCCTTGCCGTCGCCGCTGATGTCACCGGGCGAGAACACCTTGTTGTAGATGTTCCAGCCGCTGCCCGACCAGCTGAACGTGCCGGAGGTCGTGGTGGCCTCCGTGTACAGCCGGACCACACCGTTCCGGGCGACCGAGAGCACCTCGGGCCCGCCCGTGCCGTTCTGGTCGCCGAGCGGGACGAGGTCGAGGTTCTGGTTGAGGAGCGAGTCGGCGGCCCCGAACTTGGTCGCCGTCGCGGTGGACGGCGCGATGTACGTCCGACCGTCCTGCTTGCGGTGGATCAGATCGGTCCTGCCGTCGCCGTCCACGTCGAAACGAGGCGGCACGACGGCCGTCGCCTCGGCGTTACGAGCCGAGCCCGACTCGACGGCCGGCTGTGACATGTCCAGCTTCGGCGTCGTCGTGTCAGCGATCTGCGGCTGCTCCACGACGGGCCGGGGGCCGGTCTCGGCGATGGCGGGTGACGCCATGACCATGCCGGCGGACAGGGCGAGCGCGGTGCAGGTGGTGACACGACGAGCACGCCCGAAGAATGCGGAACGCAAAAGATCCCCCCCTGGGGAACGTGAGAACCAAGGACCGGAACGGGGGATCCGCGACGCCCCCGCACGGCCGAGGGCACGTACGGGGGGCGAACACCCCCCCCGGATGTGGGGAGGAGTGTACCCCTGAGCGATCAAGGGGAGTCGAACGGGTTTACGCACTCCGTCAGCTCTTGCGATGCCCTATCAGCCGGGGCTTCGGCTCCAGGCCGTCCAGGCCGTGCCACGCCAGGTTCACCAGATGCGCGGCGACCTCCGCCTTCTTCGGCTTCCGGACGTCCAGCCACCACTGCCCGGTGAGCGCCACACTGCCCACCAGGGCCTGCGCGTACAGCGGAGCGAGCTTCGGATCGAACCCCCGGGCCTTGAACTCCAGACCCAGGATGTCCTCCACCTGCGTGGCGATGTCACTGATCAGCGACGCGAACGTACCTGTCGACTGCGCCACCGGAGAGTCCCGTACGAGGATCCGGAAGCCGTCCGTGTAGTTCTCGATGTAGTCGAGCAGCGCGAACGCCGCCTGCTCCAGGAGCTCCCGGGGATGCCCGGCCGTCAGCGCGCCCGTCACCCCGTCGAGGAGCTGGCGCATCTCCCGGTCGACCACGACCGCGTACAGGCCCTCCTTGCCTCCGAAGTGCTCGTACACCACCGGCTTGGAGACCCCGGCCTTCGCCGCGATCTCCTCCACCGACGTGCCCTCGAAGCCCTTCGCGGCGAAGAGCGTGCGGCCGATGTCGAGCAGCTGCTCCCGGCGCTCCGCGCCCGTCATCCGCACCCGGCGCCCACGCCGGGGCTTCTGCTCGCCACTGCCGGTACCGCTGGTCCTGCCCTCGATCGCCACGTCTTCCATCATGCCGCGTCTGCGGACGCGCTCTGGCGGCGGGCTTCGATGCGCTCCTTCGCCGGCCAGCGCACGTCGTGCGCCCAGCCCAGCTGCTCGAACCAGCGGATGAGGCGCGCGCTGGAGTCGACCTGACCGCGCAGCACCCCGTGCCGCGCCGACGTCGGGTCCGCGTGGTGCAGGTTGTGCCAGGACTCGCCGCAGGACAGCACCGCGAGCCACCACACGTTGCCCGAACGGTCCCGCGACTTGAACGGACGCTTGCCCACCGCGTGACAGATCGAGTTGATCGACCAGGTCACATGGTGGAGCAGCGCCACCCGCACCAGGGAGCCCCAGAAGAACGCGGTGAACGCGCCCCACCACGACCACGTCACCAGACCGCCCACGAGCGGCGGAATCGCGAGGGACAGCATCGTCCAGAAGATGAAGTCACGGGAGATCCGCCGGAGCGCCGGGTCCTTGATCAGATCGGGCGCGTACTTGGCCTGCGGCGTGCGCTCCTCGTCGAACATCCAGCCGATGTGCGCCCACCACAGGCCCTTCATCAGCGCCGGAACGGTCTCGCCGAAACGCCACGGCGAGTGCGGGTCGCCCTCGGCGTCCGAGAACTTGTGGTGCTTGCGGTGGTCCGCCACCCAGCGCACCAGAGGCCCCTCCACCGCGAGCGAGCCCATGATCGCCAGGGCGATCCGCAGCGGCCGCTTCGCCTTGAAGGAACCGTGGGTGAAGTAACGGTGGTAACCGATCGTGATGCCGTGGCAGCCGATGTAGTACATCGCCACCATCAGGCCCAGATCGAGCCACGACACGCCGCCCCAGCTCCAGGCCAGCGGCACGGCCGCGACCAGGGCGATGAAGGGCACCGTGATGAACAGCAGCAGCGTGATCTGCTCGATCGATCGCTTCTTGTCCCCGCCGAGCGTGGCGGGGGGCAGTTCCTGTTCGGTTTCGAGCGTCTCGGGGCTTGTGGTCATAGATGTCCCCTGGGGATGAGGGAAGAGGATGAAAGTGAGCGGAACGGTAGGAAACGGGCACGTAGCTACGCCTCCGTAACCTACGGCGTCGTAAGTATGGCAGCGCCGGGGCACGCGGCAAGAGGGCACAAGAGGACCCTGACCGCTGTCCGGCAGATGGACACCTATCCTGGGTGCGTCGGACAGCGCGGTCCGCAAGCCTCCAGAACCCCTCCAGACGTGCTGAAACACTGCAAGGAGCCGCACCTGTGAGCAGTGCCGACCAGACCCCCACCGCCAGCGCCGAGCTGCGCGCGGACATCCGCCGACTGGGCGATCTCCTCGGCGAGACCCTCGTCCGCCAGGAGGGCCACGAGCTCCTCGACCTCGTCGAGCGGGTCCGGGGCCTCACCCGCGAGAACGGCGAGGCCGCCGCCGAGCTGCTCCAGGGCGTCGAGCTGGAGACGGCCGCCAAGCTGGTGCGCGCCTTCTCCACCTACTTCCACCTCGCGAACGTCACCGAGCAGGTCCACCGCGGCCGCGAGATGCGCGAGAAGCGCGCCGCCGAGGGCGGCCTCCTCGCCCGCACCGCCGACATGCTCAAGGACGGCGACCCCGAGCACGTACGCGAGACGGTCAAGAACCTCAACGTACGGCCCGTCTTCACCGCGCACCCCACCGAAGCGGCCCGCCGCTCGGTCCTCAACAAGCTCCGCCGGATCGCCGCCCTCCTGGAGACCCCGGTCATCGAGGCCGACCGGCGCCGCCACGACCTCCGGCTCGCCGAGAACATCGACCTCATCTGGCAGACCGACGAGCTCCGGGTCGTCCGGCCCGAGCCCGCCGACGAGGCCCGCAACGCCATCTACTACCTCGACGAGCTGCACGCGGGCGCCGTCGGCGACGTCCTGGAGGACCTCGCCGCCGAACTGGAGCGCGTCGGCGTCGAACTGCCCGCCGGCACCCGCCCGCTCACCTTCGGCACCTGGATCGGCGGCGACCGCGACGGCAACCCCAACGTCACTCCGCAGGTGACCCGGGACATCCTGATCCTCCAGCACGAGCACGGCATCACCGACGCCCTCGAACTCGTCGACTACCTCCGCGGCCTCCTCTCCAACTCCATCCGCTACGCCGGAGCCACCCAGGAACTCCTGGACTCCCTCCAGCGCGACCTGGAGCTCCTCCCGGAGATCAGCCCCCGCTACAAGCGCCTCAACGCCGAGGAGCCCTACCGGCTCAAGGCCACCTGCATCCGGCAGAAGCTCGTCAACACCCGCGAGCGCCTCGCCCAGGGCACCCCCCACCAGGAGGGCCGCGACTACCTCGGCACCGCCGAGCTCGTCGACGACCTGACCCTCATCCAGACCTCCCTGCGCGAGCACCGGGGCGGCCTCTTCGCCGACGGCCGGATGGCCCGCACCATCCGCACCCTCTCGGCCTTCGGCCTCCAGCTCGCCACCATGGACGTCCGCGAGCACGCCGACGCCCACCACCACGCCCTCGGCCAGCTCTTCGACCGCCTCGGCGAGGAGTCCTGGCGGTACGCCGACATGCCGCGCGACTACCGGCAGAAGCTGCTCGCCAAGGAGCTGCGGTCCCGCCGTCCGCTCGCCCCGACGCCCGCCCCGCTCGACGCGGCGGGACAGAAGACCCTCGGCGTCTTCCACACCGTCAAGGAGGCCTTCGAGCGCTTCGGCCCCGAGGTCATCGAGTCGTACATCATCTCGATGTGCCAGGGCGCCGACGACGTCTTCGCCGCCGCCGTCCTCGCCCGCGAGGCCGGCCTCATCGACCTGCACGGCGGCTGGGCCAAGATCGGCATCGTGCCGCTCCTGGAGACCACCGACGAGCTCAAGGCCGCCGACGTCATCCTCGACGGCATGCTCGCCGACCCCTCCTACCGGCGCCTCGTCTCGCTCCGCGGCGACGTCCAGGAGGTCATGCTCGGCTACTCCGACTCCTCCAAGTTCGGGGGCATCACCACGAGTCAGTGGGAGATCCACCGCGCCCAGCGCAGGCTCCGCGACGTCGCCCACCGCTACGGCGTGCGCCTGCGCCTCTTCCACGGCCGCGGCGGCACCGTCGGCCGCGGCGGCGGCCCCTCGCACGACGCGATCCTCGCCCAGCCCTGGGGCACCCTGGAGGGCGAGATCAAGGTGACCGAGCAGGGCGAGGTCATCTCCGACAAGTACCTGATCCCGTCCCTCGCCCGCGAGAACCTCGAACTGACCGTCGCGGCCACCCTGCAGGCCTCCGCCCTGCACACCGCCCCGCGCCAGTCCGACGAGGCCCTCGCCCGCTGGGACGCGGCCATGGACACCGTCTCGGACGCCGCCCACACCGCCTACCGGCGCCTGGTCGAGGACCCCGACCTGCCGACGTACTTCCTCGCCTCGACCCCGGTCGACCAGCTCGCCGACCTGCACCTGGGCTCGCGGCCCTCCCGCCGCCCCGGCTCGGGCGTCTCCCTCGACGGACTCCGCGCCATCCCGTGGGTGTTCGGCTGGACCCAGTCCCGCCAGATCGTCCCCGGCTGGTTCGGCGTCGGCTCCGGCCTCAAGGCGCTGCGCGAGGCCGGACTCGACCCGGTCCTCGGCGAGATGTACGAGCAGTGGCACTTCTTCCGCAACTTCCTCTCCAACGTCGAGATGACGCTCGCGAAGACCGACCTGCGGATCGCCCGCCACTACGTCGACACCCTCGTCCCCGACGAGCTCAAGCACGTCTTCGACACCATCGAGGCCGAGCACGCGCTGACCGTCGCCGAGGTCCTCAAGGTCACCGGCGGCGAGAAGCTCCTCGACTCCAACCCGGTCCTCCAGCAGACCTTCGCCATCCGCGACGCCTACCTGGACCCGATCTCCTACCTCCAGGTCGCCCTGCTCGACCGCCAGCGCACCGCCGCCGAGCGCGGCGAGGAGCCGGACCCGCTGCTCGCGCGGGCGCTCCTGCTCACCGTGAACGGCGTCGCGGCGGGCCTCCGCAACACCGGCTGACGCCAGGCCGTACGACGACAGTGCCCCCGTGGAGATCCTCCACGGGGGCACCGTCATGACGGGGTACGTCAGCCCTGCTGGGCGGCCTTGCGACGACGGGTCACGAGGAACGCGCCGGCACCCGCGAGGGCCACGGCCACGGCGGCGAGCACGCCGACGGGCGCGCTGGAGCCGGTCTCGGCCAGGTCGCCATCGGTGTTGCCGGTGCCGCCGGTGGCGGTCTCACCGGTGGTGGAGCCACCCGACGTGGTGTCACCCGTGGCGGAGCCACCGGTGGTGGTGGTCGCACCGGTGGTCTCACCGGTGGCCGAACCGCCCGTGGTGGTCGCACCCGTGGTCTCGCCGGTGGTGGAACCGCCCGCGGTGGTGCCGCCGGTGGTGGTGGCGCCGGTCGTCGTGTCACCGGTGGTCGCGCCCGTGGCGCCACCGTTGGTGGTGTCGCCGGTGGTGCCACCGGTGGTGGTGCTGCCGGTCGCGCCACCGTTGGTGGTGTTGCCCGTGGCGCCACCGTTGGTGGTGTCACCCGTGGTGCCGCCGGTCTCGGTGGCCGAGCAGGTGTGCGACAGGTTGAAGAAGCCCTGCTTCACCTCGCCGTCGACCAGGGCGACCGCCGAGGTCAGCTCGGCACCGGCCTCCGAGGCCACGTAGGCGTGGTCGTCCTTCGGCGGGCCGAACTGCTTGATCGTGATCGGGTCGCCGTTGTCGAACGTGACCGTCAGCTCGACGAAGTTCACCCCGCCGCCGGGGATGATGAAGTGCCAGCCGTCCTTGGTGTCCGGGATGGTGTCCGGGCACTCGCCCTGCTCGAACTCGGCCGCCTTGATCGGCGTCTTCTGGTTCAGCTGGAGTTCGTACGTCTTCTCGGACGCCGAAGCCGACGGAGCCAGAACCAGAGAACCCGCCATGGCCGCGACAAGTGCGGCAGAAGAAATGAGGGTACGTCGCATGTGCAGTCGTCCATCTGTGGGATGAGGATGATGCCGTGGGAGGTGGCGGACGCAGCCTATCCGTCGCCTTAAGTGACCTTTAACCCAGTGGCTCATAACGATCGGGCCCTACCGAAGGGAACTCTCAGAGCGTCAGGAACGCCGCCACGAGCAGCGCCCCGCCCGCGCCCGCCGCCGACCACGCCACTCGCGGCAGCCGCAGCCCACCGCCGATCAGCGGCGCCGCGAGCAGCAGCGCCCCGCCGAGCGGCAGCCACGCGTGCAGACCACCGCCCCAGCCCGTCCGTACGCCCTCGTCCGTGCCCGGTTTCACCACCACCGGGATCGTCACGCCCCGCTCCGCCGCGACCGACCGCGCGATCGTCAGCGTCCGCCGCGTCGACGACGGGTCCTCGGGGACGTAGCGACCGCCGCACGTCTTCTCGGTGCAGCCGGTCACCGTCAGCGTCCCGTGCTCCCGCCCCTTGCCGAGCAGGACGTGCTGGGCCGAGTTCCAGGAGGCCCAGACGCCCGCGACGAGCAGCAGGAGGGCGACCAGGGCCATGGCGGCGTTACGGACGTGCGTCATGACCCGCGATCGTACAGTCGTACGTTCCCGGGGCCGGGAGTCCTACGAGTTGTACGCCGACTGGGCCCGCTCAAGACCCTCCGCCACCAGACACTCCACCGAGTCCGCCGCCCGGTCCACGAACCAGTCCAGGTCCTTGCGCTCCGCCGACGAGAAGTCCTTCAGGACGAAGTCCGCCACCTGCATCCGGCCCGGCGGACGCCCGATGCCGCACCGCACCCGGTGGTACTCGGCGCCCATCGCCTTCGTCATCGACTTCAGACCGTTGTGCCCGTTGTCGCCGCCGCCGATCTTCAGCCGAAGGACTCCGTAGTCGATGTCCAGCTCGTCGTGGACCGCCACGATCCGCTCCGTCGGCACCTTGTAGAAGTCGCGCAGCGCCGTCACGGGACCGCCCGAGAGGTTCATGTACGACATCGGCTTCACGAGGATCACCCGGCGGCTCGAAGGCCCGGGAGGACCCATCCGGCCCTCCACGACCTGCGCCTGCGCCTTCTGGGCCCGCTTGAAGGAGCCCCGCATCCGGTCGGCGAGCAGATCCACCACCATGAAGCCGATGTTGTGGCGGTTGGCCGCGTACTCCGGCCCCGGGTTGCCGAGGCCGACGATCAGCCAGGGGGCGTTCGCGTCGTCCGTCATGTGCGTCAGGTCTCCTCGTATCCGTCCGAACAAGAGAAACGGGGTGACGGGCCGATCGGCCCGTCACCCCGTCACGTCAAGCGGAGCCCGCCAGGCGGGCCCGTCAGGCAGAGCCTACGGCTCAGGCCTCGGCACCCTCGGTGGCGGCCTCGGCGGCCGGCTCCTCGGCCTGGGCGGCCAGGATCTGGATGACGACGGCGTCGGGGTCGGTCACCAGGGTGGTGCCGTTCGGCAGCGCGACGTCCTTGGCGAGGATGGCGTCACCGGCCTGAAGGCCCGCGATGGAGACGGTGACGGAGGTCGGGATGTGCGTGGCCTCGGTCTCGACGGACAGCGTGTTCAGCACGTTCTCGACGAGGAAGCTGCCCGGGGCCAGCTCGCCCTCGGTCTCGACGACGACCTCGACGGTGACCTTCTCGCCACGGCGCACGAGGAGCAGGTCGACGTGGATCAGGAAGCCCTTGATGGCGTCACGCTGGACGGCCTTCGGGATCGCCAGCTCGTTCTTGCCGTCGACGTCGAGGGACAGCAGGACGTTCGGCGTACGCAGGGCCAGGGCCAGGTCGTGGGCCGGGAGGGTCACGTGCGCCGGCTCGGCACCGTGGCCGTAGACGACGGCGGGAACCTGGCCGTCACGGCGGATGGCGCGGGCGGCGCCCTTGCCGAACTCGGTACGGACGGCAGCGGCGAGCTTGACCTCGGACATGGTGCACTCCTCGTAGAAAGGTGACGAAAAAACTGGGTCACCCGGCCACGACTGGCGATGGCCTGCTACGAAGAGCGCGTCGATAACGGACCGCCGTGACCCTGTACATCCGTACGGGTACGGCCTCCCTCGCCGAGCAACTACGGCAGTCTACCGGCCGACGCCCCTACCACCCAATTCGATCACCGGAACACTGCGGAGGGCCGCTCCCCCGAACGGGGAAACGGCCCTCCTGAGGCACTTCCGGGGCTCAGTGCTCCTCGAAGAGGCTCGTCACCGAACCGTCCTCGAACACCTCGCGCACCGCACGCGCGATCGTCGGCGCGATCGAGAGCACCGTGATCTTGTCCAGCTCCAGGGCGCCCGGCACCGGCAGCGTGTCCGTGAACACGAACTCGCTGACCTTCGAGTTCTTCAGGCGGTCGGCCGCCGGGCCCGACAGGATGCCGTGCGTCGCCGTCACGATGACGTCCTCCGCGCCGTGCGCGAACAGGGCGTCCGCGGCGGCGCAGATCGTGCCGCCGGTGTCGACCATGTCGTCCACCAGGACACAGACACGGCCCTTCACGTCACCGACGACCTCGTGCACGGTCACCTGGTTGGCGACGTCCTTGTCGCGACGCTTGTGCACGATCGCGAGGGGCGCGTCCAGACGGTCGCACCAGCGGTCCGCGACCCGCACGCGGCCCGCGTCCGGGGAGACGATCGTCAGCTTCGCGCGGTCGACCTTCGCACCCACGTAGTCCGCGAGCACCGGCAGCGCCGACAGGTGGTCCACCGGGCCGTCGAAGAAGCCCTGGATCTGGTCCGTGTGCAGGTCGACGGTGAGGATGCGGTCCGCACCCGCCGTCTCCAGCAGGTCCGCCACCAGGCGCGCCGAGATCGGCTCACGGCCGCGGTGCTTCTTGTCCTGACGGGCGTAGCCGTACGACGGGATGATCACCGTGATGCTCCGGGCCGAGGCCCGCTTGAGAGCATCGACCATGATCAGCTGCTCCATGATCCACTTGTTGATCGGAGCCGTGTGGCTCTGGATCAGGAAGCAGTCCGCGCCACGGGCCGACTCCTGGAAGCGGACGTAGATCTCACCGTTGGCGAAGTCGAACGCCTTGGTGGGAACGAGACCGACACCCAGCTGGTGTGCGACCTCCTCGGCCAGCTCGGGGTGGGCGCGGCCGGAGAAGAGCATCAGCTTCTTCTCGCCGGTCGTCTTGATCCCGGTCACAGCACTGTCTCCTCAGACGTGTTGTCTGGTCGCCAACCACGAGCTGTCGTGCGCGTGTGCGAGCCAGCCGAATTTGTGTGCACGTATCACGGTACGCCGAGTTCGACGCACCCGTTTCCGGTCAGCTTTCGCCGGCGGAGTCCTCAGAGGAGGCCTGAGCGGCCTGCGCGGCAGCGCTGCCGGGCCGCTTCCGGGCCACCCAGCCCTCGATATTCCGCTGCTGGCCCCGGGCGACGGCCAGCGAACCGGCCGGCACGTCCTTCGTGATCACGGACCCGGCGGCGGTGTACGCGCCGTCCCCGATCGTGATGGGAGCCACAAACATGTTGTCCGAGCCGGTCCGGCAGTGGGAGCCGATCGTGGTGTGGTGCTTCGTCTCGCCGTCGTAGTTCACGAAGACGCTCGCCGCGCCGATGTTCGTGTACTCGCCGATCGTCGCGTCGCCCACGTACGACAGGTGGGGGACCTTCGTGCCCTCGCCGACCGTCGCGTTCTTCATCTCGACGTACGTGCCGGCCTTGGCCTTCCTGCCGAGGTTCGTGCCCGGACGGAGGTACGCGAACGGGCCCACGGAGGCGCTCTCGCCGATCACGGCGGAGTCGGCGACGGTGTTGTCCACCCGGGCGCCCTTCCCGACCGTGGTGTCCTTCAGGCGCGTGTTCGGGCCGACCTCGGCGTCCTCGCCGATGTGGGTGGCGCCGAGCAGCTGCGTACCCGGCAGGATCACCGCGTCCGGCTCGAAGGTGACGGTCACGTCGACGAGCACCGACGCCGGGTCGACCACGGTCACGCCGGCCAGCATGGCCCGCTCGATCAGCCGCTGGTTCAGCAGGGCGCGGGCCTCGGCGAGCTGCACCCGGTTGTTGATCCCGAGGATCTCCCGGTGGTCACCGGCGACGGAGGCACCCACCCGGTGACCGGCCTCGCGCAGGATCGACAGCACGTCGGTGAGGTACTCCTCACCCTGGCTGTTGTCCGTCCGCACCTTGCCGAGCGCGTCCGCGAGCAGCCGCCCGTCGAAGGCGAACACCCCGGAGTTGATCTCCCGGATCGCGCGCTGCTCGTCCGTGGCGTCCTTGTGCTCGACGATCTCCGTCACGGCCCCGGACGCGTCCCGCACGATCCGGCCGTAGCCGGTCGAGTCCGGCACCTCGGCGCTGAGCACGGTGACGGCGTTGCCGTCGGCGGTGTGGGTGTCCGCCAGGGCCCGCAGGGTCTCCCCGGACAGCAGAGGGGTGTCGCCGCAGACCACGACCACGGTCCCGTCGGGCGCCTGCCCGAGCTCCTCCAGGGCCATCCGCACCGCGTGCCCGGTGCCGTTCTGCTCCTCCTGGACGGCCGTACGGGTCCCGGCGTAGTGCTCCTCCAGATGCCCCCGCACCTGCTCACGGGCGTGCCCGACGACCACGACGAGGTGGTCGGGCTCCAACTCCCGCGCGGCCGACACGACATGCCCGACGAGCGAACGTCCGGCGATCTCGTGCAGGACCTTGGGGGTCTTCGACTTCATGCGGGTGCCCTCACCCGCTGCGAGGACGACGACGGCTGCCGGGCGATTGGCGCTCACGGGAATGCCCTTCGGCTTTGGGTGGTGGACGCACGAAGGATACCGGGGAGACGGGGGGCGGACATGAGTGCGGGTCCTGACCCATGAGGGCAGGACCCGAGTGAAGAAGCTCCCCCGCCAGGACTCGAACCCGGACATAAGGCACCAAAAGCCTCAGTGCTGCCAATTACACCACAGGGGATGGCATGCAGGGCCAAAACGGACATCCCGTCGGTCCTGTGCCCTGGCGGCCTCCACTATGCCGCACCAGGCGGCCTCCACGCGACGGTATAGCTCCGCGCTGCCGACGGGCGCGCCCGTAGGGTGGTGGCATGACCGTAACGGGGGCAGACCGGGACGCTGGGGGCGTCCGCAGTTGGTTGTGGTGGGGGAGACGGCGGAGTGTCGTCCTCGACGGGGGGCTCGCGCTCCTGTCCGCGCTGGAGTGCGCGTTCGAGGGGATCGGGTTCGCCGAGAAGGCCGGGCTTCCCGTGCCCGTGGGGGTGCTGTTCGGGCTCGTCGTCGGGTCCGTGCTGCTGGTGCGGCGGCGGTGGCCCATCGCGGTCGTGCTCGTGTCGATCGCCGTCGCGCCCGCCGAGATGGGCTTCCTCATGGGGATCGTCGGGCTCTACTCGCTCGCCGCGTCCGAGGTGCCCCGGCGGATCACCGCCGTCCTGGCCGGCATGTCGACGGTGGCCGTGTTCGTCGTGACCGTGGTCCGGATGCGGCAGGACGTCGCCCAGGTCGACGACGGTCCGCGGGACATCGACCCGAGCGGCTGGTACGTGCCGGTCGTCTCGCTCTTCATGACCCTCGGGCTCAACGCGCCGCCGCTGCTCTTCGGCCTCTACATAGGGGCCCGCCGCCGGCTCATGGAGAGCCTCCGGGAGCGCGCGGACAGTCTGGAGCAGGAGCTGTCGCTGCTCGCCGACCGTGCGGAGCAGCGGGCGGAGTGGGCGCGGCGGGAGGAGCGGACGCGGATCGCCCGCGAGATGCACGACGTGGTGGCGCACCGGGTGTCGCTGATGGTGGTGCACGCGGCGGCTCTCCAGGCGGTGGCCTTGAAGGATCCGCAGAAGGCGGTGAAGAACGCCGCGCTCGTGGGGGACATGGGGCGCCAGGCGCTCACCGAGTTGCGGGAGATGCTCGGGGTGCTGCGGGAGGGGGCCGCACCGGCGGCCCCGGCCGTGGTGCCCTTGGCCGCCGTCGGCCGGGCCGCCGCCGCCGCTGCCGAGGCGGCCGCGGACGAGGGGCCGTGTCTGGACGCTCTGGAGGCCCTCTGCGAGCAGTCGCGCCTTGCGGGGGTGGTCGTGGATCTCGTGGTGTCGGGGGAGGTACGGGCGTATCCGCCGGAGGTGGAGCGGACGGCGTACCGGGTGGTGCAGGAGGCGCTGACCAACGTCCACAAGCACGCGGCGGGCGCGAAGGTCGTGGTCAGGCTCGCGCACCGGGAGGCCGAGGTCGCGACGCAGGTGGAGAACGGCCCCTGTCCTTCGGACGCCGGAGTGGCGGACGTACGGCTGCCGAGCGGCGGGAACGGTCTGGTGGGGATGCGGGAGCGGGTCTCGCGGCTCGGCGGCGTGTTCGTGTCGGGGCCGACGGACACGGGCGGGTTCAAGGTGTCGGCCGTACTGCCCGACGGTGGCGTATGACCCCCGTCGTGGGTCAGCCCGCCGTGAGGCGGGTCGGCTGGGCGCCCGTGACCAGGGTCGAGAGCGCGGCGTCGATGTCCTTGCCCAGGTACCAGTCGCCCGCGTGGTCGAGGCTGTAGACCCGGCCCTCGGCGTCCATCGCGAGGATCGCCTGGTGGTCGCCCTCCTCGCCGAGGGGGGCGAGTTCCGTCTCCAGGGCGCGGCCGAGGTCCGCGAGGGTGCGGGACAGGTGGAGCCCGGCGAGCGGGTCGAAGCGTACGGCCGCGGGTGCTATCTGCCGTCCGTGACCCGGCGCCGTGATGCGCAGGCCGCCGAACTCGGCCCAGGCCTCGACGGCGGCCGGGAAGACGCTGTGGCGGTGACCCGCGGGAGAGACGTGGGCGCGCAGGGTGTCGGCCCACTCCTCGGCGAGCTTGATGTCCCAGCGGCCGGGCTGCCAGCCGGCCTCGCGGAGGGCGGCGTCGACGTTGACGGGGAAGCGGGTGGTGCTGAGGTGGTCGGGCATGGGGTGTGGGGTCAGCCGTTCTCGACAGGCGTGGTGGGGTCGACGGTGCGGACGCCGAAGTGGGCGAGCATCGCCGTACAGGAGCGGCAGGGGGCGGCGTAGCTGCCGTGGAGCGGGTCGCCGTCCTCACGGATGCGCCGGGCGGTGATCTTGGCGTGCTTGAGGGAGCGCCGGGCTTCGCTGTGGGTGAGCGGCTTCCGCTGGGCACGCTTGGAGCGCCCGTTGTCGGTCGCGGTGAGGTGCCGGGACAGCAGGATCGCCTCGGGGCA
This sequence comes from Streptomyces sp. NPDC028711, assembly GCF_055565415.1. Taxonomy (NCBI): domain Bacteria; kingdom Bacillati; phylum Actinomycetota; class Actinomycetes; order Kitasatosporales; family Streptomycetaceae; genus Streptomyces; species Streptomyces sp. NPDC028711. The sequence goes on along the minus strand of NZ_JBVHUJ010000008.1, from coordinate 157,558 downwards.
GCGTCCGGTGAAGCGTTCCCGCTGGCTGCTGGTGAGGGTGTCGAGGAAGTCCTGGACGAGGGCGTGCAGGGCGGGCGGGCGGTCCCCGCGGCCCGCGGTGCACGTGAGGGTCTCCCCGCGTACGGAGAGGGCGGCCCCGACCGTGGGGAGGATGCCGTCGCGGCGGTGATGCAGTAACGGCGCGCGGGTGGCCTCGGCGCTGCTGCTCCAGTTGAGGCGTGGGTCACCCTGTGTGGGCGTAGGTGCTGCGTGCATGGTGCTGGTCTTCCCCTCCTGCAATCCCCCGAGTTGCGGGGACAGCCTGCCAAATAGGGAGCCATATGGGGAAGCTGGGGCGGCGAAACGTGGCTTCGGTGTGTCGGAATCAGGGTGCGCCTGTCATGGGATCGTGACACTTGGTGACCGTGGGATCGGGCCGGTTCGGGCTCTTGTGGCAGCGCATAGGCTGTGCGGCATCAGTCAGGAGCAGCCAGCGGCTGCGCGTAGTAGCAGTCAGCGACGCCAGTGCAGGGGGCAACCGCCATGACGACAGGTCGGCTCGGGCAGGACACCGCGCCACCGAACGCGGCCTATGCCGGGCAGGTCGTGCACTTCCCGGACCCGGTCCGTGCCTCCCGTCACCCGAGAGGGGTGCGGGTGGACGAGTTCGGTCACCCGGATTTCTCGCCGTACGCGCGCGCGGCGGCGGAGATCGCCGATCCGCCGGAGGGTTTCGGCGTCGACGAGCTGCGGCTGACGGACTTCGTGTCGGCGAACGCGGCGATGGCGGCGACGGGTCATGAGCTGTGGGACACCATTCCGGCGGTGGCGACGCCGCACGGCTGGACGTGGCACCACGTGGCGCGCAGTCGCCGGATGGAGCTGGTCCCGGTCGAGGTGAAGGCCCTGCTGCGTCATCACGGCGGGGTGGCGACGGCGGCTGTCGATCATGCGAAGCGCGGTACGCGGCCCCTGCAGGAGACCCGGCCGGTGCACTTCGGGCTGCCGAAGGGCCTGGTGTCGGTGTCGGAGCAGCAGCTCCAGGGGGTCGAGGAGGACCTGGGCTACCGGCTTCCGGGGGCGTACCGCTCGTTCCTGAAGGCGGCGGGCGGCTGCGCCCCGGTGGGTGCGGCGCTCGACGCGGAGCTGGGGCTCCTCGTCGACCAGCCGTTCTTCACGGTGCGGGAGGAGGCGGGTGTCAACGACCTCGTCTATGTCAACAAGTGTCTGCGTGACCATCTGACGAAGGACTACCTGGGCGTCGCGTTCGTCCAGGGCGGTCTCATCGCGCTGAAGGTGCGGGGTGAGGGGGTCGGTTCGGTGTGGTTCTGCGCGTACGACGACGCCCGGGACTCCGGTGAGGTGGCGGCGGGCTGGTCGGTCGCCGAGCGGGTGGAGCGTCTGCTGCTGCCCTGTGGTGCGGACTTCGACGCGTTTCTGCAGCGTCTCGCGGGCAATCCGCCGGAGCTGGAGACGGTGGCGAACCTGATGGTGGACGGTGGCTTCGCGCGTGCGGTGCCCGTGGTCCCGGTGGGGGAGTGAGTGGGCTGTGGTGACGTTCGCGCAGGCGCAGGAGCGCGCCGAGGAGTGGATCAACGGCGATCTGCCGGCGTACCAGCACCGTGAGGTGCGGGTGCGGGAGTTCGAGCTGGGGTTCGTGGTGTGGGCGGAGGACCGCGAGGGCGGCCCTACGTCGGACGGCGGGCGTCAGCGGCTCGTGATCGCCCGGGACAGTGGCGAGGCGACGCTGTGGCCGGGGCTGCCGGTGGGTGAGGTGATCCGGCGGTACGAGGAGGAGTACGGGGCGGCGGAGGAGGTTCCGGCGCAGGCGGCCGTTCCGGCGGCCCGGATCGATCTGAACCAGACGTCGTTCCTGCTGAGTCCGCCGGAGTGGCTGCAGGACGCGGCGGACAAGATCGGTCTGCCGAAGCAGCCGAACGCGTCGCAGGAGAGCGTGAGTTCGTCGGCGCCGGCGGATGACGCGTCGGATCCGGTGGGTGCGGTGACGGGGCCTTCGGCGTCGGTGGCCTCGTCGGCTTCGTCGTTGGGGTCGGGGTCGGGGGCGTTCGCCTCGGCGTCGGCGTCGGCGTCGGCGTCGGCTTCGGGTTCGGGTTCCGGGGACGCGTACGAGCCGACGGCGATGGACGGGGTCCCGGCGGAGACGCCCGCGGGGGCGGTGGGGGCTGCGCCGGTCGCGACTCCTGCTCCGGTCCCGGCCCCGGCGGCTCCGGCTCCGGCCGTCCCGGCTCCGGCTCCGGCCGCGCCTGCTCCCGTGTCCGCACCTTCGTCCCCGTCCGTGGGGAGTCCGTGGGTCGACGCCAACGCGAGTTCCGGTGGTGCGGACGGCGCTGTGCCGCTGCCCGCGACCGTCTTCGCGCCGGCTCTCTCGGGTACGGACGACGAGGACGCCCCGCCTCCGCAGGTGGGAGCCGACGCGCCGACCGCCCTGATGAAGGGCGGCAGCGCGCTGCCCCCGACCGCCATCGCGCCCCGGCTCGACCCGGCCGCGCCGAAGCCGGGCGGCGTACCTGCGGCCCCGCCCGCGCCGCCCGGCCCTCCGGCGCCCGTGCCCTCGCAGGCCGGTCAGCCTGCTCCGGCCGGTCAGTCCGGTCCGGCCGGTCAGTCCGGTCCGGCCGGTCAGGGTGGCCCGGGTGGTCTCGCCGGTCCCGGTGGTCTCGCCGGTCCCGGTGGTCTCGCCGGTCCCGGTGGTCTCGCCGGTCCCGGTGGTCCCGCCGGTCCCGGCGGCCCCGGTGGTGTCGCCGGTCCCGGAATGCCGCCGCCTCCCGTGCCCGCGCCCTCGGCGCCGGGTGCCGGGGACATCGCGGACGCCGCGACCAGCAAGGCCGCTCTGCCGCCGAAGAGCGGGCGCGGCCCTGCGGCGCCGCCTCCGCCGCCGGGAGCCCCTGGGGTTCCGGGCGTTCCCGGTGCGCCGGGTACGCCGGGAGCCTCGTCGGGTGCCGGTGCGTACCTCCCCACGCAGCTGGTGTCGCAGCTCGGGCCCGACGGGCCCCAGCCGCCCGCGCCGCCCGGTCCGCCGCCGGCTCCGGCGCCGCCCGGTCCGGTGACGCCGCCTCAGCCCGTGCACCACGCCGCGACGATGCTGGCGCACCCGGGTCAGGGCGGTCCCGGCGCGCCTCCGCCGCCCCCGCCGCCGCCGGGTGTGCCCGGTGGTACGCCCGCGGGCGGCATCGCGCACGCCGCGACGATGCTCGCGCACCCGGGTCCCGGTGGCCCTTCGGCGCCGCAGCCTCCGGGCCCGCCGGCTCCTCCGCCGCCGGTGCACGGGGGGCAGACGCCTCCGCCCATGCACGGTGGGCACACGCCGCCGCCGGTGCACGGGGGGCAGACGCCGCCGCCCGCGCCCGTACCCCCGGCGTACGGCTATCCGCAGCCGGCGGGGCAGCCGACGGTCGGTCCCGGCTACCAGGCGGTGCTGCGCTATCGCGCGCCCGACGGTTCCGAGGCGCAGATCATCCGGCGTTCGGCGCCGGGCACCCCGCACCCGGAGTGGCAGATCCTGCACGAGCTGCGCGCGATGAACGTGCCGCCGCAGCAGGTGCTCGAACTGCACACGGAGCTGGAGTCCTGTGAGCTGCCGGGTGGTTACTGCGCGCGGATGATCCGGGAGACCTGGCCGCAGGCGCGGATCACCAGCATCGCCCCGTACGGTCGCGATCACGCGGGCCGGCAGCAGGGCATGCGGCAACTTCTCACCCATCAGGGTGAGTTGCACCAGGTCGCGGACGGTCCCGCGCGGCCCGCCCCGGTGCGGGCGCCGCTGCCGCAGGTGCAGCCGGTGCCGCCGGTCCCGCCGGAGGCGATCGCGCAGGAGCTGGCCGGGGCGTTCGGTCCGGGCGTCCTCCGCTTCGACCAGCGCGCGGTGTCCCGTCAGGGCGTGCCGGAGCTGGTGGCGCGCACGCTGGTGTGGGCGGGTCTGCCGGCGGACTTCGGGCCGTTCTTCTGGGCGCAGCCGGCCGTGCCGGTGGTGCCGACGCTGGCCGAGCTGGCGGCGCAGCGGCAGGTTCCGGCGGCGCCGGACGCGGGCTCGTACCTGGTCCTTGGTTCGGACTTCGGGCGGGCGATCTGTGTCCAGTACGGGACCGCGCACATCGTGGCGGTGCCGGTGGAGGCCGGTCCCGGCGGGCAGTCGGTGCCGCCGCAGTTCGTGAACACCGGGCTGCCGGAGTTCACCCGTTCGATGGCGCTGCTCGGCCGGATGTGGCGGCTGCGGTTCGGGTTGAACCCGGAGCAGGCGGGTCGCTGGACGGTCGATTTCCAGGCGCAGTTGGCGGTCCTCGATCCGGCGGCGCTGTCGTCGCCGGAGAACTGGTGGTCGGTGCTCCTGGAGCAGATGTGGGACGGGCTGCTGTAAGAGGAGGGGCAGGGGTTTCCCTCTGACACCGCTGGACAGAATGTGATGAATGGCGCTCGACGTGTGTGCACGTTGGGCGCCTTTTGTCCGTTCTGATGAAGCATCCTGGACGTTCGGGTCACAGGGAAGGGGCGTCAGGGATGAGTTTCGCCGTCGGACGGGGGCGCGGTTACCGCCCCGAGCAGGTCGACCGCTACCTGGCCGAGCTCGCCGAGGACCGCGACGGAGCCTGGGAGCGGGCCGCGCGGCTCACCGTCCTGGAGAAGGAGATGGCGGCCGAGGCGGCCCGGCTGCGCGAGGCCGTCGAGGCGCTCGCACCGCAGCGGTACGAGTCGCTGGGCGACCGCGCGCGGAAGATCCTGGAGCTCGCGGAGCTGGAGGACGAGACGCTCGTACGGGCGGCGGAGGCCGAGGCGCAGTCCCTCGCGGAGGCGGCGGACGCGCAGGCCCGGGCGGGCGCGGAGGCGGCGCGGACGTATGCGGAGGGCGTGCGGGAGGCGGCGGAGGCGGCGGCCCGCGCGACCCTGGAGGCGGCGCGGGCGCGGGCCGAGGAGCTGACGACGGAAGCGACCCGCGAGGCGGAGGAGCTGACGGCGGCGGCGCGGGAGGTCTTCGAGGAGACGGAACGGCGCGCGGCGGAGCTCCTGGCGGAGCAGGAAGCCCAGCAGAAGGCCGTACGGGACGAGGTCGAGCGGGAGCAGCAGGGCCGGGCGTCGGCCCAGGAGGCCCGCCACCAGGAGCTGTTCGCCCGAGCGGAGGGCCGGCTCGCGGAGGCCCAGAAGTCCCTGGCGAAAACGGAGGAACAGGCCCGCCACGGCCAGGAGGACGCGGAGGCGCAGGCGGAGGAACTGCTGGCCGGGGCGCGCCTGAAGGCGGAGCGCGCGGAACGCGAGACGGAGCGGGTGCTGCGGGAGCACGAGGAGGCCCGCGACGAGATCCACGCGCACATGGAGCACATCCGCCACTCGCTGGCGGCGCTGACGGGGAGGACGGCGGAGCCATCGGGTTCGGACCCGGACCCGGACCCGGACCCGGAGTCCGGCTCGGGCGCGGACCCGCAGTAGGCGGCGGCGTCGGCGAGTGACGGATCGGGGGAACTGCCCTGGCGATCACGAGGGCGGCGGCCACGGGGCGAGTCGCCCGGCGGTTCCCTCCGCAGCTCTTAGCGCTCGTGCGCGCGGACGAGGCGGGCCAGTTGGCGGCCCGCGACCCGTAGGGGTTCCTCGCTGCGGGTGACCTGGGCGGTGACTTCCGCGCCCTCCAGGGTGGAGATGACCGTGCTCGCCAGTTCCCGGGCGCTCTCGGCCGGGAAGCCGCCGCGCAGCAGTTTGTCGTGGACCAACTGCTCCCAGTCGCGCAGTGCTTCGGCGCACGCCTGCTGGATCTCCGAGTCGGTGCCGAGCGTCTCCAGGGCCGCCGCCGTGACCGGGCAGCCGTCGATCCAGCCCGACTCGCGCAGTTCCTCCGCGAGGCGCAGCGCGCAGGCCGTCACCGCCTCCGCCGCGTCGTCCTCACTGTCCAGCGACTCCCGCAGGAGCGTCGCGAACTCCTCGGCGCCGTGCTTGATCGCGGCGACGGCGACGGCCTCCTTGCCGCCCGGGAAGAAGTGGTAGACGGACCCGAGGGTGGCCTGTGACTCCTGGGCGATCTGTTTGATTCCCGTACCCACGTAGCCCTGCCGCTGCAGGAGGCGTGAGGCGGCGACGACGATCCGGTCCCGTGTGCTGGTCTGCATGAAGCCACCGTATCGCGCATTGGGTAGAGCGTTCGTTCTAGACCTGTGCTACGTTTTCACCACCCGCTAATTAGAGCGCTCGTTTTAGTGAGCGAAGGATGGAGATCTCGGCATGAGCAGCAGCGTCTTCAGCAACAGCGCCCCGCAGTCCGTCACCGTCATCGGCCTCGGCCCCATGGGGCAGGCCATGGCCGGCGCCTTCCTCGACCGCGGATACGACGTCACCGTCTGGAACCGCACCGCGTCCCGCGCGGACACCCTCGTCGCACGGGGGGCCGTGCTCGCGCCGAGCGTGAAGGAGGCCCTCGCCGCCAACGAACTGGTGGTCCTCAGCCTCACGGACTACGACGCCGTGTACGCCACTCTGGAGCCCGCCGAGGGCGCGCTGGACGGCCGCGTACTCGTCAACCTCAGTTCGGACACGCCCGAGAAGGCCCGGGCCGCGGCCCGTTGGGCGGCCGAGCGGGGCGCCGTCCAGCTCACCGGCGGCGTCACCGTGCCGCCCTCCGGGATCGGCAAGGCCGAATCGTCGACCTTCTACAGCGGCCCGCGCCAGGTCTTCGACCTGCACCGGCCCGCGCTCGAAGTCATCACGGGCCGGACCGACCACCGCGGCGAGGACCCCGGGCTCGCCGCGCTCATGTACCAGATCGGCATGGTCATGTTCTGGACCTCCATGCTGAGCTACTGGCAGGCCATCGCCCTCGCCGACGCCAACGGCCTGACGGCGGCGGACATCCTGCCGCACGCCGTGGAGACCGCGAACTCGCTGCCGGGCTTCTTCTCCTTCTACGCCGAGCGCATCGACGCCGGCCGGCACACCGGCGACGTGGACCGCCTCGCCATGGGGACGGCGAGCGTCGAGCACGTCCTGCACACCAACGCGGACGCGGGAGTCGACACCACGCTCCCGGCCGCGGTCGTCGAGCTCTTCCGGCGCGGCATGGACGCCGGCCACGCCGCGGACAGCTTCTCCTCCCTGCTGGAGTCGATGAAGAAGGCGGGGGCGTAACGGCCGGGGCACCGGGGCGGCATGGAGGGCACGCGGCTGTCAGTGCCCTCCCGTAGGTTCTGGCTGTGCGGCCCGGTAGGCGGGCCGCGAGTTGGGGGGACTCGTGAGCATCCACCTGCACCTTCGCGCCCTGGCCGAGCCCGAGATCCGGGACGACCACGCCTGGCTCGCCGCGTTCATGTGGGAGGCCTGGGAGAACCACTCCGACGAGTACGCGGCGGGTGTCGCCGCCTCCATCGCCAAGGTCTGGGACTCCGTCAACGACCTGTACGCCGCCGCGGCCGACGCCCCCGGTGCGGACACCGACGAGCCCTGGACCCTGCCGGTCTACGGCGGCCGCCCCGTGGCACACACCGCCGACACCGATCCCTCCGATCCCCCGCTGATGGTCCTGGATCCGTCAGGGGTGGCAGGGGCCGCGCGTTTCCTCGCGACCGTCGCCTTCGACGAGCTGTGGAGCGTCGTCGGCGCCGGGTTCACCGGACGCGGTCTGACCAGGGAGGAGTTCCTCGGCCTGCACACGGACCTCCGGGGGTTCTACGGGCGGGCGGCCTCGGCGGGCCACGCCGTGGTCAAAGCGGTGTGGGCCTGAGACGTGGACACACCGGACCCGCCCGCCCCCGGCCTCGTTAGGCTCCCGCCATGATCATGAAGCTGACGGCGGTCACCCTCGACTGCGCCGACCCCATGGCCCTCGCCGCCTTCTACCGGCGGGCGACGGGACTCCCGCTGAGCGAGCGGTCCGACGACGAGTTCGCCGGGCTCACCCGCGGCCCCGGTTCGTCGGGCCTCTTCCTCGGCTTCCAGCGCGTCGACGACTACCGCCCCCCGACCTGGCCCAGCCAGGGCGTCCCCCAGCAGCTGCACTTCTGCTTCGACGTCGACGACCTCGACGAGGCGGCCGCCCGGCTCGTCGAGTGGGGCGCGACCGTACCCACCTTCCAGCCCCGCCCCGACCTGTGGCGGGTCGTCCTCGACCCGGCGGGGCACCCGTTCTGCCTGACGATCCCGCGCGGCAGCGCGTAACGGAGGCCGGTGACGGACGGACGCGGCCCGTCCGCTAACCTCCCGATTCCCAGGGGAGGGAACACCTACTTGAACCACGCACGTACGCGCGGCCGCCGTCTCGCGGCCGCCGCCGTCACCATCGTCCTCGCCGCCACGGGCGGCACGCTCACCGCACTCCCGGCCACGGCGGCCGTGCCGGCCGCGACGCAGCAGGAGCAGCAGACCACCGTGCCGTTCCCGCGCAACGCGGACGTCGTCGGCGCGGGACCCAGCGGCTTCCTGTCGAAGACCCGCACCAGCACGCCCGAGTTCCGGTGGACCTGGTACGCGGACGGGTCGTCGATCGTGCTGCCCGGGGCCACCACCGCCGTCGGTGGCGGAACGGACCTCGTCGTCAGCGTCGACGACTCCGCCCCCGTCGCCGGCCGGGTGGTGCGGGTCTATGACCTGTCGACGCCCACCACCGGCGCCCCGGCCCCACAGGAGGTGGACCTCGAAGCGCTGGGCGCCGGCTACTTCTTCGAGGGCCTGGCCGGCAACACCTTGCTCCTCGGGCGGTACGACGAAGGCGGCCCCGTGGAGCAGTACGCCGTCACACTCGACGGCGGCACCCCGAAGCCCAGACGGCTGATCCCGACGCCCGAGGTCGAGTGCTCTCCTTTCGGGGAGAGCTGGACGGACACCGGCTCCGCGATCTACGACTGCCTCATCGGCGCAGCGGGGACGCCCGCCAAGATCTCCGTCGATCTCGCCACGGGAGCTTCGGCCTGGCACCTTCAGGACGAGGACCAGTGGGCTTACGACGGCGCCATATCCGCGACCCATGTGGCCTGGCGCGAGGCGCGGCCGGGAGATGACGGGATCGTCGCCCTCAAGCGCGGCGCTGGGGGCACGCGCCAGTGGTTCCCGGACGCCGAAGCCGATGTGTCCGCCCCGCTGTACCTGGTCGGCGGCTGGATGGCGTACGGCCATAAGGGCCACATCGACGGGGCTGCCGACGGTCGCTATCACCCGACGAAGCGGCCGTTCACCGTCCAGTCAGCCGACACTGGCGAGAAGGCCGTCCTCCTCACCGCGTTCTCCTCCGCCGTCGCCGGTCCCGGCGGCTCGCTCCTGGTGCGCGGTGGCACCCCCGAGCAGGGCGAAGGCCTCTACCGGATCTCGCCGCGCGCCGACGGCGGCAGACCGGACGTCGAACTGGTCGCGTCCACGGGCCAGAACACCGTCATCACTCTGACCGGCTCCACCACCCCGCAGGCACTCACCGGTGACCAGCTCGCGAACGGGGTCGACTTCAGCTGGGACCTGTCACGCGGGGACGCGACCGTGCAGGTCACCCTGAAGCACGTCCGCAGCGGCCAGTCGATCACCAAGTCGTGGCCCGCCGACGTCGTCGACGGGGCACCCCGCCAGGTCACCTGGCGCTGGGACGGCAAGGACCCCGAGCGCCCGGACGGGCTGCTGACCCCGGCCCGCGCGGGCGAGTACGAGTGGAAGATCTACGCCCACCCGGAGGAGGGGGTCGGCCCCGACCTGGTCACCACCGGCCGGTTCACCGTGACCCGGCCCCCCGCGCCCCACGACTTCGACGGCGACGGCACCGCCGACCTGCTCGTGCGGGAGCCCGGCAGCGACCTGTTCTCGTACCGGTCGCAGCCCGTCGCGGTGGGTGGCTCGGTCATGTACGCGGGCGGTAGCCGGATCGGCGGCGGCTGGCGGTTCTACGACCGGCTCGAAACCGCCGGGAACATCGCCGGTACGACCGCTCCCGACGTCCTCGCCCGGGACGCCTCCGGCGTCCTCTGGCTCTACCGGGGCACCGGTGACCGGAACGCGCTCCTCTCCGGCCGCACTCGCGTCGGCGGAGGTTGGCAGACGTACGACCGGATCGCGGCCGGCAGCGACGTCACCGGCGACGGCCGTCCCGACGTCGTCGCCACCGACAAGGCCGGCGTCCTGTGGCTCTCCCCCGGCACGGGGAACACCACCACGCCCTTCGCCGCCCGCAAGCGGATCGGCGGCGGCTGGGGCATCTACAACGAGGTCGCCGCCGTAGGCAACCTCGCCGGTGGCCCCGCCGGTGACCTCCTCGCCCGGGACAAGGCCGGTGTCCTCTGGCTGTACCTCGGCAAGGGCGACGGCACCTTCGCCGCCCGCACCCGGCTCGGCGGCGGCTGGGGAGGTTTCCTGGACCTCGTCGGCGTCGGCGACGCCAACGGTGACGGCCACGCCGACCTCATGGCGGCCGCCGTCCCGACTCCCGCCTACTGGGGCACCACCTTCTACGCCGGTACGGGCGACTGGAAGGCGCCTTTCAAGCCCGGCGTGAAGACGAACGTCACCAGCTGGCGGAGGTACGACACCATCTTCTAGCCAAGCTCCTCAGCCGAGCGCGCACTCCGCCCACACCGTCTTCCCCGGCGCCCCGAGCCTCGGGCACCAGCCCCAGCGGTCGGCGAGCGACTCGACGAGCAGCAAGCCCCGGCCCCCGTCCGCCAGTTCCGGACGGGGGCCGGTGAGCTTTCCCGGGCGCGGCGGTACGCGTTCGGCCCGGGTGTCGCTCACCTCGACCCGCGCTACGGGCCGGGGCCCGTCCGTGACCCGCAGCAGCAGCCGGAAGTCCCGTCCGGGTACGTGGCCGTGCCGCACCGCGTTCGCCGCCAGCTCGGCGGCGACCAGGACGACGCTCTCGTGCGGCCCGGTCCCGTACGGCACGCCCCACTCGTCGAGCCGCACGCCGACAAGGCGGCGCGCGAGCCGGGCGCCCCGGGGCGTCGACGTGAACCGCAGGGTGAAGACCCGGTCGCCCAAGTGAGCCGAGTGGCCGCCGAGTTGCGCGGGGGCGGTGGGGCTGAGGTTGTCGCTCGTCATGCCTCCCAAGCTCCTCTTGGTGGCGTAGCGTGACCAGTGGTGACGCACCGACGCGATGGCCTTGTACGTGGGGTGTCGGTGCGCGTACGAGAGGCGGGGTGCGTTGGCGGAAGAGCAGACGGGCACGGCACCGGAGGCCGGACCCGAGGCGGACGCGGGACGGACGGCGGACAAGTCCGGTCACGGGGTGGTGGCGGCGTTCGGGCAGAGCCTGAAGACGCTGCGGACGCGGGCGGGGATGGAACGGGAGGAGTTCGGCAAGCGGCTGGGCTATTCGGCGTCCACCATCGCCTCGTTCGAACAGGGCCGGAGGATCCCGCCACCGCGCGCGATCGACCGGTCGGATGAGGTACTGGACGCGGGCGGGCTGCTGACCGTCTGGAAGGACCAGCTGGAAAAGGCGCAGTATCCGGCGTTCTTCCAGGGCATGGCGCAGCTGGAGAAGCAGGCGATAGAGCTGCTGTCGTACGACACCCTGGTGGTCAACGGTCTGCTCCAGACGGAGGAGTACACGCGGGCGCTGCTGAGCAATCGGCGGCCCCCGCTCGACTCGGAGACGATCGAGCAGCGGGTGACCGCTCGGCTTGCCCGACAGGACATCTTCGACAGGCGCCCCGCGCCTCTCCTGAGTTTCGTCATGTGCGAGTCGGTGCTGCGGCGGAAGTTCGGGGGCAAGGAAGTGCTCCGGGGGCAGCTGGAACAGCTCCTCCTCGTCGGCCAGCGGAGGAACGTCGAGCTCCAGGTGATGCCGCTCGACTGCGAGGAGAACGCGGGAGTGGACGGGCCCTTCACCCTCGTCACTCGTCAAGACGGCAAGAGGTTCGTCTACGCGGAGGTTCAGGGCACCAGTGCGCTGGAGACCGGCCCTAAACAGGGCGTTCTCGCCGCCGCTCTCTATGGGATCATCCGGTCGCAGGCTCTCACCCCACGAGAGTCGCTGGAGTTCATCGAGAAGTTGCTAGGAGAGCTATGAACAACACGGAATCACTCGCCTGGTTCAAGAGCAGCTACAGCGGCGCTGAGGGCGGCCAGTGCATCGAGGTCGCGACCGGCGCCGACGCCGTCCACGTCCGTGACTCCAAGGACGTGGCCCGTGCGGCCCTCCGGGTCTCCCCCGAGGCGTGGGCCGGGTTCGTCGGGCTCGCCTCGGCGGAGTAGTACAGCCGCCGCTTGTACGCGTGAGAGCCCTGCCCGTCCGAGCCGGACCGGCAGGGCTCGTCAGGTGGTGGGGCCTGTCAGGTCACGTCCTTCACGAACACCAGGCCGTCGCTGTTCGCCAGGTGCGCCGGGTCCAGTGGGGCGTAGCCGAACCACGGGGATTCGCGGCGGGCGGGGGGTGTGGTGGCGAGGGCGGTGGTCAGGCGGTGGGTGTCGATGACGTAGCTGTTCTCCGGGAGCGCGTACAGGAGTCCTTCGACGGTGTCCGGGGGTGGTGTGTCCACGCCCCGGTGCCGGATCGTGCCGAGGGCCGTGCTGATGAACGCGTACTCCTCGCCCAGTTCGGCGCTCACCAGTGCCCCCGCGCTCCACCATTCCACCGGCCCCTCCCACATCCGCATCGCGCTCTTCTCGCGCTGGAGGTGGGAGTTGTGGGCGTTGACGAGTACCGGGCCCCGGGCGGCGAGGGCGAGGAGGTTGCCCGCCATCATCGCGTCCCGCTGCGCGCACAGTCGGGTCATGCGGGCGGGCGAGGGGTCGGCCATCGCGTGGTGGTAGCGCAGCAGGCCGAGGGCGGTGCGGCCGTACAGGCGGGCCCGGTCCAGGTCGTCGCGCGAGCCCGTCGCGAGCAGGTGCGGAGTCTGTGCGTCGAGCAGTGCCGTCAGTTCGTCGGCCAGCAGCCGCAACTCGCCCGCCTCGGTCGACCGTCCCACCGACCGGGACGGGTCCCTCATCGCGGCGGGTTCCGTCCAGCGGTCGTCGGGGCCGAGCAGGCGGTCGAGGGCTTCCCGGGTGCAGGGGAGCATGTCCGCGTCCACGCGGGCCGCGAGGTGGTCGTGGAGGGCGGTGAGGGCCTCGCGGGGGCTCGCGGCCTCCGTGATCTCCAGCGGGCCGTCGAAGCCCGCGAAGCGGAGCCAGTCCGGCGATGGGCGGTTCTCGTTGAAGTCGCGCATCCAGCACACGAGTTCGCGGTTGGAGGGAAAGGCTCCCCAGTCGTGGCTGAAGCCTTGCTCCATCACCTCGTCGAGCGTGCCCCTGCCCGTCGTGACGTGGGCGTCCACGGTCAGGCCCCTCAGGCAGTCGGTCTCCATCGCGATCGTCCGGTAGCCCTCCTCCTCGACGAGCTGCCGGAAGAGCGCGTTGCGCAGGTCGAGGAGGTCGTCCTCGCCGTGGGTGGGCTCGCCCAGGGCGAGGAGTCGGGGCCGGGCCGGCAGCAGCCTCATGACGGCGGCGGCGTCGACGGCATGGGCGGTGTCCTTGATGTCAGTCGCCATGCCTTCAACGGTATCGCTGAACCTCCGGTGGAGACTTTTCCGCGATACCGTCGCTGCTATGCGGGAAAAGCTTCAAAGCGAGAGACGGCTCAGGCCGGTTGATCTGGCGCGTCGGCACGGTCTTTCCACCCAGGCCGTCCGGAACTACGAGGAGGCCGGCATCCTCCCGGCCGCCGACCGCACCGCCGCCGGGTACCGCGCCTACACCTCGCTGCACGCGGCGGCCCTGCGCGCGTTCCTCGCCCTGGTGCCCGGGCACGGGCACCGGACGGCGGCGTCGATCATGCGGGCCGTGAACGAGGGGGCGGTCGACGGGGCGTTCCGCCTCATCGACGAGAGCCACGCCCAGCTCCTCGACGACCGGCGGACCCTCCAGGCCGTGGAGAGCGCCCTGCGCGACCTGGGCGAGGACAGGGGGGCCGCGCCCCTCGTGGCGTCCGGGGCCGGGGGTTCGTTCATCGGGCCGCTGGCCGGGGCGCTCGGCCTCCGGCCCGCGACGCTGCGGAAGTGGGAGCGCGCCGGGCTGGTGCGGCCGCGCCGTGACCCCCGTACCGGCTACCGCGTCTACGACGAGGCCGACGTACGGGACGCCCGGCTCGCCCATCAGTTGAGGCGGGGCGGCTACCCGCTGGAGCGGATCGCCCCGCTGATCGCGGAGGTGCGGGCGGCCGGCGGCCTGGAGCCGCTGGCGGCCGCCCTCGGTGACTGGCACGGCCGGCTGTCCGCCCGGGGGCGGGCGATGCTGGCGGGGGCGGGGGAGCTGGAGGCGTATCTGCGCGAGCGCGGGTGAGGCGTTCGTACGGTCGCACCGCACAGCACCGCACCGCACCACACAGCACCGCACCGCACAGCACCGCGCCACACCGCCTGACGGGCTCTCAGCCCCGCTCCGACTCCTCCGTGAGGACCGGGAAGCGGCGCGGTGCGAGGGTGAGCAGGACCAGGAGGGCGAGGGCGGCGGCGGCCGCCGCGCCCAGGTAGACGTAGTCGACCGCCGCGTCGACCGCGCGGCGCAGGTGGTCGGCGGCCTCGGCCGTGAGCGACGCGGGGGTGTCCAGGGCGCGGGCCAGGGAGTCCAGGTCGCCGCTGCCGCCGAGGCGGGCGGCGAGGACACCGTTGGCGATGGCGCCGAACAGGGCCGCGCCCACGCTCTGGCCGACCTGGCGGCAGAAGAGGACGGAGGCGGTGGTCGTACCGCGTTCCTCGTACGGGACGGTCGACTGCACACCGACGATCAGGGGCAGTTGGAAGAGGCCGAGGGCCGCCCCGAGCAGCAGCATCAGGAGCGCGGGCTGCCAGGCCTCCCCGGGGAACGGCAGGAACGGGAACGCAAGGAGCAGGACGAGCGCGAGCGAGATGCCGAGGATCGCGGTGAGGCGGAAACCGATGCGGGTGTAGAGCCGGTTGGAGAGGGCGGCCGAGATCGGCCAGCTGAGGGTCCACGAGGAGAGGACGAACCCGGCGGCGATCGGGCCGAGGCCCAGGACGGCCTGGGCGTACGTCGGCAGGAAGACGGTCGGGGCGACCATGAGGAGGCCGAGGGCGCCGAGGGAGAGGTTGACGGCGGAGATGGTGCGGCGGCGCCAGACCCAGCCGGGGATGATCGGTTCGGCCGCGCGCCGCTCGATGACGACGGTCAGGGCGGCGAGGGCGGCGGCCCCGCCGAAGAGGCCCAGGGACGGGGCGGAGAGCCAGGGCCAGGCGACGCCGCCCTGGACGAGCGCGCTGATGAGCAGCGCGCCGGTGGCGAAGATGGCGAGGGCCCCGGCCCAGTCGATCCGCACGCGCGCGCGGGGCGCGGCCCCTTCTGTTCCTGCTCCGACCGATCGGGGTCTGGACGGCTCCACCAGGTGGCGTTGGATCAGCCAGAGTGCGACAAGGCCGACCGGCAGGTTGATGAGGAAGATCCAGCGCCAGTCGGCGTAACCGGCGAGGAGACCGCCCGCGGCCGGGCCCGCGACCGAGGAGGCGGCCCACACCGAGGACAGGCGCGCCTGGATCCTGGGGCGCCCGCCCGCGGCCGGGCCCGCGACCGAGGAGGCGGCCCACACCGAGGACAGGCGCGCCTGGATCCTGGGGCGTTCCTTCAGGGGGTAGAGGTCGGCGGCGAGGGTCTGGACGGTGCCCTGGAGGGCGCCGCCGCCGAGGCCCTGGACGATACGGAAGGCGATCAGGGATGCCATGTCCCAGGCGGCGGCGCAGAGCAGGGAGCCGACGAGGAAGAGGACGGTCCCCGCGATGAGGACGGGCTTGCGGCCGAAGGTGTCGCTGAGCTTCCCGTACACGGGCAGCGTGACCGTGACGGCGAGCAGATAGCCGGAGAAGAGCCAGGAGAAGACGGAGAGTCCGCCGAGGTCGCCGACGATCTGGGGGACGGCGGTGGACACGATGGTGCCGTCGAGGGCGGCGAGGCCCATCGCGAGCATCAGCGCGAGGACCACGGGGCGGCGGCGGGCGGCTGCGTCGGGCGTGGGGGAGGGCGGCGCGGTGGGCCCGGTCTTTCCGGCTGGTGTCGGGGCGGACTCGGTCACCGCGCGGTTCCTTTCTTCGTACACCTAAATGGTCGCGGTCAGGGTCTCACTCGGACCACGGGTGGAGGAACCCCTAGGGGCCTCTCCCCCATACGGGCCAGGGCTCGGTCGTCCCGGCGGAGGACGAGAAGGCGGCCGCCCGCTTCTTAACTTGAACTTACAAACCCACCCACTGCTCCATCCCACCGCTAGGAGAGAACCGTGACCACGGCTGTGACCATCCCCAAGCACGGGGGTACGGGAGGAAGTACGGCCGTCGTCGCGCGGGCGCGTCAGGTCGTCAAGGCGTACGGCTCCGGTGAGACCCGGGTCGTCGCGCTCGACTCCGTCGACGTCGACATCGCCCGCGGACAGTTCACCGCGATCATGGGCCCCTCCGGGTCCGGCAAGTCGACCCTGATGCACTGCCTCGCCGGGCTCGACACCGTCACCAGCGGCGAGATCTTCCTCGACGAGACCGAGATCACCGGACTCAAGGACAAGAAGCTCACCCAGCTCAGACGGGACCGCATCGGCTTCATCTTCCAGGCGTTCAACCTGCTGCCGACCCTGAGCGCCCTGGAGAACATCACGCTCCCCATGGACATCGCGGGGCGCAAGCCGGACGCCGAGTGGCTGCGCCGTGTCGTCGACACCGTCGGGCTCTCCGACCGGCTCAAGCACCGGCCGAACGAGCTCTCCGGCGGCCAGCAGCAGCGCGTCGCCGTCGCCCGCGCGCTCGCCGCCCGGCCCGAGATCATCTTCGGCGACGAGCCGACCGGAAACCTCGACTCGCGGGCCGGCGCCGAGGTCCTCGGCTTCCTCCGCACCTCCGTCGACGAACTGGGCCAGACCATCGTCATGGTCACCCACGACCCGGTCGCCGCGTCCTACGCCGACCGCGTCCTCTACCTCGCCGACGGGCGGATCGTCGACGAGATGCTGCGGCCCACCGCCGACGCCGTCCTCGACCGCATGAAGGACTTCGACGCGCGCGGGCGGACGTCATGAGCGTCCTCAAGTCCTCCCTGCGCAACTTCCTCGCGCACAAGGGCCGGATGGCGCTCTCCGCCGTCGCCGTCCTCCTCTCCGTCGCCTTCGTCTCGGGGACGCTCGTCTTCACCGACACGATGAACACGACGTTCGACAAGCTCTTCGCGTCGACCGCGTCCGACGTCACCGTCAGCCCGAAGAACGGCTCGGTCAGCGACGAGACCCCGCAGTCCGGCCGCCCCGAGGCCTTTCCCGCCTCGCTCGTCGAGCAGGTGCGGAAGGCCGAGGGCGTCCAGTCCGTCCAGGGCGCCGTCACCTCCCTCAGCGTCACCGTCGTCGACGCGAAGAACAAGAACGTCGGGCCCACCAGCGGCGCCCCGACGATCGCCGTCAACTGGAGCCCGAACGAGCTGCGTTCGGTGGAGATCGTCTCCGGCCACGAGCCGCGCGGCCCCACCGACGTCGTCGTCGACGGCGCCACCGCCGAGAAGCACGGCCTGAAGCTCGGCGACGAGCTGCGGACGATCTCCGTCACCGGTGACTTCACCGCGAAGATCTCCGGCATCGTCGACTTCAAGGTCACCAACCCCGGCGCCACCGTCGTCTACTTCGACACCGCCACCGCGCAGCGCGAACTCCTCGGCAAAGAAGGCCTGTTCACGCAGGTACTGGCCGACGCCGAGCCGGGTGTCCCGCACGACGCCCTCAAGAAGAACATCGCCGCGTCGATCGGCGACGGCTACACGCTCCAGACCGCCGCCGAAGCCGCCGACGCCGGCCGCGAGGACGTCGCCGGCTTCCTCGACGTCATGAAGTACGCCATGCTCGGCTTCGCCGGGATCGCCTTCCTCGTCGGCATCTTCCTCATCGTCAACACCTTCTCCATGCTGGTCGCCCAGCGCACCCGCGAGATCGGCCTGATGCGGGCCATCGGCTCCAGCCGCAGGCAGGTGAACCGTTCCGTCCTCGTCGAGGCGGTGCTCCTCGGCGTCGTCGGCTCGATCGCCGGAGTCGCGGCGGGCGTCGGTCTCGCCGTCGGACTCATGGAACTCATGTCCTCCATCGGCATGGAACTCTCCACCGGCGACCTCACCGTGAAGTGGACGACCCCGGCCGTCGGCCTCGCCCTCGGCATCGTCGTCACCGTCCTCGCCGCCTACATCCCGGCCCGCCGCGCCGGGAAGATCTCCCCGATGGCCGCCCTCCGCGACGCGGGAACCCCCGCCGACGGCAAGGCCGGCCGGATCCGGGGCGGGATCGGCCTCGGCCTCACCGCCGCCGGAGCGGCCGCCCTGGTCGCGGCGGCCCGCGCCGCCGAAGCCGGCCCCGGCTCGCTCTGGCTCGGCCTCGGCGTCGTCCTCACCCTCCTCGGCTTCGTCGTCGTCGGCCCGCTCCTCGCCGGCGGAGTCGTCCGCGCCCTCGGCGCCGTCGTCCTGCGGATCTTCGGCCCCGTCGGCCGCCTGGCCGAACGGAACGCGCTCCGCAACCCGCGCCGCACCGGCGCCACCGCCGCCGCGCTCATGATCGGCCTCGCGCTCGTCGCCGGCCTCTCGGTCGTCGGCTCCTCGATGGTCGCCTCCGCCACCGACGAACTCGACCGGTCCGTCGGCGCCGACTTCATCGTGCGGTCCGGCACCGGGCAGCCGATCGTGCCGCAGGCCCAGGCCGCGCTCGAGAAGGCGCCCGGCCTCGACCACGTCACCGAGTACAAGTGGGTCGACGCCACGGTCACCGACCCGCGCGGAAAGACCACGAAGGCCGACCTGGCCGCCACCGAGCCGACGTACGTCGAGGACCTGCGCCGGGAGACCACGGCCGGCACCCTCACCGACGCCTACGAGCCCGGGGCGATGTCCGTCGGCAGCGACTACGCCACGGCGCACGGCGTGAAGGTCGGCGACGTCCTGACGCTCGCCTTCAAGGGCGGCGAGAAGACGAAGCTCAAGGTCGCGGCGATCACCGCCGACACGGGCACCGTCGACAACGGGGCGATGTACGTCAACGTCTCCACCCTCGCCGAACACGTCCCCGCCGAGCGCCTGCCGCACAGCCTGCTCCTCCTCGCCAGCGCGAAGGACGGCCAGGAGACCCAGGCGTACCAGGCGCTCAAGGACGCGCTCGCGCCGTACCCCCAGTACAAGGTGAGCAACCAGGCCGACTACAAGGAGGAGCTGAAGGACCAGGTCGGCCAGCTGCTCAACATCGTGTACGGGCTCCTCGCCCTCGCGATCGTCGTCGCCGTCCTCGGGGTCGTGAACACCCTGGCCCTCTCCGTCGTCGAGCGGACCCGCGAGATCGGCCTCATGCGGGCCATCGGCCTCTCCCGCCGGCAGCTGCGCCGCATGATCCGCCTGGAGTCGGTCGTCATCGCGCTCTTCGGCGCGCTGCTCGGCCTCGGCCTGGGCATGGGCTGGGGCACGGCGGCCCAGAAGCTCCTCGCCCTGGAGGGCCTCGGGGTCCTGGAGATCCCGTGGACGACGATCCTGACAGTGTTCGTGGGGTCGGCGTTCGTGGGGCTGTTCGCGGCCCTTGTGCCGGCGTTCCGGGCGGGGCGGATGAACGTACTGAACGCGATCGCGAGCGAGTAGCCGCGGCCGCGATGGACCGGGTGCCGTCCCCTCAGGGGGCGGCACCTCGCCGTTTCGGGCCCGCCCGTTGCGGGGCCGGGCGGTCACCCGACGACACGGGGGTGGATCGGGGCCCGCCCGCGCGGGGCGGTTGCCCGCAGGGGCGGCGGGCTCGGCGCCCGCACGGGGGACCGCGGGTGGTCTTCGGGGGCGGCGTGGGTGGGGGCGTCGTAGGCTGGGGGGCCCGGTCCATGCGTGTCCGGGAGCACCCCGGCCCGTGACACGTGTCGGGCTGTTCGCGTTGTCCGACCCCGTCGTTCGAACCCGGGATGGAAGCTCCATGAGCCTGCACGGTCTGCTTGATGTCGTCGTCAAGGACGCGGCCCTCGCCGAGGCGGTGAAGGCCGCGTCCGACGGGAACCGCCCCCACGTGGACCTGGTCGGGCCGGCGGCCGCGCGGCCCTTCGCCGTCGCCGCGCTCGCCCGGGACTCGGGGCGGCCGGTGCTCGCGGTGACCGCGACCGGGCGGGAGGCCGAGGACCTCGCCGCCGCGCTGCGGTCCCTGCTCGACCCGGACGGGGTCGTCGAGTACCCCTCCTGGGAGACCCTGCCGCACGAGCGGCTCTCGCCCCGTTCGGACACCGTCGGGCGTCGGCTCGCGGTGCTCCGGCGTCTCGCGCACCCGCGTGACGACGACCCGGCCGCCGGGCCCGTCAGCGTCGTCGTCGCGCCCATCCGCTCCGTGCTCCAGCCGCAGGTCAAGGGCCTCGGCGACCTGGAGCCCGTCAGCCTGCGGAGTGGGCAGACGGCCGATCTGAACGAGATCGTCGAGGGCCTCGCCGCCGCCGCGTACTCCCGTGTCGAGCTCGTCGAGAAGCGCGGCGAGTTCGCCGTGCGCGGCGGCATCCTGGACGTCTTCCCGCCGACCGAGGAGCACCCGCTCCGGATCGAGTTCTGGGGCGACGACGTCGAGGAGATCCGTTACTTCAAGGTCGCCGACCAGCGGTCCCTGGAGGTCGCCGAGCACGGTCTGTGGGCGCCGCCCTGCCGTGAGCTGCTGCTGACCGAGGACGTGCGGCAGCGGGCGGCGGCGCTCGCCGAGGAGCACCCGGAGCTGGGCGAGCTGCTCAACAAGATCGCCGAGGGGATCGCCGTCGAGGGCATGGAGTCCCTCGCCCCCGTCCTCGTCGACGACATGGAGCTGCTGCTCGACGTCCTGCCGCAGGGGGCCATGGCCGTCGTCTGCGACCCCGAGCGGGTGCGGACGCGGGCCTCGGACCTCGTCGCCACGAGCCAGGAGTTCCTCCAGGCCTCCTGGGCGGCGACCGCCGGCGGCGGAGTGGCCCCGATCGACGTCGGCGCGGCCTCCCTGTGGGGGATCGCGGACGTACGGGACCGGGCGCGCGAGCTCGGCATGGCCTGGTGGTCGGTGTCGCCGTTCGCGGCGGACGAGACAGGCCCGGGCGACGGGGACACCCTCACCCTCGGCATGCACGCCCCCGAGTCGTACCGCGGCGACACGGCCCGCGCGCTCGCCGACACCAAGGGGTGGCTGGCCGACGGCTGGCGCACGGTGTACGTGACGGAGGCCCACGGTCCGGCGGCGCGCACGGTCGAGGTCCTCGGCGGTGAGGGCATCGCCGCGCGCCTGACTGCGCTTGATTCAAAGACGGGCGACCTGACGGAGATCTCCCCGTCCGTCGTCCACGTCGCCTGCGGTTCCATCGACCATGGCTTCGTCGACGCGGGCCTCAAGCTCGCCGTCCTCACCGAGACCGACCTGTCGGGCCAGAAGGCGGCCGGCAAGGACGGTCAGCGGATGCCGGCCAAGCGCCGGAAGACGATCGACCCGCTGACCCTGGAGGTCGGCGACTACATCGTGCACGAGCAGCACGGTGTCGGCCGGTACGTGGAGATGGTCCAGCGGACCGTGCAGGGCGCGACCCGCGAGTACCTCCTCGTCGAGTACGCGCCCGCGAAGCGCGGCCAGCCCGGCGACCGGCTGTACATCCCGACCGACCAGCTGGAGCAGGTCACCAAGTACGTCGGCGGCGAGGCGCCGACCCTGCACCGGCTCGGCGGCGCGGACTGGACGAAGACGAAGGCGCGCGCGAAGAAGGCCGTCAAGGAGATCGCCGCCGACCTGATCAAGCTCTACTCGGCGCGGATGGCGGCACCCGGTCACGCCTTCGGGCCCGACACCCCCTGGCAGCGCGAGCTGGAGGACGCCTTCCCGTACGTGGAGACCCCCGACCAGCTGTCCACCATCGCCGAGGTGAAGGAGGACATGGAGAAGACGGTCCCCATGGACCGTCTGATCTGCGGCGACGTCGGCTACGGCAAGACGGAGATCGCGGTACGGGCGGCCTTCAAGGCGGTGCAGGACGGCAAGCAGGTCGCGGTGCTCGTCCCGACGACGCTGCTCGTGCAGCAGCACTTCGGCACGTTCGGCGAGCGGTACTCGCAGTTCCCCGTGAAGGTGCGCGCGCTGTCCCGCTTCCAGTCCGACACCGAGTCCAAGGCGACCCTCGAGGGGCTGCGGGACGGCTCGGTCGACATCGTCATCGGCACCCACCGCCTCTTCTCCTCGGAGACGAAGTTCAAGGACCTGGGCCTGGTCATCGTCGACGAGGAGCAGCGCTTCGGCGTCGAGCACAAGGAGCAGCTGAAGAAGCTCCGTGCCAACGTCGACGTCCTCACCATGTCGGCGACCCCCATCCCCCGCACGCTCGAGATGGCCGTCACCGGGATCCGCGAGATGTCGACGATCACGACCCCGCCGGAGGAGCGGCACCCGGTCCTCACCTTCGTGGGCCCGTACGAGGAGAAGCAGATCGGCGCCGCGATCCGGCGTGAACTCCTGCGCGAGGGCCAGGTCTTCTACATCCACAACCGCGTCGACTCCATCGACCGCGCGGCGGCCCGCCTGCGGGAGATCGTGCCCGAGGCGCGGATCGCGACGGCGCACGGCCAGATGAGCGAGAGCGCCCTCGAGCAGGTGGTCGTCGACTTCTGGGAGAAGAAGTTCGACGTCCTCGTCTCCACGACGATCGTGGAGTCCGGCATCGACATCTCCAACGCCAACACGCTCATCGTGGAGCGCGGCGACAACTTCGGCCTCTCGCAGCTCCACCAGCTGCGCGGCCGGGTCGGCCGTGGCCGGGAGCGGGGGTACGCGTACTTCCTGTACCCGCCGGAGAAGCCGCTCACGGAGACCGCGCACGAGCGGCTCGCGACGATCGCCCAGCACACCGAGATGGGCGCCGGCATGTACGTGGCGATGAAGGACCTGGAGATCCGGGGCGCGGGCAATCTGCTCGGCGGCGAGCAGTCCGGTCACATCGCGGGCGTCGGCTTCGACCTGTACGTGCGGATGGTCGGCGAGGCGGTCGCGGACTACCGGGCGCAGATGGAGGGCGGTGCGGAGGAGGAGGCACCCCTGGAGGTCAAGATCGAGCTGCCGGTCGACGCCCACATGCCGCACGACTACGCGCCGGGGGAGCGGCTGCGGCTCCAGGCGTACCGCTCGATCGCCTCCGCGAACTCGGAGGAGGACATCAGGGCCGTACGCGAGGAGCTCACCGACCGTTACGGCAAGCTGCCCGAGCCGGTCGAGAACCTGCTCCTGGTGGCGGGTCTCCGGATGCTGGCGCGGGCCTGCGGGGTCGGCGAGATCGTCCTCCAGGGGCCCAACATCCGCTTCGCGCCGGTGGAGTTGCGCGAGTCGCAGGAGCTGCGTCTGAAGCGGCTCTATCCGCGCACGGTGATCAAGCCGGCGGTCCACCAGATCCTGGTGCCGCGCCCGACGGCGGGCAAGATCGGCGGCAAGCCGGTGGTGGGGCGTGAACTGCTCGCGTGGACCGGGGAGTTCCTGACGACGATCCTCGGGTCCTAGGCGGTGTCTGACAAAGATCGCGCTCTGGCCCCGGCGATGTGCCAGTGGCGTCCGCTGCTGTGCCTGGCTGACGCCGGGTGCGAGCAGCCGGACCTGTTGGGCGGCAAGAAGGTTCGGGCCGGGACGAGATCTTCCCCGGACCATCTGCGGCATCGGCGCGCTGTGGTGCGGGCAGTTGCCCACGTCGGCCAGACGCGTCCACAGCAGGGGGCCTACCGGGCTCGACCACCACCCGCCCCCAGGCCCGGTGGGCGCCCTGTGCTGACTGGGGGCGCCGTCGGAGGAGGTCAGGTGCCGGTCGCCAGCCCACCGCGCACGACCAGGTTGGGCGCCTGACCCGACCGCTGGCCCCTGCACGTCCTGCCGCCAGGCCCGGCGCCAGGACGTGCCGACACTGCAGCCGGCCGCGTCTGTGGTTCCGGTCCCGCCGGTGCCGGGCTCATCGCGGGGATTGTTCGGTGACACAGCCGACTTCGAAGGACCACAGCCACGCGTCCGAGGCGGCGTCGTAGTGGAGGCGGCCGGTGGGGCAGTTGTCCGGCTTGGGATGGCAGTCGGCGTCGAAGGGGTGGATGTGGTTGCCGTCGGGCTTGCCGGTGCAGCCGTAGAAGCCGACCATCCGAGAGCTTGCCTGTTGCTCCCCGGCGAGGGCGGGGGTCCGCCCGGCCAGGGTGACGCCCGCGGCCACGATCAGGCCCGCGCCGAGCTGGAGGACAGCAACGGCCGTCAGCAGGCGTGGCACTTCCTGCGCGGAGTGAAATGACCTGTGCCGAAACGTCAGTTGATCACCTGCCAGGCCTGGTTCTTACCGCCGAGGCACGTCCACTGCTGGAGGTAGGTATTCTGCGGCGGTGCAGTCATGGCGGGGTTGTGGGCGTCGAGGCATTTGCCGCTGTGCAAAGAGCGGATCTGCCACTGGTTGTCGGCGCGGCGCTCCAGGTACCACTTCTGGTTGTTGCCGCCATGGCAGGGCCACTGGATGATCCGCGCGCCGTCGTGCGTTCCCCATCCGGCGACGTCGAGGCACTTGCCGCTGTGCTCGGCCACGATTTCGAAGACGTTCTGGTAGGCCATGTCGTTTCCGGGGCGGCGGAACGAGAAGCGTTGGTTGGCGCCGCCAGTGCTTGGCCAGGTGATCACCCCCGTCCCGTCGGCAGTGCTGCCCTGGAGCACGTCGGCGAAGAGGACCTCCTTGCCTTCGCGCTTCATCGTGTACGCGCTTCTCAGCTTGTAGTTTTTATTGGCGTAGACGAATGGGAAGGGGATGTAGCTGTCGGGGTGGACCCGGCTGTATGTCGCCTGCCAGTTCATTGGCGCCCGTTCGTTTTGCTTGCGGACCGCGGCGCGCTCGGCCTCTGTGGCACATACGAAATCCCGGGGCACTGCACGGCGTTTGACGAAACCGGCCAGGCACTGGCCGAAGGCGTCACTGCGCTCGCGGTGCAGGGCGTTCTGCGCGTCGATGGCCCAGCGCTCCCAGAACAGGATGCAGACGTGGTCCTCCCTGTCCGTCACGCGCCAGACGTAGCCCGGCCGGCAGTCATCCGGCCCGTACGGCGCCGCCGCGCTCGCAGGTGTGGCGGCGGGACCTGTGCTTGTCAGCACTCCAGCGAGCAGCAGGCCGACAGTGGCAGAAGCAGAGAGCGCCTTCGGGAGACGGCAGGGTGTGCGCATGGGGATCCCCCGGTGCTGAATACGGTCCCCGTCTTCCATGGTGCACCCGGTCCCGCTGGTACGCACGTGCGCCGCACGTTCAGGGGTGTTCACGAGTATCGCTGGCCAGCTCCGGGAGCCTCCGATTGGAAATCGCTTCGCGAGCGGTAGGTGATCGTTTCCCGAACTCGCAGGCGCCGCCGCTGATGTCAGAGGCAGGCAGTTGAATGAGGACCATGATGTCCGAGGGGCCAGGCACGGGCCGCAGCGGCTTCAAGCGGATGTACTCGCGGTTTGTGGCCCTGCGGATCCCGCCTTCCGGACGCGAGGTCCGCGACGCGGTCGACGGCCCGGAACTTCCCGAGTGCCGGCTCCTGGCTGAGTGGCCGGCCGATCAGGCCGAACCCGTCCAGTTCTGGCTCTCCGACCTGCCCGTCGACACACCCCTGACCACACTGGTCCGCCTGGCCAAGCTCCGCTGGCGCATCGAGCACGACTACCGCGAGATGAAACACTCCCTGGGCCTGGCCCACTTCGAGGGCCGCACCTGGAACGGCTGGCACCACCACGTCACCCTCGTCTCAGTCGCGCACGCCTTCTGCGCCCTGCAACGACTGGCCAGAGCCCCAAAAGACACGGCGCCGGCCTGAGCCTCTACCAAGTCGTCCGCGAGCTACAGACCCTCCTCGCGACATGGACCGGCGTCTGCCCCACCGGCCATCGCGGCACTCCCA
Source organism: Streptomyces sp. NPDC028711 (assembly GCF_055565415.1). Lineage (NCBI taxonomy): Bacteria > Bacillati > Actinomycetota > Actinomycetes > Kitasatosporales > Streptomycetaceae > Streptomyces > Streptomyces sp. NPDC028711. The sequence continues at coordinate 131,797 of NZ_JBVHUJ010000008.1, read as the reverse complement.
CACCAGCCCCAACCTGAACAAGCCCGACGGGACGGGGTGCGCGGCCTCTTCCGCGCACCCCGTCGGCTCACAGCTCGTCGAGGTCGAACGCCTCCGCCATCGCGCGGTAGCCCGCGTCGTTCGGGTGGATGTGGTCCTCGGAGTCGTACGCCGGGAGGATGCGGTCCGGGTCGGCCGGGTCGGCGACCGCGCGGTCGAAGTCGACGACCGCGTCGTACGCGCCGGAGGTGCGGACCCAGGTGTTGAAGGCGTCCCGCTTGGCCTCGACGGCCGGGGTGTCGTAGAAGGAGCCCTTGACCGGGGTGAGGGTCGCGCCGATGACCTTGAGGCCCTTGGCGCGGGCCTCGCGGATCAGGGTGCGGTGGCCCGCGATCAGCTGCTCGACGGAGACGTCGGGGGTGGTGGCGGCGGGGAAGTCGACCGTGCTGCCGCCGATGTCGTTGATGCCTTCGAAGAGGATGACGGTCCGTACGCCGGGTTCGGTGAGGACGTCCTGGCGGAAGCGGGTCAGGGCCTTCTCGCCCGCCCAGGTGGTGTCGTTGACGACCTGGTTGCCGGCGATCCCGTGGTTGAGGACGGCGCGGGGGCGGCCGGCGGCGGCGAGGCGTTCGGCGAGTTCGTCGGGGTAGCGGTGGTCGGCGTCCTGGGTGGAGCCCACACCGTCGGTGATGGAGTCGCCGAAGGTGACGACGCCGTTCCGGCGGGCGGTGTCGCGGCCGCCGCTGACCTCGACGCCGGAGAGGAAGTACCAGGAGGAGCTGGTCTCCGTGAAGGCGCCGCCGGTGATGTCGGCGCGGTGGTCGCCGGTCGCGCGGTAGCTGGTGGCGGAGGCGAAGTGGTGGAAGGTCGCGGGGCCCGTGTCACCGGCCAGGTAGAGGGTGACGGTCAGCGAGCCGAAGGCGTCGATCGGGAGGGTCGCGGGGTCGCTGAGGAGGGTGCCGCCGGCCGGGACGGTGACGGACGGCCGGTCGTGGAAGCGGAGATGTCGTACCGAGCCGGGGTGCACGGCGCCGTTCCCGGCCGTGCGGGCGACGGTGGCTCCCGTGATCCTCAGCGGGGTGGTGCCGTAACGGTTCGTCAGCTCGATCCGGGCCCGGGTGCCGCCGGTGGTGACGCGGACGACCTGGCGGACCGTGTGGTTGTCGAAGCCCTCCTCGGACCAGTTGGCGGCGAAGGGCACGGTCGGTGACTGCGGGGAGGCGGCCCACGCGGCCCGCCAGGCGGGGCCGTGATGGCCGGTGTCGGCGAGGGCGGTCGGCGCCAGGGCGAGGGCGGCGGTGGTGACGAGGGCGAGGGCGGCGCGGCGGAGGGTGTTCGTCGTGTGCATGCTTGCGTCAATTACATGCTGACGTCGGCTATTCCCCTGCCTCCGGGGCGAGTTGGCCCGTGAAGAGCAGTCCGGTGAGGTCGCGGAAGTACTCCTCCGGGTCCCGGTCGCCCACCGCGTCCCGGACGTTGTGGGTGAGGAGGAGGGTCGCGAAGCCATGGGCGAGGGACCAGGCGGCGATGCCCGCCGCGCGGGGGTCGGGGACGTCCCGCAGGGACGCGACGCCCTCGCGGAGTCCGGCGGAGGCGCGTTCCTTCGCGGCGAGGAGGGCGGGGTCGTCGGCGCGGAGCAGCTCCGGCTGGAACATGACCTGGAAGTGGCCGGGGTGCTCGACCGCGAAGCGCACGTACCGCACGCCGCGTTCGCGGAGGTCGGGTGCGGCGGCGAGGGCCTCGGCGAGGAGCTCGTACCCCTGGGCGGCGAGGACCGTGAGGAGTCCGGTGCGGTCCCCGAAGTGGTGGGCGGGCGCGGCGTGGGAGACACCGGCGCGGCGCGCGAGGTCGCGCAGGCTCAGTGCTCCGGGGCCCTCGGCGGTGATGACGTCGAGGGCGGCGGCGAGGACGGCCTGCCGCAGGTCGCCGTGGTGGTAGGTGCTCCGGCTCGTCATGACAGCAGCGTATCCCGCATCTAGTCATTGACAAGTTCATCGGGTGCGGCGCAGTATCTTGTCAGTGACAAGATGTGGGGCGGGAAGCTCGGGGCCTGGCTGCCGGGCCTCGGGCCTCGGGCCTCGGGTCTCGGTCTCGGGCCTCGGGCGGAGGAACGCCGCCCGTGTCCTGTCGGCGGCACGATGCGATGAAGGGAACACCCCGTGGAATCCGGACGCGTACGTCAGATGTGGCACCTGCTCGAACCCCTGCACGCCCTCCTCTACTACGCCCCCGAGGCCTTCGAGGAGGCCGCCGCCCTCGGCTACGACACCACCGAGCGCTGGCCCGCGTACTTCGCCTGGCGCGCCGCACCCCTCGACGCCCCCGGCACCGACCGGGTCACCTCCGCCTTCCACAGCTTCAGCCCCGCCATGGTCGGCCGGTACGTCCCCGCCGCCTGGAAGACCGCGGGACCGGCCGAGGTCCTCGCCGCCCGGCTCCGGGCCGTCGACCGCGCCTACCGGACCGTCCTCGGCGACGAGACCGTCACAGGACCCGAACTCGCCGAGGCCGCCGCCCTCGCCCGCCGCGCCGCCGAGGCCGCCGCGCGCACCGGCCCGGGGGAGCGGCCCCTCGCCGCCGCCAACGCCGCACTGCCCTGGCCCGCCGAACCGCACCTCGTCCTCTGGCAGGCCGCGACGGTCCTGCGCGAGCACCGGGGCGACGGACACCTCGCCGCCCTGGCCGCCGCCGGGCTCGACCCCGTCGAGGCGCTCGTCTCCTTCGCGGCCGTCGGCGCCGCGCCCGAGGCCGTCTTCGCGAGCCGTGGCTGGAGCCCCGCCGAGTGGGCCGCCGCACGCGAACGGCTCACCGCCCGGGGCCTCCTGAACCCGGACGGCACGGCCACGGACACCGGCCGCGCCCTGCGCGCGGAGGTCGAGCGGCGCACCGACGACCTGGCCACCGCCCCCTGGACCGCCCTCGGCCCGGACGCCACCGCCCGCCTCGCCGGCCTGCTCGGCGGCCCCTGGCTCGCCGCGATCGGCTCGGGCCTGCTGCCCGCCGAGAACACCCTGGGGATCGGGAAGGTGTGACGGTGGGGCGGACAGGCTTTCGGCGCGCCGCAGCCCCGGACCGAGCTCTGTCACCCCCCTGGACCCGCTGTCACAACCCGGCGCGTGACGGAGGCCGAAGACGTCCCGAAGCCGGCCTGGGGTCGAAGGCCTGTACGGGGTCCGGCCTAGGATTCCAGGGTGTTGACGCAACGAAAGCCGCATCGCAGCGCCCTCGCCGCCCCGGCGCTCGCCCTCGTCGTCCTCCTCGCCGGCGCCTGTTCACCGGGGGCCGACGGCCCGGGGGCCGACGGTGGTGCGGCCGGGGAGCCCGCCGCACGCGGTACCGCGCTCGCGGCCGTCGACGCGCTCACCGTCAAGGGGCGGGCGCCGAAGACGGGTTACGAGCGGGAGAAGTTCGGGCGGGCCTGGGCGGACGTCGACGGCAACGGCTGCGGGACCCGGGACGACATACTCAAGCGCGACCTCACCGGTGTCCGCTTCACGGACGGCCGCTGCAAGGTCGCCTCCGGCACCCTCACCGACGACCCGTACACCGGCACCGACGTCCGCTACGTCCGCGGCCGCAGCAAGGTCGACATCGACCATGTCGTCGCCCTCTCCGACGCCTGGCAGAAGGGCGCGGGGAAGTGGGACCCCGGGACCCGGCGCCGTTTCGCCAACGACCCGCTCAATCTGCTCGCCGTCGACTCCTCCGCCAACCGCCGCAAGTCCGACGGCGACGCGGCGACCTGGCTGCCGCCGAACAAGGCGTACCGCTGCGCGTACGTGGCCCGGCAGGTCGCGGTGAAGAAGAAGTACGGGGTGTGGGTGACGGCCGGGGAGCGGGACGCGATGAAACGGGTCCTCCGCGGCTGCCCGCAGCAGAGGCTTCCCTGACCGCAGAGCCGTCGTCGTACGGAAAACCGGTTGGCCCGGCCGCAGATGATCTTTACGCTGCCCGCATGGACCTCAACATATCGACCCTCGCGGAGCGCCCCGAACTCGAAGGGCCGATGTGGGACATGCTCGACCTCTGGCCCGAGTTCATGATGTACGACCCGGTGGGCTGGGCGAACATCGGCCGGATCGTGCGTGAGCTGCCGGAGTACGTGCTCATCGCCACCGACGCCGACGGCAAGGTCGTCGCACGCGGCTTCAGCGTCCCCTTCCGCCTGGACGTGGACGGACGCCGCGAACTGCCCGCCCGTGGCTGGGACGAGGTGCTGCTCTGGGCGTTCTCCGACCTGAAGCACGGCCGGGAGACCGACACCGTCAGCGCCATCGAGATCACCGTCGACACGAGCGCGCTCGGCCAGGGCGTCTCGCACCGGATGCTGGCCGCCATGCGGGAGAACGCCGCGAAGCGAGGCTTCTCCGAGCTGGTCGCCCCGGTCCGCCCCAACGGCAAGCACCTGGAGGCCGGGGCCGGCATCCACGAGTACGCCTTCCGTACCCGCGAGGCCGACGGCCTGCCGCACGACCCGTGGCTCCGTGTCCATGTGCGCGCGGGCGGCGTGATCGAGGCGGTGGCCCCGGCGTCGATGACGGTCTCCGGCTCCGTCGAGCAGTGGCGGAAGTGGACCGGCCTCCCCTTCGACACCGACGGCCCGGTCGAGGTGCAGGGCGCGCTCGTCCCCGTCCACTGCGAGGCCTCACGCGGCTACGCGGTCTACGTCGAGCCCAACGTGTGGGTCAGGCACCGCATCACCCCCTAGTCACCGCCCGGGGCCCGGAGGGTGATCTTCGCGGCGGGGGATGTACCGTACGGCGTCCCCTGTCGTACATCCGTGCGCCCCGGCGCGCGCACCCCTGAGAGGTCCCACGATCGTGAACGAGGCCGTCCACTGGGAGAAGGGCGCGGAGCTTCCGCTGCCCGAGGGTACGGAGCCCCCGCACCACAGGGAGCTGCCGGGCCGGTGGGTCCGGACGGGGCTCGCGCTCGTACCGCCGCTGAGCCTCGGCGTCCTCGGCTTCGTGCCCTCGCTGACGCTCGCGCTGCGCCGGGGGACGCGCGGCGACTGGCTTGCCGCGCTGCTGTTCACGGCGGTCTCGGTCGGCTGGTGCTTCCAGATCGCGCTGACCCCCGAGGAGACGCACGGCTTCCCGTACCTCCTCGACCTGGTGCTGCTCGCGACCTCCACCGTCGGCGCGGCGGCCCACTGCCTCTGCGTCGGCGAGGCCGGCCGATGAAGACCCGTCGTGCCTGGCGCGAGACCGAGCGGCAGGCGGCCAAGAAGGAGGCGGCGGAGTCCGGCGTCCGGGTCTCCGGGGTGCTCGCCGGTACCGCGGGGGCGCTGCGCGGCCGGATCGGCTGGGCCCTGGGGTCCGTCCTCGTGCTCGTCCTCGGCTTCCTCGGTGTCCGGCTGTTCGCCGCCTCGGAGGAGCGGGGCACCCCGCCCGACAGCCGGGCCCGTGCCTACGAGGACCGGGACGCCTGTCTGCTCACCGACGAGCGGGGCATCGTGACGGGCTCTCCCGCGGCCCCCGTCTGGGAGGGGATGCAGGCCGCGTCGGCGGACGGGCGGATCCGGGTGACGTTCGTGCCGGTGATGGGGGAGCAGTCGGTGGCGAACGCCCGCCCGTTCCTCAACGGCCTGGTGCAGCGGAACTGCGAGATCGTCGTCGCCTCGGGCGCCCCGCAGGTGGCCGCGGCCGAGGCGGCGGCGGAGAAGAACCCGAAGACCCGGTTCGTGACGGTCGCCAGGGAGGGCGCCGCGCACGACAACCTGGTCCGGGTGGCGCCCGGGGCGTCCCTGAAGGACGACGTCACGGCGGCGCTGAAGCGGCTGGTCGACGAGGGCTGACGGGGGCTGACGACCCGCCCCCGCCCCGGGGCGGGGGGACAATCCGGAAGAGTTCCCTCCCCTGTGTAAAGGGAAGGTAAAAAGCTCCACCCTGGTGCGAACTGGTGATGCGTCATCGGGCAGGCTCGCGAGGCTTTGTAAGCATCGCATCAGTAAAGGCTGGCCCATGCGTATACGCCGGGTCCGTAGCCCTCGCCTGTTCCCACCGGGTCGCACCGGCAGACGCAGGCTGAGGGCTACGGCTCTTTCCGTACTCCTCTCGCTGTTCCTCATGCTCACCACCGAGTCCGCTGTCGCCGCCGGCGTCACGCTCGGAGCGGTGCGCATGCCGCAGCTCTCCCTCTCGGGGCTCTGGAAGTGGCTCCACGAGAACCCGCTCGACACCCCTGACCAGCAGGGCGGCACGGCCCGTGGCAAGAGCCACCACGCCTCCGCCGACGCCACGAGCCTCGAAGGCGAGGCCGGCCGCAAGCCGGGCAAGGGCAAGGGCGAGCTCCCGCCGTTCGAGCGGGAGACCGACCGCCCCGGCACGTCGAAGACCGGCGCCGCCAAGGGCGACGCCAAGAGCTTCGACGCCCGCACCAGCAAGCGGGACGCGAAGAAGTCGACGGCGACGTCCGACTTCTACGTCAACGCCGACGGCTCCACCACCGTGCGCCACTTCCCCGGCCGCACCAACTTCAAGGGCACCGACGGGACCTGGAAGCCGATCGACACCCGGCTGACCGAGGACACCGACGGCCGTCTCCAGCAGCGCGCGAACTCGCTCGACGTCGAGTTCGCGCCGGACGCCGCCGACCGGCAGCTCGCCTCCGTCGACTTCGGCGCGGGGCGCTCCCTGGCGTACGCGCTGAAGGACGCCGCGAAGTCCGAGCCCACCGTCGCGGCGAACGGCACGGTGACGTACGCGGACGTGCTGCCCGACACCGACGTGCAGCTCGTGCCGCTCGCGGAGGGTTTCAAGGAGAACATCGTCCTGCGCTCCCCGGGGGCCGCGAACTCCTGGACGTTCCCGCTCGCGGTGAAGGGGCTCACGGCCCGCGTCGCCGAGGACGGCGACGTGGAGTTCACCGACGCGACGGGCAAGGTCACCGCGACCATCCCGCACGCGTACATGGAGGACTCGAAGATCGACCCGCGCTCGGGTGACCCCGCCCAGTCGCGGGCCGTCTCCTACGAGCTGGTCACCGTGGACGGCGCGCAGGCGCTGCGGATGACCGCGGACCGCGCGTGGCTGGACGACCCGGCCCGGGTCTACCCGGTGACCGTCGACCCGACGGTGACCGCGTCGAACTCCACGTACACGCAGAACACCATCGGTGGCGACCACTCCACCGAGACCCAGATCAAGGTCGGCTCGTACGACTCGGGCACCAACAAGACGAACTCGTTCCTGCAGTTCTCGTCGCTCGGCACCACGCTCGCGGGCCAGCGGGTCACCGCCGCCACCCTGAACGTCTACGCGCTCTGGTCCTCGACCTGCTCCGCCCAGTCGTTCTCCGTGCACCCGGTCACCCAGGCCTGGACCCCCTCCGGGGTCACCAGCTACCCCGGCCCCGCCTTCGGCGCGGCCATGGGCTCGGCGACACCCGCCCCCGGAGCCTCCTGCTCCAACACCGGGAACTCGGCGAGCGTCGGCGTGAAGATGCCGGTCAGCCTGAACACGACCTGGTTCAACCAGGTCGCCGGCGGCGCGGCGAACTACGGTCTCGCGCTGACCGCGCCGACCGGCGACAACCTCCACTGGAAGAAGTTCCACTCCGACAACTCGGCGACCGCCGGCTTCCGCCCGGCCCTCGACCTGACGTACACGGCGAACACCGCGCCGCAGGTCAACGCCTCGTACCCGCCGGCGAACTTCCAGGCCAACACCCTCCAGCCGGAGCTGCTCGTCTACGCGAGCGACGCCGACAAGGGCCCGAACCCGCTCTCGTACACCTTCGAGGTCTACGACGGCGCCACGCTCGTCGCCTCCTCCGGCGCTCTGACCAAGAGCAACTGGAAGATCCCGGCGGGCAAGCTCAAGTGGTCGAAGAACTACGACTGGCTCGTCGGCGTCAGCGACGGCACGACGGAGATCGTCCACTCCAGCGGCTTCACCACCGCCGTCCCCCAGCCGCCGGTCACCTCGGGCCTCGCGCAGAACACCGACGGCCACGAGTTCGACCCCTCGGACGGCAACTACACGACCGAGGACACCGACGCCGACGTCCCCGTCATCGGTCCGTCCCTGGAGATCGACCGCTCCTACAACAGCCTCGACCCGCGGATCGACGGCGCCTTCGGCGCGGGCTGGTCGACGATCGCCGACATGAAGGCCACCGAGGTCAAGGACGGCGCCGGCACGGTCACCAGTGTGGTGATCACCTATCCGGGCGGTGAGCAGGTCGCCTTCGGCCGCAACACCGACGGCACGTTCGTGCCGCCGCTCGGCCGCTACGCGCGCCTGGAGACGGTGACGACCCCGGCCGTCGGCTACAAGCTGACGGACAAGGACTTCACCGCCTACTCCCTCACGCAGCCCACCGGAAAGACCGGGGTCTACGCGATCTCCGGCATCGCCGACTTCGCGGGCCGCGCCGAGACGTTCACCTACAACGCCTCGCGCCAGCTGACGAAGATCACCAACACGACGTCGAAGCGTTCGCTGACGCTCGCCTGGTTCACCCCGGCGGGCGCGACCGTGCCGCACGTCCAGACGGTCGCCACCGACCCGTCGACCGCGGGCGACGCCGCCACGGCCCAGACCTGGCAGTACGGCTACACCGGTGACCAGCTCACCAAGGTGTGCCCGCCGGCCGACTGGACCAAGTGCACGACGTACACCTACGCCACCGGCAACCACTACCGCACCACCGTCCTGGACGCCGACCCGTTCGCCTACTGGCGGCTCGGGGAGACCTCCGGCACGCTCGCGGCCGACGCGATCGACGCCAACCAGGGCCAGTACAACGGCACGTACAAGAACGTGACGCTCGGCGGCACCTCGGTGCTCGCCGGCTCCACGCAGAAGACCGCCACGTTCAACGGCACCACCTCCTACGTGGAGATGCCGAGCGCCCCGGGCGCCACGCCGTCGTACACGTCGGTGTCGCTGTGGTTCAAGACGACCACGGCGGGCGGTGTCCTCTTCTACTACGGTGACAAGCCGCTGAGCGACCCCAACCCGGTCGCCAACACCACCAAGAACACCCCGGCGGTCTACGTCGGCATGGACGGCAAGCTGCGCGGCTGCCTCGCCATGTCGCCCGGCTGCATGTCGACGATCACGTCCACCGCGACCGTCACCGACGGCCAGTGGCACAACGCGGTCCTCACCGGTGTGGCCAACAGCCAGACCCTGTACCTGGACGGCGTCTCGCAGGGTTCCCTCGCGGGCACCATCAACGACTGGGTGCAGCCCTACATCACCCTGGGCGCGGGCGTGAACACCGACGGCTGGCCGTCGATGAACCCCAACGACCAGCTCGGGCACTTCGCCGGCCAGATGGCCGAGGTGGCCATCTACTCCGAGCCGCTCACCGCCTCCGTGATCTCCACGCAGTACCAGGCCGCCAAGCGGTCCGCCGGACTGCTGCAGAAGATCACCACGCCGGGCGGCAAGACCCAGGCCTCCGTCGTCTACGGCACCACCGACGACCTGGTCCTGCAGGCCACCGACGGCAACGGCGGTACGTGGAAGCTCAACCCGGCCACGATCACCGGCTCCTCGCAGGTCTACCGCTCCGCGGTGATGGGGACCGCCCCGGCCGGCTACTGGCGCCTGGACGACACCCAGGCCGCGGCCCAGGCCGCCAACCAGGTCAACACCGGCTTCGGCACCTACAACAACGTCACCCAGGGCACGGAAGGCCCCTTCGGCGCGGGTGACGCGACGGCGGCGACCTTCGACGGGACCGGCTCCTTCGTGGAGATCCCGTACGGTCCGCTGCACGCCAAGCCCGACCGCTCGGTCGAGCTCTGGTTCAAGACCGCCGAACCCGGCGTCATCATGAGCGACCAGGCCCGCGCACCGAACGACCCGCTCGGCGCCGGCGGCGCCTACTCGCCGCTGCTGTACGTCGGCGCGGACGGCAAGTTGCGCGGACACTGGTGGAGCGTCAGCGGAAGCGGGACCACCGACTTCGGCACCGCCGGGACGGTCACCGACGACGCCTGGCACCACGTGGTGCTGTCGGCGACGGGCACGACGCAGACGCTCTACCTGGACGGTGTGAAGCAGAAGGACTTCACCGGCGCGGCCAACGACCAGTCCACCACCCGCACCTTCGTCGGTGCCGGATTCGGCAAGGGCTGGTTCAGCTCGCCGGGTGACGTCTCCTACTTCACCGGCTCCATCGCCGAGGTCGCGGTCCACGCCAAGGGCCTGACCGCCGCCGACGTCGCCACCCACTGGTCCGCCTACAAGGCGTCCTCCGGGATCGCCCCGGTGCGGACGGTCAAGCTGACCGATCCCACCAACAAGACGCTGACCTACGTGTACGACGCGGAGATGGGCAACCGCCTGCTCGCCGCGATCGACAGCGAGGGCAAGCGGACCACCTACGGCTACGACACGGGCGGCTTCCTGCACACCGTGACCGACGCCAACGGCAACCGCTCCATCACCGGCCACGACGTGCGCGGCAACGCGGTCTCGCAGACCACCTGCCAGGACACCAAGGCCAACAAGTGCTCGACGGAGTACTACACGTACTTCCCGGACGCGACCACAGTGCTGCCGCCGATGGACCTGCGCAACGACCTCGTGCTCACCGAGCGCGACGGCCGTTCCTCGGGCCCCACGGACGACCGGTACAAGACGTCGTACAGCTACGACACCGGGGGCAACCTGCTCTCGGTGACGACGCCGCCGGTGCCGGGCCACCCCAACGGGCGGACCGCCACCACGGTGTACACCACCGCCACCACTCCGGCGTTCGAGGGCGGCACGGCGACGGCGCCGGCCGGTCTCGTGGCGACGGTGACCACGGCCGGCGGCAAGAAGACCTCGTACACGTACTACGCCAACGGTGACCTCGCGGAGATCACCGACGCCAACGGCGCCAAGGTGCGGTACACGTACGACAACATCGGCCGGCAGATCGCCAAGACCGAGATCTCCGACGCCAACCCCGCGGGCGTGACGTCCTCGCAGACGTACGACAAGAACGACCAGGTCGTCACCGACACCGACCCGAAGGTCACCAACCGGGTCACCGGCGCGGCGCACCAGGCGAAGACGACGACGGCCTACGACGCGGACGGCAACATCCTGTCCCAGACGGTCGCCGACCTCACCGGTGGTGACGCGGCGCGCACGACGTCGATGACGTACGACGCGTACAACCGGATGGTGACCAGGACGGACCCGGGCGGCGACACCACGTCGTTCGAGTTCGACGTCTACGGCAACAAGGTGAAGGAGACGGACCCCGCGGGGACCGTCAACGTCTACACCTTCGACGCCGAGCAGCGGCCCCTCACCACCAGCCTGCTGAACTACACGGGCGACCCGTACAACCCGTCGCCGCCGACGACCCTGGTCCAGGAGTCGAGGGCGTACGACCCGGCGGGCCGCCTCGCGTCCATCACGGACGCCATGGGCTGGGTGACCGCGTACACCTACACCGACGACGGCCTCTCCGCGACCGTGGTCCGCAAGGACCCGCAGAACGGGAAGTCCTTCACGGAGCAGGCGAACAGCTACGACGCCGCCGGCAACCTGATCGAGCAGATCACCGACGACGGCCAGACGCGCACCACCTTCACGGTGGACGCGGCCGACCGCACGACCATGTCCGTCCTCGACCCGAACGGGCTCGCCAGGACCAGCAAGGTCGGCTACGACCCGGACGACAACGTGGTGACCGAGACGGAGTACGACCCGGCGACGGGCGACACCTCCACCACGGACACCCGCTACGACCACCTGGGCAACGTCACCGGTACCACCGTCCACGACGGCACCACCGCCCCGGTCGCGCGCTACAAGCTGGACGAGACGACCGGCTTCGGCCTGGCGGACTCCTCCGGCGGCAACAACACCGGTACCCACGGCACCGGCATGCACTGGAGCACCGACCGGAGCGGCAGCGCCGCCTTCGACGGTGACGTCAACTCCTGGGCGCAGGCCTCCGCCCCGGCCGTGAACACGGCCGGCAGCTTCACGGTCTCCGCATGGGCCAAGCTGTCCGACCTCACCACGGGTCGCACGGTCCTCTCCCAGGACGCCGGCACCGTGTACGGCTTCGTGCTGTACTACGCGGCCAACACCGGCTGGGCCTTCGCCCGTCCGCGCGCGGACGCGCTGCCCCTCGCCTACGACCGGGCGGTCTCCGCCCCGTCCGCGGCGGTCGCGGGAGCCTGGACCCACCTGGTCGGCATGTACGACGCGGAGGCCTCCAAGCTGCGGCTGTACGTCAACGGCACGCTCGCCCAGGAAGTCGCGGTCGCCGGCAACTGGGAGGCGACCGGTCCGTTCCAGATCGGCCGTCACAAGATGGGCGCCGCGAACTACGACTACGAGTTCAAGGGTGGCATCGACGACGTCCAGGTCTACTCCGAGGCACTGACCGCGGCACAGGTCACCGCCGTCAAGGGCGGCACCCTGCCGGCCGCCGGCAGCTCCGTCCGCACCAGCACGTGGAAGCTGGACCAGCGGGGCCTGCCCGTCCAGATGAAGGACGAGATCGGCAACACCACGGACTACGGCTACGACGAATCGGGTCAGCAGACCTCCGTCACCGAGCCGGCCGTGAACGCCGAGCAGAACGGCGGGACCCCGGTCTCCGTCCGTCCCGTCACCATGACCGGCTACAACACCTTCGGTGAGCCGACCGAGTCCTCGGACGCGCTCGGCAACGTGACGGTGACGGCCTACGACGCGGAGGGCCAGGAGACCTCCAACACCTCGCCCGACTACGTGGCACCGGGGACCACCACCCCGATGCGGGCGACGTCCTGGAACGAGTACAACAAGCTCGGCCAGGTCACCGCGGAGATCGACCCGCTCGGCAACCGCACCACGTACAGCTACACGCAGCTCGGCGACCTGGCCTCGGTCACGGAACCCGGCGGCGGCACCACCCGGTACACCTACGACACCAACGGCGACCAGCTCTCGGCCACCCGGCCGAACGGCGCCCGCCAGGAGACCACCTGGGACTACCTGGAGCGGCCGGTCACCAGCACGGACATCGTGCGCCAGCCGACCCAGCGGGCGTACACGGACATCAACGAGTACAACGCCCCCGGCGGCGAGCTGTCCCGGACGGTGTCCGCGACCGGAGTCACCGAGTCGTACAAGTACAACTCCGTGGGCGAGGTCATCGAGACCACCGACGGGGCCGGGAACACCTCCCGCTTCACGTACGACATGGACGGTCAGGTCCTCACCTCGACGGACCCGGACGGCACCAGCACCCGCAACACCTACGACGGGTTCGGGCAGCTGGTCGCCACGAGCGACCTGGACGCGCAGGGCAACGTGCTGCGCACCAGCTCCTCCACGTACGACCGCATGGGCAACCCGGTCACGCTGACGGACTACCGCGGTCACACGAAGACCTTCACGTACGACGCGACGGGTCTCATCACGAAGCTGGTGGAGCCGGTATCGGCGACGGAGTCGATCACCACGACGTACGGCTACGACGTCGCCGGCAACCTCACCCGCTTCACCGACGGACGGGGCAACCCGTTCATCACCACGTACAACACGTGGGGCATGCCCGAGTCGACGATCGAACCGCCGACGCCGACGCATCCGGACCTCGCGGACCGGACGTTCACCGCGGTGTACGACGCGGCGGGCCGTGCCAAGGAGATGCGCTCGCCGGGTGGCGTGAGCGTCTCCTACGAGTACGACGTGAAGAGCCGTCTCGTGCGGCAGTCGGGTCACGGTGCGGAGGCCGTCACGGTCGACCACACCTACGACTACGACGCGGACGACCAGATCACGGCCGTCGCGGGTGCCGGTGACACCAAGAACACCTTCTCCTACGACGACCGCGGCCTGCTCCTGTCGGCCTCCGGCCCCTCCGGTTCCTCGTCCTTCGCCTGGAACGGCGACGGCGCGATGACCTCGCGGACGGACGCCTCGGGTGCCTCGACGTTCGGCTACGACACCGCCGGCCGGCTCAAGACCGTCAACGACGGCGCGACCGGCACGACGGCCACGTACGCCTACGGCGTCAACAACGAGGTCAGGTCGATCGACTACGGGGCCGGCAAGTCGAAGCGCAGCTTCGGCTACGACTCCCTGCAGCGACTCACCAGCGACAAGCTGGTCTCGCCGACGGGCAAGGAGCTGGCCTCCACCACCTACGGCTGGGACGCCAACGACAACGAGACCTCCAAGATCACCACGGGGGTCACGGGCGCCACGACCAACACGTACACGTACGACTGGGCCAACCGTCTGACGTCCTGGAACAACGGGACCACGACGGAGGCCTACGGCTACGACGCGTCCGGCAACCGGACCCGCGTGGGCGGCGACACGTACACGTACGACGCCAGGAACCGGCTCACGTCCGACGGCCACAGCTCCTACGTCTACACCTCGCGCGGCACGATGAGCGGGGTGACGGACGAGGGCGGCCGGACGACACAGGTGAAGGCGGACGCCTTCAACCGGGTCATCCAGGAGGGCGACCGGACCTACGCCTACGACGGCATGGACCGGCTGCTCACCGCAAAGGACGAGACCGGCGCGGCCGTCCACACCTTCCAGTACAGCGGCGCCGGCAACGACGTCGCCTCGGACGGTGTGACGTCCTACAGCCGCAACGCCGACGGCTCCCTGTTCGGCGTGAAGACGCCCGTGTCGTCGGTGCTCGCCCTGACGGACATGCACGACGACGTGGTGGCGCAGTTCACCGCGGCGGGCGAGGCCCTGACCGGCTCGACGGCGTACTCACCGTTCGGCAAGGTCCTCCAGACCTCCGGGATGCTCGGAGCGCTCGGCTACCAGTCGGGCTGGACCGACCCGGAGACGTCCAAGGTCAACATGGCCGCGCGCTGGTACTCGCCGCAGACCGGCCAGTTCAACAGCCGTGACACGGAAGCCACCGGCGGTGTCCCGAACTCCATCGGGGCCAACCGCTACGCGTACGCGAACGGCAACCCGCTGACCGGTGTCGACCCGACGGGTCACTGGTTCGAGTGGGCGAAGAAGGCCGTCAAGAAGGTCGCCAAGAAGGTCAAGAAGACCGTCAAGTCGGCCTACAAGAAGGCGAAGGCCACGGTCAAGAAGGCCGCGAAGGTCGTCAAGCGGGCCGCCAAGGCCGTCAAACGAGCCGTCAAGAAGGTCGTCAAGCGGGCCAAGCGGGCGGTCAGAAAGGCCGTCAGATACGTCGCCGACAGCGTCAAGAAGGTCAAGAGATACGTCAAACGCACGTATAAGCGGGTCAAGCGCTACGTCCACAAGGTCGTCAAGCACGTCAAGAAGACGGTGCGGAAGGTCGCCAAGGCGGTCAAACACGTCGCCAAGAAGGTGGTGAAGGCGGCCAAGAAGGTCGGCAGAGCCGTCAAGAAGGCGGCGAAGGCGACAGCCAACTTCGTCAAGCAACACGCCTCGACCATCGCCTCGGTCGCCGTCGGCATCGCCGTCTTCGCGGGCTGCACCGCGATCACGGCCGGTGTGGGCGCCATCGGCTGCGCCGCTCTCGCGGGAGCGGCGGGCAATGCCGTCGGTTACGCGATGAGCGACGGTCCGAAGACGCTCGGCGGCTTCGCCATGGCCGTCGGCGTCGGCGCGCTCACCGGCGCGGTGGGCGGCGTGGGCGGCAGGCTCGCGGCGAACGCCGCGGGGAAGCTCATGTCCGGGACGATGGGCAGGATCGTCTCCGGCGCCGCGGAGGGAGCCGCCGAGGGCGCGGCGACCGGCGCGGTCGAGTACGGCACCTCCTGTGTCAGGAGCGAGGAGGGCTGCAGCGTCGCCGGCGCGGCGAAGGCCACGGCCATCGGCGCGGGCATGGGCGGTGTCTTCGGCGCCGCGGCCTCGAAGGGCGGAGGCTGCCACAGCTTCACCGGCTCGACGGCCGTGGTCCTCGCCTCGGGCGAGACCAAGCCGATCAGCCAGGTGAAGACCGGCGACAAGGTCCTGACCTCCGAGCCCGGCAAGACGGGCAAGGAGACGCACGAGGTCACGAAGGTCCACATCACGGACCACGACCGTGACTACGTGACGGTGACCGTCAAGACCGCGAGCGGCGAGCAGAAGCTGCAGACGACGGCGCTCCACCAGATCTACGACGCGTCCACGAACACGTGGAAGCGCGCCATGGAACTGAAGGGCGGCGACCGGCTGCAGACGGCCGACGGCTCCTCGGCCGTGGTCGTGAACACCCGGATGTACGCCGACACGGCCATCACGTACGACTTGACCGTGGCCGGTCTCCACACGTACTTCGTGGTGGCGGGCGACGCGGCGCTGCTGGTCCACAACTGCAACGCCAAGGCGAAGCAGGACCAGTTCGCGTGGGGCGGCCAGGTGCGCTACCGCGGCCTGGACGACCTCGGGCGTCCGCAGGGCATCGACGCCTCCGTCACGCCCAACATGCTGGACAAGGGTTCCCCGGCCGGCAAGACCCGCACGCCCGGCTGGCGGGGCAACGGCACCGACTTCAACGAGGCGCGCGGTCATCTCCTCGCCGGTCGCCTCGGCGGTGCCGGAAAGGGCAAGTACGCCCGGAGGAACCTGGTCACCCTGACCCAGGATCCGGTCAACAGCCCGCTGATGCGCGACCTGATCGAGGCGCCCATCTACAACGCGGTGAAGAAGGGCGAGAGCGTCCAGTACTCGGTGAAGCCCGTCTACGCGGCGGGCAACCCGATTCCGATCCGGCTCGAGTTCGAGGCCTTCGGAAACCGGGGCTTCCAGCTGAGCGGATTCCTGGACAATCCGGCCGCTGGTGTACGGACGCCGGTGAGGTGACACACGAGTAGGAGGCAGTAGGAGGCCAAGGGCCTCCCCCGCATGAGTCTGGGCGCAGCAGGTACTAATCTGTTGCGCCCAGACTGTTTGAGGAGCTCCATGACCCGCACGACCCCGCCCCGTCCGGCCGACGTCGAAGCGCTGTTCCCGGAACTCGCGGGGTACCGGGCGACGGCGACGCGGCTGCACCCCAGGCCCGGGGCGCCCGGAGCCGGGGACAGTTCGGTGGGCGGCCCCTTCCTGTGGCCGGCGGACGAGCCGTGGCCGGTGTGCACGGAGCCGCACCGGCGCCGGTACGGCGACCGGACCGAGGACGTGCGGACCACGCGCCGCATCCTCGCCGAGGCGTGGGGCCGGACGCCCGCGCCCGGGGCCCAGCCGGGGCCGACGGCGGAGGAGGGGGAGCTTCTGAGCTCCTTCAAGCGCGGGCGGCACGCCCCGTGGCTGGAGGACACCGACCCCATCCCGCTGATGGCCGTGGCGCAGCTGTACCGCCGGGACGTGCCGGGACTCGGCGGCCCGGCCGACCGGGATCTGCTCCAGGTCCTGTGGTGTCCGTTCGACGCGCACCACGGGAAGCACGAGCCGGCCGTACAGCTGCGGTGGCGGAACGCGGCCGAGGTCGGCGAGGTGCTGGCCGAGCAGCCGGAGCCCGTCGTGGTCGGCTCGGAGGGCTACGTCCCCTCGCCGTGCGTCCTCGACCCGGAGACCGTGGTCGAGCACCAGGACTTCGACCTGCTGCCGCCGGAGCTCCAGTCCCGTATCGAGGAGTGGGAGGGCGACGAGGAGGACCAGGACGAGGACTCGGTCCTGTACTGGTCCGACCTGTCGATCGCCCCGGGCTGGAAGGCGGGCGGGTTCGCCGCCTGGAACTCGACGGACGCGGGCCCCGTGACGTGCGCGTGCGGCGCGGCGATGGACCTGCTGCTCACGGTGGCGAGCAGCGAATGGGACGCCGGCAGCCGCAGCTGGATCCCGCTGGAGGACAGGGCGACGGCCGACGCGATGGACGCGAACATCCCGACGCACGTCACGGTCGGCCGCTGGGGCTCGATGAACGTCTACGTCTGCCCGGCCGACGTGGAACACGCCCCTCGGTACTTCTTCCAGGGCTGAGTTCGGATCGGTGTCCGAGAGCGGCGTCGCAGAGGCGTACCCCGCTCCGGGACGCCCTGGAGATCCGCCGGACCGGGGCCCGCGTCGGCCGGGTGTCAGCCCGTCTTGGTCCAGTCGCCGCAGCCCGACGACTTGAAGTAGCCGTCCTTCGCCGTGACCTTCACGATCGCCGTGCCCGTCACGTTGTCGTTGGCCAGGATCGAGTCCGTGCCGTGGCTCGCGTCCTTCGCGCGCTCCCAGTAGCACTCGGCGTCCTTGTTGCCCGTGGACTTGTACGTGCCCGGGGCGATGTCGACGCCCACCTTGAACATGCCGCCGTCGCCCTTGAGCGTGGTCTTCGGGGTGCCGGTGGCCTTCGGGTCGACGGCCTCCCAGGTGCCGCAGCCGGCGGACTTGAAGAGCTTGTCCGAGGCCTTGATCTCGACGTAGGCCGTGCCCGTCACGTTGTCGTTGGCGAGGGTCGAGTCCAGCTCCCCCGAGGCGTCCTTCGCGCGCTCCCAGTAGCACTCCGCGTCCTTGTTGCCCGTGGAGCGGTAGAGGCCGGGCTTCGCGTCCGTGCCCACCTCGAAGTCACCGTCGCCGTCGATCGTGACGACCTTCTTCTCGGGGGCCTTGGACTCCGGGGCCTTCTTGTCGCCGCCCTGCTTCGCGGGCTGCTCCTGCTGGGCGCCGGCCTGGGGCGACTCGCTGTCGCCGCCCCCGCCCACCGCCGCGCCGATCACGATGACGGCGACGATCGCGCCGGCGCCGGTGAGGACCTTGTGACGGGCGAACCAGTTGCGCTGCTGCTGCTGAGACATGGCTGTGGCACCTTCCGGGGCGCTGTGAGGACTCCGTGTTTCGATGACGTAATCACAGCAGAGACTGTGAACCGAGTCAACAGCGTTCACGAGATTCAGGTTCCCTCACACCGTGAACTGGTACGAGCGGTAGGCTCGGTGTGTTCACGCACGTACGAGGGGAGACGGACAGGTGCCCGAAGAGAGCGCGACAGAGGTCACCGCCGCCGGTATCGCCCGGCTGGCCGGCGTCGGCAGGGCCGCCGTCAGCAACTGGCGCCGGCGCCACGCCGACTTCCCCCGGCCCGTCGGCGGGACGGAGACCAGCCCCTCCTTCGCCCTCGGCGAGGTCGAGCAGTGGCTCCGCGACCAGGGCAAACTCGCCGAGGTCCCGCTCCGTGAGCGCGTCTGGCAGCAGCTCTCGGGACACCCCGCCGGCACCGTCGCCGGCCTCGTCCAGACCGGCTGCCTCCTGCTCCTCCACCGCGAGCGCCCCCGCGCCTGGGTCGCGCTCGCCGCCCTTCCCGACGACCGGCTCGCCGGCGTCCTGTCGGAGGCCCTCGAAGAGGTCCTCACCGGCCGCTTCGGTCTGCCGCGGGCCGTCCGCACCCCCACCGCCGCCGAGACCGCCCCCGCCGTCCCCCTGCTCCGTGCCGCGGCCGAGCTCTCGGCCGAGCTGGGCGGCGCACGCCAGACCTTCGAGTTCCTCCTCGGCCGTCACCTGGACGCCAACCCCCGCCAGTACACGCTCACCCCGCCCCCGCTCGCCGAGCTCATGGCCGAGCTGGCCGCCGCCGCGGCCCCCGACGGCCGCCCCCTCGCCACCGTCGTCGACCCGGCCTCCGGCACCGGCGGCCTGCTGCGCGCCGTCCCGCGTCCCACCGCGCTCTACGCCCAGGACACGGACCCCGACCTGGCCGCCCTCACCGCCCTGCGGCTCGCCCTCCACGGTGACGCCGACATCCGCTCCGCCACCGCCGACACCCTCCGCGCCGACGCCTTCCCCCGCCTGGCCGCCGACGCGGTCCTGTGCCACCCGCCGTTCAACGAGCGGACCTGGGGCCACGACGAACTCGCCTACGACCCGCGCTGGGAGTACGGCTTCCCGGCCCGTACGGAGTCCGAACTGGCCTGGGTGCAGCACGCCCTCGCCCGGCTCCGTGACGGCGGGACCGCGGTCCTCCTCATGCCGCCCGCCGTCGCCTCCCGCCGCTCCGGCCGCCGGATCCGCGCCGACCTCCTGCGCCGCGGCGCGCTCCGCGCCGTGGTCGCCCTCCCGGCCGGCGCCGCGCCCCCGTACGGCATCCCGCTCCACCTCTGGGTCCTCGTCCGGCCCGGCGGGGACCAGCGGCCCCCGGCGGAGACCCTGTTCGTGGACACCGCCGGGCTCGTCCCGGACGCCGGCCGCGACAAACTGCCCTGGCCCACCCTCAGGAACACGGTCCTCGACGCCTGGGCGGGGCGGGGCGGCGAGGAGTCCGTGGCCCGCGCCGTCCCCGTCATCGAACTCCTCGACGACGAGGTCGACCTCGCCCCCGCCCGCTACCTCACGGCCCCCGCCGCCGGCGGCACCGCCCCCGAACTCGCCACGGTCCGCGAGCGCCTGGACGAGACGCTGCGCCGCACCAGGGGCCTCGCCCCCACCCCCGTCCCCGCGCGCTCCGGGCCCCGCCCCCTCACGACCGTCGGCGAACTGGCCCGCACCGGCGCCCTCCAGCTCCGCACCGGCGGCTCCGGCACGGTGCCCGAGGGCGGCGGCGACGTCCCCGTCCTCACCGAGCACGACGTCCTGTCGGGCGGCGCCCCCTCCGGCACCCTTCCCGGCGGCGGCCCGGCCGAGGAGCCCGTACTCGTCGCCGAGGGGGACGTCGTCGTCCCCGTCCTCGGCGGCGGCTCCGTGACCCGGGTCGTGGACGCGGCGACCGCGGGCGCCGCCCTCGGCCGCAACCTCCAGCTGCTCCGGCCCGATCCGGCCGCCCTCGACCCCTGGTTCCTCGCCGGCTTCCTGCGCGGCACCGCCAACAACCGGCAGGCCAGCAGCTTCGCCTCGACCGCGACCCGGCTCGACGTGCGCCGCCTCCAGCTGCCCCGGCTGCCCCTCGCCGACCAGCGCCGCCACGGTGCCCACTTCAAGTCCCTCGCCGAGTTCGAGGAGGCCCTGCGGCTCGCCGCCCGCCTGGGCGAACAGCTGGTGCAGGGCCTGTACGACGGCCTCGCCGACGGAAGCGTGGAACCCGGCTGACGGCACGGGCGTGGAGCGGGGGCCGGGAGCGTCTTACTCTCTTAGCCGGATCATCCGTCTGGGGGAGCGTCGTATGTACGGTCAGGTGCCCACACCCCCGCCGGCCCGGGCCACCGGCCCGTCGGCGGCCACGATCACCGTCCGTGTGCTCATCACGGTCCTGGTCGTCCTGTCCCTGGGCTTCCTCGCGTGGGTGGCGATGCTCCGGATCGCGATCATGCGGCGCTCCGGCCGTGACTGGGCGCTCTTCTGGGCCCATCTGGTGTTCAACATCGCCTGTGTGGTGCCGCTGGAGCAGCGGTTCGCCGACACCTGGATGAACACCGCGGGCATGGTGGTCCTGCTCGTCCAGATGGCGGTCGTGACCTGCTACTTCCTGGTCGTCGACATCCGCCACCACCAGCCCGCGCCGGTCCTGATCATGGTCCCGCCGCCCCCGGCGCGGCCGCCGTCCCCGCAGCCGCCGTCCCTCCGGCCGACCGTGCGTCAGCCGTACCCGTACCAGCCGATCGGCCACGTGCCGCCGCCCCAGCCGCCCGTCGCGCCCCGCATCGACCAGGTCCGCGCCGAGCTCGACGAGCTGAGCGACCTCCTGCGCACCCACAGAGAGGGCGACGAGCGGCCGTGAACGGACGTGTCATCGGCGGGCGTTACGAGCTCGCCACCGTCATCGGCCAGGGCGGCATGGGCCAGGTCTGGACGGCGTACGACGGAAGGCTGGACCGCCGGGTCGCGGTGAAGCTGCTCCGGCCGGCCACCATGACCGGCCCCGCGACCGCCGCCGAGGAACTGCGGCGCCGCTTCGTGCGGGAGTGCCGGGTGACCGCGCACGTCGACCACCCGGGGCTCGTCACCGTGCACGACGCCGGCAGCGAGGGCGACGACCTGTATCTCGTCATGCAGTACGTGGAGGGCGCGGACCTCGCCGACCACCTCGCCGAGCACGACCCGTACCCCTGGCCGTGGGCGGTCTCCGTCGCCGCGCAACTGTGCGCGGTGCTCGCCGCCGTCCACGCCGTACCGATCGTGCACCGCGACCTCAAGCCGCGGAACGTGATGGTCCGCCCGGACGGCTCGGTCGTCGTCCTCGACCTGGGCGTCGCCTCCGTCCTCGACTCGGACACCACCCGGCTCACCCACACCGGTTCGCCCATCGGCAGCCCCTCGTACATGGCGCCCGAGCAGGCCATGGGCGGCGCCGTCGGCCCGTCCACCGACCTGTACGCGCTGGGTGTCCTGCTCCACGAACTCCTCAGCGGCAACGTGCCGTTCGCCGGGTCCACCGCGCTCGGAGTCCTCCACCGGCATCTGTACGAGCCTCCCGTACCGCTCCGGCAGCTGCGGCCCGAGGTGCCCGAGGCCCTTGAATCGCTGGTGCTGCGGCTCCTCGCCAAGGACCCGCGGGAGCGGCCGTCCGGCGCGCACGAGGTGTACGAGCACCTCCTGCCGCTGCTCCCCGCGCGCGGGGCCCCGGCGGGACCGATGGACCCGACCCGGCCGTTCCTCCGCCCGCACGCGCCCTGGCCGGACCGCCCGGCGGCGCACCCGCAGGCCGCCGTCCCCACTGCTCCCGTCCTCGCTCCCGCTCCCGGCCCCGTCCCGGTGCCGGCTCCTCCGGCCGCCCGTACCGATGTCGCCGCCGCCGTCGACGAGGTCAAGCGGCTGCTCGGGGAGGGCTCGCTCACCCAGGCCGTGGACATCCTCGGCGGCATCCTGCCCGCCGCCGCGGCCGAACACGGCGAGCGTTCGCCGGTCGTCCACATCCTGCGCAAGCAGTACGCGTCGACGCTGATGGACGACGGTCAGTACCGGCGCGCCCTGCCGGAGTTGCGCCGGCTCGCGGCCGACCGCGACGCGGAGGCGGGCCCGGCCGATCCGGGGGCCCTGCAGTTCCGCTACGACGCGGCCCTCTGCCTGGAGCAGCTGGGGGAGACGGCCGCCGCCCTCGCGGAGTTCCGCGCGGTCCTGCCGTACTACGAGAGGGATCTCGCCCGTGCCTTCGACATCCGGCAGCGGATCGGGCTGCTGCTCGTGGCGGCGGGGGAGCACGCGGCGGGGCAGGACCAGCTCCAGCGGCTGCTGTTCGACGCGGAGCGCGCGTACGGCCCGTATCACCCGCTTCCGGTCGACTTGCGGCGGGTGCTCGACCACCAACGTCAGCTGGGGCCGCGCGCCTGACATGACGACAGGATCACGACTCGGCAAATGATCGGGGAGTGGATCTTCGTGATCCTTTTTGCCTCTTTTGGCACATGTAACGTTCGCGTCTGATCATGTCCGCGCTCACAAGGAACCTCTCATGACGACGCCCTCCGCGCCCCCCGCCCCCGAGCAGCCCGCCGCGCCCGAGCAGCCCGCCGCCCCCGCGAAGAAGGGCGGCCGCCTCCTCAAGAAGGTCGGTGGAGTCGTCGTCGCGATCATCGTCGCCCTCGCCGTGAAGTTCGGCCTCCCGCACCTCACCGGAGACGCCCCCGTGCACGCCCAGGCCGGCGAGTGCGTCACCGTGACGGGCCCCGACAACGACCCCAAGGTCGACACCACGGACTGCTCCTCCGGGAAGCCCGACCTGTTCAAGGTCGTCAAGGTCATCGACGGCACCTTCGACGTGAACCAGTGCGGCGCCGAGCTCTCCGCGCTCGCGCAGCAGCTGAACTCGGACAAGTTCGTGCTCTGCCTCGAAGAGGTCGCCGCGAAGTAGTCGCGCGCCGCGACCGCTTCAAAGGGCCGGAACCCCTCCCCGGGGGTTCCGGCCCTTGCGCGTAAGAGGGGTCACGGCTGCCCCAGGGCCCCCGGCGCCGAGGGTTCGGGATGCGCCACGGACGGGGCCGGCTGCGGGGTGGGCGGTGCCGTCGGCCTGCTGACGCCCGGACCGCGGGCGGGGGGCACCGGAACCGGGTCGGCCGGCCCGCCGGGCGCCAGGACGAACAGATACGCGGCGGCCGCCGCGACGGCCCCGCCGAGCGCCGCGAAGGCGAGGCCGCGCATGTGGCGCAGCCCCCGTTCACGCCCCTCGGGCGGCACGCCGGGGCGCAGGTCGCGGTAGGTCACGAGGGCGGCGCGGGCGGCGAACGCGGCGCGCAGCCGGTCCTCGGTGGTGGACGCGGAGTCCTCGGCACGCGGTCTCATCGGCCCGCCTCCAGCTTCTTCTCCAGGGCGTCGAGGGCGCGGCTCGCGGTGGACTTCACCGTGCCGCGCGAGAGCCCGAGCGTCTCGGCGATCTGGGCCTCGGTCAGCTCCGACCAGTAGCGCAGCACGAGCACCTCGCGCTGGCGCCGGGTCAGCCCCGCGAGCGCGTCGAGGACGTGCCGGTGTTCCTCGGCGAGCAGCAGACCCTCGTCGACGGGCGCCCCGGCGCCGGGGTGCGGCGGGGTGTACGCGCGCGCGGTGCGGCGCCTTCGCAGGACGGAACGGGCCGCGTTGGCCACGGCGGTGTGCAGATAGGCGCCCGGGTCCTGGAGCCCGCGGAGCGAGGTGCCGTACGTCCGGCACACGGCGGCGAACGCGTCCTGGACGACGTCCTCCGCGGTGGGGAGGTCGTCGACGAGGAAGAGCGCGAGCCGCACCATGTCGAGCCGCCGCGCCCGGTACAGCTCGGTGAGCGTGGGCGGCGGTTCGTGCCCGTGGGACGGGCCGACGGTCCGCGGATGGCGCTCCCGTGCCGGCGCGCCCCCGGTCCGTGAGGACAGGCGGGCGAGCAACCGGGACCACAGGGGCGGCGGTGCGATGGCGGGTAGGGCGTACGACAACTGCGCGGTCCTCACTCGTCGCGGGAGGCGCGGCCGGGCCGGCGGGGGAAGCCGGCCCGGCCGCGTCTCCGTGGTGCTACTTCCCGACGCCGGTTCCGGGCGCGATCACCCGGGGCGTGGCCTCGGCCGGCGCGGGCGCCGGTACGGGCCGGGCGGCGGGCGCGCCGGCCGGCGCGGGGGCGGCAGCCGGCGCCGGGGCGGCGGTCGGATGGGCGGGCGCGGGCGCGGGGGCCGCGGTGGGCTTGGCGGGCGCGGGCGCCGGGGCGGCGCTCGGCTTGGCCGGGGAGGGCGCGGGCGCCGGCGCGGCGGTCGGCCTGCCCGCGTCGACGACCTTCGGCGCGGGCGCCGGGGCGGGTGCGGCGGCCGGTGCCGCGTCGGCGGCCTCCGCCTGGGGCGCGGCCGGGGCGGGCCTGGGTGTGGAGTCGGAGTCGGCGGCGGCCTGCGCGGCGAAGCCGCCGCCGAGGAGCAGCGCGACACCGGCGACGACGCCCAGGACCCGGGGTCGGGGGCGGAGGTTCCGCTTGGCGTGGCTGGACATGGGTTCTCCCGAGGAAGAGGAAGTGGGAAGGGGACACGGTCTGAAGGGCGCCTTCAACCCACCAGACGTGCGTCACCGCCCGAGGTTGCGACCCGGGCCGGGAAAATTCCGAGGAAGATAGTAGCCATGGCTATGGTAGCCATGTACGGTATCTCGCGTGAGTGAAGCAACGGAGAGAGCCACGGCGGGATTCCTGGTCTGGCGCCTGTCGATGAAGTGGCGGGTGGCCGTCGACCGGGCGGTCGCGCCGCTGGGCCTGACGCACGCCCAGTACGCGCTGATGGCGTCGCTGTACGGCATGGCGCGCTCGGGCCTTCGGCCCAGCCAGCGCCGGCTCGCCGACCACACGGGCCTCGAAGCGCTGTACGTCTCCAAGCTGGCCCGCGCCCTTGAGGCGGCCGGCCTGGTCGCCCGTACCCGTGACCCGGACGACCCGCGCGCCATGCAGCTGTCGCTCACCGACGAGGGACGCGACGTCACACGCCGTGCGATCAGGGTGGTCCAGGGCCTCATCGACCAGTTCCTGGAGCCGCTCGGGGGACGGGACGGTCCGCGCGCCCGGCAGTTCACCCGCGACCTCGCGACCTTGCTCGACGCACCTCTTGATCCGCACACCGAGAACGACGAGGAGCAGTCATGACGACCACCGCACCCACCACCGCGACCCCGGCCCCGCCCGCGACCAACGGCCGGGTCATAGCCCTGGCGCACTACGCGGCCCGCGCCCTCCTGGAGCGTGTCCTGACCCGCCACGGCGTCACGTTCGAGCAGAGCGTGACGCTCCAGGCCGTCGTGCGCGCCGGCGGCTCCGCCGGCCGGGACGAACTCGTCGCCGACGTCACCGGCTCCCTCAAGTGCGACGCGTCGCACGTGCACGGCGTGATCGACGAACTGACGGCCGCCGGGCTCACGGAGACCGACCCGGAGACCTCCCGGCTCCGGTTCACGGCCGCGGGACAGGAGCTGCACGAGAGCACCAGCGCCGAATCCGCCCGGACCTCCGCCCGGTTGTACGCCGGCATCCCGGCCGAGGACCTCGCCGTCGCGGGCCGCGTGCTGACCCTGATCACCGAGCGCGCGAACGCCGAACTGGCAGGCGCCTGACCGTCGGTCCCGCGGCACCCGGGTGCCAGGATGTGCGCGTGACAGCGCCCCTCCCCGCCGCGTCCGTACGGACCGCCCGGCTCGACCTCGTGCCGCTCGCCGTCGCGCACGCCGAGGAGATGGCGGGGGTCCTCGCCGACCCCGCCCTGCACACCTTCATCGGCGGCGCCCCGCTCCCCGCGCCCGCACTGCGCGCGCGGTACGAGCGGCTGGTCGCCGGTTCGCCGGACCCGGCCACGGTCTGGGCGAACTGGGTCGTCCGGCTCCGTGCCGAGGACCGGCTGACCGGGACCGTGCAGGCCACGGTCACCGACGGCGGCCGGGTCGCGGAGGTCGCCTGGGTGATCGGCACGGACTGGCAGGGGCGGGGGATCGCCCGGGAGGCGGCCGAGGGCCTCGCCGGACTGCTGAGGGCCCACGGCGTCCGCACCCTCGTCGCGCACGTCCACCCGGACCACCCGGCCTCCGCCGCCGTCGCCCGCGCGGCCGGCCTCACCCCGACGGACGCCGTGGAGGACGGCGAGATCCGCTGGGAGCGGCACACACCCACCGTGTGACGCCGGGCAGGCCCCGGCGTCACCCCCGGCGGGCCGCCAGGGCGCCCCTCGGCCGGGTAGGCCCCGGCGTCACCCCCGGCGGGCCGCCAGGGCGCCCCTCGGCCGGGTAGGCCCCGGCGTCACCCCCGGCGGCCCGCCAAGGCGCCCCTCCTCACCGCCAGGACCCGGCCGAGGAGCAGCAGCGCCGCCGTCGCCCCCGCCGCCAGACCGGCCCGGAGGCCCGGGGGGCGGAAGGCGCAGTCGAGGACCGTGCCGCCGGGGCGGACGTCGATCGCGAGGAGTCCGCCGTACGAGGTCGCCCGGGCGCCCTCGCAGTGCCAGCCCGCGATCCGGGGGGCCGCCACGACCGCCGTGCCCGTCACGCCGGGCGGGAGGTCGGCCCGTATGCCGTCCGGGGTGACGTGGACCGAGGTCGCCGCACGGGCACGGAGGGCCGCGACCGCCGTGCGCAGCCGGTCGTGGTCCAGGCAGCCGAGCTCGCCGGGGCCCGGGAGGACTGGCTTCACGCCGGGGCCGGGCTGCGTGCCGAGGGACATCAGGGCCGCCCGCCGTTTCGGCTGCCCGCCGAGCAGCCGGGTCTCACGGCCGCCGAGGCTGGCCGTGCCCGTCGTGTCCGGCGCCCACAGGAAGACCTCGGTGCCGACAGGGCAGGCGCCCGCGCGCGGAGCCCCGTACACCCGCGCGCCGAGGAGGAGTTCCTGGTTGCGGAAGGGCGACGGGCCGTAGACCGGGGCAGGGCCGGGGGGCCGTACCGTCACGAGCGGCAGATACGTCTCCGTACGGACGACCGTGCCGTCCCGCCACCGTGCCCCCACCCCGAACAGCGCGTCCGTCACCGGGTTGTCCAGGCTCAGCAGGTTCCGGCCCCGCGAGGTCCAGCCGCCGCCGAGCGCGGTCAGCGTCTGCGTCAGGACCGCCGGGGTGTGGCTGGAGTAGTACGCGGCGCCCTGGCCGCCGAGCAGCAGCGGATCGTTGCCCGCGACCCGGGGCAGCCCCGCGTCCGTGCGGTACGCGGGCCAGCCGTCCGCCGCGGCGAGTGCGCCCGCCCGCCGCTCCTGCTCCGCGCCGAGCGGCGGATAGTCGTCGAGCCGGGCGAGCCGCTCCCGGTCCGCGTACGCGGTCGTCGCCGCCGACTGGCCGAGCAGCGTCCCGACCACCAGGAGCGCGCCGAGCACCCCGTACCGCCGGCGCGCCGGGAGCAGCAGCGCGCCCGCGACCGCCGCGAGGCCCGCGCCCGTGAACAGCAGCGCCCAGCCGGTGAGGAAGGGGCTGGCCAGTGCCCCCGCCGCCAGGGCCACGACGACCGCGGTGCCGCCGAGCAGCGACCGGCGGTCCGGGGGCCCGTGGGTGAGGCCCGTCCAGGCGGCGATGACGAGGACACCGGAGAGGACGAACGTCTGCCGGTACGGGCTGCCGTTCGGCGTCGCGAACGCGTGCCAGAGGAGGTGCGTCGGGCCCCACTGCATCGAGGCGACGACCGCCCCGCACAGACCCGCCCACAGCCAGCGCTCCCGGCCCGGCACGTCCCGGCGGAAGAGCAGCGTCCCCACGAGCAGCAGTACCGCCGTGCAGACGAAGGCCGCCGGGGTCGCGAAGCTGTACGTCACCGGGAGCAGCCGGGCGAGCAGGTCCGTGGCGGGCGCCGGGGCGAACTCCCGGACCAGGCCCGGGTGGGCGTACCGGGAGCCGAGGAACACGGGGACGAGGACGGGAGCGGCGAGGCCCATCCCGATGCCCGCCGTCACCGCCGCCCGCAGCAGGGTCCGTACCCGGAAGGAGTCCGTCACCGCCAGGCGCACGAGGAGGACCAGGGCGGCGCCGAGCATCGCCATGTACGCCGTATAGAAGTTCGCGACCCAGCAGACCGCGACCACCAGCGGCCCGAGGAGCGGCCGCCGGCCCTCCCGTACCCACTCGCCGACCAGGCAGAGCAGCGGGAAGGCGATCAGGCCGTCCAGCCACATCGGGTTGTACGTGCCCTCCGCGAGCGACCAGCCGCACAGCGCGTACGAGGCGCCCAGGACCGTCGCCCACCACCAGGCCCCGCGACCCAGGGGGTGGCCCGCCGCTCGTGTCGGGCCCGCGACACCCCCGAGCCGGCGCAGCAGGAACGTCATGGCCACCGCCGCGGCCGCCGTCTTCAGGACGGTGACCGCGTACACCGCGTACTCGATGTCCCCGCGCGGAAGGAGCGCGACCAGCGGGGCGAAGGGGCTCGACAGATAGGTGCCGTAGTCGGGGAGGAAGCTCGTGCCCCAGCCCGCCCGCCAGTCGAGCAGGAGCCCGCCGTCCGCCCGGCCGCGCAGCAGGTCCCACAGGTGCGTGTGGAACGGGACGAACTGGTTCGCGAGGTCGTTGACGGCCCGGTGGCGCGGCCCGAAGGGGAAGACCCGGGCGGCGGCGTCCCCACCGCAGACGGCCGCCACGGCGAGGAGGGCGGAGAGGAGGCAGGAGCGCGTGGTGTTCGGCATGACGGCTCGAATATGCCAGCGAACGGCGGGGAGGAACCGGGCACGGCCGACCCGTTCACGCGATGGTCGCCTGACGGTCATCCCCGTGGACCGGCCGGGTCACCGCGCTCCGTTGTCGTGGTCCGCGTGCTGCTATCGATCGTCGTCCCGTGCTTCAACGAGGAGGACGTCCTCGCCCGTTTCCACGACCGCGTGACCACCGAACTCGCCCGGCTCGACGGCGAGTTCGAGATCGTCTACGTGGACGACGGAAGCCGGGACGGGACCCTCCCGCTCCTCCAGGAGCTCGCCGCGCGCGACCCGCGCCACGTCCGCTACGTCTCCTTCAGCCGTAACTTCGGCAAGGAGGCGGCGATGCTGGCCGGACTCCGCAACGCCGCCGGTGACGCCGTCGTGATCATGGACGCCGACCTCCAGCACCCGCCGGAGCTCGTGCACCGCATGGTCGCGCTGCACGCCGAGGGGTACGACCAGGTCGTCGCCCGCCGCACCCGCGAGGGCGACCGCGTCACCCGTACCCTCACCGCCCGCCTCTACTACCGGGCGATCAACCGGCTCGTCGACGTCGAGCTCGTCGACGGCGTCGGCGACTTCCGGCTCCTGTCCCGCCGTACCGTCGACGCGGTCCTCGGCCTCGGCGAGTACAACCGCTTCTCCAAGGGCCTCTTCTCCTGGGTCGGCTTCCGCACCACGACGTTCTCCTACGAGAACGCCGTCCGCGAGCAGGGCCGCTCCACGTGGACCTTCGGCAAGCTCCTCAACTACGGCCTCGACGGCCTCCTCTCCTTCAACAACAAGCCGCTGCGGGCCGCCGTCCACCTCGGCCTCCTCCTCGTCCTCGTCGCCCTCGGCTACGCGGCCTGGATCGTCGTCGACGCCCTCGCCAACGGCGTCGACACCCCCGGCTACGTCACCCTGCTCGTCGCCGTCACCGCCCTCGCCGGCGTCCAGATGGTGATGGTCGGACTGATCGGCGAGTACGTCGGCCGCATCTACTACGAGGTCAAGCGACGGCCCCACTACCTGGTGAAGGAGACACACGAGTCCCCGGTGAAGGAGACACAGGAGAGGCCCGAGACAGGGCAGGTACGGGCCGACACCCGGGGTGCCGGTGAGTCGTTGTGGGAAACAGTCGCACCGAAGTAGTGGCTCCGGCCCCGGCGACTCCCTACCATCGATCACCGCAAGGTCGTTCCACTGACGCACGACCGCCCGGGAGGCTCCTTTGCACCGCCGCACCGCGCTCACCGTCTCCGCCGCGCTCCTCGCCGCGGCCCCGCTGCTCACCGCCTGCGGCAGTGACGCCCACCCAGGAGCGGCGGCCGTCGTCGGCGGTGAACGGATCGACGTCTCCAGCCTCCAGGCCCAGGTGAAGGACGTCCGCGCCGCGCAGGAACGTTCCCCGCAGGCCGCCCAGCTCGTCCAGGCCACCGGCGACCTGTCCCGCCGCAAGCTCAACGTCATGATCTTCGACCGGGTCGTCGACAAGGTCGCCGCGGACAACGGCGTCACCGTCACCCGCGCCGAGCTCCAGCAGACCAGGACCGCGTTCGTCCGCGAGAGCGGCGGCGAGGACCGGCTCGCCACCGTCCTCCTCCAGGAGCAGGGCGTGGCCCCCGGCCAGATCGACGAGGTCGTCCGCCGCAACGTCCTCATGAACAAGATCGCCGCCAAGCTCGGCGTCACGGACACCCCCGAGGGCCAGAAGAAGCTCACGGACGTCTTCTCCGCCGCGTCCAAGGCCCTCGCCATCGACGTCAACCCGCGCTACGGCGCCTGGGACGACGCCCAGGTCCGGCTCTCCGCCACCACCGCGCCCTGGCTGCGCCGGATCAGCCAGGACCCGGGGGCCCTCCCGGCCGGTGCCTGAGGGCGGGTAAGTTCGAGGGGTGACCTCTGAGAGCCCCGGCCGCATCGTCCTGCTCACCGCCAGCCACCGCGTGGCCCCCGGACTCCTGTCCTGGCCCGCGTGGCAGGCGCTGCACGCCGCGGACCGGGTGCTCTGCCCCGACGAGCACCACCCCCAGCTGCCGTACCTGCGGGAGGCCGGGGTCGCCGTCGAGCACCTCAGGCCCACCGCCGAGGAACTCGTCGAGGCGTGCGCCGGCGGCCGGACCGTGCTGCTGCTCCCCTCCGGCGAGGGCGACCGGGCGCTGACCGACGGCCTCGCCCGGCTCGCCGGCTCCGGCCGCTTCTCCATGCCCGACCTCGAACTGCTGCCCGGCTCGTACGACCTGCCCGGCGCCCGGCTCCTCGACGTCGTGCAGATCATGGACCGCATCCGCCGCGAGTGCCCGTGGTCCTCGCGGCAGACCCACAAGGGGCTCACCAAGTACGGCATCGAGGAGGCGTACGAACTCGTCGAGGCGATCGAGGACGGCGACCGGGACGAGCTGCGCGAGGAACTCGGGGACGTGCTCCTGCAGGTCGTCTTCCACGCCCGGATCGCCGAGGAGGACCCGGAGGAGCCCTTCTCCGTGGACGACGTCGCGGGGACCCTCGTCGAGAAGCTGATCCTCCGGCACCCGCACGTCTTCGGCGACGAGACCGCGGAGACCCCGGAGGAGGTCCGGGCGCACTGGCTGCGGACCAAGGCGATCGAGAAGCAGCGGGAGTCCGTCACCGACGGCGTGCCGCTGGGACAGCCGGGCCTCGCGCTCGCGACGAAGCTCGCGGGCCGCGTACGGACGGCCGGCCTCGACGTACCGCTGCCGAAGGGCGAGGGCGTCGGGTACGAGCTCCTCGCGCTCGCCGCCCGGGCGGAGGCGTCGGGCGTGGACCCGGAGGCGGCCCTGCGCGCGGCGGCCAGGACGTACCGGGACGCGATCCGCGCGGCGGAGGGCCTCTAGGGGGTGTCTTGCCGATCAGGCCGGGCTCGCGGCGTCTGGCACCGCACCTCGCCGCGTTGTCGTCGGTCCACAACGCTCCGCGTTGCCTCCCTCCTCCGCCTTGCGATGCACGGCACCAGACGCCGCTCCCTGATCCGGCCTGATCGACAAGACACCCCCTAGGGGGAAAGTCCCGCCTGGCTCGCGGCGCGGACAGGCCCCAGGCCTGGGAGGCCCGCGGCGACGGCCGGCTCAGAGTTCGCGCGGTGCGCGGGCCTCCGGGTCGTGCCAGGGCGTGGACGGGGGGCCCAGGAGGCGTTCGGCCGCGGTGCTCGGGCGGACGGTGAAGCGGCCCACCGGCGGCAGCGTGTCGTGGTGGATCCTGGCCGCCTCGGTGCCGAGCTCCACGAGCGTCTCGGCGACCTCCGTCAGGAAGCCGGGCGGCCCGGCGAGGTACACGTCGTGCGCGGCCCAGTGGACACAGGCCCGCAGCGACTGGAGCAGCCGCTCGGTCGCCTGGTCCTTGGGATGTCCGGGCGCCGACGTGATGTAGGTGACGCTCAGCCCCGGGAGCCGTTCCCTCAGGTGCTCGGCGTCCCGCCGCCCGTACAGGTACTCCTTCGCGCGGGCCACGACGAACAGCCGGCCCTTCAGCTCCGGCTCGGCCTCCGCCGCCGCCGCGAGCAGCGCCCGCACCGGGGCCCAGCCCGTACCGGCGCATATGTACGTACGGAGACCGCCGGGTTCCGTGCACGCGGTGAGGCCGCCGCCGGGCGCGCTGAGCCGCAGGGTCTCGCCAGGGCCCGTCTCGTCGACGAGCGCCGTGCTCATCGCGCCGCCCCTGATCCGGCTCACGTGCAGCTCCACGGTGCCGTCGGGGCGGGGCGCGTCCGCGAGGGAGTACGTCCGCCAGACGCGCGGGACGCGCAGCGAGCTGACGCTGACGTACTGGCCGGGGAGGTACGGCAGGGGCTGCCGGGGCCGCAGGGTGAGGACGGCCAGGTCCTCGCCGAACCGTTCGTGCCGGACGACGTCCGCGTCCCACCAGGCCGGCTCCCCGGCCGCGGCCGCCTCGTCGGCGCCCGCCAGCATCAGGTCGGCGACCCGTCCGTACGCCTCCGTCCACGCCTTCTCGGCGTCCGGCGTCCAGGCGGATCCGGCGGCGTGCGCGAACGCGGCGAGCAGGCTCGACCCGACGGCGGCGTAGAGCGCGGGGGAGGCGAGGAACTTGCGGTGGTCACGGCCGAGGCGCCCCAGGTACTCCGTGAGCCCCGGCGTCTCCAGATGGGTCACGACGTGGGTGAGCGCGGCGAAGAGACGGTCCCGCTGGGGCCGCATGTCCTCGGGGAACAGCTCGCGCAGGGCCGGGTTGTTCCAGAAAAGATGCGAGTAGAAGAAGGTGACGGCGTGTTCGGCCCGTCTCTCGACGACCGCGAACGTGCTTCTGAGCATCTGAGGATCCACCGACACGAATCTAGGGCACGGCATCCCCTCGTGATCACGGGATCTTCACAGACCTCACCGCCGGAGCCGCCCTGTACGGTCGGAGGGTGAGCACCACCCCCGGCCCCCGCCCCGCCCCCTCGCCCGCCCCCGAGCTCTTCACCTGGGAGTTCGCCGCCGATCCGTACCCCGCGTACGCCTGGCTGCGGGAGCACGCGCCCGTGCACCGGACGACCCTGCCGAGCGGCGTCGAGGCCTGGCTCGTGACCCGCTACGGCGACGCCCGGCAGGCCCTGGCCGACCAGCGGCTGTCGAAGAACCCGGCGCACCACGCGGAGTCCCCGCTCGCGAAGGGCAAGACGGGCATTCCGGGCGAGCGCAAGGCCGAGCTGATGACCCATCTGCTCAACATCGACCCGCCCGACCACACCCGGCTGCGGCGCCTCGTCTCGAAGGCCTTCACCCCGCGCCGGGTCGCCGAGTTCACCCCGCGGGTGCAGGAGCTGACCGACCGGCTCATCGACTCCTTCGTGGAGAGGGGGAGCGCCGACCTCATCCACGAGTTCGCCTTCCCGCTGCCCATCTACGCCATCTGCGACCTGCTCGGCGTGCCCGAGGAGGACCAGGACGACTTCCGGGACTGGGCCGGGATGATGATCCGGCACGGCGGCGGGCCCCGGGGCGGGGTCGCCCGGTCGGTGAAGAAGATGCGCGGCTACCTCGCCGAGCTGATCCACCGGAAGCGGATCGATCCCGGCGACGACCTGATCTCCGGGCTCATCAAGGCCTCGGACCACGGCGAGCACCTCACCGAGAACGAGGCCGCCGCCATGGCCTTCATCCTGCTGTTCGCCGGCTTCGAGACGACCGTGAACCTCATCGGCAACGGCATGTACCAGCTGCTGCGCCACCCCGAGCAGCGCGAGCGGCTCCAGGCCTCGATCGCGGCGGGCGAGACCGGGCTCCTGGAGACGGGAGTGGAGGAACTGCTGCGGTACGACGGGCCCGTGGAGATGGCCACCTGGCGGTACGCCACCGAGCCGCTGACCATCGGCGGACAGGAGATCCCGGCGGGCGACCCGGTGCTCGTGGTGCTCGCCGCCGCCGACCGTGACCCCGAGCGGTTCGAAGGGCCGGACACCCTCGACCTCGCCCGGCGCGACAACCAGCACCTCGGGTACGGGCACGGCATCCACTACTGCCTGGGAGCACCGCTCGCCCGGCTCGAGGGACAGACGGCGCTGGCGACCCTGCTGACCCGCCTCCCGGACCTGCGACTTGCCGCCGAGCCGGCCGAACTGCGGTGGCGCGGGGGGCTCATCATGCGGGGATTGCGCACGCTTCCGGTGGGATTCACCCCGTCCGTACCGCTCCAGCACAGTGACGGCGTGTCAGAAATGTGATCTTCGCGTGATCGTGAGGCCATCGACTTGTGACGAGCGTTCGAATACCGCTACGTTCGCCGCACTCTCAGCCGTCACGCGAAAGGCGCTCCTATGCGTTCCGGGAACGGACGACACCGTCGCCCCCGTCAGGCCCCCGCCATCGTCGTCGCCGCCGGTGTGACCGGATCCGCCATGGCGCTGCCGCTGCTCGCCACCGGATCCGCCTCCGCCGCCGACGCGGCCACCTGGGACCGGGTCGCCGAGTGCGAGTCCGGCGGCCAGTGGAGCGCCAACTTCGGCAACGGCATGTACGGCGGGCTCCAGTTCACCCAGGACAGCTGGGAGCGGCACGGGGGCCTGGCGTACGCGCCCAGCGCCGACCTGGCCAGCCGGGCCCAGCAGATCGCGGTGGCCGAGAAGGCCCTCGCCAAGGGCTCCACCGAGTGGGCCACCTGCGCGCCGATCGCCGGTCTCCTCAACGACGGCACGGCCCCCGGCGTGGACCCCGGCCCCGCCTCCGTCCCGAAGGTCCCCACGGGGCCGGTCGTCGAGTCGAACAGGACCCTGGGCCTTCCGGAGGCCTCCACGGGCTCCACCGGGGCCGAGGAGGCCACGGAGGGGACCACGGGCACCGTCGCGCCGACCGCTCCCGTCACTCCGAGCGCGCCCGCCACGTCGACCACGCCGGTCTCGCCGACCGCGCCCGGGGTACCCACCACGCCGGTGAGTCCCTCCGCGCCGACCGACTCGACCACCCCGGCCGTGGACCCGAGCGCGCCGACCGCGCCGGGCACCCCGACCGCCCCGGTCACCCCTGACGCGTCCGGTACGCCCGGTTCGTCCGTCACGCCCGGCGCTCCGGAGGGTGACACGTCGTCGGCCACTCCCGGAAGCGGGAAGCACCGGGGCGAGGTCGCACCGGAGGAAACCGGCAAGGCGGACACTTCACTTGAATCGGGTAGACATGCCTCGCCCGGGAGCAAGGTGACCGAAACGCCTCTCGTGTCGACGCCGACCGAGGGCGCTAAGGATTCGGGCGCAACGGACAGTCAGGGCACTTCGGACGCGTACACCGTGCAGCCGGGCGACAGCCTGTCCGACATCGCGCAGGAGAACGAACTCCTCGGAGGCTGGACCGCCCTCTATGACGCCAACCGGCAGACGGTAGGCGTCGATCCGGACCTCATCCTCCCTGGCCAGAGCCTCGACCTGACGATCGGTTCGCCCGCGACGGCCGAGTGATTCAGGGGCCTATGTCCGGTTCTGTGCAAGTGAGACATGGGTCTCTTCACTCCAACTGGCGTGTCCTGACCGTAACTTTTGCCTCCGCCACCTCTCACCTGCGCAAACGTCACTCCTGGAAGGGCGGGTAGGGGCGATATTTCCGCAATACGCCTCTTTGAACTTCCGGTGGGTCTGTGTCTACGGTCTTAACCGCTCGCCACCGCGGGCCCCGTCGACCGAAACGCCGAATCCTGCCGTCGGCCGATGGGAACAGTCGTCGCGTCAGCGCCGAAGGCAGGAGTGGGGGACCCAAGGTAAGTGCCGTTCCCGGCCGTTGAGACAGACGGCCGACGACCGGCTTGGGGTGAAGCCGCGTGCTAGGACACGCGGCCGGGCAACTTTCCGGCCCGAACCCGACAGCTCACCTCACAGGCGTCGGTGAGGAGAATCTCCATGCTGTTTTCCGGCAAGGGCAAACACCGCCGTCCCTCCAAGGCCACCCAGGTCGCCACGCTCGTCGGCGTCACCGGTGTCGCCGTCGCGGCCCCGCTGATGACCGCGGGCACCGCCTCGGCCGCCACGGCCTCCGAGTGGGACCGCGTCGCCCAGTGCGAGTCCGGCGGCAACTGGTCCATCAACACGGGCAACGGCTACTACGGCGGCCTCCAGTTCTCGGCCTCCACCTGGGCCGCGTACGGCGGCACCGCCTACGCCTCGACGGCCAACCAGGCGTCGAAGTCCCAGCAGATCGCCATCGCCGAGAAGGTCCTCGCGGGCCAGGGCAAGGGTGCCTGGCCGAGCTGTGGCGTGGGCCTCTCCAGCGCCACCTACACCGGCGGAGCCGCCGAGAGCGCCCCGCAGCCGGAGCGGAAGGCCGAGCAGCCGACCACCCGCAGCGAGCAGCGCCAGGTCCCGCAGAAGGCCGCGCAGCCGAAGGTCGCGCAGAAGGCCGCCCCGCAGACCACGGCCAAGAAGACCGTCACCACCCCGACCGGCAAGAAGGTCAAGAAGGGTGACGGCGAGTACAAGGTCACGGCCGGCGACACCCTCAGCACCATCGCCCAGAAGCAGGGCGTCGACGGCGGCTGGGCCGAGCTCTTCGAGCTCAACAAGGACGTCGTCGAGAACGCCGACCTCATCTACCCGGGCCAGCAGCTCCACCTGAAGTAAGGCCCGGGCGGTCCGCGTGAGTCCGGCGGCTCGCGCGACCCCCACGACCCTCCCCGCGGTGACCACCCCGGTCCGGCGCGCCCTCCCCCGTGCGCGCCGGACCGGGGTTCCGCCGTCTTACGGGTCCCCGACGGTCACCGCCCAGGGCCGTCTGCGGGCCCCCACGGTTACCGTCCAGTAGATACGGGTGCCTTCGTCCCGGGATGCATGCCCTTGGGTCCTTTTTCGTCCCAGGGGGCGGGCGCCCGGCTGGCCGGAGCCCCCGAGCCGGTTAGGCTCTTGTCGCAAGGCCAAGCGACCCTGCACCGACCTTGCGTCACATCCAGCGTCACATCCCAGAAGGAGATGCTCGTGCCGTCCATCGACGTCGTCGTAGCCCGGGAAATCCTGGACTCCCGAGGCAACCCCACGGTCGAGGTCGAGGTCGGCCTCGACGACGGCAGCACCGGCCGTGCTGCTGTTCCGTCCGGCGCCTCCACCGGTGCGTTCGAGGCCATCGAGCTTCGCGACGGTGACCCCAACCGCTACCAGGGCAAGGGTGTCGAGAAGGCCGTCCTCGCCGTCATCGAGCAGATCGGCCCGGAACTCGTCGGCTACGACGCCACCGAGCAGCGCCTGATCGACCAGGCCATGTTCGACCTGGACGCCACGGAGAACAAGGGCTCGCTCGGCGCCAACGCCATCCTCGGCGTCTCCCTCGCCGTCGCGCACGCCGCGTCCGAGGCCTCCGACCTCCCGCTCTTCCGCTACCTCGGCGGCCCGAACGCGCACCTGCTGCCCGTTCCGATGATGAACATCCTCAACGGTGGGTCGCACGCCGACTCCAACGTGGACATCCAGGAGTTCATGATCGCCCCGATCGGCGCGGAGTCCTTCTCCGAGGCCCTTCGCTGGGGTGCGGAGATCTACCACACCCTCAAGGCCGTCCTGAAGCGCAAGGGCCTCTCCACCGGCCTCGGCGACGAGGGCGGCTTCGCCCCGAACCTCGAGTCGAACCGCGCCGCCCTCGACCTCATCATCGAGGCCATCAAGGAGGCCGGCTACGCCCCGGGCACCGATGTCGCGCTCGCGCTCGACGTCGCCGCGTCCGAGTTCTACAAGGACGGCTCGTACGAGTTCGAGGGCAAGTCCCGCTCGGCCGCCGAGATGACCGACTACTACGCCGAGCTGGTCTCCGCGTACCCGCTGGTCTCCATCGAGGACCCGCTGTACGAGGACGACTGGGACGGCTGGAAGACCATCACCTCGCGCCTCGGCGACAAGGTCCAGATCGTCGGCGACGACCTGTTCGTCACCAACCCCGAGCGCCTGGCCCGTGGCATCGAGGAGGGCTCCGCGAACGCCCTCCTGGTCAAGGTCAACCAGATCGGCTCGCTGACCGAGACCCTCGACGCCGTCGAGCTCGCCCAGCGCAACGGCTTCAAGTGCATGATGTCCCACCGCTCCGGCGAGACCGAGGACGTCACCATCGCCGACCTCGCGGTCGCCGTGAACTGCGGTCAGATCAAGACCGGCGCCCCGGCCCGCTCGGACCGCGTCGCCAAGTACAACCAGCTGCTGCGCATCGAGGAGATCCTCGACGACGCCGCGGTCTACGCCGGCCGCAGCGCGTTCCCGCGGTTCAAGGCCTGATCAAGGCGGCCTGATCAAGGCGGCCTGATCAAGGGCTGACACCCAGCCCCAGGGCAGCTTCCGTACGTCCCCGTACTCGGTCCCGTACCGTGTGCGGGGACGTACGCATGAACAGGGGAGGCGACACGACATGGCCGCGAAGGACCGGGACCGGTTCTCGACCGCGACCCGGATCAGGCTGCTCGGCGAGCAGACCGCCGCCCGTGTCTACCGCTCCCAGACCCGCCGCCAGGCCCGCCGCTCCCGGCTCACCGGCCGCGCGGCCTTCCTCGCGCTCGTCGTCTGCTCCCTCGTCGTGGCGCTCGCCTACCCGATGCGGAGCTACGTCTCCCAGCAGGGCGAGATCGCCGAGCAGGAGCGCAGGGCCGCCGAGGCCGCCCGCCGGGTCGAGGAGCTGCGGGACGAGAAGGCCCGCCTCCAGGACCCGGCCTACGTCCGCCGCCTCGCCCGCGAGCACCTGCACTACGTGCTGCCCGGCGAGACCGGCTTCACCGTGAACGACCCCGACGCGGAGCAACGGCCCCGCGCGGACCAGGGCGCGGCGGACCGCCCCTGGTACGACAACCTCTGGGACGGCGTCGACCACGCCGACCGCCCGTAACGACCTGAATCAAGGCAGACATGGAAACGCCCCCTCCGCAGACCGAACGCACCGAGCCCTCCGACGCGGACATCGCCGCCTTCGAGCTGCAGCTCGGCCGGCCGCCGCGCGGCCTGCGCGCCATCGCGCACCGCTGCCCGTGCGGCAACCCGGACGTCGTCGAGACCGCGCCCCGGCTTCCCGACGGCACCCCGTTCCCGACGACGTACTACCTGACCTGCCCCCGGGCGGCCTCGGCCATCGGCACCCTGGAGGCCAACGGGGTCATGAAGGAGATGCAGGCCCGGCTCGCCACCGACCCGGAGCTCGCCGCCGCCTACCGGGCCGCGCACGAGGACTACATCGGCCGCCGTGACGCCATCGAGGTCCTCGAAGGCTTCCCGAGCGCCGGCGGCATGCCGGACCGGGTCAAGTGCCTGCACGTCCTCGTCGGCCACTCGCTGGCGGCCGGCCCCGGCGTGAACCCGTTCGGCGACGAGGCCCTCGCGATGCTGCCGGAGTGGTGGGCGAAGGGCCCCTGCGTCACGCCGTGCGCGGAGAAGGAAGAGGAGAAGGGCGAGTGACCCGGGTCGCCGGAATCGACTGCGGTACGAACTCCATCCGCCTCCTCGTCGCCGACGTCCACCCGGATACGGGCGACCTCGTCGAGCTGGACCGGCGGATGACGATCGTCCGGCTCGGCCAGGGCGTCGACAGGACGGGCCGGCTCGCCCCCGAGGCGCTGGAGCGCACCTTCGCGGCCTGCCGCGAGTACGCCGATGTCATCAGGGAGCTGGGCGCCGAGCGGCTCCGCTTCGTCGCCACCTCCGCCTCCCGCGACGCCGAGAACCGCGAGGAGTTCGTGAACGGGGTCGTGGAGATCCTCGGGGTCGAGCCCGAGGTCATCACCGGCGACCAGGAGGCCGCGTTCTCCTTCATGGGCGCCACCGGCGAGCTGCACGGCGACGAGACGTACCTCGTCGTGGACATCGGGGGCGGCTCCACCGAGTTCGTCACCGGCAACAAGCACGTCGAGGCGGCCCGTTCCGTCGACATCGGATGTGTCCGGCTCACCGAGCGGCACGTCCGGCACGACCCGCCGACCGCCGAGGAGGCCGACGCGATCCGCGCCGACGTCCGCGCGGCGCTCGACCTGGCCGCCGAGACCGTGCCGATCGACACCGCCGGCACCCTCGTCGGGCTCGCCGGCTCCGTCACCACGGTCGCCGCGATCGCCCTCGGGCTCCCCGAGTACGACTCCGAGAAGATCCACCACGCCCGGATCTCCGCCGCGCAGGTCGCCGAGGTCACCGAGCGGCTGCTCGCCTCGACCCACGCCGAGCGGGCCGCGATCCCCGTCATCCACCCCGGCCGGGTGGACGTGATCATCGCCGGGGCCCTGGTCCTGCGGGAGATCGTGGAGCGGGTCGGAGCCCACGAGGTCGTCGTCAGCGAGCACGACATCCTCGATGGGATCGCCCTATCCGTGGCATAGCGGGCGTCTATCGGGCCTCCTGGCGACATCCCGTCGGGAAAGTTCGTGAAGTTCTTCACAAGGAAAAGGGCCCTGATGGCGCCCGAGGAGGGTCTGAGGGGGGTCTTCGGGCCCTCCGAGGGGCGCCTCAGGGCCCTTTCGCAGGCGCGGAGGCCGATTCGCTCGATGTTTCCATCGTGTGAACGTGTCCCGTGGTTCAGCGTTAACGGGGGCTCTCCGGACCAGTTCACAAGGGGTGAACAACGTTCGCCCTTGCATCCCGGTTCCTTTGCAGCACCATGACATGGATCACGTGGGCGGCGGAGTGTAGCAGAGGTACCCGGAGACCTTGTGAAGGGGCGCACGAGCACCCCCCTCCGGAGGGGTGGATACTCGATCCCATGAGCACCACGGAGCGTCCCAGGATCCTCGTAGTAGGCGGCGGGTACGTAGGCCTGTACGCAGCTCGGCGCATCCTCAAGAAGATGCGCTACGCGGAGGCGACCGTCACGGTCGTCGACCCGCGGTCGTACATGACCTACCAGCCCTTCCTCCCCGAAGCCGCCGCCGGCAGCATCTCGCCGCGCCACGTCGTCGTCCCGCTGCGACGCGTCGTCCGCGGAGCCGAGGTGCTCACCGGCCGGGTCACCACCATCGACCAGGACCGCAAGGTCGCCACGATCGCGCCGCTCGTCGGCGAGGCGTACGAGCTGCCTTTCGACTACCTGGTCATCGCGATGGGCGCCGTCTCCCGTACCTTCCCGATCCCCGGCCTCGCCGAGCAGGGCATCGGCATGAAGGGCATCGAGGAGGCCATCGGCCTGCGCAACCACGTCCTCGAGCAGCTCGACAAGGCCGACTCGACCACCGACGAGGAGGTCCGCCGCAAGGCGCTGACCTTCGTCTTCGTGGGCGGCGGCTTCGCCGGCGCGGAGACCATCGGTGAGGTCGAGGACCTGGCCCGCGACGCTGCGAAGTACTACCAGAACGTGTCGCGCGAGGACATGCGCTTCGTCCTGGTCGACGCGGCCGACAAGATCCTTCCCGAGGTCGGCCCCAAGCTCGGCCAGTACGGCAAGGAGCACCTGGAGAGCCGCGGGATCGAGATCTACCTCGAGACCTCCATGGACTCCTGCGTCGACGGCCACGTCGTGCTGAAGAACGGCCTCGAGGTCGACTCCAACACGATCGTGTGGACCGCCGGCGTGAAGCCGAACCCGGCGCTCGCCCGCTTCGGTCTGCCGCTCGGCCCCCGCGGCCACGTGGACTGCAACGAGAAGCTCCAGATCAACGGCCTCGACTACGCGTGGGCCGCCGGCGACAACGCCCAGGTCCCGGACATGGTCGGCCGCAAGGCCGGCAACCCGAACGCCTGGTGCCCGCCGAACGCCCAGCACGCCCTGCGCCAGGCCAAGGTCCTCGGCGACAACGTGGTGGCCGGCATGCGCGGCTTCCCGCAGAAGGAGTACAGCCACGCCAACAAGGGCGCGGTGGCCGGACTCGGTCTGCACAAGGGCGTCGCCATGATCGTCATGGGCAAGGTGAAGATCAAGCTCAAGGGCCGTCTCGCCTGGTACATGCACCGTGGCTACCACGGCATGGCGATGCCGACCTGGAACCGCAAGATCCGCGTCTTCGCCGACTGGACCCTCGCGATGTTCCTCAAGCGTGAGGTCGTCTCCCTCGGCGCCATCGAGACGCCGCGCGAGGAGTTCTACGAGGCGGCCAAGCCCGCCCCCGCGCCGGCCGCCCCGGCGCAGGAGAAGGCCAAGGCCTCGTAAGCACCTCACCGCTCGACCGTAGAAGGGCCGTCCGCCATCCGTGGTGCGGACGGCCCTTCGCGTGTTCCGTCGACGGATTGC
This sequence comes from Streptomyces sp. NPDC028711, assembly GCF_055565415.1. NCBI lineage: Bacteria > Bacillati > Actinomycetota > Actinomycetes > Kitasatosporales > Streptomycetaceae > Streptomyces > Streptomyces sp. NPDC028711. The sequence goes on along the minus strand of NZ_JBVHUJ010000008.1, from coordinate 88,949 downwards.
GCTGCGGCGGGAGTGGAAATACCTACGGTCGGTGTTCCCTTGGTGACGAACATTTCTGGGGCACGAGATCACGGAGGTGTGCACCATGGCCGACGCCGCGACGCGGCTGACGACCCTCGCCGAGGAGCTGCTCGGCGGACCGCTCCCGGTCCGGCTGCGAGCCTGGGACGGCAGCGAGGCGGGACCGGTGGGCGGTCCGGTCCTGATCGTCCGGGACCGCCGCGCCCTGCGGAGGATGATCTGGAAGCCCGGCGAACTGGGCCTGGCCCGCGCGTGGGTGGCCGGCGACCTCGACGTCGAGGGTGATCTGTACGAGCTCCTGGACAGTCTCTCCGGCCTCCTGTGGGAGCGCGGGGAGGAGAGCAGGAGCCTCCTGGACGCCGTACGCGATCCCCGGCTCAGGGCCGCCGCCCGCTCCCTGCTGGGGCTTGCCGGACCGCTGCCGCTGCCGCCGCGGCCGCCGGCCGAGGAGATGCGCGGCCGCAGCGGCGGCCGGCACAGCAAGCGCCGCGACAAGCAGGCGATCAGTCACCACTACGACGTGGGCAACGACTTCTACGGCATCGTCCTCGGCCCGTCGATGGTCTACTCCTGCGCGTACTGGACCGAGGACGGCACCCTCGAAGAGGCCCAGCGCGACAAGCTGGACCTCATCGCCCGCAAGCTCAACCTCAAGGAGGGCGACCGGCTGCTCGACGTCGGCTGCGGCTGGGGTTCGATGGCCGTCCACGCCGCCCGCGAGTACGGCGCCCGGGTCGTCGGCATCACCCTCTCCCGCGAGCAGGCCGCCTTCGCCCGCAAGCGGATCGCCGACGAGGGCCTGACCGACCTGATCGAGATCCGGGTCCAGGACTACCGGGACGTCGACGACGGCCCGTACGACGCGATCTCCTCGATCGGCATGGCCGAGCACGTCGGCGCCGTCCGCTACCGGGAGTACGCCGACACCCTGTACGGGCTCCTCAAGCCCGGCGGACGGCTGCTCAACCACCAGATCTCCCGGCGCCCCGAGCCCGACGAGGAGGCGTACGAGGTCGACGTGTTCATCGACGCGTACGTCTTCCCCGACGGCGAACTCGCCCCCATGGGCCGCACCCTGAGCACCCTGGAGGACGCCGGCTTCGAGGTGCGGGACGTGGAGGCGATCCGCGAGCACTACGCGCTCACGCTCCGCCGCTGGGTCGCCAACCTGGAGCGGGAGTGGGACCGGGCGGTCCGGCTCACCTCGCCCGGCCGGGCCAGGATCTGGCGGCTCTACATGGCCGCTTCCGCGGTGTCCTTCGAGCGCAACCGGATCGGCGTGAACCAGTTCCTCGCCGTGAAGACCCCGGTGTCGGGGAAGAGCGGCACGGCCCTGCGCCCGCGCGTCTGGAACGAGAAGACGGACTGACCCGGGTACGGCGAAGGGCCGGCCCCCCGGGTGGGGAGACCGGCCCTTCCTCTCGTACGGGGGACTACTCGGCCTTGATGGCGGCGAGCATGTTCAGCCTGGCCGCGCTCCGGGCCGGCCACAGGGAGGCGAGGACGCCGACCAGGGCGGCCAGGACCAGGAAGATCCCGATCCGGTCCCAGGGCAGGACCAGGGCGTAGCCCGGCAGGCTGCTCTTGAACGTCTCGCCGATCGCCCAGCCGAGGAACGAGCCGAGACCGATGCCGACGACCGCGCCGAACACCGAGATGACCACGGCCTCCAGACGGACCATCCGCTTGACCCGGCGCCGGTCGAGACCGATCGCCCGCAGCATGCCGATCTCCTGCTGCCGCTCGAAGACGGACATGGCGAGGGTGTTGACGACACCGAGGACGGCGATGACCAGGGCCATCGCGAGCAGGCCGTAGACGATGTTCAGGAGCATGTTGATCTGCCCGCCGAACAGGTCGCGGATGTCCTTCTTGTCCATCACGGTGATCGCCGGGTTGTCGCCCAGGGCCTTCGACAGCGCCTTCTCGTGGGCTTCGGACGGGCCGCCGTCCGTCGCCACGAAGATCTGCGGCGTGTGGGCCTGCTGCTCGTGCGCGTCGATCACCTTGTGGTCGATCAGGACGGGCGAGAGGAACTCGCTGTCCTCGTAGACCGCGCCGACCGTGAGCTTGCCCTTGGCCTTGTCGAGGTACTCGACCGGGACGGTGTCGCCGACCTTCAGGCCCCGCTTCGCGGCGGTCTTCTCCGCGACGGCGATCTTCCCCTCGCCGAGGGAGGCGAGCGAGCCGTTCACGACGGTGACCTTGAGGACCTTCTCGATGTCGCCGGGAGTGACACCGGAGGCCGAGACGAACTCGCCCTTGATCTCCAGCGCGCCGGCCTGCTGCGGGGAGAGCGCCGTGACGCCCGGCGCCTTCTCCAGGGCGGCCTGCGCCTCCTTGCCGAGGCTGTCACCGCTCGCCATGGTGATCATGTAGTCGGCCTTGATCTGGTCGACCGTCATCTTGTCGAGGGCCGTGCCGACGGTCGAGCCGATCACCGAGAGACCGGTGACGAGGGTCAGGCCGATGGCGAGCGCGGAGGCGGTGGCGCCGGTGCGGCGCGGGTTGCGGACCGCGTTCAGTCCGGCGAGCTTGCCGGAGACCCCGAAGAGGTTCACGAAGACCGGGCGGATCACGGCGATCACGGGCCGGGACAGGAACGGGATCAGGACGATCACACCGATGAGCGTGAGGAACGCGCCGCCCGCGATGAGCATCCGGCCGTCGTCGCCGCCCCGGCCCGCGCCGAGGACGATCATGACCGCGCCGAGGGCGGTGAGCGCGGCGCCGATGGAGTTCCGTACGACGAGCGACTTGGTGCTCGTGGTGGCGTGGACGCTGTTCATGGCGGCGACCGGCGGGATCTTCGCGGCGCGGCGGCCCGGCAGCCAGGCGGCGAGCATCGTGATGAGGACGCCGACGGCGAAGGCGGAGAGGATCGGGGTGACCCCGAGGACGAGGTCGCCGGCCGGGAGCTTCATGTCGAAGGCGCTCATGGCCGAGCGGAGGGCGGCGGCCATGCCGATGCCCAGCGCGTAGCCGACCGCGGAGGCGACCAGGCCGACGAGGCTGGCCTCGGCCAGGACGGATCGGGTGATCTGCTTGCGCGAGGCACCGACCGCGCGCATCAGCGCCAGTTCCTTGGTGCGCTGGGCGACCAGCATGGTGAAGGTGTTGGAGATCAGGAAGACGCCGACGAAGAGCGCGATGCCGGCGAAGCCGAGCAGCACCTGGTTGAGCGCGCCGAGCCCGGCCTCGATGTCCTTGGCCTCCTGGTCGGCGAGGGCCGCGCCGGTCTGGGCCGTGGCGGCCTTCGGGACGATCTTCAGGACCTCGGGGACGAGCTTGTCCGCGTCGGTGCCGGGGGTGGCGGTGACGGTCAGGTCCTGGAAGAACCCGGGCTTCAGGTAGAGCTTCTGGGCGACGGAGGTGTCGAAGAGGACCAGGCTGCCGCCGGCGTTGACGGCACCGTCCTCGGTGGTGAAGACACCGGAGAGCCGGTACTCCTTCACCGGGCCGTTGGTGGCGACGCGGACGGTGTCGCCGACCTTGTAGCCCCCCTTGGCCGCGGAGTCCTGGTCGAGCGCGACCTGGCCGTCCTCGACCGGCCCGCTGCCCGTGGTGAAGGTGTACGCGCGGTCCTTGCCGTCCTTGCCGGGGGCGAAGTTGGTGCCCTTGTTGGACCAGCCGACGCCGATCAGCTTGCCGTCCTTGTCGGGCACACCGGCGAAGCCGTCGACGCGGGGGGTGACGGAGGCGACGCCGTCGAGCTTCCCGACGCGGTCGACGACCGCCTGGGACAGGCCGGGGGTCTTCCGGGCCTCTTCCTCGTCCGGGTGCATGCTGACGGCGACGGCGACGTCGTCGTAGCTCTTGGCGGACTGGCTGCGGAAGGCCTGGGAGAGGGTGTCGGTGAAGACGAGGGTGCCGGAGACGAAGGCCACGCCGAGCATCACGGCGAGGACGGTCATCAGCAGTCTCGCCTTGTGCGCGAGCACGTTGCGCAGGGCGGTACGGAACATGGGTGTGTCCTGAGGAAGGGGGAGGACGGCGGGCGGGGGTGCGGCGGGCCGTACCGGTTCGAGTCCGGTTCCGGCGCGGTCGCCGTCTTAGCTGGTACGGCCCTTGGCGTCGAAGGCCTTCATGCGGTCGAGGACGCCGTCCGCCGTCGGGTGGAGCATCTCGTCGACGATCCGGCCGTCGGCGAGGAAGATCACGCGGTCCGCGTAGGAGGCGGCCACCGGGTCGTGGGTGACCATGACGACGGTCTGGCCGAGCTCCCGCACCGAGTTGCGCAGGAAGCCGAGGACCTCGGCGCCCGAGCGGGAGTCCAGGTTTCCGGTGGGCTCGTCACCGAAGATGATCTCGGGGCGCGAGGCGAGGGCGCGGGCCACGGCCACGCGCTGCTGCTGGCCGCCGGAGAGCTCGGTGGGGCGGTGGCTGAGCCGGGCGGAGAGCCCGAGCATGTCGATGACCTGCTGGACCCACTGCTTGTCGGCCTTGCGGCCCGCGATGTCCATGGGCAGCGTGATGTTCTCCAGGGCCGTCAGCGTCGGCAGCAGGTTGAAGGCCTGGAAGATGAAGCCGATCTTGTCCCGGCGGAGCTGGGTGAGCTGCTTGTCCTTCAGCGTGGAGAGCTCCGTCTCGCCGATCCGGACCGAGCCGGAGGAGAAGGAGTCGAGGCCGGCGACGCAGTGCATGAGCGTCGACTTGCCGGAGCCGGAGGGGCCCATGATCGCGGTGAACTCACCCTGGCGGAAGTCGACGCTGACGCCGTCGAGCGCGACCACCTGGGTCTCGCCCTGTCCGTAGACCTTCGAGAGATCCGTGGCGCGGGCGGCCACCGCGGTGGCGCGGGACACGGTGGGGGTGGTGGTCACGAGGGACTCCTGTCACTGCGGGGCTGTTGCGGGAACCTCTCCATCGTGTCGAGCGTTCCGGCGCCGGACGTCCGTCCACGTGCCCGTTCCCGGGGCAGCCTGGAGTCGGACGGCGTGCCCGGATCGTCCTCCTGAGGTATGACGGCGTCCCTGAGGCACGGCCTCGTGCCGGCGTTCGCCCGACGTGACAGAAGTGCGACGACTTTTCGTCATTCCAGGGGGTGCGGCTTTGCGCCTGCGACCCCTGTCACAGTTTGGCGAAAGGGCCCCCACCTGCACTGACGCACCCTCAGACGTCAATAAAATAAGACAACATCGGGCGGATGTTCCGCTGAACGAGGGAAGCGCCCCGATAGGCTCATGTGCCAACGCGGAGCTTCGCGACGCCCGGATGGTGGAATGCAGACACGGCGAGCTTAAACCTCGCTGGCCTTCGGGCCGTACCGGTTCGAGTCCGGTTCCGGGCACCACGTTTCGCCGGCGCGACAGCCGGCCCGGCAGGTGGCCCGACGGCCGGCGGCCGCACTCCTCGTCTCCTCCTCTCTCCCCCGTGAGGGTCCCCGCCGAGCGGTCGGGCGCGACATGCGCGAAGATCGAGAACTTGCGGAAAAGATCCTCCCCGAGCACTAGAGAGTTTCTTTTGCCTACGCATTACTCTTGACGAGAGGCCGCGCACATGCGGCACGCCATGGAGGAGTGAGATGAGGAGCAGCAACCCGGTCTTCTCGCGACGGGGGTTCAGCCGCGACACCGGCACCGCGGGCTTCAACGGCCAGCAGCCGCAGGCCGGGGGCCCCGCCGTCGGAACGAACCCGTACGCCACCGGCAACCCGTATGCCGAGGGCGCGACGAACCCGTACGCGACCAACCCGTACGCCCCGCAGGACACGCAGCTCGGCGCCCCCCAGCAGGCGCGCGGCAACGTGATGACGATCGACGACGTCGTGAGCCGTACGGCCATGACGCTCGGCACGGTCGTGCTCACCGCCGTCCTCTCCTGGCTGCTGCTGCCGGTCGACCCGGCGAACCTGACCAAGTCCTACGGCATCGCCATCGGTGCCTTCCTGGTCGCGCTCGTGCTGTCGCTCGTGCAGTCCTTCAAGCGCAAGCCGTCGCCGGCGCTGATCCTGAGCTACGCGGCCTTCGAGGGTGTCTTCCTCGGAGTGATCTCGGCCGCCGTCTCGACGTACATCGCCGACGGCGTGGTCATGCAGGCGGTCCTGGGCACGATGGCGGTCTTCGCCGGTGTGCTCATCGCCTACAAGCTGGGCTGGATCCGCGTCAACCGCCGCTTCTACGGCTTCGTGATGGCCGCCGCGATGGGCTTCATGCTCCTCATGGTGACCAACCTGCTGTTCGCCGTCTTCGCCGGCGGTGACGGCCTCGGCTTCCGCAGCGGTGGCCTCGGCATCCTCTTCGGTGTCATCGGCATCATCCTGGGCGCCTGCTTCCTCGCCCTCGACTTCAAGCAGGTCGAGGACGGCGTGAACTACGGCGCGCCGCGCGAGGAGGCCTGGCTGGCCGCCTTCGGTCTCACCATGACCCTGGTGTGGATCTACCTGGAGATGCTGCGTCTGCTGTCGATCCTGCAGGGCGACGACTGACGTACCCCGAGACTCGGGGGAAGGGCCCGTCCGGCTTCGCGCCGGGCGGGCCCTTCCGCGTGCCCGGGGCCTTCCGTGTGCGCGGGCCGTGTCAGGGCCGTGCCGCGTCGAGCAGGACCCGCGCCGCGGCCTTCGCCTGTGCGGCCGGTTCGGGGGAGCCGGTGATGCCCGCGACGGCCATGGCGCCGTTGGCGAGCAGGGACAGCTGGTCGGCGAGGACGGCCGGGGCGCCGAGCGCGTCCGTCTGCTCGGCGAAGTACGCCCGCAGCGCCTCCTTGTGGTCGCGGGCGACGGCGGCCACCGAGGGGGTGACGCCGCCGAGCTCCCCGAAGGTGTTGATGAAGGCGCAGCCCCGGAAATCCGGCTCGGCGAACCAGTCGGCGAGCCAGTCGAAGACCGCGAGCGCCCGCTCGTACGGCCCGTCGGCGACCTGCGCGCCGTGTGCGGTGAGGGAGGCGCGGACGGCCTCGTCGCGGCGCCGCAGGACGGCTTCGAGCAGCAGGTCCTTGGAGGGGAAGACCTGGTAGAGCCGCTTGAGCGAGACGCCGGAGGCGGTACGGATGGCGTCCATGCCGACCGCCTGCACCCCGCGTTCGTCGAAGAGCCGTCCCGCGGTGTCGAGCACCTTCAGCTCGGCGGTTTCCGCGTCCATCGTCCGATCACCCCTTGCATGGAGAACCATCGTTCTCGTAGCCTACAGGGCATCGGGGGAACGGTCGTTCTCTCGATCGGATCCGGAAACGGGGAGTGAGCCATGTCCGCCTTCGCCCAGCGCACCCACACCGTCACCATCGACGGGCTCGACGTCTTCTACCGGGAGGCCGGGGACCCGGCGAACCCCACCCTCGTCCTGCTGCACGGCTTCCCGTCCAGCTCGCACATGTACCGGGGCCTGATCGCCGAGCTCGCCGACACGTACCACTTGATCGCCCCCGACCACATCGGCTTCGGCGCCTCCGCCGCCCCCGCCGTCGACGACTTCGCCTACAGCTTCGAGGGGCTCACCGGGATCACCCTGAAGCTGCTCGACCGGCTCGGCGCCGACCGGTTCGCCCTCTACATCCAGGACTACGGCGCCCCCATCGGCCTCCGGATCGCCTCACGCCACCCCGACCGGGTCACCGCGATCGTCAGCCAGAGCGGCAACGCCTACGTGGAGGGCTTCACCCCCTTCTGGGACGTGCTCTTCGCCCACGCCAAGGACCGCGAGGCGAACGAGGCCGCGGTACGGGAGCTGCTGACCTCGGAGGCCACCCGCTGGCAGTACACCCACGGCGTGCCCGCCGACCGGCTCGACAGGCTCGCCCCCGAGGCCTGGACCCTGGACCAGGCCGGCCTCGACCGGGCCGGCAACAAGGAGATCCAGCTCCAGCTCTTCTGGGACTACCAGTTCAACCTGGACGGCTACCCGGCCTTCCAGGAGTACTTCCGCACCCACCGGCCGCCGCTGCTCGCCGTCTGGGGGCGCGGCGACGAGATCTTCGGGCCCGCCGGCGCGGAGGCCTTCGCCCGCGACCTGCCGGACGCCGAGATCCACCTCCTGGACGCCGGGCACTTCGCCCTGGAGACCCACGGCGAGGAGATCGCGGTACTCGTCCGGGACTTCCTCGGCCGGCACGTGAAGTGAGCCGAGGCGCCCTCGGGACCAGGGGCTCAGAGCAGTCTGCGCGCCGCCCTCCGCAGGTCGTACTCGTGCAGGATCGCCTTCGCGTGGCCGTACGCCAGGTCGTGTGCCCCGCGCAGCCAGTTCACCCGCTCCTCGAACCGGAGGAGGGAAGGGCCCTCCTCGACCGTGCGCATCCAGTCGGCGATCTCACGACCGGTGCGGCGCGGGATCCGGGCCAGCATCTCGCGGTGGGTCTCTTCGGAGAATGTATGGGACATCGGCGCCTCCGGACGCGTCGTACCGTGTGCTCCTCGTACTCCTTCACGACACCGTGCCGAAGGCACGGCCCGTTGGCAAGGGGCCCGGGGCGGCGCGTAGGGTCACGGGGTGCGCGATACGAGTGAACTGACCGCCGCCGTCGAGCGCTTCGCCGACCGGCTGCGGGCCGCCCCGCAGAGCCGTCTCCAGCGGGGCGCGGCGGCCGAGGGTCTCGCGCTCGCCCGCGAGCTCGCGGTGCGGGCGCAGCGGGCCGAGGACCCGGAGCGGGAGCCGAGGATCATGCCGGACGCGGGGGTCTTCACCGTCGCCGACCAGCTCGTCGTCGCCGGGAACGACCTGGCCGAGAGCCTGCGGACGGCCCCGGCCGGCTCCCACGAGGGAGACCTGGGCGAGGCCGTGGAACTGGTACGGGAGGCGGCGCGGCGCTCGGGGATCTAGACACCCACCAGGGGGTGCCCTGTCCTGGCCGCGCGCGAGAGGGCTCGGCACGATGTCAGAGGGACGCGATGACGCGGTCCGCCAGGATGTAGACGTTCTCCTCGTCCGACTCGCCGTACGAGAAGGTGAGGGCGAAGGCGCCCGAGACGCCCGAGCCGCCGAGCAGCACCGGCGTACGGCCGGAGCGCAGGGCCTCCGCCAGGCGCTCCGCGGTCTCGCGGTGCCCCGGGGTCATGCAGAGCGTCGTGCCGTCCGCGAAGACGTACACGTCGAGCGTGCCGAGCGGGCCCGGGCGGACGTCGGTCAGCGCCGTGCGGGTGTCGGCCAGCTCTTCGAGGCGGGCCACCGTGCGCTCGTGGTCGGTGACCACGGGCGTCTGCACCGGCACGAAGTCCGGGTGCGAGGGGTGACGGCGGCGGGCCGCGGCCAGCTCCGCCGAGTCCTCGGGGTACTCGTCGAACGCGTCGAGGGCGTCGAGCGGGTCGGGGCCGTCGAGCGAGACCGCCTCCGCCTCCATGGCGTCGAGGGCCATCGCCTCGAGCCCCACGAAGTCCGCCTGGCGCGGCACGAAGAAGGAGCCCTCGTCGGCCGGGCCGCCGAGGCCGCCGAGCAGGGACGGGGCGTCGGCCGCGTCCCGGGCCTCCTGCGCGGCCCAGAAGGCCCGCGCCTCGGCGAGCTCGCGCTCGCGCTCCTCGGCCAGTGCCTCCGTGACCGCGGCCCGTATCTCGGCGGCGGGCGTGGCGGAGCGCGCCGCGGGAACGGTGACGCCGTGACCGGCCGCCAGTTCGTTCCGCAGGGCGGTGACCTGCTTGCGGAGACCGTGGACGGCGTGCAGGGCGGCAGCGCCCACGGCCGTGGCAGCGGCCGTGGTCAGCAGCAGGGCAAGAGGCATGGTGCTCACTGACGTACTCCCGATTCCGAGTCGATCCCCCGACTTCCTACATCAGCTTGTCCTGGGGTGGGGCTCGCTGTCAGTGCATTACGTCACGAATTGGACAGGTATTTCTGCCAGGTGTTTAGTCCCGAAACGGCTCTGACCTGGTAAAACGATCTCCCCCAGGAGATAGGTCACATCCTGGGGGAGATTCGGTCACGGCTCGGACGCGGCGCGGTTGACCCGCCCGGCCCGTGGGTTGGCCCAGGCGGTCAGCTCAGGCGCTCGATGACCATGGCCATGCCCTGGCCGCCGCCCACGCACATGGTCTCCAGGCCGAACTGCTTGTCGTGGAACTGGAGGCTGTTGATCAGCGTGCCGGTGATGCGGGCGCCGGTCATGCCGAAGGGGTGGCCGACGGCGATGGCGCCGCCGTTGACGTTCACCTTGTCCAGGTCCAGGCCGAGGTCCTGGTAGGACGGGATCACCTGGGCCGCGAAGGCCTCGTTGATCTCGGCGAGGTCGATGTCGCCGATGGTCAGGCCGGCGCGCTTGAGGGCCTGCTTCGAGGCCTCGACCGGGCCGAGGCCCATGATCTCGGGGGAGAGGCCGGAGACGCCGGTGGAGACGATCCGGGCCAGCGGCGTCAGGCCGAGCTCGCGGGCCTTGGTGTCCGACATGATCACGAGCGCGGCGGCGCCGTCGTTCAGCGGGCAGCAGTTGGCGGCCGTGACCAGGCCGTCGGGGCGGAAGACCGGCTTGAGGCCCTGCACGCCCTCCAGGGTGACGCCGGCGCGCGGGCCGTCGTCCGTGGAGACGACCGTGCCGTCCGGGGTCGTCACCGGGGTGATCTCGCGCTCCCAGAAGCCGTTCTTGATGGCCTGCTCGGCGAGGTTCTGCGACCGTACGCCGAACTCGTCCATCTCCTGGCGGCTGATGCCCTTCCAGCGGGCCAGGTTCTCGGCGGTCTGGCCCATCGCGATGTACGCGTCGGGGACGACGCCGTCCTCGCGCGGGTCGTGCCAGGTGGAGCCCTCGGAGGCGGCGACCTCGGCGGTACGGGCCTCGGCCTCGGCGAAGAACGGGTTGTGCGTGTCGGGCAGCGAGTCCGAGTTGCCCTTCACGAAGCGGGAGACCATCTCGACGCCGGCCGAGATGAAGACGTCGCCCTCGCCGGCCTTGATGGCGTGCAGCGCCATGCGGGAGGTCTGCAGGGAGGAGGAGCAGTAGCGGGTGACCGTGCAGCCCGGCAGGTGGTCCATGCCCATCTGCACGGCGACGATCCGGCCGAGGTTGTTCCCCTGCTCGCCGCCGGGCAGACCGCAGCCCAGCATCAGGTCGTCGATGTCACGCGGGTCGAGCTCCGGCACCTTCGCCAGGGCGGCCTGGACGATGGTCGCGGTGAGGTCGTCCGGCCGCAGGTCCTTCAGGGAGCCCTTGAAGGCCCGGCCGATGGGCGAACGGGCGGTCGAGACGATCACGGCTTCGGGCATCACGGCTCCATGAGGGTGCGGAGTGAGCGGACTGAAAGGGAAGTTACCCGTACGTATGGCGGTGGTCACCGCTCTGAGGGTGTGACGCGGACCTCTTTTCTAAGCGAGCGCTCAGTCATGGGGGTTCCCCGTGCCCGGAACGACCCCGTCGGGTGGGCGGGGGCCACGGCCCCAGGGCCTACGCCTGGGCGTCCTCCGGGGCCGGTTCCGGGGTTTCCGCCGTCGGGAGCCGGCGCCGGCGGCGGTGTTTCAGGAGCGCCCACGGCGCCCGCGCACCCGTCACCTCCGTGCCCGCCTCCCGCGCCGCCTCGACCGCCGCCTTCGCCACCGGCAGCATGTCCTCCCGCCGGGCCGGCTCGAGACGGTCGGTCTCCGGCCAGACGCCGAGCACCGCGCACAGCGTCGGCAGGACGGCCATCGCCGCCGTCGCGTACCCCTCGGCGGAGGGGTGGAAGCTGTCCACCCCGAACATCTCGCGCGGGTTCGCCGCGAACTCGGGACCGAGCAGGTCGCCGAGCGACACCGTCCGCCCGCCCTGCTCCACGACCACGATCGTCTGCGCCGCCGCGAGCTGCCGGGAGGCCCGCCGGGCGAGCCAGCGCAGCGGCTGGTAGACCGGCTCGATCGTCCCCAGATCCGGGCAGGTGCCGACGACCACCTCCGAGCCGGCCGTCCGCAGCCGCCGTACCGCCGACGCCAGGAGCCGTACGGACTCGGTCGGCGGCATGCGGTGCGTCACGTCGTTCGCCCCGATCATGATCACGCACACGTCGGGCGGCCCCAGGGGCTGGCTGAGCAGCAGCGACACCTGGCGCTCCAGGTCGTCCGAGCGCGCCCCGGACAGGGCCACGTTCCGCAGCACCACCGGCCGCTCGGCCACCGCCGCGAGCCCCGAGGCGAGCAGCGCGCCCGGGGTCTGCCCCGAGCGGCGCACCCCCTGACCCGCCGCCGTGGAATCACCCAGAAGGGCGAGCCGCAGGGGGTCCTCCGTGCCGAACGCCCTGCCGTACAGACCGTCCGCGCCCGGGGGCAGCGGGGCCGCCCCGCCGCCCACCGTCCGCTTCGCGAGCTGCATCTCGGCCAGCAGGACGCCCACGGCCGCCACCCCGAGCAGCCCGATGCTCCCGCCGCCGTACGCCGCACCCGCCGCGATCCGCCGCGCCACCCTCGCCCTCGACATGGGGCCGTCACCTCCTTCAAGCCGTTCAGGGTCTAACTGCCCCGTAACCCGCTCCGACTACGCATACGCTGGCCACACCATTACGGAGACCCCGGAGATTACGGTGCAATTCCACGACTCGATGATCAGCCTCGTCGGCAACACCCCGCTGGTGAAGCTCAACAACGTCACAGCGGGCATTCAGGCGACCGTCCTGGCCAAGGTCGAGTACTTCAACCCCGGAGGCTCGGTCAAGGACCGGATCGCCGTGCGGATGATCGAGGCGGCCGAGCAGAGCGGTGAGCTGAAGCCCGGCGGCACCATCGTCGAGCCCACGTCCGGCAACACCGGCGTCGGCCTGGCGATCGTGGCCCAGCAGAAGGGCTACAAGTGCATCTTCGTCTGCCCCGACAAGGTGTCGCTCGACAAGATCAACGTCCTGCGGGCGTACGGCGCCGACGTCGTCGTCTGCCCGACCGCGGTCGACCCGGAGCACCCGGACTCGTACTACAACGTCTCGGACCGGCTCGTCCGTGAGACGCCCGGTGCCTGGAAGCCCGACCAGTACTCCAACCCGAACAACCCGCGCTCCCACTACGAGACCACCGGTCCCGAGCTCTGGGAGCAGACGGACGGGAAGATCACCCACTTCGTCGCGGGCGTCGGCACCGGCGGCACGATCTCCGGCACCGGCAACTACCTCAAGGAGGCCAGCGGCGGCGCCGTGAAGGTCATCGGCGCCGACCCGGAGGGCTCCGTCTACTCGGGCGGCTCGGGCCGTCCGTACCTCGTCGAGGGCGTCGGCGAGGACTTCTGGCCGACCGCGTACGACCGGAACGTCACGGACCGGATCGTCGCCGTGTCCGACAAGGACTCGTTCCAGATGACCCGCCGCCTCGCCAAGGAGGAGGGCCTCCTCGTCGGCGGTTCCTGCGGCATGGCGGTCGTCGCCGCCCTCGAGGTCGCCAGGGAGCTCGGCCCGGACGACGTCGTGGTCGTGCTGCTTCCGGACTCGGGGCGCGGCTACATGTCGAAGATCTTCAGCGACGAGTGGATGGCCGGCCACGGCTTCCTGGAGGACACCTCCACCGCGACCGTCGCCGACGTCCTGCGGCACAAGGAGGGCGTCATGCCCTCCCTCGTCCACATGCACCCGGACGAGACCGTCGGCCAGGCCATCGAGGTGCTCCGCGAGTACGGCGTCTCCCAGATGCCCATCGTGAAGCCGGGCGCCGGCCACCCCGACGTCATGGCCGCGGAGGTCGTCGGCTCGGTCGTCGAGCGCGAGCTGCTCAACGCCCTCTTCACCCAGCGCGCCTCCCTGGAGGACCCGCTGGAGCGCCACATGAGCCCGCCGCTGCCGCAGGTCGGCTCCGGCGAGCCCGTCGCCGACCTGATGTCCGTCCTCGGCGAGGCCGCCGACGCGGCGATCGTCCTGGTCGAGGGCAAGCCGACAGGCGTCGTGAGCCGCCAGGACCTGCTGGCGTTCCTGGCCAACGGTGGCGCGAAGTAGTACGTGTAACGGGCGCTTCGCACAACTGGTACGAGCGCGACACGTAGGGGCAGCACCCGCTTAACACGCGTCCGGCACATTGGTGGTTGTCGGCGTCACGGACTTCCGGAGCGGCTCCCGGGCCTCCACAGACGTCGCGGACGCGGAGGCCGGCCCTGACCCGGGCCCGTGTCCCTCGCGGGGACCGCCGTCGTCCCGCCCCCCGGCAACGGGGGTGCGGCGGTCCCCGCGCAACCTCTCGCCCCCTCGCCCGGTCTCCGATACCGGACGCGCTGGCCCTCCGCCCGCCCCGCTGCATATCCTCATGCAGAGTCATTGGCGGGTGAATAACCGAGGGGGCGGCATGAGTGACAGCCCGGCCGGCCGGCTGCAGGCGCTCTTCGAGGGGCACCGGCTGACGCCGACACAGCGGCGGATCGCGCACTGCATGGTGCGGCGCGCCGGTGACGTGCCGTTCCTGTCCAGCGTCGAGCTCGCCGAGCTCGCGGGGGTCAGTCAGCCCTCCGTCACCCGGTTCGCCGTCGCCCTCGGCTTCGACGGGTACCCGGCGCTCCGCCGCCACCTCCGCGAGGTCGCGCCGCCCGAGCCCGGCGGCGAGGGCGAGGGCGAGGCGCTCAACGAGTACCAGCAGGCCGTGCTCGCCGAGATCGAGAACCTCCAGCACCTCGCCGGGCTGCTCGCCGACCCCACCCCCGTCGAACGGGCCGGGCGGCTGCTCGCCCGTTCCCGCCCACTGCCCGTCCTCGGGCTGCGGGCCGCCTCCTCGCAGGCGCGTGGCTTCGCCTACTTCGCCGCCAAGGTGCATCCCGACGTCCGGCTCCTCGACGAGGGCGGCTCGATGCTCACGGACCGCGTCGACGCGGCCGTACGGGCCGGGGCCACGGCGCTGCTCTGCTTCGCGCTGCCCCGGCATCCGCGGGAGGTCGTGGAGGCCCTGGAGTACGCGCGGGCGGTCGGCCTCACGGTCGTGACGGTCGCCGAGTCGGCGTTCGCGCCCGTCGCCGCCCACAGCGACCTGCTGATCCCGGCCGCCGTGGGCACCGGGCTCGCCTTCGACACCGCCTGCGCGCCGATGATGCTCGGCCGGGTCCTCCTGGAGGCCATGGCCGACGAACTCCCGGACGCGCAGGCGCGTCTGGAGGAGTTCGACACGAAGGCGGCGGCGCGGGGCCTGTTCGTCGAGTAGGCCCCGGGTGTGCGTGCCGGGTCAGACCTCCAGCTCGTTCTCGATCTTCTTCAGCTGGTGGCGGGCCATCGCCAGGTTGGCGCGGCTCTTGTCGAGCGCCAGGTAGAGGAAGAGGCCGTTGGCGCCGCGTCCCTTGAGCAGCCGGATCAGGTGGTAGTGGGCGCCGAGGGTGATGAGGATGTCCTCGATCTCGTCGTTGAGCCCCAGCATCTCCATGGCCCGGACCTTCGCCCGTACGACGTCGGTGTTGCCCGCCGCCGCCACGTTCAGGTCGAGTTCGTTGCCGCCGCCGATCGTGCCGAGCGCCATTCCGCTGGTGTAGTCGACGAGGGCCGCGCCGATCGCGCCGTCGATGGAGGCCGCTTCCTTGAGGGAGGTCTCGGTGTTCGCCATGGTGTCGTACTTCCTTTTCGGGTGTGCTGTCGGACGGTTCGGGCGCGGTTCAGTTCGGGTCTCTGCGGTCGAGCGCGCCGTCGACGAGTTCGCCTATCCGGACGCTGGACCTGCGGGCTTCCAGATGGAGCCGCCCCACGTTGATCCGGGGCTCGGCGAGGAGGGTCAGGACGGCGGCTTCGCCCGCCGCGTACGTGGCCACGTAGCCGTTCTCGCCGCGTACGAGCAGCTCGCGGAAGCGGCCCTGGCCGGTGGAGTCGGTCAGCCGCCGGCCGACGCCGAGTGCCGCCGCGGTCAGCGCGGCGACGCTCGACGCCTCGCCGTCCACGGTGTCGTGGGCCAGGACGAGCCCGTCGGCGCTGGCCGCGAGCGCCCCGGTGAGCTGGGGAAGGCGGGCCCGCAGCCGTCTGAGCTCGTCGAGGACCTCGGCTTCTGCCGTCATGAGCTGTTTCCTTTCGGCGCGCAGGCGCAGGGCACGCCGCATCACAGGTGTGCCTCCAGTGCGTCACGGAGCCGGCGCAGCAGGGCGATGTCGGGATCCGCCATCTGCGCGGCCGGTAAGGGGAGTCGCGGCGCGGGGACGGGTTCGGGGTCGGGCGGTGTCGCGACGAGCCCGGCGGCGGCGAGCCGTCGTACGTCGAGGAGGGTGTGGAAGGCGGGGCGGCCGAGGAGCCGGGCGAGCTCCGCCGGGGTCCGCTCCCCGTCGGCGGCGGCGAGCAGCGCGCGCTGGCGGGCACCCACGGTCTGGCCGGGGGCGGCGGGGCGCGGCACGACCGGGGCGCTGTCCACGGAGGCGTACGGCCAGACGGCGTCGAGGAGTTCACGGCGGCGTACCGTCTCGCGCTCGACGGCCTCGGCGGAGACCGGCCGCACCGTGCCGAACCAGTGCCCCACCCCGTACCGGAAGCGGGTCGGTCCGGTGGTGGGGGAGAGGGCGAAGAAGGCCGCGTCGAAGACGGCGCCGAGGTGGCAGATCTCCAGCTCGCCGTCGTGCAGCCGGCCGCTGTCGACGAGGAAGCGGCCGACGGCGCGGTGGGCGCCTGCCCGGTCGACGGCCTCGTCCCAGCCCTCGCGGGGCAGCCGTCCGCCGGTGGTGAGGAGGACGTCGACGCCGGGGGCGGCGGGGCTCTCGGCGTGCACGACCCGGCCGTCGACGAGGTAGAGCGTGCCGTGGTCGCGGAGCAGGGCGCCGGTGGCCTTCTCGGCGGCGAGCCGGACCAGCATCGGGGAGACGGGGGTGGCGACGGCGCTCATCCGAGGACCAGTCTCTCGGCGAGGTCGCGGAGCCTGATCCGGGCGAGGGCGAGGTTGCCGGTGTGGCGGTCGAGCCAGAGGTGGAGGAAGACGCTGCTGTCGAAGGAGGTCTCGACGAAGCGGAGGACGTGGTAGCCGGTGCGGGTGGTGACGATCAGGTCCTCGACGGGCGGTCCGTCCCCCGGGCCCTCGCCCGTCGCCGCGAAGGTGTCGAACTCGGCTGCCGAGCGGGCGAGTTCGGCGGTCTCCGCGGCCGTGGTCTCGTGGTCCCCGACCGGAGAGTCGCCGGCGGTCCCGAGGGCGAGCCCGCTGGTCCAGTCGACCAGGGAGGCTCCGCGAGCGCCCGGCAGGGCCATGGCCTCCAGCAGGCACTCGTCGATTCCGGGCACGCGGATTCCCCTCCCGATGCGGCGTGCGAACGTACGGCAGTGACCGTGACGTTACTGAACGCAGCGCTCCCGGGGAGGTGTTCTGGCATTTTCCACCGGAACATGCCAGCGGCTGTCCGAATCATGCGCGTGGCCCGGGGGCTCAGAGGCGCGACTCCACCGCGTTCGCGATGTCGGACAGGTCCTTCGCGAGCGCCTTGGCGACGGCCTTCGCGCCGAAGCGGGCGAGCAGCCGGGTGAGGAAACCCGGGGCGCGGCCGTGGGCGGGCCTGGCGGAGAAGGTCATCCGCAGCGTTGTGCCCCCGCTGCCGTCGGGGGTGAGGGTGAGCTCGGAGACGTAGTGCATGCCGTGCGAGTCGGCGACCGTGACGTACCGGTCGGGCGGCTCGCACTCCGTCACGGTCATCTCCTCCGTCGCCTCCCTGCCCAGCATCCGCCGGGTCTCGCGCCAGCGGGTGCCCACGTCGAAGCCGCCCTCGGTGAGCACCTCCACCCTCTGGACGCCCGAGAGGACGCGGGGCATCTCCCGCAGGTCGGTGATCGCCTCCCAGACCCGTCCGGGGGAGGCGGCGACCCGGCGCTCGACGACGACGGATGTGGTGTCCGTACCGGTTCCAGTCATGGCTTCATCGAAGCCGGGCCGCCGGGCCGCCGCTACCGGACGGCGCGGACGGCCCGGCCCCCCGCCCGCCGTTACCCGAGGAGCGCGTCCGCGTGGGCCCCGCCCGACTCGGCGACGATCTCGGCGAGCGTCTGGGGCGTCCGTACCGTCGCGAAGGTGACCGTGCCGTCGTCGGCCACCGTGAAGCCGTGCACGCCGGGGCGGAGCAGGCTGTTGTACGCGTAGTGGTGGGCGAAGTAGTACGCGCCGGTGTCCGGGACGGCCACCACGTCGCCGGGGTGGAGCAGCGGCAGCTCGCGGCCCGTGGCGAGCAGGTCCCCGGCGAAGCAGGCGGGGCCCGCCACGTCCTGGACGGTGGTCTCGCCGGTGCGGGGGCGGCCCTCGGAGTCGTACGCGAGGAGGCGCAGGGGCCAGGACTCGGGGGCGTAGACCGTACGGGTGGCCAGCTGGACGCCCGCGTGGGTGACGGCGATCGGGCGGCCGCCCGAGGTCTTGGTGTACTCCACCCGGGCGAGGACCGTGCCGTGCTTGGCGAGCAGGGAGCGGCCGAATTCGGTCACCAGGCGGTAGCGGCCGTCGAACAGCCCCGGGACGGTGTCGGCGAGCAGCCGGGCGTACGCGGCGTATGTGGGCGTCTCCTCGTCGGAGGTGAAGTTGACCGGCAGGCCGCCGCCGATGTCGAGGGTGTCGATCTGCTGTCGGCCCGCGGCGGTGTTGATCTCCTCGGCGAGGGCGTAGGCCTCACCGACGCCTTCGGCCATCAGGGTGAGGGGGACGCCCTGGGAGCCGGTGTGGGTGTGAAGGCGGGTCAGCCAGGGCCGGTCCAGGTAGGCCTGGACGACGGTCTTGCGGGCCCCCTCGTCGCGGAGCGTCACGCCGAACTTGGAGGTGGCCGTCGCGGTCGAGAGGGCGTCGATGGCACCGGCTCCGACCTGGGGGTTCACCCGGAGGCCCAGGGGCGAGGCGGTGGGCGCGGAGGCGACGAGCGCGTCGATCCTGGCGAGTTCCTGGAGGTTGTCGGCGTTGACGGCGATGCCGAGTGCGAGGGCCTGGCGGAGCTCGGCGGGGGTCTTGGCGGGGGAGTCGAGCACGGTGTGGGAGGGCGGGACGCCGGCGGCGCGGGCGAGGGCCAGCTCGCCGGGGCTCGCGACCTCGGCGCCGAGTCCGGCCTCGTGGAGGAGGCGCAGGACGGGCACGAGCGGGGCGGCCTTGACGGCGAAGGCGTGCAGCACGTGGGCGTCGGTGACGGCGGCGAACGCGCTGGTCAGGGCGGCGGCCGAGGCGCGGATGCCGGCGGTGTCGAGGAGGGCGACGACCGGCTGGGAGGGGGAGAGGAGTCCTTGATCGACGGAGGCTCGGACGGCGAGATCGCGACGGGAGGAGGCCATGGGAACCATCCTCGTCGATGGGTTCACCGGTACGGGTGAGGGCGGCCCTGTTGACTACATCTATTCATGCCGCCAGGATGTGAATATCTGAACGTCATTCGAGGAGGCACCGCCATGTCAGGACCCCGCCCCGTACGAGCAGCGCGCGGTACGGAACTGAGCGCCCTGGGATGGCAGCAGGAGGCCGCCCTCCGGATGCTCCAGAACAACCTCGACCCCGAGGTCGCCGAGCACCCCGACAAGCTCGTCGTCTACGGCGGCACCGGCAAGGCCGCCCGCGACTGGCGCTCCTTCGACGCCATGGTCCGCACCCTGCGCACCCTCAAGCAGGACGAGACGATGCTCGTCCAGTCCGGCCGCCCCGTCGGCGTCATGCAGACCCACGAGTGGGCCCCGCGCGTCCTCCTCGCCAACTCCAACCTGGTCGGCGACTGGGCCAACTGGGAGGAGTTCCGCCGCCTGGAGCAGCTCGGCCTGACCATGTACGGCCAGATGACCGCCGGCTCCTGGATCTACATCGGCACCCAGGGCATCCTCCAGGGCACGTACGAGACCTTCGCCGCCGTCGCCGCGAAGCTGCATTCAATGGGTAAGGGAGGGGTCGGCGGCACCCTCGCCGGCACGATCACCCTCACCGCCGGCCTCGGCGGCATGGGCGGCGCCCAGCCGCTCGCCGTCACCATGAACGACGGCGTCGCGATCTGTATCGACGTCGACCCGCGCGCCATCGAGCGCCGCATCGAGCACCGCTACCTGGACGTGAAGGCCGACAGCCTGGCCCACGCCCTCCAGCTGGCCACCGAGGCCCGCGACGCCCGCCGCCCGCTCTCCATCGGCCTCCTCGGCAACGCGTCGGAGCTGCTCCCGCAGATGCTCGCCGAGGGCGCGCCGATCGACATCGTCACCGACCAGACGAGCGCCCACGACCCGCTCTCGTACTGCCCGGCCGGCGTGGCCTTCGAGGACATGGCCTCCGCCGCCGCCAAGGACCCGGCCGGCTTCACGACCCGGGCCCGCGAGTCCATGGCCCGGCACGTCGAGGCCATGGTCGGCTTCATGGACGCCGGCGCCGAGGTCTTCGACTACGGCAACTCCATCCGCGGCGAGGCCCAGCTCGCCGGGTACGACCGCGCGTTCGCCTTCCCCGGCTTCGTCCCGGCGTACATCCGCCCGCTGTTCTGCGAGGGCAAGGGCCCGTTCCGCTGGGCCGCGCTCTCCGGCGAGGCCTCGGACATCCACAAGACGGACAAGGCGCTCCTGGAGCTCTTCCCGGAGAACGAATCGCTCCACCGCTGGATCAAGATGGCGGGGGAGAGGGTCCACTTCCAGGGGCTCCCGGCCCGCATCTGCTGGCTCGGCCAGGGCGAGCGCGACAAGGCCGGCGACATGTTCAACGACATGGTCGGCAACGGCACCCTCGCCGCGCCCCTCGCCATCGGCCGCGACCACCTCGACTGCGGCTCGGTGGCCTCCCCGTACCGCGAGACCGAGGCCATGCTCGACGGCTCCGACGCCATCGCCGACTGGCCGCTCCTGAACGCCATGGTGAACGTCGCCTCCGGCGCCTCCTGGGTCTCCATCCACCACGGCGGCGGCGTCGGCATGGGCCGCTCCCTCCACGCCGGCCAGGTCTCGGTGGCCGACGGCACGGCGCTCGCGGGCGAGAAGATCCGCCGCGTCCTGACGAACGACCCGGGCATGGGCGTCATCCGCCACGTCGACGCGGGCTACGACATCGCGGAGCGGGTCGCGGACGAGAAGGGCGTCCGCGTCCCGATGCGCGAGGGCGACGACGCGTGAGTGCCACGTTCCACGCCATGTGGCGGTCGCTGCGGCCCATCGGCCGCAGCGCCGCCTCCGGCGGATACCGGCGCTACGCCTGGACCGGGGCCGACGCCGACTGCCGGCTCTGGTTCCGGATGCAGGCCGAGGCCCGCCGCCTGGACGTCGAGACCGACCGCAACGGCAACCAGTGGGCCTGGCTCGGCGACCCGACGGCCGGCGACGCCGTCGTCACCGGCTCGCACCTGGACTCCGTCCCCGACGGCGGCGCCTTCGACGGCCCCCTCGGCGTCGTCTCCGCCTTCGCCGCGCTCGACGAACTCCGCGCCCGGGGCGTCCAGTTCAAGCGCCCCCTCGCCATCACCAACTTCGGTGACGAGGAAGGCGCCCGCTTCGGCCTCGCCTGCGTCGGCTCCCGCCTCACCGCCGGCCGGCTGACGAAGGAGCAGGCGTACGAGCTCCGCGACGCGGACGGGATCAGCCTCCCGCAGGCCATGGAGGCCGCCGGGTACGACCCCTCGGGGATCGGCCCGGACCCGGAGCGGCTCGCCCGCATCGGCGCGTTCGTCGAGCTCCACGTCGAGCAGGGCCGCGCCCTCGACCTGTCCGGGGACCCCGTCGGCATCGCCTCCTCCATCTGGCCGCACGGCCGCTGGCGGTACGACTTCGCCGGCGAGGCCAACCACGCCGGCACCACCCGGCTCGTCGACCGCCGCGACCCGATGCTCACCTACGCGGAGACGGTGCTCGCCGCCCGCCGCGAGGCCGAACTCGCGGGCGCCGTCGCCACCTTCGGCAAGATCGCGGTCGAGCCCAACGGCGTCAACGCCATCCCGTCCCTGGTCCGCGGCTGGCTCGACGCCCGCGCCGCCGACCAGGGGTCCCTGGACAAGGTCGTCGCGGGCGTGGAGGCGGAGGCGAGGGCATACGCCGACCGCCACGGCATCGACCTCACGGTCGTCCGGGAGTCCTTCACACCGGTCGTGGAGTTCTCGCACGCCCTGCGCGACGAGCTCTCCCGCATCCTCGGCACCACCGGGAAGGTCCCGGTCCTCGGCACCGGCGCGGGACACGACGCGGGCATCCTGTCCGAATCGATCCCGACCGCCATGCTGTTCGTGCGGAACCCCACCGGGGTCTCCCACTCCCCGGCCGAATTCGCGGCCGAGGACGACTGCGCGGCCGGAGTCCTCGCACTCGCCGACGTACTGGAGGAGCTGGCGTGCCGCTGACGACGTACTGGCTGGAACACGCCTGGCTCGACACGAACGTCGAGCCGGGCGTGGCCCTGGAGGTCGACGCCGACGGCAGGATCGCCGCCGTACGCACGGGGGTGGACGCCCCGCCCCCGGGCGCCGTCGTCCTCCGCGGCCTCACGATCCCCGGCCTCGCCAACGCCCACTCGCACGCCTTCCACCGCGCCCTGCGCGGTACCGTCCAGGTCGGCTCCGGCACCTTCTGGACCTGGCGCGAGGTCATGTACGCCGTCGCCCAGCGGCTCACCCCCGACAGCTACTTCGCCCTGGCCCGCGCCGTGTACGCGGAGATGGCCCTCGCGGGCATCACCTCCGTCGGCGAGTTCCACTACCTCCACCACGGGCCCGGCGGCACCCCGTACGCCGACCCCAACGCCATGGGCGAGGCCCTGATCGCGGCCGCCGCCGAAGCGGGCATCCGCATCACCCTCCTCGACACCGCGTACCTCTCCTCCGGCTTCGGCGCCGCGCCCGAGCCCCACCAGCTCCGCTTCACCGACGGCACGGCGGACGCCTGGGCGGAGCGGGTCTCGGCCCTGAAGGAGGGGGACGGCGTACGGATCGGGGCGGCGATCCACTCCGTACGGGCGGTCCCGGCGGACCAGCTGGCCACGGTCGCCCGGTGGGCCCAGGACCGGCGGGCTCCCCTCCACGTCCACCTGTCGGAGCAGACCGCGGAGAACGACGCCTGCCAGGCCGCCCACGGCATGACTCCCACCCAGCTCCTCGCCGAGCACGGCGTCCTCGGCCCCCGGACCACGGGCGTCCACAACACCCACATGACGCGGACCGACGTAGGCCTGATCGGTTCGACGTCGACGGGCACCTGCATGTGCCCCACCACCGAACGCGACCTCGCGGACGGCATCGGCCCGGCCGTGGCCCTCCAGCGCGCCGGCTCCCCGCTCTCCCTCGGCAGCGACAGCCACGCGGTGATCGACCTCCTGGAGGAGGCGCGGGCCATGGAACTGAACGAGCGCCTGCGCACCCGCACCCGAGGCCACTGGACGGCGGCGGCCCTCCTCCGGGCGGCGACGGCGGACGGCCACGCGGCCCTCGGCTGGCAGGAGGCGGGAGTCCTGGAGCAGGGCGCGCTCGCCGACTTCACCACGATCGCGCTCGACTCCGTCAGGACAGCGGGACCGGCACCGCGTCTGGCAGCCGAGACGGCGGTATTCGCAGCGTCGGCCGCGGACGTCCGGCACACGATCGTGGGCGGCCGTCATGTCGTACGGGACGGGGTCCACCAGTCCGTACCGGACGTCGGCCGGGCCCTCGCCGACTCGATCGCCACGCTCAGAGCCTGAAGGCGAGCTGTGGGCATCTGTTCCTCCCCCAGACTTCGTCCGGGCGGTGCCCCCAGGGCGGAACGGGTGGGCACAGCCGACCACCGGCCCGCACCCGAACGCCCGCCCCCACCGGAGAGCACCATGACGACGACGCTCATCACGAACATCGCCACCCTCGTCACGAACGACCCCGCCCTCGGCGAGGGCCCGCTCGGCCTGATCAAGGACGCGGCGCTGATCCTCGACGGCGACCACGTGGCCTGGGCGGGCCCGGCCGCCCAGGCCCCCGCGGCGGACCGCTCCGTCGACGCCGCCGGCCGCGCTGTCGTCCCCGGCTTCGTCGACTCCCACTCCCACCTCGTCTTCGCGGGCGACCGCACGGCCGAGTTCAACGCGCGGATGTCGGGCGCGGCGTACAAGGCGGGCGGCATCCGCACCACGGTCGCGGCGACGCGCGCGGCGAGCGACGAGGCCCTGTCGGCGAACGTCGCCCGCTACCTGCGCGAGGCCCTCCGCCAGGGCACGACCACCTTCGAGACGAAGTCCGGCTACGGCCTGACGGTCGAGGACGAGGCCCGCGCCCTCCGCATCGCCGCCGAGCACACCGACGAGGTGACGTACCTCGGCGCGCACATCGTCTCCCCGGACTACGCGGACGACCCGGCGGCGTACGTGGACCTCGTGACGGGCGAGATGCTGGACGCCTGCGCCCCGTACGCCCGCTGGATCGACGTCTTCTGCGAGAAGGGCGCCTTCGACGGCGACCAGGCCCGCGCGATCCTCACCGCCGGCAAGGCGAAGGGCCTCCACCCCCGGGTGCACGCCAACCAGCTGACGTACGGCCCGGGTGTCCAGCTGGCGGTGGAGCTCGACGCGGCGAGCGCGGACCACTGCACCCACCTGACGGACGAGGACGTGGACGCGCTGGCGAACTCGTCGACGGTGGCGACCCTCCTCCCGGGCGCGGAGTTCTCCACCCGGGCGGAATGGCCGAACGCCCGCCGCCTCCTCGACGCGGGCGTGACGGTGGCGCTCTCCACGGACTGCAACCCGGGCTCGTCCTTCACGTCCTCCGTCCCGTTCTGCATCGCGCTCGCCGTACGGGACATGGGCATGACCCCCGACGAAGCGCTCTGGTCCGCCACGGCCGGCGGCGCGGCGGCCCTCCGCCGCACGGACGTGGGCCGCCTCACCCCCGGCACCCGCGCCGACCTCACCGTCCTGGACGCCCCGTCCCACGTCCACCTGGCCTACCGTCCGGGGGTGCCGCTGGTGACGGAGGTCTGGCGCGCGGGCATCAAGGTGGCCTGACCGCACGGCCCGACCTCCCGAGCGCGGAGAAGCTGGTAGCCCGGCCAGGCGCCGAACCCGTCGGCGTCCCCCGTTCCGGTTTGCCCCCGCCGTGTCCCACCTTCACGGGTTGGTCACGGAAAGACCGAGTATCCCTGTCTCGCAGGGTTCCGGACCGGTACCGTCCTGTCCTGGCAGTACTCAGGGGTGGACCGGGGGGTCGGCAAGGTGAGTGCTTTTCGTGTGCGGATCGTGCGGCCGGGGGAGCTGAGCGAGCGCGAGATCGAGGCATGGCGGGAGCTGCGGGCCAAGGCCGGTGCTCCCGCGAACCCCTTCATGGAGCCGGAGTTCACGCAGGCGGTCGCCGAGGTGCGGCCCCGTTCGCGGGTCGCCGTGTGGGAGGAAGGGGGCGAGCCCGTCGGGTTCTTTCCCTTCGAGAAAGGGCCGTTGGGGCTCGGGCGCGCCATCGGCTTCGGCGTCTCCGACAGCCAGGGCGCTGTTCTCCGTCCCGGGCTGCGGCCGGGGGCGCGCGCGGTGCTCCGCGCCTGCGGGATCGCCATGTGGGAGTTCGACAACCTGGAGGACGGCCAGCCCGTCTTCGAGGGCGCCGCGTCCGAGTCCTTCGCCTCGCCCGTGATCGACGTCGGCGAGGGATACGCGGCCTACGAGGCGCTGCTGCGCGTCCAGTCGCCCAAGTTCCTCAAGTCCACCCTCGCCAAGGAGCGCAAGCTCGGCCGCCAGGCCGACGGCGAGGTCCGCTTCGTCTTCGACGAGCGCGACCCGGCGGCGCTGCGCACCCTCATGGAGTGGAAGTCCGCCCAGTACCGCAGGACCGGGCGCGGTGACCGCTTCGCCCAGGAGTGGATCACCACCCTCGTCCGGCGTCTCCACGAGCGGCGCGCGCCCGGCTGCTCCGGCGTCCTGTCCGTGCTGTACGTGGGGGAGCGGCCGATCGCCGCGCACTTCGGGCTGCGGTCCGCGACCGTGCTGTCCTGCTGGTTCCCTTCGTACGACCCCGAGTTCGCGAAGTACTCGCCCGGCCTCGTCCTCCATCTCCGGATGGCCGAGGCGGCGGCCGCCGCCGGGATCGGGATGCTCGACCTGGGGCGCGGCGACGCCGAGTACAAGGACGCGCTGAAGACCGGGGAGCTGACGGTGACCGAGGGGGCCGTCTTCGTCCCCGGCGCCCGGGCCGCCCTGCACTGGCTGGGGCGCGAGCCCGCACGGCGTGCCCACAGCTTCGTCCGCAACCGGCCCGCCCTCGCGGCCCGGGCGAGATCCGCTCTCAACGGGGTCGCCAGGCTGCGGGGCAACCGTTAGCCGGGGTCGTCCGTCCCCGTCGTCCCGGCGTGTGCCGTGGCCGCTGTTCCGGCGGGTTTCCTCCGTACCCGTAATCCCCGCGCCCACCACGGCAGTTGCTCCAGTGGCCGTCGTCCGTACCCCGTCGCCGTACTCCCCCGAGGGACCCCGTTGAGCAGCCGACCCGCCCCGCCCCCGCCCCCGCGTTCGATCTCCGTCGCCGAGCTCGATCTCGACGCGCCCGACGGGAACGTCCTGTCGCTCCGGCCCGCGCCCGGCGGGCCGCCGCTCGTGGCCGGTGACGTGTACGCGCTCGTACGGCTCCGGGGGCGGCCCGCCGCCACCGTCATCGGGACCGCCGCGGAGGGCGAGGACCCCGCCGAGGTGCTCGGCGCGCTCGCCCGCGAGCGGCTCGCGGCCGCCGGGCCGCGCGCCGACGCCGAGCGCCTTGCCGCCCGGTCGGAGCCGGTGCCCGCCGGCCCCCCGCCCCGGGCCTCCGTCGTCGTCGCCACCCGCGAGCGCCCCGAGCAGCTCGCCCGCGCCCTCGACTCGCTCGTCGTCCAGGATCACCCGGACTTCGAGATCGTCGTCGTCGACAACGCGCCCCGGACCACGGACACGTACGGCCTGGTCACGGGGAAGTACGCCGACCGCGTCCGGTACGTCCGCGAGGACACCCCGGGGCTCGCCGTCGCCCACAACGCCGGCCTCGCCGCCGCCGACGGTCCCGTCCTCGCCTTCACCGACGACGACGTCATCGCCGACCCGCACTGGCTGACCGCGCTCACCGGGCCGTTCGCCGCCGATCCGGGCCTCGGGTGCGTCACCGGTCTGATCCTGCCCGCCCGGCTCGCCACCCCCGCCCAGGTCCTCCTCGAATCGCACGGCGGCTTCGCCAAGGGTTTCGCACCCCGCCTGTACGACCCGGCGGACCCGCCCGCCGACGAACCCCTCTTCCCGTTCACGGCGGGCAGTTTCGGCTCCGGCGCCAACATGGCCTTCCGGACGGAAGCCCTCCGGCAGGCCGGCGGTTTCGACCCGGCGACCGGCACCGGGACGGCGGCGAAGGGCGGCGACGACCTGTACGCCTTCGTCGCCGTCCTCTCCGCGGGCTTCCGGCTCCGCTACACCGCCGAGGCCCTCGTCTGGCACCACCACCGCGACACCTGGCAGGACCTGCGGAACCAGGCGTACGGCTACGGCGCCGGGCTCACCGCGTACCTCACCGCGACCCTCGTCCGCAGCCCCCGTCTGCTGCCCGCGCTGCTCACCCGGCTGCCGCGCGGCCTCGCGTACGCCCGGGCGATGACCGCCCAGCGCGGGGAGACGGCCCCCGGCGGCGTCCCCGGCGAGCACGGCACCCACCACCACCCCTGGCCCCGAAGCCTCTCCCGACTGGAGCGACGCGGCATGCTCTACGGCCCCCTCGGATACGCGAAAGCCCGCGTCACGGCACGACGGCACGGGAGGAACCCCCGATGAGCGGCGTCCCCCTCCCCGCCCGCGTCCCCGTCCTCCTCTACCACGCCGTGATGGACGACCCCCCGGACTGGATCGCCGAATTCACTGTCACACCACGGCAGTTCGCCTCGCAGCTGGACGCGATCGTCGCCAGCGGCCGCACCCCGGTCACCGTCGGCACCCTCGCCGCGCACCTCGCCTCCGGGGCCCCGCTGCCGGACCGGCCCGCCGTCATCACCTTCGACGACGGCTTCGCCGACCTGGCGGGGCCGACGGCCGAGGCGCTCGCCGCCCGGGGCCTGCCGGCCACCGCGTACCTCACCACCGGGGCCATCACCCGCGGCCGGCCCTGCCTGCTGCCGCCCGCGCCGATGATGACCCTCGCGCAGACACCGCGCCTGGAGGAGTACGGCATGGAGGTCGGCGCCCACACCGCCACCCACGCGCAGCTCGACACCCTGGCCCCGGCCGCCCTCCGCCGCGAACTGCGCGAACCGAAGGCGGTCCTGGAGGACGTCCTCGGCCACGGGGTACGGCACCTGGCCTATCCGCACGGCTACAACAGCCCCGCCGTACGCCGGGCCGCCGCGGCCGCCGGCTACACCTCGGCCGCCGCCGTCCGGCACGCCCTGAGCTCCCGGCGCGACGAGATCTACCGCATCGCCCGGCTCATCGTGCGCCGCACCCACACCACGGCCGACGTGGAGCGGTGGATGGAGGGCCGGGGCGCGAAGACCGCCCCGTACCGGGATTCGCTGCCCACGGTCGGGTGGCGGATGTACCGGCGGACGCGCGCTCTGATGAAGGGGCCCGAGTTCGCCGGCTGAGCCGCAAAAGCGGATCAAGATCAGCAACTCTCTCATCGGGGAAGGGAGTTGAATGTGCGTACATAACCGAAGTACGTTCCTTTGTTTCGCCAAGGGGAGCGTGGGGGGAGAGCCGTCGTGCAGCACCATGTGCCATCAACACCGGTGACCGGGAGCGACGGCGTGCCGTCGCAGCCCTCCGCGCAGGGCCGGGAGGCCATGGAGCGCGAAGCCGGGGAGCAGGCCGTCGGCGAAACCCCGGTCCCCCGCCGCCGGACCGGCCCTGCCGCCGCGCTCCGCTCCCCGGCCGCCCTCAACCTGGCCCTCCTCGTCCTCGCCGCCGCGCTCTGGCTGTGGGCACTGCCTCGCATCGACTTCCGGAGCATCGAGGAGTTCGGCCTCCTCGACCGCTTCCCCCTCGGCTTCTACGCCGCCCTCGCCGTCCTGACCTGCGGGTTCGTCATCACCCTGCGGCGTGCCGGCACCGCGCCCCTCTGGCCCGCCACTTACTGCGCGGCGATGCTCGTCGCCCTCAAGGCGCCGCCCGCGATCCTCTACGACACCGTCCGCTACGCCTGGGCGTCCAAGCACGACGCGATCATCAGCAGGCTCCTCACGGAGGGCACCGTCCATCCCGGGCGCGAACTCTCCGGCGGCATGTCGGCCTACGACCAGTGGCCCGGCTTCTTCTCCCTCGACGCCGCGCTCGTCCGCGCCTTCGGCGTCGATGCCGCCGCCTCGTTCATCAACTGGGCCCCGGTGGCGCTCGGCCTGCTCACCGTGCCCGTCCTCATCCTCGTCTACCGCACGTTCAGCGACGACTGGCGGCTCGTGTGGACCGGGGTGTGGATCTTCCAGCTGGCGAACTGGGTCGGCCAGGACTACCTCTCCCCGCAGGGCTTCTCGTACCTGCTCTACCTCACCGTCTTCGCCGTCGTCGTCCGGCACTTCGTCCTGCCCGGTTCGGCGGGCGCGCTCCGTGACCGCTCCGCGCTCGACCCGGCCGCCGCGTCCGTACCGCCGCCCACGACCGCCCGGCAGCGGGCGGTCGCCGTCCTCTTCCTCGTCCCGATCATCGCCACCATCAACGCCTCGCACCAGCTCACGCCCGTGATGCTGTGCGCGAGTCTCTTCGCCCTCTGCCTCACCCGCCGCTACCGCAACCTCGGGCTCCTCGCCACCGCCGGCCTGATCATGCTGGCCTGGAACCTGACCATGGGCCGGGAACTCTTCCTCGACACCCTCGGCACCCTGCGCGAGAAGGCCGGCGACCTCCTCGGCAACTCCCGCCCGGGCTTCGCCGGCGACCCCACGGGCCCCGGCCCGGAACTGGTCGGCAACGCCAACGTCCTGATGGTCCTCGGCCTTGCCGGGCTCGCCGCCGCGGCCGTGCTGCTCCGCCGCAAACTGGCCCGCAGCGCCCTGCCGCTGGTGCTCGCCGCCGCCGCACCCCTCCCGATGTTCGCCGTCAACGACTACGGCGGCGAGATGATCTTCCGCGTCTACCTCTTCGGGCTGCCCGGCGCCGCTTTCTTCGCCGCCGCCGCGCTCGTCCCCGCCGCCGGGGCCGCGAGCCGCGCCGCCGTGATCGCCCGCCGCACGGCCGCCGTCGCCCTGCCCGTCACCCTCGTCGCCCTGCTCGCCGGCTTCCTGCCCTCGTACTACGGCAAGGAAGGCATGCACTACGCGCCGCCGGGCGAGACCGCCCTCACCCGCCGCGCCTTCGACCGGGCGCCCGAGGGAGCACTGATCCTCGCCGCGACCGGCGCCTTCGCCGACTCCTACTACCGCTACGACCACTACGAGCGCTGGTTCTTCACCGAGCAGGAGGTCGACGAGAACCTCCGCATGCTGAAGGACCCGGCAGGCTACCTCGCCGGCGGCATCCCCGAGGGCCGCCCGGCCTACGTGATCCTCACCCCCACCCAGGGCGAGGCCGTCATCGGCGAGGGCTACCTCCCCGAAGGGGGCTTCGACACCCTCCGCGAGGCCCTCAAGAGCTCCCCGCTGTTCGGGGTCGTGGAGGAGAACCGGTACGGGCTCGTCCTCCGCTACCGCCCCACGACCGGCGGCTGAACACCCCTCCCGGCACGTCCCACCGCAGACCACACGCACGAGGAGCAGATACGCCTTGGCCCACCCACGTCTGACCCCGCGCGTCCAGCGCAGAGCCGCCCTCGCGGCCTCCGGATGGGTCGCCCTCGCCGCGACCGCGTTCCCCGGCGGCTCCCCGCTGCGCTGGATCCCCGTCCTCGCCTTCGTCGTCCTCGCGCCGGGCCTCGCCCTGATGCTCCCGCAGCCCCTCGGGCTGCGGCCCGGCGCCCGCCTGGAGGCCCTGGCGCTCGCCGCACCCGTCAGCCTCTCCGTGGCCACCCTCGCCGCGACCGCCCTGTTCCTGACGAAGTCCTTCTCCCTGACGGTCTTCCTCGTCGTCCTCGCCCTCTTCGTGAGCGTCGCCGCCACTCTGCCCGGTGTACCGCTGCCGGCCGCCACGCGCGGCGCCGTCGAGCGGGACGGCGCCAGGGCCGACGGCTCGCGAGGGTTCCCCCGGTTCCGTAAACGAAGGCCCGGTGGGGGGCGATGACCGGGCGGCACTCCCAGGGCGGTCCCTGGAACCGGATCGCCGTCGCGCTGGCCGCCGTCGGCGCGCTGACCGCGGGCATAGGGGTCTGGTCGACCCTCACGGAGGACGACGACCGCTGCACCCCCGACACCTCGCTCGTCGCACCGTGCGGGGCCTGGTGGGGCGCGTACATCCCGCACGACGAGAACAGCTCGCTCACCCGGCCGGTGTACGCCTTCGAGAAGAAGATCGGCCGCAAGCTCGACCTCGTCTACACGTACCACGACATGTCGGGGAGCAAGGCCGACGGCGAACTGCTCACCCCCGACGAGCGGGAACTCGGCCGCGAACGGCTCCTCATGCTGGCCTGGGAGTCCACGGTGTGGACCGAGAAGCACCACGCCAACTGGACCGAGAAACAGCTCGGGTGGAAGAACATCGCCTCGGGGGCGTACGACAGCTCCGTCATCGACCCGCAGGCCCTCCGCCTCAAGGAGTACGGCAAGCGGGTCTTCTTCTCCTTCGACCAGGAGGCCGACTTCCGCATCGAGCAGGGTGCCGGGACCCCGCAGGAGTACGTCGCCGCCTACCGCCACGTCCGTGACCGCTTCGAGAAGCTGGGCGTCACCAACGTGGTGTGGGTGTGGACCGTCTCCGGCTACCTCGGCAACGCCACCCTGATGAAGCAGCTCTACCCCGGCGACGACTACGTCGACTGGATCGGCATGGACCAGTACAACTACTACCTCTGCCACAAGTCGCCGAACTGGCTGGACTTCGACAGGAGCCAGCGCCCCAGCTACGACTGGCTCCGGAAGAACGTCTCCGCCGACAAGCCCGTCATGCTCTCCGAGTTCTCCACCGCCCCCGACCCGAAGCGGCCCGAGCGGCAGCGCGACTGGTACACCGCCATCCCTGAGGTCGCGCCGACGCTGCCGGAGGTGAAGGCGTACGTCCACTGGAACCGTGCCGTACCCGGACCCGGCTGCGACCTGACGGTCGACTCCGGTCCCGGCCTGGAGGGCTACCGGATCGCGGGCCAGGACCCGTACTTCCACCAGGACGTGCCCGGGAACTGACATGCCGGGCGGCCCCTTCGGTCAGCGTCTGCCCGACGTCAGCCCCCGGAAGGCGCACACCGCCATCGTGCCGCCGGCCAGGCCGAGGAAGAGCGGGAGCGGGGCGGCGGCGAAGGCCTGCTGTCCCGCCCAGCCCGCCCAGACCAGCACCCACACCACCCCGGCCGTGACCCGCGCGCCCACCCCGACCACCCGCAGCAGCACGGCCGTGATCAGCAGGCACAGCGCCTGGAGCACGATCGGGGCGACGGTCCGCCCCGCCCCCTCGCCCAGGAGCGCGGCGCCGGGGCCACCCGCCTCGGCCGGACGCAGGCCGAGCAGGGGCGGCGCGGTGTGCAGGGCGAGGAAGGTGGCGAGCAGGACCGCTCCGGCGTACGCGGGCCGGAAGACGCGGAGCCCGACGGCGGCGCCCTGGAGGGCGACGAACAGCAGCCCGGCGGCGAGGGTGACGGGTGGGAGCGCGGTCAGGAGACCGGTCCCGGAGAGCCGCTCCACGTCGAGCGCGCCGGCGCCGGCGAGCGGGAACCAGAAGAGCCCGGCGGCCAGGCCGAGGAGCAGCCACAGCCAGGTCACGGCCGGGCCGAGGCGGAGGAGCGGCCTCAGCCCGGCCCGGCCACGGCGGGGCGTGGCCCCTGCCGGGTCCGTGCCGGAGGCGGCGCCTTGCGGGGCGCGAGCGGTGCCCGCGCCGCCCCGTTCCCCCACGCTGCCCTGTGCCTCCTCCGCGCGCTGCCGCGGTACGTACACCGGGATGCCGAACGCCGGCGTCACCGAGTCGTGCGCCCCGCGCAGATACGCGCTCTCCCGCGCCCAGCTCGTGCCGTAGTCGTCCTCCGCGCGCTCCCTCACCCGCGCCTCGGTCTTCGGGCCCTCGGGCGCCGCCCGTCCCTTGAGCGTGGCCCGCAGGCCCGGCATGCACGCGATCGCCGTCACAGTCATCCCGCCCAGGACGGCGTATCCGGCCCCGGCGATGCCGAACGGCCCCAGGAGGAAGGCCGCGCTGCCGAGCACCAGGACGCACATCGCGCCCTGGAGGGCGGCGAGCATGCCCGTACGGCCCTGGACGCGCAGCACCCCGATGTACAGCTCGACGGCCACCCGGGGCAGCGCCGCGGCGGCGAGCAGTCGCAGCACCGTCGTGCCGTTGTCGGCGTAGTCCCCGCCGAAGGGCGCCAGGAGCAGCGGGGCGAGTACGACGAGGAAGAGGACGACCGGGACGAGCAGCAGCACCATGCGGCGCAGCGCGCCCCTGACCCCCTCGGCGAGGGAGTCGGGGCTGTGCGAGGCGTGCGCGGTGAGCGACGAGGCCATGTTGATGGCCATGAACTCCATCGTGCCGCCGACGGTGTACGCCGTGTAGAAGAACGCGTTGTGTGCGGCGTCGAAGCGGACGGCGACCATCATCGGCAGCAGGCTGATCATCAGGAGGCTGAAGACCGAACCGACCGAGTCCCCGGCGAGGAACCGGCCGATCTCCCGCATCGTGGGCGGCTCGCGGTCCCGGTCGGCGCGCGCCTGCCGGGGGATGAGGCGCCGGAAGACGAGCCAGCCGACCGGCACCACGGAGAGGGCGATCGCCGCCGCCCAGGAGACGAAGACGCCGAGCACCGGCAGGGCGACGGCGAGGACGACGAGCAGCACGAGCTTGCCGAGCGAGAAGACGGCGTTGCCGACGGGGACCCAGATGGCCCGTCTCAGCCCGGTGAGGACCGCGTCCTGGAGCGTGAGCAGGGCCCATCCGATGCTGGCGGCGGTGAAGAAGATCCCCGCGGACAGGGTGCCGAGAGGGGCGTACGAGGGTCCCCACCAGTCCAGGGTGAGCAGGAAGACCCCGCAGGCGACACCGACGACGAGGGTGCTGAAGAGGTACAGGCGCAGCACGAGCGGCCCGGTGGCGCGCCCGGCCCGGGGCACGTACCGGACGACCGCGCCGGTGAGCGTCGTCGCGGTGAGGGAGGCGAGCATCCGCTGGGCGGCGATGGCGGCGGAGCCCTGTCCGACGGCCTCCTCCGTGTAGTAGCGGGCGGCGACGAGCCAGAAGCCGAGCCCGAGGGCGGCGGAGACGCCGGTGGAGAGCATCAGCGCGTACGCGTTCCGGAAGAGGGAGCTCTCTCCGGAGCCGTCGCCCGCGCCGTCCTGGTCGGCGGGGGGCTCCGGCGCGGCGCCCCCGGGCTCCTCGGCCGCGGGACGTTCGGTGTCCCGCAGTCGTACGGTCTCGGTCACCGCGCGCCGCCGGGCGCCGCCGACAGGTGGGCCGGGCGGATGGCCGCCGCACGCAGGACGCGCAGGACCTCGTCCGCGCGGCGCGGGTCCACCGGCAGGGCGTGCCGGGCGAACCAGGCGGCCGGCCCGGGCGCGGGGGAGGGGTCGGTGAACGCCTCGCCCGCGTAGCTGTCGAGGGGTGGGTCGTAGATGTAGCCGGTGGTGATCCGGTGCCGGGCGAGGGCGTCGATCGCCGCGTCCCTGTCGTCGACGAGCAGCGGCACCCGGAACAGCGGCTGCGCCGGCTTCCCCGCGTCGCCGGGCGTGCCGTACTCGCTCCCCAGGAGGCGTCCTGTGCCGTCCTGGTGGGCGGCGAGGACGCCGTCGAGCCGGTCGAGCCTGCGGGAGGCGCGGCGGAGCCTGCCGGTGCCGGGCCGGAGCCGGTAGTCGTGCATGTCGACGCGGACCCAGGAGTGGAAGGGTTCGAGCGCGGGCGCGGCCGGGAGGGCCTGCCGCAGCGCGTCGGCGCGGAGCGGCATCCGGATCTCCTCGCGCTCCTCGAGACCGAGCCGCCGGACGGCCGCGCGCGCGGCGCCGGTCAGGCGAAGGCTGCGCAGGGTGGCCTCGGCGTACGGCCGGAGCAGATAGGCGAGTTCGGCGGTGGTGCGGGCCGGGTGCAGCAACGCGTCGCGGGCGGCGGCGAGTTCGCCGCGCAGCGCCGGGTCGGCGACGGTGAGGAAGCCGCCGGCCTTGGCGGCGGTGTGCTTCGACAGGCTGAAGACGGAGGCCTCGCCGTACGTGCCGACGGGCCGTCCGCCGACGGTCGAGCCGATCGCGTGCGCCGCGTCCTCGATCAGCGGGATGCCGAGCCGGTCGCAGTGGTCCCGCAGCTCGGGTGCCGGGTCGGGGTTCCCGTACAGATTGGTGGTGAGGACGGCGGAGAGGCCGCGCCAGACGGCCTCGGGCACGGCGGCCGTGTCGATCGACCCGTCGCGGGGGTCGAGCGGAGCCTGTACGGGGCGGAGCCCGGCGGCCAGGACGACGAAGAGGATGACGTCGTCGTTGACCGGCGACATCAGCACCCGGCCGCCGGGCCCGCACCAGTGGCGCAGTGCGAGATAGAGACCGAAGCGGCACGACGGCACGTAGAGGCACTCTCTGCCCCCGAGCCTGCCGCGCATGCGCTCTTCCATGTCCGCGTACGCAGAAACCATGTGATTCCCCCCTGAACCCCGGGCTCAATGTGGCCCAATCCGGACGGCGCGTCAACAAGGCCCCTCCGGTCACGCGGAAGGGCCCGTCCCGGGTCCGAAGACCGTGAACGGGCCCTTTCCGAAGCCATCTTGGCGGCTCGGGGGAGGCGACGGAGGTCATTCCCGCACAGTGGGATCGTTCCCCCACGGCGGGTCGTTCCCTCCGGGCGAGGTCACTCCTCCAGGGTGAGTCCGCGGCGGAGCCGGCCGAGGGTGCGGGCGAGCAGCCGGGACACGTGCATCTGTGAGATGCCGAGCTCCGTGCCGATCTCCGACTGGGTCATGCCGGAGACGAAGCGGAGGGAGAGGATCTGCCGCTCGCGGGCGGGCAGCGAGGCGATCATCGGCTTCAGGGAGGCGATGTACTCGATCCCGGTGAGGCCGTGGTCCTCGTAGCCGAGCCGGTCGGCGAGCGTGGCCTCGCCTCCGGCGCCGTCCTCCTCGTCGGGCTGCGCGTCGAGCGAGGTCGCGGTGTAGGCGTTGCTCGCGGCCATGCCCTCGACGACCTCCTCGGGGGAGATCCCGAGCTCCGTCGCGAGTTCGGCGACGGTCGGGGCGCGGTCGAGGCGCTGGGAGAGCGCGTCACCGGCCCTGGCGAGGTCGAGCCGCAGCTCCTGGAGCCTGCGCGGCACGTGCACGGACCAGGAGGTGTCGCGGAAGAAGCGCTTGATCTCGCCGATGATCGTCGGCATGGCGAAGGTGGGGAACTCGACGCCGCGGGTGAGCTCGAAGCGGTCGATCGCCTTGATGAGGCCGATGGTGCCGACCTGGACGATGTCCTCCATCGGCTCGCTGCGGGTGCCGAAACGGGCGGCGGCGAACCGGACGAGGGCGAGGTTGAGTTCGACGAGGGTGTTGCGGACGTACGCGTGGTCGTGGGTGCCCTCTTCGAGCTCGGCGAGCCGGGCGAAGAGCTGCTTCGACAGGGCGCGCGCGTCGACCGGTGCGATCCGGTCGAGGGGCCCGTCGGCGAGCCGGTCCGCGAGCTCGTCGGGGAGCCGGACGGAACGGTCCGCGGAATCGTGGGGGGAACTGTCCGTGGGGCGGTCGAGGGTGACTGCTGCCGACGGCGCGTCGGGGGTACGCGGGGCGTCGAGCCGGGGTGACATGGGTCTCCTTCGTGGTTCTTCTGCTGCGGTTTGCGGCGCCTCCGAAGCCGGTCGTGTCGGGTGTTCTCTACTAGCCCTACCTGGTGGACGCGCAAGGTCGCAAGTGTCGACAATCCGTTTTGTCCGGTTATAGGGGGGACCTCATGTGCATGGAGGGCCGCCCCGCTTGTAGGGTTCGAGGCACGTCAGTCGGCATCCGCGAGAGCGAGAAGAGGCACGGCCATGGACCGCGAGAACATCGGCAGCGCACCGCCCGCGCGGCTGCGGGTCGAGGTGCGGACCGTGGGGGCCAGCGCGATCCTCGCGCCGGTGGGTGAGCTCGATCACCACACCGCCGAACTGCTGCGTTCCCCCCTGGACGACGCGCTCGACGCCGGCCGCTCACGGCTTGTCGTCGACTGCTCGGGCCTCGAGTTCTGCGATTCGACCGGACTCAACGTCCTGCTCGGGGCCAGACTGAGGGCGGACGCCGCCGGCGGCGGGGTCCATCTCGTGGCGATGCGTCCCGCGGTCGCCCGGGTGTTCCAGATCACGGGCGCGGAAGCCGTCTTCACCGTGCACGAGACACTCGCCACAGCCCTGCCCGGCTGAGCCCCGGCTCTCCGGCTGAACCACGGCCCTCCGGTCGAGCCCCGGCTCCTCCGGCTGAGCCTCGGCCTCCCCGGCCGGGCCCCCGCCCGCCGGGTCCCGGCCCGCGTGCCACCGCTCCGCCCGGGGCGCCCCGTACGTCCTGCCCCTCTGTCCCGTCGATCGGTGAGGTGAAGCGCTGATGGACCAAGCTTCCGACGTCCGTACGCTCGCCCTCGGCGAGACCAGCGGCACCGTGCCGCTCGCCCGTGACTTCACACGGACCGCGCTCCAGGAATGGGGCTGGCTGCCGGCCGCCACCGCCGACCGCAGAGCCGCCGCCGAGGACGTCCTCCTCGTCGTCTCCGAACTCGTCACGAACGCCTGCCTGCACGCCGAGGGCCCCGAGCGCCTCCGCGTCCTGCGCCTCGCCAAGGTCCTGCGCCTCGAAGTCACCGACCGGGGCGCCGGCCAGCCCGCGCCCCGCACCCCGCACCGCTCCGGCCGGCCCGGCGGCCACGGGATGTTCATCGTGCAGCGCCTCTGCCTCGACTGGGGCATCGAGCGCACGCCGGGCGCCCCCGGCAAGACGGTCTGGGCCGAACTCGCCTCACCGGTCTAGGGCACCCCCGGAGGCGCCCCCCTGGGACCTTCACAATCCCACCCGTTCCCCTGCCTTCCCTCCGCAAGGCCTCAGGCGTACCTTGACGCCCAATCTGAAAGACCGTCAGTTACCTTGCGGTGAGGGGTGTTCGGGGTGTCCAAGGAGCCGAACCGGAGGAGAACGGCCGCCGCGCTCACGGCCGCGGTCGCGGTGGCGGGTACGGCCGTGCTGGCCGGCGCCCCGGCCGCCCAGGCGGTCGTCGTCGACGTCGCCTACGCCTGCGAGACGAAGATCGGCCCCAAGAGCGCCGTCTCGCCCGTCGACATCAAGGCCGTCAGGAACGGCAGTGCCTACACGATCACCATGTCGTTCGAGAAGGGCGTCTCCGACAGCCCGGTCGAACTCCCCAAGGGCGTCATGACCCCGCGCGCCGAACTCGTCCTCGGCGGCGACGCCGAAGGCACCGTCCAGGTCAAGGGAACGCCGAACACGGTCGCCGTCCCGCCCGACACGCCCATCAGGATCGGCACGCTGACGGGCACGTACACCCCGAAGAAGAACGGGAAGATCACCTTCACGGCCGGCAGGCTCACCGTCCACGCCCTCGGCATGGACGCGGCCGTCTGCACCCCGAAGAACAGCCCCGCGCCGTCGCTCGAACTCCAGGTCAGCGGCGTATCCGGCGGCTCCGACACTCCAGCGCCCGCCGACGATCCGGAGGACACGGGCGCAGAACTGCCCAGGACCGGCCCGCTCGACTCCGCCATGGCCCTCGGCACCCTCGGCGGCACCGTCCTGCTGACCGGCGCCGCCGGAGTCCTCTGGCTCACCCGGCGCACGGCACGCTGATGCGGACGGCGGCGCGCCCCGGCGGGCGCACGGCACGCCCGGGCCCCCGGACGGCGGCACACACCGGCGGGCGTGCGGCACGCCCAGGACGCCGGTCAGCGGCACGCACCGGGCTCGTGGCCGCCGTGGCAGCCCTCCTCGGCGCGGTCGCGGCGGCGCCCGCCGACACCCGGGCCCGGGCGTCGGCTCCCACCACCCCGACCCGGACGTCGACCGCCCCCGCCTGGACGGCGACTCCCGCCGCCGGGCGGCCGTACGTCTATCTGGAGGGCCCCGCCGGGAGCGTCCTCCAGGACACCCTGTCGGTGACCAACCCGGGCGCCCGGCCACTCACCGTACGGCTCAGCGGCCAGGGCGCGCCCGTGGCCTTCGCCGCCCGGAACGTGACCGTGCCCGCGAGGACCAGGGCGGACGTGCCGTTCGCCGTGACCGTCACCGCGGACATCCCGCCAGGCGAACACCGGGGCGCCGTACGGGCGTCGGTGGCGGACCGGGAGATACGCGTCGACCTGCGGCTACGGGTCAGCGGCCCCCGGCTCGCCGCCCTCACCGTCGAGGACGTCCACGTCGACACCGCGACCGGCACCCTCCGCTACACCCTGGTCAACCGCGGCAGCACCGTCCTCGCCCCGCACCTCGCGGTCCACGCCGAAGGCGTCCTCGGCACCGTCCTCGACCGGCCCGGCCGCCCCCTGCCGCTCACGCTCCGCCCCGGCGAGCGGACCACCCGCACCGAACCCTGGCCCGACCCGCCCGCGCTCGACTCCGTCACCGTCCGCCTGACCGCCACCGCCCAGGGCGCCACCCCGGCCACCGCCCGCGCCGAGGCCTCCTTCGCCCCGGGCCCGGCGCTCACCGGCGCGGCCGGCCTGCTCCTCGCGGCCGCGGCCGCCGGCGGACACGCGTTACGGCGGCGCG
This sequence comes from Streptomyces sp. NPDC028711, assembly GCF_055565415.1. Classification (NCBI taxonomy): domain Bacteria; kingdom Bacillati; phylum Actinomycetota; class Actinomycetes; order Kitasatosporales; family Streptomycetaceae; genus Streptomyces; species Streptomyces sp. NPDC028711. Next base: position 49,583 of record NZ_JBVHUJ010000008.1, on the reverse strand, counting down.
GAAGGTCCCGTACCCCACGAGCATCGGCGGGAGCGACCCCATGAGAGGGACACGTACGGCCACGGCGCTCCTGGCGGCCCTCGCCCTCGCCCTGCTGCCCGCCGCCCCGGCGCACGCGGCGCCCGGCCCCGCCGTCGAACTCTCCCGGGCGGAGGGCGGCAAGGGCGGCGAGATCACCGTCAGCGGCAGCGGCTGGAAACCGGGCGCGCTGCTCATGCTCCTGATCTGCGGCCAGGCCGCCCCCGGCACCGGCGTCATCGGCGGCACCAACTCCTGCGCCAACACCGAGGGCAGGGCCGCCACCGTCGACGCCCGGGGCGCCTTCAGTGCGAGACTCCCCGTCGCCGAGCCGCCCAAGCCCTGCCCCTGCGTCGTGCACGTGGCCGGGGTCACAGGACAGCAGGACGCCGTGGACCGGGAGTTCACCGTCGCCGGGCACCCCACGGCCCCGCTCCCCGAGCCCTCGGGCGACGGGCGGCTCGCCGTCCTCGCCGCCGTACGCCTCGACGGCTCCAGCGGCCTCCTCACCTGGTTCGGGGCGCCCCCGCGCCGAGAGATCGTCCTCACCGTCGGCAATCTGGGCTCCGCCGCCGTCAAGGACCCGGTCTTCCAGGTCGGCACCGGCCACGGCGTCTTCGCGCCGCAGTACGAGGAACGCCAGTGGCGCGGCACCTTGGCACCCGGCGGGAAGGCCGTCGTCCGGCTCCCCGTGGAGCTCGCGGCGGGCGCGCACGGCGACTACCAGGTCTCCGTGCGGTACGCGGGCAAGGTCCTCGCCGAGCAGCCGTGGGGGGTCGGCAGGCCCTGGGGTGTGACGCTCTTCTGGCTGCTGCTTGCCCTCGTCGTACCGGCGGCCCTGTTCCGGATCGGGATGGCCGTGGTGGACCGCGTCCGTCCGGCCGCGAGCCCTGCCGGGGCAGGGCCCCCGCGCCGCCGGCGGCCCCGTACACGTACCCCCGTCCCCGCCCGGCGGGCCCCGGGGGACGACGAACCGACCGCGGCCCTGCCGTGGTTCAGTCCTGACTCCGCACCGTCAGCACCGGAGAGCAGCCCGACGACGAAGGGACATGCGTGAGTACGCAACGGAGGATGAGCGCGGCCGGAGTCGCGCTGATGCTCGGCGGCGCGGGGATCCTGATTTCCGCCGGACCCGCACAGGCCGCCGAGGTCTCGTACAGGACGGAGTGCATCCCGCCGTCCATCTCCGGGCTTCCGCCCGTGCAGGGCACGACGAAGGTGCTGATCACGGCGCCGGCGGAGGCCAAGGTCGGCGACGAGGTCGAGATCGTCTGGAAGACGGTCCAGGCCGCCTCGAAGAACCCCGACGTGCTCGACCTCGGCGAGGACACGGTCAAACCGACCGGCGTCGTCACCGTGGGCGGCGCGGCGAGCGGCACGGTGGCGATGGAGGGACCGCGGAAGAACCCGCCGATCCCCAAGAACAGCCCCATGGTGCTGCCCGAGATGAAGGGAAAGCTGAAGCTGGAGAAGGCGGGCGAGATCACGCTGACGCCGGACAAGTACACGATCAACGTGTCGAAGCCGCTGTCGACGGACACGAAGTGCGCGCCGAAGGAGCCGGTCCCGGTCGCCGCGACGATCAAGGTGACGGCGGGCGGAGGGGAGACGACGACCGGCGGGAGCACGAACGGCACGACGACGGCGGGTGGCACGACGACGTCCTCGGGCGGTACGACCACCACCTCGGGCGGCGCCGCGTCCGGCGGTACGACGACCACCTCGGGCGGTACGACCACCTCCGGCGGAGGCTCCGGAAGCTCCGGCGGGGGCGGCGGCCAGACCGACTTCCCCGGCAAGCAGGTCTCCGTGCAGTTCTCCTGCCAGCCCCCCGGGCCCGCCTCGATCGCCTCCAAGGTGACGATCGACGCCAGGAAGAACGGCAACGCCTACGACCTCACGGTCAAGACCGCCAAGGGCGTCATGAACAGCCCGGCGGCCCTCCCGGCCGGCGCCCTGAAACCGTCCATGGCCGTGAAGGTCGGCGGTGCCGACAGCGGGACGGTGAAGGTCACGGGACCCGCCAACGCGGCCCCGCTGGAGGCGGGCAAGCCGGTCGACCTGTCCGACATGAAGGGCACGTACACACCGGGGGCGACGGGCCGTTCCACGCTCAGTCCGGGCGCGCTCACCATCAGCGTCTCGCTCGGCGGCAGCCCGATCGTGATCCCCTGCGCGGTCAAGGGCTCGGTCCAGGCCTCCCTGGAGCTGGACACGAGCAAGCAGGCGGGCGGCGCCTCGGGCGGCTCCGACGGCGGCACGAGCACCACCGGCTCGGGCTCCGGCTCGGGCTCGGGCTCCGGATCGGCCTCCGGCGGCTCCGGCTCCGACGGCGGGAACCTCGCCGAGACCGGCGCCGAGAGCGACGGCGCCCTGCGCGCCCTCGCCCTGGTCGCGGGCACGGTGATCCTGCTCGGCGGCGCGGTGTTCACCTTCACTCCCTGGGCGCGGCTCAGGAGGTGAGGGAACGACGGAGGCCGCCGCACCGAACCCGGTGCGGCGGCCTCCGTGGGCGCGGGCGCGTCAGTGGACGCTGCCCATCAGGCCCTGGACCTTCTTGCGGTACATGTAGATCGCGAATCCGGCCGCGACGGCGAGCGCCGCCTGGATGCCGATGATCCCCGTGCCGTTGAGGTCGACACCCGCGATGGAGAGCAGACCCGTGGTGCAGTCACCGGCGGTGACGGCGAGGAACCAGACACCCATCATCTGGGAGGCGTACTTCTGCGGCGCCATCTTCGTGGTGACGGAGAGGCCGACGGGGGAGAGGCACAGCTCACCGATGGTCTGGATCATGTAGATCGAGACGAGCCACATCGGGGAGACCTTGGTGCCGTCGCCCGCCATGTTCATCGGGACGATGAAGACGAAGAAGGACGCGCCGACCAGGACGAGACCCATCGCGAACTTCACGATGGTGTTCGGCTCCTGGTTCTTGCGGGCCAGCCACAGCCACAGCCAGGCGAAGACCGGGGCGAGCGCCATGACGTACAGCGGGTTCAGGGACTGGTACCAGGTGGCGGGGAAGCCCAGGCCGAAGATGGTGTCGGCGGTCTTGTCGTCGGCGAACAGGGACAGCGTCGAGCCGCCCTGGTCGTAGATCATCCAGAAGATGGCGGCGGCGACGAAGAACCAGATGTAGCCGGTCACACGGGACTTCTCGCCGGAGCTCAGGTCCTTGTCGCGCTTGATGCGGGCCAGGACGGCGACCGGGATGATCAGGCCGGCGAGCGTGATCGGGACCATCGCCCAGTTGAGGGTGTACATGCCCAGGGCGACGACGACACCGTAGAACGCGGCGATCACGACGGTGATGACGGCGGCCTTGGTGATGACGGCCTTGCGCTCCTCGGCGGACAGCGGGTTCGGGACCTCGTTGCTCTTCGGGTTCAGCGTCTTGCCGAAGGCCAGGAAGACGGCGAGGCCGAGGCCCATGCCGACGGCGGCGAGGGCGAAGCCCAGGTGCCAGTTGACCTTCTCGCCGACGGTGCCGATCACCAGGGGAGCGAGGAACGCGCCCAGGTTGATGCCGATGTAGAAGATCGTGAAGCCACCGTCACGGCGCGGGTCGTCCGCGTTCTTGTAGAGGTGGCCGACCATCGTCGAGATGTTGGCCTTCAGCAGACCGGAGCCGACCGCGACGAGCGCGAGACCGACGAAGAACATCGCCTGGCCCGGGAGGGCCAGCGAGACGTGGCCGAGCATGATCACGGAGGCCGCGATCGTGACGGTCTTGCGGGCGCCCCAGACGCGGTCGCCGAACCAGCCGCCGGGCATGGCCATGAGGTAGACCATCGAGACGTAGACGGAGTAGATCGCCGTCGCCGTCGCCGCGGTCATCGCGAGGCCGCCGCCCTGGCTGCCCGTGGCGGCGTCCACGCCGCCGGAGACCAGGTACAGAACGAGAAGGGCCCTCATGCCGTAGTAGGAGAAACGCTCCCACATCTCGGTCATGAAGAGAGTGGCCAGGCCGCGGGGGTGGCCGAGGAAGGTCTTCTCGTAGCCGAGGGTGTCGGCCGAGTCCTTCGTCAGGCTGGACGCCATGTCGATCCTTGCTCTGTCGGGACGCGCGCCTTGTGAGCGTGGTGCGCCCGGTGGGGGAGGCCGGCACCGGCGGGAGCCCGTGGGGGCTCCGCCGGGATCCACGCCCCGGGAGACGCGTCCATCGCGCCCCGGGACCCGGCCCACAGGTCATTCGCCGTCTTCGAGGATCGGCGGAGCCGACCTCACGCAGAAAGAGGACCTCGGCGCACGAAGCTGGCCAAAGGTCCCCGATTACCGCTACAGACGTCTCGCCACCATACGACACGACAGTGCCGGATATGGAAGGACTTGAGAGATGGATCACAGGCGGAAGTGCAACCAGGGAAGGGTATTCGAAGGTCATGTGAAGGATGGTCACCCGATACCCAGGGGCCATCCGTTCCTGGGGATCATGACCCGCCCCGGTACCCCCGCGGACTACCATCACCCCATGACCCGTGTACTGCTCGCCGAGGACGACGCCTCCATCTCGGAACCGCTGGCCCGCGCCCTGCGGAGAGAGGGGTACGAGGTCGAGGTCCGCGAGGACGGTCCCACCGCCCTCGACGCCGGACTCCAGGGCGGAGTGGACCTGGTCGTGCTCGACCTCGGCCTGCCCGGCATGGACGGCCTCGAGGTCGCACGGCGGCTGCGCGCCGAGGGGCACGCGGTCCCGATCCTGGTGCTCACCGCACGGGCCGACGAGGTCGACACCGTCGTCGGACTCGACGCGGGCGCCGACGACTACGTCACCAAGCCCTTCCGGCTCGCCGAACTCCTCGCCCGCGTCCGGGCCCTGCTCCGGCGCGGCTCCACCGAGCCCGCCGTCGCCCCCGCGACCCACGGCGTGCGGATCGACGTCGAGTCGCACCGCGCCTGGATGGGCGAGGAGGAGCTCCAGCTCACCGCGAAGGAGTTCGACCTGCTCCGGGTCCTGGTCAGGGACGCCGGCCGGGTCGTCACCCGTGACCAGCTGATGCGCGAGGTCTGGGACACCACCTGGTGGTCCTCCACCAAGACCCTCGACATGCACATCTCCTGGCTGCGCAAGAAGCTCGGCGACGACGCGGCGAACCCGCGCTACATCGCCACCGTGCGCGGAGTCGGTTTCCGCTTCGAGAAGAGCTGAGCCACCCCGTCTCCCGGAGAGCACCATGCGCCGCCGACTGATCAACTCCACGCTCGCCGTGGTGCTCGTCGTCATCTCGGTGTTCGGGGTCTCCCTCGTCATCGTCGAGACCCGCACGATCACCAGCACCGCCCAGGAGCGGGTGGACACCGAGGCGGTGCGGCTCGCCTCCATCGTCGACAGCCGGCTCATCGGCGGCGAGCCGGTCAATCCGGACATCCTCGCCGAGCAGAGCGGCGCCAAGCGGTACGCCCAGATCCTCATCCCCGGCCGCGACACCATCGAGATCGGCACCCGCCCCGAAGGGGACGTCATCCGCGGCTTCGCCGAGGGCGAGCGCGGCGAGACCGTCACCGTCGAGGAGTCCCGCTCCACCGTCACCGACGAGGTCGGCCGCACGCTCCTGATCATCGGCGCGGTGGCCCTGCTCGCCGTCATCGCCGCCGTCCTCCTCGCCGTACGCCAGGCGAACAAGCTGACCTCCCCGCTCACCGACCTCGCGGAGACCGCCGAGCGCCTCGGCTCCGGCGATCCGCGGCCCCGGCACAAGCGGTACGGGGTGCCCGAGCTCGACCGGGTCGCGGACGTCCTCGACGCCTCCGCCGAGCGCATCGCCCGGATGCTCACCGCCGAGCGCAGGCTCGCCGCCGACGCCTCGCACCAGCTGCGCACGCCCCTCACCGCGCTCTCCATGCGCCTGGAGGAGGTGGCCCTCGCCGACGACCTGCACACGGTCAAGGAGGAGGCGCACATCGCGCTCACCCAGGTCGAGCGGCTCACCGACGTCGTGCAGCGGCTCCTGACCAACTCCAGGGACCCGCGCTCCGGCTCCGCCATCGCCTTCGACCTGGACGAGGTCGTCAAGCAGCAGATCGAGGAGTGGCGGCCGGCCTACCGCAGCGCGGGGCGGGCCATCGTCCACTCGGGCAAGCAGGGGATGCGGGCCGTCGGCACGCCGGGCGCGGTCGCCCAGGTCCTCGCGGCCCTGATCGAGAACTCGCTCATGCACGGCGGCGGCACGGTCGCCCTCAGGACCCGGGTCATCGGCAACCAGTCGGTGATCGAGGTCACCGACGAGGGACCGGGCGTCCCGGCCGATCTCGGCGCGCGGATCTTCGAGCGGGCCGTCAGCGGCCGCAGCTCCACGGGCATCGGCCTCGCGGTCGCCCGCGACCTGGCGGAGGCGGACGGCGGCAGGCTCGAACTCCTTCAGCAGCAGCCGCCGGTCTTCGCGCTCTTCCTCAGCCGTGAGGTCCGCAGCGTCTCGGACGAGCCACGGGACCGCCCCGTACGGTGAGAAAGCCGCCCGTACGGTGAGAACCCGCCCGTACGGTGAAAAGCGCGCCCGGTCCGACAGGCCTGGTCAGACGCGGTCGGGCTGGCGGCGGGTCGCCTGCCGCGGGGGCTGTTCCAGGAAGGACTCGGCGGCCTGCACCGCCTCCTTCGCGGGCAGCGCGCGGAACACCCAGGTGCGGTACGACCAGAAGCGGAACAGCGTCGCGATGCCGATCCCGAAGAACTTGAAGAAGTTGCTGGCCAGCGGGCCGTCCCAGCCGAAGCCGTACGTCGCCGCGTAGAGCACGCCGTTCTCGATGACCATGCCGACGACGCTGAACAGCAGGAACAGCGTCATCTCCTTCGTCCGCCCCGACTTGTCCCGGTCGCGGTACGTGAAGTAGCGGAACCCCACGTAGTTGAAGACGATGGCGACGACGGTGGCGATCAGGCTCGCCCGCACCATCGGAATGTCGGTCGTGCCGCGGACCAGATTGAAGACGCCGAGGTTGACCAGGACGCCGAGACCGCCGACCACCCCGAACTTGGCGACCTCGCGGACGAGCCGGTCGAGTCGCGTGCGCAGCGCGCCGGGTTCACTCATGGTGATGGCTCTGTCCCGTCCGTCCGGATGACGTCCGGGTGACGTCAACCCATCCATGCTAACCAGCGCGCCTGTCACCCGCCCGTGTACCTCGTAAACCCCCGGGGAACCGGGGCTTCACCTGCGGTGTTCTTGTGTCAAACCACAGCCGGACGAGTGTTCCCTGATGGTGCGGATACCCTAAGAGGGTGACGTTCCCCGTAGTAGGCATGGTCGGCGGCGGGCAGCTCGCCCGTATGACGCACGAGGCGGGCATCCCCCTCGGCATCAAGTTCAAGCTCCTCAGCGACACCCCCCAGGAATCCGCGGCCCAGGTGGCCGGCGACGTCGTCATCGGCGACTACCGCGACCTGGACACGCTGCGTGACTTCGCGCGCGGATGTGACGTGATCACCTTCGACCACGAGCACGTCCCCACGGAGCACCTGCGGGCCCTCGAAGCGGACGGCATCCCCGTCCGGCCGGGCCCGGACGCTCTTGTGCACGCCCAGGACAAGGGGGTGATGCGCGCGAAGCTCGACGAGATCGGCGCGCCCAGCCCCCGGCACCGCATCGTGGCGGACCCCGAGGACGCGGCGGCCTTCGCCGCCGAGGTCGGGGGCTTCCCGATCATCCTGAAGACCGTGCGCGGCGGCTACGACGGCAAGGGCGTCTGGTTCGTCCGTACGCCGGAGGACGCCCGCGACCCGTTCCTCGCGGGGGTCCCGGTGCTCGCCGAGGAGAAGGTCGACTTCACGCGCGAGCTCGCCGCGAACATCGTCCGCTCCCCGCACGGCCAGGCCGTCGCCTACCCGGTCGTCGAGTCCCGTCAGGTCGACGGCGTCTGCGACACGGTGATCGCGCCCGCGCCGGACCTCGACGACGCGCTCGCCGGCCAGGCGCAGGAGCTGGCCCTCCGGATCGCCAAGGAGCTCGGCGTCGTCGGCCACCTCGCCGTCGAGCTGTTCCAGACCAGGGACGGCCGCATCCTCGTCAACGAGCTGGCGATGCGCCCGCACAACTCCGGCCACTGGACCCAGGACGGGGCGATCACCTCGCAGTTCGCCAACCACGTCCGCGCGGTCCTCGACCTGCCCCTCGGCGATCCGCGCCCGCGCGCGCCGTGGACCGTGATGTGCAATGTCCTGGGCGGCGACTACCCGGACATGTACGCGGCGTACCTCCACTGCATGGCCAGGGACCCGCAGCTCAAGATCCACATGTATGGCAAGGACGTGAAGCCCGGCCGCAAGGTGGGGCACGTCAACACCTACGGCGACGACCTGGACGACGTGCTGGAGCGCGCGCGTCACGCCGCCGGCTATCTGCGAGGAACGATCACCGAGTGAGCAGCATCAGCACCTCCCCCGCCGTCGGCATCGCCATGGGATCCGACTCCGACTGGTCGGTCATGGAGGCCGCCGCCCAGGCGCTCGACGAGTTCGAGATCCCCTACGAGGTCAACGTCCTCTCGGCGCACCGGATGCCGCGCGAGATGATCGCGTACGGCGAGGAGGCCGCGGGCCGCGGTCTGAAGTCGATCATCGCGGGCGCGGGCGGCGCCGCCCACCTGCCCGGCATGCTCGCCTCCGTCACCCCGCTCCCCGTGATCGGCGTGCCGGTGCCGCTGAAGTACCTCGACGGCATGGACTCGCTGCTCTCCATCGTGCAGATGCCGGCCGGTGTGCCCGTCGCCACGGTCTCCGTCGCCGGCGCGCGGAACGCGGGCCTGCTCGCGGCCCGGATGCTCGCCGCGCACGACCCGGAGCTCCTCGCCCGGATGAACGAGTTCCTGCAGGAGCTCAACGACCAGGCGGCCGAGAAGGGCAAGCGGCTGCGCGCCAAGGTCGACGGGTCCGACGCGTTCGGCTTCGGCAAGTGAGCACCGCGGCGGACCGTCTGGCGGAGGCCCGCGAACTGCTCGCGGGCCATCCCGTCGTCGACGGCCACAACGACCTGCCGTGGGCGCTCCGCGAGCACGTGCGCTACGACCTGGACCGCATGGACATCGGCGCGGACCAGTCGGGCGCGCTCCACACCGACCTCGCCCGGCTGCGGGCCGGCGGCGTCGGCGCCCAGTTCTGGTCGGTGTACGTGCCCTGCCGGCTGGCCGGGGACGACGCGGTCAGCGCGACCCTGGAGCAGATCGACATCGTCGACCAGCTCCTGGAGCGGTACGCGGGAGAGCTGGCCCCCGCCCTGACGGCGGACGACATGGAGGCGGCCCGCGAGGAGGGCCGTATCGCCTCCCTGAAGGGCGCCGAGGGCGGCCACTCGATCAACAACTCGCTCGCCACCCTGCGCGCGCTTCACACCCTCGGCGTGCGGTACATGACGCTCACGCACAACGACAACAACGACTGGGCGGACTCGGCGACCGACGAGCCCGGCGTCGGCGGGCTCTCCGCCTTCGGCCGGCAGGTCGTCCGCGAGATGAACCGCTCGGGCATGCTCGTCGACCTCTCGCACGTCGCCGCCACCACCATGCGGGACGCCCTCGACGCCACGGCGGCGCCGGTGATCTTCTCGCACTCCTCGGCCCTGGCGGTCTGCGACCACCCGAGGAACATCCCGGACGACGTCCTGGAGCGGCTGCCCGCCAACGGCGGCGTCGCGATGGCCACCTTCGTGCCCAAGTTCATCCTCCCCGCGGCCGTCGAGTGGACCGCGCGGGCCGACGAGAACCTGCGGGCGCACGGCTTCGACCACCTCGACACCACCGCCGAGGCGATGAAGCTGCACCGCGCCTTCGAGGAGACGAACCCGCGCCCGATCGCCACCGCCGCCACGGTCGCCGACCACCTCGACCACATGCGCGAGGCCGCCGGCATCGACCACATCGGCATCGGCGGCGACTACGACGGGACGGCCTTCACCCCGGCCGGTCTCGACGACGTCGCCGGCTACCCGAACCTGATCGCGGAGCTGCTCCACCGCGGCTGGTCGCACCCGGACCTGGCCAAGCTGACCTGGTCCAACGCGGTCCGCGTCCTCCGCGACGCGGAGGCCGTCTCCCGCGATCTGCGGAGCCGTACGGCACCGTCGAACGCGACCATCGACGTGCTCGACGCACCGTAGGGGCCCGCTCACCCGAACGGTCCACTCCGCCGCGCCCCCACCGGGGGCCGGTGGCACGGTGGACGGTACTGCCCCGCCGAACTCGGCGGGGCGGTACTGCATCGCCGAGTTCGGAGTAAGACCATGGCGGACCTGATAGACGACCCTCCCACCCTCTCCACCGTCCCAGCCGCCGCCGGCGAGCTCGACGCACCGGAGCCACCCCCGCCGCTCGACGAGACGGCCCGCGCCCGCGCCCTCCTGGCGGCCCAGCCGGTCGCCGAGGGACACACCGAGCTCCCCGGGTCGCTCGACCCCGAGGACCTGCCGCCCGTCCGTGCCCGCGAGGCCGGAGCCCAGTTCTGGTCGCTGCTCGTCGACCCTGACGAGGGCGTCATCGGGACCCTGCGGCGCATCGACTCCGTCCGCGCGCTCGTCGCCGGCTGCCCGGAGGACCTGCGCCTCGCGCAGACCACGGCCGAGATGACCCACGCCCGCAACTGCGGCCGCGTCGCCGCCCTCCTCGGCCCCGTCGGCTGGACGGCGCTCGGCGGCTCGGCGGCCACCCTGCGGGCGTACCACGCCCTGGGCGTACGGGCCGTCAACCTCACCCGCTTCGACCGCTTCGCCCGCGAGGCGGTACGGGAGATGAACCGCATCGGCCTGGCCGTGGACCTCTCCGGCGCCGACCAGGACACCGTCCGCCGCACCCTCGCCGTCACCCGGGCCCCGGCCCTGCTGACCCGGGCGGCCCCCGAGAGCCTCCCCGACGACGTCCTGGGCCTCCTCGGCGACAACGGCGCCGTCTGCATGGTCACGGTGACCGACGATCCCGCCCCGGCCGCCGACGTCCTGGACCGGCTGCGCACGGAGGCCGGACCGCACTGTGTGGGCGTCTCGCACACGACGGCCCCGGCCCTCGGCTACGTCCCGCTCTTCGCCGAACTGCTGCGCCGCGGCTGGCCGGCCCAGGACCTGGTCGGACTCGCCCACGCCAACGTCACCCGGGCGCTGCGGGAGACGGAGTTCCTGTCCCGCGCGAACCGCATCCGACGGGCGGCGGCCTGACCGTGGGAAAGCCCGCGGCGTGACCGTACGCGGAGAAGAGGGGGCGCCGAAGCGCCCCCTCTTCCCGTGTCCGTGTCTCAGGCGCGCGGGCGGCCCATCGCCCGGTACGTCCAGCCGGCCGCCCGCCACCGCTCCGCGTCCAGCGCGTTGCGGCCGTCGAGGAGCACGGGCGACGCGACCTCGTCCACCAGGTCCGCCGGGTCGAGCTCGCGGAACTCGCGCCACTCGGTGAGGTGGAGCACCACGTCGGCCCCGCGCACCGCCTCGCGCGCCGAGTCCGCGTACCCGAGGGTCGGGAAGACGCGCCGGGCGTTGTCCATGCCCTTGGGGTCGTAGACGGTGACCTGACCGCCCTGGAGGTGTATCTGACCGGCCACGTTCAGCGCGGGGGAGTCGCGGACGTCGTCCGAGTCCGGCTTGAAGGTGGCGCCGAGGACGGCGACCCGGCGGCCGAGGAAGGAGTTCCCGCCGAGGGTCTCCCGGGCCATCTCCACCATCTGGCCGCGCCGCCGCATGTTGATCGAGTCGATCTCGCGCAGGAAGGTCAGGGCCTGGTCGGCGCCCAGCTCACCGGCGCGGGCCATGAACGCCCGGATGTCCTTCGGGAGGCAGCCGCCGCCGAAGCCGATGCCGGCCCGCAGGAACTTGGGGCCGATCCGGTCGTCGTGGCCGAGCGCCTCGGCGAGCTTGGCGACGTCGCCGCCGGCGGCCTCGCACAGTTCGGCCATCGCGTTGATGAAGGAGATCTTGGTGGCGAGGAAGGAGTTCGCCGAGGTCTTCACGAGTTCGGCGGTCGGGAAGTCGGTCACCACGAACGGCGAGCCGTCGCCGACCGGCCCTGCGTACACCTCGCGGAGCGTCTTCTCGGCGCGCTCGCTGTGGACGCCGACCACGATCCGGTCCGGGTGCAGGGTGTCCCGCACGGCGAAGCCCTCCCGCAGGAACTCGGGGTTCCAGGCGAGCTCGACGCCCTCGGGCAGCAGGCCCGCGAGCCGCTCGGCCGAGCCGACGGGCACGGTCGACTTGCCGACGACCAGGGCCCCTTCGCGTACGACCCCGGCGAGCGAGGTGAAGGCGGCGTCCACGTAACTCATGTCGCAGGCGTACTCACCGTGCTTCTGCGGGGTGTTCACACAGACGAAGTGCACGTCGCCGAAGGCGCCGACCTCCTCCCAGGAGGTGGTGAACCGCAGCCGCCCGCTCGACCCCTCGATGCCGGCCACGTGCTTCGCGAGGAGTTCCTCAAGGCCCGGCTCGTACATCGGGACCCGGCCGGACGACAGGAGCTCGATCTTCTCGGGGACGACGTCCAGGCCGAGGACCTCGAAGCCCAGTTCCGCCATGGCCGCGGCGTGGGTGGCGCCGAGGTAGCCGGTGCCGATCACGGTGATCTTGAGGGCCATGCGGGTCTCCAGGGAAGGTCGGGCGGAATGCCTGCCCGAGCATAGTCGTGCCCTGGCCGGAGGGGGTGCAGGCGGCCGTGCGCTGCGCCCCCTCCGGTCCGGGGGGGGCTACGGGTTCGGCTCGACCGTGACCTTCTCGTCGTTCTGGATCTGCTGCACCAGCTGCTTGACCTTCGGCATGTCCCACTTGAGCGAGTTCTGCGGCGCCTTGCCGGAGATCGGGATGTTCATGGACTTGCCGTCGCCGCCGCTGATGCCCTTCATGGCGAAGAACATCTTCCCGAGGTCGTACAGCGACATGTCCTTGTCCACGATCAGCGTGTCCAGACCGGCGCCCAGCGTCGGGTACAGCGCGAACGGGTTGAGGATCGTGCCCGGCGTCGCCGCCTCGTTGGCGAGCGCGGACAGGAACTTCTGCTGGTTCTTCGTCCGCTGGAGGTCCGACTGGGCGAAGGCGTACCGGGTACGGACGAAGGCCAGGGCCTGCTCGCCGTCGAGGGTCTGCGTGCCCGCCTGGAAGTCGGCGCCGGACTTCTTGTCCTTGAAGCCCTTCTCGATGTTCAGCTCGACACCGCCGAGCGCGTCCACGATGTTCGCGAAGCCGGCGAAGCCGATCTCCGCGTAGTGGTCGATGCGGAGGCCGGTGTTGAACTCGACGGTCCGCACGAGCAGCTCGGGGCCGTCCATGGCGTACGCCGCGTTCAGCTTGGAGCCGCCACGGGCCGGGTACGACTTGCCCGACTCGGAGCCGACGAAGCTCGGGATCGTCACCCAGGAGTCACGGGGCAGCGAGACCATCGTGTTCCCGCTGGAGCAGGCCGCGAGGATCATCATCGAGTCGGTCCGCTTGCCCGCGGCGGAGCCGGTGTGGAGCTTCTTCTTCTCCTCGGCGGTCATGCCCTCGCGGCTGTCGGAGCCGACGATCAGGTACGTCGTGCAGTCGCCCTCGGCGGGCCGCTCGATGACCTTGGCGAGGTCGACCTCGTTGCGCATCTGGGAGCTGGCCCAGGCGTAGGTGCCGATGCCCCAGGCGAGGACGCCGACGACGAGGACGATCGAGCCGACCTTGATCCGCTTGCGCCAGTCCGGGGCGGGCCGCCCGGGACCGCCGGCGCCGGGACCCGGCGCGTACTGCGGCGGAACGGTGCCGCGACCGCCGCCCTGCGGGCCGCCGCCGTAGACCTGGCCCGTGCTGTAGCCGGAGTCGTACCCCGTGCCCTGGGCCTGCGTGAAGTTCGGGTTGGAGCCCTGGTCGTAACGAGGCGGCTGCTGCGGTACCTGCGGGCGCTGCACATGGCTCATGCGGCGAGGACCCTCCGGGTGGGGGTTCGAGCTGCCGCGGCCGTATCCGCCGTCATCGGGCCAGTCATTCATGCGGTCCAGTGTGCCGGTCAGGGCTTTACGGGCGACAGGCCGGGTGGAAGATCGGACCGGTGCTGTTGCCAAGCTGATGCAAAGCGGACCGAACGGCGACCCTCGCGGGACCCGGCATATGGTGGAGGGCATGACAGATCAGGGCGATATCCCGGGCAAGCCGACCTCCGCCTCCCGCACCACCCTCAGCCACATCATGACCAGCCACGACACCAACCTCCTGGGGACGGTGCACGGCGGCGTGATCATGAAGCTGGTGGACGACGCGGCCGGCGCCGTCGCGGGCCGGCACTCGGGCGGACCCGCGGTGACCGCCTCGATGGACGAGATGGCCTTCCTCGAGCCGGTACGGGTCGGGGACCTGGTGCATGTGAAGGCCCAGGTCAACTGGACCGGCCGGTCCTCGATGGAGGTCGGCGTCCGGGTCATGGCGGAGCGCTGGAACGAGTCCACGCCCGCGACCCAGGTCGGCTCGGCCTACCTCGTCTTCGCCGCCGTCGACGCGGAGGGCAAGCCGCGCGAGGTCCCGCAGGTCATCCCGGAGACGGAACAGGACAAGCGCCGGAACCAGGAAGCCCAGATCCGCCGCACCCACCGCCTCGCCCGCCGCCAGGCCATCAAGGACCTGAGAGACCACAGAGCATCCCAGGGCTACGAGGACTGACGGTCAGGCAAGGGCCCAAGGGCAGGACACCCCCTAGGGGCACACCACCCGGTCCCCGGTCACCGCCTCGAACGGACCCTCCCGCCCCGCCGCCTCCTCCGCCGCCACCGCCCGCACGCCCCGGTAGTCCGCCCCCACCGTCACCCGCAGCGTCCCGCCCCGCCCCGTCACCGGCTTCAGCTCCGCCCCCGGCAGCGCCGCCGCGAGGGTCTTCGCCGAGCGGTCCCAGCGGGGGTCGTACTCCACGACCGTGCGCGCCCGGTTCTTCCCCGGAGCGGTCATGGGCGTCCGCGTCGTGTCGAAGCCGGTCCCGCGCAGCGCGTCGTCGACCTTCCGGCCGAGACCGTCCGTGCCGGTCCCGTTGTAGACCTGCACCCGGACCTCGCGCGGCGCCACGTCCACCGCGAAGGCCTTGGGGGTGGCCTTCTCCGAGGAGGAGGCGGCGGGTTCCGTGGGGGTCAGCGGCCGGTCCTCCCGCAGCGCCTGGAAGAGTTTCTGCGCCTTCGACGCGTCCCACTTCACCGTCGAGCCGATCCCCTCCACCGGGAAGCTCATGTCCCCGATGGGAACGGACACGAACTCGGACGACGCCGGGGTGAAGCCGCGCATCGCCTTGGCGAGGGCGAACAGCTGGTCCGTACCGAAGTCCTCGTCGGCCCGGACGGAGCCCAGCATGGTCGTGGCCACCTGACGGAACCGGACCGGGTTGAGCAGCACCCCGCCGCTGGTCGTCCGGTCGATCAGCGCCGCGAGGAAGCGCTGCTGCCGCTGCATCCGCCCGATGTCGGCGGCCCCGTCGACGTGCCGGGAGCGCACGTACTGGAGGGCCTGGCCGCCGTCCAGCTCATGCGTGCCCGCGGCCAGGTCGAGCCCGGTGTACGCGTCCTTCACGGGCCGGGCCGTACAGATCTGCACGCCGCCGACCGCGTCCACGGTCCGCATGAAGCTGGTGAAGTCGACCTCCAGATAGTGGTCGATCTTGACGCCGGTCATCGACTCGACGGTCCGCACGGTGAGCCCGGGACCGCCCTCGGCGTACGCCGCGTTCAGCTTCACCGGGTGCGCCTGGTGCTTCTTCCCGCTGGTGAGGTCGGTGTGCTCGGGCATCTCGGCGTACGAGTCACGGGGCAGGCTCACCACGCTCGCCCGTTCCCGGTCCTCCGAGATGTGCACGAGCATCACCGTGTCGGTGCAGTGGCAGGGCGCGCCGCCGAGCCGGTACTTCGCCTTCTCCTCCTGGGTGATCCGGTCCCGGCCGTCGGTGCCGACGACCAGGATGTTCATCCCGTGCCCGGCCTGCGGGCGGTTCTTCATGTCCTTGAAGGGGTCGACCCGGGTGATCCCGGTGTCGAGACCGGTCACCACGGCGTGCCCGATCCCGCCGGCCGCGAGGACCGCCACGGAGAGCGCCGTCGCCATCCGCATGCCCCACCGGGGGCGCCTCCGCGGCCGGCGGACCGGCACGCGGCGGGCGGCGGGCCGGGGACGGGGCGTGCGGGGCGGTGTGGGCACGGACGGACACCTCCGCGGGTGTGACAAAGGGAACCGTGAGCACCGTAGGCCCATACGATCAGCGCAAGGGAGCACCACCCATGCGGCGCGCACCGCTGTCCCCCGTTCGCGGTAACGTGGCGGGCAATGAACGCCACGCCCCCCGTCTCCGTGATCATGCCGGTCCTCAACGAGGAGCGGCATCTGCGCACCTCGGTTCGTCACATCCTGGAGCAGGAGTACGACGGCGAGATGGAGGTGGTGATCGCCCTCGGCCCGTCCACGGACCGTACGGACGAGATCGCCGCCGAGCTCGTACGAGAAGACCCCCGCGTCAAGACCGTGCCGAATCCCACCGGCCGCACGCCCGCCGCCCTCAACGCGGCGATCAAGGCCTCGCGTCACCCGATCGTGGTGCGCGTCGACGGCCACGGCATGCTCTCGCCGAACTACATCGCCACCGCCGTCCGGCTCCTGGAGGAGACCGGCGCGCAGAACGTCGGCGGGGTGATGCACGCCGAGGGCGAGAACGCCTGGGAGGACGCGGTCGCCGCCGCGATGACCTCGAAGATCGGCGTCGGCAACGCGGCCTTCCACACCGGAGGCGAGGCGGGCCCGGCGGAGACCGTCTATCTGGGTGTCTTCCGGCGCGAGGCGCTCGAGCAGCAGGACGGCTACAACGTGGAGTTCATCCGCGCCCAGGACTGGGAGCTGAACTTCCGCATCCGTGAGGCCGGCGGCCTGATCTGGTTCTCGCCGGAGCTGCGCGTCCAGTACCGCCCGAGGCCCTCCGTGAAGGCCCTCGCCAAGCAGTACAAGGACTACGGCCGCTGGCGCCATGTGGTGGCCCGCTACCACCAGGGCTCCATCAACCTCCGCTATCTGGCCCCGCCGACCGCCGTCTGCGCCATCGCCGCCGGCCTGGTCGTCGGCGCCGTCCTGACCCCGCTCGGCTTCGTGATCCCGGCCGGCTACCTCGCCGCGATCACGGCCGGTTCCGTCCCGGCGGGCAAGGGCCTCCCGCTGAAGGCCCGCCTCCAGATCCCGGTGGCGCTCGCGACGATGCACATGTCGTGGGGGTACGGCTTCCTCACGAGCCCGCGCTCGCTCGCGAGGAAGGTCATCGCCAGCCGCCGCCCGGCGGTGAAGACCGGCGAGTCCGAGACGGTCTGACGACACCCGCGTACACCCGCGTACGAGAACGGCGGCCGGGTCCCTTTCGGGGCCCGGCCGCCGTGTCGTCAGGCGTGAGGTGGGGAACGTCAGCTCTCCCCGTCCCACCGGTAGACCGAGTAGATGTCCATGCAGGTCGACTTGTCGTCGGCGCCCTCGGGCAGGTCGCCCGCCTCCACCGCCGGAGCCTTGTACACATCACCCTCGCGCCAGTCCGCGCCGACGACGAGCGTGATGCCCTCCGTCGTGGCGTCGGGCCTGACCTTGGCCTCCGGCAGTCCGAGGGCCTTCGCGACGGACACCGCGTTCGCCCGGCCCTGGTCGCCGTCCGCCTTCGGGTACAGGACGACCGAGTCCTCGCGGGGCTGGGCCTCCTTGGAGGCCTCGGCCTGGGTGAAGCCGTGGCCCGTCAGGGTCTCGGTGACGGCCTTGGCGCGTCCCTCGACGGGCGCCTCGTCGGTGCCCGCGGTGCCGTTGGCGACCGTGACGGGGAAGGAGCCGGGGGCCTCGGCGGTGGCCTTCGGCTTCGCGGAGGTGCTCGGCTTCGGCTTGGTCGTGGCCGGCTTGCCGTTCTTGTCGAAGGCGATGTCGTCGCGGAGCATCGCCCACATCTTCTCGGCGGACGGCTTGACCATCTCGAGCTTGTTCTTGTCCTGGGACCATTCGGTCGTGGGGACCGTCGCCGTCGTGAGGCGGTTCATCTTCACGTTCTTGAGCTGCATCGACAGGTCGAAGAGCTTCTTCACCGACTTGAGCTCGTCGGAGACCTGGAGCGCCTTGGTGGCGGTCTCGGCGAGCCCCATCAGCTGGCCGGTGTCGCTCCAGGCGTTCTGCTTCTGGAGCTTCTCGACCATGCCGTTGAGGTACATGTGCTGGGCCTTGGCCCGGCCCTGGTCGTTACCGAAGGCGTGCCGGGTACGGAGCCATTGGAGGGCCTGCTTGCCCTGGATCTCCGTGGTGCCCTCCTTCAGCTTGAGACCGGAGCCGCCCTTCACCCGCCGGGTCGGCCTGTCCCAGACGCCGGTCTTCACGCAGACGGGGACGCCGCCGACCTCGTCGGCCATCGCCACCACACCCGCGAAGTCGATCATCATCCAGTGGTCGATGTAGACCCCGGTGATGCTCTCCCAGGTGGTCAGCGTGCAGCCGGGACCGCCGCGACCGAGCGTCTCGTTGATGGGGGAGGTGGTCGTCGCCCGGTAGGTGGAGCCGTCCTCGCCCTTGCACTCCGGGATGGGCACGATCGTGTCGCGCGGGATGGTGACGATGGAGGCGTTCTGCCGGTCGGCCGAGACGTGCAGCAGCATCTGGACGTCGGCGAGCGGCTTCGCCTCGCGGAGGTTCTTGCCGCCGCCGAGTGCCACGTTCTTGGCGTCCGCCCGGCTGTCGGAGCCGATCAGGAGGATGTTCAGCGGGGTGTCGCCGAGCGCGTTCGGCGGGCCCTTCTTCACGCCGCTGTCGCCGCCCGCGCGCGAGCCGCCGCGGATGTTGCCGTTCAGGTGCTCGTAGTACAGGTATCCGGCGCCGGCCGTCCCGAGTATCAGCACCGACAGGGCGATCGCCGCCCAGCGCATCGCCCTGCGCTTGCCGGTCTTCTTGGCGCGCCGGCGCGCGGCGGCGCGCCCGCCCGCACCCGTACCGCCGCCCGAGCCCGTACGACCGCGACCTGGCCCCGTACCGCCGCGGCGGCGTTCGGCGCGGGTCGGCGCGGGTGCGTCCGTCGTCTTCTCCTCGGGAGCGTCGCCGCCGGCGCCGGTGGCGTCACCGGCGCCGTGCAGTTCGTCGTCCCAGCCCAGTTCACGGGCGCGTGGTACGCGTCCCCGCGTTCCCTCCCCACGCACACTGTTCTGTCCCACCCCTGGTCCCCTCGTCAGTCAGGAGCGCGCCGAGCCCCGGTGGTTCCGGGTCACTTGGCGCACACCTGCTTGTCTGCTTCAACCTGACCCACGTCCGGCGCCTTCGTCGGAGCGGCCATGGAAATCCCTGCGCCCTTGAAGTCGGCGCCGAGGACGAGCGTCATGGGCTCGCGTTCCCCGGCGGCCTGTGTGCCCGGCTTGAGCGCCGTGGCGGGCAGGCCCATCATGTCCGCGAGTTTGCGGGCCTGATCGGCCTGGTTCGGGGCGTAGGTGAGCGTGGTCTTCGCCGCCTTCTCGGGGGCGTTGCTCTTGTTGGTGGAGCGGGTCACACCCTGCTCGTTCTGGAGCCAGACGATGGTCGACTGGGCCGCGCCCTGGATGCCGCTGCCGTTGTAGACGTCGACGCGTACGTCGGCGGCCGCGGCGCGCGGTCCCTGGAGGAGCTTCGCCTGGGCCTGCGCCTTGGCGTCCTTGGCCTGCTTCTCCTTCTTCTTCACCTCGGTGAAGGAGACGTCGTTCTCGATCATCGAGAACACCTGAGGGGCCAGCTCCTGGTTGAGGACGACCGTCGCCCGCTTGTTGGGCGGCTCGTCGGGATTGTCGACGACCGGAACGGTCACGAAGCTGATGTTCTTCAGGTCGACCTTTCCGATCTCCTTGGCCAGGGTCGTCAGCTTCATGACGCTGTCTATCCCCTTGTCGACCGTGAGCGCCTCGGTGGCCGCGTTCGCGACCGAGAGCAGCTGCGACGGGCTGTCCAGGGTGTCTTCCTTGAGCTGCCGCATCATCGAGGCGAGGAACTGCTGCTGCATCTTGATGCGGTCCAGGTCGCTCTCGTTCCCGAGGCCGTGACGGTTGCGGAGGAACGCGAGGGCGTCCTCGCCCTGGATGCGGTGCTCGCCCTCGGGGAGGTCGAGCTTGGACTCGGTGTCCTTGATGGGCTTGGACAGGCAGACCTTCACGCCGCCGACGGCGGTCGACAGCGTCTTGACGGCGTTGAAGTCGACCATCATGAAGTGGTTGATCCCCAGGCCGGACATCTCCGTGATGGTGCGGATCGTGCAGCCCGGGTCGCGGCCGTCCACGCCGAAGGACTCGTTGAACTTGGTCTTGCCGACCGAGCCGGGGATGACCTTCGTCGAGCCGTCGGGCTGCTTCGTGGGGCAGTCCGGGATCTCGATCTTGAGGTCACGGGGGATGCTCAGGGCCGTCGCGTTGGTCCGGTCCTCGGAGATGTGGATGAGGAACGTCGTGTCGGCGTGGCCGGTGACGTTCGACTTGTTCCCGTAGCTCTCGTTGCCCTCACCTGTGCGGACGTCGTTGCCGATGATCAGGATGTTGAGCGGCCCGTCCATCGTCTCCGCGTTGACCGTGGCGTTGCCGACGTCGACCGAGCCGATGTTGCCGTCGAGCTTGTTGTAGAGCAGGTACGCGCCGGTCGCGCCGCCGACGAGGACGAACGCCATCGTGCCGCCGGTCCACAGCAGGACCTTCTTCTTGCGGGACGCGCCCTGCTTGCGCTTGCGGCGGCTCGCGGGCGGCTGCTGACCGCCGCCGCCCGTCCCGGTGACCCGGCGGCGGCGCTGGCCGGGCACGGGTGCCTCGACGGGGGTGTCGGCGGGTGCCGGAGCGGGGACGGTGGATCTACGGGGCCTGGACGGGGCGTGCGACGGTGACTGCCCAGCGGAGTGGTCCAGTCGCAGTTCGTAGTTGCCTGTCTGCGGGTTGAGCACCCACTGGTCGGCGGGGTCGATCTCGTCCGCCCGTCCACGGCTGTGCGCGTCCACGGTTACTCGAGTCCTCCGTCGGTGCCACGCGAGGCGCCTCCCCCACAGGGCGCCGCTCTCTCGGTCGTTCGATCCTTGGTGATGCGACCACACGGTCGGGGTGCACCGGATCGCGTCACACTATCCGCCCAGTTCAGCGTGGGGCGACGCGCGTGACAAATTCCACGCCCCTTACAACCGGGCAATTTGCTCAAACCTCATCGCTCACGGCCCTCCCCTTGGTGTGGCCTTTACTCAGCGTCCTCAGGGGCCCTTCGAGGCGACCCCTTTCACCGACCCCTCCGCCGGCCCCCGCCGGACCGACCCGCTAGGCGCACACCCCTTCCGCCGCGTTCCGGCCGGTGAACGTCGGGGTCGTGGAGGGTGTCGGGGTGTCCGCGTCGTCGGGCTTCCCGTCCGTCCCGCCGCCCCGTCCGTCGTCGTCCGGCTCGCCCGGAACCACCGCCACGGGCCGGTCCTCCCGTAGCTGCTTGAAGAGTTGACTCGCCTCCGGCTGTACGAGTTCGTCCCGGTTCGCGTCGTATGTATAGGGGCGGCGCGGGACCGTGAGGAACTGCACCTTCTCGGTCGGGACCGCCCGCATCGACCGCGCGAGGTCATACAGGTCCCGCAGCGAGTCAAGACCCGAGTCGGTCGTGATCGCCTTGGTGGCCGCGTCCAGGACCGGATAGAGCTTGGTCGGGTTCAGCAGGACCCCGTCGCTCTGCACCTTGTTGACGAGGGCGCCGAGGAACTGCTGCTGGCGGTCCATGCGTTCCGTGTCGCTGCCGTTGCCGATCGACTTCCGCGCGCGTACGAAGCCGAGCGCCTGCTCCCCGTGGAGCGTCTGCCGGCCCGCGGGCAGCTTCAGCTTCGCGTCGGGGTCGTCCACGGGCTCCTTGAGGCAGACCTCCACGCCGTCGACGGCGTCGACCATCTTCTTGAAGCCCCGGAAGTCGATCACCATGTGGTGGTCCACCCGGATCCCGGTCAACTTCTCGACCGTACGGATCGTGCACGCCGTCCCGCCGAACTCGAAGGCCGAGTTGAACTGCGCGAACTGCTCACCGGTCCGGGTCCCGTCGGCCTGGCGGCAGCTCGGGATCGTCACCATCAGGTCGCGGGGGAGGGAGACGGCGGTCGCGCTCGACTTCCCCGCCGACAGGTGCAGCAGGATCGTCGTGTCGGAACGCTGGGTCCCCTTGTCCCTGCCGTACTCGCGGTTGCCCGCGCCCGCCCGGGTGTCCGAACCGATGAGCAGGATGTTCCGGGCCGCCGAGACGACCGCGGCCGGGCGCTCCTTCTCGTACCTCCGGAGCTCGTCGGCGGCGTGGGTGTCCGTGGTGATGTTGCCGTCGAGCTTCCGGTAGAACCACCAGCCGGCCCCGGCCCCGGCCAGCAGCACGACCGAGACGCCGAGCGCCGTCCACCGGAGCCAGCGGTGCCGGCGCGGCCCCTCCGGCTCGACGGGCGTGGCCCACCGCGGCCACTGCTGCCGGCGCGGCCCCTCCGGGGCGCCGGGCGCCGTGCCCTCCGCGGGAGGCGGATCCGGTTCGGAGGGCGTGCCCACGCGGTCCGTCACGTCTGAGTCCGTCCTTCATGGCGTCGGCGGCACGCCGGGCGGCCGCCGGTCGCAGAAGGAGACGGCCGAACCCGACACATGGTTGTACGGAAGGAATCGACTCCCCCCGGCCGATCATCCACCGGACGGCACGCCGGGACCCGGGGACTCGGCGCGGTGCTACGCCGAACGAGGATTCCTCGTCCGGGCGGCCTGGTCCGGGGCGCTCGGGGGCCGGTGGGTCAGGCGGTGGTCGTCACCGTCACCCGCTCGCTCTCCACGCGCTTGGCGAGGGACTCGGGCGACAGCTGGTCCAGGTTCCGGCAGAGGACCACGGATCCGCCGGCCGCGAGGGGCGCGTACAGGCCGGCCGAGAGCCCCTTCCACTCCCCGTACCCGAGCCCGGAGAGCAGCCGGGCGCCGGGCGCGAGGCCGAGCGCCTCCGCGTCCGCGCGGGCCTGTTCGACGAGCTGCGCGCCGCTGCGTTCCGTACCGTCGACGACGAGCGCGGCGGCGTCGGGATCGACCGGTGCGAACGGGGCGAACCGGTCGCCCTGGCTCGGCACCTCGACCGCGTAGTCCGCGTATCCGGCGGGCGCGGCCGGGAAACGGCGGCCCAGCGGGGCGAGCGAGAGCGCGATCCGCTCGCCGGAGCAGGCGCGACCCGCGTCGAGCGTGTCAGGACCCGCCACGACGAGGTCCGCGTCCGCCGGGTCGCCGCCGATCTCCGCGGTCACCCCGACGGAGGAGCAGGCGAGCAGCCAGACGGCGCTCTGCCAGTGCGCGGGAAGCAGCAGCGCGAGCCGGTCGCCGGGCTCCGCGGACAGTTCGCCCTGGAGCAGGTTCGCCGTCTTGGCCACCCAATTGGCGAAGGTGGCGACGGACAATTCCACCCGTTCACCGGTGGCGTCGTCGTAGAAGGTGACCAAGGGGCGGGCGGGGTCCGCGGCGAGCGCGGATCGCAGCAGGTCGGCAGGGGTGCGGTCGCTGGCGTTCACGCCGGACAGCGTACGCGCGGGGCCGTGCGGGGGTCCGCCGTACCGGTGACGCCGTCCACCGGTCGGCCCGACACGGCGTCAGTTTCCGGGGCTTTTCCCGGCGCGCGGAACGGCTCCCGGGTACGCACGATCGGCCCATGCGTGCCTCACTCGCCTCCCCGATCGCCGTCACCTGCGCGGCGGTCCTCGCCCTGCCGGTCTCCCTCGCCGCGCCCGCGGCGGCCGAGGTGCCACCGGCGCTCGGACAGCCACCCGCACTCTCCGCACAGCCACCCACGCCCGAACTCTCCGGCACCACCCAGTCCCTGCCGCTGGAAGCGCAGGGCGGGGACGCCGACCGGTCCCTGGGGGGCGGGGGGGACGGGACGGACGCGCAGGGACTCACCCGACGCGACGTCAGGCCCTTCTCCCTCGTCGGGGTCGTCTGGGACGACCCGGCCGCCGCACTGCACGGCACCGTGCAGGTCCGCACCCGGGCCACCGGCGGCGACGTCTGGTCGGAGTGGCAGGACGTGGAGACCCACAACGAGGAACACGGCGCCGACCCGGACACCGCCGAAGGCGCCGGACGGGCGCTCAAGGGGTCCACGGCCCCGCTGTGGGTGGGCGACTCGGACGGCGTGGAGATCCGCGTACGGGGAGAGGAACCGCTCCCCGAGGGCCTCCGCCTGGAACTGGTCGACCCGGGCGAGGGCCCGGGGACACCCGCACCCGAATCCGCGCCGGGGTCCGTGCCGGGATCCGAGTCCGCGCCGGGATCCGCTCCCGCACCCGAATCCGCGCCGGGGCCCGTGCCCGCTTCCGCTCCCGTGACCCGGACCGCGGCGGTCCCGATCCCCGTGGCGGGCCTGGCCGGCGTGACCGGCCTGCACGCGGCGGAGGCGGCGGCCAGCGCCGTCAACGCCCAGCTGGCCGCGTTCGGCGCCCACTGGATCCCGGCCCTGTCGAAGCAGGCGACGGAGCTCACGATCCCGTACCTGCCCCGCACACAGACGATCCAGAACGCCTTGGCCCACCTCCCGTACGCCCTGCCGGCGTCCGCCGAGGACGCCACCGCCCAAGCCGCCGAGGACGCCGCGGCGCAGCCGTCCGCCCCCGACGCGGCGCAGCCGGCCGCCGCGGCGAAGCCGTACATCGGCCCCCGGCCCAAGATCATCACGCGTAAGGGCTGGGGCGCCGACGAGAAGATCCGGGAGAAGGGCTTCGTCTACACGAAGACCATCAAGGCGGCCTTCGTCCACCACAGCGCGACCGGCAACAACTACACCTGCGCCCAGGCGCCCTCAGTCCTGCGCAGTATCTACCGCTACCACGTCCTGAGCAGCGGATGGCGGGACTTCGGCTACAACTTCGCCGTCGACAAGTGCGGAAACATCTACGAAGGACGTGCGGGAGGCGTGGCCAAGGCCGTTCTCGGCGCGCACACCCTCGGTTTCAACACCAACAGCATGGGCATCGCCGTCCTCGGCACCTTCAGCAAGACCAATCCGCCGACAGCCGCGGTGACCGCCGTCGCCCGCCTGACGGCCTGGAAGCTCGGGCTGTACGGGCTGAACCCGAAGGGAACGTCCTCTCTCGTCTCAGGAGGCGGAAACCTGTACAAGAAGGGCACGAAGGTCCGGTTCAACGCCATCGCGGGACACCGTGACGGATTCGCCACGGAGTGCCCCGGAGTGCGGCTGTACGGCAAGCTCGGAACGGCCCGTGCGAGCTCCGCGAAATACCAGGGAAGGAGCTGAT
Source organism: Streptomyces sp. NPDC028711 (assembly GCF_055565415.1). Lineage (NCBI taxonomy): Bacteria > Bacillati > Actinomycetota > Actinomycetes > Kitasatosporales > Streptomycetaceae > Streptomyces > Streptomyces sp. NPDC028711. The sequence continues at coordinate 24,404 of NZ_JBVHUJ010000008.1, read as the reverse complement.
GGGGTCATCGGGGCAACCATCTGCCTAAACTGACCGGTCATATCGCACGGACGACCGAGACGGGCGAGCCGACCGGCCCCGAACAGGAAGCAGAGACGACAAGGTGACAGAAGCGATCCTCCTGGTCGGTGGCAAGGGAACACGGCTGCGACCGCTCACGGTCAACACGCCCAAGCCCATGGTCCCGGCAGCGGGCGTCCCCTTCCTGACGCACCAGCTGGCCCGCGCCCGCGCCGCCGGCGTCGAGCACATCGTGCTCGCCACCTCCTACCTGGCCGAGGTCTTCGAACCGCACTTCGGAGACGGTTCCGCGCTCGGCCTGAGCCTGGAGTACGTCACCGAGGAGGAGCCGCTCGGCACCGGCGGCGCGATCCGCAACGTGGCCTCCCGGCTGCGGTCCGGCCCCGACGACCCGGTCCTCATCTTCAACGGGGACATCCTCACGGGCCTCGACATCGGGGCCCTCGTCGCCACCCACTCCTCCTCCGGCGCGGACGTCTCGCTCCACCTCACGCGGGTGGAGGACCCGAGAGCCTTCGGCCTGGTCCCCACGGACGAGACGGGCCGGGTGACGGCCTTCCTGGAGAAGCCCCAGACCCCCGAAGAGATCGTCACGGACCAGATCAACGCGGGCGCGTACGTCTTCCGCCGCTCGGTCATCGACACGATCCCCACGGGCCGCCCCGTCTCCGTCGAACGCGAGACCTTCCCCGAACTCCTCTCCTCCGGGGCGCACCTCCAGGGCATGGTCGACTCGACGTACTGGCTGGACCTCGGCACCCCGCAGGCCTTCGTCCGCGGCTCCGCCGACCTGGTCCTGGGCCGCGCCCCGTCGCCGGCCGTCCCGGGCCGCTGCGGCGACCGCCTGGTCCTGCCGACGGCCCGCGTCGCCCCCGACGCCAAGCTGACCGGTGGCACGGTCGTCGGCGCCGACGCGGTGGTCGGCGAGGGTGCCCGCATCACCGGCTCCACGCTCCTCGCGGGCGCGGTCGTCGAACCGGGCGCGGTGATCACCGACTCCCTGATAGGCGCGGGCGCCCGCATCGGCGCGCGCTCGGTCCTCACGGGCGCGGTCATCGGCGACGGCGCCCACGTGGGCCCCGACAACGAACTCCGCGACGGCATCCGCATCTGGTGCGACGCCACCCTCCCCGCGTCAACGGTCCGCTTCTCCTCGGACCAGTAACCCCGGCGCCGCCCGCTCCCACCGGGGGCGGGCCCGTCCCCCACCCGGGTTGTGGGCATACGTCCGCCAAGGGCGGAACGGGTGGGCACAACCCCCTCAGGGCGCCGCCCGTCACCAGCACGCCCACCCGAAGGACCTCCCCCGCACCGCGACCACCCCCGCACACCGCCCCGCGCGCTCACCCCGCTCAGGCCGCCCGCCCGGCCGCCCGCCGGCGCCCCGCCCGGCCGCCCGCCGGCGCCCCGCCCGGCCGCCCGCCGGCGCCCCGCCCGGCTACGCTCGTAGCCATGGCCGGCCGCTTCGCACCCAGACCCACCCGCACCACGATCCGCGGCGGCCACATTCCCGTACCCCACGGGCCCGTCCGGGACGCCAGGCCCGAAGCCGCACCGGACGACCAGCCCCAGCCGGAGGCGGCCGCGGCCGCGGAGCTGGACCAGGCCCACACCCAGGGCCCCGACCTCCGCCTCACCCTCGCCCCCCTCCGCCGCGGCCCCGCCGACCCCACCTTCCGCATGACCCCCGACGGCTCCGTCTGGCGGGCCAGCCGCACCCCCGACGGCCCCGGCACCCTCCGTGTCGCGGTCCGCGACGGCCGGGTCGCGGGCGAGGCGTGGGGCGCGGGCGGCTCCTGGCTCATGTCCCGCCTCCCCGCGCTGCTCGGCGCCGAGGACGATCCGGCCGCCTTCGTCCCCCGCCACAAGCTGCTCCTGGCGACCCACCGCCGCCGCCCCGGCCTCCGCCTCACCCGTACCGGCCTGGTCCTCGAGTCGCTGATCCCCTCCGTCCTCGAGCAGAAGGTCACGACGCACGAGGCGTACGGCGCCTGGCGACTCCTCGTACGGAAGTACGGCGAGCCGGCCCCGGGCCCCGCCCCCGAGGGCATGTACGTGATGCCGGACGCGCGTACGTGGTCGATGATCCCGTCCTGGGAGTGGCACCGCGCGAACGTCGACGGCAAGCGCTCGGCCACGATCGTCCGCGCCGCCCGCGTGGCCGCCCGCCTGGAGGAGGCCGCGCACATGGACCCGCCGGCGGCCCGGAAACGCCTGGAACTGGTCCCGGGCATCGGCCCCTGGACGAGCGCCGAGACGATCCAGCGCAGCAACGGCGCCCCCGACGAGGTCACCACCGGCGACCTCCACCTCCCGGGGATCGTCGGCTGGGCCCTCGCGGGCGACCGCACGGCCGACGACGAGGCGATGCTGGAGCTTCTCGCCCCGTACGCGGGCCAGCGCCACCGCGCGGCCCGGCTGATCCTGCTGAGCGGCCGGGTCCCGCCCCGCAGGGCGCCCCGCATGACCCCGGGCGACATCACGGCGATCTGACCGACAGCGGCCGGCCACGGGGGGAAGCCCCCCCCATGGCCGTGACCGGCACGGACCGGCAGCGGGAGCGACGGGATCAGGCCGCCCGGAGGCGAATCCCGTAGCCGCGCTGAGGTTCACAGCGAACCTCAGCGCACCTCGACGAACTCCGCCGCCACCCGCGCGGCCCGTTCCCTCGGCGGCCCCGCCGGGTGTCCGATCGCCACCGCGCCGAGCGGGTCCCAGCCGTCGGGCAGGTCGAGGACCTCCCGTACGACGTCCCGGCAGAACATCGTCGAGGACACCCACGCCGACCCCAGCCGCTCACCCGCGAGCGCCACCAGGAAGTTCTGCACGCCCGCGCCCGCCGCGACCACGAACATCTCGCGCTCGGCCGTGTCCCGGCGCGGATCGCCGTAGTGGTGGGAGCCGTCCATGACGAGGCAGGGCACCGCCAGATAGGGGGCGTTCCGCAGGACGTCCCCGCGCCGCACCCGCTTGGCGATGGACTCCTCGGACTTGCCGTCCCGCCGCAGGTCCGCGATCCACGCGTCCCGCATCGCGTCGAGCAGCCGCGTCCGCGAGGCCGCCGACTCCAGGAGCACGAACCGCCACGGCGTGGTGTGGTGCGGGGCCGGAGCCGTCACGGCCGCGGCGACCGCGCGCCGTACCGCGCCGGGGTCGACCGGGTCATCGGTGAACTCCCGTACGGTCCGCCGCAGCGTCACCGCCTCGCGCACGGCCTCCGAGGTGCCGAGCCGGAACATGTCGCCGGCCGCGCCGCGCACGAGCGCCCGCGCCCCCGGCTCCGCGTCACCGGCGACCACGTGCGGCAGACCGCGGACGACGGCGACCGGCAGACCGGCCGCCTTGCCCTTCACCAGGTCGCCCGCGGCGGCGAGTTCGTCGGCGGTGGCGACGACGGTCGCGCTCAGCGGATTGCCGTACGCGTCGGTCCCGCCGCGCAGGTCGTCCAGGACCCGTACGCCGGCCGCCCCGATGGCCACGTCGGTGAGCCCGCTGCGCCAGGGCCGCCCGAAGGTGTCCGTGACGACGACGCCCACGTCGACGCCGAGCGCCTCGCGCAACCCCGAACGGATGCGCCGCGCCGAGGCGTCGGGGTCCTCGGGCAGCAACAGCACCGTCCCGGCGGGGGTGTTGGACGCGTCGACCCCGGCGGCGGCCATGACGAGCCCCTGCCGGTTCTCGACGATCCGCAGGGTGCCGCGCCGCGCCACCACCCGTACCGTCTCGGCGTCGATGGCCTCCTCGCGGTCGTCGGCGGCGACCACCCGCCCCTCGGCCTTGCTCACGATCTTGGAGGTGACGAGGAGGACGTCCCCGTCGACGAGCTCCGGCGAGACGGAGGAGATCAGCTTGGCCAGGTCGTCCCCGGCCGTCACCTCCGGCAGCCCGGCCAGGGCCCAGACCCGGTACGAAGGGGCCACGGCGCCCACCTCCGGACCTTCCCGGCGAGGTGCGTCGGTGATCTCCGGACCTTCCCGGCGAGGTGCGTCGGTCACCCCCAGACCTTCCCGGCGAGGCGCGTCGGTCACCCCCGGACCTCCTCGGCGAGTGCCAGCGCCTCCCTGGCCATCTCGGCCGTCGCCTCGACGTCGGTCATCATCAGCGGGACCGCCCGGCAGCGGATGCCCGCCGCCTCGACCTCCGCGACCGCGCCCGCGTCGACGGTGTCGACGAGCCAGCCGTCGATGAGCTCGGAGCCGTAGTTCCGGGCGACGGCGGCCGCCGTGGACTCCACGCCCACGGCCGCCAGCACCTTGTCGGCCATGCCGCGCACGGGCGCGTCGCCGACGATGGGGGAGAGGCCCACGACGGGCGCCCCGGCCGCCACGATCGCCTCGCGGATCCCGGGGACGGCCAGGATCGTCCCGACGCTCACCACGGGGTTGGACGGCGGGAAGAGGATCACGTCCGCCTCGGCGACGGCCTCCAGGACGCCCGGCGCCGGCTTCGCGGCCTCCGCGCCGACCGGCACGATCGCCTTCGCGTCGACCGAGGCGCGCAGCTTCACCCAGTACTCCTGGAAGTGCACCGCGCGCTGCTCGCCGTCGACCTCGATCGCCACGTGCGTCTCGACGCGGTCGTCGGACATGGGGAGGAGGCGTACGCCCGGCTGCCAGCGGGCGCACAGCGCCTCGGTGACGGCGCTCAGCGGGTATCCCGCGCCGAGCATCTGCGTACGGACGATGTGGGTCGCGAAGTCCCGGTCGCCGAGGCCGAACCACTCGGGTCCGACGCCGTACGCCGCGAGCTCCTCCTTGACGGCGAAGGACTCGTCACGGCGGCCCCAGCCCTGCTCCTCGTTGATGCCACCGCCGAGGGTGTACATCACCGTGTCCAGGTCGGGGCAGACCTTCAGCCCGAAGAGATGGATGTCGTCACCGGTGTTGCCGATGACCGTGATCTCCGCGTCCGGCGCGGCCTGCTTGAGGCCGCGAAGGAAACGGGCACCACCGATGCCGCCGGCCAGAACCACAATGCGCATGCACAGCAGTCTGTCAGGCCACGCGGACACAGGCGGTGACAGGGGCTGTTCAGGCCACGGAGACAGCGGGGTGACGGGGGCGCTCAGGCCACCGCGAGACCGGGCGTGACGGGGGCGCACTGCGCCTGGAGCGACTCGTGCATGGGCATCTCGGTGAGGCCGGGGAAGTAGACGTGGAGGCTGACGGCCGGTTCGAGGGAGCCGTTGACGACCTCGTGGACGTACCCCGGCGCGAAGACCCGCTGCGCGCCGGGCGCGAGCGTCCGCGCGCCCCGGTCCGTACGCTCCGTCAGCTCGCCGTCCAGGACGGTCAGTACGCCGGAGGAGAGCCCGTGGTCGTGGAGTCCGCTGCCCTGGCCGGGCACCCAGGAGAGCAGCCACACCTCGTAGCCCGGGCCTGTGCGCAGCCGGTGGTACCAGCGGGTGGTGGCGTCGTACTCGACGTACGGGGCCCACTGGGAGCGGTCGTCGGCGATCGCGCGCGCGAGGCCGGCGAACTCGGCCACGGTGACGGGGTGGGCGCGCTCGGGCTGGAGGAGGTGGGGGACCTCGAGGATGTCGCCGGCGATCTGAAGGTCGCTGTCCATGTTCATGGGTGGGGTGGTTCCTCAGCAGAAACAGAAGCGGTGGGGGTCACGGAGACGAAGTGACGCGAGTGACGCAGGGTGACGCTGGGAGAAGAAGCTGGAGCTCTACGGCATCAACAGCTGGGACAGCAACAGCAACAGCGCGCCTGGACAGCGCGGCGGAACCCACGGCTGTGGGTCGCGGAGGGCGCTGCGGTCGCTGGCATGCCACCAAAGGTGGCCGGAACGGTACCCGACTGTCAACCCAATGCCCGATTTGGGGGTAATGTTTCACCTCATCCGGTTACAGCGCCCGGAGAAAGGTTTGTTCAGGCGCGGACCAGGAGAGATGCCGCTTCAGCCGTGCCCGTAAACATGGCAGCGCCCGCGTGATCGGCTCCGGTCGGCCACCGGCGGGCCGGACCGTCCGTGATCGGACTGTGATCCGGATCGCTTCCATGGCTGGATCGCAACAAGATCCAAGTCTCGGACGTCCTCTTCCGTGAGGGCCGCCCGGCGTCACCCAGGCCGGTGGCATGTGTCACGGTTTTTGGTGATTTGAACACTTACCGCATAGGCTTGGTTCCGCAGAGTGAATACGGGGCCCAATAGCAGATCTCGGCTTGACTCGCGCAGAGCACGAACTTGTAATTTCACTCGTGTCGTTCGGCCGGGTACACCACGGCAACATCACGGGGACGCACAGAACAGACGAGGGGCGCACATGACCGAGTTGTTCCAGGAACTGCTGGTCGAGGACGCGGACGAAGAACTCGGCTGGCAGGAGCGCGCGCTGTGCGCCCAGACCGATCCCGAGTCCTTCTTCCCCGAGAAGGGCGGCTCGACCCGCGAGGCCAAGAAGGTCTGCCTCGCCTGCGAGGTCCGCTCCGAATGCCTCGAATACGCCTTGCAGAACGACGAACGGTTCGGGATCTGGGGCGGCCTCTCCGAGCGCGAGCGACGCCGCCTGAAGAAGGCCGCCGTCTGAACCGCGGGAAGCCCGCCGGGCCCCGCGCACCACGGCGCGGCCCACCAGAACACCCGGAAGAAGCGAAACGGTCCGCCCCCTGTGCTCCACGGACAGGCGGCGGACCGTTCTGCGTGCTCTGTCCACAGGGCGCTGTCCACAGGGGCGGACCGCCCCCGCGCGCAGCCGTTAGTGTGGGCCTCCGTCCGAGACGCTCCCCACGCCCCCCGCGGGCGACCCCGGCCGGAGGGCCCGTAGCTCGATGTCCTCAACTCCTGAGTTTCCGCGACACGTCGTCACCGCCGTGCTCGTCACCCACGACGGCGCCCGCTGGCTGCCGGACGCCCTCGCCGGGCTGCTCGCCCAGGAACGCCCCGTGCAGAACGTGGTCGCCGCCGACACCGGCAGCGCCGACGACTCGGCGCAGCTCCTCGCCGACGCCATCGGCACCGACCGCGTCCTGCACCTCGCCCGCCGCACCGGCTTCGGCGCCGCGGTCGAGGAGGCCGCCCGCACCGCGCCCGTGCTCGGACCCGAGGACCTCCCCTATCTGAAGCGCCCCAGCGGCTGGGACCCCGTCAGCCGCACCTGGAACGACGACGCCTACGACCTCCCGGACCTGCCGCACGGCGAACCGGTCCAGTGGCTCTGGCTCCTCCACGACGACTGCGCCCCCGAGCCAGGCGCCCTCGCCGAACTCCTGCGCGTCGCCGACTCCGACGCGTACGCCGCCGTCATCGGCCCCAAGCTGCGCGGCTGGTACGACAGGAAGCAGCTCCTGGAGACCGGCGTCTCCATCGCCCGCAGCGGACGCCGCTGGACCGGACTCGACCGGCGCGAGCAGGACCAGGGCCAGCACGACCAGGTCCGCTCCGTCCTCTCCGTCTCCACCGCCGGCATGCTCGTCCGCCGCGACGTCTTCGAGGAACTCGGCGGCTTCGACCGGCGCCTGCCCCTCATGCGCGACGACGTCGACCTCTGCTGGCGCGCCCACTCCGCCGGCCACCGCGTCCTCATCGCCCCCGACGCCGTCCTCCGGCACGCCGAGGCCTCCGCCCGCGAGCGCCGCACCGTCGACTGCGCCGGGCGTACGGCCGCCAACCCGCACCGCGTCGACAAGGCCGGCGCCGTCTACACCCTCCTCGCCAACACCCGAGGCGCCGCCCTCCCCTACGTCTTCGCACGGCTCGTCGTCAGCACCCTGCTCCGCACCCTCGCCTACCTCGTCGGCAAGGTCCCCGGGCAGGCCGTCGACGAGGTCATGGGTCTCCTCGCCACCCTGCTGCGCCCCGAGAAGATCCTCGCCGCCCGCAAACGCCGCAAGAACCCCGCCGTCGCCGCGAGCGAACTCCGCCCGCTGTTCCCGCCGCCCGGCGCCACCGTCCGCGCCGCACTCGAACAGTTCACCGCCAACTTCGGCGGCTCCGAGGCCGACTCCGGCGGCTCCCGCCACGGCGTCGTCGAGTCCGGCCCCGGCGGCGACGACGCCGACTACCTGGAGATCGAGCAGTTCGCCCGGCTCAAGAAGATCGCCGCCCGGCCCGGCCCGGTCCTCTTCGCCCTCCTGCTCCTCGTCTCCCTCGTCGCCTGCCGCAACCTCCTCACCGGCGGCTCCCTGGCCGGCGGCGCCCTGCTGCCCGCCCCCGACACCGTCTCCGGCCTCTGGTCGCGGTACGCCGACGCGTGGCACGCCCTCGGCACCGGCGGCACCCAGACCGCCCCGCCCTACCTCGCCGTCCTGGCCGCGCTCTCCGCGCTCTTCCTCGGCTCCACCTCCACCGCGCTGACCCTGCTGCTCGTCTGCTCGGTCCCGCTCGCCGGCTTCACCGCCTACTTCGCCGCCCGCGGCATCGTCGAGTCCCGGCTCCTGCGCGCCTGGGGCGCCATCGCGTACGCCTTCCTGCCCGCCGTCACCGGGGCCCTCGCCACCGGCCGGCTCGGCACCGCCGTCCTCGCGATCCTGCTCCCGCTCATGGCCCGCGCCGCCGTCGCCGCCCACGGCTTCAACCGGCCCGACCGGGGCAGCTGGCGCGCCACCTGGGCGTACAGCTTCCTGCTCACCTTCGCGACCGCGTTCACCCCGGCCGTCTGGCCGCTCGCCGTCGTCCTCGGCCTCGGCGTGCTCGTCGTACGCCGCTCCGACATCACGGCGTACGGACTGCGCTTCCTGGCCGCCGTCGGCACCCCGCTGCTCGTCCTCGCGCCCTGGTCGCTCACCCTGCTCACCGACCCCGCCGCCTTCCTGCGCGAGGCCGGCATCGACATCCGTACGGGCACGGCCACCGCGCTCGACCTGCTCGGCACCAGCCCCGGCGGCCCCGGCACCACCGGCGGTCTCCTCCTCGCGGGCCTCGTCCTCGCCGGCCTCGCCGGGCTGCTGCGCGAGGAGCGCCGGCTCGCCGTCCTCACCGCCTGGACCGCCGCCCTCGCCGGCCTCCTCCTCGCCGTCCTCTCCAACGGCGCGGGCGGCACCGGCTGGGCAGGACCCGCCACCCTCGTCTACGGCGCCGCCCTCATCGCCGCCGGAATGATCGGCGCCGAAGGCGGCCGCACCCGCGTCGCCGCACACGGCTTCGGCTGGCGCCAGCCCGTCGCCGCCCTCATCGCCCTCGCCTGCGCCGTCGGCCCCGCCGTCGCCGCCACCGGCTGGATGATCGGCGGCGCCGACGGACCGCTGACCCGCCGCGACCCGGTCCAGGTCCCGGCCTTCGTCGCCGAGGAGAGCGGCACCCGCGACCAGGCCCGCACCCTCGTCCTCGGCGGCAGCACCCCGGGCGAGGTCGCCTACACCCTGGTCCGCGGTTCCGGCGCCCGCCTCGGCGACGCCGAACTCACCGCCGCCGCCGAAGAGGACCCGCGTCTCGACGACGTCGTCGCCCACCTCGTCGCCGGCTCCGGCGCCGACCAGACCGAGGAGCTCAGCGGCTACGCGATCCGTTACGTGCTCGTACGGGACGGGGCACCCCGCCAGATGGGCCGCGTCCTCGACTCCACCCCCGGGCTCAGCCGCCTCAGCCAGCTCGACGGCAGCGCCCTCTGGCGCGTGGACCGCGAGATCGCCCGCATCGTGATCGTCCCGCCCGCGGCGAAGGCCGGGGCAGAGGCCGAGGACGGAGCCAAGGGCGAGACCGCCAAGCCGGTCCCCGTCGCCGCCGGCCCCGTCGAGGCGCACACCGAGATCCCGGCCGGCCCCACGGGCCGCGTCCTGCGCCTCGCCGACCGCGCCGACGAGGGCTGGACCGCCACCCTCGACGGCAGGGAACTGACGCCCACCACCGTCGACGGCTGGGCCCAGGGCTTCACCCTCCCCGCCGAGGGCGGCCGCCTCGACCTCACGTACGACGAGCCGCTCACCCACACCGCGTGGATCTGGGCCCAGGCCGGCCTCGCCGTCGTCCTGCTTGTCCTCGCCCTGCCGGGGCGGCGCCGCGAGATCGACGACGACCTGCCCGAGGAGGAGCTCGCGATCCCCGCCCAGGCGACCGAGGGCGACGGCCGCCGGGCGCGCCGGCTGCGCGCCGCCGCCGAGGCCGAGACCGCGGAGCCCGCGGAGCACGGCCCGGAACAGGAAGCCGGCCCGGTCCCGGTCCCGGAGCAGCAGGCCTACGAGCCCCAGGAATGGGACGGCGGCCACGACCCGGCCTACGCCCAGGCCCCGCAGCAGACCCCGGCGCAACACCAGGAGCAGCAGCCCCAGGGGTACGCCGAACAGGGCTACTACCAGGAGTACGCGGCCGACCCGTACCAGCAGCAGCCCTACGCCTACCCCCAGCAGGGGTACGAGCAGCAGCAGCCGCAGCAGTACGACCAGCAGCAGCCGTACGCCGAACAGGGCTACGACCCGCAACAGCAGTACGGGCAGCAGCAGTACGCCCCGCAGCAGTACGACGGCGGGCAGTACGAGCCGGGCGGGCAGTACGAGGGCGGGCAGTACGACCCGTACGCCCCCGGCTACGGGCACCCCCAGGGCCACGAGACCGAGCAGCGTCCCGACGGGAGCAGCAACCAGTGAAGCGCACGACCCTCTCCCTGATCGCGGTCACCGCGGCGCTCGCCGCCGTCACCGGCCTCGCGTCCCTCACCGCCCCGGCGGGCACCGCCGCTCCCGAGGGGAAGGCCCCCACTCGGCTGCCGGTCGCGCGCGTCGGCCTGGTCTGCCCCGCGCCCAGCACCTCCGAGGTGGCCGAGACCCTCTACACCTCGTACACCCCGACCGGCACCGGCACCGGCACGGCGAGGGGCGGCGAGGACAAGGCCGAGCGGCCCACCGCCCAGCTGCGGCCCGCCGCGAGCACGACGCCCTCGGGCGGCACCGCCAAGAACGGCAAGAAGCCCAAGGCCCCCAAGGCCCCGGCCACCGTCACCACCCCCGGCAAGCCCGTCACCGCCGAGGCGAACGGCGCCGCCGCACCGGCCCTCGGCGGCTCGGCGACCGGCACCCTCGCCCCCGGCTGGACCGTCCAGCAGACCACCGTCGTCCCGGCGGGCGGCGCACGCGGCCTCCTCGGCCTCGGCTGCGGCGCACCGGACACCGACTTCTGGTTCCCCGCCGCCTCCACCGCCAAGGAGCGCCAGGACTACGTCCACCTCACCAACCCCGACGACACGGCCGCCGTCGCCGACATCGAGCTGTACGGCCCCGAGGGCGCCCTCAAGTCCCAGTACACCGAGGGCATCCCGGTCCCCGCACGCTCCACGGTCCCCGTCCTCCTCTCCACCCTCACCGGCGAGGCCGCCCAGGAGGCCGTCACCGTCCACGTCACCACCCGCAGCGGACGGATCGGCGCCGCCATCGCCGCCGCCGACGACAAGCGCGGCAGCGACTGGATCGCGGCCGCGGCCGACCCGGCGACCAGCGCCGTCCTCCCCGGCATCCCGGCCGACGCCACCTCGGTGCGGCTCGTGGCCTTCGCCCCCGGCGAGGACGACGCCGACCTGAAGGTCCAGTTCGTCACCGCGTCCGGCACGATCGTCCCCGCCGGCGCCGGATCCCTGCACGTCAAGTCCGGGATGACGGCCTCCGCCGACCTGCCCGACCTCACCCGGGGCGACGGGGGTTCCCTGCTGCTCACCCCCAGCGACCCGAAGAAGGCCACCCCGGTCGTGGCCGGCCTCCGGGTGGTCCGCGGCAAGGGCGACGACACCGAGATCGCCTTCGTACCGGCGACCGCCGGGATCGCCGCCCGCGCGACGGTCGCCGACAACCGGGCCAAGGGCACGACGCTCACCCTGACCGCTCCCGACGCCGCCGCCCAGGTCAAGGTCACGGCCTCGGCCGGCTCCGAGGCGGGCACGCCGGTGTCGAGGACGGTCACCGTCAAGGCGGGCACGACGACGACCCTCACGGACCTGGTCCCCGAGGGCCTCAAGGGTTCCTACGCGCTGACCGTCGAACCGGTCTCCGGCGGCAAGGTGTACGCGGCGCGGATCCTCGTCCTGCCGCTGGACGACACCCCGATGTTCACGGTCCAGACCTTCGTCGACGACCGGGGCACGGTCGAGGTCCCGTCGGCCCACCAGGACCTCGGGGTACTGGACTGAGCCCGGCGGCCGCCGGGCGAGCGGGTACGGCTACGGGCGGGGTCAGTCCTGCCCGTACCGGGGGTCGACCGACTCCGGGGAGAGCCCGAGGAGCTCGGCGACCTGCTCCACGACCACCTCGTGGACCAGGAGGGCCCGCTCGTCCCGGTTCTTCGACCGGATCTCGACCGGCCGCCGGTAGACGACCACCCGCGCCGGCTCGTTCTTCTCGGCCGGCGCCGAACCGCCCAGCGGCACCGTCTCTCCCGACACCGGCGGCGGCACCTCAAGCACCATGAACTCGACGTCCGCGAGCTGCGGCCAGCGCCGCTCCAGACGCTCCACCGAGTCGAGGACCAGATCGCGGAAGGTGTCGGCCCGGCTCGCGGAGAGCGGCACCTGCGGCGGGGCGACAGGACCGCGCATCCCGCGGCCGTGCCGGTCGCGGCGGCGCGCCCGAGGCTCCGCGGGGGGCTCCGTTGAGCGGTGCGGGGGGCTCGGCGGCACAGGACTGTCCATCACTGACGCAGCGTAACCCTCATCCGTCTCCCCGCACCGTGGCGCATCCCGGCGACCTTCCCCGGCGCCCCCGGGCCGCCACCACGACCCGTGTCGAAACCTGAACATTCCGGCCGACCACCCGCTCGATTCGACAGCCTCTCGCGATCGGCCATCTGGCCGTGGTTGACCGGATCCGTACCCCGGACTGTCCGGATCGATGCCCGGCCCCGCCCCCTTGTGTCCCCTCCCGCGCAGGTCGGAGCGACCGCGTTCCCGAGGAGGGTGGTCGAGGTCACAGCGCGACACGGTGGAGTGACGTGAGGGAGAGTCGTCGCGGCCCGCTCAAGAGTGCGGTACCGTCCAACGTCGTGAGCCCTGTACGTCGCTGTTCGCGCACCGCGTGCGGCCGCCCTGCCGTCGCGACACTGACGTACGTCTATGCCGACTCGACTGCGGTCCTCGGCCCGCTCGCCACCTACGCCGAGCCCCACTGCTACGACCTGTGCGCCGAGCACAGCGAGCGCCTCACCGCCCCACGCGGGTGGGAGGTCGTGCGGCTCACCGACGGTTCCGCCCCGTCCCGCCCCAGCGGCGACGACCTCGAAGCCCTGGCCAACGCGGTGCGGGAGGCGGCACGCCCCCAGGAACGCGCGGCCGAGGCCGGCGGCAAGGGCGGCGGAGGCCGCGGCGGGGACCCCATGGAGGTCGGCCGCCGAGGGCACCTCAGGGTGCTCCGTTCCCCCGACAACTGATCCGGGTTTTCCCGACAACTGATCCGGCGACCGGGCACAACCGGCCACCGTCCGCGTGTGCCCTTCACCGTTCCGGGTAGTTTTGGCGTTCCGTACACGCGCCGCACACGCGTGCCGAGACTCAGGAGGGTGGATCCGTGACTGCCGATCTGTCGCAGATCGTGAAGGCGTACGACGTCCGCGGAGTGGTGCCCGACCAGTGGGACGAGGACCTCGCCGAGCTGTTCGGTGCCGCCTTCGTACGGGTGACGGACGCGGACGCGATCGTCATCGGACACGACATGCGCCCCTCGTCGCCCGGCCTGGCCGACGCCTTCGCGCGCGGCGCGGCCCGCCTCGGCGCCGACGTCACCCTGATCGGCCTCTGCTCCACCGATCAGCTGTACTTCGCGTCGGGCAGCCTCGGCCTGCCCGGCGCCATGTTCACCGCCTCGCACAACCCGGCCCAGTACAACGGCATCAAGATGTGCCGCGCGGGCGCCGCCCCCGTGGGCCAGGACACCGGCCTGGCGCAGATCCGCGAGCTGGCCGAGCGCTGGTCGGAGACGGGCGCGCCGGAAGCCGCGGCGACCCCGGGCTCGATCACGGAGCGGGACACCCTCGCGGACTACGCGGCCCACCTGAAGGCCCTGGTCGACCTCACGTCGATCCGCCCCCTCAAGGTGGTCGTCGACGCGGGCAACGGCATGGGCGGCCACACCGTCCCCACCGTCTTCGAGGGCCTGCCCCTGGACCTCGTCCCGATGTACTTCGAGCTGGACGGGACCTTCCCGAACCACGAGGCCAACCCGCTCGACCCGAAGAACATCGTCGACCTCCAGGCACGGGTCCGCGCCGAGGGCGCCGACCTCGGTCTCGCCTTCGACGGCGACGCCGACCGCTGCTTCGTCGTCGACGAGCGCGGCGAGCCCGTCTCGCCGTCCGCGATCACGGCCCTCGTCGCCGCCCGCGAGCTCGCCAAGCACCCCGGCGGAACGATCATCCACAACCTGATCACCTCCTGGTCGGTGCCGGAGGTCGTCCGCGAGAACGGCGGCGAGCCCGTCCGCACCCGCGTCGGCCACTCCTTCATCAAGGAGGAGATGGCGAAGACCGGCGCCATCTTCGGCGGCGAGCACTCCGCGCACTACTACTTCAGGGACTTCTGGAACGCGGACACGGGCATGCTCGCCGCGCTCCACGTCCTCGCGGCCCTCGGCGGCCAGGAGGGCACCCTCTCCGACCTGGTCGCGGCGTACGACCGCTACGCGTCCTCGGGCGAGATCAACTCCACGGTCGCGGACCAGACGGCGAGCGCGGCGAAGGTGCGCGCGACGTACGAGCACGGGGACGTCACCCTCGACGACCTCGACGGCCTGACGGTGACGGCGGGGGACTGGTGGTTCAACCTCCGCGCCTCCAACACGGAGCCGCTGCTCCGCCTGAACGTGGAGGCCCGCGACGAGGCCACGATGACCAAGATCCGCGACGAGGTCCTCGCCCTCGTCCGGGCGACGGACTGACCCGGCCGGCCGCCGGGGAACGGGGCGCCCCTCGTTCCCCGGCGGTAGGCTGACCTGGCCCGAAGGGCAGCACCACCACCGTTTGTTCGAAGGGACACCCCATGCCGCTCGAAGCCGGCCTCCTGGAGATCCTGGCCTGCCCCGCGTGCCACGCTCCGCTGAACGACCGCACGGCGGACGAAACCCCCGAACTCCTCTGCACCAGCCCGGACTGCGGCCTCGCCTACCCGGTCCGCGACAACATCCCGGTCCTCCTGACGGACGAGGCCCGCCGCCCGTCCTGACGACGCGTCCCAGCCGCGCGGGCAGGCCGTTAGCCACCCGAGGCTCCTGAGGTCACGACGGCACCCCGTCGACGGCATCAGACACGACCGGCACCCCGAAGCACCCAAAGGGCGGCACAGACCTCCGCAGGCAGCCCAACCCGCCGACCGACAATCGCCCCACCGTTCTGCCCCCCACCGTCCGTGGGAGGCGCCACGGAGCCACTCGGGGTAGGCGACACGGATCCGCCCGGGGGAGGCGCCACGGAGCCGCCACGCGGGAGGCACCACGGAGCCGCCCCCATGGGAGGCAACGCGGAGCCGCCCGACGAAGGCGACGCTGAGCCGCCCACGTGGGGCGCGACGCTGAGCCGACCGGCGAAGGTCGACTGGCGAAGGTCGACTGGCGAAGGTCGACCGGCGCGGGGCGGCCGAGCCGGAACGGGCCGACACGTGACGCCGCACGGCACGGCCGAGCCGAGACGGCGTACGGGTCGGCCGACGGGACGCCGCACGGCACGGCGCGGGACGGCCGAGCCGGGAGGCCGTACGGCACGGCTGACGACCACCAGGTCGGCGCCCCTGCCCACCGTGGGCCAGCCGCCGACGGCGAGAACCCCCACGGGAGGACCCGCACCTCTGCCCTCCCATCCGCACGGGTGGTGCGGGTGGGAACCGACAAGCCCGGCCGAAGGCCGGGCGCACAAAGACCCGCACCTCCAGGCCCCGCACCCCGCAAGGCCCCGCACCACCCCGCAACCGCACCACCGCAAGGCCCCCGCAAGGCCCCGCCCCCCGACCACGACGCGACCGGAGGCACCGCCCATGCTCGACGAGACCCTCCTCGACGCCCCGGACGACCTGGCCGTGGCCGACCGCCGCGGCCTGCTCCGCGAAGCGGCCGAGGCCGGCGCCCGGGTGAGGACGGCGGCCCGGCACGCCGCTGAAGCCGGAATCACGGACCTGCGCCCCGAGGGCCGCCCCCGCGCCGTCCTCGTCGCCGGCCCCGGCACCGTCGCCGCCGGCGTCGCCGACCTGATCGGCGCCCTCGCGGGAGCCTCCGCCCCCGTCGTACGGCTCCAGCCGACCGGCGTCGCCCCCGCCGCGGGCGCCCTGCGCTGGACCCTGCCCGGCTGGGCGGGCTCGGTGGACCTCCTCCTGCTCCTGACGACGGACGGCGCGGAACCGGGCCTCGCGCTCCTCGCCGAGCAGGCGTACCGCCGCGGTGTCACGGTCGTCGCCGTCGCCCCGAAGGCCTCACCGCTCGCGGAGTCCGTCAGCGGCTCCCACGGCATGTTCGTCCCGATGGCCACCGCCCCGAACGAGACGGTCGACGAGTACGCCGAGACCATCGCGGCCGGTCCCGGCGCCCTGTGGGCCCTGTTCACCCCGCTGCTCGTACTGCTGGACCGGGTCGGGCTCCTCGAAGCGCCGCCCGAGACGCTGGAGAAGGTGGCCGACCGGCTGGACCGTACGGCCGAGCGCTGCGGCCCGGCCATCGCCACGTACAGCAACCCGGCGAAGACGCTCGCCGCCGAGCTCGCGGACTCGCTGCCGCTGATCTGGACGGAGGGCGCCGCCGCGGCCCCGGCGGGCCGCCGTTTCGCCGCGGTCCTCGCCGAACTCGCCGGCCTGCCGGCCCTGGCCGCGGAACTCCCGGAGGCCCTGCCGGCCCACGGGGTCCTGCTGGCGGGCGACTACGCGGCGGGCGCCGACCCCGACGACTTCTTCCGCGACCGGGTGGACGAGCCGCAGGCGCTGCGCGCGCGGGTGGTCCTGCTGCGTGACCGCCCGTCGGACGGCCTCACGGCGGCGCGCGCGGCCCGCGAACTGGCCCTCAGTCACGAGACGGCCGTCAGCGAGCTGGAACCGGAGGAGGGCGGCGACCTGGAGACCCTGGCGGAACTGCTGGCGGTGACCGACTTCGCGGCCGTCTACCTCTCCCTGACCACCCCGGCCCGCACGCCCCACTAGGGCGCGGCACACCCCCAGACACCCCCACCCCTCCCACCCCGTCCACCACCCCGACACCCACCCGTCACCCGCCCCCTGTCACCTGTCTCCCGACACCCCTCACCATCCGTCACCACCCCGAGGAGCTGGCAGGCACCATGGACCGCCTCGTCAACACCGTTCGCCCCTACGCCTGGGGATCCACGACGGCCATCCCGGAGCTGCTCGGAATCGCCCCGTCCGGCGAGCCCCAGGCCGAGATGTGGATGGGCGCCCACCCCGGCGCGCCCTCCCGCACCGAGCGCGGCTCGCTGAACGAGCTGATCGACGCCGATCCCGTACGCGAGCTGGGGGAGCGTTCCGTCGAGAAGTTCGGCCCGCACCTCCCGTTCCTCCTGAAGGTGCTCGCCGCCGGCGCCCCGCTCTCCCTCCAGGTCCACCCCGACCTGACGCAGGCCCAGGCCGGTCACGCGGCCGAGGAGGCCGCCGGCATCCCGGTCGACGCCCCGCACCGCACGTACAAGGACGCCAACCACAAGCCCGAGCTGATCTGCGCCCTCACGCCCTTCGACGGCCTGTGCGGCTTCCGCGCCCCGGCCGAGGCCGCCGACCTGGTCGCCGCGCTCGGCGTCGACTCGCTCAAGCCGTACGTCGACCTGCTCCACGCCCACCCCGAAGAGGCCGCGCTCCGCGAGGTCCTGACGGCGCTGCTGACCGCGGACCCGGAGGAGATGGCGCACACCGTCGCGGAGGCCGCAGCGGCCGCCGACCGCCTCGGCGGCGACCACGCCGTGTTCGCGAGCCTCGCCCACCACTTCCCCGGCGACCCGGGCGTCCTCGCCGCGATGCTGCTCAACCGGGTACGGCTCCAGCCCGGCGAGGCCCTCTATCTGGGCGCGGGCGTCCCGCACGCCTACCTCGACGGCCTCGGCGTCGAGATCATGGCCAACTCCGACAACGTCCTGCGCTGCGGTCTCACCCCCAAGCACGTCGACGTCCCCGAACTCCTTCGCGTGGTCCGCTTCGAGCCGGCCGACCCGAACGTCCTGCGCCCCGAGGCCTCCCCGACCGGCGAGGAGGTCTACGACACCCCGACCGACGAGTTCCGCCTCTCCCGGTTCGCGCGGGCCGAGGGCGCCGCCCCCACCGACCTGACCAGGCCCACTCCGCAGATCCTGCTCGCCGTCGCGGGCCGCCCGAAAGCGGGTGACGTCACCCTCGCTCCCGGCGAATCCGTCTTCGTACCGGCGGGCGAACCGACCGAACTCTCGGGTACGGGGACGGTCTTCCGCGCCACCGTCGTGGCCTGATGCGACAATGACCGGCCGAACCGCGGCGACAGTGCCGGTGCATCGACGAAGGGACCACGTACACCCATGAGCGCGTCAGGCGGAACCAAGGCGATCGTGGCGGCACTCGCCGCCAACCTGGCGATCGCCGTAGCCAAGTTCGTGGCGTTCCTCTTCAGTGGTTCGTCCTCGATGCTCGCGGAGAGCGTCCACTCGCTCGCCGACTCCGGCAACCAGGGCCTGCTGCTCCTCGGCGGCAAGAAGGCCCAGCGAGAGGCGACCCCCCAGCACCCCTTCGGCTACGGCCGCGAGCGGTACATCTACGCCTTCCTCGTCTCCATCGTGCTCTTCTCCGTCGGTGGCATGTTCGCCATCTACGAGGGTTACGAGAAGATCCACGACCCGCACAAGATCGAGGCCTGGTACTGGCCGGTCGGCGTCCTCGTCTTCGCGATCATCGCCGAGACGTTCTCCTTCCGCACCGCCATCAAGGAGTCCAACGCGATCCGCGGCGGGCTGTCCTGGACCCAGTTCGTCCGCCGGGCCAAGGCCCCCGAGCTGCCCGTCGTCCTCCTCGAGGACCTCGGTGCCCTCGTCGGCCTCATCCTCGCCCTCGGCGGCGTCGGCCTCGCGCTGCTGACCGGTGACGGCATCTGGGACGGCATCGGCACCCTCTGCATCGGTGTCCTGCTCATCGCCATCGCCATCATCCTGGCCGCCGAGACCAAGTCGCTGCTGCTCGGCGAGTCCGCCGGCATCGACGACGTGAAGAAGATCGAGGACGCGGTCGTCGACGGCGAGACCGTCACCCGCCTCATCCACATGCGGACGCTCCACCTCGGCCCCGAGGAGCTCCTCGTCGCCGCGAAGATCGCCGTCCGGCACGACGAATCGGCCACCGAGGTCGCGAACGCCATCAACGCGGCGGAGGACCGCATCCGCGCCGCCGTCCCCATCGCCCGGGTCATCTACCTGGAGCCCGACATCTACAGCGAGACGGCCGCATCGGCCGGCCGGAACCCGGCCAAGAGCCCCGACGGCGCCGGTCACTGACCCCCGCCGCCACGAGACCCCCGGGACCCCGCCGTCCCGGGGGTCTCGCGCGTCCGAACGAGGCTCCCGGACCGTCCCGCCGCCCGATGCGGACTGTGGCCCGCGGCCCCGTCCGGTGTAGATTCGTGACCAGCCAGACGTCGCTGCTGATGGCGGTCGGGCGGTCCGTACGGACCGGCCGAGGGAGAGAGGGCCTCCGACGACGGCACCGTGGAGAACCCCGGGCATTCCTGTGCCCGGAGACCCTCCGTGGCGCCCGGCGCCCAACCGACCCTCGCACTCGATCACACGAGGAGCAGCACCAGTCATGACGACTGTCGCCCACCAGGACTTCAAGGTCGCCGACCTCTCCCTCGCCGCCTTCGGCCGCAAGGAGATCACCCTCGCCGAGCACGAGATGCCCGGCCTGATGTCGATCCGCCGCGAGTACGCCGAGCAGCAGCCGCTCGCCGGCGCCCGCGTCACCGGCTCCCTGCACATGACCGTGCAGACCGCCGTCCTCATCGAGACCCTGGTCGCCCTCGGCGCCGAGGTCCGCTGGGCCTCCTGCAACATCTTCTCCACCCAGGACCACGCCGCCGCGGCCATCGCCGTCGGCCCGAACGGCACCCCGGAGAACCCCCAGGGCGTCCCGGTCTTCGCCTGGAAGGGCGAGACCCTCGAGGAGTACTGGTGGTGCACGGAGCAGGCGCTGACCTGGCCGAACACGCCCACCGGCGGCCCGAACATGATCCTGGACGACGGCGGTGACGCCACCCTCCTCGTCCACAAGGGCGTCGAGTTCGAGAAGGCCGGCTCCGCCCCGGACCCGTCCACCGCGGACAGCGAGGAGTACGGCTACATCCTCCGTCTCCTCAACCGCACCCTCGGCGAGAACCCGCAGAAGTGGACCCAGCTGGCGTCCGAGATCCGCGGCGTGACCGAGGAGACCACCACCGGCGTCCACCGCCTGTACGAGATGCACCAGGCCGGTACCCTCCTCTTCCCGGCGATCAACGTGAACGACGCCGTGACGAAGTCGAAGTTCGACAACAAGTACGGCTGCCGCCACTCCCTCATCGACGGCATCAACCGCGCCACCGACGTCCTCATCGGCGGCAAGACGGCGGTCGTCTGCGGCTACGGCGACGTCGGCAAGGGCTGCGCCGAGTCCCTCCGCGGCCAGGGCGCCCGGGTCATCGTCACCGAGATCGACCCGATCTGCGCGCTGCAGGCGGCAATGGACGGCTACCAGGTCACGACCCTCGACGATGTCGTCGAGACCGCCGACATCTTCATCACCACGACCGGCAACAAGGACATCATCATGGCCGGGGACATGGCCAAGATGAAGCACCAGGCCATCGTCGGCAACATCGGCCACTTCGACAACGAGATCGACATGGCCGGCCTCGCCAATACCCCGGGCATCGTCAAGGACGAGGTCAAGCCGCAGGTTCACACCTGGACCTACCCCGACGGCAAGGTCCTCATCGTCCTGTCCGAGGGCCGCCTGCTCAACCTGGGCAACGCGACCGGCCACCCCTCCTTCGTCATGTCGAACTCCTTCGCGGACCAGACCCTGGCCCAGATCGAGCTCTTCACGAAGCCGGAGGAGTACCCGACCGACGTCTACGTGCTGCCGAAGCACCTGGACGAGAAGGTCGCCCGCCTCCACCTGGACGCGCTCGGCGTGAAGCTGACGACCCTCCGTCCCGAGCAGGCCGCCTACATCGGCGTCGAGGTCGAGGGCCCCTTCAAGCCGGACCACTACCGCTACTGATGCCCCGGCCGGCGGCGCCCGCGCGCTGACGCGGCGCCGTCCCGGACACCCGTAGAGGATTCAGGCAGGCCCCCCGCACCCCCGTGCCGGGGGGCCTGCCCCGTCCCGCCCCCGCTACCGCTCCTGGAAGCGCCCCCTCCCGAGGACCGACCCATGCCCCGCGGCCGATATTCGCTCCATGATCCGCACGACCACACCCCCCTCGGTGAAGAACACTTCCACTGCGCGCCCGGCCCCTCCGGCTGGCGCTACGTCTCGCAGATCACCACCCCCTCCGGCGACCACCGCGGCTCCGTCGACCTGGCCGTCGACGAACTCGGCCGCCCCATCCGCCTCGAACTCCACGCCGCCGGCTGGCAGGTCCGCGGCGCGGCCCTCGACGGCGTCACCTGGGTCCGCACGGACCCCACCGGAACCCACGCCACCGAAGGCAATGTGCGCGCCCACGCCTTCACCGGCATGTCCCCGGCGTTCCTCGTCGCGCTCACGCGACTCCTGCGTCTCACCCCCGCTTCCCCCGAGACCCGTGTCAGGCTCGTCGCCTTCACGGACCCGGTGCTCGCCCCCCTCACGGTCGACCAGTCCTGGGCCCTGCTGAAGAGTGAAGCGCACGCCACTGACAACGGCCCCCTGTTGGTGGACGAGTACCAGGTCAGCGCCCTGGACACAGGCGAGCGGCACACCGTCCACATCGCCGGCGACGTGGTCCTCGCGGCCCCCGGCATCGAACTCGAAGCCCTGGAGACCCCGCCGTCGGTCTTCCCCTGAAGCTCAGGCGGGCGGAGCGAACCCGGTGACAGGCGAGGCGGACTCCCCGCCTGCGGGCGGGGAAGCGGGCGAAGAGCCGACAACCGGCGACCCGCCAGTCGGCGAACCGGCAACCGACGAACCAGCAACCGACGACCCGCCAGTCGGCGAACCGGCAACCGACCCACCCCCACCCGCCGTGCCCGTACCCGTACCCGTCCCCATCCCCGCCCACGTCTCCGGCTCCGGCTCCGGTGAGGAGACGAACGCCCGCCGGGCGTCCCGAGCCTGCCGCTCGGCCACCACCCCGGCCAGATACGCGTCGGCCGGCACCCCCGGCGGCGGAGGCGTCCCCGTCCGGGCCACCAGATCGTCGGCGAGCCGCTCCGCGAGCTGCCGCCCCACCACCGGATCCAGCTGACGCGCGCGCGTGAGGTACTGCCGTATCTCCAGCCACAGAGCCTCGGACACGGCCGAGATATCGAGCCCGGTGAACCGCCCCACGAGCCACGGCGGCGGCGGAGGCAGGACCTGGACCCGCGCGGCGGGTATCCGCTCCCGCACCACCAGCGTCCCCGCGAAGACGTCCCCGAGCCGCCGCCCCCGCTCCGACACCAGCGACGCGATACAGGCGACGGCCCCGAAGGTCATCAGGATCTCCACGACCCCCATCGCACCGCGCACCAGCGCGTGCCGGAACCGGATCGGCCCGCCGTCGTCCCGCACCACCCGAAGGCCGCAGGCCATCTTCCCCAGCGACCGCCCGTGCGAAAGCGTCTCCACCGCGATCGGCGCCCCGACGAGGATCAGGAGGAAGGAGGCGATGGACACCGCCGTCACCGCCGCCTCGTCCAGCGACGCGGTGGCGACCGCGAGTCCGAGCGTGATCAGCAGATACGCGGCCCACACGACGACGAGGTCGATGAGCACCGCCAGCGCCCGGCTCGGCAGCCGCGCGGGCTGCAACCCCAGTACGACGGCGTCTCCCGTCACCAACCCACTCACGGCACCCACCCTTCTCCGACCTACCCGACCCCTCCGAACGCCAGTCTGCCAAGCTGACCCGCAGCGCGCCGCAGCAGTACGGACCCGTCCGCAGCCGATGCCTGGAGCAGCAGCCGATCATGGACCTCGACGTCTACGTCACCGCCCACCGCGCCGAGTGGGAACGCCTCGACCAGCTCCTGCGCCGGGGCGGCAAGCTCACCGGAGCCGAGGCCGACGAACTCGTCGCCCTGTACCAGCGCACGGCCACCCATCTCTCGATCGTCCAGTCCAGCGCGCCCGACCCCATGCTCACGGCCCGGCTCACCCAGCTCGTGGCCCGCGCCCGAGCCACCGTCACCGGCACCCGCCGCTCCTCCTGGCGCGACGCGGCCCGCTTCCTGACAGCCGGCTTCCCGGCGGCCGTCTACCGGTCCCGGCACTGGTGGATCCCCACCGCCGTCCTCTCCACCCTGCTCGCCGTGCTGATCGGCTGGTGGATCGGTACGCACCCGGAGGTCCAGGCCGCGATCGGCGCTCCCACCGACCTCCGTGAGATGACCCGCCCCGGCGGCCAGTACGAGACGTACTACTCCAGCCACCCGGCGGCCTCCTTCGCCGCCCAGGTCTGGACGAACAACGCCCAGGCCGCCGCCATGTGCCTGGTCCTGGGCGCGTTCCTGGGCATCCCGGTGCTCTGGATCCTCTTCCTGAACATGCTGAACGTCGGCGTCGCCATCGGCCTGATGTCATCGGCAGGCCGCCTCGACGTCTTCCTGGGCCTGATCCTTCCCCACGGCCTGCTCGAACTGACCGCCGTCTTCGTGGCCTCCGGCACGGGGCTGCGCCTCGGCTGGACGGTCATCGACCCGGGCCCGACCACTCGTCGCGCGGCCCTGGCGGAACGAGGCCGGGCCGCCGTCGGCATGGCGATCGGCCTGGCTCTGGTCCTCTTCGTCTCGGGCCTGATCGAAGGCTTCGTGACCCCCTCCGGCCTGCCGACCTGGGCCCGCATCACCATCGGCATCGCCGCTGAGCTGGTCTTCCTCGCCTACGTCTACGTCCTGGGCGGCCGAGCCTCCCGCGCCGGCGAGGCGGGCGACCTGGACGAGCGCGACCGCAGCGCCGAGCTCCCCACCGCCGCCTGATGTGCGTACGGCCCCGCTGACCTGCTAGTCTCCACTGGTGCCCACAAAAGCCATTGACATGGTGGACGTGGGGAGGTAGATTTAAACGGTTGCGTGGGAACTGGACAGTTCCGCAGCGACCAACTAGAGTCCAACTCACTCCGGTCGGGAATTCGATTCCACGGAGTCACCCCGATTCTTATTCGAATCACGAAAGCCACCGATTAGGTCGGCCGAAATGAATCTGATAAAGTCGGAACCGCCGAAAGGCCCCCGGAGTGAAAACAAAAGGGACCGGAAAGCACTGAGGAAATCGGATCTGAAAGATCTGATAGAGTCGGAAACGCAAGACCGAAGGGAAGCCCGGAGGAAAGCCCGAGAGGGTGAGTACAAAGGAAGCGTCCGTTCCTTGAGAA
>NZ_JBVHUJ010000007.1:0-431745 GCF_055565415.1 Streptomyces sp. NPDC028711 | reverse complement strand
CTGGCGTTGATTTTTGGCACGCTGTTGAGTTCTCAAGGAACGGACGCTTCCTTTGTACTCACCCTCTCGGGCTTTCCTCCGGGCTTCCCTTCGGTCTTGCGTTTCCGACTCTATCAGATCTTTCCGATCCGATTTCCTCGGTGCTTTCCGGTCCCGTTCGCTTTCGCTCCGGGCCCTTCCGGCGGTTCCGACTCTATCAGATCCTTTCGGCGTCTGATTCCCAGTCAGCGGGGTTTGTCTTAGCGGCTGTTGGGCCGTTCCGACGTCTCAAACTCTAGCGGATTTCCCCGGCGGCTCATAATCGGGCCATTCGAAATGAATTTCGGCATGCCGAAATTCGTCCCGGTGGGGAGATCGTGCGGAGTAGAGGTGCCGCTCTCAGCGGCGGAGTGGTTGTCGAAGAACCGTTCCGGCTCTGTGACAACTCGGAGAACACTACGCATCCGGCAGGGGCGTGTCAACCCCCGCCCGGTGGGACACGAAGGGGTCAGTCGAGGTCCGTCAGACGGCCGCCGGCGTCGGGCTGGGTGAGCTCCACGCGGCGCAGGAGACGGATGAGGATCTCGCCGAGGACACCCCTCTCCTCCCCTGTGAGGTCCTGGAGGAGTTCCTCCTCGAAGGCCGTGGCCATGCGCATGGCCTCCAGCCACTTCGACCGGCCCTCGTCGGTGAGCTCGACGATCACGCGGACCCGGTTGTTCTCGTCGCGGTCGCGGGTGACCAGGCCTTCGCCGGCCATGCGGTCGATGCGGTGGGTCATCGCGGCCGGGGTGAGTCCCAGCCGCTTGGCGAGCTCGCCGGGGCCCAGGCGGTACGGCTCGCCGGCGAGGACCAGGGTCTTGAGGACCTCCCACTCCGCGTTGCTGATGCCGAGGTCGGCGAGCTGGCGTCCGTACGCCACGTTCATACGGCGGTTCAGCCGGCCGAGGGCGGAGACGACCTTCTCGACCTGGGGGTCGAGGTCGCGGAACTCGCGCTGGTAGGCGGCGATCTGCTCGTCGAGGCTCGGCTCCTGGGGAGCTTCCGGGCCGGATCGCTCGGGGTTTTCGGACATGGGGGCGAGTATCCCATGGCTCTCGTTGGCGTTGAAGTCCTTCGGTGTGTACTGTTGAGACGTTAACTTTAGTGTTGAAGTCTTCAAGGTTCAGGCCTACACGTCTGAACCTGCGACCGAAGTGGGTGAGTGTGACCAAGGCGAGGGGCGCAGCGATGCGCCGTATTCAGGCAGGCAGCGCGCTGAGCGCGTTCGGACTCGGCTTCACCGTTCCGTACCTCTATGTGTACGTGGCTCAGGTGCGGGATCTGGGCGCGGCCACGGCGGGCATCGTCCTGGCCGTCTTCGCCATGGCCGCGCTCGTGGTGCTGCCGTTCAGCGGACGGACGATCGACCGGCGCGGGCCCGTGCCCGTGCTGCTCGTGGCTTCGGTGGTCGCGGCCTTCGGTGCCGTGGGCATGGGCTTCGCCTCCAGCGTCCCTGCCGCCGTGGGGGCCGCGGCGCTGCTCGGTGCCGGTACGGCCGTGCTCCAGCCGGCGCTCGCCACGATGATCGTCTGGTGCTCGACGCCCGTCGGTCGCACCCGGGCCTTCGCGATGCAGTTCTTCCTGCAGAACCTCGGTCTCGGCGTCGGCGGTCTGATCGGCGGTCTCCTCGTCGACACGAGCCGTCCGGGCAGCTTCATCCTGCTGTTCTCGATCGAGGCGGCGATGTTCCTCGTGCTCGGGGCGGTCGTCGGGACGGTCCGGATGCCGGGCTCCCCGGCTCTCCGGGACACCCGTCCCGCCGAGGGCGGCAAGGGCGGCGGTCTCCGTGCGCTGCTCGGGCACAAGGCGATGGTGCAGCTGTGTGTCCTCGGCTTCGTCCTCTTCTTCGCCTGCTACGGGCAGTTCGAGTCGGGGCTCGCCGCGTACGGCACCGAGGCCGCCGGCATCCAGCCCTCGGCGCTCGGCATGGCGCTCGCCGCCAACACCGCGGTGATCGTCGCCGCCCAGTTCCTGGTGCTGAAGTTCGTCGAGCGCCGCAAGCGGAGCCGGGTGATCGCGGCCGTGGGTCTGATCTGGACCGTGGCCTGGCTCATCGCCGGGTACGCGGGTCTCGGGCACGGCAGCCAGGCCATGGCGACGGCGGCCTTCGTCTCCACGTACGCCCTCTTCGGGCTCGGTGAGGCGATGCTGTCGCCGACCGTGGCACCCCTGGTGGCCGATCTGGCGCCGGAGTCGATGGTCGGGCAGTACAACTCGGCCTTCGCGCTGGTCAAGCAGCTGGCGCTGGCCGTGGGGCCGGCCGTGGGCGGGCCCATGGGGGCCGCGCTGCACGGGCCGTACATCGTGACCTTCGTGCTCTTCTCGCTCGGCATCACCTTCCTCGCCGTGCGGCTCGGCCGACAGCTGACCCCCGAGCAGAACCAGCCGTCGCTCGCCGTGAAGCCGTCCCGGGTCGTGGCGCAGCACGTGCCCGAGAAGGAGACGGCCGCCGCCTAGCAGGGCTCAGGACACCCTCTGGTCCGGCAGGGCGAACTCGCACCAGACCGCTTTGCCGCCGCCCGGCGTGCGGCGGCTCCCCCAGGACGAGGCGATCGTCGCGATGATCGAGATACCGCGACCCGCCTCGTCCTCCGTTTCCGCCCTGCGGCGGCGCGGCAGGTGGTCGTCGCCGTCCGTCACCTCGATGATCAGGCGGCGGTCGGTACGGCGCAGACGCAGCCGCATCGGCGGGGTGCCGTGCTGGAGGGAGTTCGCGACGAGCTCGCTGGTGGCGAGGACGCCCAGGTCGCGCAGCTCGACCGGAAAGCGCCAGGACGACAGGACCCCGGAGGCGAAGGCACGCGCGCGGGGGGCGGCCTCCACCCCGCCGAGGAGTTCCAGGGCCGCGTTGTGGAAGAGCTCCGCGTCCGCTCCCTCGCGGGAGGGGTGCTGGACGACGAGGACGGCCACGTCGTCGTCGTGCTCCGCCGTGACGCCCAGGGAACGGAGCAGCCGGTCGCAGACCACCTGCGGGGTGCCATTGGCGCCGGAGAGCGCGCGGGCCAGGGCGGCGACGCCCTCGTCGATGTCCTCCCGGCGGCGCTCGACCAGGCCGTCGGTGTAGAGGACGGCGGTGGAGCCGGGCGGCAGGGCGATGGAACCGGAGGCGTGCAGCCAGCCGCCGGTGCCGAGCGGCGGTCCCGTCGGGTCCTCGGCGCACCGGACCGTGCCGTCCTCGTCGCGGACGAGGATCGGGAGGTGACCGGCGGAGGCGTAGACCAGCTTGCCCTCGTTGGGGTCGTGGATCGCGTACACACAGGTGGCGATCTGGCTGGCGTCGATCTCGGCGGCGAGGCCGTCGAGGAGCTGGAGGACCTCGTGCGGGGGCAGGTCCAGGCGCGCGTAGGCCCGGACGGCGGTGCGGAGCTGGCCCATGACGGCGGCGGCGCGCACCCCTCGGCCCATGACGTCGCCGATGACGAGCGCGGTGCGGCCCGCACCGAGGGTGATCACGTCGTACCAGTCGCCGCCGACGGCCGCGTCGGTGCCGCCGGGCTGGTAGGTGGCGGCGATCCGCAGGTCGTCGGGCTGCTCGAGGTCTTGCGGGAGCAGCGAGCGCTGGAGGGTGACGGCGGTCTCGCGGTGGCGGCGCTCGCTGGCCCGCAGCCGCTCGGCGGCCTCGGCGTGATCCGTGACGTCCGCCGCGTGGACGAGGACTCCGCCGCCGTCGAGGCGCGGGCTGTCCACGGGCAGGCACGTGACCGTGTACGAACCGCCGTCCTGGGTGCGGCGCGACTTGACCGTGCGGGGCTTGCCGCTGCGCAGCACCTGGTCAAGGAGGGGCAGCAGGCCGAGCTCCTCGGCCTCCGGGCAGGTGGCGGCGACGGTGGCGCCCGCGGGGCGCGGCCCGAAGGCGGCGGCATAGGCGTCGTTGACGTACGCGATGCGGTGCTCCGGGCCGTACACGAGGGCGACCAGGCCGGGGAGACGGCCGAGCAGCTCCCGTACGGAGAAGTCCTCCAGGGCGGGCACGTCGGCCTTCTCTACGGGCTCGTCGGTGACGTCGGCCTCGTCGGCCTCGCTGCCGGGTCGCCCCTGCTGCCGCGCGTACTCACCGCGGGCGGCGGGCACGGAGCCTTCGGTCCCCCGCGCCGCGCGGCGCTGTGTGCCGGGGAGCCGGGCGCTCCAACGGGTGAAGTTCACGGATCTGTATGCCTCGTGGTGTCGGTGCCGTGCAGAGTCACGCTGTGCAGGTGTGAGCCCACCTATGGTCACACGTCCAGTGTGGACGAGTGCACTGACAGTGATGTCAGGACGACGGCTTGTCGCCGGGGTCCGGTGGCGGTGCGGCGGCGAGTTCGAATTCGGCGCGGGGATGTTCAAGGGATCCGAGCGAGACGATCTCCCGTTTGAACAGGCCTGACAGGGTCCATTCGGCGAGCACCCTGGCCTTGCGGTTGAAGGTGGGCACCCGGCTCAGGTGGTAGGCGCGGTGCATGAACCAGGCGGGATATCCCTTGAGCTTCCGTCCGTAGACGTGGGCCACGCCCTTGTGGAGGCCCAGGGACGCGACGGAACCGGCGTACGCGTGCGCGTACTCCTTGAGCGGCTGCCCGCGCAGCGAGGCCGCGATGTTCTCGGCGAGGACCTTGGCCTGGCGGACGGCGTGCTGCGCGTTGGGCGCGCACTCCCTGCCGGGTTCCTTCGCGGTCACGTCCGGGACGGCGGCCGCGTCACCGGCTGCCCAGGCGTGGGCGACGCCCTCCACGGCGAGCTGGGCCGTGCAGCGGAGCCGGCCGCGTTCGTTCCGCGGCAGATCCGTCTCGGCGAGGACGGGCGCGGGCTTGACGCCCGCGGTCCAGACGACGGTGCGGGTGGGCAGCCGGGTTCCGTCGCTCAGGACGGCGACCCGGTCCTCACAGGATTCGAGTCGGGTCTCCAGGCGTACGTCGATGTTCCGGCCCCGCAGCTCGCGGATGGCGTACCGGCCCATCTCCTCGCCCACCTCGGGCAGGATCCGGTCCGAGGCCTCGACGAGGACCCATCTCAGGTCCCCCGGCTTGACGTTGTGGTAGTACCGCGCCGTGTAGCGGGCCATGTCCTCCAGCTCGGCGAGCGCCTCCACGCCCGCGTACCCACCGCCGACGAAGACGAAGGTCAGGGCCGCGTCGCGGAGCGCGGGATCGCGGGTCGACGAGGCGATGTCCATCTGCTCGATGACGTGGTTGCGCAGCCCGATGGCCTCCTCGACGGTCTTGAAGCCGATGCCGTGGTCGGGCAGGCCGGGGACCGGAAGAGTGCGGGAGACCGAGCCGGGCGCGATGACCAGCTCGTCGTAGGTGAGGTCGACGGTGCCGGTGCCCTCCTCGGCGGTGGCGAGGGTCGAGAGGGACGCGGTCCGCTTGGCGTGGTCGACGGATCTGACCTCGCCGATGACGATCCGGCAGCGGTCGAGGACCCGGCGGAGCGGCACGACGACATGGCGCGGGGAGATCGAGCCGGCGGCGGCCTCGGGCAGGAACGGCTGGTACGTCATGTACGGGTCGGGGGTGACCACCACGATCTCGACGGCACCGGCTCTCAGCTCGGCCCTGAGCTGCCGCTGGAGGCGCAGCGCGGTGTACATGCCGACGTAGCCACCGCCGACGAC
The DNA here is from genome assembly GCF_055565415.1 of Streptomyces sp. NPDC028711. Lineage (NCBI taxonomy): Bacteria > Bacillati > Actinomycetota > Actinomycetes > Kitasatosporales > Streptomycetaceae > Streptomyces > Streptomyces sp. NPDC028711. The sequence goes on along the minus strand of NZ_JBVHUJ010000007.1, from coordinate 426,134 downwards.
GAGAATGCGCGCAGGTTCGGTCACTGTCCCATGACGCACTCCCGTCCGTGGTTTGTCCACAGGCCCGGCAAATTGTGTGACCGGAGGGGTACGGAGGCGCGGGGTGGCGCGCGAGGGGCGCCCCGGGGAAACGGCGCAGGTCAGAGCGGACGGGCCCGCTCCGGGGGTGGGTCGGAATCGGGAGTGTTCCGGTCCTTGCTCCGATCGGGGGGCGCACCGTACGGAACTCCCCCTTCTGAATTGACCCGGACTCAACTATGTTCGTACTTCGTCGGGGTGTCGGAGGAGAGCGCGTGGACCGAAGCGCTCACCGGCCGGAAGCCCCGTGTCAGGGCGGGGAGTCTCCGGGGGGAGACATCATGAGCGGGGGAACGCTTATGCAGATTCAGGATTCACGATGGCAGACGGGCGTCGGCACGGTGACCGTCGACGACGGCCTCCACGCGGGCGTCGGCTCCGAGCGCAACGGCGCACCGGTGGCCGGCGGCAGGTCCGCGCCGCTGCGGGTGGACGCCCAGCGCAATCTGGAGCACGTCCTGCGCGCCGCGCGCGAGGTGTTCGGCGAGCTCGGCTACGGCGCTCCGATGGAGGACGTGGCTCGCCGCGCCCGTGTCGGAGTCGGCACCGTCTACCGGCGGTTCCCGAGCAAGGACGTCCTGGTGCGGCGCATAGCCGAGGAGGAGACCTCCCGGCTGACCGAGCAGGCGCGGGCCGCGCTGGGCCAGGAGGAGGAGCCGTGGTCGGCGCTCTCCCGGTTCCTGCGGACCTCGGTCGCCTCGGGCGCGGGCCGTCTCCTTCCGCCGCAGGTGCTGCGGGTGGGTGTCGACGACGCCGTGGTGCCGCCTCCCGGTGACGGCGCGGACGACGCGGCACGGGTGCCGTACCAGCGGGGTCTCGACGGGCAGGCCGACGCGCGCGTGGTCGCGCCGCGGGCCGTACCGGCCGAGGAGCGGGACGACGCGGGCGCCGCGGAGCTGCTCGAAGTGGTCGGCCGGCTGGTCGACCGGGCGCGTGAGGCGGGTGAGCTGCGGGCGGACGTGACCGTGGCGGACGTCCTCCTCGTCATCGCCACCGCCGCCCCGGCCCTGCCGGACGCGGCGCAGCAGGCGGCGGCCTCGACGCGACTACTCGACATCCTGATCGAGGGGCTGCGCTCCCGGTAGGCGAGACGCACCGCGTCCGCACGGCGTCCGGCAGACGGCGTGCGGCGGGGCAGGCGCATCGCGTCCGCACACCGTGCGGTGGATGACTCTTTCGTGGTCCGGGCGGACCGACGAGCATGACACGAACGTGTGAGCGGTTACGCCCGGATACACGAAGTCGCCCCGGACGAGTGGTAAGTGGACGCGCCGCTTCGACGTGCCCGCGCTCTGTGGCAGGCTGAGCCGGTGTTCGGGTCTGAGCGTGCGTACGGGGGCTTCCGCGATGAGCGGTGACGGTCGGGACGATCCACTGGGCAGCGGCGGGACGGCGGAGGCGGGAGGCCTTCCCTCCGGGCAGGTGCCGAGTCAGGGCGGGCCGGGAGCCCTCGCTGGTCCGCCGGAGACGGCGGCCGCCGAGCTGCTCGACGCGAGCGTGCCCCCGCAGCGCGAGGGCAAGGCCTCCGGTTGGGGTCCGGGACCCGGATCCGGAAGCGTCGCGGGAGCGGCCTACGCCCCCGCCTCCGAGGGATTCGCCGGGCCCGGGGACCTCACCGGAGCCGATCACCACGCCGGTCACCACGAGCACGACACCGTCCTCCCGCCGCCCGTCGAACTGCCGCCCTCCGACTCCGAGCTCGTCCAGCTCATGCGGGAGGGCGACGACTCCGCGTACGAGGAGCTGTTCCGCCGCCACTCCGACGCCGTCCGCCGGTACGCCAGGACCTGCTGCCGGGACGCCCACACCGCCGACGACCTCACCGCCGAGGTCTTCGCCCGTACCCTCCAGGCGGTCAGGGGCGGGGCCGGGCCCGAGCAGGCCGTACGCGCCTACCTCATGACGACCGTCCGCCGGGTCGCCGCGAACTGGGCCAGGACCCAGAAGCGGGAGCACCTCGTCGAGGACTTCGCCGTGTTCGCCGCGGACGCCGCTCGCTCCTCCGAGGTCTCCGACCAGGACACCATGGACCTCGGCGCGGACGTGCGGGCCATGCACGAGGCCGAGCAGTCCCTCGCCATGCAGGCCTTCCGCTCACTGCCCGAGCGCTGGCAGGCCGTCCTCTGGCACACCACCGTCGAGGAGGAGTCCCCGAGCGAGGTCGCACCGCTCTTCGGACTCACCGCCAACGCCACGGCCGTGCTCGCGAGCCGCGCCCGCGAGGGCCTCAAGCAGGCCTACCTCCAGGCCCATGTCAGCCAGTCCCTCACTGCCGGCGGCGACTGCGCCCGGTACGCGGACCGGCTCGGCGCCTACGCGCGCGGCGGCCTGCGCATGCGCGCCGAACGCGGACTGCGCAAGCACCTGGACGAGTGCGCCAAGTGCCGGCTCGCCGCCGGAGAGCTGGCACACGTCAACGCCGGGATCCCCGCGCTGCTGCCGGTCGCCGTCATCGGCTGGTTCGCCGCCGGATACTCGCTCAAGGCGGCGGGTGTCGTCGCCGGTGGCACCGTCGGCGCGGCCGGTGCCGGCGCCGCGGCCGCCGCCTCCGGGTCCTCCGGGGGCGCGGCCTCCGGCGGTGCGGTGGCCGAGGGGCTCGGCGTGCCCGCGAAGGCCGGTATCGCGGCGGTCGTGGCCGCCGCCGCGGCCGCCGGGCTCGTCTGGGCCATGGCCGGGGACCCACAGCCCGTGGCGGCGCCCAAGCCGACCCAGCCGGTCGTCACCCCGATCGCACCGGCGGAGCCCGCGCCCCCGCCGAAGCCCAGCCCGAAGCCCGTACCGCCGCCCCCGCCCGTGACCTCCGAGCCGCCGGCGCCCACCCCGACGCCCAGCCCCACCAAGCCCTCGCCCACCCCGAGCCCCGCGAAGCCGACGCCTCCGCCTCCGCCGAAGCCGAGCCCGAAGCCGACGCCGACCCCCACCCCGACGCCGACGCCGAGCCCCGCGAAGCCCTCGCCGAAGCCGAGCCCGCCGCCCGCTGTCTACCAGGTCGACGAACTGCAGTACGGGATCTTCGGCGACAGCACCGAGCCGGAGGTCTCGCTCTCCGACAGCAGCTGGATGTGGCCGCGCGACGACCTCTCCATCAACGGCACCCCGTACGCGCACGGGGTGAGCGTCCACGCGCCGTCGTCGCTGCTCATCGACCTCAACCGGCAGTGCACGCGTTACGACGCGGTCGTCGGCGTCGACGACCTGAGCGTCCCGCTCGGCGTCGGCGGCGTCCGCTTCTCCGTGTACGGGGACGAGGAACGGCTCTGGCGGTCCGACGTGGTCCGACCGGGCGACGCGCCGGTCCCCGTGCACGTCGACATCACCGGCCGCGACACGATCCGGCTCGTGGTGGAGGAGCACACGCCGTTCGGCAGCGCGGCGGTCGCGGACTGGGCGGAGTCCCGGATCAGCTGCTCCTGAGGGTCGTGGCCCTGCCCCTCTTCTTGTCCCCGTCCCTGGGCACGGTGACCGTCTCCGCCAGGGCCAGTACCTCGTCGATGCCGAGTCCCGTCCCCGCCGCGCGGGCCGCGGCGAGGCCCGACGGGCCGAGGGCGGTCAGCGCCCTCGCCGTCACGGCCTCGGTCTCCCGCACCCCCGGGACCGAGCGGGGCGTGCCGTCGCGCCAGCCGTCGACGGCCGCGAGAACCCTCACCGCGAGGGCCGGTTCGCCCGCCTCGGACAGGGTGAAGGCGAGCCCCTCCGCGAGGCCCGTGGTGACGAAGTCCGCGCACTGCGCGTCCCGCGCCGCCCGCAGCGCCCCCGCGGCCGTCGTGACGGCGGCGGCGCCCTCACCCTCGTACGCCTGGACGCGGGCGGCGAGACCGGTCACCACCGCCTCGAAGTGCGGCGGAGGCGCGCCGAGCGCCACCGTCCTGCCCGCCTCCTCCACCTGGGCGCGGGCCGCCGCGACGTCCCCGCGGTAGAGGGCGAGCGAGGCGCGCAGGAAACAGACGAACGTCTCCGTGTCCCGCACGTGGTAGCGCTCGGCCTCCCGTGCGGCCCCGTCGAGGCCCCGTTCCGCGGTGTCCATGTCCCCCGCCCGGTAGGAGAGTTCGGCGAGGCGGGCGAGGAGGAACGGGATCTCGGCGTGCGCGCCGACCTCACGCGCGAGGCCGAGCGCCTCCCCGTACGCCTCGGCGGCCTCCTCGTGGCGGCCGCGCATCATATGGGCCTCCCCCGCCGCACTCGCGATCTGCGCGGTCATCCAGCGGTCGCCCACCCGCCGGGAGAGCGCCCGGAGTTCGGCCAGGTCCTCGTCGATCTCGGGCATGCCGCCCGGCATGTCGACGACCATGTGCGTACGGAACATGAGGCTGACGCCGATCTCCCAGTCACCCCCGTGACGGCGGCAGTTGGCGACGGCGACGTCGAGGAGACGCCGGACCACCACCGGTTCCTCGGTGAGGTACGCGGTGAACGGCCACAGCAGTCCGGGGAAGCGGGCCCCCTCCGGGCCGGGCGGCTCTCCGAACGCGGCCCGCACGCGCCGGACGAGCGCGGCCTTCTCCGGTTTCTGGAACTCCCCCATCGTGCTGCTCTCGACCGCCAGGAAGAACTGCAGCATGCGCAGGTGCATGCGCGGCCAGTGGCGGGGGTCAGCGGGGTCCTCCGGGTCGTCGCCCAGCGCGACCGCCCGCTCCACCCAGGCCAGACCCTCCGGGCGGTAGTTGCGCAGCCACCAGAACCAGCCCATGGCGAAGACGAGACGGTGGGCGGCCTGCTCGTCGGGGGACGTGACGAGAGTGCGGTGCAGGGCGGCACGGATGTTGTCGAGGTCGCGCTCGATCCGTTCGATCCACGGAAGCTGCTCGCCCGAGCGGAGTTTGGGCTCGGCGGTCTCGGCGAGGGCCGTGAAGTGGGCGGTGTGGGTGGCCTCGGCCGCGGCGAGCAGCGCCGGTGTCTCGGCGGCCCGCTCGGCCGCGTACTCGTGGATGGTCTCCAGGAGCCGGTAGCGCATCTCGCCGCCCCCGGTGGGGGTGGCGACGACCAGGGACTTGTCGACCAGGGCGCCCAGGGAGTCGGCCGCGCGCGGCGAGAGGGCCTCCGCGGCGGCGAGGTCCCAGCCGCCGGCGAAGACCGAGACCTGGCGGAGCAGGGCACGTTCGTCGGGGTCGAGCAGGTCCCAGGACCAGTCGACGACCGCGCGCAGGGTCTGCTGGCGGGGCAGGACCGTGCGGGAACCGGAGGTGAGGAGGCGAAACCGGTCGTCGAGCCGCTCGGCGATCTGGCGCGGGGTGAGCAGACGCAGCCGGGCCGCTGCCAGCTCGATGGCGAGCGGCAGGCCGTCGAGGCGGCGGCAGATCTCGTCGACGGCCTCGCCGCCGTCCCTGGCGAGGTCGAAGGACGGACGTACGGCGCGAGCGCGCTCGGCGAAGAGCCGGTGCGCCGGATCGGGCGGGAGGGGCTCCACGGGGCGGACCGACTCGCCGGGGACGCCGAGGGGTTCGCGGCTGGTGGCGAGGACGCGGAGCTGCGGGCAGTGGGTGAGGAGGGTCTCGGCGAGGGCTGCGGCCGCGTCGATCACGTGCTCGCAGTTGTCGAGGACGAGGAGGAGGGGGCGGTCGGCCAGGTGCTCGACGAGATGGGCGGTGGGGTCGTCCTGGAGGGACACGCCGTCGCGGGTGATCAGGTTGATCTCGCGGAGCCGGAGCGCGGAGAGCACGGCACCGGGGAGCGCCTCGGGGTCGTCGAGCGGCGCCAGTTCGGCGATCCAGGCGGCCGGTCCGACCGCCCGGAGCGCGGCCTCCTCGGCTAGCCGCGTCTTGCCGGAACCGCCGGGTCCGGTGAGCGTGACAAGCCGGGAACGGGCCAGGTCGGCGCGGAGGGCGGCGAGCTCGGGCTCACGGCCGACGAAGGAGGTGAGACGGGGGCGGATGTTGCCGGTCTCGGGGGTGGGGGTGGGGGTGGGAGTGGGAGTGGGGCCGGTGGGCTCGGTCGGTGGGGTGAGTGCGGCTCGTGGGGTCTGTGTGGCCGGTGCGGCCTGTGGGATGGCCGCGGTCGGTGGGGTGGCCGCGGTCAGTGCGCTGGGTGCGGTGGGTGCGGTGGGTGCGCTGGGTGCGATCAGGTCGGGCCGGGCGATCGGCTCGGGCGGTTCCGTCGGCCCTCGTCGCACGCCGGTTCGGTGGCCCATGGAGGCCCCTGCGCTGCCCCCGGTGGCTTCCTCGGGCGGGTCGGCGGCGACCCGTACCGCGCCGGAGTGGGGACTCCGTACGGGATCCGCGCCCGCGAGGAGCTCCCGGTGGAGGGCGGTGAGTTCGGGGCCCGGGTCGGCGCCCAGGGCGTCCGCGAGGGTGCGGCGGGCCGACTCGTAGGCCGCGAGGGCGTCGGCGTGGCGGCCCTCGGCGCGCAGGGCGCGGATGAGGTGGGCGCGGAAGGCCTCGTCGTACGGGTACGTGGTGGTGAGCTCGGTCAGCTCCGGTACGAGTCCGTCGGTGGCGCCCCGGCGGAGGTCGGCCTCGACGCGCTGCCGGAGGGCCGCGAGCCGCTGCGCCTCGGGGCGGACGCCCGCCGGGTCGGGCAGGTCGGCGAGGGCGGGGCCCCGGAAGAGGCCGAGGGCCTCCCTGAGGAGGGCGGCGGCGGTGTCGGGGTCGCCGGCGTCGAGGCGGGTGCCCGCGTCCCTGACCCGGCGCTCGAAGACGTACAGGTCGATGTCCTCGGGGGCGGCGACGAGACGGTAGCCGGGGCCGGGGGTGGAGGCGACGGCCTCCCTGCCGAGGATCCGGCGGAGGCGGCCGACCAGGGCCTGGAGGGCGGCGGGGGCGTCCTGCGGCGGGTCGTCCCCGTAGACGTCGTCGGCGAGCTCGGTGGCGGAGGCCGACCGTCCACCGCGCAGCGCGAGCGCGGCGAGGAGCGCGCGGAGCCGGGCGCCGCCGAGGGGGAGGGGGGTGCCGCGGGGGTCGAGGGCCTCGGTGGTGCCGAGGATGAGATACCGCACCGGCTCATTGTGGCGGGTGGGCCTTGCGTACGCCTCGGGGTTTACCCGGGGGCGACCCTCAGAACGCGGCCGTGTCCAGGGTGAAGCCGAGGGGGGCGGGGAGCGGGACGAGTTTCCCCAGCTTGTGGACGGACTTGTGGGCGTAGTCGTCGCCGGACGGATCGGAGCAGACGACGGCCTCGTCGGCGTCCCGGTCGATCAGCAGGTAGAGCGGGATGCCGGCGCGCGCGTATGCCCGGATCTTCTGGACGCGGTCGCGACTCGCGGTGGAGGAGGAGGTCACCTCGGCGACGAGAAGGACCGGGTCGGGGGCGTGCCACTCCTGCTGGTCGTCGAAGCTGCCCTTGGGGGCGATGACGAGGTCGGGAATGACGCGCACGCTGTCGGTGGTGCCGGGGAGGCTGAGGCCGATGCCCGTATAGCGCCCCACCCTCTTGTCATGGTCACGAACCTGACCATTCAGCTCCGAGACGATCTCCTCGTGCTCGCCATTGGCCGGAGGTACCACGTAAATCTCCCCTTCGATCAGCTCCACGCGCCAGCCCTTGGGGGCGATGGCGCTGAACAGCTCGAAGGTCTCCTGCACACTCGCACCCTCACGGTCGGGCAGCTCCTCGGAGAACACGTTCTCCGGAACCGGCATCGCCATGCTGGACCTCCTTCGCTCGGTGCGACGCTCTCAGCTTAGGACGGGGCCCAGCGCGGGGCCGGGAACCCGTTCACTCGAACGAGCGTGCTGGGACGTTTCTCCCGAAGGCCGCCGCCCGACCTCACGCAGGCAGCGACCTCGACGCCGGGATCAGGGGGCCCTGGACCGCCCGGTGGGCGCGGGGCTCCGTCGTGTTCGTCCAGCAGGAGCCGCGGCGGGCCAGGAGGCGGCGGAGCCAGAGTTCGGTGGAGACCAGGTCGGCGAGGCCGTCCAGTGGGACGGGTTCGCCGTCGGCCGCCGCGCGGAGGGCCTCGCGGACGACACGGGCCTCGATCAGGCCCGCGTCGGCGAGCAGCGGGGCGTCGAAGAGGGCGAGCAGCTGGGGCAGCGCGGCGCGCAGCCCCGCGCGCGTGGCGGCGGCCGGGACCGCCGGGTGGGAGGCGCCCCAGCCGGGCGGGAGGTCGTGGATGCCGGCACCGGAGAGGACCGTACGGAGGACTCCCGCGCGCGCGTCCGGCTGGACCCGCAGCGATTCGGGGAGCGCCCGGCAGGCCCGTACCACCTGGTTGTCGAGGAAGGGGGCGTGCAGCCGCTGGCCGCGGATCTCGGCGGCCTGTTCCAGGACCCGGTGGTCGGCCGCCGCGCGCGCGAGGGCGGCACGCGCGCGTGCCTCGCCCGGGCGCTGGACGGAGGCCGGCAGGGTCGCGGCCCGGTTCAGGCGAACCGATACTTCAGCCAGTGCCTCCCCCGTCAGCCAGCGCGCCGCCGGCCCCGGCCGCGACCAGGTGAGCGCGGAGAGGGACGCCTCGAGGGGGCCGAAGCCGTCCGGTGCCGTGCGGTTGGCCTCGAGGACCCGCTTGGCCGCCGATTCCAGGCCCGTCCGGTACGGGGTACGCGCCAGCTTCCGCGCCGCCCGGTACACCGTCAGGGGCACGAGCAGCGAACCCGCCGAAGGCCCCGAGGCCTTGGCGAGTGCCGTCACGGGCCGCACGAGCGAGCGCCGCCTGCGGTCCATCAGGAGGTCCGCGAGGCGCGCCGGGTGCGCGTCAAGGACCTGCTTGGCGCCCATGCCGGTGAAGTGGTCGGCGCTGCCGCCCGCGAGCCGCCGCCGGTGCCGCTCGGCCGCGACGAGCGAGGGCCCCGGCTCGTCGGTGAGCGGCCCGTCCAGAGCGGCGTACGGGAGCGCCTCCTCGCCCGCCGCGACGACCACGTGGTGCAGGCGGGGGTCGGCCGCGATCTCCCCGGCCCGCTTCAGCTCGTCCTCACGGCCCGAACCGGTCCGCGTCGCCAGGTCGTTGAAGGTGACGGCGAGCAGCCGCTCCCCCGCGCCCGTGCCGTGCCCGGTGATCGTGCCCGGCACCCCCGGGAGCCCCGCCGCGAGCAGCGCGAGCGTGCCGGAGGCGCTGCCTCCGGACAGATCGGCGCCGATTCCCGGCGCCGGGCCCCCGCCGCGGGCGGCCCGCCGGTCGGCGGGGCCCATGCCGGGGACGGGGCCGGGGTCGGGAAGCGGGGCCTCGGGCGCGTGCCGGGGGGCGGTGAGCCGGGCGCGGACCGCCTCGACCAGGGCGTCCCGTACCCCTTCGACGGCCTGCCGGGGGTCGGTCTGGGCGGCCGCGACGGCGAGCGAGGCGACCTGCTCGTACCCGGTGATCTCGCGCGAGCCCTCCCGCAGGATCAGCGCGTGGCCGGGCGGGACCCGCCGGACCCCTTCGTACGGGGTGGAGTCGCGCAGCGCTTCCGGGGTCTCGGGGCAGGCGAGCAGGGCGGCGAGGTGGCCGATGTCGAGCTGGGCCTCGACGAGGTCGGCGAGCGGCAGGGCGGCGGTGGCGTAGGCGGTGCCGCCCGCCCACGGGGTGTGGAACACCGGCCGGGCGCCCGCGAGATCGCCCGTGACGGTGACACGGCGGCCGGCCTTGACGACCGCCGTGTAGCTGCCGGGCCAGGCCGTGAGGTGCCGCAACGCGCCCCCGCGCGCGGTGAGCAGGCCGATCCGCAGCTCCTCGTCGCTCGCGGCGCAACAGCCGAGCACGGCGAGGCGGGTGTGGTCGTCGACGGCCACCACCCGCACCTCGTCGGGGCGCCAGTCGCCGACGGCCCACAGGGGGTCGGGGTCGCCCCAGAGGAGCTGTGCGCCCACGGGTTGCACCGTGCGCCCCTCGGTGGCGGAGGACTGGCCGGCAGCGGCGGAGCGGGAGGAACCGTGAGAGCGGTAGGAGCCGTGTGTGTCGTACCCGCCGCCGTACGAACCGTGGGGGCCGCGCGTGTCGTGCCCGCCGCCGGACGGCGCCGGGACCGTCCCGTACGAGCCGCTCGCCGATCCCGCCCGCGCCCCGGCCGTCGTTGCGAAGCTCGCGGCGACACTGCTCCAGCCCACCAGCCATCGCATCGGCGCCTCCACGTCCGTTTCGGTGGAAGACATGCTGCCACGACAACGGCGCACGGGGCGGAGTCCGGGTGCACGCGCGCGAAAGCCGAATGCGCCCCTGGCATGGGCCAGTTGACCACCGGCGTCATTCGGCCAAATATCGCCCCTGCCCTGCGGGCGTGGGAGGCGTCCGGGTGGCGGCCCCCGCGCACCGCTTCCCACCGGTCACCGGCAGGCCGGGAGGCGCTCCCGCCCCCCGGCGCCGCCCGCCGCCCGCGGGGAATGGGGCGGCGGTATCCCCCAGCCCACCGGGTCCGGGACATCCGTCCCGGCCGAGCGGGCCGACCCACGCGCTCCTCATGGAAGCGCTCCCCCGGCGGCCCCGAGAGAGCGCACGGCCGGGCGCACGGCCACACGGCGGGAGCACGATCCTGGCCACGGGAACCGCACGTCGGCTGTTCACACAACAATCTCGCCATACGGAACACCGCCCCTTAACGGTAGGGATGCGGCGAACTACGCTGTGTTTACGAATGCCGCCCGCCTATGCCCGGCGTCGTGGCGGCCGTCTGGGTGGTCGAGGGGTGGCGTCATGTCCAGGGAGCAACGCGGGCCGAACGAAAAGCTCGGCACGGTTCTCGCCCTCGCGGGAATCAGCAACGCCGGGCTCGCCCGGCGCGTCAACGACCTCGGATCCCAAAGGGGCCTGACGCTTCGTTACGACAAGACCTCGGTCGCCCGGTGGGTGTCGAAGGGGATGGTGCCGCAGGGTGCCGCCCCGCATCTGATCGCCGCCGCGATCGGACAGAAGCTCGGCCGGCCCGTGCCGCTGCACGAGATCGGGCTCGCCGACGCCGACCCCGCGCCCGAGGTGGGGCTCGCCTTTCCGCGCGACGTGGGCGAGGCGGTGCGCTCGGCCACCGACCTGTACCGGCTCGACCTCGCCGGGCGGCGGGCCGGCGGCGGGATCTGGCAGTCGCTCGCCGGGTCCTTCGCGGTGAGCGCGTACGCGACGCCCGCGTCCCGCTGGCTGATAACCCCCGCCGACCCGTCGGTGGAGCGCGAGGCCCCGCGCCCGGCGGGCGGCAGCACGGCCGCCGCCGTCACGGAGCACACGCGCGTGGGCCACAGCGACGTCGCCAAGCTCCGCGAGGCCGCTGAGGACGCGCGCCGCTGGGACTCCAAGTACGGCGGCGGGGACTGGCGCTCCTCCATGGTCCCCGAGTGCTTACGCGTGGACGCGGCGCCGCTCCTCCTCGCCTCGTACTCGGACGAGGTCGGCCGCGCCCTGTTCGGCGCTACCGCCGAGCTCACCCGGCTCGCCGGCTGGATGGCCTTCGACACCGGGCAGCAGGAGGCCGCCCAGCGCTACTACATCCAGGCCCTGCGGCTCGCGCGCGCCGCCGCCGACGTGCCCCTCGGCGGCTATGTCCTCGCCTCCATGTCCCTCCAGGCCACCTACCGGGGCTTCGCCGACGAGGGCGTGGACCTCGCCCAGGCCGCGCTCGAACGGAACCGGGGGCTCGCCACCGCCCGCACCATGTCCTTCTTCCGGCTCGTCGAGGCACGCGCGCACGCGAAGGCCGGGGACGGGGTCGCCGCCGCGGCCGCGCTCAAGTCCTCCGAGGGGTGGCTCGAGCGCTCACGGGACGGCGACGCCGACCCGACCTGGCTGGGCTTCTACTCGTACGACCGGTTCTGCGCCGACGCCGCGGAGTGCTACCGGGACCTGAAGGCGCCCCACGAGGTGCGGCGCTTCACCGAGCAGGCCCTCTCCCGGCCGACCGAGGAGTTCGTCCGCTCGCACGGGCTGCGGCTCGTGGTCTCCGCCGTCGCCGAACTGGAGTCGGGCAACCTGGACGCGGCCTGCGCGGCCGGTACGCGCGCGGTGGAGGTGGCGGGCCGGATCTCCTCGGCCCGGACGACCGAGTACGTACGGGACCTGCTGCACCGGCTCGAGCCGTACGGGGACGAGCCGCGCGTGAGGGAGCTGCGGGAACGGGCCAGGCCGCTGCTCGTCGCCCCGGCGTGACACCCCCTCGGGGCGTGACCTGCGTCTCGTGATGTCGCGCGAGGTTTCACGGGATTGTCAGTGGGCCAGTGCACTATCGGGGGTGGGAGGTGGCGCTGGTGTTTGACTGTGACGTGCTGGTGATCGGCGGCGGGATCGTCGGTCTGTCGACGGCGTACGCGCTGACGCGCGCCGCTCCCGGCACCCGGGTCACGGTCCTGGAGAAGGAGCACGCCCTCGCGCGCCACCAGACCGGGCGCAACAGCGGGGTGATCCACAGCGGGATCTACTACCGGCCGGGGTCGCTCAAGGCCCGGTTCGCGGTCGAGGGCGCGGCCGAGATGGTCAAGTTCTGCGCGGAGTGGGGCATTCCGTACGAGGTGACGGGCAAGCTCGTCGTCGCCACCGCGCGCGAGGAGCTGCCCCGGCTGCACGCGCTCGTGCAGCGCGGCAGGGAGAACGGCATCCCGGTCCGCGAGCTGGGCCCGGCGCAGATCAGCGAGTACGAGCCGCGGGTGCGGGGCCTGGCCGCGATCCACGTCGGCACGACCGGCATCTGCGACTACGGGGCCGTGTCGGCCCGGCTCGCCGAGTCCTCCGGCGCCCGGATCCTGTACGGGGCGGAGGTCACCGTGATCGACCGGCGGCCGTGGGGGGTCGCCGTGCGGACGGCGGACGGCCGGGTGGTGCGGGCGCGGGTCCTGGTGAACTGCGCGGGGCTGCACTGCGACCGGATCGCGCGGCTCGCGGGCGACGACCCGGGCATGCGGATCGTCCCCTTCCGGGGGGAGTACTACGAGCTCGCGGACCCCTCGCTCGTGCGGGGCCTGGTCTACCCGGTCCCCGACCCGGCCTTCCCGTTCCTCGGGGTGCATCTGACCCGGGGCATCGACGGCGGCGTCCACATCGGGCCGAACGCGGTCCCGGCGCTCGCGCGCGAGGGGTACGGCTGGTCCGTCGTCCGCCCGCGCGAGCTCGCCGGCACGCTGGCCTGGCCCGGCTCGTGGTCGATCGCCCGGAAGCACTGGCGGTACGGGGCGGGAGAGCTGCGCCGGTCGCTGTCGAAGCGGGCGTTCACGGAGGCGGTACGGCGGCTGCTTCCGGTGGTGGAGGAGTCGGACCTGCGGCGGGCGGCGGCGGGGGTGCGGGCGCAGGCGGTGCTGCGGGACGGGACGCTGGTCGACGACTTCCTGATCCGCGAGGCCGCCCGGACGGTCCACGTCCTGAACGCGCCTTCGCCTGCGGCGACGGCGTCACTGCCGATCGGCCGGGAGGTGGCGACGCGCGCGCTGAGGCTGCTGTAGGGGGCGGGACCGCGACCTTCCCCGCCTCCTCGTTGTGGGCATCTGTTCCGCAAGGGCGGACGGCGCCCCTTGCCGGGCCTAGGCCTCCGGCGCCCCCTCGTTGTGGGCATCTGTTCCTCCCCCAGACTTCGTCCGGGAGGTGCCCCCAGGGCGGAACGGGTGGGCACAACGGAACGGCGCCCCCTGCCGGGCCTAGGCTTCCGCGCCTGAACCCGCACCCGTTGTGCGGCGCACAGTCGGTGCGGGTCCAGGCGCAAGGGGCGGAGGCGCCGCCAAGGGCGCCGTCCCGTGTGCCCACCCTCCCCCAAGCTCTCGGCTCCGCTCGAGCAGGGGGCACCCCCATCGCCCTGCGGGACGATTGCCCACACGGGGGGGTGGCCGGGGGCGCGGCGGCGGCCGTAAGCGCGGGGCCGCACGGGTGGCGGTCAGCCGGTGGTGGGCAGCGTGCGGTCAGGGGCGGGCGCCGTAGAATCGGGGGCATTGTGTCTGAGCAGCCTGAGAACTTTTCGCAACCCGCCGCCGACCCCGGCACGCCCCCCGCGCGGCGGGGCAGCCAGAGGTTCGCCCCCGGCGAGGGCCCCCTGCCCGACCCCGCCGGCTCCCACCACGAGCGGCGAATCCGCAGCTTCCAGCCGCGTCGCAGCCGCGTCACCACCGGCCAGGCCGAGGCGATGCTGAAGCGCTGGCCCGACTGGGGTCTCGACATCGACGGCAAGCGGGTCCTCGACCTCGCCGAGATGTTCGACGGTCTCCCGGTCGTCCTGGAGATCGGCTTCGGCATGGGCGAGGCGACCGCGCAGATGGCCGCCGCCGACCCCGGCACCGGCATCCTCGCCGTCGACGTGCACACCCCCGGCCAGGGCAATCTGCTCGGTCTCGCCGACCGGAACGGCCTGACCAACATCCGGGTGGCCAACGGCGACGCGATCATCCTGCTCCGCGAGATGCTCACCACGGACGCCCTCGACGGCTGCCGCGTCTACTTCCCCGACCCGTGGCCCAAGGCGCGTCACCACAAGCGGCGGCTCATCCAGCCCGAGTTCCTCAGTCTCCTCGCGACCCGGATGAAGCCCGGGGCCGTGCTGCACTGCGCCACGGACTGGGAGGAGTACGCCGTACAGATGCTGGAGGTGCTCTCCGCGCATCCGGACTTCGAGAACACCCAGGCCGACGGCGGTTACGCGCCCCGACCGGACTTCCGGCCCCTCACCCGCTTCGAGGGCCAGGGCCTGGACAAGGGCCACGTCGTGCACGACCTCCTCTTCCGCCGGAAGTAACCCGGCCGACGTGACGGGGAGCCCGTAACCCCGTCGCCGCTGTCGGTGGGGGTCGTTAGGGTCGCTCACGTGTCGAACCCCGCCCCCGCCGACCAGCCGGAAGCCGCTCCCGTCCCGCACCGGGACACCGAGGAGCCGGCCTTCCCCGCCGCCGCCGACCGGTCCACGTGGCGCTACCGGCCACGCCGGGCCTTCTGGCGCAGCCGGCTGGTCCGGGCCGTCGCCGTCATCACCGTGCTCGCGATCTGCGCCCTGTTCATCCTGGCGCTGGTCCGCGAGCAGACCGGCACCGAGGGTTTCCTCGTCGGTCTCGGCCTCGCGCTGCTGCCCGTACCGCTGCTGATGGCCGCGTTCCGCTGGCTCGACCGGGTCGAGCCGGGCCCGTGGAAGAACCAGCTCTTCGCCTTCGCCTGGGGCGCCTTCGCCGCCGCGCTCGTCGCGATCCTGGCGAACACCTTCGCGGTCCGCTGGATCGCGACGGCCACCGCGGACCCGGCGTCCGCGGACAACCTCGGCGCCACGGTGGTCGCGCCGGTGGTCGAGGAGAGCGCGAAGGCGGTCGCGATCCTGCTGCTCTTCCTCTTCCGGCGGCGGCATTTCGGCGGGCTCGTCGACGGCGTGGTCGTCGCCGGTTTCACGGCGACCGGCTTCGCCTTCACCGAGAACATCCTCTATCTCGGCAACGCCTTCGGCGAGGACCAGGCGTTCGGCTCGTCCGGTCTCGGCTCGGTGACCGCCGGAACCTTCTTCGTACGGGTCGTGATGTCGCCGTTCGCGCATCCGCTGTTCACCGTGCTCACCGGCATCGGCTTCGGCTTCGCCGCGCTCGCGCCCCGCGGGAGGCGTCTGCGGAAGGTGCTCCTTCCGCTCGCGGGGCTGCTGCTCGCCATGGGGCTGCACGCCGCGTGGAACGGCTCGGCCACCTTCGGCGGCCCCTGGGCCTTCCTCATCGTGTACGGGGCGCTCATGGTCCCGGCCTTCGGCCTGCTGACCTGGCTCGCGGTGTGGAGCCGGCAGCGGGAGCTGCGCACGATATCCGGGGAGCTCCCGGCGTACGCGGCGGCCGGCTGGCTCTCCCCCGCCGAGCCGCTGGCGCTCTCCTCGATGCGGGCCCGACAGGTGGCCCGTGCGTTCGCCGCCCGGACGTACGGCTCGCCCGCCGCGCGGGCGGTGGGCGAGTACGAGTCCTTCGCGACGGCCCTGGCGTTCCTCCGGGACCGGGCCCGGCGCGGCACGGCCGGGCCCGACTTCCCGGCCCGCGAGCAGGAGCTGCTGCACCATCTGTGGCAGCGCCGCGAGGTCGCCTCGCCGGCGCTGACGTACGCGGCACGGGCGACGGGCCGGGCCTGGGCGCCGCCGCAGTACCTGGACTACGACGGCTACAACCCGTACCGGAGTTAGACGGAACCGGAGGGGACGGGCGCCTCAGAGCGCCGACGCCTCCGTCAGAAGCGTCAGCTCCGCATCGGTCAGGGTCAGGTCGGCGGCCGCCACGAGCGCCGGGAGCTGTTCGACCGTACGCGCGGAGGCGATCGGGGCGGCGACCGTCGGCCGGGAGGCGAGCCAGGCGAGGGCGACGGTGGCGAGTTCCGCCTCGTGCGCCTCGGCGACCGTGTCGAGCGCGGAGAGCACGGCCCGGCCCCGCGCGGTGTCGAGGTGGCCGCCGGCGCCGGAGGCACGGACGCTGTCGACGGTGGCGCCCGGACGGTACTTGCCGGTGAGGAAGCCGGACGCGAGACCGTAGTACGGCACTGCGGAGAGCCCGGCCTGCTCCACGGTCTTCAGGAGCGGGCCCTCGTACGTCTCGCGGGAGACCAGGTTGTAGTGCGGCTGGAGGGCCACGTACCGGGCGAGGCCCTCGGCTTCGGCGAAGTCGAGGGAGGCGCGGAGCCGCTCCGGGGAGATGTTGGAGGCGGCGACCGCCCGCACCTTGCCGTCCTTCACGAGCTGGTCGAGCGCGGTGACGATCTCCTCGACGGGGACCGACTCGTCGTCGAAGTGCGTGTAGTAGAGGTCGATGCGGTCGGTGCCGAGGCGGCGCAGCGACTCCTCCGCGCCGGCCTTGATGGTGGTGGCGGACAGGCCCTTGAAGCGGGGGTGGGCGCCGACCTTGGTGGCGACGACGATGTCGTCGCGGTTGCCGCGCGAGGCGAGCCAGCGGCCGATGACGGTCTCGGACTCGCCGCCCTCGTTGCCCTCGGCCCAGGCGGAGTAGACGTCGGCGGAGTCGACGAAGTTGCCGCCCGCGGCGGCGTAGGCGTCGAGGACGGCGAAGGACTGCTCCTCGTCGGCGGTCCAGCCGAAGACGTTGCCGCCCAGGGCGAGCGGGAAGACGTGCAGGTCGGAACTGCCCAGCGGGCGGAGAGAGGTCATGGAGTGAGCAACCTTCGCCGCCGCCGGGCCTATTCCTCGGGTGGCAGCCCGGCCGATCTCCGATCGACGCCCGGCCGACCTCGGATCGACGCCCGGCCGACCTCGGATCGGCGCTCGCCCGACCTCAGATCGACAGGCCCTTGGAGCGGAGCCAGGACGCCGGGTCGATGCCGTCGCCGCCGGGCGTGTGCACCTCCATGTGGAGGTGGGCGCCGGAGACGTTGCCGGTGGCGCCGACGCGGCCGATCGTCTCGCCGGTGCCGACGGTCTGCCCGACGCCGACCGTCATGGACGACAGGTGGCAGTACCAGACCTCGGTGCCGTCCTCCAGCTCCAGGACGATCCGGTAGCCGTACGAGCCGGACCAGCCGGCCTCCTTGACCGTGGCTCCGTGGACCGCCTTGAGCGGGGTGCCCGTGGGGGCGGCGAAGTCGAGGCCCGTGTGGTAGCCGGAGGACCACATCGAACCGGACTGCATGTACACGGCGGTGAGGGAGTACGAGGAGAGCGGCATCGAGTAGCTCGCGGCGAGCTGCGCGAGGCGCTCGGCCTCGGCCTTCGCCCTGGCCTCCTCCTCCGCCTTGGCCTTGGCCTCCGCCTCGGCCTGCGCCTTCGCCTCGGCGGCCGCCTTCTCCGCCGCCTCGGCCTTGGCCTCGGCCTCCGCGGCCGCCTTCTCCGCCGCCGCCTTCTCCGCCGCGGCCTTCTCGGCGGCGTCGGCGGACGCCTGCTGCTGCTCGGCCTGCTGCATGATGCGGGCGCGCAGGGCCTCGCCGGCGTCGGCCGTGCCGGTGGCCGTCCGCGTGGCCTGCTCGGCGGTCGTCCCGGTCCGCTCGTCGTCGACGGTGGTGTACGTGGCGGCGGTGAGCGGGTTCGGGTTGGAGCGGGCCGCGTCGGCGGCCGCCATGTCGTCGTCCGAGGTCGTGTCCGCCTCGGGGAGGAGGTCACCGACGCCGGGGAGGTCGTGGGCGTCCGGCAGACCGAGGTCGGGGAGGTCCGGGAGCGAGATGGCCACCGGCGGCTTCTCCTGCGCGGTGGCGAGGCCGCCCGCGCCGACGGCGGCGATGACACCGACGCCGAGGACGGTGGAGGAACGGGCGAAGTTGGAGCGCTGCTTGACGACCCGGTGCCGGCCGCCGGAGCGGTTCTGGGCGCGGAGGGAATCCTCGGTGGGGTTCCACTCGGTGTCCGGGGCGGCGGGACCCGCACCACCACCGAAGGCGTCGAAGGGAGCTTCGGGTACGGGGGTGTTGGACGCCACTGAGGGGCGCTCCTTTCCTTCCTTCTCGCCTACCGGGTTAGCTGACGGGTTCGGAGCAGGAAGGTCTCCTACGGGCACGGTCGCACAGGTGCGAAGGGCCCGATTCACCCCAATTGGTGGTTCCCCGGTTCCTTTTCAGGATTCGGCGCGTGCGCACGGTGCCGCCTCTTGCGGCGGCTGGGACGACCGCGCTGCGTTATCGAACGTTAATAGACAGGGGGTGCCGATTCCAAGCCGCTCCCCTTGATCGTTCATTGAATTGGGTGCGAATGACCCGAGTTGACCCCCCTTCAGTGCGCGCCGGTCAAACCCAGCGGGTCTGACGTTATGTCAATTGTTATCGCAGTGACACCTCTCGACTACGGCCGGTGACCGGGCCCGGCCGGCGGCACCACCGGCATCGTGCGCCGCCGCTCCGGCTGCCCCTTCGCGGGACGGCTCAGCGCGAGCAGCGCCATGTCGTCGGTCGCCCCGCCGCCCGTGTGCAGCCGTACGTCGTCCACCAGCGCGTCGAGGAGTTCCTCGGGCCCCGGGAAGATCCGCCCGGCGAGGCGTGACCCGGGGTCGTAGAAGACGCCCGCCGCGTTCCGCGCCTCGGAGAGGCCGTCGGTGTAGAAGAGCAGCGTCGCGCCCGGCGGGTACGGCCGCCCCTCGGCGCGGTCCGGCCACACCGCCAGATCGCCCATGCCGAGCGGCAGCGCCGGCTCCGTCGGCTCCAGCGTGTCCAGGCGCCCGTCCGCGTACAGCATCAGCGGGGGCGGGTGGCCGCGGTTGACGACCCGTACGAAACCGTCGAAGGTGCCGCTGCCGTCCTCGCGCGGGATCTCGGCGAGGACGGCGGTGGTGAACCCCTCGAAGGCGTCGAGCCCGTCCCTGCGGGTGCCCTCGCGGGCCAGCGCCCGTTCGAGGCGCTGCGCCACGCCCTCCAGGCTCCGCTCCTGCTCGGCCGCCTCCCGGAAGGCGCCGATGACGACGGCGACGGCCTCGACCGCCTCCATGCCCTTGCCCCGGACGTCCCCGACGACGAGCCGCACCCCGTAGGGGGTGTCCTGGACGGCGAACAGGTCGCCGCCGATGAACGCGTCCGCCTGCGCCGCCTCGTAACGGGCCGCGCACTGCAGCCCGCCGATCCGCTCGGCGGGCGTCGGCAGCACGGCCTTCTGCGCGGTCTCCGCGATGACCCGGGCCGACGCGAGCCGCTCGCCGCTGCGCCGCACGACCCGGCTGATGAGGAGGGCCAGCGCGGAGACGGTCACGACCGTCAGGGTCTCGGTCAGGGCCGGGATCTCGTCGGCGGTGCCGTTGTAGAGGTGCAGCCCGACGGAGGCGAGGACGGCGGCGAGCCCGGTGAGAAGAGTCGTGAGGGTGGAGAAGAAGGGCGCGGCGATCAGCGGGGCGGCGGAGAAGAGCGGCGCCGCGGTGTACGCGGGCGGTGTCAGGACGTCGAAGACGACCCCGCCGATGATGACCAGCGGCGGCAGCGCCCGGATGAACCGCCGGGCGCGCCCGTACGAGCGGCGGCCGTCACCGCCCCGCCGCCCGCCGCCGCCCGCTCCTAGGGGGTGCCCCACCTGTGCTCTCCTGCCCGGTCCGTACCCGGCCGCGGTCCGTACCGCGCCCTCCCAGGGTGGCCGCCCCCACGCCGGGCGGCGAGTCCCACGGGGCCGACTGGCGTACGGCTCAGGACGGGCCGGGCACCCGTGCTCGGCGGTCGGGCGCCGTCACAGGTTCCGCTCGGCGTAGATCTCCATCGCGTCCCGGACGAGGACCGCGGTGCCCTCGCCGTGCCGGTCGTAGTTCGCGGTGAAGCGGGGGTCGTCGACGTACATCCGGCCGAGGCCGATCACGTACTCCCGGCTCGGGGTCGTGGTGTGCGACAGCCACGCGACCTGGCGGCGCGTGATCGCCTGCACCTCCTCGCTGCCGGCGGTGAGGCCGTCCGCGAGCGCCCGAGCGAAGTCGCGGGCGATCCCCGCCTGCTCGTCCAGGAACGCCTTCCGCCGCGCCGCGTCGAGCGACCGCCACCAGCGGTCCCCCTGCTCGTACGCGTCGCGGCCCCAGCGCTCGGTGACCTCCTCCTCGTACGCCGTGTGGTCGAAACCGTCGAACACTTCCTCGGCCATGAGCTCTTCTCCGTTCTCGGTCTTGTGGAGAGTGGTCCGCACGGACGCGATCTGCCGCCCGATGCGCTCGCGTTCCTGCTCGAGCAGGGCGAGGTGGGTGCGGAGCGCGGCGGACGTGTCCCGCTGGCCCGCGAGGACCTCGGCGATGGCGGGCAGCGAGAGCCCGAGCTCGCGCAGCAGCAGGATCCGCTGCAGCCGCACGAGCGCCGCCTGGTCGTAGTACCGGTAACCGTTCGCGCCGATCCGGCTCGGCTCAAGCAGTCCGCGCTCCCCGTAGTGCCGGAGGGTGCGGCTGGTGGTGCCGGCCTTCCTGGCGATCTCCTGGATCGACCACTCCATACCGAGAACGCTAAATCTTGACGTTGCGTAAAGGTCAAGCAGAGAAAAGCGGGAACGACGAAGGCCCGGATCCAGTGACTGGATCCGGGCCTTCGTTGCTACTGAGTAGCGGGGACAGGATTTGAACCTGCGACCTCTGGGTTATGAGCCCAGCGAGCTACCGAGCTGCTCCACCCCGCGTCGGTAAACATGACTCTACGGCATGACCGGGGCGATCACGAAATCGGTTTACGTCGGCAACCGATCGGCGGACCAGCAGCAGCCCTTCGGTAACCGATCAGCAGCCGCAGTCGTCCGAGTCCACCGGCGCCGTGAGCGGGTCCGCGGCCTTCTCCGCGGGGCCCTCCCAGGTCTCGTACGCGAAGCCCTCGCGCACCCAGTACTCGAAGCCGCCGAGCATCTCCTTCACCTGGAAGCCCAGCTCCGCGAGGGCGAGCGCGGCGCGCGTGGCGCCGTTGCAGCCGGGGCCCCAGCAGTACGTGACGACCGGCACGGACCGGTCGAGCAGCTGCTCGGCCTGCTCGGCGATGAGCGCGGTCGGCAGGTGCACCGCGCCGGGGACGTGCCCCTGGTCCCAGGAGGCGGTCGACCGCGAGTCGATCACCACGAAGCCCGGGTCGGTGCCGTCGGCGGCCGCGGTGGCGAGTGCCGAGGCCACGTCGGAGACGTCGGCGTGGAACGCGAGGCTGGCGGAGAAGTACGCGGCGGCTGCGGCCGGTGAGGCGGGCGGAGTACGGAGTACGGGGTTGACCTGCGTCGTTGTCGTCGTCATGGTGATCAATCTACGGACGAAGATCACCCGCCTGAAGTGAGGATCCACGGTGGTCGGGGGCCTTGGCCGGGGAAACCCGGGCGTTCGCCATGAGGCGGCGTGGATCTCACGTATCGAAACCGCGTGACCCGCCCCACGACCACCACAGCCGTGTCACACCGGCGGGGTTTCCTCCGTCATGACGGCATGAGGGCACGAGGGCATGACGTCATGACGGGACGCGATCACAAGAGATGACGCGATGACGAGATGACCGGACACGAACGGGGAGATCGACGAGTGGACCAGGACCGCAACACCGACGGACGGCCGGCCGGGCGCGACACCGACGAACTGCTGGCCCGGCACTTCGAAGCCGACCGCGGCCACCTGAGAGCGGTGGCCTACCGCATGCTGGGCTCCCTCAGCGAGGCCGAGGACGCCGTCCAGGAGGCCTGGTTCAAGCTGAGCCGCAGTGACGTCAGCGAGGTGCGGAACCTCAGCGGCTGGCTGACCACGGTCGTCGGCCGCGTCTGCCTCGACATGCTGCGCTCCCGCGGCTCGCGCCGCGAGGACCCGCTGGAGTACTACGTCCCCGACCCGGTCGTCCGGCTCCCCGACACCACCGACCCCGAGCACGCGGCCGAGGTCACCGAATCCGTCGGCCTCGCCCTGCTCGTCGTCCTGGAGACACTCGCGCCGGCCGAGCGGCTCGCGTTCGTCCTGCACGACATGTTCGCCGTCTCCTTCGACGAGATCGCGCGGATCGTGGACCGCACCCCGGCCGCCACCCGCCAGCTCGCCAGCCGCGCCCGCCGCCGCGTGCAGGACGCCACCCCCGCCGCGGGGCCCGACGCGCGACGGCAGCGGGAGATCGCCGACGCCTTCCTCGCCGCCGCGCACGGCGGCGACTTCGAAGGACTGCTCGCGGTCCTCGACCCGGACGTGGTGCTGCGCGCGGACGGCGGCGCCGCCCTCGCGGTCGCCTCCAAGATCGTCAGGGGCGCCGAGGCGGTCATCGCGCAGGCCCTCACCTACGCCAGGTTCCGTACGGCGGCACTGCCGCTCCTGGCCAACGGCGCGCCCGCGGTCCTCTCGGTCTCCGACGGGCGTCCCTCCGCGCTCATGGCGTTCACGATCGCCGGGGACCGGATCGTCGAACTCCACATCCTTGCGGACCCGGAGCGGCTCGCCGGGCTCGGCTTCCGGGAGGAGGACCTGGCCCGGGCGACGTACTGACGCCCGGCCACGTCACCTGATGCCCTGTCGGCCGCCTACTTCCCCCGGGCGGCCGACCAGGACGCCCCGGCCGTCAGGGAGACGGCGGCGCTCGCCATGCCGAGGACCGCGCCCGCGGCGACGTCACCCGGATAGTGGACCCCGGTGTGCACCCGGGAGTAGCCCACGGCCATCGCCAGGACCTGGAGGGGCACGGCGGCCGGGGGCAGCACCACCCCGACGGCGGTGGCGAAGGCGACCGCCGACGCGGTGTGCCCGGAGGGGAACGAGGCCGAGTCCGGCATCGGCACATGGCGGCCCGCCACCACCCGGGCGGCCTCCCGGTCCGGCCGCTCCCTGCGGACGAGACGCTTGCCCAGCAGGTTCGCGGTGGCCGAGGCCACGGCGATGGCCCCGACACCGGCGAGGGCCGCCCGGCGCGGCCGGCCGGGGACCAGGGCGAGCGCCGCCGCCACGGCGAACGAGATCTTGGAGTGGTCGGCCGTGTGCGAGAGCCTGCGGAGCCCCGCGTCGAGCGCCGGCGTGGGGGTGGCCGCCACGGCGGCGTACACGGCGCCGTCGACCGCGCGGAGGTCGCTCAGCACGGCCCGGAGGGGGCTCTTGGTGGTCGTCCCGGTCATGTGCCGCTCCTCGGGGAGGGATGGTGGATGGCGAGTTGGATGATGCGCCGCCAGTCCATGGGCGGCAGCGGGTCACCGGCCCCCGGCCGGCCGCGGGGCACGAGGACCCGCAGGGCGCCGGGTCGGAGGGTACAGACGACCGGAGTGGGCAGGATCAGCGCCTCGCCGTCGACGGCGACGGCGATGGAGCCGGGGGCGGGGAACCCGGCGCCTCCTCCGGAGAGGACGGGGTTGCCGCCGGCGGTCTTCCCCGTCACCTCGACCCGGGTGGCCGTCAGCACGTTCAGGCCGGCCGACTGGGCTCCGCGTACGGCCAGTTCGGCGGCCCCCACCGCCCCGTCGACCCGGATGCCGATCACCCCGAGCCGGCCCCGGTCGAGCCGGGGTCTGCGCGCGGCGGCGGCACCGAAGGGATCGGGCGCGGCATAGGGGTTGTTGCTGACGAGAAGCGCCTGCTGAGCGGGGAGCCGTACGTCGTCGGCGACGGCGTCGAGGCGGTCGCCCTCGCCGCCCTGGAGCAGATCGGGCAGGACGTCGAGCGCGGTGCCCGCCTTGGCGTCGCGGTACTCGGGGTGCTGGACGACGTCCGCGTACACGCCGAAGGAGACCGTGTTGACGAACGGGCGGCCGGAGACCGAGCCCAGGTCGACCCGGAGTTCCTCGCCGTCGACGAGGGCGTCGAGGCAGGTCGCCGGGTCGGCGCGGTCGAGGCCCAGATCGAGGGCGAAGTGGTTGCGGGTGCCGGCCGAGACGACGAGGAACGGCAGGTCGTGCTCGGCGGCCACGGCGGCGACCAGCGCCTGCGTACCGTCGCCGCCGGCCACTCCGAGCAGGTCGGCGCCGTCGGCGACGGCCTCCCGGGCGAGCGCGGCGACATCGGTCTCGACGGACGGATCGATGAGGACGACCCGGGCACCGAGCTTCTCGGCGCGCTCGACGAGACCGAAGCGGGCGACCTTCCCGCCACCGGACTTGGGGTTCATGATCAGCACGGGCCGCCGGGGTCTCGGCCGCCGCTCGCCGCGCGCCAGGTCGGTCCGCCGGCCCCTGCCGTTCCCGTCCAGGTCGCGGAGGCGGCGCAGCGCGGACCGCGCGCAGACGAGGGCCGCGCTCCACAGCCCGAGCGCGAGGAGCGCGGTCAGCCAGAGGCCCCAGATGACGTACAGGCTCAGGACCAGGAGGGGCGCGCCGACGGCGAGCAGCGCGCCGAGCACCCGCAGCGGGCCGCGGTGGGCGAGGAAGTACCAGATCCCCACGGCCGAACAGGCGAGTCCGACGAGGCCGCTCAGCAGGATCAGCAGCCCGCCGCCGCCGAGTCCGCTCAGCAGGAGCACGACCGCCGCGGCGGCCGCGCCGAGCGCCCACCGGGCGAGCCCCCGTACCTCCGCCATCGGATCACCGGATCCGTTCACCGTCACCGTCCCCACCTCCACGCTCGCCGCCCACGTTCCAGACTGGCCCACGGTGCCGCACCCGGTGCCCGGGGCGGGGCCGTTCGCCCCGGAAAGATCGACGGAAAGCCACGGCGGCCCCCGGTGTACGGGCCCCGCGCGGGAACGCCGAAGCGCCCCGCCCGGTCGGAACCGGTCGGGGCGCTTCTCGGCGGCTCGGAGGTCAACCCCCGCCCCGCCACACGTAGGCCGTGTGGGACTCGAACCCACAACCAACGGATTAAAAGTCCGCTGCTCTGCCAATTGAGCTAACGGCCCGTGGACAAGCACACCCGTGCAGCATAGCCCGAGTGATCCCCCGAACCGATCGGGTATCCGGCACCGGCCCCGCCGCGCGCCGTACCGCGGGCCGGTGGGGCCGACGGTACGGCGCGTGGCGCGCGCGTGGAGCCGGGGGCGCCGCGAGCGGATCGGGAGGACCCACCGCCCGGGCCAGGGCCGCCCGGGTCAGAGCAGCGCCCTGGCCAGAGCCGCCCCGATCAGAACAGCGCCCTGAAGGCGTTCCAGCCGCCGCCGATCAGCATGCGGGAGCCGTACCCCCCGCGGCACGTGCCCTGGTAGTGGTAGAGCGTGCCCGAGGTGTCGCGGGCGACCAGGTCGGCGCAGCCGTCACCCGAGGTGTCGCCGACTCCGACCAGGGACGAGTAGACCTGCCAGCCGGGGCCGACCTTCACCCGGGCCGTCACACCGCCCGTCGCCGTGCCGTGGTAGCGCCACAGCACGCCGGACGCGTCGACGCCCAGCAGGTCGCCGCGGCCGTCGCCGTTCAGGTCGCCGACGCCGGTTATCTTCTTGTACAGCTTCCAGTTGGTGCCGATCCGGACGCGGGGCTTCACCCGGTGGTCGGCCGTACCGGCGTAGAAGTACATGTCGCCGGTCGACGTCTGGCGGGCGATCAGGTCGGTGAGGCCGTCGCCGTTCGCGTCGCCGGGGGACGTCAGGACGTCGTACTGTCCCCAGCCGGAGCCGATCGGCGTGTACGGCGAGGAGGCCGAGACCACCTTCCCGCATCCGGGCCGGTACGCCCGCAGCTGGTCGCCGACCCGGGCGAGGACGTCGGCGCAGCCGTCGCCGTTCACGTCGCCGAAGGGCACCAGGACCGACGTGGTCGCGAACTTCGCGCCCGTACCCGCGAGGCGTGCCGAGAAGGCGCCGTACCCGTTGCCCCGGTACATCGACACCAGGCCCGCCGTGTCCATCACCAGGAGGTCACCCTGCGCGTCGTTCCCGGCCATGTCCCGCCAGGCCGGCCGGCCGCCGGAGACGATGACCGTGCCGGTCAGGGACAGGTCCCTGCCCTGCCCGTCGGCCGGGTTCACCTGCAGGTGCCAGGTGTACGTGCCGTTCGCCACGGGCTTCCCGGCGGCCGTCCTGCCGTCCCACGAGACGTCGATACGTCCCCGGGTCTCATCGGCCCCGAAGGTGCGCAGGGCGTTCCCGGTGTACCGGTCACGCACCGTCAGCCGCCATATCGAGGCGGGCCTGGACAGCGCCCAGGACGCCTTCCAGCCGTCCTGCGGCCGCATGCCGGCCGGCACCTTCGCCGAGGCGGCGGTGAGGTCGGAGGTGGGAACGCCGGGCCACACGACGTGGACGCGGTTCCGCGCGTCCTTGTAGGCGACGGGCCCGCCGAAGCGGTCGACGGTCCAGAACTCGCGGCGGGCGCCACGGACGGGTGCGGAGTCGACGAGCGTCCGCACCACGGCCCGCCCGGTGGTGACGTCGGTGAGCCGGAGGTACTCGTCGGAGTCCCGGTCGACGACATAGCCGTCACCCAGGAGGGCCGCGTCGGCCACGCCCAGGGACAGAGGAACTTTCTTGTTCGTCCTGAGGTCGATCACTCCCCGCTGCTGGGTCGACCCGCACCCCCAGTACAGCCAGCGCCCGGCAGCCGCCTGAAGCTCCGTCGGGACGCACGCCACGCCGGTCGTGACCTTGCCGAGGTCCTTGCCGGTGGCCAGGTCCGTACGCGCCACCTCGCCCGCCGTGGCCGTGCCCGCGTACAGCGTGTCGCCCCAGAGGGCCGCCGCAGTCTCCGGCTGCTCGCGGACGATGATCTGCGCGTCGAGGTCGACGACATACGTCTTGGCGCGTCCCTCGAAGACCACCCGCCCGCCGAACGCGTCGACGATCCGTCCGTCCGTCTCGCCGGTGAGCACCCGGCTCACCTGACCGGTGGAGGTACGGGCGGTGACCTCCAGCGGCTTGAAGTCGTCCTGGGCCAGATAGACCGTACGGCCGTCCCCGCTGTCGAACAGCGGCGTGGTTCTCCTCAGGGCCTTCGACTCGGCCCCCGCCCACACCGGCTGCGGATCACCGGTGTGCACCGGCCCGACGGGCAGCGTCCTTCCGTAGAAGCCGCTGCCCTTCGACGTGCTCCGCTCCAGGGTGGAGAGCCGGCCCGCGCCGAGGGCGAGCGCTGCCACCTCGGCCGGAATCGGCTCCACGCGGCGCAGCTTCTCCAGAAGCGGGGCGCCGCCGTCCTTCG
Organism: Streptomyces sp. NPDC028711; assembly: GCF_055565415.1. Lineage (NCBI taxonomy): Bacteria > Bacillati > Actinomycetota > Actinomycetes > Kitasatosporales > Streptomycetaceae > Streptomyces > Streptomyces sp. NPDC028711. The sequence goes on along the minus strand of NZ_JBVHUJ010000007.1, from coordinate 398,880 downwards.
CCGGGACGGCCTTGAGGAGGGACCAGTCGGTGGCGGAGCTGCCGCCGACGACGGCCACGCCTCCGCCCGCGATCTGGGTGAGCTCCGCCTCGGCACCCGTCAGAAGCGTCTGCGCGGGCTTGTCGGGGTGCAGAGCGACGAGCTTCCGCTGGAGAGACGCACCGATGCCGGGGACCTGGCCCAGGGCGAGGACCCAGTCGCCGACCAGGGCGATACGGGCCGTGCTCAGGCCCTCGGGGAGGACGACGGTCCGCTCGGGGCCGGTGAGCGCGGCGCGCTCGCGGATGTGGACCGTGCGGCTGCCGTCGATCCAGGCGATCCGGTCGGGGCTCAGCGCCACCGGGGCCACGGGCGCGTTGCCGGTCGCGGTGCGCTCGGGGATCACGGTCATCCGTCCGGTGTCCGGATCGACGATGCCGAGGTCGGAGAAGCCGTACGCGTACGGGTCGACACCCCGGGCGAAGCGGAGGACGGCCGTGGAACCGTCGCCGGCCGCGAGCTGCGCCTGTTCCACATTGGCGTCCGCGGGCCAGCCGGTGACGGGCGTACGGGTCCCGTTCGGGTCGTCGGCGCGCACCAGGTAGTACCCGGCGTTCGTGCCCGTCGCGGCGGAGGCGCCCTGCCGGAAGAGCAGGACGTCACCGACCAGGCCCACGTAACTCGCGTCGGTGGGGATGTCGAACGGCCGCTCGGTGCCGGTCTCCAGGTCGCGGACGGCGTGGAGGCCGATGCCCGGCTGGACGTACAGGTGGCGCCCGCCGTTGCCGGACTCGGCGAAGCGCTGGGCCCCCTTCCCGTAGCCCAGGCTGACGTTCTTCGCGGGGTCGGTGAAGTCCGTCCACTCCAGTTCCCCGCCGTACGGCCGGTCGGGGTCCTCCGTCTCGTGCACGTAGCCCGTGGGGCCGACGGCGGTGACGCTCTGCTGCCGGGGCAGGGCCCGCCAGTTGGGCGCGATGTCCAGCTGGTCGATACCGACCACGGGCGCGGCGCCCGCGACGGGCGCGAGACCCGCCCCCGTGGCGGCCATGACGGCGGCGAGCAGGACGGCACGCGCGCGGGTTCGCCGCGCGGCTGCGGTACGAGACAAGAAGGCCCCTCCCGGGGGGTGATCCATCGCTGAACGGCGTACGGTCGAACGCCCGGTCCTCCCACGCGTCCCTGTACGAGACCGACCCGCCCCCGTGATGGTTGTACGGGAACGGGCCGGTCTTCTCACACGTCGGTCGGGACCATCGCGACAGAAAGAGCGGGGCCCGTACGACACCAGGTGTCGTACGGGCCCCGCTCCTTCAGGTCAGTGGACCTCAGCCGTTGCGCTTCCAGCGCGGCTTGTCGTCGCGGCGGCCGAAGCCACCCGTCGAGCCGGCCGAGCCGGTGGAGCCGGTGCCGCGGTGGTCGTCACGGCGGCCGTACGGACGGTCGCCGCCGCCCGCGCGGAAGCCGCCGGCCGGACGGTCGTCGCGACGGTCGCGGTTGAACGGACGGTCGCTGCCACGGTGGCCGCCGGTCGGACGGTCGTTGTCGCGGCGCTCGAAGGAACGGCCGCCACGGTCGTCACGGTTGAAGCCACCGGAGGGACGGTCGTCGCGGCGGAAGCCGCCACGGTCGCCACCGCGGTCGTCACGGTTGAAGCCGCCCGACGGACGGTCGTCACGGCGGAAACCACCGGACGGACGGTCGTTGTCACGGCGGAAGCCGCCCGAGGGACGGTCGTCGCGGCGGAAGCCGCCACGGTCGCCACCACGGTCGTCACGGTTGAAGCCACCGGACGGACGGTCGTCACGGCGGAAACCACCGGACGGACGGTCGTTGTCACGGCGCTCGAAGGAACGGCCGCCGCGGTCGTCACGGTTGAAGCCGCCCGACGGACGGTCGTCACGGCGGAAACCACCGGACGGACGGTCGTTGTCGCGACGGAAGCCGCCACGGTCACCACCGCGGTCGCCGCCACGGAAACCACCGCGGTCACCACGGTCGTCACGGTTGAAGCCGCCACGGTCGCGGCGCTCGTAGTTGCCCCGGTCGTCGCGGGCCGCCGGACGCTCCTCGCGGCGCTGCTCCTCGGCGCGCGCGGCACGCTCGGCCTCCACCGCGGCGGCGGCGACCTCGGCCTCGGCGGCCTCGGTCACCTCGGCCACGGCGGCCTCCGGGTCCTCGCCGCGCTCACGGGCGGCGCGGGCCACCAGACGGTCGGCCTCCTCGCGGAGCTCGACCGCACGGCGCTGGAGGCGCTCCAGCTGCTTGGTCAGCTCGACGACCTCGCGCTCGGCCTGCTTGGCGGCGTTGTTCGCGGAGTCCGACTGGACCTCGGTCAGCGAACGCGCACCGGTGATCTCGGCGACCTCGGGGTCGAAGGCGCCGGCGCTCTGGATGATGTGGCGCGAGGCGTCGACGCCCGCGTCCTCCATCAGCCGGAAGATCTGGCGGCGCTGGTGCGGCAGCGAAAGCGACACGACGACACCGGACTTGCCGGCGCGGGCCGTACGGCCCGAGCGGTGCAGGTAGTCCTTGTGGTCACCGGCCGGGTCCACGTTCAGGACCAGGTCGATGCCGTCGACGTGGATGCCGCGGGCGGCGACGTCGGTGGCGACCAGCGCGTTGACGTAGCCGTCCTTGAAGTCGGCGAGCACGCGGGTACGGGCGCCCTGCGTCATGCCGCCGTGCAGCGCGTCCGCCTTCACGCCGGCCTCGACGAGCTGCTCGGCGATGCGGTCGGCGCCCAGCTGGGTGCGGACGAAGATGATCGTGCGGCCCTTGCGGGCGGCGATGGCGGCCGTGACCGGCGCCTTGTCCTTCGGCTTCACGACGAGGACGTGGTGGGTCATGGTCGTGACGTTGCCCTGGGCGCTGTCGACCTCGTGCGTGACGGGGTTGTTCAGGTAGCGCTTGACCAGCGTGCCGATCTCGTTCTCCATGGTCGCGGAGAAGAGCATGCGCTGGCCGCCGGCCGGGATCTGGTCGAACAGCTCGGTGACCTCGGGCAGGAAGCCCAGGTCGGACATCTGGTCGGCCTCGTCGAGGACGGCGACCTGGACGTTCGCGAGCGAGCAGGCGCCGCGGTTGATGATGTCGCGCAGTCGGCCCGGGGTGGCGACGAGGACGTCGACACCGCGCTCCAGGGCGTAGATCTGGTTGCCCATGGACGTACCGCCGCAGACGACCTTGATCTTCAGGCCGAGCACGTCGCCGTACGGCTGGAGGGCGTCCGCGACCTGCATCGCGAGCTCACGGGTCGGGGTGAGGATGACCGCGCGGGGCTTCTTCTTCTCGGTGTGCCCGCCGGCCAGCTGGGCCAGGGTCGGCAGACCGAAGGAGAGGGTCTTGCCGGAGCCGGTACGGCCACGGCCCAGGATGTCCTTGCCGGCCAGGGCGTCCGGGATGGTCGCCGCCTGGATCGGGAAGGGGGTGGTGACGCCGTTCTGCGCGAGCTTGCGCACGACGCCTTCCGGCAGACCGAGGTCGCCGAAGGTGATGGTGGGCTCGGCGGGCTCCTCGACGGAGTCGTCCGAGTCGGTGTCGATCGCGTCGGTGATGTCGGTGACGTCGATCGCGTCGACGATGTCGTCGGCCTCGACGGAGACGATCTCGGTGACCTCTACGGCCTCGACGATCTCGTCGTTCTCGGGCATGACGGCGTGGTCAGAACTGAAAATGGACATGCGAAATGCGAAACCTTCCGGAGTCTCGGCACGCGCCCGTCAACTCCGTGAATTCGCAAATCGACCGCCTCGATGCGGTCAGCCACGGCTAGGGAGAGTACGCGCCACACGGCGCTCTTCTGTGTCGGCGCCGGGCAATGGGATCAAACGATCTACCACCATACGCACCCTCCCCCACCTATGGCAAACCGGACTCCGTCACACCGGTCCGACCTGCGGAGACGCCGTCGGCTCCGCGGGCGCTCCCGGCCCGTCCGCCGCCCGTACGCCGGCCATCTGGGCCTCGGGTCCCGGCGTCGCCGGATCGGTGGGGTTCGAGGTCGGTTCCGGCGTCGGCTCGGGGGTCTGCGTCGTCGGCTCCGGGGTCGGCTCGGGGCTCGGATCGGTCGGCTCGGGCGTCGGCGTGGATCCGCCACCGCCCGGGCCGCCGGACCCTCCGGCGCTTCCGCCACCGCCGTCCCCGCCCCCGCCACCGCTGCCGCCGTTCCCGCCGCCGTTCGCGCCGCTCCCCGCGGAGCCGCCCGCGCCACCGCCCGGGCCGTCATGGCCGCCGCCCGTCGGCTGCGGCTTGGACGGGCCGCCGTGGCCGCCGGACCCCTCCACGGGCAGCACCGCACCCGGGGTGGGCTTCGCCGTGCCCGAGGGTGAGCCACTCGGCACCGGGGACTCCGTACCCGCTCCGGCCGCGTCCGGGCCGCCGGTGTCCGGATGGGCGCGCCAGGAGCCGCCGTCGCCGCCCGGGGCGCCGGCCTCGCCGCCGCCGGACCCGGTCGCCACGCCCCGCTTCCCGCCGGACGCGCCGGGCGCCGGCTTCACCCCCTCGTCGCTCACACTCATACAGCCGCTCAGACCGGCACAGGCCGCGACGGCCAGCGCGGTGGCGGCCCATCTCACCGGGGTGGGCAAATGGCGCACGGGGGCACCTCCAGGACACAACAGGCAGGGAACGGAACGCGTTGCACTGCCCAACTCCCCCGGCGCCACAAGGGACACGGCCCCCGTGACAGGGACACGGCCCCCCGGCCCGAGGGCGCGCGGCCGCCCGGCTCAGCCGTAGCCCAGCGCGTGCAGCCTCTCGTCGTCGATGCCGAAGTGGTGGGCGATCTCATGGACGACGGTGATCTCGGTCTCCGCGACCACGTCCTCCTTCGACTCGCACATCCGCAGCGTCGGCCCCCGGTAGATCGTGATCCGGTCAGGCAGCACACCGGCGTACCACTCACCGCGCTCGGTCAGCGGCGTCCCCTCGTAGAGCCCGAGCAGCTCGGGATCGTCGGGGGAGGGCTCGTCCTCCACGAACACCGCCACGTTGTCCATCAGCCGCGTCAGCTCCGGCGGGATCCGGTCCAGGGCCTCGGCGACAAGCTCCTCGAACTCCTCGCGCGTCATCTCCAGCACGCGCCCATTCTCCCCCCGGGGGAAACCGTTTTGGCGATAGCGGCGGGGATCCCATATGCTTCTCACGTCCCCGACGCGCTGAGAAGCACGAAGGTGGGCCTTTAGCCCTCATCGTCTAGTGGCCCAGGACGCCGCCCTTTCAAGGCGGTAGCACGGGTTCGAATCCCGTTGGGGGTACGCATCACCGTGTGCGAGACTAGTGCTCGCACATAGCAAGGCTCTGTGGAGCAGTTGGTTAGCTCGCCACCCTGTCAAGGTGGAGGTCGCGGGTTCAAGTCCCGTCAGAGTCGCTGAGGCTGGAAACAGCTTCGTGGCTGGGTAGCTCAGTTGGTACGAGCGATCGCCTGAAAAGCGATAGGTCGCCGGTTCGACCCCGGCCCCAGCCACAAACAGAAGGCCCCGTTCGAAAGAGCGGGGCCTTCTTCGTGTCCGTGAACAGCGGGGACCGTACGGGGGAGAGGCCCGCGCCCCTCCCCCGTGACCGTCACATCTCCTCGCCCTCCCGCGTACGGCTCCCCCGCCTGCCCCGCACCGCGAGCCCCAGCGCCACCACGGCCACCACCGCCACGAGCAGGGCCCAGTCCGGGACCGCCCGGCCGAGGGAGGCCACCCGCTGCTCCACCGCGAACGAGGCGTCCACCGACAGCAGGCCCGGCAGCGCCGTCGTCCCGTCGAAGACCAGGAAGAGCGCCCCGAGGGCCACGAAGAACAGGCCCGAGAGCAGCGAGGTCGAGTGGAGCGTGAGCCGCCCGAGCCGGATGGGCCGGCCGCGCAGCCAGGACCGCCGGCCCAGGTCGTACCGCTCCCAGAGCAGCGCGAGGACGAACAGCGGGACCGCCATGCCGAGCGCGTACACCGCGAGGAGCAGCCCTCCGTACGCCGGGCTGCCGCTCAGCGCGGCCACCGTCAGGACGCTGCCCAGGATCGGGCCCGCGCAGAAGCCCGCGAGGCCGTAGACCAGGCCGAGGGCGTAGACGGAGAGCGCCGACGTGGGCCGGATCCGGCCGCTCGCCTCGGCGATCCGGCGGGAGGCGAAGCCGAGACCGAGGATCTGGAGGACGCCGAGCCCGATGATCAGCCAGCCGCCGGCGGTGACGAGGAGGTCCCGGTGGCCGTAGAAGAGGCGACCGGCGAAGGAGCCGGCCGCGCCCAGCGGGACGAGGGTGGTGGCCAGGCCCGCGTAGAGGATGCCGGTCCTGGCCACCAGCTTCGCGCGCGTGTCGATGGAATACGCGAAGAAGGCGGGCAGGAGCAGGGCGCTGCACGGGCTGAGGAGGGCGAGCAGGCCGCCGAGGAACGCGGCGAAGTATCCGATGCCGGAGGTCACGGCGTGCCCGGGGCGGCCGACGCGCCCGACGCGCCCGACGTGGCAGACGTGCCCGGCGCACCCGACGTGCCCGGCGTGGCCTTCGCGGCAGCGCTCTTCGCCGCCGCCTCGATCGCCTCCGTGAAGGTCTCCAGGGGCTGCGCGCCCGCGATCGGCCGGCCGTTGATCAGGAAGGACGGGGTGGAGGTGGCGCCGAGGCCGTACCCCTGCTCCTGGTCCTCGCGGACGGCCTCGCGGGCCGCCGCCCCCTCGGTGTCCTTCGCGAACCGGGCCGCGTCGGGGACGCCCGCCTCCTTCGCGAGGGCGGCGAGGCGGTCCTTCCCGAAGCCCTTCTCCTTGGCGCCCTCCGCGTAGGCGGCCTTGTGGAACTCCCAGAACCGGCCCTGCTGCCCGGCCGCCCAGGAGGCGCGGGCGGCGGCCTCGGACTCCTCGCCGAAGATCGGGAAGTTGCGCCATTCGATGCGCAGGGTGCCGTTGTCGACGTACTTCTCGATCAGGACCGGCTCGGTGTCCCGGGCGAACTTCCCGCAGTAGCCGCACTTGAAGTCGGCGTACTCGATGAGCACGACGGGCGCGTCGGCCCGGCCGAGGGCCAGCTTGTCGGAGGCGTCGCGGCGGGCGTACGCCTCCAGCTCGGGATAGACGCCGGCGGACGGGTCGGCGGACACCTCGGCGACGGCCGAGGAGCCGGAGGAGCCCGGGGACGAGGGCTTGGTGGCGGTGAAGGAGACGACGCCGAGCAGCGCGGCGGCGACGGCCACCCCGGAGACGAGGGCGATGGGCTTGGCCTTGGACATGCGGAAGTGCTCCTGAAGGGATCAGAGGTGTGGACGGCTGAGGAGGCCGTCTCTCTAGACCCTCAGGACCGACAGCTCCACCGGCGAAGGCGGTACGCGCGCGGGTGGCTCGCGGCCGGGCTTCGCGGCCCGGCCGTCCGGCTCCGGCTGCCGGACCCCGCACGGCGTCGTCCGGTCGGCGGCGAGCGCCGGCAGCAGCTCGGCGAAGCCATGCGCGCGCGGCGGTACGACGGGACCCTCGGCCCCCTCGTCGGCGGGATGACCCGGATCACAGCCGGGCACGGCGGCGCCGGTGACGACCGGGCTCCCCGCGGGGACGCTCACCGCCGTCCCGCAGACCAGGAGACCGAGCACCAGGCCCGTCAGCGCGGCGAACGCCGCCAGCGCGCGGGTGGTGCGGAACATGCGAAACCTCTCCGGTCCGGTCGGCGTGCCCGAAATAGTACGCACCCGATCACCGGCGCCCGGCGAGGCCACTCGTAAATCGGTTCGCCGCTTCTCGGCCGCAGGTGCGATCCTGGATTCCGTATGTCTACTTCCTTCGCCGCCCTCCAGTCCGTCCTGGCCGAGGTCTCGCTGCGGGACTCCCACCGGCTCGGCCGCCGTCTCGAAGGCGCCCGCCGCATCCGCAAGCCCGAGGCCCGCGCGGCCGTCCTGGACGAGATCGCCGCCGAGGCGGCCAAGGCCAAGGAGCGTGTCGACGGGCGCGCCTCACGCGTGCCCGAGGTCACCTATCCCGAGCAGCTGCCCGTCTCGCAGAAGAAGGACGAGATCCTGGAGGCGATACGCGACCACCAGGTCGTGATCGTCGCCGGTGAGACGGGCTCGGGAAAGACCACCCAGATCCCGAAGATCTGCCTGGAGCTCGGCCGGGGCGTCCGGGGCATGATCGGGCACACCCAGCCCCGCCGGATCGCGGCCCGTACGGTCGCCGAGCGGGTCGCCGAGGAGCTGCGGACACCGCTGGGCGAGGCCGTCGGCTGGAAGGTCCGGTTCACCGACCAGGTGAACCCCGACGCGACCTTCGTGAAGCTGATGACGGACGGCATCCTCCTCGCCGAGATCCAGACGGACCGCGAGCTGCGCGCGTACGACACGATCATCATCGACGAGGCCCACGAGCGGTCCCTGAACATCGACTTCCTGCTCGGCTATCTGGCCCAGCTGCTTCCCAAGCGCCCCGACCTCAAGGTCGTGATCACCTCCGCGACCATCGACCCGGAGCGCTTCTCCCGCCACTTCGGCGACGCCCCGATCGTCGAGGTCTCCGGGCGTACGTATCCGGTCGAGGTCCGTTACCGGCCGCTCCTCGAGGAGGACAGCGAGGACTCGGACCGGGACCAGATCACCGCGATCTGCGACGCCGTCGACGAGCTGCAGTCCGAGGGCCCCGGCGACGTCCTCGTCTTCCTCTCCGGCGAGCGGGAGATCCGGGACACGGCGGACGCGCTCCTCAAGCGGCAGCTCCGCAACACGGAGATCCTCCCCCTCTACGCGCGCCTGTCCCACGCCGAGCAGCACCGGGTCTTCCAGGCGCACTCCGGCCGCCGGGTCGTCCTCGCCACGAACGTCGCCGAGACGTCCCTGACCGTCCCCGGCATCAAGTACGTGATCGATCCGGGCACCGCCCGCATCTCCCGCTACTCGCACCGCACGAAGGTGCAGCGGCTGCCGATCGAGCCGGTCAGCCAGGCCAGCGCCAACCAGCGCAAGGGCCGCTGCGGCCGTACGTCCGACGGCATCTGCATCCGGCTGTACTCGGAGGACGACTTCCTCTCGCGGCCGGAGTTCACGGACGCCGAGATCCTCCGTACGAACCTGGCCTCCGTCATCCTGCAGATGACCGCGGCAGGCCTGGGCGAGATCGAGAAGTTCCCCTTCATCGACCCGCCGGACCACCGGAACATCCGGGACGGCGTGCAGCTCCTCCAGGAGCTGGGCGCGATCGACCCGGCCGAGAAGGACCCCAAGAAGCGGCTCACCCCGCAGGGCCGGAAGCTGTCCCAGCTCCCCGTCGACCCGCGCCTGGCCCGGATGGTCCTGGAGGCCGACAAGAACGGCTGCGTCCGCGAGGTCATGGTCATCGCGGCCGCGCTCTCCATCCAGGACCCGCGCGAGCGGCCGGCGGAGAAGCAGGCGCAGGCCGATCAGCAGCACGCCCGGTTCAAGGACGAGACCAGCGACTTCCTCGCCTTCCTGAACATGTGGCGGTACATCCGGGAGCAGCAGAAGGAGCGCGGCTCGTCGTCGTTCCGCCGAATGTGCAAGCAGGAGTACCTGAACTTCCTGCGCATCCGCGAGTGGCAGGACATCTACGCGCAGCTGCGGACGGTCGCGAAGCAGCTGGGCATCCACGTCAACGAGGAGGACGCGCCGGAGCAGTCGGTGCACATGTCCCTCCTCGCCGGTCTGCTCTCGCACATCGGCATGAAGGACGTGAAGGAGGGCGCGAAGAACGACTACCTGGGCGCCCGCAGCGCCAAGTTCGCGATCTTCCCCGGCTCCGCGCTCTTCAAGAAGCCCCCGCGCTTCGTCATGTCCGCCGAGCTGGTCGAGACCTCGCGCCTCTGGGCCCGGGTCAACGCCCGGATCGAGCCCGAGTGGATCGAGCCGCTCGCCCAGCACCTGGTGAAGAAGACGTACAGCGAGCCGCACTGGGAGAAGGACCAGGCGGCCGTGATGGCCTTCGAGAAGGTGACGCTGTACGGCGTCCCGATCATCGCCGACCGCAAGGTCAACTACGGCCGGATCGACCCCGAGGTCTCCCGCGACCTGTTCATCAGGAACGCGCTCGTCGAGGGCGACTGGCGCACCCACCACAAGTTCTTCGCGGACAACCGCAAGCTCCTCACCGAGGTCGAGGAGCTGGAGCACCGGGCCCGCCGCCGGGACATCCTCGTCGACGACGAGACCCTCTTCGACTTCTACGACAAGCGCGTCCCCGAGCACGTCGTGTCGGGAGCCCACTTCGACTCCTGGTGGAAGCACAAGCGCCACGAGGAGCCGGAGTTCCTCGACTTCGAGCGCGAGATGCTCATCAACGAGAAGGCCGCCGGGGTCACCAAGGACGACTACCCGGACTCCTGGCGGCAGGGGCCGCTGAAGTTCCGGGTGACGTACCAGTTCGAGCCGGGCGCGGACGCCGACGGCGTGACCGTCCACATCCCGCTCCAGGTGCTCAACCAGGTGACGGACGAGGGCTTCGAGTGGCAGATCCCCGGTCTGCGGGCGGAGGTCGTCACGGAGCTGATCCGCTCCCTGCCGAAGCCGATCCGCCGCCACTACGTCCCCGCGCCGAACTTCGCGACCCGCTTCCTGGACGCCGTGGTGCCCGTGCAGGAGCCCCTGGACGGGGCGCTCGCACGCGAGCTCCAGCGGATGGTCGGCGTCCCGGTCACGGCCGAGGACTTCGACTGGGCGAAGGTCCCCGACCACCTCAAGGTGACGTTCCGGATCGTCGACGAGCGGCGCAGGAAGCTCGCCGAGGACAAGGACCTGGAGACCCTGCGGCTCCAGCTGCGCCCCAAGGCCCGCAAGGCCCTCTCACAGGCCGCGGCGGCCGCCACGGCGGGCCCTGACGGCTCCGGGCCCTCCCTGGAGCGCACGGGGCTCACGGACTGGACGATCGGGACGCTCACGAAGGTCTTCGAGACCAAGCGGGGCGGCCAGCCGGTCAAGGCGTATCCGGCGCTCGTGGACGAGGGCGCGACCGTCGCCGTCCGGCTCTTCGACACGGAGGCCGAGCAGGAGCGGGCGATGTGGCGGGGCACCCGGAAGCTGATCATGCTGAACATCCCGGTGAACCCGGCGAAGTTCGCCTCGGACAAGCTGACCAACCAGCAGAAGCTGGCCCTGTCCTCGAACCCGCACGGCTCGATCCAGGCCCTCTTCGACGACTGCGCGACCGCCGCCGCGGACAGGCTGATCGCGGACAACGGCGGCCCGGCGTGGGACGAGGAGTCCTTCCGGAAGCTGTACGACAAGGTCCGCGCGGACCTCGTCGACACGACCGTACGGACGGTGGGCCAGGTCCAGCAGATCCTGGCGGCCTGGCAGGCCTGCGAGCGCCGGCTGAAGTCGACGAACAGCCTGGCACTGATCAACAACCTGACCGATGTGCGCGCGCAGCTGGCCTGGCTGATGCCGGCCGGCTTCGTCACCCGTACGGGGCTCAAGCGGCTGCCCGACCTGATGCGCTACCTCGTGGCGGTGGACCGGCGGCTCCAGCAGATGCCGACCGGGGTGCAGCGGGACACCACCCGGATGGAGAAGGTCCAGGAGATGCAGGACGAGTACGCCTGGCTCCTCGAACAGCTCCCGAAGGGGCGCCCGGTGCCGTCCGAGGTCACCGACATCCGCTGGATGATCGAGGAGCTGCGGGTGAGCTATTTCGCGCACGCGCTCGGCACGGCGTACCCGGTCTCGGACAAGCGGATCGTGAAGGCGATCGACGCGGCGGCACCCTGACGGTCCGGGCCGGACCGCTCCGGCGGTTCGGCCCCGGCCGGCCGGACGGTCCCGTCCGCCGGTGAGTTCGACCGGACCGCTGACCTGCTGTACAGTCTTCCTCGCAGCCACTTCGCAGAGGTTGCGAACGAGGTCCTGTGGAGCAGTTGGTTAGCTCGCCACCCTGTCAAGGTGGAGGTCGCGGGTTCAAGTCCCGTCAGGATCGCTTTCACGAAAGGCCCGCATCACGCGATGCGGGCCTTTCGTTGTGTTCCCGTGTCTTGACGGGGCCACGCGCCCGCGGGTACCCCGTACATCAGGGAATCGGGGGCCCACACCGGAGGTGGTCGCGCATGGCCGCGGCGTCCGCTGCACGGCACGACACACGAGCGCTGCTGCGCGCCCATCTGGCGGCCGCGTCCCGCTACGGGCACCTCACCCGCCACTGCGTGGTCTGTCACCGCCTCCTGCGGCTCGCCATGGAGTTCCCGGAGCCCGAGGGGCCCGAGGGGCCGGCCGTGACCACGGAGGACGAAAGTCCCAGCGACCCATGACCAACGGCGGGTTGGGGGCGGCGCGGGAAGTGGGAGGCTGTTCTTTGGCAAGACTTCGCCGGTGTGACGGGAGTCACTGAGGCAGTTTCAGAAACCCCTGCACTTACACCCTCCCTACACCAGCCCGATTTAATATGTGCAATTGCACCGATCCCCGGGGAGTGGCGTCGGGCACAAAAGAAGATCGCGCCAGACCCGGCGGAGTCCAGCGCGATCGTTGACGAAGGCCTGTTGGGGCAGGAATCCGTCGGCAGAGCTAGGGGTGGGCGACCGGATTGGGGGATCCGGACAGGCCCGGTGTTACGGGGTGGTGCGGGGTGTTTGCGCGACCTCAGGCCTCGCTGCGCTGCTGCGGAATGCCCGCCAGCAGCGCGCGAACCTCAGCTTCGCGGTACCGGCGGTGTCCACCCAGGGTGCGGATGGACGTGAGCTTCCCGGCCTTCGCCCAACGGGTCACCGTCTTCGGGTCCACACGGAACATCGTGGCAACCTCGGCAGGGGTCAGCAGCGGCTCGGCATCAGGGGTGCGAGCGGTCATGAGCGGCCTCCTCGGGAGAACCGAACCATCTCGGTTCTTTCCTCTAAATTCTGCACCTTGACCCGCGTTGCCCGAAATGGCAGAAGCGGGCCGAGTCGGTTATAGGACGAACGGCTTGTCCTCGGCACTACAACTACACCATCCGTCCAGCCACGTCGGCCAAACCGATGGAATTGCCCTCGCAGGTGTTCATCAGCGGCGGAAGTCGATGGACCATGCCATAACGGACAGTCACGCGGCTGTGACCATCAGTCACAGCCGCGATCAGGAGCCCTCAGACCCCCCATAGAGTGCAATGCTGAGCGTTCCGCCCATAGATGGACGGAAGGAACCCTCCCCGGACTCCTTGTCCTATTTTGGCACGAGGGTGGGCGATGGGCGCAAGGGTGCGTTACGTGCTGTCCGTCACGCTTGAGCCAAAGGCCCGGATCGGGACCAACGTCCCCGCCCGGCGGGTGCCGAAAGACCCGCACACCCGAGCGCCGAGATTCGGGCAGACGGGATTCGGACATCCCCGAAGATCATTTACACCGGTCGGACATGTCTTGTCGATACCGACCTGACGAAGATGCCCGACTGATGTCAGTTCGCGAAGCGCAGCTCCCTGACCACACGCCAGCGCTCCGCGAGGCGGCCGTACGCCTCGCTCGCCCCCTCGCCGTCGCCGGCCCGCAGCGCCTCGATCCCCTCCGCCATCTGCGCCGCCGACCGGTCCCCCGCCAGCCACTCCTCGGGGACCGCGTGCACCAGACCCCCGAAGTCCAGCTCCACGAGCGCCCGCGGATGGAACTCCTCCAGCCAGCGCCCGACCTCGATGAGCCCCTCCGTCATGGGACCGTCGTCGATCGACTCCCGCAGCGCCCGGAGCGCCCGCGCGAGACGCCGGCGCGCCTGCGCCATCGTCGTCCGGTAGCGCAGCACCGGCGCCCGGCCGGGCCCCGTGCCCCCCGCACCGCCCGGCTCCCCCGGCTCGTACTGCCGGTCCTCGTCCCCGAAGAGCGCGAACCAGCGCAGCGGCACCTGCCAGACCGCCGTACGGATCCAGGGCCGGGCATCCGGGTTCCTGCTCAGCCACCGCTCGTAGTCGCTCGCCACCTGAACGCGCACCACCGGCGGCAGCATCGCGTCGAGCACCGACTCGGGGAACTGCCCGTCCAGCTCCTGGAGCGCCAGCCACCCCCGCAGCCGGGTCCGCCACGGGCAGATCACCACCACCCCGTCCAGATGGGCGACGAAGGCCTCCCCGCTCTCGTGTACCGGCACCGGGACCGGCGGGGTCGGCAGCAGGTCCGCGAGCGACCGGCGCAGCTCGTCCTGCGCCCCCGGCGTGCGCGGCCGGCGCGCGTACCCGGCCCAGTGGGTCCGCTCCGGCTCGGGAAACGCGGCCAGCGGCTCGTACACCCGCAGATAGGACGCGTAGGGGATGAGGACCGAGGAGGCGACCGACATGTCGCGAATCCTTCCACGGAGGTACTCCGGGAGGGGGTGATCCTGAGCACTGAGGCCGATCTACGCCCAGGTAGCACTTACTCTCTTGCCGAACTGGTCCTCCCCCACCCGCAGGGAGGACCGAAACCGCCGCTTCGTACTTGGGAGTCACCACCGTGACCGATGTGACCGGCGTTCCTGCTGACGTACTGCGCACCCTGTTCCACTCGGAGCAGGGTGGCCACGAGCAAGTCGTGCTCTGCCAGGACCGCGCCACCGGCCTCAAGGCCGTCATCGCCCTCCACTCCACCGCCCTGGGCCCCGCCCTCGGCGGCACCCGTTTCTACCCGTACGCCACCGAGGCCGAGGCGATCGCCGACGCGCTCAACCTGGCCCGCGGGATGTCGTACAAGAACGCCATGGCCGGTCTCGACCACGGCGGCGGCAAGGCCGTCATCATCGGCGACCCCGAGAAGATCAAGACCGAGGAGCTCCTCCTCGCCTACGGGCGCTTCGTCGCCTCCCTCGGCGGCCGGTACGTCACGGCCTGCGACGTCGGCACCTACGTCGCCGACATGGACGTCGTCGCCCGGGAGAACACCTGGACCACCGGACGCTCCCCCGAGAACGGCGGCGCCGGCGACTCCTCCGTCCTCACCGCCTTCGGCGTCTTCCAGGGCATGCGCGCCTCCGCGCAGACCCTGTGGGGCGACCCGAGCCTGCGCGGCCGCAAGGTCGGCGTCGCGGGCGTCGGCAAGGTCGGCCACTACCTCGTCGAGCACCTCCTGGAGGACGGCGCCGAGGTCGTCATCACCGACGTGCGCGAGGAGTCGGTGCGCCGGATCACCGACAAGCACCCGCAGGTCACCGTGGTCGCCGACACGGACGCGCTGATCCGCGTCGAGGGTCTCGACATCTACGCGCCCTGCGCGCTCGGCGGCGCCCTGAGCGAGGCGACCGTGCCGTTCCTCACCGCGAGCATCGTCTGCGGCGCGGCCAACAACCAGCTCGCCCACCCGGGCATCGAGAAGGACCTCGTGGAGCGCGGGATCCTCTACGCGCCCGACTACGTGGTCAACGCCGGTGGCGTGATCCAGGTCGCCGACGAGCTGCACGGCTTCGACTTCGACCGGTGCAAGGCGAAGGCCACGAAGATCTTCGACACCACGCTCGAGATCTTCGCACGTGCGAAGGCCGACGGGATCCCGCCGGCCGCGGCCTCCGACCGGATCGCCGAGCAGCGGATGGCGGACGCGCGGCGCGGCTGACCCTCGGGCCCAGCGGTACGGAGGGCCGGTCCGCCACCGGGGAGACTTCGCTCACGCCCCTCGGCGGGTCGGCCCTCCAGAAGAGGTTAAAATCGCGATTGACCAGCGAGGAAAGAGCTCCTCGAAGGTTCTGTACCGGGGTATGTGATGCGCGCGGCGTACCGTAGACCCGCGGAAACAGGTACCGTTGAAGCTCTACGGACCGGTCTCTCTGTCGAGAGTCCGTTCCGACTCATGAACGCGTGTCAAGACTCTGGGGCCACCGAGCCCCGTCACCGAGGGGGTCGAGCCATGGGGCGCGGCCGGGCAAAGGCCAAGCAGACCAAGGTCGCCCGCCAGCTGAAGTACAGCAGCGGCGGGACGGACCTGACGCGTCTGGCCAATGAGCTGGGCGCTTCGACTTCGAGTCAGCCGCCGAATGGCGAGCCGTTCGAGGACGACGACGAGGAAGACGACCCGTACGCCCAGTACGCGGATCTCTACAACACGGACGACGAGGACGAGGACGACGAGTCCGGTCCCACGTCGTCCCCGCGTCGCGCTTGACCTTCTGAATCGCACCGCAGAAACCCGGTCCGGGATCACCCGGCCGGGTTTCTGTGCTGTCCGCGTACACCTTCGGGCTCCGGACCGGCCCTTGTCCCGGGGAACGCGGGCGGGGCGCCCCTCAGGAGCGCCCCGCCGCCTCGTACCGCTCGTGCCGGCTACTTCGCGTAGTCCCCGACCAGCTCCGCGCCGGTGGTGTGCGCGCCGCGCTCGGTGATCTCGCCGGCGACCCAGGCCTCGACGCCCCGGTCCGCCAGCGTCGTCAGGGCCGCGTCCACGGACTCGCCCGGGACGACGGCCATCATGCCGACGCCCATGTTCAGGGTCTTCTCCAGCTCCAGGCGCTCCACCTGACCGGCCGTGCCGACCAGGTCGAAGATCGCGCCCGGCGCCCAGGTCGAGCGGTCCACCGTGGCGTGCAGGCCGTCCGGGATCACCCGGGCCAGGTTGGCGGCGAGACCGCCGCCCGTGATGTGGCTGAACGCGTGGACGTCCGTGGTCCTGGTGAGGGCCAGGCAGTCCAGGGAGTAGATCTTCGTGGGCTCGAGGAGCTCCTCGCCCAGGGTCCGGCCGAGCTCCTCGACCCGCTGGTCGAGGGTCATGCCGGCGCGGTCGAAGACCACGTGCCGGACGAGCGAGTACCCGTTGGAGTGAAGACCCGAGGAGGCCATGGCGATGACCGCGTCCCCCGTACGGATGCGATCGGCGCCGAGGAGCCGGTCGTACTCCACGACACCCGTGCCGGCGCCCGCGACGTCGAAGTCGTCCGGGCCGAGGAGGCCCGGGTGCTCGGCCGTCTCGCCGCCGACCAGGGCGCAGCCGGCCAGGACACAGCCCTCGGCGATGCCCTTGACGATGGCGGCGACCCGCTCCGGGTGGACCTTGCCGACGCAGATGTAGTCGGTCATGAAGAGCGGCTCGGCACCGCAGACCACGATGTCGTCCATGACCATCGCGACCAGGTCGTGGCCGATCGTGTCGTACACGCCCATCTGGCGGGCGATGTCGACCTTCGTACCGACGCCGTCGGTGGCCGAGGCGAGGAGCGGACGCTCGTAGCGCTTGAGGGCGGAGGCGTCGAAGAGGCCGGCGAAGCCCCCGAGGCCACCGAGGACCTCAGGGCGCCGCGTCTTCTTCACCCACTCCTTCATGAGCTCGACGGCGCGGTCACCCGCTTCGATGTCGACGCCCGCGGACGCGTAGCTGGCACCGGTGCCCGCGTGCGGAGCACGCTTGGAAGATTCAGCAGGCATGCTGGGAACTTTCGTGTCGTACTGCGGGGCGCAGCGGGTTCTCACGGTCGACGCAGCGCGTCGGATGCCGCGGTGGCCGCCGGGCCGGCGGCCAGCTCCGTCTCCAGGAGCTGCTTGCCGAGCAGCTCGGGGTCCGGCAGCTCCATCGGGTACTCGCCGTCGAAGCAGGCACGGCAGAGGTTCGGCTTCTGGATCGTCGTCGCCTCGATCATCCCGTCGAGCGAGATGTACGAGAGGGAGTCCGCGCCCAGCGACTTGCCGATCTCGTCGATCGACATGCCGTTGGCGATCAGCTCCGCGCGGGTGGCGAAGTCGATGCCGAAGAAGCAGGGCCACTTCACCGGCGGGGAGGAGATCCGGATGTGGATCTCGGCCGCGCCGGCCTCACGGAGCATCTTGACCAGGGCGCGCTGGGTGTTGCCGCGGACGATCGAGTCGTCGACGACCACCAGGCGCTTGCCCTTGATGACGTCCTTGAGGGGGTTCAGCTTCAGCCGGATGCCGAGCTGGCGGATGGTCTGGGAGGGCTGGATGAAGGTGCGCCCGACGTAGGCGTTCTTCACCAGGCCCGCGCCGAAGGGGATGCCCGATGCCTCGGCGTAGCCGATGGCGGCAGGGGTGCCGGACTCCGGCGTCGCTATGACCAGGTCGGCCTCGACGGGCGCCTCCTTCGCCAGGCGGCGGCCCATCTCCACACGGGAGAGGTACACGTTCCGGCCGGCGATGTCGGTGTCGGGGCGCGCCAGGTACACGTACTCGAAGACACAGCCCTTGGGCTTCGCTTCCGCGAATCGCGAGGTACGGATGCCGTTCTCGTCGATCGCGATCATCTCGCCCGGCTCGACCTCGCGGACGTAGCTGGCGCCGCAGATGTCGAGGGCGGCGGACTCCGACGCGACGACCCAGCCGCGCTCCAGACGGCCGAGGACCAGCGGGCGGATGCCCTGCGGGTCACGGGCCGCGTAGAGCGTGTGCTCGTCCATGAAGACGAGGGAGAAGGCGCCCCGGACATCGGGGAGGACCTTCGCGGCAGCCTGCTCGATGGTGAGCGGAGTGCCGTCCTCGTCGACCTGGGCGGCGAGGAGCGCCGTGAGGAGGTCGGTGTCGTTGGTGGCCGCCACCCGGGTGGTGCGGCCTTCCTTCTTGGGCAGGTCGGCGACCATCTCGGCGAGCTGCGCCGTGTTCACCAGGTTGCCGTTGTGGCCGAGCGCGATCGAGCCGTGGGCGGTTGCCCGGAACGTCGGCTGCGCGTTCTCCCACACGGAGGCACCGGTGGTCGAGTAGCGGGCGTGACCGACCGCGATATGACCTTGGAGGGAACCGAGAGAGGTCTCGTCGAAGACCTGGGACACGAGGCCCATGTCCTTGAAGACGAGGATCTGGGAGCCGTTGCTGACCGCGATACCCGCGGATTCCTGGCCCCGATGCTGGAGGGCGTAGAGCCCGAAGTACGTGAGCTTTGCGACCTCTTCACCCGGAGCCCAGACACCGAAGACGCCACAAGCGTCCTGGGGGCCCTTCTCACCGGGAAGCAGGTCGTGATTGAGTCGACCGTCACCACGTGGCACGTTTCCGAGTGTAGACGGGCTCGACCACTGGTCCGAATTGGCGAAATCCGAGCTCTCGCCGCTCGTGCGATCGCACCAAATGATCATCTCTGGGCTGGACGGGCCTACGAGGCAGGCGGGGTAAGGGATCGGACCCCGGACCGCCCCGGCGAGCGGACGCTCGTACCAGGCCCCGGACACCCCTGCGATGTGACGGAGTTCGCAATCCCGGGGTCATCGGAGCTCGTGAAACACCCCCGCAACGCGCCCGCCACACCCGGTCCCGGGGTGCGAGACGCCGTTGACAGGTGCGCGGAAGCTGGACGAAGCTCCAGCCCCATGCAGCCCCTGCGTGACCCCTCGGTCACCCTCGTCCAGCGCCGACACGTGGACCTCGTCCGTGTCGCGAGCGCCGGCTGTCGCTGCGCCTGACCGGCTTCCCGGTCCCTCCCCCACCCCTTTCCCCGTCTCATTCCCTCCCCTCCGCCCGCCTCCGCCCGGGGTCGCCGCCGCCGGGACCGGAGACGTACCCGTGCGCCCGTCTGGAGACCCGTATGCCCACGCCCCTGTCCCGCCGCGCCTTCGGCGGTGCCGCCGCCGGAGCCGCCGCCGCGGCCGCCGTCGGCGCGACCGCCGCCCCGGCCCAGGCCGCCACGACCCCGGCCGCCGCGCCCGAGGAGCGCGACTTCCGGGCCGCGAGCCCGCGCCGCCACTCCCCGCGGCCCAACATCCTCTTCATCCTCGGCGACGACCTCGGCTGGGCCGACCTCTCCTCGTACGGCTCACCGCACATCCGCACCCCGAACCTCGACCGGCTCGCACGCCAGGGCGTCCGCTTCACCGACGCCTACTCCGGCTCCGCGACCTGCTCCCCCACCCGCTTCAGCCTCTACACGGGCCGCTACCCCGGCCGTACGAAGGGCGGCCTCGCCGAACCCATCGCCGACCGGTCCGCCGGCCTGGAGCCCATCCATCCCACGCTCGCCTCGCTGCTCCGCGACGCGGGGTACGCCACCGCCCTCATCGGCAAGTGGCACTGCGGCTACCTCCCCGACTACTCCCCCACCCGGTCCGGCTGGGACGAGTTCTTCGGGAACTTCGGCGGAGCCCTGGAGTACTACTCGAAGCTCGGCCTCGGCGGCGAGTACGACCTCTACGAGGGCGACGCCGCCTACAAGGACCTGCGCTACTACACCCGGATCCTCACCGAGCGGGCGAGCGAATACGTCAGTCGCGACCACGACCGGCCCTGGCTCCTCAACCTGAACTTCACCACCCCCCACTGGCCGTGGGTCGCCGACGGCGACAAGGAGACCAGCGACGAGATCACCCGCCGCATCAAGGCGGGCGACGGACGGGCGCTCTGGCACCAGGACGGCGGTTCGGTCGAGAAGTACGGGCAGATGGTCGAGGACCTCGACCGGTCGATCGGCACGGTCCTGGCCGCCCTGCGCCGCTCCGGCCGGGAGCGCGACACCCTCGTCTTCTTCGCCAGCGACAACGGCGGCGAACGGTTCTCCTACAACTGGCCGCTCACCGGCGGCAAGGGCTCGCTCCAGGAGGGCGGCATCCGCGTCCCGTCGATCCTGCGCTGGCCGGCCCGGATCGACGGCGGCCAGGTCAGCCGCCTCCCCGTCTTCACCCCCGACTGGACCGCCACCCTCCTCGAACTGGCCGGCGCACGGCCCGACCCGGCCCACCCCCTCGACGGCACGAGCCTCGCCCGGTACCTGCTGCGCGGCGACGAGGTCCCCGAGCGTGACCTGTTCTGGCGGGTGCGGGGCGAGCGGGCGCTGCGCCGGGGCGACTGGAAGTACTACCGCGGGAAGACCGGCCGCGACCAGCTCTTCCACCTCGGCGGGGACGCCCGCGAGCAGGCGGACCTGGCGGCCGCCGAGCCCGGTCTCACCGCCTCCCTGCGGACGGCGTGGGAACGGATCGACGCGGGGCTCCTGCCCTACTGAGGGCCGGCCGACCGCCTACCGGCCGCCGGCCGCGACCGCGGTGAGGCCCTCGCCGGAGGCGTCGGTGAGGGTCAGCGTCCGGTGGTCGAGGCGGTACGAGAGCGGTCCGTCGAGGAGCTCGTACAGCTTCGTCTCCAGCGTCATCTGCGGGCTCGCGCACATCATGCGGGTGGTGGCCGCCGGGCCCTCGACCGTCAGCGTGCGGGCCTTCTCGTCGACGCGGGCGGTCGCGGAGAAGTTGTTGCAGCCGAGGTTGCCGGAGACCCGGCCGTCGGCGCCGATGACGATCCGCGCCTTGCCCTCGCCACCGGCGGGCAGCGAGGCGGCGGCGGTCTTCCCGGAGACGAGCCCGTCGACCTTCCAGGTGGTGCCGCGCAGCGGGGCGGCCGGCTCGGCCGTCAGCTCCAGGACGTTCCGGCCGTCGGGGGAGGTGAGGGTGAGCGCGTCACCCTTCAGCCTTCCCTTGAGCGCGCCCGAGAAGACCTTCATCAACTCGGTCTCGAAGCGCTGCCGGTCGCCGGGGCAGCCGATCTCGGTGATCGCCTGCCCGGAGACCGTGAGGGTGTCCCCGTTCACGGCGACGGCGGCGCCGAAGCCGTTGCAGCCGCTGTTCCCCTGGGCGCGGCCGTTCTCCTCGAAGTCGACGCGGGCGCCGTCCGGGGCCGTGGACCTGCGTCCGTCGAGCGTCACGGCCCCGATCGTCCAGTGGGTACCCGCGACGGGCAGATCGGGGGAGACGGTGCCGGCTCCGGAACCCGCACCTCCTTCCGTACCGCAGGCGGTGAGGAGGAGGACGAGGGCGGCGGCTGCGAGGGGGGTGCGCGGCGTCTGCATGCCGATGGGACGGACCGGCGGACGGGTCGGTTCCCTCAGCGCCGCGAGGGGGCTTCCCTCAGCCCCGCCGGGGGTGGCGCTCCCGTCAGCCCATCAGGGGCAGGTACTCCGCCAGATCCGCGCGTTCGCCGCTCGCGCCGACCCTGGCCTCGTCCAGCTCCTTCGCCCACTCCGCCCGCCCGGTCGCCAGCCGGATCCAGGTCATGGGGTCCGTCTCGACCACGTTCGGCGGGGTGCCCCGGGTGTGCCGGGGGCCCTCCACGCACTGCACCACCGCGTACGGCGGGACGCGGACCTCGACCGCGCCCCCCGGCACCTTCGACGCGAGGGCGTCGGCGAGCAGCCGGGTGCAGGCGGCGAGCGCCCCCCGGTCGTACGGGATGCCGACGCCGGTCGCCGCGTTCAGGTCGTCGGTGTGGACGACGAGTTCGACGGTACGGGTCACGAGGAAGTCCGCGAGGGTCATCGCGCCGAAGCTCACCGGAAGGAGCCGACCGTCGGCGGCGCCGGCCACCGCCCGCTCGTAGTCGTCCGCCACGCGCGCGTACAGACCGGGCAGGTCCGAGGCGTCGATGCCCCGGGTGTGGGTGTCGATCCGCTCGGCGGCCTCGGCCGTGACGAACGGCCAGTCGAGCAGCGCGAGCCGGTCCTTGCCCCCCTCCGGCATGGCCAGGAGCTGCGGCACGGAGTCCACCATCCACGCGAGGTGCGCCGCCAGGTCCCGTACCGTCCACGCGCCGAGCCGGGTCGGCCGGTCGAGGGCCTCCGGCGGCAGGGCGCGCACCCCGTCCCGTACGTGCCCGAACTGGGCGAGCACGGCGGCACGGATCTTCGCGGAGTCGTAGCTGCGGGGGCGCTTCTTGGCCGGTGGCATGAGGGCGAGGGTAGTCGGAGACTGGAGGGGGAGGTCTTCCCGCACAGCGTCTACCCGTACAGAGGGGTCGATGAGAGCGATGGCTGAGCACCCTGACGCAGCCGTGGTCCGCAAGGGCTACGACGCGTTCGCCACGGGGGACATGGAGGCCCTGCGGTCGCTGATGACCGCGGACTGCACCCACCACTCACCGGGCAGCGGCCGCATGTCCGGCCACTTCAAGGGCGCGGACAACGTCCTCGCCCACTTCGGGCAGCTCATGGAGCTCACCGGCGGCACCTTCCGCGTCGAACCCAAGGGCATCTACCCGGACGGCCGCGGTCATGTCATGTCGGTGCACAGGTGGCACGGTGACCGGGGGAACCGGGGCATCGAGATGGACGGCGGACTCTTCTTCACCATCGTCGGCGGCAAGGTGACCGACGTGGACGAGTGCGTCGCGGACATCGACGAGGCGGACGCGTTCTGGGACCACGAACAGGCGGAGTGAACGCGGACAGCCCCCGTCCGAGGACGGGGGCTGTCTCACGTACGGACGGATCTCAGGCCAGCAGGCCCGGGATCGTCGCCTCGTGCGCCTCGCGCAGCTCCGTCAGGGAGAGCTCGAACTCGCCCTGCACGTCGACCGTGTCACCGTCGACGACACCGATACGGGCCGCCGGCAGACCCCGCGCACCGCACATGTCGGTGAAGCGGAGCTCCTCGCTGCGCGGGACGGCGACGACCGCGCGGCCCGCCGACTCCGAGAAGAGGAAGGTGAAGGCGTCGATCCCCTCGGGGACGACCAGGCGCGCGCCGTTCCCGCCGCGCAGGCAGGACTCGACGACCGCCTGGACGAGACCGCCGTCGGACAGGTCGTGCGCCGCGTCGATCATGCCGTCGCGGGAGGCGGAGATCAGGATCTCGCCGAGCAGCTTCTCCCGGTCGAGGTCCACGGCCGGCGGCATGCCGCCGAGGTGCTGGTGGATCACCTCGGACCAGGCCGAGCCGCCGAACTCCTCACGCGTGTCGCCGAGCAGGTAGAGGAGCTGGCCCTCTTCCGCGAACGCGATCGGCGTACGCCGGTTCACGTCGTCGATCACACCGAGGACCGCCACGACGGGCGTCGGGTGGATGGCGACCTCACCGGTCTGGTTGTACAGCGACACGTTGCCGCCGGTCACCGGGGTGCCCAGCTGCAGGCAGCCGTCCGCGAGACCACGGGTGGCCTCGGCGAACTGCCACATCACGGCCGGGTCCTCGGGCGAACCGAAGTTCAGGCAGTCCGAGATGGCGAGCGGCTTGGCACCGGAGGCGGCGACATTGCGGTACGCCTCCGCCAGGGCGAGCTGCGCACCCGTGTACGGGTCGAGCTTCGCGTACCGGCCGTTGCCGTCGGTCGCCATGGCCACGCCGAGGTTGGTCTCCTCGTCGATACGGACCATGCCCGCGTCCTCGGGCTGCGCCAGGACCGTGTTGCCCTGCACGAACCGGTCGTACTGGTCCGTGATCCAGGACTTCGAGGCCTGGTTCGGGGAGGACACCAGCTTCAGGACCTGGTCCTTCAGCTCGGCGCCGTTCTGCGGCCGGGGCAGCTTGCCCGCGTCGTCGGCCTGGAGCGCGTCCTGCCACTCCGGGCGGGCGTACGGCCGGTGGTAGGTCGGGCCCTCGTGGGCCACCGACCGCGGCGGTACGTCGACGATCTGCTCGCCGTGCCAGAAGATCTCCAGGCGCTCGCCCTCGGTCACCTCACCGATGACGACGGCGATGACGTCCCACTTCTCGCAGATCTCGAGGAAGCGCTCGACGTGCTCGGGCTCGACGATCGCGCACATGCGCTCCTGCGACTCGCTCATGAGGATCTCCTCGGGCGAGAGGGTCGCGTCGCGCAGGTGGACCCGGTCGAGCTCGACGCGCATGCCGCCGGAGCCGGCGCTCGCGAGTTCGCTCGTCGCGCAGGAGAGTCCGGCGCCACCCAGGTCCTGGATGCCCGCGACCAGCTTCTCCTTGAAGATCTCCAGGGTGCACTCGATGAGGAGCTTCTCCTGGAAGGGGTCGCCGACCTGGACGGCGGGGCGCTTGGTCGGCTTCGTGTCGTCGAAGGTCTCGGACGCGAGGACCGAGACGCCGCCGATGCCGTCGCCACCCGTGCGGGCGCCGTACAGGATGACCTTGTTGCCGGGGCCCGAGGCCTTGGCGAGGTGGATGTCCTCGTGCTTCATCACGCCGATGCAGCCGGCGTTGACCAGCGGGTTGCCCTGGTAGCACTCGTCGAAGACGACCTCGCCGCCGATGTTCGGCAGGCCGAGGCAGTTGCCGTAGCCGCCGATGCCGGCGACGACACCGGGCAGCACGCGCTTGGTGTCGGGGTGGTCGGCCGCGCCGAAGCGCAGCGGGTCGACGACCGCGACCGGGCGGGCGCCCATGGCGAGGATGTCGCGGACGATGCCGCCGATGCCGGTGGCCGCGCCCTGGTAGGGCTCGATGTACGAGGGGTGGTTGTGCGACTCGACCTTGAAGGTGACCGCGTACCCCTGGCCGACGTCGACGACGCCGGCGTTCTCACCGATGCCGACGAGCATGGCGTCGTTGGCGGGGACCTTCTCGCCGAACTGCTTCAGGTGGACCTTGCTGCTCTTGTAGGAGCAGTGCTCGGACCACATGACGGAGTACATGGCGAGCTCGGCGCCGGTGGGACGGCGGCCGAGGATCTCGCGGATGCGCGCGTACTCGTCCTCCTTGAGGCCGAGCTCCTTCCAGGGCTGCTCGCTGTCCGGCGTCTCGCTCGCGTGCTTGACGGTGTCGAGGCTCATCAGGCGTTGACCAGCTTCTTGAGGATCGAGGTGAAGAAACCGAGGCCGTCCGTCTTGCCGGTGCCGACCAGCGGCTCGACGGCGTGCTCGGGGTGCGGCATGAGGCCGACCACGTTGCCCGCGGCGTTGGTGATGCCCGCGATGTCACGCAGCGAGCCGTTGGGGTTCACGTCGAGATAGCGGAAGGCCACTCGCCCCTCGGCCTCCAGCTCGTCGAGGACACGCTCGTCGGCGACGTACCGGCCGTCCATGTTCTTGAGCGGGACCTCGATCTCCTGGCCCTCGGTGTAGTCCGAGGTCCAGGCGGTCTCCGCGTTCTCCACCCGCAGCTTCTGGTCGCGGCAGATGAAGTGGAGGTGGTTGTTGCGCAGCATCGCGCCCGGCAGCAGATGGGCCTCGGTGAGGATCTGGAAGCCGTTGCAGATACCGAGGACGGGCATGCCCGCCTTCGCCTGCTCGATGATCGTCTCCATCACCGGCGAGAAGCGGGAGATGGCTCCGGCCCGCAGGTAGTCGCCGTAGGAGAAGCCGCCGGCGAGGACCACGGCGTCGACCTGCTTGAGGTCCTTGTCGCGGTGCCACAGCGAGACGGGCTCGGCCCCCGCGAGGCGGGCTGCACGCAGCGCGTCCTGGTCGTCGAGCGTTCCGGGGAACGTGACGACGCCGATGCGTGCGGTCACGACTCCACCTTCACGATGAAGTCTTCGATCACGGTGTTGGCAAGGAAGGTTTCGGCCATCTCATGGATGCGGGCGAGGGCGGCGTCGTCGACCGGTCCCTCCACCTCCAACTCGAAGCGCTTCCCCTGGCGGACGTCGGCGATTCCGGCGAATCCCAGGCGGGGCAGTGCACGCTGCACCGCCTGCCCCTGAGGGTCGAGGATCTCCGGCTTGAGCATGACGTCGACTACGACGCGTGCCACTGGCACTCCCGGTGGTGTGTTGCGTGGGCGGTTCCCTCAGCGTACCTGCCTCCAAATTCTACGCGGGTAGAGATCTGAAGGATCCTACAAAAGCCAGGTCACAGGGGGTCTCCGCACACGAACACCACGCATGCCCACGCGCGAGCCCACCCACGCAAAATTCGAGTGAAATATCGCGGACCTCATTGCACCGGGACACGCTGAAACAATTGCCAGGGCTTCACAATGCGACGCCTGCCGCTGTACAAAGGAATCCGAAAGAAAGCAGTATTGTCCCGGAACAGCCGTAAGGCCGACATCGCCGCACGTCAGAGGCGCCACAAGCGCACTCTCCGCGGCGCCGGCCGCAGGAAAGGACCGATATCCGTGGCTCAGCGTGTGGTGGTCACTCTCTCCGACGACATGGACGGCGGAGAAGCGGCTGAAACGGTCGCGTTCGGTCTTGACGGGAAGATGTACGAGATCGACCTGAATGCTGCCAATGCAAAGAAACTCCGCAAGGCTCTCGCGCCGTACCTCGCCGCGGGCCGCAAGCTGCCGGCCAGGGCCGCGGCCACCCGGAGCGCCTCGGCGGAGACGTACACCCACACCTCCCTCGCCCCCGATCCGGCGGCGGTCCGGGCCTGGGCGCAGTCCAACAAGATGGAGGTGCCGGCCCGCGGGCGGATCCCGAAGCGGGTCTACGAGGCCTTCCGCGAGGCGAGCTGAACGCGGCTCCGGCTCGGCGCGAGCCTCGGGCCGGGGCGGGGCCGACCCCGCCCCGAGCCTCGCGCCGAGCCGATTTGCATGACACCCCCCATGATCCGGTAGAGTCTGGATCACGCCGAGGGGCAAGGCCGCAAAGCCGAACCTCACGCAGCGTGCGGGTGTAGTTCAGTAGCAGAACATCCCCCTTCCAGGGGGAAGGCGCAGTGTGCAATTCCTGTCACCCGCTCTGCATCGCTCGACCGGACCACTCTTGTGGATCAGGTAGAGTAGTGCTCGCACCGCCCAGTGAAAGCTGAGCGGCAGCAATGCGGACGTGGCTCAGTTGGTAGAGCATCACCTTGCCAAGGTGAGGGTCGCGAGTTCGAATCTCGTCGTCCGCTCAGGAGTGCGAAGGCCCCGGTTCTCAGGAACCGGGGCCTTCGTCGTACCCGGAGAGCCCCAGAAAACCCCTTCACAGACTCCGGAGAGCCTGTGAAGAGCCCCACATCGGCCGGGTGTGCCACGCACCCGGAACGTTGGGTATAGTTGGCTCCGCGCTACGGCGCATGCGGACGTGGCTCAGTTGGTAGAGCATCACCTTGCCAAGGTGAGGGTCGCGAGTTCGAATCTCGTCGTCCGCTCCATGAAGAAGCCCCCGGTCGAATGACCGGGGGCTTTCTCGTTCTCCCGTCCCGCGCCCGGAAGCTGCCTAGAAGCTGTCGGACCAGGTCTTGCCGGTCAGCAGCTCGTACGCCTCCAGGTACTTGGCGCGCGTGGCGTCCACGATGTCCTGCGGGAGCGGCGGCGGCGGCTGCTCGCTCCTGCGGTCCCAGCCGGAGGCCGGGGAGGTCAGCCAGTCCCGGACGAACTGCTTGTCGTACGAGGGCTGGGCGCGGCCCGGCTCCCACTGGTCGGCCGGCCAGAAGCGCGAGGAGTCCGGGGTCAGGACCTCGTCGGCGAGCACCAGGGACTCGCCGTCGAAGCCGAACTCGAACTTGGTGTCGGCCAGGATGATCCCGCGCTCGCGCGCGATGTCCCGGGCGCGGCTGTAGACGGCGAGCGTGGTCTGCCGCAGCCGGGCGGCGGTCTCCGCGCCGACCTGACGGGCGACCTCCTCGTACGACACGTTCTCGTCGTGGTCGCCGACGGCGGCCTTGGTGGCCGGGGTGAAGATCGGGGCGGGCAGCTCGGAGCCGTCGCGCAGGCCCTCGGGGAGCGCGAGGCCGCAGACCGTGCGGGACTCCTCGTACTCGACCAGGCCGGAGCCGGTCAGGTAGCCGCGGGCCACGCACTCGACCGGGACCATGTTCAGCGACTTGCACACCAGGGTGCGGCCCGCCCAGTCGGCGGGGGCGCCGGCCGGGAGGTCCGTCGAGAGCACGTGGTGCGGGGCGAGGTCGGCGAGCCGGTCGAACCACCACAGGGAGAGCTGGGTGAGGACCCGGCCCTTGTCGGGGATCTCGGTGGGAAGGACCCAGTCGTACGCGGACATGCGGTCGCTCGCCACCATCACGAGGTCACCGGCCTCGTTCCGGTACAGGTCACGCACCTTGCCCGTGTGGAGATGGGTGAGGCCCGGGACCTGGACAGGCTCGGGCTTTTCTACGAATCCGGACACGGTTCCTCCGCGTAGGTTGATCCAGGAGCGCTTCGATTCTCTCGCACCGTGGCCGGTCGGCGGCGGGCGGGCCCGGGCAGTCCTGGTCAGCCCCGGTCAGTCCCTCTTACAGATCCGGTCGAGAAGGTTCGCGGTGGCGCGCTGGACCCTGGCGTCGACATGGCCCGGCCGGTCCAGCGCCGGTGACCAGGCGAACGTGCCGGAGGCGAAGACCCAGGCCCCTGAGGGAGCCCGGTAGAGCGAGGTCTCCTGGTGGCGCAGCGCCCCGTCGCCGTCCCGGTAGGGCGAGTGGGCGAGCAGGATGCGGCCCTGGTGCTCGGGGAGCGCGGTGCGCGGGAAGTAGCGGTCGGCCTCGCCCGCGACCAGGCCGGGAAGCTCGTCGCCGTCCCCGGCTCCGGTGGCCTCCCAGAGCCAGTGCTCGGCGTTCCGCACGACCAGCGGGTGCGGTTCGGGCACCCGGCCCGCGTACTGGATGCCGAGGAGCTGCTGCTCGGGCCGGTCGACCTCGCGCCAGAGCGCGGGACGGCCCGGGCCGCGCCGCTTCCGGCAGGTGAGGAGCCGGTCCGGCACCCCGGACGGCGAAGGGCCGAGCTCCACCTGCCAGTACATGGTGTTGGCCGAGAGGAAGACAAGCGACGTGCCCTGGTCGCGGGCGAGTTCGACGGTCCTGCGCATCGGCGCCGACCAGTACTCGTCGTGCCCCGGGAAGACCAGTCCCCGGTAGCGGGTCGGGTCGACCCGGCCCGCGTGCAGGTCGCGGGTCTCCGCGTACGCCAGGTCGTAGCCGTACCGCTCGGCCCAGCGGATGAAGTCGTACGCGTGCCCGACGTGGAGCGGCAGCCCCGCGCCCGCGTACGGACGGTCGAAGGAGACGGTGACGGCCGCCTCCTCCTCGCCGAGCAGCCGGCCGTCCTCGTCCCAGGCGTGGTACAGGCTGGCGCCCGTGCGGCCGTCCTCGGGATAGAGGTTGTACGCCTGCCAGGTCACGTCCGGGAGGACGAGGAGCAGATCGGCCGGGTGGTCGTCGCGGACCGTGAAGGGGATGTGGGAGCGGTAGCCGTCGACGGTGGTGAGGACCGCGACATACGCGCCGATGGACCAGTAGGTGGGGACCTGCAGCCGCCACGACTGCCACCAGTGGTGGCAGGAGACCGTGCGGTCGGCGGTGAGCGGGGCCGGCTGGACGATCCCGTGGAGCCGCGGACTGGTGGTGATCTTCGCGGCGCCGTCGCCGCCGTAGTGACCGATCCGATAGATGTCGACCGAGAACTGCTGCGGAGGGTCCACCGTGATGTGGAAGTCGATCGACTCGCCCGGTGCCACGGCCCCGTCGGACGCGAAGCCCTTGATCTGGCGCCGGACGTCGTCGGCCGTGCGCGGGCCGCCGCTGCCGCCCCGGGCCAGGATCTCGTCCGCGTACCAGGGGACCATCTGGCCGGTGTCGTCGAAGTAGTTCTCGGAGCCGCGCAGCCAGGGCAGCGGGCCCTGACCGAAGGGATCGCTGACGGCGTGCGCGAGCGCGCCCGACTCCCAGCGCCTGATCTGGTCCGCCCCCATGGTGCGCCCCTCCCTCGACTCCCCCGGGTCGGCTGGTCAGTGCCTCTGATGCGTGTCTCGGATGTGCTTCTGGTTGTGCCGCTGGTTCGTGCCTCTGTCAGTGGCGGTCTCCAGCACATCACATAACGCACGCACTCCGTCACCGTTCGTCGTGAATTGACGAGAGTGGAAGCCGGCGCTCCGGAATCGGCGGTCGTTCACGCGCTTCCAGGGGCCCTCAGACCAGGCGTACGGGCTTCTCCGGGCGGACGCCCGTGCGGGCCAGCCAGATCCGCAGCGGCTCCGGATCGCCGTCCTCGACGAGGGCGAGGACGCGGGGACCGAGGTCCGCCGCCCGCTCGCCGCCGACCAGGAGGGCTGGCCCGTCGAGCCAGTCCAGGCCGGGGGCGGCCTCGGCGGTGTCCACGGCCGCGCAGCAGACCATCGCGGTGACGTGGTCGGCGAGCAGATCGCGGCCGGAACGGGGCGGCTGGAGCGGGAAGAGCGGCAGGGGCCCGTCGGGGCCGCTGACGACCACCGGGGGCGGCGGGGCGGCGGTCCGGTCGCTCTTCTCCGCGGACTTGGGGGCGGGCTCGCTCGTGGGTGTGGGCGGTGGGGTCGGCGGGTTTGGTGGGGTCGTTGTGGCCGGTGCGGTCGGGGGGGCGGTGGTCGTCGTGGTCGCGGTGGTGGCGGCGACTCGCGCCTCTCTCGCGGCCTCCTCGCGGGCAAGGAGGGCGCTGAGCGCGGCCGCGAGCGCTTCGGCGGCGGGGTTGACGGGGTCTTCGTCGGGGAGCGGGAGGTCGTGGGGGTCGGTGGGACCGGTGAGGTCGATGGGACTGGTGAGGTCAGTCGGGCCCGTCCGGCCGATAGGGTCGGGGCCGCGGTGGTCGCGGTCCGTGGGGCCGGGGTCGGTCGCGGCACGGGGGGCGGAGTCGGCGACGGGCGGCCCGGGTGCGTGCGAGGGGCAGGCCGGCGGCTCGGCGGCAGCGGGCGTCGGCTCGGTGGCGGTCGACGGCTGGGCGGCAGCAGTCGACGGCTCGGTGGCGGGCGTCGGATCGGTGGCGGTCGATGGATCGGTGGCGGTCGACGGCTCGGCGGCTGTAGTGGCGTCGGCCGTGGACAGGTGGTCGATCACCCGGGTCAGGGTCGGGCCCTCCGTGGCGGACCGGGCTCCGGCGGTCGAGCCGGCCACGCCGAGGGCGTCGAGGACCTGGTGCAGCCGGGCCGCGTCGGTGCGCCACTTCCGGTCGACGACCTCCTCCGGGTACTGGCTCCACTCCACCGGCGACCAGTCGGGGCCCGGTTCGGCGGGACCACCGTGGAAGAGACGGGCGGCGAGCAGCGAGGTGGCCTCGTCGACCGCTCCCGGCTCCTCCAGGAGGTCGCAGGCGGGGCGCTCGCCGAGGCGGGACGAGAATCCGTCCGCGAGCCGGTCCCTGCGGGAGAGCTCGGTCAGGGCGGAGACCACGCCCGCGTCAAGGCGGGCGGGCCAGCGGCCCATGCGCCACGCGGGCAGCGCGACCCGGGTCAGGAGGCGGTCCCAGCCCGCGTATGCCAGGCCGACCTGCTCCTGCGCGACGATCCGTACGCCGTAGTCCACCGCCTGGGCGCGCTCCGAGCCGGCGACGGCGACCCCGCGCTCCATCTCGGCCGCGTGCCCGCGACAGGCACGCAGCAGGACGCGGGCGACCTGCCCGACGCCGTGGGCGCCGAGTCTGCGGAACGGGTCGAGGCCGGGCGTCGTGGGCACGGCCACGGCGGCGTCCAGGCCTCGGACGAAGCGGCGGGCGGCGGCTATGTCGGGGTGTGCGGCCGGGCCCGTACCGGCGACGACGGGGGCGAGGACCGCGCGCAGTTCACCGACGCGCATCCACCACAGGAAGGGCGAACCTATGACGAGGACCGGGGCGCCGTCTCCCTCGCCGTCCCCGCCGGACGTGCGCCGCGAGCGGTGGGCCCGGTGGGTGCGGTCCTCCAGCCAGCTGTCGCAGTCCGGCGTCAGGGCTATCGCCGCGGGTGCCGGAACGTCGAGCCGGTCGGCCAGGTCCCGGACGAGCCGGTAGAGATCGGGGGCGGCGCTCTCGGAGAGCTCCACCGTCGGCGTCGCGGCCGGACGGGCCCGTGCGACGACGAGCGCGACGGCCGTGGCGGCGAGGAGGACGAGGACCGCGAGGACGGTCACCACCCAGCGGGCCGCGTCCCAGCCGGGGCCGGTGAAATGGCCGGTGACCCCGCCCGCGTACAGGACGACGGCGACGGCGGCCGGGAGGACGGCGAGGCCTAGGGCCCTGCCGCGGACCCGGAGGACGCCGAGGGCCCGGGAGCGCGCGGCGCGCACGCCCCACTCCTCGCCGACAACGGCACCAGTACCGGACACGCCGTACATCACCCCCTCCTGCCCTCGTCGGGACTGCCTGTGGCGGTGTTGCTCACTCCCCCACTGTGGCACCCGCCACTGACATCGCAATGCCGGTGGGCCAAGTGCCGGAACGCCTTCGCCGCACCCTAGTTGGGGCTGTGGCGGACGTCATCCGGATGGCCGAGTCGTCACTCGATGGAATGGCTTTGGGCAAAGGTGATGGCGCTCGCGCGGCCGTACGGTTCACCGCACGGCCGCGCGAGAAATCAGCGGCGCCG
Source organism: Streptomyces sp. NPDC028711 (assembly GCF_055565415.1). Classification (NCBI taxonomy): domain Bacteria; kingdom Bacillati; phylum Actinomycetota; class Actinomycetes; order Kitasatosporales; family Streptomycetaceae; genus Streptomyces; species Streptomyces sp. NPDC028711. The sequence goes on along the minus strand of NZ_JBVHUJ010000007.1, from coordinate 366,255 downwards.
TCAGGCTTCGGCGGCCTTGCGCGCGATGTCCGTACGGTGCTGGGAACCGTCAAGGCGGATGCGCCCGACCGCCGCGTACGCGCGCTCGCGGGCCTGCGCCAGGTCCGTTCCGGTGGCGGTGACCGAGAGGACACGGCCACCCGCGCTCACGATCGCGTCGCCGTCCCGCTTCGTACCGGCGTGGAGCACGTACGCGTGGGGGGCGTCCTTCTCCGCGACCTCGTCCAGGCCCTCGATCGGGTCGCCGGTGCGCGGGGTGTCCGGGTAGTTGTGGGAGGCGATGACCACGGTGACGGCGGCGTCGTCGCTCCAGCTCAGCGGGGCCTGGTCGTCCAGGGTGCCGTTGGCGGAGTTCAGCAGGACGCCCGCCAGCGGGGTCTTCAGCCGGGCCAGGACCACCTGGGTCTCGGGGTCGCCGAAGCGCGCGTTGAACTCGATGACCCGTACGCCGCGGCTTGTGATCGCCAGACCCGCGTACAGCAGACCGGAGAACGGCGTGCCGCGGCGGCGCAGTTCGTCGACCGTCGGCTGGAGGACGGTCGCGAGGACCTCGTCGACCAGCTTCGGGTCGGCCCACGGCAGCGGCGAGTAGGCGCCCATGCCGCCGGTGTTCGGGCCCTCGTCGCCGTCGAGCGCGCGCTTGAAGTCCTGCGCGGGCTTGAGCGGGAGGACGGTGACGCCGTCGGTGATCGCGAAGAGGGAGACCTCGGGGCCGTCCAGGAACTCCTCGATGACGACCCGGTCGCACGCGAGCGCGTGCTCCCGTGCCTGCGCGAGGTCGTCGGTGACGACGACGCCCTTGCCGGCGGCGAGGCCGTCGTCCTTCACCACGTAGGGGGCACCGAAGGCGTCGAGCGCCTCGTCGATCTCCTCCGGGGTCGTACAGACGTAGCTGCGGGCGGTGGGAACCCCGGCGCCGGCCATGACGTCCTTGGCGAACGCCTTGGAGCCCTCCAGCTGCGCGGCCTCCCGCGACGGGCCGAAGGCGGGGATGCCGACCGCGCGGACGGCGTCGGCGACACCGGCGACGAGCGGGGCCTCCGGGCCGACGACGACCAGTTCGGCACCGAGCTCGGTGGCGAGGCGCGCGACGGCCTCGCCGTCCAGCTGGTCGACGGCGTGCAGCTCGGCGACCTCCGCGATTCCGGCGTTGCCGGGCGCGCAGTGCAGAGCGGTGACGTCGGGATCGAGGGAGAGAGAGCGGCACAGGGCGTGTTCGCGGGCGCCGCCGCCGATGACGAGGACCTTCACGCCAGCCAGAGTAGCCCGCCGACCGGGATGCCCCTTGTGCGGGCCACCGAGCGAGACGCCCCTACTCGTTCGTGTATTCCTCCACAACGGTCGCTCCGAGCTCGCGCACGATCAGATCGTGCCCCGAGAGCGCGGAGTCCACGAGGTCCGGATCGTCCTCCTCCGGTACGTCGTCCTCGGGCGCCACGGGCTGCGGCGCGGGCGGCGTGTACGCGGGCGCGGGGGCGTGCGTCGCGGCCGGCGCCGACGCCTGCGGGAAGGAGGGAACGGGCGCGGCCGGGGCCTGCGCCGGAGCGGGTCCGGACGGCGGGCCCTGCTGGAAGGACTGCGCCGGGGCGGGCGGCTGCGGCCGACCGCCGCCGAAGCCTCCCGAGCCGCTGCTGAAGCCCCCGGTGCCGCCCGAGCCGCCGAAACCGGTGGCGGCGGGCGGCGGCGAGGCGCCGCCCGAGGGGTCGATGATCGCCTCGATCTTCCAGTTCACGTGGAACTGCTCGGCGAGGGCCTGCTTCAGGACGTCCTCGCTGCCACTGCTGGCGAAGTTGTCCCTCGCCCCGGCGTTGAGGAAGCCGAGCTGGAGGGTCGTGCCGTCGAAGCCCGCGACCTGGGCGTTCTGACTGAGCAGGATCCAGGTGAAGCGCCGCCGGTTCTTGACGGCGTCGAGGATCTGCGGCCAGAGGTTCCGCACCTGGGCAATGTCCCCGCCGCCGGTGGACGCCGGGGCGGGGGTCGGCTGCGCCTGCACGGGAGCGGGCGCGGGAGCGGCCGGAGCCGGGGCCGTCGCGGCCGAGGCGCCGGGCCAGGCGCCGGGGGCGCCGCCGCCGGGAGTGGCGGCACCCGGCCAGGCACCGGGCCGGGGCGCGGCGGGAGCCTGAGCGGCGGGCTCGGGGCGCTGCGCTTGCACGGGAGGGGGGGCGGGGGCCTGCGGTGCCGGAGGTGCCTGGGGTGCCGGAGGTGCCTGCGAGGCTTGCGCGGGCGGGGGCGGGGCCATCGGGGTGTGGGCGTCGGGCCCGGGCACGTACCCCATGGCGGGCGCGGGAGGGCCGGGCGTGAAGACGGGCGCGGGCGCGGCGGACGCCCCGCGCTCCAGCCGGTCGAGGCGCGCCTGGACGGAACGCTCGTCGTCGAAGGCGGCGGGCAGCAGCACGCGCGCGCAGATCAGCTCCAGCTGGAGCCGGGGCGAGGTGGCGCCCCGCATCTCGGTCAGTCCGCTGTTGACGAGGTCGGCGGCCCTGCTGAGCTCGGCGGCGCCGAACACGGAGGCCTGGGCCTGCATGCGCTCGATCACGTCGACGGGGGCGTCGATGAGCCCCTTCTCGGCGGCGTCCGGCACGGCGGCCAGGATCACCAGGTCGCGCAGCCGCTCGAGGAGGTCGGCGACGAACCGGCGCGGATCGTTGCCGCCCTCGATGACCCGGTCGACGACCTCGAAGGCGGCGGCCCCGTCCCCGGCGGCGAAGGCCTCGACGACGGAGTCCAGCAGCGAGCCGTCCGTATAGCCGAGCAGGGAGGTGGCCATGGCGTATGTCACACCGTCGGCCGCGGCGCCGGCCAGGAGCTGGTCCATGACGGACATCGAGTCACGCACGGACCCGGCGCCCGCGCGCACGACGAGCGGCAGCACCCCGTCCTCGACGGGAATGCCCTCGTGCCCGCAGACCTCGCCCAGGTACTCCCGCAGGGTGCCGGGCGGCACGAGCCGGAAGGGGTAGTGATGGGTCCGGGACCGGATCGTCCCGATGACCTTCTCGGGTTCGGTCGTCGCGAAGATGAACTTGAGGTGCTCCGGCGGCTCCTCGACCACCTTCAGGAGGGCGTTGAAGCCCGCCGAGGTGACCATGTGGGCCTCGTCGATGATGTAGATCTTGTACCGGCTGGACGCGGGCCCGAAGAAGGCCTTCTCCCGCAGGTCACGGGCGTCGTCCACACCACCGTGCGAGGCGGCGTCGATCTCGATGACGTCGATCGACCCCGGCCCGTTCCGCGCGAGGTCACGGCAGGACTGGCACTCCCCGCACGGGGTCGGCGTGGGGCCCTGCTCGCAGTTCAGACACCGCGCCAGAATCCGCGCACTGGTCGTCTTGCCACACCCACGGGGCCCGCTGAACAGGTACGCGTGATTGACCCGGTTGTTCCGCAGGGCCTGCTGCAACGGGTCGGTGACATGCTCCTGCCCGATGACCTCGGCGAAGGACTCGGGGCGATAGCGGCGGTAGAGCGCGAGAGACGACACATGTACGAGGTTATAGGCGCCCACCGACAACCCGGGAAAAACCGCCACTGGGGTGGGGCTCGGGAGGGGGTACGTACCTGGAGCCGCCGGTTCCTGGAGCCGTTGGGTCCTGGAACCGCCGGGAACGCAAGCGCCCCCCACGCACCTGCCAGAGCCGACCTACCCTTGCTGCCTTCCGGCCCTGGGGGAGTTCAGTCAGATAGCACCGCGTGAGGGGCTCCGCCAAGGGTACCCGATCCCAGGCCCCCGCCGCCCCCGGCCGTCGGCCGCGGATCCTTCTTCTGGATCACGTTCGCGAGCACCCCTCAACGTCTTGTATTGTTTGCGGCGGAGGATTCGCCTAGTGGCCTAGGGCGCACGCTTGGAAAGCGTGTTGGGGGCAACCCCTCACGAGTTCGAATCTCGTATCCTCCGCCATTGCTCTCACCGGGCAATTCGTTGAAGGGCCCCACCGTTCGCGGTGGGGCCCTTCGGCGTTGGCGGGGTGGTCAGGCCTTCGTGTCGCCGAGGCCGGTGGCGAGCGTGTCGAAGACGTACGCCGCCTCCGGGGCCACGGTGGCCGCGATCCGTTCGTTGGGCTCGCCGGCCAGGGTGAGTTCCTGGATGCGCTGGAACAGCAGGCGGTGGCCGGCCGCGAGGAGCGCGGCGGCGGCCCGGGGGGCGATGGCCGGCGCGTCGGCGGGGGTGCCGTCCGCGAGCGCCGCGGCGAGGGCCTCCTCACGCTGGTCGTGCAGTTCGCGCAGGCGGGCGGTCAGGGTGGGGCTGTCGGCGATCATGCGGGCGAACTCCGGGCCGGCGAAGCCCGCGACGGGGTCGCACTGCTCGACCGCGGCGACGAACTCCCGCCGCAGGGCGGCGAGCGCCGACTCACCGCCTGCCCGGTCGGCGACCGCGCGGGCCAGGCTCGCCGTGAACGCCTCGTGGTGGTCGAGAGCCAGGTCCTCCTTCCGCGGGAAGTAGTTGGTGACCGTCTTCTTGGCGACGCGGGCCGCCGTGGCGATCTCGGCGATGGTCGTCCGCTCGAAGCCCTGCTCGATGAAGAGCCGGGTGGCGTGGTCGGAGATCAGCTGCCTGGTCTCCTGCTTCTTGGACTCACGGAGCCCCATACTCTCGATACCCATGGGCGAATCTTACCCCGAGTGCAAAATTATGCTTGACGCATGCTCTGCGCTGTGCGTAAAGTTACGTCCGTTGCAAAAATCGCCCCGTAGGACGAGATCGGAGACCGTGCATGCGAAAGCTGAGCGCCACCACCTCCCCGGCCGCCCCGTTCCCCACCGTCAAGCTCGGCGCCACCCTCACCCAGGAGGCCGGTCCGGTGCGCGCCACTCCGCGCCCAGCCCGCGAACTGCCGCGCACCGGAAACCGCCAGGCCCCCGCCCGGAACCGGTTCCACGCGCCGCGCCGCACGTACTGACGCCCGCCCTGACGCACGTATCCACGCCGGCTGCGTACCTCTCTACGTATCTACGCGCCTGCCGCCCGTCGCCCGCCATGCCCTACCGCCGAGGAGCTGCCGTGAACGTCTCTACCTCCACCCTCTCCCTCACCGTCGCCGACGTGGACGCCTCCCGGGAGTTCCTCACCACCCACCTCGGCTACCAGGTCGCCATGGCTGCCGACGGCTTCGCCTCGCTGACCCGTGAGGACGCCGCCGTCGACATCGTGCTGCTCCGTCGCGGTACCGACGTCCTCCCGCCCGAGCAGCGGGACCAGCAGGCGGCCGGTCTGATCCTGGCGTTCACCGTCACCGACCTCGCCGCGGAGGAGGCCCGACTGCGTGCCGCGGGCGCCCCCATCACGATGCCGCTGCGCGAAGAGCCCTGGGGCGAGCGCCTCTTCCAGCTGACCGACCCCAATGGTGTCGTCGTCCAGCTCGTCGAATGGGTCGCCCCCGCGGGCGATGGCGCCTCGGAGTAACACCGGGTACGCGCGTGCGTGGACGGTCCGTCCGCGCATCCCGCCACACGCCGGAGGGCCGGACCGCTCGATGCGGTCCGGCCCTCCGGCGTACGCCTGCCTCTACACGGGGCAGGGGCGGTACTCCAGGCTGAGCTCGCGGTCGACGGCGTAGCTGGTCCGCATGGACGCGTCGATCACCTGCTGCCAGGACCCGTACTTGATGTAGAGCTGGTCGGCGGTGGGGCCGAGGGGATTGCCCATCGGCAGGACGCGGACCCGGCACACGACCGGGTCGGGGCTGGGACACGGGGCGTCGGCGGCCACGGGCCGGGCGAGCGGTGCCGTGATGACGGAACCACAGGCCTCGACGCGGCGCCTGCGACGGCGGCCGCCAACGACACGAGGGCGCGGCGCAGTCGCGAGGAGCGGGAGGCGGGGGGAGGCAAGGGGAGAGAGGAAGGACGCATGCGCGCCTCCTCGAAGCCACCGGCACCTCCTTCACGCAGGCGCACCGGTGATCACTCCTACGGGGACGTGCCGTCGCCGTGGGCACCCTGAGGAGGCTCCGTTCACTGGATCGGGGGGTGATCGAAGGGAGGGACGTTACTGCGGCCACCGGTGTGTAGTGATGCCGATACTTTCTGTGATGACCAGTCGGCACATCAAACAGGGGTTGTCCATGAGGAAGTTGGCTACGGCGGCGGTGGCCGTGGGGCTGTTCGTTGGGGGGATGGGGGTGGCAGTGGCGGACTCGTGGCACTCCCTCGGGCAGGCTGTGTCAACCGAGGGCGCCCAATTCGAGAAGGTGCGGTACCGGTGGGAGCCCGCTGGGGAGAAGCGCGGCGCCTTCCACTTCAAGGGTTCGTTGCGTGACCTAAATGAAAACGACGGCCACAACATCTACCTGGAGGTGAGGCCGCACTCCTACGGCTGGCAGCGGTTCAAGGGCGTACAGAAGCGCACCGTCCCGCTGGACAAATCCGTCTACGACGGAGCGACTCGCTACACCAATTCGGCTGACATGCGAGTGTGCCGGGACCGCGGGGCGCTTCGGCCGAACAACTGCTCGCCCGTCCAGTCCTTCAAGCGCCGCTAGCAGTCAATGGTTCGGGGAGCCGTCGACCAGCGGCTCCCCTTCTGCATAGGGAGTGCGGAACACGATGGACGTCATTCTCCGCGCCGAGGGCGTGGATCTCTTCTACGGCACCGAGCAGGCCGTCAGTAGCGCCGACTTCACTCTCAAGCGCGGCGAAGTGGCCGCCATCATGGGCAGCAGCGGATCAGGGAAGTCGTCACTGTTGTACTGCCTCGCGGGAGTCCTGCCCCCGAGCAACGGCTGCGTGACCTTCGACGGAGTGCGACTCTCCACCCTTCCCGACGGTGAGTTGAGCGCGCTGCGCCGTACGCGCCTCGGCTTCGTCTTCCAGTACGGCGAGCTGCTGCCGGAGCTGACCGTCGAGGAGAACGCGGCGCTTCCCCTCCGGCTTGCCGGGATCAGTAAGTCGCATGCCCATGCGATGGCGGCGCAGGTGCTGGGGCGGCTCGGCATGGGCGATCTGTTGCGGCGCAGGACCTCGAAGTTGTCCGGTGGCCAGAGTCAGCGCGTGGCAGTCGCGCGGGCCCTGGTCCACCGGCCGGACGTGGTGTTCGCGGACGAGCCGACCGGGGCGCTCGACAGCGCCAATGCCGATGCCGTGCTGGACGAGTTCCTGCAGCTGGCACGAAGGCAGAAGACGGCCGTCGTCATCGTCACCCACGACGCCGACGTGGCCGGCAAGGCCGATACGCAGTACACGATGACGGACGGCGTTCTGGCCCAACGGGTGGCGGTGTGAACCCGTTTCTCCTCGGGATGCGCCTGGTGTGGGGCAGTGGGCGCCGAGGACGGGCCCGCTTCCTCCTGATGGCGCTCGGCTCGGCGCTCGGAGTGGCGTGCCTTGCCGCCGTCCTCACCATCCCGTCGATCCTCACCGCTCACGACGCGCGCACGGCGGCACGGCAACCAGATTCCGGTACCGGCAACGTCCTGTACCAAGAATTCCGGGATCCCTACGGATCGCAACCGCTGCACCGCGTCTTCGTCGCACGGAAAGGCCATGGCCCCACTCCCGTACCCCCCGGGCTCGAGAGGCTTCCGCAGGCCGGAGAGGCGGTCGTTTCACCGAGGCTCTCCGAGGTTCTGGCCTCCAATCCGAGGGCAGCCGGACTTGTCCCCGGTCGCGTAACCGGAACCATCGCACCGGAGGGATTGGGCGACGCCCAGGACCTGTACGCGTACATCGGCACCACGCCGGCCGAGTTGACCGAAGCAGAGGAGCTGGGCGGCTTCGGCACCGGCTGGCCATCGCGAGAGATCGTCGAACCGTCGACCCTCACCATTCTCCGATTCACCCTCGGGTGCATCGTGCTGCTTCCCCTCGTCATCTTCCTCTCCGTCTGCGCACGGCTCTCAGGCGAAACGCGCGCACGGCGGCTCGCCGCCCTCCGGCTCGTCGGGCTCAGCCAGAAAGACACGCTGAGAGTCAATGCAGGGGAAAGCGTTGCCGCAGCCTCGGTCGGAGCCGTCCTCGGACTCATGGGGTACCTCGCAACCAATGAAGTCATGGCGCATGTGGGGCTGCCTGGACTTCACTGGTATCCAGCGGACGGCCGGCCGTCGGTCTTCACCCTTGTCGTGTGCCTGCTGGGCTGTCCGGCGCTCGCCTGGATCGTGGGGCAGTACAGCGCGCGCCGGGCCGCTCTGTCGCCGATCAGTGTGCGGCGGACCGGGGAGCTGCAACCCCCGAAGAAGATGGGGATGCTGCTGCTGATCCCGGGGGTCGGGGTCATCGCGGGTTACTGCCTGCTCAGCGTGATGGGACGCGACCCCTCCGGTGGGTCCGCCAATTCCGTCCTGGTGCCTGGAGCCGTCCTGTTGACCGGTGCGGGACTCGTATTCGGGCTCGCGCCGATCACGGCGTGGCTGGCACGGCGGCTGGCGGGAACAGCCAAGACACTGCCGATGGCCTTGGCGATGCGGCGTACGGAAGTCGATCCGGGCTCATCGTTGAGGGTGACCACGGGTCTCGTACTGCTGGTCTTCGGAGCCTCGCTCACTCAAGGTGTGCTCGTCGAGCTGGATCAAGTGAGCCGCTCCACCCATCCGGTCCAGGAGTACGGTCTTCCGTTCAGTCACTTGAGTGCCAGCCAGCGGCACGAGGTGTCCGAGGTCGCAGGTGTACAGACCCATGCGATGTATTCGCGTTCATGGAGCGCATCCCATGATGTCGACGCTCCCAGCACATACGCCGTGGTTGCAACATGTCAGCAACTTGCCGTCTTCGTAGAGAAGGTGAAGGGTTGCGTCGAGAACAAGGTGCTCCGAATCAAGGATGAAAACTTCTCCATCGACGCAGACTCCGTACCGGGAACAAGTTTTCCGTTCCTCCTGAGCAATGGACGCAAGTTCGACGTCACTGTCCCCAAGGAGAGTGTCACGGTCCGGGCCTACCAGCCCTCATACTTCTTCGGACCAAGCTTGGTCATCCCACCGTCGCTGGTTCCTTCAGGTCTTACCCCGGCAGAGGGCAGCCTCGTTCTTGTCAGCGACGCCGACCCCGGCACCGTCCGGTCCGTCCTCGACGGTATCGGGGCCGTCGCGCCCACCTCCACCGTCGATCCCGTCGGCATCGTCATCGACGCTCTCGCTCAGCTCACCGTGATCCGCAGTCTTCTCGCCGTCGGCATGGTGCTCGGGCTCGTCATCGGGGTGGCTGCCTTTGTCGTGTCCGTGGCCGATCGGGCCATGGAGCGGCGGGGGCAGGTGACCGCGCTTGCCTTGTTGGGGGCTCGGGCCGGGACGTTGCGGGTGGTGCAGGTGGTGCAGGTGTCGCTGCCGCTGGTGGTGGGGCTGGGGGCGGCGATCGTCACCGGGTGGCTTGCCGAGTCCAGTTATCTGATCACCGGGGGTGGCGAGGTGCACTGGGACTGGGAAGGGCTGCCGTTGCTGTTCGCCTGTGCGCTGGGGGTGCTGCTCGCGGCCGGGGTGGCCTCCGTTCCGATGGTGCGGCGGCACATCGATCCTGAGCACATCCGGCGGGATTGATCCTGCCGGGGGCGATGAGTTTCGGGTGAGGTGCGGGTCGTACTTCGCAGATGCCCCCACCGCCCAGGAGAGCTTCATGGCCGAGAACGTCGTCAAGGGTCCCGCCAGCTACTTCCCCTCCATCGAGAAGAAGTACGGCCGGCCGGTCTCCGAGTGGCAGGAGCTCATCCGTTCCTCGCCGCTCACCCAGCACATGGAGCTCGTCGCCTGGCTGAAGGCCGAGCACGGTCTTGGCCACGGGCACGCCAACGCGCTCGTGGCCCACACCCTTGCCGGGGGGAAGTGACCCGCCGCGGTCATGCCGCGAGATCGTGGGCCATACGCGCCCTGACCCGGTTCGTCAGCGCCGCCGTCGCCGCCGCCGTCACGGTTCCCGCCACCAGGGCCGTCCACCACAGGGCCGCCGGGCCGACGGCCGTGTAGGTCGCGACGCCCACCGTGAGCGCCGCGAAGCGGGCCACCCCCCAGGTCCAGCTGAAGGCCCCCTGGTAGCGGCCCCGGGCGTGGGCCGGGGCCAGGTTGGCGACAACGCCGGCGGCGATGCCGGCGACGACGACCTCGCCCAGGGACCAGACGACGACCGACACCGTGTAGCCGGCGATGCCGTCCGCGAGGCCGGTGAGCGCCACCCCCACCGCGATCAGGGTGCCGCCCGCGCCTTGTACGGCCAGCTGCGGGAACCGGGACAGCCGGGCCGTCACGAAGGGCTGCAGACCCACCACCATGATCGCGTTGACCGCCGCCATCGCCCCGTACACCGCCGGCGAGAGGCCGCTGTCGCGGACGGCGAGCGGCAGGGCGACCTCGGTGAGCGAGTACACGAAGAGCTGGACGCCGAAGAGCGGGAGCAGGAGGAGGGCGAGGCGGTCGCGGAGGACCACTCCGTAGCCGATGCCGTCCTTCTTCCCCTCGGACCTGGGCCGGGTCGTCATGCGCTCGGGCTCCGGCAGGCGGACCGCCACCACCAGCGCGTACGCGAGCATCGAGCCCGCGTCGACCGCGAACAGCAGCCAGTAGCCGCGGGCGGCGAGGTAGCCGCCGAGGATGCCCGCGACGGCGGTGCCGATGTTCACACCCCAGCCGAAGAGGGCGTACGCGCGCTGCCGGCGTTCGCTGTCGACGGCGTCCGCGAGGAGCGCGTACGCCGCCGGTGACACCGCGCTGCCCGCCGCGCTGATCAGCAGTGCCGCCGCGGCCATCGTCCACACGCCGGGGGCGAGGAAGAGCGCGCCCTGCGCGGCGGACGCGCCGATCAGGCCGATGAGCATCGTGGGGCGGCGGCCGATGCGGTCGGCGAGGATGCCGCCGACGGCGGGGCCGAGGAGGTTGCCCGCGCCGAGGGCACCGAGGACGTACGAGGTCTCGGCCCCGGTCACTCCGCGCGAGGCGAGGAAGAAGACGAGGAACGGGGTGACGAGGTAGCCGAGGCGGTTGACGATCGTTCCGGCGAAGATCGTCCAGACGACGGACGGGAGGTCGCGGAAGGAGGACGGGACCGGGATCTTGATCGGGAGCGGTGAGGGCATGGGTGGAGACTGCGCGAAACCCACCTTCGGCCTCCATTGATTAAGCTCAGACCGAATCCAATCCCCGCCCTCTGCAGAGCGGATCAGATCCCCAGGCCTCACTCCTGCTGCCCTGCCGGTGCCGGTACCCGCCCCCCACCTAGGACATCGAACTGTGGAATCCGGGCTCAGCTTCTCCGCCGCCGACCTCGCCCAGACGCGCTTCGCCGTCTCCCCCATGTGGGAGGTCGTCACCAGCTACCGCGTCCTCACCCGTCTGCCCGACTCCGCGCCCCACCGGCGCTGGGCCGCCCAGGTCCGGCCGCGGATCGGGCGGGCCGGGCTCGACCGGGGCTGGCTCGCCGCGCTCGTGCCCCGCGACGGCTACCTCGCCGACTTCCTCAACCCCACCCCCGCCGGGCCCTTCCCCACCCTTGACGCCGAACTCGACGCCATCCGCCGCACCCCCGCCGACCAGGTACGGAACGATCTCGGCATGCTGGCGAGAGAGGGCGGGGCCGGGGCCAGGGCGCGGATTCTGTACGACGATCCCGCCGCCGCCCTCCTGAAGGTCGCCGATGAGATCGAGACCTACTGGGAGCTCGCCCTCGCCCCCTACTGGGCGCGGATCCAGCAGGTGCTCGAAGCCGATGTCTTCCACCGGGCCCGACAGGTCGCCGAGCACGGTTCCGCCCGGGTCCTGAGCGAGCTCCACGAGACAGTGCGGTGGGACGACGGCACCCTGCGTCTCGTACGGCGGCACTGCTCGCTCAGCCGCGACCGGGCGGGGTCCGGGCTGCTGCTCGTTCCCTCCGTCTTCGCCTGGCCGCGGGTGCTCACCCGGTCCGTTCGCCCCGACCCGCCTCAACTCGCCTATCCCGCCCGGGGATTCGGCACCGTCTGGGAACCCCGTACCGCCGACGCGACGGAGGCTGTCGCCGCCGTCCTCGGGCGTTCCCGCGCCCTGCTCCTCGCCGAACTCGACACCCCCGCGTCCACCACCCAGCTCGCCACGCAGTGCGGTCTCTCCGCGGCCGGGGTCTCCCAGCACCTCATCGCCCTGCGGAACGCCGGTCTGGTCACCGCCCATCGCAGCGGACGCTCCGTCCTCTACGCCCGCACCGCCGTCGCCGACCAGCTCCTCAACCCGTAGGGGTCAGGGGATCATGGACGGATGACTTCCTCTCCTCTCCCCTCCTGGTCGGAGCGGTCCGTGGTGCGTGACGGAGTACGGCTGCTCTGCCGCGACTGGGGCGGCTCGGGTCCCGACGTACTCCTGCTGCACGGGCTCGCCGGACACGCCGGCGAATGGGACGCCACCGCCCGGCTGCTGCGGGACTCCGGCCACCGCGTCGTCGCCCTCGATCAGCGCGGGCACGGCGGCAGCGAGCGGCACCCCGGGGACGTCTCGCGTGCCGCGTACGTCGCCGACGCCGTCGCCGCCATCGAGCAACTCGGCCTGACGCGGCCCGTGATGGTCGGGCAGTCGCTCGGCGGGAGTACCGCCCTGCTCACGGCCGCCGCCCGTCCCGGGCTGCCGCGCGCCCTCGTCCTCGTCGAGGCCGGGCCCGGCGGGGCCGGCCCCGGTGTCCAGGAGCAGATAGGGAGTTGGCTGCGGGCGTGGCCGGTGCCGTTCCCGTCGCGGGAGGCGGCCGCCGCGTATCTGGGCGGCGGCACGGAACCCGTAGGGGAGGGGTGGGCCCGTGGGCTCGAAGAGCGCGCGGACGGGCTGTGGCCGCGTTTCGACCCCGAGGTCATGGTGGGGTCCCTCGACGAGAACGCCACCCGCGCCTTCTGGGACGAATGGGGGGCCGTCGCCTGTCCCACGCTCGCGGTCCTCGGACAGGGCGAACAGGGCGGGATCATCGGCGGTGACGAGTACGCGGAGATGGTCCGGCTCCGGCCCGCACTGCGCGGCGTCAGCCTGCCGGGCGCCGGGCACGACCTGCATCTGGAGCGGCCCGGGGCTCTGCACCGGCTGATCGTCGACTTCCTTCGGGATGTCCTCTGAAGTCTGCTGAAGTCTTCCGAGGTCTTCCGAGGTCTTCCGAGGTCTTCTCCTTCCTCTTGCCTTCGAGCACACTCCAGTTCCTAGAGTGCGCCCATGCGCTATCGGATACTCGGCGGGACCGGGATCGACGTCAGTACCTACTGCCTCGGCACGATGATGTTCGGCGCCGTCGGCAATCCGGACCATCAGGAGTCCGTACGGATCATCCATGCCGCCCTCGACCGGGGCATCAACTTCGTGGACACCGCCGACATGTACTCGGCCGGCGAGTCCGAGGAGATCGTCGGCAAGGCACTGCGCGACCCCCGTCGCCGCGACGAGACCGTGCTCGCCACCAAGGTGTACTTCCCGTTCGGCGGCGAGGGCCCCAACCGGGGCGGCACCTCGCGCCGCTGGATCACCCGGGCCGTCGAGAACAGCCTCAAGCGGCTCGGCACCGACTGGATCGACCTCTACCAGGTCCACCGGCCCGACCACCGCACGGACATCGAGGAGACCCTCGACGTCCTCGGCGACCTCGTCTCCCAGGGGAAGATCCGTGCCTTCGGCTGCTCCACCTTCCCCGCCGAGGAGATCGTCGAGGCCCACGCCGTCGCCGAGCGGCGCGGGCTGCGCCGCTTCCGCTCCGAGCAGCCGCCGTACTCACTGCTCGCGCGGGGCGTCGAGGCGTCCGTCCTGCCGGTCGCACGGCGGTACGGGATGGGCGTGCTGACCTGGAGCCCGCTCGCCTCCGGCTTCCTCACCGGCAAGTACCGCAAGGGCCGGCCGATCGACCTCACCAGCGGGCGGCCCGCCCTCACCCCCCACCGCTTCGACCCGGCGCTCCCCGGCAACGCCGCGAAGCTCGACGCCGTCGAGGAGTTCATCGCGCTCGCGGACGAGATCGGATGCTCCCTGCCCGAGCTCGCCATCGCCTTCGCCGCCGCGCACCCGGCCGTGACCTCGGTCATCATCGGACCCCGGGCGATGGAGCAGCTGGAAGGCCTGCTGAAGGGCGCGCCCCTCCTGCTCACGGACGACGTCCTCGACCGGATCGACGCGATCGTGCCGCCGGGGACGAACCTCTACCAGCCGGACGGGGCCTGGCGGCCGTCCCACCTCACCGAAACGGCCCTTCGGCGGCGGCCGTTGGACGAGCGCGCCGCGTCCTGACTCCGGCCGGTCGACCCGGCTCCCGTCGGTTCGCGGTGAGCTGCTCCGTATCCACGGGCCCGGCTCGGTCGGGTGGGGCGAGTGGGGCGGGCGGGTGATTTCTGCTTCTTTTCCGGCCGTCGCCGCGTGCCGTGTCGAGAACCCGCCCCCGGCTCCGACTGTCCTGCGAGAGGCAGTACCCACATGAGGAGGACGTCATGAAGTACCTGGTGATGGTGCAGGGCGCGCAGGCCGACTACGAGGCCATGGTGGGCCGTCCCACCGCGAACAGTCCCGCGTGGAGCAAGTCGGACGTCCAGACGATGTTCGACCACATGAACGCGATCAACGAGGAGCTGTCGGCGTCCGGCGAGATGGTCGACGCCCAGGGTCTCGCCGCCCCGTCCACGACCCGGTTCGTGACGGTGGACGGAGACGGCAAGCCGGTCGTCACGGACGGCCCGTACGCGGAGACCAAGGAGGTCATCGCCGGTTACTGGGTCCTCGACTGCGCCTCCCTCGACCGCGTCACGGAGATCGCCGCCCAGGTGGCCCGCTGCCCGCAGCCGGCCGGAGCGCCGGAGTACCCGGTCGTCATCCGCCCGATCGACGAGATCGGCCCGAGCCAGGACTGAGCCCTGGGGGCGGGGGTGGACCGCACCCGGCGCTGTCGGTGCCGGGTGCGAGGATCCCCTTGTGGACAACGCACCCCTCGACCTCCGGCAGGTCACCGATCCCCACGACGTCACCCCGGAGCTGCGGCGGGAGCTCGTCGACTGCTGGGTCGAGGTCACCAACGCCGGCGGGGCGGCGGGGTTCCCGTTCCCTCCCATCGACGCGGGCCTGGCCGCCCCGGCGGTCGACGCCCTCGTCGCGGGCCTCGCGCCCGGGACGAGCCGCCTCGTGGTCGCGAGGGCCGGCGGCGGCCTCGCCGGGTGGCTGAACGTGCGCCGTGACCCCTTCGCGCTCGTCTCCCACTGGGGGACGCTCCACCACGTGCAGACCCGGACGGGCCTGCGCGGACGCGGGATCGGAGCCGCCCTCGTGAACCGCGTGCGGGAGATCGCCCGCGACGAGATGGGGCTGGAACAGCTCCGGCTGGCCGCGCGCGGCGGCCTCGGGCTCGAGGAGTTCTACGGCCGCCTCGGCTGGCGGGAGACCGGTCGCTGGCCCGGTGCCCTGCGGCTGGCGCCGGGGGACGATCGCGACGAGATCCTGATGCTCCTCAGCCCCCTGTGACCCGGGCGGTCACCGGTCCTGCCGTGCGTCCCCCTCACGGAGCCGGGTCAGGGTCGCGTCCAGGTCGTCCGTCGCGCACGTGCTCCTCCGGTTGTACGGGAGCCTGCCCAGCACCAGAGCCATGCCGCAGGTGTTGGTCAGCGCCGAGAAGACAAGCCCGCCCGCGACGCCCGCCGACAGCAGCTGGAACGCCGGGTGGACGAGGAGCCCGAGGGCGAGGCCCAGCAGCACCAGCGCGCCCGCGACCAGCCTGACCTGGCGGTCCATCGCCCACACCGGCTTCACCGTGGCACCCTCCGGGCGTTCGAGGCCGTGCCCGCGGGCCGCCCAGCCGCTCGTACCGCCGTCGAGGTCGTGGACGGCGATGCCGTGGCCTGCGAGCCGGGCGCACGCGGCGGCCGAGCGGCCGCCGGACTGGCAGACGACGAGCAGCCCGCCTCGCGCCGCCGCCTCCCGCAGCGCGGGCACGGCCCGGTCGAGCCGGTCGAGGGGGACGTTGAGCGCTCCGGGCACGTGCCCGGAGGCGTACTCCGCGGGTGTGCGCACGTCGACCACGGTGAGTTCGGCCAGCCGGGTGCGGGCCTGGTCGGGGTCGAGCAGGAGGGGTGCGTTCATGGCAGCTGTCATCCTTGGTCGTCGTGGAACCCCGTGCGGGGATTAAATTACCCCCTGGGGTATCGATCGAGGAGTAGCTGTGGAACTGGATCTCGCCGGTACGGAGCTCAAGGCGGTCCTGAACCGGCTGCGCCGGGCCCAGGGCCAGATCGCCGGCGTGATCAGGATGATCGAGGAGGGCCGGGACTGCGAGGAGGTCGTCACCCAGCTGGCCGCCGCCTCCCGGGCCCTGGACCGGGCCGGGTTCGCGATCATCGCCACCGGGCTGCAGCAGTGTCTGGCCGACGCCGAAGAAGGCCGCGCGAACGGCGAGGACCGTGACGCGATGCGCGCCCGGCTCGAGAAGCTCTTTCTGTCGCTGGCGTAGCGATCCCCGATCCCGGAGGCCCGAGGCTCCAAACCCTCCGGCACCCGCCCCGGCCCCGACCCTGACCCCGACATGGACGTACCCCCGGGGAGATCCCCCAGGGGTACGTCCGCGTCCGTGGCCCATCGCAGTCCCGCGTCAGTCGTCGGCCAGGCCCTTCAGGCGCTTCGCGATCTTCGTGAGGCGGGCGCCCTGGTAGCGGGCGGCCTGGAGGACGTTCTCCTCCGGGGCCCCGTTCGCGCCCGGGTGGGCGGTGCCGTACGGGTTGCCGCCGGCCGCGTAGACCGCCGGGTCGGTGAAGCCGGGGGAGACGATGACCGAGCCCCAGTGGTGGAACGTGTTGTAGAGCGCGAGCAGCGTCGACTCGTTGCCGCCGTGCAGGTTGTGCGCGCTGGTGAAGGCGGTCGCGGGCTTGTCCGCCATGACGCCCCGCTGCCACAGCCCGCCCGTGGTGTCGATGTACTGCTTCAGCTGCGCGGCCACGTTGCCGAAACGGGTCGGCGAGCCGAGCGCGTACGCGTCCGCCCACTCCAGGTCCTCGAGCGTGGCGGTCTCCACGTCACCGGTGGCGTCCACATGCGCCCGCCAGGCCGGGTTCGAGTCGATGGCGGCGTCGGGGGCGAGCTCGGGCACCCGGCGCAGGCGCACCTCGGCGCCAGCCTTCTCGGCGCCCTCGGCGACGGCCTGCGCGAGCTGGTGGACGGCACCCGTGGCCGAGTAGTAGATGACGGCGACCTTGACGGACATGGCGAACTCTCCTCAACCGGATTACGTTCCGTTTCTCTGGACCAAAGCTAAGCGGATCACTATCCGGTTCGCAAGGGGGGCGGGTATGCTCAGCTCAGGGACCGACGAGACCTACCGGCCGACAGCGGCCGGATCGGACTTTCGTACGAGCGACAACGACAGCGACCGGAGCGGGGGAGACGGGGCGCACAGGGCAGAGGAGCCGACCGGATGAGCACGGAGAACCCGCAGGCCGGAGGCGCGGCGGCGCCGCTGCCCGGCCTGCTCCCCACCGTCGGCACCCCCGCCCCCGAGCGCGCCGACGCGGCCCGCAACCGGCGCAAGATCCTCGACGCCGCCGCCCGGATCGTCACCGAGGACGGCCCGCACGCCGTCACCATGAACCAGGTCGCCCACGCCAGCGGCATCGGCGTCGGCACCGTCTACCGCCGCTTCGGCGACGTCTCCCAGCTCCTGTGGGCGCTCCTCGACGACCGCGAGCGCCGGTTCCAGGAGGCGTACATGAGCGGCCCGCCGCCGCTGGGCCCCGGTGCCCCGGCCGCCGAACGGCTCGACGCCTTCCTCGACGCGCTCGTCGACCGGATCGGGGAGCAGCGCGAGATCCTGCTGGCCGCGCACTCCGCCGCGCCCCGCACGCGCTATCAGAGCGGTGCGTACCGGGTGATGCACACGCACGTCACCATGCTGATCGGGCAGCTCAGGCCCGGGCCCGACAGCGCGCTCCTGGCCCATCTGCTGCTCGCGCCGTTCTCCCCCGACGTCATGCACCATCTGGCGGTCGAGCAGGAACTGCCGGCGGACCGCCTGAAGGCGGGGGTACGGGAGCTGCTCCGGCTGCGCGCCTGACTCCTGACGTAGAGCCGCCGCTCCGGCTGCGCGCCTGACACGCCCGCCCGGAGAGCCGCTCCGGCCGCACACCCGAAACACCTCCCGGAGAGCCGCTCCGGCTGCGCGCCCTGACACACGCCCCCGGCGCGTGGACGTCAGCCCAGCGCCGCCAGTCCGTCCAGGACCCTTCCCAGGCCGAAGCGGTACGCGTGTTCCGCGTCGTACAGGCCGTCGTACGCGATCGCCGCCGCCTCGCCCACCCGTGCGGCCAGCGGGAACCGGGTCCCGTCGAGGACCCGGGTGAGCAGGGGTTCGTGGGCGGCCCACCACTCGCCGTCGGACATCGCGCTCTCGCGGGCCACGGCCCGTGCGTCCAGCTCCGCCCGCGCGCCGGACTGCACGAAGCCGAGGACGTACGTCAGGGCCGAGTCGCGGGACACGTCGTCGAGCCCGAGCCCTTCGAAGGCGCCGAGCTCGTACTCGTACTTGGTCATCACGCCGGGCCCCAACGGCGCCCGTACGATCCGCAGTTCGACCAGCCACGGGTGGCGCAGGTGCAGTGCCCGGTTGGCGTCGGCGACCGCCGTGACCCGGGTCCGCCAGGGTTCCTCCGGGCGGAACGGCGGCCGGTCCATACGGAGGAAGACGGCGTCCAGCATGAGGTCGAGGAGCTCGGCCTTGCCGGGGACGTAGGTGTAGAGCGTCATCGGGGTCACGCCGAGGTGCTGGGCCACCGCGCGCATGGTGAGCCCGTCGAGCCCGGCGCGGTCCGCGAGGGCGAGGGCGGCGTCGACGACCGCGTCGACGGTGAGGCCCTGTCGGGGGCCCCGGCGGCCGGCCGGGGCCTCGGTGCCGTCGCGCCACAACAGTTCCAGGGTGCGCGCGGGGTCGCCGGCGCCGCTGCTGCTCTTGCCCTTCGAGGCCGCCATGTCGTTCCGTTCTCGCAGGTCAGACCAATTATCGCTAACTTCGTACGCTGTATAGAGTACCCTTCCCGAGCCAGCGGACGAGCATCGGAGGGCGCACGCATGAACCACCCCGTCGCAGCGGACAGCCACCACGTCATCCAGGTCCGTGGGGCCCGGGAGAACAACCTCAGGAACGTCGACGTCGACCTCCCCAAGCGCCGCCTCACCGTCTTCACCGGCGTCTCCGGCTCCGGGAAGTCCTCGCTCGTCTTCGGCACCATCGCGGCCGAGTCGCAGCGCCTCATCAACGAGACGTACAGCGCCTTCCTCCAGTCCTTCATGCCGACCCTCGCCCGCCCCGACGTGGACGGACTCCACAACCTGAGCGCGGCGATCGTCGTCGACCAGGAGCGGATGGGCGCCAACTCCCGCTCCACCGTGGGCACCGCCACCGACGCGTACACGATGCTGCGGATCGTCTTCAGCCGCCTCGGCACCCCGCACATCGGCACCTCCGGCGCCTTCAGCTTCAACCTGCCCGAAGGCATGTGCCCGCGCTGCGAGGGCGCCGGAGAGGTCTCCGACATCGACGTCGACCAGCTCGTGGACCGGGAGAAGAGCCTCGACGAGGGCGCGATCACCGTCCCCAACTTCGCCGTGGACTCCTGGTACTGGCGGATCATGGCCGAATCCGGCTTCTACCCGCGCGACAGGAAGCTCGCGGACTTCACCGAGCGGGAGTGGGAGGACTTCCTCCACAAGCCGTCCTGCAAGGTGAAGGTCGGCAGCAACACCTTCACCTACGAAGGGCTCGTGCCGAAGGTCCAGCGGCTCTTCCTCGCCAAGGACCGGGAGTCGCTCCAGGCCCACATCAAGGCCTTCGTCGACCGGGCGGTCGTCTTCCGCACCTGCCCCGAGTGCGAGGGCGCGCGGCTCACCCGGGCCGCGCTGTCCTCCCGTATCGACGGGGTGAACATCGCCGAGTGCTCGGCGATGCAGATCAGCGACCTCGCCGCGTTCGTCCGCCGGATGGAGGAGCCCTCCGTCGCCCCGCTCCTCGCCGGGCTGCGCGAGCTGCTCGACTCGCTCGTCGAGATCGGCCTCGGCTACCTCTCCCTCGACCGGTCGTCCGGCACGCTCTCCGGCGGCGAGGCGCAGCGCGTGAAGATGGTCCGCCACCTCGGCTCCCCGCTCACCGACGTCACGTACGTCTTCGACGAGCCGACCACCGGACTGCACCCGCACGACGTCCGCCGCATGAACGACCTGCTCCTGCGGCTGCGCGACAAGGGCAACACCGTCCTCGTCGTCGAGCACAAGCCCGAGGTCATCGAGATCGCCGACCACGTCGTCGACCTGGGACCGCGGGCCGGGACCGCGGGCGGCGAGATCTGCTACAGCGGGAACGTGCCGGGACTGCGCACCTCCGGCACCCTCACCGGGAACCACCTCGCGCACCGGGCGAAGCTCCGCCCCGAGGTACGCGTCCCCACCGGCGCCCTCGCCATCAGCGGCGCCACGCAGCACAACCTGAAGGACGTGAGCGTCGAGATCCCGACCGGGGTCCTCACCGTGGTCACGGGCGTGGCGGGCTCCGGCAAGTCCTCCCTCATCCACGGCAACCTGCCGGGCCGCGAGGGGGTCGTCGTCGCCGACCAGTCCCCCATCCGCGGCTCGCGGCGCTCGAACCCGGCGACGTACACGGGGCTCCTCGGCCCGATCCGTACGGCCTTCGCCAAGGCCAACGGCGTCAAGGCGGCGCTCTTCAGCGCCAACTCGGAGGGCGCCTGCCCGCGCTGCAACGGCCTCGGGCTCGTCTACACCGACCTGGCCATCGCGGCGGGCGTGGCCTCGGTCTGCGAGGAGTGCGAGGGCAAGCGGTTCACGCCCGAGGTCCTCACGTACCGGCTGGACGGGAAGAACATCCACGAGGTCCTTTCGCTGTCGATCGAGGAGGCGTACGACTTCTTCACGGCCCTCTCGGCGAAGGGCCAGGCCCGCACGATCCTCGGCCGCCTGAAGGACGTCGGCCTCGGCTACCTCCGCCTCGGCCAGCCCCTCAACACGCTCTCCGGCGGCGAGCGCCAACGCCTCAAGCTCGCCATCCACATGGCGGAGAAGGCCGCGGTCTACGTCCTCGACGAACCGACCACCGGCCTCCACCTCGCCGACGTCGACCAGCTCCTCGCCCTCCTCGACCGCCTCGTCGAGGCCGGCAACACGGTCGTCGTCATCGAGCACCACCAGGCCGTCATGGCCCACGCCGACTGGCTGATCGACCTGGGTCCGGGCGCGGGCCACGACGGCGGCCGGATCGTCTTCGAGGGCACGCCCGCCCAACTGGTCGAGAAGGGGGACACGCTGACGGCACGTCACCTGAGGGAGTACGTGGGCGGCTGACGGTCGCTCCGCGTCGCCATGGGCCAGGGCGGGTGACCGACGCCCCGCGTCGCCATGGGGCAGCCGGGGGCCGTACGCCCGTCCACCACGTGGAACCATCTGGACCCGGCTGCCGCGCGGAACGCACGATCACGTCATGACCAGCTATCTGATCCTGCACGGCTACCAGAACCACCGCACGCCCGGCCACTGGCAGCACTGGCTCGCCGGGGAGTTGCGCGGGCGGGGGCACGAGGTGCGGTATCCGCAGTTGCCCCGGCCCGACGCGCCCGTGCTCGGGGAGTGGCTCGCCGCCCTGGAGCAGCATGGGGAGCGGCCGGCCGAAGGTGAGTTCGTCGTCCTCGCGCACAGCCTGTCCGTGCTCCTCTGGCTGCGGGCGGGCGGACGCAGGCCCGAGGCCGACCGGGTGCTGCTCGTCGCCCCGCCGTCGCCGCCCGTGACCGCCTCGATCCCCGCGATCGCCGCCTTCGCCGACGGGCTCGACCTGACGGAGACGGGCCTCGGGGCGCGGCTCGTGTACGGCGACGGCGACCCGTACTGCCCGGAGGGCGCCGACCTGCACTACGGCGTCCCCCTCGGCCTGGACCTCGACCACGTACCGGGCGGCGCGCACCTCAATCCCGACTCGGGGTACGGGGAGTGGGCGTCGCTGCTGGAGTGGTGCGAGGACCCGGTGGTTCGGATCAAGGGGCGGTAGCGCGCGAGACGCCCCCCTAGGATCGGTCGGATGTACTCCGAGACCGCACCGTACGACCAGGGCCGGCTCGACGTGGGTGACGGGAACCTCGTCCACTGGGAGGTCTCCGGCAATCCGGCGGGCCGGCCCGCGCTCGTCGTGCACGGGGGGCCGGGCTCCGGGTCCTCCCCGCACAGCCGGCGGTACTTCGACCCGGAGGCGTACCGGCTCGTCCTCTTCGACCAGCGCGGCTGCGGACGCTCCACCCCGCACGCGAGCGACCCCGCCGCCGACATGGCCGTGAACACCACCGCGCACCTGATCGCCGACATGGAGCGGCTGCGCGAGCACCTCGGGATCGACCGGTGGCTGCTCTTCGGCGGCTCCTGGGGCTCGACCCTGATCCTGGCGTACGCCGAGGCCCATCCCGAGCGGGTCTCCGCGATCGTTCTCAACGGGGTGACCACCACCCGCCGCTCCGAGATCCGCTGGCTGTACGAGGGGGTCGCGCGGTTCTTCCCCGAGGCCCACGAGCGCTTCCGCTCGGGCGCCGGAATCCCGGACGGGCCCGAGACCGGCGCCGACCGGCTCGTCGCCGCGTACGCCGCCCTCATGAACCACCCCGACCTCGCCGTACGGCAGAAGGCCGCCGCCGACTGGTGCGCCTGGGAGGACGCCGTGCTCTCCCTCGAGGGCATGGGCACCCCGTACACCGACCGCGTCGACGACGCCCGCCTCGGCTTCGTCCGCGTCTGCTCCCACTACTTCGCGCACGGCGCCTGGCTGGAGGAGGGCGCGCTGCTCCGGGACGCCCACCGGCTCGCCGGCATCCCCGGTGTCCTCGTCCACGGCAGAGCCGACCTCGCCGGTCCCCTCGACACCGCCTGGGAGCTCGCCCGTGCCTGGCCGGACGCCGGACTCCGGGTGGTCGAGGGCGCCGGTCACCTCGGCGGCGAGGAGACCCGGAGGCACCTCCTGGACGCCCTCGACGGCTTCGCGAAGGGATGAGTCCACCGGGCGAGCCGGCTGCCCCGGCGGGATGATCGGGGTATGAGTCCCGAGATCCATCTCGCCCAGCAGCCGGAGGCCGACGCCCTGCTCGGCCGGTCCCCGCTCGCCGCGCTCGTCGGCATGCTCCTCGACCAGCAGGTTCCGATGGAATGGGCCTTCTCCGGGCCGTACACCATCGCCACCCGGCTCGGCGCGGACGATCTCGACGCGCACGAGATCGCCTCCCGGGACCCGGAGGAGTTCGCCGCGCTGCTCTCCGAGAAGCCCGCCGTGCACCGTTACCCCGGGTCGATGGCCCAGCGCGTACAGCAACTGTGCCGGTTCCTCGTCGACGAGTACGGGGGCGATGCCGAGGCCGTCTGGGCCGACGCGGCGCCCGGCGAGGAGCTGCTCGCGCGGCTCCAGGCGCTGCCCGGTTTCGGCAAGCAGAAGGCGCAGATCTTCCTGGCCCTGCTCGGCAAGCGGTACGGGGTACGGCCCACGGGCTGGCGGGAGGCGGCGGGACCGTACGGCGAGGAGGGCGCGTACCGCTCGGCCGCCGACATCACCGGACCGGAGTCGCTGGCGAAGGTGCGGGCCCACAAGCAGGAGATGAAGGCGGCCGCGAAAGCGGCGAAATCCGCGAAGGATCCCAAACCCTCCGGGAAATGACCCGTCCAGATTTCAATCCTGCTTCATGGGACAGGAATCGTGGAGAAGGTGTTCACAGGAGGCCCGGCGGATGGCTAACTTCCCCTCAACCTCGTCCGTAACGGGAAGGACTTCTGTGAACGCTACCCAGCGCCGAGCCGCGGCCATTCTGGCCGCCGCCGCCCTCGCCACCCCCCTGGTCCTCTCCTCCCCCGCCACCGCGGGGCAGGACCCGGCGGCCGCACCCGCCCGCGATGCCGCCAAGCTGGCGAAGAAGCTGGTCCGCGAAACCTCCGCCCAGGAGGCCTACAAGCACCTGCAGAAGTTCCAGGCGATAGCCGACTCGGCCGGCGGCAACCGCGCCGCCGGCACGCTCGGCCACGACGCCTCGGCCGCGTACGTGTACACGCAGCTCAAGAAGGCCGGTTACGACGTCTCGTACCAGCAGTTCGACTTCATCTACACCGAGACGCTCACCGAGAAGGCCTCCGTCGTCGCCCCCGAGCCCCGGACGCTCGACGTCAAGGCGATGACGTACACCAAGTCCACCCCCGTCGGCGGCATCACCACCGACCTCGTGGCCGTCCCCCTCGACGCCGACGGCACCACCGGCTGCGAGCCGGCCGACTACGCCACCGGCACCTTCACCGGGAAGATCGCGCTGATCAAGCGCGGTGGCTGCTCCTTCGCCATCAAGCAGCAGCAGGCCGCCGCGGCCGGTGCCGCCGCCGCCGTCATCTACAACAACGTCGAGGGCGTCCTCTCCGGCACCCTCAGCGAACCGGCCGCCGGCAAGATACCCACCGGCGGTCTCAGCCAGGCCGAGGGCGACAAGCTCGCCGCCGACCTCGCGAAGGGCCCGGTCTCGCTCTCCCTGGAGATCCGCCAGCTCCAGGAGAAGCGCGTCACCAACAACGTCATCGCGGAGACCAGGGGCGGCAACGCAGCCAACACCGTGATGCTCGGCTCGCACCTCGACTCCGTCACCGCGGGCCCCGGCATCAACGACAACGGCTCCGGCTCGGCCGGCCTCCTCCAGGCCGCCCTGGAACTCGCCCAGTCGAAGGACAAGGTCCGCAACAAGGTCCGCTTCGCCTGGTGGTCGGCGGAGGAGGTCGGCCTCCTCGGCTCCAAGCACTACGTGAACACCCGTACGGCGCTGGACAAGAAGGAGATCAAGCTCTACCTCAACTTCGACATGATCGCCTCGCCGAACTACGGGCTTTTCGTCTACGACGGCGACAACTCGGACAACGTCGGCGAGGACGCGGGACCCGAGGGCTCGGCCCAGCTGGAGCGGGACATCACCGACTTCATGGACAGGAGCGGAGTCCCGCACGAGGGCACCGACTTCACCGGCCGCTCCGACTACGGCCCGTTCATCGGGGTCGGCATCCCCTCCGGTGGCACCTTCACCGGCGCCGAGGGCGTCAAGACCGCCGCCCAGGCCGCCAAGTACGGCGGCGAGGCGGGCGTCGCCTACGACGTGAACTACCACGCGGCGGGCGACGACCTCGACAACGTCAACATGACGGCCTTCGACGTGAACATCGACGTCATCGCCAACGCCGTGGGCACCTACGCCCACGACATCTCCTCCCTGCGCAAGCCGGTCGTCTCCGTGCCCACCGAGGGCGACGCGGGCAGCGGCGGCGGCCTGCACGACGACCACCACGAGGTCACCGAGTAGTCGTCACCTCGCGTGAGGGCGTGGACGGTCACCTGCGCCGGCGGGCCGTCCACGTGAGGCGGCCGGCCGTCACCTGCGCCGGCGGGCCGTCCCGAAGAGCGAGCGGCTGATCTCCCGGCCCAGCTGGGTGCCGATCGACCGGGCCAGGGACGTGAAGATCCCGCTGCCCACCACCTGTTCGGCGAGCGAGGGCTCCTCCTTCCGACGAGGGGCCCTCGCGTCCGTCCCGGGCTTCTTCCCGGCTTCCCGCGCCTCCGCCGCTTCGAGCGCCGCCGCCTCCGCCGTCCGCTGCTCGGCCGTCAGCCTCTCGTACGCCGACTCCCGGTCCACCGCCTCCGCGTACCGGCCGAACAGCGGCGAAGCCTTCACCGCCGCGTCCAGCTCCGCCGCGCCGATCGGCCCCATCAGCGACTCCGGCGCACGCAGCCGGGTCGCGGCCACCGGGGTCGGGGCGCCCTCCTCGCTCAGTACGGTGACCACCGCCTCGCCCGTACCGAGGCCCGTGAGCACCTCCTCCAGGTCGTACGGCGACTTCGGAAACGTCCGTACGGTCGCCTTCAGCGCCTTGGCGTCGTCCGGGGTGAAGGCGCGCAGCGCGTGCTGCACCCGGTTGCCGAGCTGGGCGAGCACGTCCGGGGGAACGTCCTTCGGCGTCTGGGTCACGAAGAACACGCCGACCCCCTTCGAGCGGATCAGCCGCACCGTCTGGGTGATCGACTCCAGGAACGCCTTCGACGCCCCGCCGAAGAGCAGATGCGCCTCGTCGAAGAAGAAGACCAGCTTCGGCTTCTCCAGGTCGCCGACCTCCGGAAGGTCGTGGAAGAGGTCCGCGAGCATCCACATCAGGAACGTCGAGAAGAGCTGCGGCCTGTCCTGCACCGACGGCAGCTCCAGGACGGAGACGATCCCGCGCCCGTCCGCCGCCGTCCTCAGGAGCTCGGCCGTGTCGAACTCCGGCTCCCCGAAGAACCCGCCCGCGCCCTGCTGCTCGAAGGCCGTGAGCGCCCGCAGGATCACCCCGGCCGTCACCGTCGAGAGCCCGCCGATCCCCTTCAGCTCCGCCTTCCCGGTGTCCGACACCAGGAAGGCCACCACCGCCCTCAGGTCCTTGAGGTCCACGAGCTCCAGACCCTTGGAGTCGGCGTAGTGGAAGATCAGGCCGAGCGACTGCTCCTGCGTCTGGTTGAGCTGGAGCACCTTGGAGAGGAGTACGGGGCCGAAACCGGTCACCGTGGCGCGCACGGGGATGCCGGGGCCGATGCCCCCGAGCCCGTAGAACTCGCAGGGGAAGCCCTTGGCCGCCCAGCCCTGCCCGACCTGGGACGCCCGCTCGCGGACCTTCTCGCCGTCCACGCCGGGGGCCGAGATCCCGGAGACGTCGCCCTTGATGTCGGCGAGGAAGACCGGCACCCCGTGCGCGGACAGCTGCTCGGCGATCAGCTGGAGCGTCTTCGTCTTGCCGGTGCCGGTCGCGCCGGCGACCAGGCCGTGACGGTTGAGGACGGGCAGCGGGATGCGGACCGGAGCGTCCGGGTGACAGACGCCGTCCCAGAGCAGGGCCCCCAGATCGAGTGCCGCTCCGTCGAAGGCGTATCCCGCGGCGATCTCCGCCGAGGGGCTGGTCGACGGCTGCTCGCTCACGCTCATGACGGACCCCTGTCCCACTTGCGTACGGTTCGTCCCAGCATCGCACCCGGGTCGCGTGGCTGCGCCGGGAGCCGCTCGCCCGGTAGGCTTTCCGTGTGATCTTCAAGCGCATCGGAAACGGAAAGCCGTATCCCGACCACGGCCGGGAAAGCACCCGGCAGTGGGCGGACGTCGCCCCGCGCCCGGTCCGCCTCGATCAGCTGGTGACCACCAAGGGCCAGCTGGACCTGGAGACGCTGCTCGCCGAGGACTCCACCTTCTACGGCGACCTCTTCGCGCACGTCGTGAAGTGGCAGGGCGATCTCTACCTCGAGGACGGACTGCACCGCGCCGTCCGCGCGGCGCTCCAGCAGCGCCAGGTGCTGCACGCCCGCGTCCTGGAAATGGACTGAGACGGCGCCCACCGGCCCGCCCCGCTGAGCCTTTCGGGGTCAGTTCGCCCCCATCCGGACGCGATCACATGATCATCAAGTAGGCATCGCCGACGGGCGGCATTACGCTGCGTTCATGAGCATGCTCACTCCCCCCGGAATGGGCGGAAAGTACCGCATCACGGGGGACGTCTACCCGCGCATGCGCCGCCCCCACCGTCGGCGCAGGATCGTCCTCGCGGCCGCTGCTGCCGTGGTCGTGCTCGGCGCGGCAGGCTGGGGCACGCTCCAGCTCGTCGACGTCTTCTCCGGCGACGAGGGGAAGAAGACGACCGCCGGGAAACAGGCCGACTGCAAACCCGTCGCCCGCGCGACCGCCCCACCGGCCGCCGCCTTCCCCAAGCCCGCCCAGATCACGGTCAACGTCTACAACGCGACCCCGCGCAGCGGGCTCGCCAAGTCGACCGCGGACGAGCTCAAGAAGCGCGGCTTCAAGATCGGCAAGGTGGGGAACGCGCCCACCGCCTACGACAAGAAGGTCCCCGGCGCCGGCCTGCTGCTCGGCGCCACGACCGCCACCAAGGGCGCCTTCCCGGTCCTCGGCACCCAGCTCAAGGGCGCCACGACCAAGACGGACACCCGGGCCACGGCGGACGTCGACCTGATCATCGGCACCGCCTTCAAGACCCTGGCCCCGAAAGCGACGGCGGACGCGGCCCTGGTCGCCCTGACCAAGCCCGCGCCCGTACCTCCAGGAAAGTGCTGAGGGAGCTGTTCGCCGAAGCCGACTGCGCCTGTTCGGCGGAGCGGGATGTGTGTTACTCGGCGGAGCCGGCTGTGCCTTATTCGGCCGAGCCGTACATGCGGTCGCCCGCGTCGCCCAGGCCCGGAACGATGTAGCCGTTCTCGTTGAGACGCTCGTCGACCGAGGCCGTCACGACGGTGACGGGGGTGCCCGCGAGCTCGCGCTCCATGACCTCGACGCCCTCCGGGGCGGCGAGGAGCACCACCGCGGTCACGTCGTCCGCGCCGCGCTTGATGAGCTCCTGGATCGCCGCGACCAGCGTGCCGCCGGTCGCCAGCATCGGGTCGAGGACGTACACCTGGCGGCCCGAGAGGTCCTCGGGCATCCGCGTGGCGTAGGTCGACGCCTCCAGCGTCTCCTCGTTGCGGATCATGCCGAGGAAGCCGACCTCGGCGGTCGGGAGCAGCCGGACCATGCCGTCGAGCATGCCGAGCCCGGCACGCAGGATCGGGACCACCAGCGGACGCGGGTACGACAGCTTCACGCCGGTCGTGGGCGTGACGGGGGTCTCGATGTCGACCCGCTCGGTCCGGACGTCCCTGGTGGCCTCGTAGGCGAGCAGGGTGACCAGCTCGTCGGCGAGCCGGCGGAAGGTCGCGGAGTCCGTGCGCTTGTCGCGCAGAGTGGTGAGCTTGTGGGCGACCAGCGGGTGATCGACGACGTGGAGACGCATGACTCAACAGTAGCCCGCCGCGCACTGGCATCCACCCACGCGGCTGGGGGAAGGTGGAGGGCACGGGGACCCAGCGATGGGGTGGAGTGTCCGATGCCCGACCTTGCACAGAAGCGTGGCGAGCCCCCCGAGGAACCTCGCCCGGAGACCGACACGGAGCGCCGCAGGCGCCGCGCCCAGTTCCTCCGCGAACTGAACGAGGCCAAGGCGCTGCGCGAGCGCGTACAGCCGAGACGCGCGCGGGCCGCCCGGATGCGCCAAGCCATGCGGATGCGCACCTTCCGCTGGTGAGACCCGCCAGGCCACCACGCCCGCCTCTCCCGCCCCTCCGCTGGTGAGCGGCCCCGGTACGGCCCGTTGTGCGCCCCCTCCGTGCGCCGGGGTCGCACGCCCACCCGATCGCGGGGTCGTTCAGACTGATGCACGACGCAAGAGCCGAAGACCTCTCCTGTGGGCGCCGTTTCTGTCACGATGCCGATTGGGCGGGCATCAGGAGCGCGCCGCCGGAACGTCACACCTCTGATCAGTGGGAGAGAGTCAGGTGTACTTCGCCGCACTGCTCGCGCGCACCGAAGACGGGTGGGAAGCGAGCGACACGGAGCTCGACGACGTGGAGACCCTGTCGGATCTGACCGAGCTGGCCCGCGAGGCCTCGGACGACGACACGGTGATCGTCTACATCGAGCAGGAGGACGCGTGGTTCGGGATCGTACGGATCGAGGGTGAGGAAGACCCTCGTATCTACGTCTCGGACGGCGCCGCCGCCGCCCGTTCCTCGTACGGGGAGATCCTCACCCGGGAGATCCTCGGTGACGACCTGGACGACATCGTCGACGAGCTCGAGTCCCTGGACCTGGACGGTACGGAGGACGGGGAGCCGCTCGACGGCGCCACGGACGACGACGGAGACACCGGCATCGCCGCCGAGGCCGTGCCGGCCGCGCCGGTCGGCGACCGGCTGATCCTGGCCGACCTCGGTGTGGCGCCGGCCGACCTGCTGGCGCTCGACAGCGACGCCCTCTCGGTGATCGCGGACGCCCTGGGTGCGGCCGAGGTCCTGGAGGCCGTCCGCTAGTGGCACCCGCTGTACCTGCCCCTGACCCGACGACCGGCGCCACGAACGGCCCCTCGGGGA
Source organism: Streptomyces sp. NPDC028711 (assembly GCF_055565415.1). Classification (NCBI taxonomy): domain Bacteria; kingdom Bacillati; phylum Actinomycetota; class Actinomycetes; order Kitasatosporales; family Streptomycetaceae; genus Streptomyces; species Streptomyces sp. NPDC028711. The sequence goes on along the minus strand of NZ_JBVHUJ010000007.1, from coordinate 336,399 downwards.
GGCCCGGGGGTCCGCCGAGGGGCGGGCCCGTGGCCGACCCCGTACGGGACATGGCCGCCGAGCCCGTACGGGAGGTGACCGATCCCGTACGGGACGAGGCCTCCGACCCCGTACGAGACCCCTGGCGGGAGGCCATGCGGCTCGCTCTCGCCGAGGCGGAGGCGGCCGTGTCGGCCGGTGACGTACCGGTCGGCGCGGTCGTGCTCTCCCCCGAGGGCTCCGTGCTCGCACGGGCGCACAACGAGCGGGAGGCGACCGGCGATCCCACCGCGCACGCCGAGGTGCTCGCGCTCCGCCGCGCGGCCCTGGCGACCGGCGAGTGGCGCCTGACGGGGTGCACGCTCGTCGTGACCCTGGAGCCGTGCGTGATGTGCGCGGGCGCGCTCGTCCAGTCGCGGGTCGAGCGGGTGGTGTTCGGCGCACCGGACGAGAAGGCGGGCGCGGCCGGTTCGCTCTGGGACCTCGTACGGGACCGCCGGCTCAACCACCGCCCCGAGGTGATCCACGGCGTGCTCGGCGAAGAGTGCGCGCAGCAGCTGACGGCCTTCTTCCGCACCCGCTGACCCGGGCTCCCACCTGCGCCGGGATACGGATTTCATCGCAGCGGCAGTTTCGGCTAAGCTCTCTCTCGGTAGCGTGTCCGAGCGGCCGAAGGAGCTCGCCTCGAAAGCGAGTGTGGCGCAAGTCACCGAGGGTTCAAATCCCTCCGCTACCGCTTCGATCGAAGGGCCTGGTGCATCAGCACCGGGCCCTTCGGCGTATCTCCGGGCCCCTGAGTGCCCGTAGGGGGCGCGTACGCGAAAGGCCCCGTCCACGCGGGCGCGTGGACGGGGCCTTCTTCGTAGGACGGGGGGAGCGGCATCGGGGGGACAAGCCGCTCCCCCCGATGAGAACCGGTCCTTCAGGTCCTGCGCCGCGGTCAGGGGGAAGCTCGCGGCGCGGACCCCGCAGTGGGGGCCGGTTCCTGGGGCCCTCCGGATTCCTGCCGGATCCGCCGGGCCCGACATCCATCCTGCTCGCCCGTCACCCTTACGGGGGGCGGCAAAAGGCCTCGATCTCCGGGCCCTTGGTCCATAAAGGCTCGGTTAGAGTGGCGCGGTCGTGCGGCGGGGGAACTGGGGAGGGCTGATCAGTGGTGCAAGCGAAGAAGGTCGTGCTGTACGCGGTCTCGGTCTTTGTGCTGTACACGATCGTCACGTCTCCGGAGAGGGCCGCCGACCTCGTGCAGGTAGGGTTCGAGGGCATTGCCAGCGCCGCCCAGGGAGTCGGTCAGTTCATGACCGAACTCATCAATTAGGAGTCCCTCCGTGATCCGCCATCTGGTCCTGTTCAAGCTCAACGACGGCGTCGCCCGCGACGAGCCGCGTGTCGTCGCCGGTGTCGAGGCGTTCCGCGCGCTCGGCGGGCAGATCCCGGAGCTGAGGTTCTGGGAGTGCGACTGGAACATCACCGACCGGCCGATCGCGTACGACTTCGCCATCAACTCGGCCGTCGACGACACGGACGCGCTCCAGCGGTACCTGGAGCACCCCGCGCACCAGGCGGGCGTCGCCCAGTGGCGCGAGTTCGCCACCTGGGTGATCGCGGACTACGCCTTCTAGCCCTCGTTCGCCCCGGGGCCCCCTGCCGTCGAGGCGGGGGGCCTTTTCCGTGGGTGACCTCGCCTTTTTCCGCCATCATGCCCTCAACACGTCACTATGCGGTGCTTGCACACAGTGGACATGTCTTGTGATGCTATGACCGCTTTTGACGGATGAGTTGACCGTAGTTGACCCAGTCGACCAGCAAGACCAGCCAAAGGGGTGGCGTGAACGTGCCGGCCAGTACTGCACCTCAAGTCCCGCCCCAGCACGAGGCAGGCGGCGCGGAGACCCCGCGCACCCGGCCCCAGAGCACCCGCGGCGCCGATACCCGCGCCCTCACCCAGGTGCTCTTCGGGCAGCTCAAGAACCTGGAACCGGGCACTCCGGAGCACCACCGGGTGCGCGGGGCCCTCATCGAGGCCAACCTGCCCCTCGTGCGGTACGCGGCGGCCCGCTTCCGCTCCCGCAACGAGCCGATGGAGGACGTCGTCCAGGTCGGCACCATCGGCCTGATCAACGCCATCGACCGCTTCGACCCCGACCGGGGCGTGCAGTTCCCGACCTTCGCCATGCCCACGGTCGTCGGGGAGATCAAGCGGTACTTCCGCGACAACGTCCGCACCGTGCACGTGCCGCGCCGGCTGCACGAGCTCTGGGTCCAGGTGAACGGCGCGACCGAGGACCTGACGACCGCCCACGGCCGCTCCCCCACGACGGCCGAGATCGCCGAGCGGCTGCGGATCGGCGAGGACGAGGTGCTCGCCTGCATCGAGGCGGGACGCTCGTACCACGCCACCTCCCTGGAGGCCGCGCAGGAGGGCGACGGGCTGCCCGGACTGCTCGACCGGCTCGGCTACGAGGACCCGGCCCTCGCCGGGGTCGAGCACCGCGACCTCGTCCGGCATCTGCTCGTACAACTGCCCGAGCGCGAGCAGCGGATCCTGATGCTGCGCTACTACAGCAACTTGACCCAGTCTCAGATCAGCCAGGAGCTCGGCGTCTCCCAGATGCATGTGTCAAGGCTCCTCGCCCGCAGCTTCGCACGTTTGAGATCCGCAAACAGGATCGAGGCGTAGCCGGAACGGGTAGACCGGTTCGGAGCAGTTCTGCCGCGCCCCAAATGCCGCACACCCCTTGTTTCCTGCGGAAATACACACTCTCCTTGTCGACAAGTCACTACAGCGTGTTGCCGACATGTGACATTCTGCTGGAACCGAGTTTGCCGCAGCCCCGCCGCCGGTATTCAGGTGGCAGCTGCGTTCCTCAGATGGTCGCGGCCACCGCGACCGTCCGCGACCTCAAGGGGGTGGCATGTCCACAGAACTGGGCAGCTCGAAGGTGCTCACGCTCACGCCCGTTTCCGTGCCCACGCAGACGACGGCGCCGACCGCGACCGGGCCCGTACAGGCCGCCGCGAGCGCCGACACCTCGCCTCCGCCCATGGTCGTCACCACGGGAGCCCTCGACACCCGCACCCTCTCCCGCTCCCTCTTCCTGCGGCTGCGCGCCCTCGACACCGAAGGCGCCGCAGCCGACAGCCCGGAGCGGACCTACGTCCGCGACACGCTCATCGAGCTCAACCTCCCCCTCGTGCGGTACGCGGCGGCCCGCTTCCGCTCCCGCAACGAGCCGATGGAGGACATCGTCCAGGTCGGCACCATCGGCCTGATCAAGGCGATCGACCGCTTCGACTGCGAACGGGGCGTGGAGTTCCCGACGTTCGCGATGCCGACGGTCGTCGGCGAGATCAAGCGCTTCTTCCGCGACACCTCCTGGTCGGTGCGGGTCCCGCGCCGGCTCCAGGAGCTGCGCCTCGCCCTCACCAAGGCCAGCGACGAGCTCGCGCAGAAGCTCGACCGCTCGCCCACCGTGCCCGAACTCGCCGCCGTGCTCGGGGTGTCGGAGGAGGACGTCGTCGACGGCCTCGCCGTGGGCAACGCGTACACCGCGTCCTCGCTCGACTCCCCCTCGCCCGAGGACGACGGCGGCGAGGGCTCGCTCGCCGACCGCCTGGGCTACGAGGACACGGCGCTCGAAGGCGTCGAGTACCGCGAGTCGCTCAAGCCGCTGCTCGCCAAACTGCCGCCCCGCGAGCGGCAGATCATCATGCTGCGCTTCTTCGCCAACATGACCCAGTCGCAGATCGGCGAGGAGGTCGGCATCTCGCAGATGCACGTCTCGCGGCTGCTCACCCGCACCCTCGCCCAGCTGCGCGAAGGCCTCATCGCCGACTGAGTTCCGTCGAAGGGCTCCCTTGTTGACGGACCGTCAGACAAACTGGCGGTCATGAGGCGAAGGAAGCCCGGACTCGTAGCGGTGGCGCTCTGCCTCGGCGGAGCGCTGACCGCCTGTGGCGGCGGAGGAGACGGCGAGGGGTACGCGGCGGTGGGCGCCGGCCCCTCACCGAAGGGCGCGGCCACACCCTCCGGGGCGGTCACCCTGATCCCCCTGGACAGCCCGAGTGTCAGCGGGACGACGTCCAGCACGTCGTACCCGTCACCGGCTCCGGACACGGACCCCTTGGACCGGAATTCGGGCACGGGGCCCGGCTCCGGACCCGATGCGGCTCGGGACTCGCCCCCTGCCCCCGGCGCTTCCGGTCCCTCGGATACGGGCGGGAGTACGGGGTCGAGTACGGCTCCGGCCCCGCGACCCGGGGGCAGTACTCCTCCTCGTACCCCCTCCGCGCCGCCGCCCACCCGGCCCACACCCGGCACCGGCACGCCCGCACCGCCCGCGTCCCCCACGCCCGCTCCCGCTCCCGCCCTGCTCACCGTCTCCGCGCCCGTCCTCGCGGACGGCGAGCGGCGCTGGTGCGAGCGGGTCACCGTCACCTTCCGGAACAGCGGCGGCACACCGGCCCGCTCGGGAACGGTCACCTTCTCCACCGACGTCATCGGCGCCCTCGGCATCCACTGGGCGACGCTCACCTTCGCCCAGCCCCTGCCCGCGCCGATCGCCGCGGGGGCGGCGCGGACGGAGACGTACACCGTCTGCGTGGACTCCTGGCGGGTGCCGCTCGGGATGCGGATCGACACCCGGAAGGTCTCCGCTACCTGGCGGTGACGGGGAAGCTCACCTCGGTCAGGCGCTCCGAGAGCTCCCACAGCGTGCGGCCCGTCCCGGGGTCGGCCGCCGCGGTGGAGAGACGTACCCGCGTGGGCGCGCCGCGCAGCTCACCCATGCCGTCGGGGCCGATGAACTCGCCGCCCTCCAGGCCCGGTTCGGTCGCCGCGTACAGCTGCGGCAGCGCTCCCCGCTCGGGGCGCTGGGCGAGCAACGGGTTGCCGATGCGGCCGAAGACCAGCTTGACGAGGCCGGAGGTGTCCCGGGTCTGGAGCCGGGTCGCCGTGTAGCCGGGGTGGGCGAGGAGGCTCCGGACCGGGCTGCCGGACGCGCTCAGGCGCCGGTGCAGCTCCTGCCCGAAGACGGCGTTGGCGAACTTGGACTGGTTGTACCGGGCCATGGGTGCGTAGCCGCGCTCGCCCGTGAGGTCGTCGAGGTGGAGGCTGCCCTGGCGGTGGTTGATCGAGCTGACGGTGACCACCCGGGGGTCCCGTCCGGCGGCGAGCAGGTCGAGCAGCAGCCCGGTGAGCGCGAAGTGACCGAGGTGGTTGACCGCGAACTGGACCTCGTACCCCTGGGGGCTCAGCGTGCGGGGCGGCGCCATCACGCCCGCGTTGTTGACGAGGACGTCCAGGCGGGGGTGCTCCTCGCGCAGCCGGCCGGCGAAGGCGCGTACCGAGTCGAGGTCGGCGAGGTCCAGCGGGCGTACGGCGAGCAGGCCCGGCGCGATCCCGGCCGCGACGAGCTCGTCGACGGCCCGGCGGCCCTTCTCCTCGTCCCGTACGGCGAGGATCACGCGGCCGCCCCGGCGGGCGAGCTCCCTGGTGGTGGCGAGGCCGAGGCCGCTGTTGGCCCCGGTGACGACGAAGAGCCGCCCGGTCTGGTCCGGGATCCGGTCGGCGGTCCAGCGCTGCTTCTTGGTCATGCGACACACGCTGCCGCGTATGTCACTAAGTGTCAAGTGTGCGTTTGAGTGCCATCGAGGCGCCCTGGTGACGCCGAAGGCACCGCGTTACGATGCGCCCGTGAGCACCCCCGAAGTCCACCCCGGTCCCGGCCGAGCCCACGGCCCGGGCCAGGCCCCTGGCCACGTTCCCGGCCGAGCCGTCGGCCCCACCGCCGCCAGCCTGGCCCAGCGCAAGCGTCAGCTCGTCGCGACCGAGCTCACCGAGGCGGCCCTCCAGCTGCTCGCCCTCAAGGGCTTCGACGCCGTCACCGTCGACGAGATCGCGACCACCGCCGGGGTCTCCAAGCGGACCTTCTTCCGGTACTTCGCGTCCAAGGAGGACGTGGTCGTCCAGTTCCTGGCCGACATGGGCGCCGACATGCGTGCGGGCCTCGCCGCCCGGCCCGCCGGGGAGCGCCCCTCCGAGGCACTCCTGCACGCCGTCTCCGTACCCCTGACGATCTGCGACGACCACGCCGACCGGGCCCTGCCGGTGGTCCGGCTGATCCTGCGCACCCCCGCCCTGCTCGCCCGCTTCCTCGAGCACCAGGCGCGGTGGCGGGAGGACCTGACGGAGGAACTGGCGGCCCGTCTGGAGCGCGACCCCCGTGCCGACCTCTACCCCCGGCTGGCCGCGGGCATGGCGCTCGCCGCCTTCGACACCGTGCTGCACCGGTGGAGCGAGGGCGAGGACGCCGGGAGCTCCGCGGACCCGGGCGCCCTGATCGGAGAGGCCTTCGCGGTGCTCGCACCCGCCCTGGACACCCCCTGAGCGCACGCCCCATTGCGCGGCGAAAAGAAGGGTGGGCCGGGTCCGCGTGACGCGGATCCGGCCCACCCGGGGCTCAGTGAAGGACGGGCCGGTCAGCCCAGGGCCAGCCAGGCGGCCACCGCCAGGACGACGATCGCCGCGACGACACCCACGATCAGGCCGGCCTTCGGGCCGCCCGAGGAGGCCACGGCCTGAGGCTGCTGCTGCCGCGGGGCACCCTCGTCGACGAAGGCGCGGAACATCTGGGTGTTGCCGGCGGGGTCGTAACCCTCGGGGCTCTGCCCCTGGGGGCCCTGACCCTGGCCGTACGGTGCTTGGGGGTTGTGTGCCATGGGCCGGACCCTAGCGAAGTCGGGGTGAGGGGCCCAAGCCCACCGCCCACATCCCGCCCCCGACCCACACCGGCCCCACACCTCGGCTGCCTTTGCCGATTCTTTAGCGCCGTTTGACCGATTTAGTTTGCCTGGAGCAACCATCCATCTCTATGGTTGCCCTAAGCAACGACATCCCATGGAGTGCCTGATGGACAGAGGCAATCGGTACGAGAACCTCGCCCGCCAGGTGAGCGCCATCGGAGCGGTGAAGCGTGGACTCGCGCGGACCCTGCCGGCCGAGTGCCCCGGCGGATCCGCGATCGTCCTCGCCCTGCTCCACCGGCACGGCGACATGCGGATCGGCCGGATGTCCGAGCTGATGGCCGTCGACATGTCCGTCAGCAGCCGTCATGTGGCCCACACCGTGGACCGCGGATGGGTCGAGCGACTGCCCGACCCCGACGACAAGCGCTCCCGCATCCTGCACCTGACCCGGGCGGGCGAAGACATGCTCGCCGTCCTCGACCGACGGCTGACCGACATGCTCGCCCGCACGCTCGCGGAGTGGTCCGACGACGACGTCGAACTGCTCACCCGCCTGCTCGCCCGCCTCCGCGATTCCTTCGGGGACTGTCGGGCCCACCACGCTTGAGAACGAAGGAAGTTGATGGCTACGACGACCACACCAGAGACCGGTGTGCGCGGCGGCAGCGCCAAGGAGGGGGACCTCGCCTCCGGCGGCGCCCCGATGACGCACAAGCAGATCATGGAGGCGCTGTCCGGGCTGCTGCTCGGCATGTTCGTCGCCATCCTGTCCTCGACGATCGTCTCCAACGCGCTCCCCCAGATCATCACCGACCTGGGCGGCGGCCAGTCCGCCTACACCTGGGTGGTCACCGCCGCGCTGCTCTCGATGACCGCGACCACCCCGCTCTGGGGCAAGCTCGCGGACCTCTTCTCCAAGAAGCTGCTCGTCCAGATAGCCCTGATCATCTACGTCGCGGGCTCGATCGTCGCCGGGCTCTCGCAGAGCACCGGCATGCTCATCGCCTGCCGTGTCGTCCAGGGCATCGGCGTCGGCGGTCTGACCGCCCTCTCGCAGATCATCCTGGCCGCGATGATCGCCCCGCGTGAGCGCGGCCGGTACAGCGGCTACCTCGGCGCGACCTTCGCCGTCGCCACCGTCGGCGGCCCGCTGCTCGGCGGCGTCATCACCGACACCGACTGGCTCGGCTGGCGCTGGTGCTTCTACGTCGGCGTGCCGTTCGCGTTCATCGCGCTCGTCGTCCTGCAGAAGACCCTCAAGCTCCCCGTCGTGAAGCGTCAGGTCAAGGTCGACTGGGCCGGTGCCTTCTTCATCAGCGCCGCCGTCTCCCTGCTCCTCATCTGGGTCACCTTCGCGGGCGACAAGTACGACTGGATGTCCTGGCAGACGGCCGTGATGGTGCTCGGCGCGGTCGCGCTCGGCGGGATCTTCGTCCTCGTCGAGTCGAGGGCGAGCGAGCCGATCATCCCGCTCCGCCTCTTCCGCAACCGCACGATCACCCTCGCCTCGCTCGCCTCGCTCTTCGTGGGCGTCGCGATGTTCGCCGGCACGGTGTTCTTCAGCCAGTACTTCCAGCTGGCGCGGAACGAGTCGCCGACGATGTCCGGCGTCCTCACCATCCCGATGATCGCGGGCCTGTTCGTCTCCTCCACCGTCTCCGGTCTGGTCATCACCAAGACCGGCAGGTGGAAGGCGTGGCTGGTCAGCGGTGGCGCCCTCGCCGCCGGCGGACTCGGCCTGCTCGGCACGATCCGCTACGACACGGCGTACTGGCACATCGCGCTGTTCATGGCGGTCCTCGGCCTCGGCCTCGGCATGATGATGCAGAACCTGGTGCTCTGCACGCAGAACCAGGTGGCCCCCGCCGACCTCGGCGCCGCCTCCTCCGTCGTCACCTTCTTCCGCTCCCTCGGCGGTGCGATCGGTGTCTCGGCGCTCGGCGCGGTCATGGCCCACCGGGTCACGAACTACGTCAAGGAGGGCCTGGCCGACCTCGGACCGAAGGCCGCCGGTGCCATGGGCCAGGGCGGCTCGGGCGGCTCCATCCCCGACATGGACAAGCTGCCGGCCCCGATCCGTACGGTCATGGAGGACGCCTACGGACATGGCGTCGCCGATGTCTTCCTCTACTCGGCGCCCTTCGCGCTGCTGGCCTTCGTGGTGACCCTGTTCATCAAGGAAGTCGCCCTCAAGAGCAGCTCGGCGAAGGGCTCGGAGGAAGGCTAGAGAGACTCCCGGCCGCGCTTCGAGCGGAGGCGCGGCCGGGTCGGGAACGGAGCGGCGGGCAGGGGACGGCCCGCCGCTCCGTCATTTCTTGGTTTCACGGGAAACCATGGTCTCGATGCCGGCGATCAGCACGTCCAGGGCGTAGGCGAAGTCGCGGTCCCAGATCTCCGTGACGCTGCCGTGCGAGGCCCGCTCGTCGAGGATCTCCGCCATGGGTTCGATGGCCTCCACGAAGCCCGGATTCTCGCGGAAGGCCTTGACGGACTCCACGTAGAAGTCGTCCTGCGACATCCCGGCCTCCGCCGCGCGCCGCCCGAACTGGGACTCGATCGTCCCGTAGCCGTACACGAACTGGAAGACCGCCGACGTCGCGCTGGGCTGACGGTCGATCGGCAGACCGGTGCCCCCGATCGCCTCCTGGATCTTGGTGGCGACGGCGATCGCGTGCGGGCCGATGTTCAGGTACTGCCCGGCGCTCGGCGACATCCACGGGTGCCGGACCAGCATCCGGCGGTATTCCAGGGCGAGCGTCCGGATCATGCCCCGCCAGCCGTCGGCGGCGTCGACCGCCGCGAGGTCGAACTCGCCGTACACGCTGTCCATGGCGAACTCGATGATGTCGTCCTTGGTGTCCACGTACCAGTACAGGGACATGGCGGTGACGTTGAGCTCGGCCGCGAGCTTGCGCATCGACAGATGGGCCAGTCCCCCCTCGTCGAGCATCCGGATCGCGGCGGCGACGATCCGGTCCCGGTCGAGACCGGCCGGACCGCCGCCGCTGCGGGGAGCCTTCACCTCCAGCCAGACGCTGGAACGCGCCGGGTTCTTGGCCCGGTCTGCTGCCTTGACCATCGCGTTCCTCCGTCTGTCAGCGGTCGGCCCCCATGCTATGCAGCCGCCTTGTCCGTCTGGTCAGCCTGCTGCCGCGCCGCCGCGGCCTCCGTCCGCTCCGCCCGCTTGAGCAGTGCCGCCGCCACCAGGCCGCCGGCGAAGACGGCGATGGCCCCCACCAGCTGGCTGGTCTGGAGGCCGGAGGCGAAGGCGTCGGAGATCGCGGCCCGTTCGGCGTCGCTCCCGGCCGCCGCGAGGGCCGCGGGCAGCGAGCTCGCGGTCACGGCGACGAGCGCGGCGAAGCGGGCGTTGAGCACGGCGCCGAGGACGGCGACGCCGAGGCCGTTGCCGAACTCGGCGAGGGTGCCGTTGATGCCGGCGCCCACACCCGCCTTCTCCGGCGGGATCGCGCTCATGATCGCGTTGGCCATCGCCGGGGACGAGACGGCGATGCCGCCGCCCATCAGGACCAGGCCGAGCAGCATGCCGGCGTAACTGCCGTCCGTGCCACCGCCGAGCAGCGAGATCGAGGTCAGGCCACCGGCCACCAGGGTCATGCCGAGGACGACGGTCGGCGGGGTGCCCAGCTTCACGACGATCCTCGGGCCGATGCCGGTCAGGTTGAGACCGACGATCGTCAGGGCGAGCGGCGCCATCCGCAGACCGGCCTCAAGGGGCTCGTAGCCGAGGACGAACTGCAGGTGCTGGGTGAGCAGGAAGAGCGAACCGCCCATGCCGAAGACGACGAGGATCGAGCCGCCGATGGCGCCGATGAACTTCTGGTTCCGGAAGAAGTGCATGTCGAGCATCGGGTACGGGGTCCGCAGCTCCCACAGCGCGAAGGCGCCGAGACCGGCCAGCCCGATCGCGGCCGGGACCAGCACCTGGGCGGAGAGCCAGCCGTGCTCGGGGCCCCTGATGATCGCGTACACGACGGCGGTCATGCCGATGGTGGAGAGCAGCGCGCCCAGCAGGTCGGGGCGCTCGCCCTGCGGGTTCTTCGACTCGGGGACCAGCTTGAGGACGGCGACGAGCGCCACGACGGCGACCGGGATGTTGATCAGGAAGATCATTCCCCACCAGAAGTGGTTCAGGATCACGCCGCCGATCAGCGGGCCGCCCGCGAAGCCGAGCGAGGCGACGGTCGACCAGAGAGCGATGGCCTTGACCCGCTCGGAGTCGTCGAAGATCTGCATGACGACGGCGAGGGTGGTGGTCATGAGGAGCGCGCCGCCGACGCCCATGCCCGCGCGGGCGGCGATCAGCTGGGCGGTGGACTCGGAGAGTCCGGCGGCGAGCGAGCCGAGGCCGAAGAGCGCGAGACCGAGGGCGAGCAGCTTCTTGCGGCCGTAGCGGTCGGCGGCGTTGCCCGCGCTGAGGAGCAGGCCGGACTGGACGAGCGAGTACGCGTTGATCATCCACTGGATGTCGGTGGTGGTCGCGTGGAGTTCCGAGGTCAGCGAGGGGATGGCGACGCTGAGCACGGTGTTGTCGAGCAGCACGGTGAGCTGGGCGAGGCAGATGACGCCGAGGATGAGCCAGCGGTGGGGGTGGCCGCCGGTGGCGGCCGGTTCGGTCGCGGCGGTCGTCGCCGTCATGGGCAGGGCTCCTTGTACGGTGTACGGGACTGGGGCTCGTACACCGTACAAGGGCTCTCGTACGGTGTATAGGGATTATTGCGCGGGCTCCTTCTGCCGGGTCAGGTCGTAGAAGGTGGAGCTGCCGAGAGTGACCTGCTCGAAGGTGGACTGGACCCAGGCCATGATCTGGGCACTGGTGCCGTTTCCGCCCATGCCGCCGCCTTCGCCGGCCCTACCGCCACCGCCCGCGCCGGCGGAGACGAGGTAGTGGATCTTCCCCTCGGCGACGTACTGCTTGAACTGGGCGAGCGTCGGGGAGGGGTCGCTGCCGTTGAAGCCGCCGATCGCCATGACCGGCTTCTCGGTGGCGAGCTGGTATCCGGCCGCGTTCTGGGCGCCCACCGCGGCGGCGACCCAGGTGTAGTCGTCGGCGTCCTTGAGCAGGGCCGCCGTCGCCTCGGCACTGACGTCGGCGCCGTTGAGGAGACCGCCCATGCCGCCGCCCGTGCCTCCCCGCTCACCGTCGGCGCCGGGGCCTGTCGGGGTGCCGGGGCCGGCGGCCGCGCCGGTGCCGGTCCCAGGCATCTGGCCCTGCCCCTGGCCCGGGGGCTGCATCTGACCGCCGCCCGGGGGCCGCATGCCCTGCCCCGGGCCACCGGGGGCCTGGCCGCCGCCCGGGAAGGCGTACGCCATCCGCATGCCGTCGTCCCGGCCTCCGCCGGGGCCGCCGCGCATTCCGCCGAAGCCCGCGCCCGCCGGGCCCGCCATCACGATCGAGCCCTGGTGCCCGGCGTCCACCGTCGCCAGGGTGTACGCGCACGGCCCCGCCAGTCCCGCCGCCAGGCCGAGGCCCGCGGCCGCGAGCCCGAGCCGCCGGTCCGCCCGGCCCGCGAACAGCAGCCCGAGCGCGGCCACCGCGCCCACCGCCAGGACCGTCCAGCGCAGCCACGGCAGCCACTCCGGCGTACGCCCGAGGAGCGTCCAGCCCCACCAGGCCGTCACCGCCACCGTCACGGCGAGGGTCGCCGAGGCAGGCCACCGGGAGCGTTCCTCCCACAGCACGGCCGCACCCATGCCGACGAGCGCCGCGAGATACGGGGCCAGGGCCACCGTGTAGTACTCGTGGAAGATGCCGGCCATGAAGCTGAACACGGCAAGGGTGATCAGCAGCGATCCGCCCCACACCAGGAACGCGGAGCGGGCCGTGTCCGTCCGGGGCGCCCGCCAGGTGACGACGAGCCCCGCGGCGAGCAGGATGAGCGCGGCCGGCAGGAGCCAGGAGATCTGGCCGCCCACCGAGTCGTTGACCATCCGGCCGATCCCGGTCTCGCCCCACCGGCCGCCGCCCCCGCCTCCGCCTCCGCCTCCGCCGATGCTGCCGACCTCGTTGCCGTTGATGCGGCCGAGGCCGTTGTAGCCGAAGGTCAGCTCCAGGAAGCTGTTGCTCTGCGAGCCTCCGACGTACGGGCGGGAGGACGCCGGCCACAGCTCGACCACGGCCACCCACCACCCCGCCGACACGAGGAGCGCGAGCCCGGCGAGGGCCAGCCGGCCGATCCGGCGGCCGATCGTGCCCGGTGCGCACACCCCGTACACGAGGGCGAGCGGCGGCAGGATCAGGAAGGCCTGCAGGGTCTTCGCGAGGAACGCGAACCCGAAGGCCACCCCGGCCCACACGAGCCACTTCGCCGCCCCTCGCTCCTGCTCGAGGGCACGCAGCACGCAGTACACGGCGACCGTCATGAGCAGCGCGAGCAGCGCGTCCGGGTTGTTGAAGCGGAACATGAGCGCGGCGACGGGGGTCAGCGCGAGCGCCGCGCCCGCGATCAGGCCCGCGCCGGCGCCGAACCGGCGCCGTACGGCCGCGTAGAGCACGGCGACGGTGCCGACGCCCATGAGCACCTCGGGCACGAGGATCTGCCAGGAGCCGAGGCCGAAGAGGCGGACGGAGAGGGCCATCGGCCAGAGGGCGGCCGGCGGCTTGTCGACGGTGATGGCGTTGGCCGCGTCGAGCGAGCCGAAGAAGAAGGCCTTCCAGTTCTCGCCGCCCGCCTGGACGGCGGCGGAGTAGAAGGAGTTGGCGTAGCCGGACGCGCTCAGGTTCCAGAGGTAGAGCACGGTGGTCACGGCCAGCAGGCCGAGGAAGGCGGGCCGGACCCAGGGGGCGTCCTCGGCCCGCCCGCGCCACAGCCGGGTGAGCCGGGGCCGGCCGCTTCCCGGGGCGGCCGGGGCCGCGGGGGACAGGGTGGTCATCGTTCGTTCCTTGCTGAGGTCTGCGGGGCGGACCGCTCGGGGAAGACCCAGAGCCGGAAGAGGAGGAAACGCAGGACGGTCGCGGCGAGGTTGGCGACGACCAGGACGGCGAGCTCGGTCGAGTGCGCCGGATCGCCGGTCGCCGCCCCGAGGGCGGCGAGCGAACCGCTGGTCAGGGCCAGGCCGATGGCGAAGACCACGAGCCCCTGCGCCTGGTGGCGGACGACCCGGTCCCGGCCCCGTACCCCGAAGGTGAGGCGGCGGTTGGCCGCCGTGTTGGCGACGGCGGAGACGAGGAGAGCGGCGGCGTTGGCGAACTGCGGGCCGACACCGAGCCGGAAGGCCGAGTACAGGGCGAGATAGCAGAGGGTGGAGAGCACCCCGACCACGCAGAAGCCGACCAGCTGCCGGGCGAGACCGCGTGGCACCCCGCTGAGTTCGCGGTCCCGGGGGTCGTCCCCGAACGGCCTGGCCAGCCGGTCGAGGGGCAGCGAACCCGTCGCGAGGGCCCGCCCGATCCGCCAGACGCCCTTCAGGTCGTCGGTCGCCGTGCTGACGATGTGCACCGTCGAGTCCGGGTCGTCGACCCAGTCGACCGGCACCTCGTGGATGCGCAGCCCGGCCCGCTCGGCGAGGACGAGCAGCTCGGTGTCGAAGAACCAGCCGGTGTCCTCGACCATCGGCAGCAGCCGCTCGGCGACGTCCCGCCGTATCGCCTTGAACCCGCACTGCGCGTCGGAGAACCGGGCGGCGAGCGAGCCGCGCAGGATCAGGTTGTAGGCCCGCGAGATGAACTCCCGCTTCGGCCCCCGCACCACCCGCGAGGAACGGGCGAGCCGGGAGCCGATGGCCAGGTCGGAGTGGCCGGAGATGAGCGGCGCGACCAGCGGGAGCAGGGCGTTCAGATCGGTGGACAGGTCGACGTCCATATAGGCGAGGACGGGCGCGTCCGAGTCCGACCACACCGTCCGCAGCGCCCGGCCGCGCCCCTTCTGTTCGAGCCGTACGAAGCGCACCTCGGGCACCTCGGCCGCGAGGCCCGCGGCGACGGCGGGGGTGGTGTCGGTCGAGGCGTTGTCGGCGACCGTGATGCGGAAGCCGTACGGGAAGGTCCGGAGGAGGTGCTCATGGAGCCGGCGGACGCACGGCTCCAGGTCCTTCTCCTCGTTGTGGACGGGGACCACCACGTCGAGGACGGGCCGTCCCGCGATGTTCACCGGCAGGTGTTCCCGTGCGGGGAGGGCGTCGGACCTTCCGGAGGCCACCGACGGGGTCCCCGCGATCGTTGGGGTTCGCATGACACCGACACTCGCGGGAGCCGCTGTCACGGCTGTGTGATGCGCCTGTGCCCTGCCTGTGAGTGCGTGCCGGAGGCCTTGTCCACGGGGAGCCGGACGGTGAAGACGGTCCGGCCGGGGGCGCTCGTGACGGTCACCTCGCCGCCGTGGGCGAGGACGACCGCGCGCACGATGGCGAGTCCGAGGCCGGTCGATCCGGCGTGCCGGGAGCGGGAGGCGTCGCCGCGTGCGAACCGCTCGAAGACGGAGGGCAGGAGCTCGCGCGGGATGCCGGGCCCGTCGTCCTCGATGTCGACGAGCGCCACGCCCCGCTCCGCCCGGACGCGCGCGGTGACCTTCGTACCGGGCGGGGTGTGGGTACGGGCGTTGGCGAGAAGATTGACGAGCACCTGCTGGAGCCGGGCGGCGTCGGCCCGTACGGCCGCCTGTTCCGCGGGGAGTTCGAGCCGCCAGTGGTGCTCGGGCCCGGCGGCGCGGGCGTCGCTGACCGCGTCCACGACGAGGGGGACGAGGTCGGTGGCCTCGTACGCGAGCGGGCGTCCGGCGTCGAGCCGGGCGAGCAGCAGCAGGTCCTCCACCAGGCCCGTCATCCGGGTGGCTTCGGACTCGATCCGGCCGAGCGCGTGCCGGGTGTCGGGCCCGCACTCCTCCCCGCCGCGACGGGTCAGCTCCGCGTACCCCCGGATCGAGGCCAGCGGGGTGCGCAGCTCATGGCTGGCGTCCGCGACGAACTGCCGGACGCGGGTCTCGCTCTGCTGGCGGGCGTCGAGCGCCGAATGGACGTGGTCGAGCATCCGGTTGATGGCCGCGCCGACCTGACCGACCTCGGTGCGCGGATCGGCCGCTCGCTCCGGGACCCGCTGATGGAGTGCCACCTCTCCGCTGTGCAGCGGCAGCTTGACGACCTGGCCGGCGATGGCGGCAACCCGCCGCAGCGGACGCAGGGCCACCCCGACGAGTACGGTCCCGGCGAGCGAGGCCGCGACGAGACCGGCTCCCGTGACGCTCAGCTCGACGACGACGAGGGTGGAGAGGGCGTCCTCGACCTCGGTGAGCGGAATGCCGGTGAGGAACGTGCCCTTGCTGCCCTCGGCGTACTCGACCCGGTACGAGCCGAGCCCGCCGGGCAGGTCGACGGTGTGCGGCTTCCCGTCGCGCGGAACGGCGGCGAGCGCGGCCCGCTGGGCCGCGTCGAGTTCGGTACGGACAATCGCCCCGTACAGACCGCCGTCCTCGGTCTCCGCCTCGGCCGAGTATCCGGCCGAGGTCAGCCGGCCGTTCACCAGGACCGCGCCGAGGGTGCCGGTCGGTACGGTCTCGACGAACCTGAGCAGGTCCTGGTCCGGGCCCGGGCCCGGGGCGGGGCCGAGGCCCCTGGGGACCGGCGGGCCCGCGGCCCGGTTGGAGACGGTACGGACCTGTTCGTCGGCCCGGTCGTACAGGTACGAGCGGAACGCGATCGTCGTGACCGTGCCGATGACGGCCGCGACGACCGCGATCAGCGCGACGGCCGAGACGACGAGCCGGGTCCGCAGCGACCACGGCCGCCGACGTGCACGTCGGAACACCGGCGCTACTCCCCCGGCTTGATCAGGTACCCGGCTCCGCGCCGCGTGTGGATCATCGGGGAGCGGCCCGCGTCGATCTTCCGGCGCAGATAGGAGATGTAGAGCTCGACGACGTTGGCCTGGCCGCCGAAGTCGTACGACCAGACCCGGTCGAGGATCTGCGCCTTGCTCAGCACCCGGCGCGGATTGCGCATGAGATAGCGCAGCAGCTCGAACTCGGTGGCGGTGAGATGGATCGACTCTCCGCCCCGGGTGACCTCGTGGCTGTCCTCGTCGAGGGTCAGATCCCCGACGACGAGCAGCGACTCGCTGCGCGCCTGCGCCGCCCCGGACCGGCGGATGAGGCCGCGCAGCCTCGCGACGACCTCCTCCAGGCTGAAGGGCTTGGTGACGTAGTCGTCGCCGCCGGCGGTGAGTCCGGCGATCCGGTCCTCGACGGCGTCCTTCGCCGTCAGGAAGAGCACCGGGACGTCCGGCAGTTCGCGGCGGATCGAGCCGAGCAGGCTGAGCCCGTCGGCGTCGGGGAGCATCACGTCGAGGATCACGGCGTCGGGCCGGAACTCCCGTACGGCGCGGAGGGCGGCGGCGCCGTCGCCCGCGCTCCGCACCTGCCAGCCCTCGTACCGCAGGGCCATGGAGAGGAGCTCGGCGAGCGAGGCCTCGTCGTCGACGACGAGGACGCGGACGGCGGTGCCGTCGGCACGGAACATGTCGGCGCGGGTGCCGGGGCGGCGTGTGGTGACGGTCATGGCACCCACGCTCGCCGCCGCCGCTGAGAGCCCTCTTTCCCTTTCCTGTGAATTCCCTGAGAAAGGGAAGACCTCACCGTTTCACGTGAAACAACGCGGCTCCGTTCTCGTAGAGGACCCGCCGCATCCAGTCGTCCCCGAGCCCGAGACGTTCGAGGGCATGGAGCTGGTGCGCGTACGGATACGGGATGTTCGGGAAGTCGGAGCCGAGGAGGATCCGGTCACCCAGGTCGACGAGCCGCTTGAGCTCCCCCTCGGGGAAGGGCGCGAGCCGCTCGCTGAAGTCGGTGAAGGCCATGGTGGTGTCGAGGTGGACGCCCTCGTACCGCTGGGTGAGGTCGAGGAAGTCGCTGTACTCGGGCATCCCCATGTGCGCGACGATCACCTTCAGGCGGCGGTGACGGGCGAGCAGCCTCCCCATGGGCCCGGGGCCGGTGAACCTGCCCGGGGCGGGACCGGAGCCGCAGTGGACGACCACGGGGGTGCCGCTGTCGGCGAGGACTCCCCAGACGCTGTCCAACTGGGCGTCGTTCGGATCGAATCCGCCGACCTGGAGGTGCACCTTGAAGACCCGGGCCCCGGCGTCGAGCGCCTCGCGGACGTACCGGTCGGCACCCGGCTCGGGGAAGAAGGTCGAGGTGTGCAGACAGTCGGGGGTACGGGCGGCGAAGTCGACGGCCCAGGAGTTCAGCCAGGCGGCCATGCCGGGCTTGTGGGGGTAGAGCATCGCGGTGAAGGCGACCGCCCCGAAGCCACGCAGGAGGGCGAGCCTGCGCTCCTCCTCCTCGCGGTAGGTGATGGGCCACTCCAGGCCGGTCAGCGGACCGACGGCGTCGAAGTAGGCCCAGACCTTGTCGAGGACGTTCTGCGGCATGAAGTGCGTGTGCACGTCGACGAGGCCGGGAATCCCGAGGCGCGCGAGCAGCGCGGGGATGTCCGCCGGGGTATCACTCCCGCTCAAAGCTGTAACTCCGCTCGACCTTGCCGATGTGGACGCTGTAGCTCTCGTACCAGTGCTCCCGGCCGTACGCCTTGGCGGCCTGGTGCTCGGTGTCGAGCCGCCAGGCGTCGAGGGACTCCAGGTCGCGGAAGTAGGCGACGGTGATGCCGATGCCGCCGGGGGTACGGGCGGTCTCGTAGCCGAGGAACCCGGGGATCTCCTTGACGATCTCCTGCATGCGGGAGGAGGTCGCGGAGTAGCCCTCGGGCGCTTCGGGGCGGACGGAGGTGAACACGGCGGTGTAGTAGGGCGGTTCGATGCCCGCCACCAGCTGGGGAGTCATGTGATCACCCTCGCCGGGGCCGGGCGGGGCTGTCCACGGCCCGAGGGCAAAGGGATCCAAGACTTTACGAAGCGCGGCGCGGGGCGCGGGGGGTGTGCGGTGCTCTGGGGGTGGCTGCGCGTGCGCTGTGGCCGGCCGCCTCGTTTCGGCTGCTGCCCTGAGTCGACTGCTGCCCACGTTCGGCTGCGCGCCGACCTCAGAAGAGCTCCCCCTGCGTACTCGGGTCGACGGCGGGCGCCGCTTCCGCCACCGGCACGGAGAAGGCGTCCCCCGCCCCGGCGCCCTGGAGCACCCAGCCGCCCATCAGCCGGGTGTCGAGGGCGAGACAACGCCCGCCGGGGTCGAGGAGGTGCAGATCGGGCCCGGCGGCGGCGAGCAGCCGCCCGCTGACGACACCCCCGTCGACCAGCTCGGTGACGGTGCCGTCGAGCGGCGGCAGCCCGTCGAGGCCGAAGACCTCGACGTGGTCGCGCGGGGCGAACTCCAGCGGCTCCAGGGTCTCCGTCCAGCCGCCCACCGCACCCGCGCGCCGGTGCAGCTCCTCGACCTCCCCGGCCCGGACCGGGGCGGGCGGCAGGGTGTGCCGGGCGGCCCGCTTCCGCTCGTACGCCACCCGGTCGGGAACGCCAAGCGCCTGCCGCAGCACCTCCTCGGTCCGCCGGGCGGCCATCAGCGGACCCCGGCCGAGCCAGCTGAACGTGACGGCGCCCTGTTCGAGGAGCCGGGCCTCTCCCCGGGCCTCGGCGGTGATGCCCACCTTCGTCATCGCGGGCCCGAACCAGGCGAGGTACACGCGGTACGGCTGCGGATCGTCCAGGAAGGTGTCGGCGGCGACCGAGTGGGCCCGGTCGAGCCGCGCGCACTCCGCGCACCGTCCGCCGGTGGCCCGGCCGGGCACGACCGCCTCCAGGGGACAGGGGTTGCCGCGGGCCCCGGGACACCGCCGCGCCCCCACGGCCCGGAAGGCGAGCTCCTGCCCGTACGCGAGGGTGCTGACCCTGCCGCCCCGCCACCGCAGGCCGGGCGCCCCTCCGTTCCAGGTGATCCCCCGACACCGCCACTCCACGCCGTTCCTCCTCCGCACCCACCCCTCGGGCGCATCTGGTGCAAGCTCCCTCTGTGCGAGCTCCCCTGCCACCCAGTCTCCGCCACATCCGCTTCCAGTCCCCGGAGAGGAGCCCCCGGGGCCATCACCCGGGCGTCTTCGGGCTGGCCAACGCGCTGGCGCGGGAGGGCCGGCTCTCCCCCGCCGAGTACGCGGTCTGGCGCTCCTCGAACGACTGGTACGACGCCCACTTCCCGAACCCGTCGACGGTCGACCCGACGGTCTACGACCCGCGGCTGAACCCGGGGGCGGCGGCCTGGTTCCGCCCGACGGCGACCGAGGCGCTGGCCCGGGTCGCCCCGTACCTGCGCATCCTGCGTGACCACGGCGTGCCCTGCGTACGCCTGGAGTCGGCCCGGCCGGGCAGGATCGTCTACGCGGACCCGTACCAGGTGGTGGCGGTGGCGCCCCCGGCGGCGCCACCGCCCCCGCCGCCTCACGGCAGGACGTAGATCCGCGTCCCGTCCGCGTCCGGCCCGCCGACCTCCCGTATGCGGCCGCGTTCGATGAGGAGGCGTACGCAGTCCCGGACGCGCTCGCGGGACAGCCCGGTGCACCGGGTGACGTCCTGCGTCCGGTAGCGGACCCCGCCCCGGATCAGGGCGGGGGCGAGGCAGCTGGCGACCGTCCGCACGTCCCCGGTGACGGCCCAGGACTCGACGAGCTCCTGCGGGGTGAGCGCGACGGCTGCGCCGGTGCGCTGGCGGGGCACGGAGAGCCGCTCAAGGGAGTCGGCGACCCTTGAGAGGCTCCTCCGGGTCTCGCGGAGCAGCTCCGCGTACTGGGTGTGCTCGGCGTACGCGGGCGAGCGCTCGTCGAACCGGCCCTCGAGTCGCACGAGGACGTCGACGAGCTCGGGCGGCAGCACGAAACCGGAGTGCACGGGCGAGGGTTCGAGACCGTAGCCCCCGTACCGCTGGATCGCCGCCACGACCTCCGCCACCCACGCCTGGAAGGGCCCGGCCTCGGGTCTGCGGCACGCGCCGACGAGCTGGACGAGCCCCTGGAGGCTCACCATCCGCGTCGACGCCCTGATCCCGCTCCGGCCGGGGAACTCCTCGTCTCCGGCGAGCTCGCGCGCGGACGCCAGGCACGTGCCTGGCAGCGCCACCGTTCGCAGCGCCTCCCGTGTCCCCGCGTACCCCAGCCGCTTCGCCACGTCCACCACGGGGAACCAGTGGGTCCCGTCGGGGGCGGTCAGCCTCCGCAGGGGCGCTCCGGTGGCGGCGTGCACCATGTCATCGATGTCGATCGCATCCATCGATCATCACCTCCGCCACGCAAGTTAGGCCGAGGGCATATTCAACTGACATGCAAATCAGACAGGTTCACCCAAAAGGGGAGGGTTTCCCGGGAATGACCCCCGAGAAACCCTCCCCACGACGACGCTCCGCGCGTGCGTGCGTACGCCTACTTCGCGACGAACTGCGTGAGGATCGCCTGCACCTCGTAGATGTCGACGCCCTTGGTGAAGGTCTTCTGCACGGGCAGCTGGCTGCCCGAGATCCAGATCTTCAGCTCGGCGTCCAGATCGAAGGTGCCGGCGGTCTCGACGGCGAAGTGCGTGATGCTCCGGTACGGGATCGAGTGGTACTCGACCTTCTTGCCGGTGATGCCCTGCTTGTCGACCAGCACGAGCCGCCGGTCCGTGAAGAAGATGGTGTCGCGGATCAGCAGGTACGCGGCGTGCACCTGCTCCCCCTGCCCGAGCAGCCGCGCGTAGTCCTGCTGCGCCTGCGCCGGATCGATCGCGTGCGCGTTCCCGAAGAGTGCCATGCCCCAACCCCCACGTTCGAAGTGAAAGAACGATCATCCGACCCGGATGCTCACCAAGGCAAGGCGCCCGACCGGCGCTCGACCAGACCGGCACCCACCTGGGACGAAGCCGGCACCGACACGCGACAACCCGGCCCCGCACGACCACCGCACCGGCACCCGCACGACCGGACACCGTCGGATCAACTCCCGCCGTGCGCCCACCGGTCGAGCGGCAGGGGCGGGAGTTAGGATCCTGGGCATGGCCCTGACCGTGAACGACATGGACCGGTTCACCGCCGCCGCGCCCCGCCTGCAGGCCATCGCCTACCGCCTCCTCGGCTCCGCGAGCGAGGCCGAGGACGCCGTGCAGGACACCTTCCTGCGCTGGCAGGCCGCCGACGTGGACCGCATCGAGGTCCCCGAGGCCTGGCTGACGAAGGTGCTCACCAACCTCTGCCTCAACCAGCTCACCTCCGCCCGCGCGCGGCGCGAGAGCTACGTGGGCCAGTGGCTCCCCGAGCCGCTGCTCTCCGGAGACCCGATGCTCGGCCCGGCCGAGACCGCCGAACAGCGCGAATCGGTCTCGTACGCGGTCCTCACCCTGCTCGAACGCCTCTCCCCCAACGAGCGGGCGGTCTACGTGCTGCGGGAGGCGTTCGGCTACTCGCACCGGGAGATCGCCGAGATCCTCGACCTCACCGAGGCCGCGAGCCAGCAGATCTTCCACCGCGCCAAGAAGCACGTCGCGGACGGCAGGTCCCGCACCGAGATCGACGAGGCCGCGGCCCGGCGGATCGTCGAGGAGTTCCTCGCGGCGGCCACCAGCGGGCAGACCGATCTGCTCGTACGGATGCTCACCGACGACGCCGTGGCGATCGGCGACGGCGGCGGCAAGGTCCCGGCCCGCGCCAAGGCGTTCGAGGGCGCCCTCGCGGTCGCGAAGTTCATGCGGGGCATGTTCAAGCCCAGCCCGGCCAAGCGCGCCCTCGTCGGCGGGCCCGCCGAGATCCACATGACGACGGCCAACGGCGCACCCGCCGTGGTCGCGGTCGTCGACGGCCTGGTGATCGGCATCATGTGCCCGGAGATCGACGCCGAGGGCATCGTCGCCTTCCGCAGCCAGGTCAACCCCGACAAGCTCGAGCGCGCGACCCGCCAGTGGGCCGCCGCCGACCACGGGGAGCCGCTGTTCCACGCCTTCTGATCGCGGTGTGACCTGCTTCACACCGGGTTCCTGTCAGGAATCGTCGGGCTGCCCGGTTCAGGTGGCGAACCCGCGGAAGAGCGGAAGACAGGAGCACGGACATGCAGCACCGCATCATCGTTCTCGGAGCCGGATACGCCGGAGTCGTCGCTGCCGGGCGCCTCGCCAAGCGGCTGCACCGCGAGGACGTCGCCATCACCCTGGTCAACGCCGAGCCGGACTTCGTCGAGCGCGTCCGGATGCACCAGCTGGCCGCCGGCCAGGACCTCCCGCCCCGGCCCCTCAGCGAGATGTTCACCGACCCCGGTGTCGAGCTGAAGATCGCGAGGGTGACCGGCGTCGACGTGGACCGCAGGACCGTCACCGTCACCGCCTCCGGCACGAACGAAGCCGAGGAACTCGCCTACGACACCCTCGTGTACGCCCTCGGCAGCGGCTGGAACAGCCAGGGCGTCCCCGGCACCGCCGAGCACGCCCATGACGTCGCCGGCCGCCCCGGAGCGCTCCGGCTGCGCGAGCGCCTGGCCCGGCTGGGCGCCGGAGGGACCGTGGTCGTGGTCGGCGGAGGCCTCACCGGCCTGGAGGCCGTGACCGAGATCGCCGAGGCCCGCCCGGACCTCGACGTCGCCCTCGCCGTCCGCGGTGGCCTCGGCGACTGGCTCTCGCCCAAGGGCCGCCGGCACCTGCGGAAGGTCGTCGACGGGCTCGGGATCACCGTCCACGAGGAGGCCGCCGTCACCGGCGTGGCGGCCGACCACGTCACGATCGCCGACGGCAGGTCCCTCCCGGCCGAGGTCACCGTGTGGACCACCGGCTTCGCGGCCCACCCGATCGCGCGGGCCACCACCCTCGAGGTCACCGACACGGGCCAGATCGTGGTCGACGAGACCATGCGCTCGCTCTCGCACCCCGACGTGTACGCCGTCGGCGACGCCGGCATGGCCATGGGCCCCGGCGACAAGCCGCTGCGGATGTCGTGCGCCACGGGCGGCCCGATGGCCTGGCAGGCGGCCGACGCCATCGCGGCCCGCCTCACGGGCGGGAAGCTCCCGAACATTCCGCTCCGCTACTTCAACCAGTGCATCTCGCTCGGCCGCAAGGACGGACTGATCCAGTACGTCACGGCCGACGACCGCGCCGTCCGGGGGGCCCTGACGGGCCGACTGGCCGCCACCTACAAGGAACTGGTCTGCAAGGGCGCGGCCTGGAGCGTCACCAAGCCGACACTCGGCCTCCCGTCCCGCCGCCGCCGGGTCCTGCCCCAGCGGCCCCGCACGGAAGCCCCCACCCGGGTCCCGGCCTGACGGGAGGGGCCCCGGACTCCGGCCCGGGGCCTCTCTCTCCGGACGCGTTCGGCAGGTCCGTAGGATCGTGCGGCGCGAGGCGTTCCGGGGTATCCGGGGACGTCGTGCCGACAGGGGGAGTGACATGACGACACCGGTGGCCGAATCCCGACAGGACCACCGGCCCGGGCCCGGTTCGGGACGGGAGCGGGGCCGCGGCGCCAGGCTGCGGGGGCTGCTGTTCTCGGTGACCGCGCTCGTCGCCGCGGCGACGGGAGTGGCGGGCACCCTGCTGTACCAGAGGACCGCCGCTCCGGACACGTCCGCGGTCGACGCCCAGGCAGCCGAGATCGCCGAGGACCTGCGCGGAGACCTGAACGCGGGCTTCTACTCCGGGGGCCGGCCGTACGGGGGACAGTTCACCGAGGGCACGATCGTCGCCCAGGTCGAGGCCCACGGCGGAGTGCTCCTGAGCGCCGACACCGAGCGGAACCGGACCGCCGGCGTCGTCCACACGGCGGAGGTGATGCTGGGTCTCGTCCCCCCGGCCCACGGGACCGTCGCAGCGGACGCCTATCCGGTCCGCTGCTACCGCTACACCTTCGCCATCGGTACGCACAGCGTGAAGCAGTCCGGCATGCCGTGCCCGGCCGCACGGACCGACGGCAGACCCGGCAGCCTCGTGGCCCAGCTGGGCGTGCTGCTCGCGCAACAGCCCGCCGACCTCTACCGACCAATGACGACCGCGGGCTACGCGCACACCGCGCAGGGCGCCGAGGGCTTCCTGAAGGAGAAGCACCTGATCGCCGCGGGCGACAGCGTGACCGCGGTCTCCGGCACGCCGGCGGGTGACGGCGTCTACGCCCTGGCCCTACGCATCAACGACGCCTGCCACTACCTCCGCATGGACCCCTCGCCCACCGCGCGAGACCTGATCCCACTGTGGCCGACCCCGGCCGACGAACAGGAATCCTGCGAATCCCACGAGGCCAGGTCAGCCGCCACCCTCTACGGCGTCAACCCAGCAGAACAGGGCTGACCCCACCCGGACTCTCGTCCGGGGCAGCACCGCGCCCACGGCCCCGGTACGAGGACTGTCCGACGCGACGGCCGGGACAACGCAAAAGGCCCGGACTCTCGTCCGGGCCTCTTGTCCATGTGCACTCGGCAGGATTCGAACCTGCAACCTTCTGATCCGTAGTCAGATGCTCTATCCGTTAAGCTACGAGTGCTTGTTCTTTTGTTTCTTGCCTTCGCTCCCCGGCCTTTCGGCCCGCTCGCGGCGACAGGAAGAACATTACATGACTGCCGCCGCCATGTGAAATCCATTGGCCTCACCCCTTGTGACCTGCGAAAACGACCCGGTGGGTGGGCCAGTGGCAGGGGACGGCGACCGGGCCCCGGGGGCGGAAACACGGGGAAAGAGACCGGGGTCACACGGGTGGGGGGGTGGGGTGAGCGGTGGTCGGGAAATGGCCGAAGCCCCGGCCTGGGGGCCGGGGCTTCGGTAGGGGCGGAGGCGGAGGGATTTGAACCCTCGATGGGCTTTAAGACCCAAACCGCATTAGCAGTGCGGCGCCATAGACCGGACTAGGCGACGCCTCCATGCACCCCGCGCGTATGCGGTGTGCGTGCAGATGATGACACAGGCGAACCGGCTGTCACCAATCGATTCTCACCGTACTAGCCCTTCGGGGTCGAGGGCAAAGCCCCGGGGCGGCCGCGCCGCGTCCGGGACGCCGCCCACCCGGCGCACCCCGGTTGCGCAACGCCGTGGCGCCCGGAGCGTTAGACGGGGCGGGGCACGACGTGCTCCCCCGTCCGTCGTCCACCGCCGCTCCTGGAGATCCGCATGCTGCGCAGTCTCGTCCTCGCGACCCTCGCCACCACCGCCGTCGGCGCCGCCGGGCTCGGCCCGCTGCCCTCGCTGCCGCTGTTCTCGGCGCCGGACACCCTGACGGTGACGGTCTCCGAGACCGGCCGTTCGAACGTCGACGGCACCTTCGAGCTGACGTGTGACGGCGGGGCCGGCGGGAACCACCCCGACCGTGAGCGCGCCTGCGAGCGGCTCGACCGGCTCGCGGAGACGGGCGCGAACCCGTTCACGGCCGCGCCCGAGAACCGGTTCTGCACCCAGATGTACGGCGGGCCCGCCGTCGCGCACATCACCGGCACCTGGCAGGGCCGTACGGTCGACGCCCGCTTCTCCCGCGCCGACGGCTGCGAGATCGACCGCTGGGAGAACCTGGAGCCCGTCCTTCCCCTTGTCGGAGGATGAGGAGGGCACATGGAGGGGACATGGAGGAGATGAGGCAGGGGCCACCCCCGGGGGCTCCCTTAGACTCCCCTCAGTGACAGGCTGCGGCCCGAGAGGCAAGATGGGGCCGGTCCGCCGATAGGCAAGTGCGACAGGCAAGTGCAGTGGGTCAGGGAGGAAGCGTCTCGTGAGCAGCAGGCCATCCCGAGGCGCTGCTCGCCTCGCAGCCATACTCGACGCCCTCCCCGACGGCCTCGTGCTCGTCAACTGCAACGGCACGGTCGTCAACGCCAACACGATCGCCCTCGGCATGTTCGAGACACCCGGCACCGCACTCGTCGGGCGCGGCCTTCTCGACCTCCTGCCCGGCTTCGACTCGCGCCTCATCCCCGGCTCCATGCGCCGCCCCGAAGGCACCGACGAGCGCGGCCGCACCAAGCCGACCCGGATGATCGCCCGCCGCACGGACGGCGGCGAGTTCCCCGTCGAGGTGACCAGCGCCAGCCTGGAGGACGGGCGCGAGGCCTATGACTCGTACAGCGGGTACACGGGCGACGAGCTGCTCATGCTCGTCGTACGGGACCTCACCGGCACCCTCGACACCGAGGCCGAACTCGCCCGCTCGCAGCGGCAGACCGAGATGATCCTGCGCGCCGCGGCCGAGGGCGTCGTCGGCACGGACACCGACGGCCGGGTCGTCCTGGTCAACCCCGCCGCCGCGCAGATCCTCGGCTACCGCGCCGGCGAACTCGGCGGCCAGGAGCTCCACCCGCTGATCCTCGCCAAGCGGGCCGACGGCGAGCCCTTCCCGTACGAGGAGTCGCCGCTCGCCGACACCCTCAAGTCGGGCCGCAAGCACCGCGTGCGCGGGCAGGTCCTCTGGTCGAAGAAGGGCGAGCAGGTCGCGGTCGACCTGACGACCGCTCCGGTGCGCGACGGCGACCAGCTCGTCGGCGCCGTCATGACCTTCACCGACCGCAGGCCGTACGAGCAGCTCGTCGAGGAGCACGCCGCCGAGCTCGCCGAGATCAAGCGGCGGAACGCGGCCGAACTCGCCGACCTCCAGGAGCGGAGCGCGGCCGAACTCGCCGACCGCGCCGAGCGGCACGCGGCCGAGCGGGAGGCCCAGCAGGAGCGGTACGCCTCCCTCGCCGCCCGCCACGAACAGCTCACGGCCGTCCTCGCCGAGTCGCTGCGCGGCCCCTTGGAGGAGCTGCGCACCCAGCTGGGCGTCCTCGCCGCCGACGACGCCGGGCAGCTGTGGCCCGAGGCCAACCGGGTCCTGCACCACCTGGCCGCCGGGTACGCCCGGATGACGACGCTCGTCGACAACGTCCTGGGCTACCAGCGCCTGGACGCCGGCACGGAGACGCTCGACAGGCGCGTCGCGCTCCTCGACGGGGTCGTGACCGCGGGCATCGACGGGGCCGTCGAGCTCATCGGACCCGGCCGCGCCCAGTTCGCCGTGCACGCGCCGCCCATCGAGGCCGAGGTCGACGCGGCGCGGCTCGCGACGGCGCTCTCGCACCTCGTCGCGGACGTCGCCGGCGTCGACGCGACCGGCAAGAACCGTGCCGGCGCCCAGGGCTCCGTACCCGCCGACTCCACGATCGTCGTCGCGGCCGCCCAGCGCGGTGAGGTCGTACGGATCGAGGTCCGCGGCCCGTACGCCGGCGGTGACCCCGTCCACGGGCCCGTCGTGCGCGGGATCGTGGCGGCGCACGGCGGTGTCGTGCAGACCCATGAGGTGCCGGGGACGAGCGGCGGCGCGTACGTCGTCGAAGTGCCGGTCGGCGCCGGGCGTGGGACCGTCCCGGCGGAGACCAGGGCGCCCGCACCGGCCGGCGGAGGCCGTGAGGCCCTCGCGCTGCCCATGCAGGCCGGTACGCCTGTCACGGCGCCTCCCGCCGTCGGCGCGCCCGTCACGGTGCCTCCGGCGCCCGGCGCGCCCGTGACCGTGCCTCCGACCCCCGGCGCGCCCGTCACCGCGCCTTCGGTTGACGGTTCGGAGACCACCGGTGGGGGCAGGCGGCGGGCCCGGCGGGGGTCCACGGACGCCTTCCTGGAGAGTTCGGTCGCCCGCGAGGGCGGTGCGGAGCCCAGCGGGCGCCGCCGTGCCCGTACGGGTGAGGCCACCGGTGCCGCCGAGCTGATCCCGGCCCAGCAGAACGCCGCCGTCGACGTCCCGTCCGCTCCTCCTGCCACTCCCGGCACCGCTG
This sequence comes from Streptomyces sp. NPDC028711, assembly GCF_055565415.1. Lineage (NCBI taxonomy): Bacteria > Bacillati > Actinomycetota > Actinomycetes > Kitasatosporales > Streptomycetaceae > Streptomyces > Streptomyces sp. NPDC028711. The sequence goes on along the minus strand of NZ_JBVHUJ010000007.1, from coordinate 308,058 downwards.
TGAGTCCCGGGGCCGGTACCTCCGGTGCCTCCAGTGTCTCCGGTGTCTCCGGTGTCGAGCCGACCGGGCGGCGGCGTGGCCGGCCCGCCGAGGGGTCCGTGGTGACCGCGGCCGAGGGCGCGCAGGGGCGGGCCGCGCTCGGCGCCGCCGTGCCGCCGCAGGGTGTCCCCGTCGAACCCTCGGGCGCTCCCGCCCTGGCCCGTGCCCTGCCTGCCGTCGCTTCCGGTTCCGGTTCCGGTGAGGGTGTGCCCGAGGGGCAGCCGAGCGGGCGTCGGCGGCGTGCGCTCGCCGCCGCCCAGGAGCGGGCTGCCGCCGCCGAGGCCGGTCCCCGGACGCCGTTCGCGCTCCCGCCCGCCGACGCGGACCGGCCTGAGCCGGGCGTCGCCGGGCCCGAGGGCCTTTCCGCCGGTGGTCCGTTCACCGCTCCCGGAAGTACCCCGGCCGCCGGGCCGCTGCCGGTCTCCGACGAGGGACAGCACGAGGCCGTACGGGGTGTCCCGGGCGCCGACCACACGCCTCCGCAGCCCCATCCGCACGCGCCGCCGCACACGCAGACCCCCACGCAGCCGCAGCCGCAGGGGCAGGTTCCGCCGGTCGTTCCGCCGTCGATGCCGCCTGTGATGCCTGCCGCGATGCCTCCCGTCGAGCCGACCGGGCGTCGCCGGGCCGTCACGCCTCCGCCGCCGGAGACGGAGCGGTCGCAGTCGGGGCCGCAGTCGCAGCCCGGAACTCGTAGCAGCAGCACGGCTTCCGGAACCGGTACCGGTTCCGTGCCGCTGCCGCCCGAGTTGCCGATGCCCAAGGACTCCACTCAGGGGCGGGCGTTCAGCGTCCGTACCCTCGGGCAGGGCGTCCCCTTCGTCCCCCCGGCCTCCCCTCCGGCCCCGCCCGCCGCTCCTGCCGCCGCCCATCCGGCCCCATCGGTCCCAGCGGCCCCCCAGGCCCCCGGCGCGCACTCCAACGGCTCCGGGCGGCGGCGTAAGCTCGCCACCCCGCCGGAGGTCGACCCGCCGGCCCCCGTCGCGCTTCCCGTACCGGCTCCCGGCGCGGCCAGGCCGCACCCGCAGCAGGCCGAACCGTCCGGCCCGCCGTCCGAGACCGCGCTCGGGCTCGGTCCCGCGGCGTCCGAGGGACGTGCCTACGCCATAGGAGCGCCCGCGGAGGGTTCCGCCGAGGGTCCCGAGCCGCTCGACGGCCCCGGTGGCGCCGTCGAGGTCGCCAACCGGCCGGCTCCGCGGCCGGTCGACGACGAGCTGCCCCCGGAGCCCCTCGACAACCCGCGCAGGCTGCTCGTCTGGCCCGCGCCCGACGTCTCCACGCAGCAGGCGCTGAGCGACCGGGGCTACCGGCCGGTGATCGTGCACTCCCGTGAGGAGGTCGACGCCCAGATCGCCGCCTTCCCTGCCGCGCTCTTCGTCGACCCGCTGACCGGGCCCATCACCCGTACCGCGCTCCAGTCGCTGCGCCAGGCCGCCGTCGCCGCCGAGGTGCCCGTCCTGCTCGCTGCGGGGCTCGGCCAGGCGACCAGGGAGGCCGCGTACGGCGCCGATCCGGCCGTACTCCTCAAGGCGCTCGCGCCGCGCGACAGCGAGCAGCACCCGTCACGGGTCCTGGTGATCGAGGAGAACGAGGACATCGCGGAGGCGCTCGCGGAGACCCTGGAGCGGCGCGGGATGCACGTCGCGCGGGCGGCCACGGACACGGAGGCGGTCGCGCTCGCGACCGAGACGCGGCCGAACCTGGTGGTGATGGACCTGATGCAGGTGCGCCGCCGCAGGGCCGGGATCATCGACTGGCTGCGGGCGAACGGACAGCTGAACCGCACCCCGCTGGTCGTCTACACCTCGGCCGACCTCGTCGAGGAGGAGCTGCCGAAGTTGTCCTCCGGCGAGACGGTCCTGTTCCTCGCCGAGCGCTCGAACAGCGCCGAGGTCCAGGCCAGGATCGTCGACCTGCTCGCGAAGATCGGCACCAACTAGCCCCCTGGGGCCGGTTGGTGCCGACTGGTCGCCACCGGTGGGTCAGAGCTGGGTCACGTCGAGCTCGCCCTCCGCGTACTGCCTGCGGATGACCTTCTTGTCGAACTTGCCCACGCTCGTCTTCGGCACCGCCGGCACGATCGCCCAGCGCTCCGGCAGCTGCCACTTGGCGATGCCGCCCTCGTCGGCGAGGAAGGCCCTCAGCGTCTCGTAGTCGGCCGTCGCCCCCTCCTTGAGCACGACGGTCGCCAGCGGGCGCTCGCCCCACTTCTCGTCGGGCACGGCGACGACGGCGGCCTCGGCGACCTCCGGGTGGGCCATCAGCGCGTTCTCCAGCTCGACGCTGGAGATCCACTCGCCGCCCGACTTGATGACGTCCTTGGCGCGGTCGGTGAGGGTGAGGAAGCCGTCGGGGCTGATCACGCCGACGTCGCCGGTCTTCAGCCAGCCGTCCTCGCTGAACTTGTCGGCCGGCCGGACGGCCTCGCCGTCGATGCCGCCGAAGTACGAGCCCGCGATCCAGGTGCCGCGCACCTCCAGTTCACCGGCCGACTCGCCGTCCCAGGGCAGGTGGTCGCCGCCGGGGCCGACGAGGCGCGCCTCGACGCCGGCCGGGAAACGGCCCTGCGTGATCCGGTACGGCCACTCCTCCTCGGCGGTCAGACCGGCCGGCGGGTGGGCCATCGTGCCGAGCGGGGACGTCTCGGTCATGCCCCAGGCGTGGCAGAGCCGGACACCGAGCCGGTCGTACGCCTCCATGAGGGAGGGCGGACAGGCCGCGCCGCCGATGGTGACCTGGGCCATCGAGGAGAGGTCGCGGGGGTTGGCGGTGACCTCGGCGAGCAGTCCCTGCCAGATGGTGGGGACGGCGGCCGCGTGGGTCGGCTTCTCGCGCTCGATCATCTCGGCGAGCGGGGCCGGCTGGAGGAAACGGTCCGGCATGAGCATGTTGATGCCGGTCATGAAGGTGGCGTGCGGCAGGCCCCAGGCGTTGACGTGGAACTGCGGGACGACGACGAGGGTCGTGTCCTTGGCGGTGAGGCCCATCGACTCGGCCATGTTCACCTGCATCGAGTGCAGGTAGATCGAGCGGTGGGAGTAGACGACTCCCTTCGGGTCACCGGTGGTGCCGGAGGTGTAGCACATGGCGGCGGCCGAACGCTCGTCGAGCTCGGGCCAGTCGTACGTCGTCGCCCGGCCGGCGATCAGCTCCTCGTAGTCGTGCACGCGGGGGGCGACGCCGTCGAGGACGGAACGGTCCCCGGGGCCCGCGACCACGATGTGCTCGATCGTCGGCAGGTGCGGAAGCAGCGGGGCGAGGAGGGGGAGCAGCGAGCCGTTGACGAGCACGACCCGGTCGGCGGCGTGGTTGACGATCCACACCAGCTGCTCGGGGGGCAGACGGAGGTTGAGGGTGTGGAGCACCGCGCCCATGGAGGGGATCGCGAAGTACGCCTCGACATGCTCGGAGTTGTTCCACATGAGGGTCGCGACCCGCTGGTCGCCGGTGACGCCGAGTTCGTCGCGCAGGGCGTTGGCCAGCTGGTGGGCGCGCGCTCCGGCCTCCGCGAACGTGCGGCGGTGCGGCTCGGGCTCGCCCGTCCAGGTGGTGATGATGGACTTCCCGTGAATCGTCATCCCGTGCTTGAGGATGCGGCTCACGGTCAGCTGTACGTCCTGCATGGTGCTGTACACGGGGCGTCCTCCCGGTGGGCGCTACGTGGCAGAAAGGGTGTGGAGATTCTGCGCACATACCACGCGGTATGTCACTACCCGGGAGTACGGGAATTGCCGGCGTTCACTGGCGCGGGCGCCGGCCCGTCCCGCTTCGCCTACCGTACGGGCGTCAGTTCCGGGTCCTCGCGGAGCTTGCCGAGCGCCCTGGACACCGCGCTCTTCACCGTACCCACCGACACCCCGAGCACCTCGGCGGTCTGTGCCTCGCTGAGGTCCTCGTAGTACCTCAGGACCACCATCTGACGCTGCCGGTCCGGCAGCTTCATCACCGCACGCCACATCGCGTCGTGCAGCACCTGCCGCTCGGCCGGGTCCGGCTCCGGGAGACCTGCGGGCTCGGGCAGCTCCTCGCAGGCGAACTCGTCGACCTTGCGCTTGCGCCACTGGGACGTACGGGTGTTGAGGAGCGCGCGGCGGACGTAGCCGTCCAGGGCGCGGTGGTCCTCGATGCGCTCCCACGCGACGAAGGTCTTGGCCAGCGCGGTCTGCAGCAGGTCCTCGGCGTCGCAGGGGTTGGCGGTCAGGGAACGCGCGGTGCGCAGGAGCACGGGCCCGCGCGCCCGTACGTACGACGAGAAGGTCGGGTACGACGCGTACTGCGAGGCACCGGCGCAGACGGGGCCAGAGGGTGGCGGAGTCATGGCTCCACGCTAGGAGGGGCGGGGTACCCGGCGGATCGGCCCCAGGTCCCGACCCGCCGTCCGCCTCAGGTTGTAGGGGTGGGGACCGCCGCACCTCCTCTGGGTGGAGACCCTTCGGGGACGGCTCAGGGTCGGGGGCGGGGGCGTGAGCATCTGGGTGGCGGTCTGTGGGATGGCCGGGGACGGCTGGGGCCCGGACGGGCTGGGGCCCGGGGTGGGCGGCGGTTGCCGGGGAGCTGGGGCCGACGGGTGGCTGGGGGGCCGTCACGGGGCGGGGGTCGTGACGCGGGCGGGGGTCGTGACGCGGGCCACCGGCGCGTCCATCGCGTTCCGGTCGATGAGGAGACGGTGACCGCCGTACGACTCCGCCACGTTCCCCGCGTACTGGTGGATCCGGCCGTGCGGCATCCACGCCTCCGGGTGCAGCTCCGGCTCGGAGTACAGCGCGGGCCGCCCCAGCCAGCGCGCGAACCACATCACCTCCGGCAGGTCCTTCGTACCCGCCCGCCGCTGCGCCTCGATGTCCCGCACCCCCGTGTCGGCGCTGCTGTAGAAGCCCGGGACGTAGCCGAGTCGCCGTACCTCCCGGTTCCAGGCGCGGACGAAGGACAGGGTGGTCGCGGCGCAGTCCGCGTCACCTGGCCGGTACGCCTCGATGTCGAGGTAGAGCGGGCTGCTCGCGTCGAGGCCCAGAGCCCGCGCCGCCCGTACCGCCTCGCCGCCCTCCCGGGTGCCCTGGCTCCAGGGGCTGCCGCCGATGGCGAAGGGCCGCTTGGCGGCGGAGAGGACACAGGGAGCCTGGGAGCCGACGAAGAGCGGCAGCAGACGCCACCCCATGGCGTGCGCGGACGCGACCCAGGCGGGGTTCAGCTCCCGCTGGACGGGGCAGCCCCGTCCCCGGCCGCCGAAGTAGATCCCGACTGCCCCGTACGGCGAACTGCGCCACGCCTTCATCACCGCGAGGGAGGGGGCGTCGCAGGTGTCGAAGGCCCGGCCGGTGAAGCGCACCGGGGCGGCGGGCACCGCCGGGTCGCCTCCCCCTGCCCTCGCCGCCCACGCCGGGGCGGGGGCCGTCAGCAGTGCCGCCCCCGCCAGTACGGCAAGGAGGGCGGCGACCACGGCCCGCGCCCCGGCAGCAGGCGCGGGAGCCGCCCCGGGAGCAGGAGCGGACGGCGAGCGGGTCAGCTCCGGTGTCGGCGCCGGGGACTCGGACGAAGGTACGGGGGTGGGTGTCGTGGTGGAGGTGGGGGTGCGTTCGGGATCTGACGCGGGGGCGGGCGACGCATGGGTGCTCGTGGCGTGTGTGCTCGTGGCGTGTGTGCTCATGGCGCGAGTGAAGGTCCGCCTGTCGCGCCCGGCCACCGCTGGGGCCGTCGCCTCAGCCGTCCGTGCCCAGGATCAACCCGGACGTGGGAACCCCGGTACCCGCCGTGACCAGACTCCGCTCCGCGCCGGGTATCTGGTTCACCGAGGTGCCGCGCAGCTGCCGTACCGCCTCGGCTATGCCGTTCATGCCGTGCAGATAGGCCTCGCCGAGCTGCCCTCCGTGCGTGTTCAGCGGGAGCGCGTCGGCCGCGACGAAGTCGGCCGCCTCGCCCGGCCCGCAGAAGCCGAACTCCTCCAACTGCATGAGCACGAACGGGGTGAAGTGGTCGTAGAGGATGCCCACGTCGATGTCCGAGGGGGCGAGCCCGGAGGTCCGCCAGAGCTGACGGGCCACCACGCCCATCTCCGGGAGCCCGGTCAGCCCGTCCCGGTAGAAGCTGGTCATCGCCTCCTGCTTCCGCCCGGCGCCCTGCGCCGCCGCCAGGATCACGGCGGGCGGGTTCGGCAGGTCGCGGGCGCGCTCGACGGAGGTGACGACGATCGCCTGGCCGCCGTCGGTCTCCTGGCAGCAGTCGAGGAGCCGGAGCGGTTCGACGATCCAGCGCGAGGCGGCGTGGTCGGCGAGGGTGATCGGCTTCCCGTGGAAGTAGGCGGCGGGGTTGCGGGCCGCGTGCCGCCGGTCGGTGACGGCGACATGACCGAAGGCGTCCGGGGTCAACCCGAAGGTGTGCAGATACCGCTGGGCGGCCATGGCGACCCAGGAGGCCGGGGTGAGCAGCCCGAAGGGAAGCTGCCAGCCGAGCGCGGCACCCTCGGCCGAGGGTTCACGCTGCTTGACTCCGGAGCCGAAGCGGCGCCCGGATCGCTCGTTGAACGCCCGGTAGCAGACGACGACCTCCGCGACCCCGGCGGCGACGGCGAGTGCGGCCTGCTGCACGGTGGCGCAGGCGGCCCCGCCCCCGTAGTGCACCCGGGAGAAGAAAGAGAGTTCGCCGATGCCCGAGGCCTGGGCGACGGTGATCTCCGGGTTGGTGTCCATGGTGAAGGTGACCAGGCCGTCGACGTCGGCGGGGGCGAGTCCCGCGTCGTCGAGGGCGGCCCGCACCGCCTCGACGGCGAGGGAGAGTTCGCTGCGGCCCGAGTCCTTGGAGAACTCGGTCGCGCCGATGCCGACGACTGCCGCCCGGCCGCCGAGTCCGTCCCGGTGGCGGAGGCTCATCGGGGCACCTCCACGGTGACCGTCCCGGTGACGTGGTGCCCGAGCCCGTTGGCACCCACGACCCGGACGTGTGCCGTGTCCCCCTCGACGCCGGTGACCGTGCCGGTCAGGACCAGGGTGTCGCCGGGGTGGTTGGGGGCGCCGAGCCGGATGGCGACCCTGCGGAGGACCGCGCGGGGGCCGAAGTGGTCGGTGATGTACCGGCCGACGAGACCGTTGGTGGTGAGGATGTTCATGAAGATGTCCGGGGAGCCCTTCTCCCGGGCCAGTTCGGCGTCGTGGTGGACGTCCTGGTAGTCGCGGGAGGCGACGGCCCCGGCGACGATCAGGGTGCGGGTGACCGGGATGGTCAGCGGCGGCAGTTCGTCCCCGGCTTTCATGACAGGTCTCCTTCCGCGAGCAGCCCGCCGAGTTCGGCGAGGAGTTCGGTCCCGGCGCCGAGATAGGCGTCGAGCTGCCGGCCCCACAGGAAGTGCCGGTGGACGGGGTGGTCGAGGTCCGCGCCCAGGCCGCCGTGCAGATGCTGCCCGGCGTGCACGACCCGCTTCCCCGCCTCGGAGGCCCACCAGGCGGCGGTGAGGGCGGCCCCGGCGGCGTCCAGACCCTCGTCGAAGCGCCAGGCCGCCTCGTAGGCGGTGACCCGGATGGCCTCGGTGTCCATATGGGCGTCGGCCGCGCGCAGTTGAACGGCCTGATGGGTGGAGAGCGGGCGGCCGAACTGCTCCCGTACGGAGGTGTACTCCACGGCCCTGGCAAGGGATCCGGCGCACACCCCCGCCTGCAGCCCGGCGAAGGCGATCCGAGCGCCGGCGAGCACGTCCTCAAAGGCACCGGCCTCCGCCCCGGTGGCGGACCTCCCGAGCCGCTCCGCCACCGCTCCGTCGAGGACGAGCCGGCCGGCGGACCAGGGCGCGGTGAGCTCGACGGGATCGACACGGTGGGCGTCCTCGGTGCGGACCAGCCACAGGGCGCGGTCCTCGTCCGGTACGAGGACGTGGGTGGCGTCCCTCAGCCACGGCACCCAGTCCACGGCCCCGGTGAGTCGCCCCTCGCGCGAGGTGACCGCGCCGGTCGCCGGGAAGGCCCCCGTCACCACCGTCGTACCGTCGCGGAGGCCCGGCAGGAGCCGGGCCCGCTGCCCGTCCGTACCGTGCCGGGTGACGGCGAGTATCCCGTAGGCGCAGCTCGCGGCGAAGGGCACCTGGGCCGTCACCCGGCCCTGCTCCTCCAGGAGGAGTACCAGGCCGAGCAGGCCGGTCTCCTCGACGGCGCCGGGGAGACCGGCGGCGCAGAGCGCCTTCCAGAGCTCGGCGTCGGTGCCGGTGCCGGCCGCCCTGAGCCGCTCGTGGGTGGAGAGGTCCGCGAAGATCCGGGCGGCCAGCTCGCGGGCGGCCTCCTGCTCCTCGGTGGGGGTGAAGTCCATGTCAGTCCTCCCCTCCGGCGCGGAAGACGGGAAGCTCCAGCTCCTCGTCGGCCCGCAGGAACTCCAGCCGCACCGGCATCCCGATCCGCACCTTGTCGTACGGCACCCCCACCACGTTGCTGATCATCCGCACGCCCTCGGCGAGTTCGATCAGCCCGACCGCGTAGGGCCCCGCCGCGTCAGCGGCCTGATCGGACGCGGTGAAGGCCGGGAAGGGCGGGTGGTGCATCACCACGTACGAGAAGACCGTCCCGGCGCCGCTCGCCTCGACCGTGTCCCACTCCCGCGAGCCGCAGTCGGCGCACCCCGGCAGCCAGGGGAAGCGGAGGGCGGCGCACTCCCCGCAGCGCTGGATGAGCAGCCGGTGGGCGGCCACCCCCTCCCAGAACCCGGCGTTGTCCCGGTTGATCACGGGCCGGGGTCGTCTGGCGGCCGGTGCGGCGGGCTTCGGGGGCCTGGCGGCCGGTGCGTACTTCAGGATGCGGAAGCGGTGGGTGCCGGCGAGCTCTCCGCCGGCGCGCACGTCCGTCCTGGTGGTGACGAAGTGCCCCGACCCGAGCTTGGTGGTCTTGCGCGGCGACACGGACTCGATGACGGTGTCGAAGGTGATCTCGTCGCCGGGCCGCAGCGGACGCAGGTACTCCTGCTCGCAGTCGGTCGCGACCACGGACGTGTATCCGGCCCCGTCGAGCAGGGCGAACAGCTCCTCGTACGCGGAGGAGCGGCCGGTGTGCCCGGAGAGGCCGCCCATCGTCCAGGCCTGGAGCATCGTCGGCGGTGCGACGGCCTCCGGTCCCCGGTAGGCCGGGTGGGAGTCCCCCATGGCCTCGCACCAGTGCCGGATCATGGGCAGGTTCACCGGATCCTTGCCGATGCCTGTGGTGGCGGCGGGCCGCCCCGCGAACCCTGCGAGCCGCTCGTACAGGGCGTCCGCCGTACCCGGCGAAGTGTCCGGCAGCGCACCCGTCGCGTCCCGCGCGTCCGCCGTGCCCGGCGAAGTGTCCGGCAGCGCGCCCGTCGTATCCCGCGCGTCCGCCGTGCCCGGCGAAGTGTCCGGCAGCGCGTCCGTCGTATCCCGCTGGGCGTCCACCCTGCCCGGCTGGGTGTCCGGCTGGGTGTCCCTCGTCTCCCGCTGTCCCGCTGTCCCGTTCCGCTCCGTGAGGGTCATCGCCGACCCCTCCCCTTCATGCCGAGCCGCATCCTCGCGACGATCTCGCGCTGCACCTCGCTCACCCCTCCCCCGAAGGTGTTGATCTGCGCGGCGCGGTTCATGCGCTCCAGCTCACCGCCGTCGAACTCCCCCGGCGATCCCGCTCGCACCGTCCCCGCCCCGCCCGCGATCTCCTGACATATTCGATACACCTCCACCGCCGATTCGGTTCCCATGAACTTCACGCCGCTCGCGTCCCCCGGGGCCAGCCGGCCGGCCCCCACATCGCCCACCAAACGCCAGTTCAGCAGGCGTGTCGCCGCCAGCCGGGCGTGTGCTTCGGCGGCCCGGATCCGGACCCACGGCTCGTCAACACGGCGCCTGCCCGTCACCGGATCGGGGGTGCGAGCGCGGTCGAGCACAGCCGCGAAGAAGTCCTCGGCCTGCATGCCGATCGCGGCCAGCGCGACCCGCTCGTGGTTGAGCTGGTTGGTGATGAGCCCCCAGCCGCCGTGCTCCGGCCCCACGAGATGGCCGGCCGGCACGCGTATCCCGTCGTAGTAGGTGGCCGTGGTCGTGAGCCCGCCCACGGTCGCGATCGGGGTCCAGGAGAAGCCCGGGGCGTCGGTGGGGACGAGGACGATCGAGATCCCCCGGTGCGGGGGCGCGTCGGGGTCGGTGCGGCACGCGAGCCAGATCCAGTCGGCGTTCTGGGCGTTCGAGGTGAAGATCTTCTGGCCGTCGATCCGCCAGGAGTCCCCCTCGCGTACGGCCCTCGTGCGGAGTGAGGCGAGGTCCGTACCCGCCTCGGGCTCGCTGTAGCCGATGGCGAAGACGGTCTCGCCGCGCAGGATCCGGGGCAGGAAGAAGGCCTTCTGCTCCTCGGTCCCGTAGGCCATGAGGGTGGGGCCGACGGTGTTGAGCGTGACCATCGAGACGGGGGCACCCGCGCGGTACGCCTCGTCGAAGAAGACGAACTGCTCGTCGGGGCCGCGGCCCTGCCCCCCGTACTCCTCGGGCCATCCGAGTCCGAGGAGCCCGTCCGCGCCGATCCGGCGGAGCAGCCGGCGCTGGGCGGCGGTGTCGGCGGCGGGGGGCGGCCCTTCGGGCATCACCTCGCGGAAGTACGCGCGGAGTTCTGCGCGCAGCCGCAGCTGCCGCTCGGTCGGGGCGAGGTGCACGGCGACGGCCTCCCGGGGGCGAGGGGTACGGCTCAGATTTTCTGACTGTCCGTCAGATTCGGGATCCCTGTCAAGGCCGGCGACCGATCGGCCGCGCCCCCGTACCGCGGCCGCGAGACACCCGGGGCGCGCAGCCCGACGCCGTCCGCGCCCCGAGCGCGCACAAGCGGGACGGCCTGTGCGCCGGTACCGAAGTACCGGCGCACAGGCCGTCGTTCACACCGCGGTCACGCCCCCCGTCGGGCCGGCTGCCGTGCTGGGGTCACCACCACGGGTAGAAGTTGACCACCGCGTTGTTCTGAGCGATGTGCGTGAAGGCGGAGCCGTTCACGCTGGCCGTGTTGTTCTGGTTCGAGGCACCGGAACCGGTCGCCACCTGCTGCGTCGTGGTCGAGTTGCCGAAGTTGTCCCCGCCCACGCCGCTGCCGATGATCGTGGCGACGCTCGTGTTCGATCCGTCGTCCGCGAACCCGCCGTTGTCGGCCTGGGCCACCCCGGTGAAGAGCGCGGCGGCGAGGGGCAGGGCGGCGGCAGCGGCGAGGACGCGGGCGGTACGGATGCTTGCCATGTGTGTTCCTCCGGGAACTGAAAGCTGGTGCTGGTGCACGGAACTGCTCTGAAGGTCTCTGAACTGCTCTGAACTACGGCCGTTCTCAAGGCGGTTGGCCGACCGCCCCGGTTGTTTCTGCTCGACGTCGCGAATCCAGAGTTGCCCACCGAATCCCCGGCGAACCACCTCGGAGCGGCTTATTCCCCCGCAAGCGTGAGGACAAGCAGATAAACCCGGTCAGTACGAGGAAAGGCCCAGCTCACCGGAGGCGGAGCAGGTTCAGGACAGGCAGAACCGGTGCGCCCCAAGGGAGGAAGCGTTTCGGCAGATTTTCCGCCAACCTCTCCCTCGGAAGATCGTGACGGCGAGTCCCCCTGCCGGGTCCACCGAACAAGCGAACCGAGAGGAAGGCGAGTTCGACCGGGGAGGCCCTACGGGGCCTCCTGCCCCAGAGCCGTCTCGAAGGCCGCGTACGCCTGCGCGTCGAAGAGCACGAACCGCACCTCCTCCACCTCGGTACGGGCCGCCCGTACCGTCTCCACGGCGATCCGGGCCCCGTCGTCCATCGGCCAGCCGTAGATCCCGGTGGAGAGGGCGGGGAACGCGACCGTACGGTCGCCCAGCTCGTCGGCGACCCGGAGCGACGCCCGGTAGCAGGAGGCCAGCTCCTCCGAGCGGTCCACCTCCGTCGACCAGACCGGCCCCACCGTGTGGATCACGTGCCGGGCGGGCAACCGCCCCGCGGTGGTCGCCACGGCCCGACCCGTCGGCAGCCCCTTGCCGTAGTGCGAGCGGCGCAGGTCCTGACAGGCGGCGAGGATCTCGGGGCCGCCCTTCCGGTGGATGGCTCCGTCGACTCCCCCTCCGCCGAGGAGCGAGGAGTTCGCGGCGTTGACGATCGCGTCCGCCGGCTCGGCGGTGATGTCCCCCTGCACGAGCACGATCCGCACCACGACAGAACCCTTTCTCCGGCAACCCTTCCCCGGAGGCCATTGAACCGGGGGAGCCGAAGGGGCGCCCCGGATTAACATCCGGGGCGCCCCTGACGGGCAGTACGCCTCCGCGCTACTGCCGGGGCGGAGTGTCCGGCCGTGGGGCGTCCGGCCCCTGGTCCGTCGATGGGGGCGTACCGCCCATCTGCTGCCTGAGCTTCTCCTGGGCGGTGTCGACCTGACTGCTGTACTTGCCCTGGGTCCTGCCGTCGACGTAGTCGCCGGCCTTGTCGACGCCCTTGGAGGCCTGATCCTCGTGGCCCTTGAGCATCCCCTTGAGCTTGTCGAACACAGACATCCTGGCCCTCCTAGCCGCTGTTCCAGCCCTTCCAGCATCACGGCATCACCCGAGTCCCGCATCCGCAGAGCCGCGGCCGGCCCCCGACGCCCCGGAACCCGCCCCCGGGACCAGGGCAGCGGGAACCCCGCGCACACGAGAACGACCCCCGACCGATGTACCTGGTCAGGGGCCGTTCACCTGCGGTGGGTGTGGGATTTGAACCCACGGTGACTCTCGCCACGACGGTTTTCAAGACCGTTCCCTTAGGCCGCTCGGGCAACCCACCCCGCGCGCCGGTGTGTCCACGGGCGCGCGGGGGACAGCCTAGCCGGTCAGTTGTCGCCGGTGCGTTCGCCGAGGGTGACGGTGGCCGTGGAGGTCTTGCCGTCGCGCTCGTAGGTGATCTTGACGGTGTCGCCCGGCTTGTGGGTCCAGATCTCGCTGATCAGGGTCGGGCCGCTGTCGATCTGGCGGTCGCCGAAGCCCGTGATCACGTCGCCCGCCTTCAGGCCCGCCTTCGCCGCGGGGCCGTCGGGGACGACCGAGGGGGTGCCGCCCGAGCCCTGGGAGGCGATCGTGGCGCCCTCGCCCCGCTCGTTCATGTTCACCGTCGCGCCGATCACCGGGTAGACCGGCTTGCCCGTCTTGATCAGCTGCTGGGCCACGTTCTTCGCCTGGTTCACCGGGATCGCGAAGCCCAGCCCGATCGAGCCCGCCTGGGACTGGCCGAAGCCGCTTCCCGTGGACTGGATGGCCGAGTTGATGCCGATCACCGCGCCGCTCGCGTCGAGCAGCGGGCCGCCGGAGTTGCCCGGGTTGATCGACGCGTCCGTCTGCAGCGCGCTCATGTACGAGTTGCCGCCGCCGGAACCGTCGCCCGAGGCGACCGGGCGGTTCTTGGCGCTGATGATGCCCGTGGTCACCGTGTTCGACAGGCCGAAGGGCGCGCCGATCGCGATCGTCGAGTCGCCGACCGCCACCTTGTCGGAGTCGCCGAGCGGCAGCGGCTTCAGGCCCTTCGGCGCGTTCGTGAGCTTCAGTACGGCCACGTCGTAGCCCTCGGCCCGGCCGACGACCTCCGCGTCGTACGCCTTGCCGTCCGGGAAGGTCACGGAGAGCGTGCCGCCGTCCGCCGCCGACGCCACCACGTGGTTGTTGGTGACGATGTGGCCCTCCTGGTCGTACACGAAGCCGGTGCCCGTGCCGCCCTCGCCCTCGGGCTGCGAACCGCCGGACTTCGCCTGGATGGTGACCACGCTCGGCAGCGCCCGCGCCGCGACCGCGGCGACCGTGCCCGGGTCCCGCTTGAAGGACGCCGGGGTGTCGCCCGAGGAGACCGTCGTCGAGCTGACGCCGTCGTCGCCACGCTGCGCCGCCCAGTAGCCGACGCCGCCGCCGATTCCGCCCGCGACGAGCGCCGCGGCGAGCACGGCCGCCACGAGGCCGCCGGTCCGCCCGCGCGGCGCCCCGGGGGCGGGGTGCGCGGGCGGCGGCGGGGCGCCCCAGGCCGGCACGGCCGGGGGAGGAGGCGGCCAGCCACCCGCCGCGCCGGCGTGGGCGGGGGCCGGGGGAGGGGTGGGGGCGGGCGTGGACACGGGGGCCTGGACCGCCGTCGGGGCGTCGTCGGGGGTGGCCGAGGGCGGCGTCGACGGAGGCGGGGTCTGAGCCGCCGTCGGGGCGGTCGCCGGGTCCGTCGCCGGGGCCGAGGATGGCGTCGGGTCCGGCGGGGTCGTTGTCGAGGGAGGTGTCGGCGGGGCGGACGGGGCAGTCGGGTCCGCCGGAACCGCCGTGCCCTCGTTCTCGGTGCTCACAGCTCTCTCTCCTCGTCGACAAGCGGATGTGGTGCCTCAGGGTCACCTGCTGGGTCCAGGGTGCTCCACCAGCTTTTCCCACAGGACGTCAGGCCGCTGTAAGGCGGAGCTGTGCGTTCGCACTCCTTCCTTTATATACGGACAGAACGGACGCCTTCCGGTGTGCCCGCCGCACCCCGCCAATGGCACCATGACGCCGTGACTCACGCACGGCAGCACCCGAACCGCGTCCCCCTCCAGGTCGTCGCCCACCGTGGAGCCTCCGAAGACGCACCGGAACACACCCTGGCCGCCTATGTGAAGGCCATCGAGGACGGCGCCGACGCCCTGGAGTGCGACGTCCGGCTCACCGCCGACGGCCATCTGGTCTGCGTCCACGACCGCCGCGTCGACCGCACGTCGAACGGCCGCGGCGCCGTCTCCGCCCTCGAACTCGCCCATCTCACCGCCCTCGACTTCGGCACCTGGAAGGGCCGCGACGACTCCGGTGAGAGCCCCGACTGGCGAGACCCCGGGTACACCTCCGTCCTCACCCTGGAGCGCCTCCTCGAGCTGGTCTCCGACGCCGGGCGCCGGGTCGAGCTGGCCATCGAGACCAAGCACCCGACCCGCTGGGCGGGCCAGGTCGAGGAGCGGCTCCTCCAGCTCCTCAAGCGGTTCGGCCTCGACGCGCCCGCGTCCCCCGCGGACTCCCCCGTACGCGTCATGAGCTTCTCGGCCCGCTCGCTGCAGCGGATCGCCCTGGCGGCGCCGACGCTCCCCACCGTCTCCCTCGCCCAGTTCGTCTCGCCGCGGCTGCGCGACGGACGGCTTCCCGCGGGCGCGCGCATCGCCGGCCCCTCCATCCGGATCGTCCGGCACCACCCCGCCGTGATCCTGCGGCTGCGGAAGGCCGGGCACGAGGTGCACGTCTGGACGGTGGACGACGCCGAGGACGTCGAGCTCTGCGAGCGCCTCGGCGTGGACGCGATCATCACGAACCGGCCCAAGCAGGTGCTCTCCCAACTGGGCCGCGGCTGACCCCTCGCCGCCCGCTCAGCCCCTTCCTTCCCTTACGTCACAAGGGTTCGCGGGGATTACGGGGCGTGCACCGGCGCGTTCCGTACCTACGCGATCGTCACGAGTGCCTCATCGAACGCGGATTGGCCGGTTTCCGGTCCAGGCCATTGGGGCATCCACACGGTGGCGTGGGGCAAAGGAGGTCTCGGGGGTGGCGTTGGTGGTGGCACAGGAGGTGCCCACGTCGTCGAGCATGGCCGTACCCCATGGCCCTGCGGGCGTGGGTGAGGCGAGACACCGGATGCGGGACGAGCTGTACCGCAGCGGGGTGTCCGATTCGGTCGTCGACGACGCGGTGCTGATCCTTTCCGAGCTGCTCAGCAATGCCTGTCGGTACGGCAGGCCGCTGGGGCGCGCGGATCGGGGCGACGGGGATGTACGGGCTGCCTGGCGGGTGGATTCCGCGGGCGGGCTCCGGGTCGAGGTCACGGACGGAGGCGGGCCGACACGGCCCGTGCCGTCGACGCCCTCGGTCACCGCACGGGGAGGCCGCGGGCTGAACATCATCAGCGCGCTGGCCCAGGACTGGGGCGTACGGGACAGCGCGACCGGCGAGGTCACGGTCTGGGTGGTGGTGACCAAAGGGCACCGCCGCGAGGACTTCGCGGCCCGCGTCGGCGGCGGTGGCGGTTCGCGCTTCGACATCCTGGACGCGTACGACGATCTCGACTGACGGGGGGCGCCGTGGCCCGGTGTCCCGCGTACGGCAGCGCGGCCCGCCTGAAGAGTGGCGGTGGTCGGTGCGGCTAGGCTCGCGCCCGGAACAAGCACCGCACCGCCGCGATCGGGAGAAAGCCACACCATGGCCAAGAAGCGCCCCCAGACGAAGGCCGGCAAGGCCGGCCAGGCACAGGTCACGAACGGGGAGATCCCGGTCGTCGGCGCGCGCGAGCCGTGCCCGTGCGGCTCGGGCCGCCGATACAAGGCGTGTCACGGCCGGGCCGCCTCGCACGCCGTGACCGAGCTCGTCCAGCGCCCCTTCGAGGGTCTGCCCGGCGAGTGCGACTGGGTCGCGCTGCGCGAGCTGGTGCCCGCCGCGACCGTGCCGCTCACCCTGAAGGGCGGGCTGCCGGAGGGCGTTCCCTCCGTGACGCTCGCGACCGTGCTGCCGATGGCGTGGCCCGCGCTGCGCCGCGACGACGGCTCCGTCCTGCTCGCCCTGCAGAACGACTCCACCTCCGGCGACCTCGCCCGCGACCTCGCCGACACGCTCCAGCGCGCCCTGGAGACCGAGCCGGGCAGCCCGGTCCCCGCGCGCCGCGTGCCGGCCGAGGGCCCGCGCCTCCAGGACCTGCTCGACGCGGACGCCCCGTTCGCCCCGGAGGTCCACTCGGGCTTCGAGTTCTGGATCCCGCAGTCCGCCGACGGCGCGGACCCGGAGGTCGCCGCCTCCCTCGAGCGGGCCAACGCGGCCGCGATCCCGACCGTGAAGCTGACGAGCGTCGACTCCGCGTACTGGTGCGAGACCCCGGACAAGAACCACCTGCGCTGGGTCATGCCGCACCCGGAGGAGAAGCTCCTGGACGCGCTGGCCCGCCTCCAGGCCGGCGACGGCACCTCCCTCGGCCAGGACACCCGGCTCGTCGGCTCGTTCCGCGCCCACGGTCTGATGGTGCCGGTCTGGGACCTGCCGACGTCGATGACCGCCGAGGAGTGCGAGAAGCCGGCCGCCGAGTTCGCCGAGCGGCTGGCCGGGGCGCTCGCATCGGACGCCCCGCTCACCGCGGAGGAGCGGCGGGCGCGCGGCGGCCTCACGAACCGTCAGGTCACTCTCAGCTGATACCCCAGGTGGTATCGGTGACTGACAGACCGACCGGTCGGTGACTTCGGCCACAAGAGCGTCTTCGGGCGGGTAAATCCCTGTCCGAATAACCGAGATCGAATTTGCGAACAGCAGATCTCTTGTTACCGTTCTGGAAGCCCGGTCGCTGGTGCATCCCCCGTCGCCAGCGACCGGGCCTTTCCATGTCCGCTTCCGGAAGACACCGGGGCGTCGACGCTCAACTTCCTTCGCGCTCCGCCGTGTTGCTCCCGGCCCGCAGCAGCAGCGGAGTGCTGTCACCCTCGCCCGTGCCCGCGAATTCCGCGACCGCCGTATACGCCGTGACCTTGTCCCGAGCACGCTCCACGGGCGTTTCACAGGCACCCGGTTCGTCCTGCGCGGGGACCGCGCAACGGACCTGTACGGTGCGCCCGCCGGGGGCCATGAGGGTCAGAAACGCGTCGATTTCCTGGCCGGTCGCGTTCCGGTAGTACGTACGCGCCCAGATGTCGGGCCCCTCGGCCAGCACGCAGGTCTGCGCCTCGACCCCCTCGGGAGAGGCGAGTTCCGGCCCACAGTGGGAGACCCGTTCCGGAGACATCGGGGCGGGAGAGTCGGGGACCGGAGAAGCCGCAGCCGGAGTGGGGGAGACGGCGGCCGGAGCGCGCGGAACGGCGGTGGGGGCCGGGGAGGTCGGCGTACGGGAGCCGAGGCCGAGCCCCGTCAGCAGATCCCTGGACTTCGCGTCGCCCGCCCCCGCCGCCCCGGCCGGTCGTACGGGTTCGCCCGTCTGCCCCGCCACCGCGACGAGCGGCAGCAGGACGGCGACCGTGACGGCGGCCCCCAGCCCCACCACGCGGAGGTTCACCGGACTCATGGCCCACCTGTTCCTGCTCGGCTGGAGATCTCGAACGGTGGGGTGAACATAGCGGCGGGCGGCGGGCGCCCGGTCGGCCGCGCGCCCGTTTCCCGGAGAAGTGGGACCGCGGCACACCCGTTCGGGTGAACGGCCGGAGCCTCGGGGTCGCGGGCGCCCCGCGCCCGTCAGTACGCGAGCCGGCTTCCGCCGCCCGGTGTGCTCGTGCTCGCCTCCACCAGGGCGTCGACCACCGCCTCCACGTCCGGCAGCCACGGCCGGGCCGAGCCCGCGAGCGGCGCCCGTTCCCACCGCACCTGTCCGGTGCCGGCGAGCGAGGGGGGCAGCAGCAGATAGCCGCCCTCGCCGTGGAACCGCAGGGAGCTCGGCACGCTGTCCTTCGCGTACAGCAGCTCACCGAGCCGTTCGAGGCCGTAGGGGGCGACGAGGATCGACCACCGGGTCGGGGTCGCCACCACCGGGCCGAGCCGCATGCCGGTCCCGTCGAGCGCGGCGAGCGCCCGCGCCCCCGCCACCGCGGGCAGGCTGACCGCGCAGGGCGCGCCGCCGCCCGTGGCGAGGACCACCGGGGCGTCCGGGCGCCGGGTCCACCACCAGCGGATCATCCGCTCGTCCGTGGTGGCCGCGAGCAGCCCGGGGTCGTAGGGGTGGGCGCCCGGCACCACGCAGTCGGGGTCGGGGCAGCGGCAGACGGCCCCCGCGCCCGTACGGGTCGTCGCTCTCAGGCCTGCTCCGGGCAGGACGGGCCAGTTCCACTCGACGGCGAAGGTGACCGCCGCGTCGAGCCGGGCCGTCCTCGCCTTGCGCCGGAACCGGAACCTGCGTCGCCTTCCGAGGATCTCGCGCATGAGCGCTCGTTCCTTTCCGTTGAACGCCGAATCCACTTCACACCATGTGCAGGACACTTCACCGTGCGTATCAGCGCGTACCGGGTCGGCGGGGGTGCGGCCCCCGTCGGAGCGGGGCCGGCCGGGCCGTCATCAGGTGGAGCCACGCGGAACCGGAGTGGAGCGGGGACCAGAACCGGGTGGAGCCAGGTCAGAACGAGATGGAGCCGGGACGGAACCAGGGCGGGCCAGAACACGTTCCCCGCCACTCGGTGACGGGCTGCGGCCTGCGGCAGATAAGACGCCGGGGTTCCGCGTCGCGTTCCGGGGCAGCTCCAACTGCCCCTGCCTGTCACCGATTACGTACCCAGCACGCTCGGAATGACGCGCTGTGAAACGACGCCAGTCGACCCCAAAAGGTGCACACCGGGGACAATTTTCGGCCAACTTGCCGCGCACTTCAACCCTCTCGCGCAACCTCACGGACACCACAAGTCCCGTGGGGACAATGCTGGACATCGTTCCTCTTGTGCGTGTACATGTGGATGCATCGAGCGGCTCAGAATGACATGGGGGTTTGCGATGCTATGGCGTCAAACGCACCGGTCGGAAAGCCGACTGACATGAGCGCCCCACAGATCCCGAAAGTGGCTGGAATCGATTCCACGGTTCCCGGGCCACCGCACACTACGCCGCCCCTCCCCGGGGTCCCCGCGGCGGCGCCCCCCTCCGATCCGGTCCCCCCGCCCGGGGCGCTGATCCAGGACAGGCTCGCCACCTGGGTCTCCGACCTCACCACCCTCCACGAACTCACCGAGCGCCTCATCAGGACCGCCTCCCTCGACGAGGCCCTCCGCGAGGTGCTCGGCGCCGGCGCCGCCCTCGTCGGGGCCCGCCGCGGCATGGCCGTCCTCGAACCGGCCGACGGGCTCGGCCCCGCCGCCACCATCGGCCTCGGCCTCGCCCACTCCGACCTCGGCACCATCGAGACCGTCCCGCGCGGCACCAGCAGCTACGGCCGCCTCCTCGACGGCCTCCCCGACCCGGTCCACCCCGAGCGCGTCCCCGATCCGATCGCCATCCGGGACGTACGCACCGAGGAAGGCCTCGACCCCCGCCACCGCGAGGTCGCCGCCCGCCTCGGCTACGCCGCCAGCTACGCCCTCCCCCTCGCCACCGAGGAGGCCGGCCGGCTCGGCGCGGCCGTCTGGCTCTACGACGAGCCCGCCGAACCCACCGACCGCCAGCGCCACCTCATCGGGCTCTACGGCCGCTTCGCCACCGAGCACCTCGCCCGCCTCCTCCAGGTCGAACGGGCCCGCGTCCAGGTCGCCACCGTCGCCGAGGAGCTGCTCCCGAGCCGGCTCCCCCGCGTCCCCGGCGTCCAGCTCGCCGCCCGCCACCGCACGGGACCCCGGGGCGGCGGCGACTGGTACGACGCGCTGCCGCTGCCCGAGGGCGCCCTCGGTCTCTCCGTCGGCTCCGTCTCGGGGACCGGGCCCAGCGCGCTCGCCGCCATGGGCCGGCTGCGCGCCTCGCTGCGGGCGTACGCGGTGATGGAGGGCGAGGACCCCGTCGCCGTCCTCTCCGACCTCGAACTCCTCCTCCGCCTCACCGAACCCGCCCGCTCGGCGACCGCGCTCTTCGCGTACGCCGAGCCCGCGCAGCGCCGGATCGTCCTCGCCGGGGCCGGGCACGCCCCGCCGCTGATCGTCGGTGAGCGGCGCACCGAGTACGTCGAAACCTCGCTCTCGGCCCCGCTCGGGATGCTCTCCTGCTGGGAGGCACCGAGCGTGGAGCTGTCCCCCGCACCCGGAGAAACGGTGCTTCTCTACACGGACGGGCTGCTGCGCCGTACCGGCGACGCCATGGACCGCGCCTTCGCCCGGCTCCACGCGGCGGCCGCGAGCGTGCCGAAGGCCGACCGGGGCGACCCGGGCGCCGTCGCCGACCACGTCCTGCGGACCCTGCTGCCCGAGGGCCTCGACACCGCCGTGGACGGAGAGGACGTGGTCCTGCTCGCCGCCCGCTTCGAGTGAGCGGCACGTGAACCCGCGGTGACTCAGCGGTAATGGGTCTTCCGGCCCTGGGCCCCCTTCCGTACGACCGTACGATGGTGGGGGTTCAGTGTCGTACCAAGAGGAGGCAGACCCGTGGCCGAGGAGCTCACGCCGGAGACCCCGGAAGAGACCGACGAGCAGCAGGCGATCAAGCAGCGGAAGAACGGCCTCTACCCGGGCGTGTCCGACGAGCTGGCCGAGAACATGAAGTCCGGCTGGGCCGACACCGAGCTGCGGGGTCTCGAGCCGATCGCGCAGGCCGACAAGACCGCCGCGCGCCGTGCCGCGCTGTCCGCCCGCTTCCCGGGCGAGCGCCTGGTGATCCCGGCCGGCAACCTGAAGACCCGGTCGAACGACACCGAGTACAGCTTCCGCGCCTCCACCGAGTACGCGTACCTCACCGGCGACCAGACGCAGGACGGCGTCCTCGTCCTGGAGCCCACGGCCGACGGCCACCAGGCGACGGTCTACCTGCTGCCGCGCTCCGACCGGGAGAACGGCGAGTTCTGGCTCGACGGCCAGGGCGAGCTGTGGGTCGGCCGCCGCCACTCCCTCACCGAGGCCGAGCAGCTCCTCGGCGTCCCCGCGAAGGACGTCCGCGAGCTCGCCGCCGCCCTCAAGGAGGCCACGGGACCGGTCCGCGCCGTCCGCGGCCACGACGCCGGCATCGAGGCCGCGCTGACCGACAAGGTCACCGCCGAGCGCGACGAGGAACTCCGCGTCTACCTCTCCGAGGCCCGCCTCATCAAGGACTCCTTCGAGATCGCCGAGCTGGAGAAGGCCTGCGCCTCCACCGCCCGCGGCTTCGAGGACGTCGTCAAGGTCCTCGACAAGGCCGAGGCCACCAGCGAGCGCTACATCGAGGGAACCTTCTTCCTGCGCGCCCGCGTCGAGGGCAACGACATCGGCTACGGCTCCATCTGCGCCGCGGGACCGCACGCCACCACCCTGCACTGGGTCCGCAACGACGGCGACGTCCGCTCCGGCGACCTGCTGCTGCTCGACGCCGGCGTGGAGACCACCGAGCTCTACACCGCCGACATCACCCGCACCCTGCCGATCAACGGCCGGTACACCGAGCTCCAGCGCAAGATCTACGACGCCGTGTACGAGGCGCAGGAGGCCGGCATCGCCGCGGTGAAGCCCGGCGCCGCCTACCGCGACTTCCACGACGCCGCCCAGCGCGTCCTCGCCGAGAAGCTCGTCGAGTGGGGCCTCGTCGAGGGCCCGGTCGAGCGCGTCCTGGAGCTCGGCCTCCAGCGCCGCTGGACCCTGCACGGCACCGGTCACATGCTCGGCATGGACGTCCACGACTGCGCCGCCGCGCGCACCGAGGCCTACGTCGACACGACCCTCGCGCCGGGCATGTGCCTGACCGTCGAGCCGGGTCTGTACTTCCAGGCCGACGACCTGACCGTGCCGGAGGAGTACCGCGGCATCGGCGTCCGGATCGAGGACGACATCCTCGTCACCGAGGACGGCAACCGGAACCTCTCGGACGCGCTGCCGCGCCGTGCGGACGAGGTCGAGGCGTGGATGGCCGCGCTGAAGGGCTGATCTCCGCGTACGTTGGAAACGAGGGGCCTCCGTCGACCGACCGGCGGGGGCCCTTCCCCTTCCCGCACGCCCTCCGGAGATCCCGCTCGTACGCCCTCCGGAGATCAGGTCCCGTACGTGCTCCGGCGATCACGCCATGAGCAGGGAAGGGCTGTCCTTCCACTTCAGGATCTTGTCGAAGCTGACCACCGCGCCGCCCCGGCCCGACCGGTTACCGAAGTGCACATGGTCCGCGAGCTCCTCGATCAGCCGCAGCCCCCGGCCGTTCTCGGCGTCCGCCGAGGCCGCGGGGAGCTCGGCGCCGGGGAAGCCCGGCCCCGAATCGGCCACCTCGATCCGACAGGTCTCCCCGTCCAGGTACGCCGTCACCCGGTACGCCCCCGTCGGCGCCCCGTACGGCCGGCCGCTCCCGGCGCCGCCGCCGTGCTCCACCGCGTTCGCACACGCCTCGGTCAGCGCGACCGACAGCTCGTAGGACACGTCCGGATCGACGCCCGCCGTCTCCATCGTGCCCATCAGGAGCCGCCGCGCGAGGGGCACGCTCGCAGCCTCGCGCCGCAGATGGAGTGACCACAGAATGCTCATGCTCCAGCCTCCCGGCAACGGTCCGACCTACCGGTAGGTATTGCCGGACGGAACCCCTCGTAAGCCCCCGGAGGCGTCAAGAGCGCTCGTTCGGCGGATACAACGGGCCCTCCGGCCGGTGTATGTCACCCCGAAGGCCCCCAAGAGCGACCTTATGGACCTGCCTCATGCCGGTGGGTCCGCTGGTGCGATGATGGGCCCGCCATGAATGCCCCCGCGCTCGCTCCACGGCTGCTGAGGGCCGCGGTGTTCACCGCGGTCTGCGTCGTGCTGTCCGCGCTCGGGCACGCCCTCGCCGCCTGCGCGGGGATCGCCCTGTGGTCCCTCCTTGCCGGGTTCCTCGGCGTCTTCGGCGTCACCCTTCTCCTCACCGGACGTGAGCGCTCCCTCGGCTTCGTCGTCGGCGCCCTCGCCGGCGGCCAGCTCGGTCTGCACGTCCTCTTCGGCCTCGGACAGCGCAGGCTCGGCCTGGGCGCCGAGGCGGACGACGCCCTCATCCGGATGGCGGCGCGGCTCGTCTGCGGCGCGGGGACCACGTCCCTCGGCTCCGCCGACGCGGCCCGGGTCATCCGCGAGGCCGGACTCGACCCGGCGGACGCGGGGACGGGCGCCCACGCGGGACACGCGGCCGTCGGCGCGGCCGCGCCCGCCGAGCTGCTGCCGGGGCTTCCCATGCTCCTCGGCCACCTGCTCGCGGCCCTCGCCGCGGGGTGGCTGCTGCGCCGCGGGGACCTCGCCCTCAGCCGCCTCGTCGAACTCTCCGAACAGGGCGCGACGGAGCTCGCCGAGTGCGCCCTCGTCCGCTCGCTGCGGGCCGCGCTCCGTCTCGTACGGGCGTTGCTCGCCGGGCTCTCGACGGCTCCCCGCACCGGGCCGCAGCGGACGGTCCGAACGGCCTTCGACTCCTCGCCACCGGCGGTGGCCGAGGCGCTCAGGAACACGGTGATCAGGCGCGGCCCGCCGGCCGCCGACTGCGTGCTCGCCGCCTGACACAGGTCTGCCACAGGCCGGCTCAGGCCGACGCGGGTCGACGCAGTCCGCCGCGGTCCGCTCCACGGGAGCGGGGACCGCGACCGTCGGCACGTCCGTCGAGGTTCTCCTTCCTCCGGCGTGCCGGACCCCACCGTCCTTCTCCGAGCTGGAGTGTCTTCTGCCATGACCGTTTCCCGTCTGCCCTTCTCCCGGGTCGCCCTCGCCGGTGGTATCGCCCTCTCCTCCGTCGTGCCCCTCTCCGGCACCGCCTTCGCGCACGTGAGCGTGCAGCCGGAGGGCGAGGCCGCCAAGGGCGGCTACGCGACCGTCAACATCAAGGTCCCGAACGAGCGCGACAACGCCTCCACCGTGAAGGTCGAGGTCAACTTCCCGCTCGACCACCCGCTCGCCTCCGTCATGCCGCAGCCCGTCCCCGGCTGGAAGGCCGAGGTGACCAGGAGCAAGCTCGACAAGCCGCTGGAGCTGCACGGCAGGACGATCAACGAGGCCGTCTCCAAGGTCACCTGGACCGCCGACGGTTCGAAGATCGGACCCGGCCAGTTCCAGCAGTTCCCGCTCTCCCTCGGTCAGCTGCCCGAGGACACCGACCAGCTGGTCCTCAAGGCGATCCAGACGTACGACAACAAGGAGGTCGTGCGCTGGATCGAGGAGCAGAAGGAGGGCGCGGAGGAGCCGCAGAACCCCGCCCCCGTCCTGAAGCTCTCCGCCGCCTCCGCCGACCACCACGGCGGTGCCGCCGCCCCGTCCGCCTCCGCATCCGCGTCTACCTCCCCCTCCGCGGACGAGAAGGCCGGGCACGAGGACAAGACGGCCTCGCACAAGGAGGCGGCCAACGCCGACTCCTCCGACACCACGGCCCGCGTCCTCGGCATCCTCGGCATCCTCGTCGGTGGCGCGGGTGTCGCCTTCGGTGTCCTCGCCGGCCGTCGCCGCTCGCTCTGACGACCGCACCCACCAGAGATCCCGAAAGAAGCACCATGTCTGCAGAGAAGACGCCCGGGGCGGGTACGGCCCGTCCCGGGCGGCGCACCCCGCTGGTCATCGCCACCGCCGCGATCGTCGCCGCGATCGGCATCACCGCGGCCGTCGGGTTCGGCGGCGACGACGGCAAGAGCCCGGGCCAGGGCACCGGATCGATCGCCGAGATCTCCGGCGGCAGCGACCCCACCAAGGCCGCCACCGTCCTCGACCGGCCGTTCACCAAGCCCGCGCTCGTCCTCACCGACACCAAGGGCAAGCCGTACGACCTGCGGGAACGCACCAAGGGCAAGCCGACGCTCATCTACTTCGGCTACACCCACTGCCCCGACGTCTGCCCCATGACGATGAGCAACATCGCCATCGCCAAGAAGCAGCTCCCCAAGGCCGACCAGGACAAGCTCCAGGTCGTCTTCGTCACCACCGACCCCGAGCGGGACACCCCCGCAGAGCTCGCCAAGTGGCTGCCCGCCGCCGGCGACCCCTCCTTCACCGGTCTCACCGGCGACTTCTCCGCCATCCAGGCGGGGGCCCGGCAGATCGGCATCGGCATCGACCCGCCGAAGAAGGACAAGAACGGCTCGGTCGTCTCCATGCACGGAGCCCAGGTGATCGCCTTCTCGCCCACGACCGACCAGGGCTACGTCCTGTACGGCGAGGACGCGACCATCGAGGACTACGCCAAGGACCTGCCGAAGCTCATCAAGGGGGAGAACCCGTGAACCGCCGCACCACCGCCCTGTCCGCCGCCGTGGCGCTCGCCGCCGCTCTCGCGCTGACCGGGTGCTCGTCCTCGTCCGGCGGCGACAAGCCCGAACTGAAGGTCAGCGGCGCGTTCATGCCCCAGCCGGTACAGGACATGGCCGCCGGCTTCCTCACCATCACCAACGGCAGCGGCACGGCGGACCGGCTCACCTCCGTCACCAGCCCCGTCTCGGACGACATCACCATCCACGAGACGAAGAACCAGAAGATGCAGGAGGTGAAGTCCTTCGACATCCCCGCCAACGGCACGCTCTCCCTGGAACGCGGTGGCAACCACATCATGTTCATGGAGCTGAAGAAGCAGCCGAAGCAGGGCGAGAAGGTCAGCATCGAGCTCCACTTCGAGAAGTCCGACCCCCTCACGGTCGACCTTCCCGTCGAGGCCGCCGGCCACAACCCGCGGCAGCACTGAGCACATCGACCGCGTTGACGGAGTGCAGACAGAACTGACGGAGTGACCCAGAGATGACAACCACCGCCCCGCGCCTCGGTTCCGCCCTGGCCCGGCTGCTGATCCTCGCGGCCGCGCTGCTCGGCACGCTGCTCGCCGGTGCCGCCCCCGCGTCCGCGCACGCGGCGCTGACCGGAAGCGACCCGAAGGACGGGGCGGTGGTCGCCACCGCTCCCAAGGAGGTCAACCTCACCTTCTCCGAACAGGTCTCCATGAGCGCCGACTCCATCCGGGTCCTCGACCCGGCGGGCCGACGGGCCGACACCGGCGAGATGCGCGACCTGTGCAGCGGTTCCCTCGTCCGGTACGGGGTGGAGCTCCGCGCCGGGCTGCCCGACGGCACCTACACCGTGGCCTGGCAGACCGTCTCGGCCGACAGCCACCCCATCTCCGGCGCCTTCACCTTCTCCATCGGCGCCCCCTCCACGACCTCGGTCGTCCTCCCCGACCGGACGGCGGGCGGCGGGCCCGTCGGCACCCTCTACGGCATCGCGCGCTACCTCTCGTACGCGGGCTTCGCCGTCCTCGTCGGCGGCGGCGCCTTCGTCCTGGCCTGCTGGCCGCGCGGCGCGAGCGTCCGGCCCGTCCAGAAGACGGTCGTCCGGGGCTGGCTGACCCTCACCGGCGCCACCCTCGTCATGCTGCTGCTTCGCAACCCGTACACCGGCTCCGGCGAACTCTCCGACGCCTTCGACCTGGCGGGCCTGAAAGCCGTCCTGGAGACGAAGACCGGGGCCGCGCTCACCTCCCGGCTGCTGCTGCTCGGCGCGGCCGCGCTCTTCGTGGCCGTCCTCTTCGGCGCCTACGCCCGGCGTACCGACCCGAAGGAGAAGAAGGACCTCACCTTCGGGCTCGCCATCGGCGGCAGCGTCGTCGCCGCCGGAATCGCCGGCACCTGGGCGCTGGCGGAGCACGCCTCGACCGGTCTTCAGCCCGGTATCGCCATGCCCGTCGACATCCTGCACCTGCTCGCCGTCGCCGCCTGGCTCGGCGGTCTCACGGTGCTGCTCGTCGCCCTCTACCGGGCGCCGTCCGTCGAACGCGCGGCGGTCGAGCGCTTCTCCAGGGTGGCCTTCGGTTCCGTGGCCGTCCTCGCGGCCACCGGGCTCTACCAGTCCTGGCGGCAGGTCGGCTCCTGGTCGGCGCTGACGGGGACCCGTTACGGGCAGCTGCTCCTCGTGAAGATCGGCCTGATGTGCGTCCTCCTCGGCATCGCCTGGGTCTCCCGCCGCTGGATCCAGCGCCTCGCCGACCCGGCGCCGGCCGAAGCGAGCGACGAGACCGACGAGATCGCAGCGGCCGAAGAGACGGAGGAGGGGGAGCCCGAGGCGGCTGAGGAAGCCGGTGAGGCCTCGGAGTCCGGGGCCGTCGACGCCCGGCGGGCCGCTCAGCTCGCCCGGCAGCGGGCCGCCGTCGCCACCGCGCGACGCAAGCGGGAGCGGGACGCCGATCCCGAGCGGGCCGGTCTGCGGCGCTCGGTGCTGACCGAGGCCGCGGTGGCCGTCGTGCTCCTCGCCGTGACCACCGTCCTCACCTCGACCGAACCCGGCCGCACCGAGGAGGAGGCCGCGCGGGGCACCGCCGCCTCCGGCC
The DNA here is from genome assembly GCF_055565415.1 of Streptomyces sp. NPDC028711. Lineage (NCBI taxonomy): Bacteria > Bacillati > Actinomycetota > Actinomycetes > Kitasatosporales > Streptomycetaceae > Streptomyces > Streptomyces sp. NPDC028711. Next base: position 280,262 of record NZ_JBVHUJ010000007.1, on the reverse strand, counting down.
CCGCCGCCGTGCCCGACCGGCCCGTCGACATCCGGCTGCCCTTCGACACCGGCGGCGTGGACGGCAAGGGGGTCGTCCGGCTGAGCCTCGACCCCGGCCGCACCGGCGCCAACGCGCTCCATCTCTTCGTGGAGCGCCCCAACGGCAAACCGCTGGACGTCCCCGAGATCAAGGTCGCCTTCACCCTGAAGGCGAGGGACGTCGGCCCGCTGCCCGTCGCCCCCGACCGGATCCAGACCGGACACTGGACCGCGAGCGGCGTCCAGATCCCGATGCCAGGAGAGTGGCGGATCCAGGTGACCGTCCGTACCTCCGAGATCGACCAGACCACCATCGACAAGAACGTGAAGATCGGCTGACGCGTGACCGAGAACGACAACCTTGAGATCTCCCGGCGGCGCCTGCTCGGCACGGTCGGCGCGGCGGGCGCGGCCGGGCTCGTCATCGGCGCGGCCGGCGGTGTCGGAGTCACGGCGGCCGTGTCGGGCGATGACACCACCGCCGGAACCGGTGCCGACGGCACTCCCGCGCTCACCACGGTCGGCTCGACCGAGGTGATGTTTCACGGGAAACATCAGGCCGGCATCACCACTCCCCTCCAGTCCCGGGGTCATCTGGTCGCCTTCGACCTCGCGCCGGGCGCCGGCCGCAAGGAGGCCGTCGCTCTGCTGCGCCGCTGGTCGGCGACGGCGAAGGCGCTGATGGCGGGCAAGGCCCCGGCCGGGGACACCGGGATCGCGCTCGACGCGGGCCCTTCCTCCCTCACGGTGACCTTCGGTTTCGGCCGGACGTTCTTCGACCGCACGGGGCTCACCGCGCGCCGCCCCGGTCAGCTCGACCCGCTGCCCGCCTTCTCCTCCGACGCTCTCGACGCCCGGCGCTCGGAGGGTGACCTGTGGGTGCAGATCGGTGCCGACGACGCGCTCGTCGCCTTCCACGCGCTGCGCGCGGTCCAGAAGGACGCGGGGGACGCGGCCCGGGTGCGCTGGCAGATGAACGGCTTCAACCGCTCGGCCGGTGCCACCGCGAAGCCGATGACCGCCCGCAACCTCATGGGTCAGGTCGACGGCACCGGCAACCCGAAGGTGACCGACCCCGACTTCGACCGGCGGATCTTCGTCCCGGCCGGGGCCACCGGCGCCCAGGAGTGGATGGCCGACGGCTCGTACGCGGTCGTGCGTCGGATCCGGATGCTGCTCGACGACTGGGAGAAGCTGCCGCTCGACCGGCAGGAGAAGGTGATAGGCCGCCGGAAGTCCGACGGTGCCCCGCTCACCGGCGGGACCGAGACCACCGAGCTCGACCTGGACACGTTCGGTCCTGACGGGAAGACGGTCATCCCGGACAACGCCCACGCGCGGATCTCCGCCCCCGAACAGAACGGCGGTGCGGCGATGCTGCGCCGGCCGTTCTCCTTCCACGACGGCATCGCTCCCGACGGGACGCCGGACGCCGGTCTCCTCTTCGTCTGCTGGCAGGCGGACCCGCTGAGGGGCTTCGTGCCCGTGCAGCGCAAGCTCGACCGGGGGGACGCGCTGTCCGCGTTCATCCGCCATGAGGCGAGCGGCCTCTTCGCCGTCCCGGGCGGCCCCGCCGAGGGCGAGTACGTGGGGCAGCGGCTCCTGGAGTCCTGACGCGCCGAGCGGGCGGTCCACGCCTCCGGGGCCCATTAGGGTGACGGTATGTCCGCCACCCGGTACACGTATCTCGGCCCCGAGGGCACCTTCACGGAGGCCGCGCTGCGTACGCTGCCCGAGGCCGCGACGAGGGAACTCGTCCCCATGGTCTCGGTCCCGGCCGCGCTCGACGCCGTACGGAACGGGGAGGCCGCCGCCGCGCTCGTACCGATCGAGAACTCGGTCGAGGGCGGGGTGACGGCGACCCTGGACGAGCTGGCCTCCGGCGAGCCGTTGATGATCTACCGCGAGGTGCTCCTGCCGATCGCCTTCGCGCTGCTCGTGCGGCCCGGGACCAAGCTGTCGGAGATCAAGACGGTGACGGGCCATCCGGTGGCGCAGCCGCAGGTCCGGAACTGGATGCGGGCGAACCTGCCCGAGGCGCTGTGGGAGTCGGCCGCGTCCAACGCGGACGGGGCCCGGCTGGTGCAGGAGGGGCGCTTCGACGCCGCCTTCGCCGGTGAGTTCGCGGCGGCGACGTACGGCCTTGAGGCGCTGGTCACCGAGATCCACGACGCGGAGAACGCCGAGACCCGGTTCGTGCTGGTGGGACGGCCGGCCCGGCCGGCGGCCCCGACGGGCGCGGACAAGACCTCGGTGGTGCTGTGGCTGGGTGACGATCATCCGGGTGCCCTCCTCGAACTGCTCCAGGAATTCGCGGTGCGCGGGGTGAACCTGATGCTGATCCAGTCCCGGCCGACGGGGGCGGGGATCGGCAACTACTGCTTCGCCGTGGACGCCGAGGGCCATATCTCGGACCGGCGGGTGGGCGAGGCGCTGATGGGGCTCAAGCGGATCTGCCCCAAGGTGCGCTTCCTCGGCTCGTACCCGAGGGCGGGTGTCGCGGTCGAGGACGTGCGGGCGCTGCGGCGCGGCACTTCGGACGGGGAGTTCATGGCGGCCTCCGACTGGCTGGCGAGGGCCCAGGACGGTCGGGCCTGACCCGATGGTGACGGAACGCTCCCGGCGACGGGAGCGTTCGTCCACAGGTGCGAACCACTAGTCCTACCTGCATATTTTTCAGTTACCCACAGCGGTTATCCACAGGGACCCTTCATAACCTGGGGACAAGTCGACAGCCCGCCCCGACAAGGTCGACAAATCGGCCTAGCCACTCCCGCCCGGACGCCACCTGTCCACAGCGGCTGACCACCACTCCGTCAGCACTCCCCGCTCGACCCACCCTTTGGAGCGAGCAATTCCCACCCAAATGAGCGCCCCCATGGTGTTTGATCACGGAATTCCCAGGCGCCGGAGCGGAAATCCCAGCGATCTGCTCCGTAGTCCACAGATCTTCCGCACAGCCTGTGGATAACTGAATCCGGGGGCCCGTTCCCGCGCATTCCAGAGATCCCGAACAACTCCCAATCCGGGCAAATCAACACGCGTGACGTTATCCGGTGGGGGCGGGCGAACGGGCACCGGTAGCCTGGTGGGGTGATTGACCTTCGCCTGCTCCGTGAGGACCCCGACCGTGTTCGCGCCTCCCAGCGCGCCCGTGGAGAGGACGTCGCGCTCGTCGACGCCCTGCTCTCCGCCGATGAGCGGCGCAGGTCGTCCGGCGTCCGCTTCGACGAGCTCCGATCCGAGCAGAAGGCGCTCGGAAAGCTGATCCCCAGGGCCACGCCCGAGGAGCGCGCCGAGCTCCTCCAGAAGGCCGAGCAGCTCAAGACCGACGTCAAGGCCGCCGAGGCCGAGCAGAACGACGCCGACGAGACGGCCAAGCGGCTCCTGCTCCAGCTCGGGAACATCGTCCACACGGACGTGCCCGTGGGCGGCGAGGAGGACTTCGTCGTCCTGGAGACGCACGGCACCATCCGCGACTTCGCGGCCGAGGGCTTCGAGCCCAAGGACCACCTGGAGCTCGGCGAGGCGCTCGGCGCCATCGACGTGGAGCGGGGCGCCAAGGTCTCCGGCTCGCGCTTCTACTACCTGACCGGTGTCGGCGCCCTCCTGGAGCTGGCCCTGGTCAACGCGGCGATCGCCCAGGCCACCGAGGCCGGCTTCATCCCCATGCTGACCCCGGCGCTCGTCCGTCCGCGCGCCATGGAGGGCACCGGCTTCCTCGGCCAGGCCGCGGAGAACGTGTACCACCTGGAGAAGGACGACTACTACCTCGTCGGCACGTCCGAGGTACCCCTCGCGGCGTACCACATGGACGAGATCATCGACGCCGACAAGCTGCCGCTGCGGTACGCGGGCTTCTCGCCCTGCTTCCGCCGCGAGGCCGGCACGTACGGCAAGGACACCCGCGGCATCTTCCGCGTCCACCAGTTCGACAAGGTCGAGATGTTCTCGTACGTCGCGCCCGAGGACGCGGAGAACGAGCACAGGCGGCTCCTCGACTGGGAGAAGCAGTGGCTGACCTCGCTCGAGCTGCCGTTCCAGGTCATCGACGTCGCCACCGGTGACCTCGGCTCCTCCGCCTCCCGCAAGTTCGACTGCGAGGCGTGGATCCCGACGCAGGGCAAGTACCGCGAGCTGACCTCGGCCTCGAACTGCGACAGCTTCCAGGCCCGCCGCCTCTCCGTCCGCATGCGCGACGAGCAGGGCGGCAAGAAGACGGTGCAGCCGCTGGCCACTCTGAACGGCACGCTCTGCGCCGTACCGCGCACGATCGTGGCGATCCTGGAGAACCACCAGCTGGCCGACGGCTCGGTGCGGGTTCCCGAGATGCTGCGGCCCTACCTCGGCGGCCGTGAGGTCCTGGAGCCGATCGCCAAGTGACCTCCTTCCCCTACCGCCTGGTCGCGACGGACCTCGACGGGACGCTGCTGCGTTCCGACGAGTCCGTCTCGGACCGTACGCGGGCCGCGCTCGCCGCCGTCACGGCGGCGGGCGCCGCGCACATCGTCGTCACCGGCCGGGCGGTGCCCTGGACCCGGCACATCCTGGACGACCTCGGCTACGAGGGGATCGCGGTCTGCGGGCAGGGCGCGCAGGTCTACCACGCGGGTGAGCACCGGCTGCTGACCTCGCTGACCCTGGACCGGCAGCTCGCGGGGCTCGCACTCTCCAAGATCGAGGCGGAGGTGGGCCCGCTGGCCCTCGCCGCGAGCCGCGACGGTCTGGAGGGCGAGGTCCTGATGGGCCCCGGCTACCGTGCGCATGAAGGACCGCTGCCGTACGTCCCGTACGACGACCCGGCGGAGCTGTGGTCGGCGCCGCTGACCAAGCTGTACATCCAGCACCCGGTGCTGACGGACGACGAGCTGACCCGGGCCGCGCGTGAGACGGTCGGCGGGCTCGTGGACGTCGTCATGGCCGGGCCCGGCATCGTGGAGATCCTCCCGCTCGGCCTCAGCAAGGCGACCGGTCTCTCGCTCGCGGCGCGCCGGCTGGGCGTGAAGGCGGCGGAGACGATCGCCTTCGGCGACATGCCGAACGACATCCCGATGTTCGGCTGGGCGGCTCACGGCGTGGCCATGGGCAACGCGCACGAGGAGCTGCGGGCGGTGGCGGACGAGGTGACGGCCTCCAACGAGGAGGACGGCATCGCGCTCGTCCTGGAGCGCCTGCTCGCCGTCTGAGCACGGCGCCTGCCGGCCGTCCGAGCCAGGACGCACGTACGAAGGCCCGCTCCCCTGAGGGAGCGGGCCTTCGCGCGCACGGCCTCGCGCGGACCTGGGTCCGCGCGCTCGAAGCGGCCGCTTCCGGGGGATCCCCCGTTTCCCCCGCACAACTAGTGTGCTTCGGGCCTCCGTTCGGGTGCGACTGGTTTTCCGCGGGTCAGCGGATAGCAGGCGAGGCCGATGGCCAGGGAGATCGCGTGGCCGAGGTCGGTGTACGTGCGGTCGCAGAGCAGCGGTACGACGAAGAAGGCGACGACCCCGGCGAGGTAGAACCAGCGCCACGGCCGGGCCAGCCGGTAGGTGAGGATGCCCGCCGAGGCGGCGAGGCCGTAGCTGACCCCGATGTCGACGACGTGCGCCATGCCGCTCGGCAGGTCGTGGTGGCGGATGGCGATCAGGACGACCCGCTGGCTGACGAGGGTCGCGGTGATGTGGGCCGTGGCGACGGTGAGGAGCCATCTCGCGGTGCCGATCCAGCGTTCGACGGGCGCGTGGATCAGCTCGAAGAGCGCCGCGTACAGCAGGAGGTCGGCCGGGTCCTCGATCCAGAACGCGCTGCCGAGCAGGGCCATCAGCGGGTGGTGCGCCAGCTGGTGGAGATTGCTGCTGCTGCGGTGGAGGAGAGAGGCGTCGATGCCGTCGGGGGCCAGCGCGATGACGAGGCTGGTGACGGCGATGACCGCCAGCCAGAGATGCGTACCGGGTGACGAACGCACCCACGACCTGATCGGTCGGGACGGTTCGCCACCCGGCAGGGTTCCGCTGTTTCCGCTGTTTCCTGAGGCTTCGCTCGGCACCTCTCAGTGCCTATCACCCGAAGCCGGGGGAGACCTCAGAAATTGATCATGTGTCCGGCGATGCCGTGGATCGCTTCCTTCACGGCCTCGCCGAGCGTCGGGTGCGCGTGGACGTTCCGGGCGACCTCGTGGACGGTGAGGTCCCACTGCTGGGCCAGGGTCAGCTCGGGCAGCAGCTCGGTGACGTCGGGGCCGATCAGGTGGGCGCCGATGATCTCGCCGTGCGTCCCGTCCGCGATGATCTTGACGAAGCCGGTGGCGTCGCCGAGACCGTGCGCCTTGCCGTTCGCCACGAAGGGGAACTTGGCGACCTTGACGTCGAAGCCCTTCTCGCGGGCCTGCGCCTCGGTCCAGCCGAAGCTGGCGATCTGCGGCTGGCAGTAGGTGGCGCGCGGGATCATCGGGTAGTCGAGCTCCATGGTCTCGGCGTCCCCGATGGTCTCGGCGGCGATGACACCCATGGCCTCGGCGGTGTGCGCGAGCATCAGCTTCGCCGTGACGTCACCGATGGCGTAGATGTGCGGCACCGAGGTGCGGCAGCGGCCGTCGACGTCGATGGCACCGCGCTCGGTCAGGGCGACGCCGGTGGCCTCCAGGCCGTAACCGGTGACGTTCGGCGCGAAGCCGATGGCCTGGAGGACCTTGTCGGCCTCCAGGACCTTGCTCGCGCCGTCCTTGCCGGTGACGGTGACGCGGACCTGCGGGCCCGACTCGTCGATGGTCTCGACGCGGGTGGAGGTGAGGACGTCGATGCCGAGCTTGCGGTACTGCTTCGCCAGCTCCTTGGAGACCTCCTCGTCCTCCAGCGGGGCGATCCGGTCGAGGAACTCGACGATCGTGACCTTGGTGCCGTAGTTGTTGAGGACGTACGCGAACTCGATGCCGATGGCGCCGGCGCCCGCGATGACGATCGACTTCGGGGCGTCCTCGGCGAGGATCTGCTCCTCGTACGACACGACGCGCTCGCTGCGGGCGGTACCGGGGAGCAGTCGCGGGGTGGCGCCGGTGGCGATGATGCAGTTGTCGAAGGCGATCGTCTCCGAGGTGCCGTCGGACTTGGCCACCTGGAGGGTGTTGGCGTCGAGGAAGGTGCCCCGGCCGCTGAACTCCGTGATGCCGTTCTTCTTCATCAGGAAGTGGACGCCCTTGACGCGGCCGTCCGCGACCGAGCGGCTGCGGCGGTAGGCGTCGCCGTAGTCGAAGGTGACGGTGCCGTCGACCTTGATGCCGAAGGTCTTCGCCTCGTGGTTGAAGATGTGGGCGAGTTCGGCGTTGCGCAGCAGCGCCTTGGTGGGGATGCAGCCGACGTTCAGGCAGACACCGCCCCAGTACTTCTCCTCGACGACCGCGACCCGCTTGCCCAGCTGGGCGGCGCGGATGGCGGCGACGTAGCCGCCGGGGCCAGCTCCGAGTACGACGACGTCGAAGCGGTCTGACATGACTGACTCCCGAGGGTGGTGAGGGTGTTCGGTCCGCGTACGGGCCCACAGTAGTCCGGTGTCTGTCTGGGGCCGAGGCGGATCGGGATCGGGCGGTCCGGGGGGAAGGGGATGCGGTACGGCTCCCCGGTGGGGCTCCCGGGGTGGGGGGACGACCCGCGGAGTCGTACCGCATCGGTGTTCTTCCGGTGCTACTCCTCGCCCGCCAGGGTCAGTCTGCTGAGCTTGTAGCCGGCGAACCAGGTCGCCGCGACCGTGACGCCCGCGAGGAGCGCCACCGCCGTCGGGAGCGCGACGTCGGAGGTGATCAGGCCCTCGCCGGTGACCTTCTGCGCGAGGGCCAGCGCCCACTGCTGCACGCTCAGGGTCTTCGCGCCGGCGATCAGGGAGCCGAAGAGGGTCTCCCACACCAGGGCGTAGACCAGGCCGATGACCACCGCGTGCCGGCTGATCGTGCCGAGCAGCAGGAACAGCGCGCTGTACGCGATGGAGGCCACCAGGGCCGCCACCGTGTAGGCCACGGCCACCTGCTGCCCGTTGCCGTTGAGGATGAATCCGGCGATGAACGTCGGCACCGCGGAGAAGACCATGGTGACCGCGATCGCCACGATCAGCTTGGTGAAGATGATCGAGGACCGCTTCACCGGCTTGGAGAGCAGATAGACGATCGAGCCGTCGTCGATCTCCGGCCCGATCGCTCCCGTCCCGGCGATCACGCCGATCAGCGGCACCATCGTGGCGAGCGCGAAGCCGCCGAGGACATCGGCGGCGACCTGGTCGTCCGCGCCGTTGAAGGCGCGCACCGCCGCCGAGATCAGCAGCAGCATGCCGGGCAGCAGGAAGAGGATCAGGGCCCTGCGGCGGCCGAGGAGGGCCCGGTACGTGAGCCGGGCGACTGTGGGGTTGTACATCGGTCAGGCTCCTTTCAGGCCGCGACGAGATACGAGAAGACGGATTCGAGGGACTCGTCCGAGGGCGAGACCGTCAGGAGACGGATCCCGCGCTCGCGCGCGACCCTGGGCAGCAGCTCCGTGAACCGCCCGAAGTCCACCGCCTGCACGCGCAGACCGCCCTCACCGTGGTCGACCTCGATGCCGGCCGTGGACGGGTCGGCGATCAGCGCCGCCGCCAGAGCCCGGTCGTCGCTGGAACGGACGAGGTAGCGGTGCGGCCGGTCCGTCATCAGCCGGCGGATCTTGCGGAAGTCACCGGAGGCCGCGTGGCGTCCGGCCACGATCACCTCGATGTGGGAGGCGAGCTGCTCGACCTCCTCCAGGATGTGCGAGGAGAAGAGCACCGTGCGGCCGTCCGCGCCCATCCGCCGCAGCAGGTCCATGAGCTGCATGCGCTGGCGCGGGTCCATGCCGTTGAACGGCTCGTCGAGCAGGAGCACGGACGGCTCGTGGACGAGGGCCGAGGCCATCTTCACGCGCTGCCGCATGCCCTTGCTGTACGTCGAGATCTTGCGGTCCTGGGCGTACTCCATCTCGACCGTGGCCAGGGCCCGCTGGGCCTCCGCGGCGCCGAGGCCCTGCAACTCGGCGTTGGCCAGGACGAACTCGCGGCCCGTGAGGAAGTCGTACATCGCCTCCCGCTCGGGCACGACGCCGATCTCGCGGTAGACCGACTCGTTCCCCCAGATCGTCTTCCCGTCGAGGGTGACGCTGCCGGTGGAGGGGTCGAGGAAGCCGCCCATCATGTTGATGAGGGTGGACTTCCCGGCGCCGTTCGGTCCGAGGAGGCCGGTGACACCCGGGCCCACCGTCATCGTGACGTCGTTCACGGCCACGACGTTTCCGAACCAGCGGGAGACGTGGTCGATGTGGAGCGTGGTCACAGCCCGACCTTTCGGTAGCGGCGCATCAGGATGCCGTACGAGCCGGCGATCAGCGCGAGGACGACCAGCAGATAGACCGTGCCGACCCCGGCGCCCGGGCCTCCGAGCTCGGGGAACATGGCCGGTGCGCCCAGGAAGGCGGTCTGCACGCCGTCGATGAGGGTGATCGGCGAGAACAGGCCGAGCCACTGGATGGCGCCCGTGTTCTCCGTGGCGTAGGCGATGCCCATGAGCGTCGAGACCGCGCCGTACGAGATGGTCAGGACGCCGATCACGGCGGCGACGCCGAAGCCGCGGCGCGGGGTGAGGGCCGCCATGACGAGGCCGATGCCGCCGAAGAGCAGCGAAAGCAGCGCCACGGAGACGAGCCCCTGGCCGAACAGCTTCGCCTGCTCGGCGAAGTCCATCTTGGCGAGCATCGAGCCGATCCACATGATCAGCAGCGGGACGGCCGTGAGGATGAAGAGCGCCGAGGCCATCGCGCCGTACTTCGCGAGGACGTAGTCCGCACGCTCGATCGGGCGGGAGAAGTACAGCGGCACGGTCCTGAACCGGAGGTCGCGGGAGACCGACTGCGGGGCCTGCGAGGCCAGGTAGATGCCGATGACGACCTGGAGGAAGATCGCGTACTGCGTGTACTCGATCGTCAGCTTGGACTGCTTGGTGAAGACCGCGATCGCGACGAAGATCAGCGCCGGCACGCACATCACCCCGAAGAGCAGCATCGGCAGCACCTTGGACTTGGCGCTGCGGCCGAGGCCGTACGCGCCGCGCAGCGACTGCGAGAACAGCGACCTGCGCGCGTACGCCCGGCCGAGGCGCGGGCCGTCGTACGACCGGTAGCCGATGTTGTGGATCTGCGTCGTGTCCGGAGCGGCCTGGGAGGGCTGGGGGATCTGGGTGCTCATCGGGCCGGCACCTCCTCGTGCTGCGGGGACGCCTCGGGCCTGAAGACCTCGGCGATGTGGTGGCGGCGCTGCTCCATGCGGACGAGACCGAGGCCGAGTCCGGCGACGGTGTCCCGCACGAGGTCGTACGTCTCCTCGCCCGGCGCCTCCAGGAGCAGGATGTGGCCGGCGCCCGGAAGGCCCTCCTCCACGCCCGCGTGGATCGTGACGCCCGCCGCGACGAGGGCCTCGCGGAGTGCCGTGGTGCCGTCGGGGTGTGCGTCGGAGTCCGTGACCTCGACCGCGAGCGTCGTGGTGGTCCGGGTGAAGTCGCTGGTGGAGCTGGAGCGGAGCAGCTTCCCGCCGTCGATGACGACGACGTGGTCGCAGGTGCGCTCCAGCTCGCCGAGGAGGTGCGAGGTGACGAGGACGGAGATGCCGAAGTCGGTCCAGACCCGGCGGATCAGTCCCAGCATCTCGTCGCGGCCGACCGGGTCGAGGCCGTTGGTCGGCTCGTCGAGGAGGACCAGCTTCGGGTCGTGGACCAGCGCCTGGGCGAGCTTCACCCGCTGCTTCATGCCGGTCGAGTAGCCGCCCATCGGGCGGTACCGCTCCTCGTAGAGACCGACGTGACGCAGGGTGTCGGCGGTCCGCTCGCGGGCGGCGGTCGGGGGCAGCCCGGACATCCGCGCCATGTGGACGACGAACTCGGTGGCCGAGACGTCGGGCGGGAGGCAGTCGTGCTCGGGCATGTATCCCACGCGCTCGCGGATCTCGGCGCCGGACGTGCTGACGTCCAGGCCGAGGACCTCGGCGCGGCCCTCCGTGGCGGGGGCGAGCCCGAGCAGGATCTTGATCATGGTGGACTTGCCGGCTCCGTTGGCACCCACGAGTCCGGTCACACCGGGTCCGATGTCCAGGGAGAGCCGGTCAAGAGCGGTCACCCGGGGGAACCGCTTGCTGAGGCTTTCGGTCGCGATCACAGTCACGCTTCGACGGTAGTGGCGTGGACCACAGCGGTCGTCAGCCCAACGGCTCGATCCTTGTCCGACTACAGGAGTACAAGCCCGTAGGGGCGTCGCGACCAAAGTCTTTTTCCACAGGCCGGGCCGCGCGGCGGCGGACCGGACTTTTCCACAGGCTCACGCTCGACCCCTTGACGTAGCCGCCGGGCATTGTCACATTCATCGATGGCAGGTTACGGACGCGTAGTGCGATCAGACGCTCACACAGGACGGCGGGTGGCATGGCCTCGGCAGTGACAGGGGAACTCTCCGCGGAGCTGCGGGGGTTCAGGGAAGTACAGCGGCTCTCCTACGCCTGCGCGGAGGCCGTCGCGGCGCAGCTCAAGCCCGGTGTGACCGAGCGCGAGGCGGCGCGGATGCAGCGGGAGTGGCTGTACGAGCGGGGGGTGCGGGACTGGTTCCACCGGCCGTTCGCCTGGTTCGGCGACCGCACGGCCTTCGTGGACTTCAAGGTCCCGCTGCAGTTCTTCCCGACGAACCGGCGCCTGGAGCCGGGGATGCCGTTCATCCTCGACATGGCCCCGGTCCACAAGGGGTTCACGGCCGACATCGGGTACAGCGGCTGTCTGGGGCTCGACCCCCTGCACGACAAGCTGCTCGCCGACCTCAAGGACCACCGCGAGCTGATCCTGCGCGAGGTGCGCGAGCGCCGCACGCTCCGCGAGATCTACGAGGACGTGGACCGACTCATGGTCCGCCAGGGGTACGCGAACCGGCACCGGGCCTATCCCTTCGGCGTCATCGCCCACAAGATCGACCGGGTGAAGGAGCGCCGCTGGTCCCCGACGCTCTTCGGCTTCGGCACCCAGGCCCTCAAGGGCCTCGCGAGCGACGCCCTCCGCGGCCACCGGGACGGCTGGTCGCCGCTCTGGTCGCCGTACACGTTCTCCGACCACCCGCCGCAGCCCGGCCTGTGGGCGGTCGAGCCGCACCTCGGATTCCGGGGGACGGGCGCGAAGTTCGAGGAGATCCTGGTCGTCACCGACTCCCGGGACCCCGAGCAGAGCGCGTTCTGGCTGGACGACGATCTGCCGCACGTGCGGCGCTGGAACGAGGGGGCGGTCTGATGGCAGGGCGCGACGACACGACGACGGGGCCGGCGGGGCTCAAGGGCGCGCGGGAGCGCCGGGTCAGGACCGGCGGGATCGAGCTGTGCGTGGCCGAGCTCGGCGAGCCGGACCGGCCGACGGTCCTCCTCGTGCACGGCTACCCGGACTCCAAGGAGGTGTGGTCGGAGGTCGCGACCCGGCTCGCCGAGGAGTTCCACGTGGTGCTGTACGACGTCCGGGGCCACGGTCGCTCGACGGCGCCGGCCCCGCTGCGCGGCGGCTTCACCCTGGAGAAGCTGACGGACGACTTCCTCGCGGTCGCCGACGCCGTCAGCCCGGACCGGCCCGTCCACCTCGTCGGCCACGACTGGGGCTCGGTGCAGTCCTGGGAGTTCGTGACCGTCCGGCGCACCGAGGGCAGGATCGCGTCCTTCACCTCGATGTCGGGGCCGTCCCTCGACCACTTCGGGCACTGGATCAAGCAGCGGATGACCCGGCCCACCCCGCGCCGGGTCGGCCAGCTCCTCGGCCAGGGCGCCAAGTCCTGGTACGTGTACATGCTGCACACGCCCGTCCTTCCTGAGCTCGCCTGGCGCGGCCCCCTCGGCAAGCGCTGGCCGCGGATCCTGGAGCGGATGGAGAAGGTGCCGGCCGGTGACTACCCGACGCCCTCGCTGCCGGGCGACGCGGCGCACGGCGCCTGGCTCTACCGGGACAACGTCCGCGCCCGGCTCTCCCGGCCGCGCCCCGACGCGTACGCCCACGCGCCCGTGCAGCTGATCACGCCGACCGGTGACGCCTTCCTCTCCGAACGGCTCTACGACGACCTGGGCAGCTGGGTGCCGGACCTGACCCGGCGCACGCTGCCCGCGAAGCACTGGGTGCCGCGCACCCGGCCGGACCAGCTGTCCGCGTGGATCGGCGCGTTCGTCCGGGCCAACGAGGAGCAGGCGTCCCGGGCGCCCGGTTCCCGTCGGCCCGTCAGGGCGACGGCGGCGCGGCGCGGGGTGAAGCCGGAGTACGCGGAGCGGTTCGGCGGCCAGCTGGTCCTCGTCACCGGGGCGGCCAGCGGCATCGGACGGGCCACCGCCTTCGCCTTCGCGGAGGCCGGCGCCCGGGTCGTGGCCGTGGACCGGGACACCGAGGGAGCCGTCCGCACGGCCGGGATGGCCCGGCTGATCGGCGCCCCCGAGGCCTGGGGCGAGACCGTCGACGTCGCCGACGAGCAGGCGATGGAGAAGCTGGCGGCGAAGGTGGCGAGCGAGTACGGGACCGTCGACGTCCTCGTCAACAACGCGGGCATCGGGCTCACCGGCTCCTTCTTCGACACCACGAGCGAGGAGTGGAAGCGGGTCCTCGACGTCAACCTGTGGGGGGTGATCCACGGGTGCCGCGTCTTCGGCGCGCAGATGACCGCGCGCGGCCAGGGCGGCCACATCGTGAACACGGCGTCCGCGGCGGCTTTCCAGCCCTCCCGGGCGCTGCCCGCCTACAGCACGTCGAAGGCGGCGGTGCTGATGCTCAGCGAGTGCCTGCGCGCCGAGCTGGCCGGCCAGGGCATCGGGGTCTCCGCGATCTGCCCCGGCATCGTCAACACCAACATCACGGCGACCGCGCGGTTCGCCGGGGTCACGGACGAGGCGGAGGAGAGGCGGCGTCAGAAGAAGGCGTCGAGACTGTACGGCCTGCGGAACTACCCGCCGGAGAAGGTCGCCGACGCGATCCTGGGGGCGGTCCTGCACGACCGGGCCGTCGTGCCCGTGACCCCGGAGGCGAAGGGCGCCCACTTCCTGTCCCGGCTGAGCCCGGGAGCGCTCCGGGCCCTCGCGCGCTGGCAGCCGCCGTCGTAGGTCGGTGGGGCCGGGCCGGTGGCGGTCGTACGATCCCTACCAGGAGGGGCCCCGCGCTGGCGGGGTGGAGCGAGCGGTCGGCGGGAGCGGGTTTGTCCGAGCAGTCAGCACAGCCGGAGTACCGGATCGAGGACCTCGCCCATCACAGCGGGGCCACGGTCCGGACGATCCGCGCCTACCAGGACCGCGGTCTGCTGCCCCGCCCGGAGCGGCGGGGCAGGTCGAACGTGTACGGGGACGCGCACCTCGCGCGGCTCCGGCAGATCGCCGACCTCCTCGACCGGGGCTACACCCTGGCCTCGATCAAGGAGCTCCTGGAGGCCTGGGACACCGGCCGGGGGCTCGGCGGGGTGCTCGGTCTCGTCGCGGAGGTCCACGGGCCGTGGACGGACGAGGAGGCGGCCCGCATCTCGCGCGCGGAACTGGACGCCCGCTTCGGCGGCACACCGGACGAGGCGGCCGTCCGGGAGGCCGTCGAGCTCGGCGTACTGGAGCGGATCCCGGACCGGGAGACGGAGGAGTACCTCGTCCCCAGTCCCCAGGAGCTGGCCGTGGCCGCCGAGTTGTACGCGGCGGGGGTTCCGCTGGCTGCGATCACCGGGCATCTGAAGGAACTTCGCGGGCAGGTCGAGCACATCGCCTCGCGTTTCCTGGAGTTCACGACGGAGTACGTCTTCGCCCGCTATCTGGAGCACCGGCCGCCGACGGACGCGGACGCGGCGGAGGCGGCGACGATGGTGCGGCGGCTGCGGCCGCTCGCCCAGCAGACCGTGGACGCCGAACTGGCACGGGCCATGCAGTTGTTGGCCACCCGCCATCTCCAGCTCCATTTGTCGCCGGACGCGCCGCCGCCGCGGGACGACGAGCCGCGCGCGGTGACCCTTCCGGCCGCGACGGTACGGGCGGTTCAGGGCCTGGTGGGCCCGGAGGGCGTCGCGTCCTTCGTCGCCGCCGCCACCGAGCGAGAGGTGCACAAAAGGACCTTGGATGCTCTTACCGCAAGTCATCCCATAAATGATTAAGTTGCTCAATTCAGCCGTAGAGCAAGGTGTGTTATCCACAGAATCGCCAAGCTGCCTGTGGATAAGTCGGGTTGGCTGTGGACCAAACCTGCCCGCCCGAATTCGATGGTCGGACGGTCCCGGCTCCGGCATCCTGACCGGATGACCCGACACCAACCGCCGGACGAGCGCCGCACGGTGAAAGTCTCGAAGTACCTCTCCAAGCATCTGCGCCACCAGCCCGAGCGCATCGGCCTCGTCCTCGACGCCCACGGCTGGACCGAGATCGACACGCTGCTCGCCGCCGCCGCCCGGCACGGCTTCCCGATCACCCGCGAGGAGCTCGACCACGTCGTCGCGACCAACGACAAGAAGCGCTTCGCCGTCGAGGGCGGCCGCATCCGCGCCAGCCAGGGCCACACCGTCGGCGTGGACCTCGGCCTGCCGGCCGCCGAACCGCCCGCGTACCTCTACCACGGTACGGTCGCCGCCCGGCTCCCCGCGATCCGGGCGGAGGGGCTGCGCCCCATGGCCCGCCACCACGTGCACCTCTCCCCCGACCGGGAGACCGCGACCCGGGTCGGCGCGCGGCGCGGCCGGCCGGTCGTGCTCAGCGTCGACGCCGGCGCCATGCACCGGGCCGGACACGTCTTCCGCGTCAGCGCCAACGGGGTCTGGCTGGCCGACGCCGTCCCCCCGGAGTTCCTGCGCTTCCCGGACTGACCTCTCCCCGGCCGGAGCTATACTCGCGGCCGCATTCGACATGGTGAGAGGAAGTCCCAGTGGCGGCTCCGACTGCGCTGTACTCGGTGATCGACGGCAAGGAGACCGCCGGGGACGGCGTCACCCACACCTCGCGGAACCCGGCGCTCCTGAGCGACGTCGTCGCCGAGGTCCGGCTGGCCGACGCGGAGACCTTCCAGGACGCCTGCGCGGTGGCCCGCGAGGCGCAGCGCGCGTGGGCGCGGGTCCCGGCCCCCGTACGCGGCCAGGTCGTGGGAGCCTTCGGGCGCCTCGTGCAGGAGAACAAGGAGGGCCTCGCCCGCCTTGTCACCCGCGAGGTCGGCAAGACATACGCCGAGGCGCTCGGCGAGGTCCAGGAGATCATCGACACCTGCGAGTTCTTCCTCGGCGAGGGCCGGCGCCTGTACGGCCACACGGTGCCGTCCGAGATGCCCGACAAGCAGCTGTTCACCTTCCGGACGCCCGTCGGCGTCGCCGTCATCGTGACGGCGGGCAACTTCCCGGTCGCGGTGCCGTCCTGGTACCTGGCCCCGGCCCTGCTCTGCGGCAACGCGGTGGTGTGGAAGCCCGCCGAGTACGCCGCCGCGACCGCGCGCGCCCTGGCCGAACTCGCCTGGCGCGCGGGCGTCCCTGCCGGTGTCCTCAACCTGGTCTACGCCGACGGCGAGACCACGTTCGCCGGGCTCGACGCCGCTCTGTCCCGCGGTCTGGTGGACAAGGTCGGCTTCACCGGCTCGACGGCGGTCGGCCGCCGGATCGGCGAGCTGTGCGGCCGGCACCTGCAGACGCCGTGCCTGGAGCTCGGCGGCAAGAACCCGATGGTCATCGCGCCCGACGCGGACCTCGACCTGGCCGTACAGGCCGCCCTCTTCTCCGGCTACGGCACCGCGGGCCAGCGCTGCACCTCCCTCGGCACCGTCATCGCGCACGAGGAAGTGCACGCCGAGTTCGTCCGCCGCTTCACCGAGGCGGTGCGGACCGCGCCGGTGGGCGAGCCGTCCCAGGGCGTCGTCTACGGCCCGCTGCTCGACGAGAAGTTCGCGCGCACCTACGAGACCGCGCTGAGCTGGATCGACGACCACCACACGGTCCTCGGCTCGACGGCGGTCGGCAGGATCACGGCCGAGTCGCCCCGGGAAGGCTTCGTCGGTGACCCCTCGGACGGCCTGTACTACCACCCGGTCCTCGTCGACGGGGTCCGCCGCACGGACCGGATCTTCCTTGAGGAGACCTTCGGCCCGATCGTCGGGGTGACCACGTACCGGACGCTCGACGAGGCGATCGAGCTGGCCAACACCCCGGGGTACGGGCTGTCCGCCGCCGTCTGGACCAGCGACCCCGCCACCGCGTTCCGCTTCCGGCAGGGCGTGGGCGCCGGCATGGTCAGCGTCAACAACTCCACCTCGGGCGCGGAGGCCCACCTCCCGTTCGGCGGGAACGGCAAGTCCGGCAACGGCAGCCGCCAGTCCGGCGTGTGGGTGCTCGACCAGTTCACCCGCTGGCAGTCGATGAACTGGGACTTCTCCGGCTCGCTGCAGAAGGCCCAGATGGATGTGGCGACCGTCGAGGCCGACCTGACGTACCGGCTTCCGGCGGAATGGACGGACGGCGCCCGCTAGACGCGGAGACGCCGACGCGCCGACGCGCCGAGACGCGGAGACGCCGAAGAGCCGAGGCGCCGACGGTGGGGTCGTACCCCCTCCGTCGGCGCCTCGGCCGTGACCCTTCTCCGCTCAGGTACTCCCGCTCAGCGGCCGCCGTCCGCCCAGTGGCTCTGGACGACCGTCTGCGCGTGGCCGACGGTCCAGTCCGGCAGCGCCGCCAGGGCCCGCTTCGCGTCCTCCCCGGTCTCCAGGAACACCTGGTCGACCTGGATCTCGACGGGACCCGAGCGTTCCACGGTCACCGTGTGGCCGCCGAAGCGGCCGACGACGTCGATGACCGCCTCGCCGCCCGCGAAGGACCGGCCGCCGACAGAGAGGCCGGGGCCCGTCACCGTGATCCTGATCAGCTCCGCGCGGTGCGCGCCGATGCTGACCCGGACGGGCGCGGTCGTACCGGCCGTGTCGAAGGAGACGGTCCCCTCCGGCACGGACACCTTCCGCGCGGTGAGCGCCCCGTCGTCGGCCCGGAGGCCGGTGTCGCGCGCCACCTGGTCGACGACGCCCAGCTTCTGGGGCGTGAGGTGGTCACGGCCCTCGAGCACGATCCGTGAGCTCCCGCCGTCGGTCCGGCCACCGGCCTGCTCCTGGAAGAGCTCCACCAGCTTGGGGTGCGCGCTGTCGTACGGCGAGACGAGGCCGACGACGAGGAGACCGCAGGCGGTGTACGCCGCGAGGACGAGCCAGGACCGGCGCGGCGGCCTGCCCGCGTACACCGCGAACGGCGCGAGGATCAGCGCCAGCGGAAGGGCGACCAGGACGCCCGCCACGGCGAGGACCGCGTCCAGGGGGACGGCGGTCGGCAGCCGGCCCATCATCGGGACCGCGAGCTCGAACAGGTTCCGGGTGAACTGGGCGATGAGGACGAACGACACGAACGCGCTCACGAGCAGCGGCACCGCGCGCCAGCGGCCCGGCAGCAGCAGGAAGCCGCCGACCGACACGACGAGCAGGGCGGACGCGATCCACAGCAGATAGCCGGGTCCGACGCCGAGCCAGGCGGTGACCGACCCGAGCAGGGCGACCGCCCAGGCGTTGCCGAGGAGGGCGGTACGGGCCGCCGCCGGCCGCCCGGTGGCTGCGTCAGGGGCGCGGCGGCGGCGCCCGCGCTCCAGGAGCAGCTGGGGGGCAAGCGCGCCGAGGACGACGAGCGGCAGCGTCACCGCGTGGACCAGCCACGGGTGCGCGAACCAGGAGTGCGGGCCGGCGAGGGACTGGGCGACCCCGAGGACGAGACCCGTGAGCACGGCCGCCGGGAGCCCGAGGAGTGCGGCGCCCGCCGTGGCGGCGACCCGGCCGCGCCGGACGTCCCAGACCCGGCAGGCCCGCCGGGTCAGCGCGGCCAGGGCGAGGAGGAGGACGAGCGTGCCGATCTTCGTGAGCAGCGGGTCCAGCGTCACCCACCAGCGCGACAGCACGTCGAAGTAGTAGGGGGCGGGCTTCCGCTCGCCAAGCTCCGCGGACCCCGTCACGTCGGAGACGAACCGGACCGTCAGGTCGGTGATCGCCTGCGCCGAGCCCTCGCCGATCCCGGCGACCCGGTCGTTCGGCGTGTGGTAGCGGTAGCCGTCCTCGAAGAGGGCGTAGTCGAGGCCCGACCAGCCCTGGGCGCGCCACACCCGGGCGTCGGTGTCGGAGTTGATGAGACCCGCCTGGAACAGCCACTGGCCGAGGACGGAGCCGTAGGGCCGTTCGGTGTTGCCGGCGAGCTCGATCAGCCGGCCGTCGTCCTCGCCCGCCTGGAAGAGGATGGGCAGTCCGCCCGAGCCGACGGCCTCCAGGTTCAGGAACCAGCGGACGTCCGCCGCCCACGGGTGCCGGGTGAACGCGTCCGAACCGGTGAGGCCGACCTCCTCGCCGCCGTTGAACAGGTAGATCACCGTGCGGTGGCGGTCCTGTCCCGCCAGCTGCCGTGCGGCCTGGAGCACCGCGCCGACGCTGATGCCGTCGTCGGCGGCGCCCGGCCCCTCCATCGCCGAGTCGACGTGGACGTTCACCAGGAGGGCGTCGGCGGAGTCGCCGGGCTGGCGGGCGATCACGTTCTCGACGTCGTAGTCGATGGCCCGGTCGTGGAAGCGGTACGAGCCGGAGGCCCGCTGCCGCTCCACTTCGAGGCCCGGGATCGCCTCCAGGTCGTGGGAGACGATGTCCAGCGCCTCGGCGAGCTGCGGGCTCGCGGCGACGTGTGGGCCGAGGTCCTCGAGGCGCTGGGTGGTGGCCAGTGCGGCGCGGCCGGCCTCCTGGTCGGGCGCGGGGCGGGTCGCCCAGTGCGCCAGCGCGAACGCCACGACCAGGAGCAGACCCACGACCGCCCAGGTGCCGGCGAACCGCGCCGCGCCGGTCCGGGACGGCGGGGCGCCCGCCGGCGGCGGTGCGGACGGAGGCGCGTCGACCGCGCGCGGCCGGGACTTCAGCATGCTCACCGCATGACCCTTTCCATGGTTATTCCGCCGACTGCGGCGTCTGCCGCGTCTCCCGCAGCCACGCGCGCAGTTCGCGTACGACGGTGTCCTGGTGTTCGAGCGTGAGCGCGTGCGCGGCGTCCGGGACCCGGACGAGCCGGGCCTGCGGGCAGACGCGCTCGATCTCCTCGGCCATGGCCCGCATGCCGTAGGTGTCCCGGTCGCCGACCAGCACCCGCACCGGGATGTCGAGCTTCTCCAGGCGTCCGGCTGCGGGCTCGGCCTTCACGAAGTCCGGAGTGTCCTTCTGCTGCCGGTAGTTGAGCCGCAGCATGTCGGCGACCGCCTCCCGTACGGCGGCCCGCTCCGGCGCGGCCTCGCGGCCGGGGCCGTCGACGAACAGCCGTACCTCGTGGGCGATCAGCTCCTCGACCGCCTGCGCGGTGTCGGCCTCCTCGGCGTCGTCCCAGGCCTCCTCGGCCGCCTCGACGGCGTCGAGCAGCGGGCGTTCGTCGTCCGCGACCGGGCTGTCGAAACCGGAGATGTCGGGGGCGAGCAGGAAGAGGCCGCTGACCCGCTCCGGACGGGCCAGGGCGAAGTCGATCGCGAGCCGCGCCCCCCGGGACTCGCCCACGAGGAACGTGGACTCGAGCCCGTAGGCGTCGAGGACGCTCGCGAGGTCGTCGATGTCGGAGAACTCGCCGTCGAGCGTCGTCGTGGACTCGCCGAAACAGCGGCAGTCGTAGGCGATGCCGTGCATCTCGTCGGCGAGGGCGCCCATCAGCGGGGTCCACATCCGGGAGTGGGCGATGCCGGAGTGGACGAGGACGGCGGCCGGGCCGGCCGGTGTGCCCTCGCTGACGGTACGGAGGGAACCGCCGGGGACGGTGATCGTGCGCGTTTCCATGGTCATCCTTCGATCGGCTGCTGAATGCGCTGCTGCGTTCGCTGCTCATGGCAGCTGATCACGTACGCGGCGACTTCTTCGGCGTGACTCAGCAGATACATGTGGCCTCCCTGCCACATCCGGGTCGGACAGTCGCCCTCGGACTGCTGATCCGCCCAGGCCGCGAGGCCTTCGGCGGGCACGCCGGGGTCGTCGGTGCCGCCCAGGGCGAACACCCGGGCCGACAGCCGCTCGCCGTCCCGGTACTGATAGCCGTAGGCCATCCGGTAGTCGGCGCGGAGGCCGGGCATGACGAGCTCCAGCAGGTCCGGCTGCTTGAAGAACTCCGCCGGTGCCACCCCGTGCGAACGGAGGTTGGCGAGGATCTCGGCGTCCGTCGGCACGGGCCTGACCGGCAGCGTCTGCGGAGCCGACATCCCGGACGCCACCAGACAGCGCACGGGGAGCGAGCGCCGCTGGAGCCGGCGGGCCAGTTCGAACGCGACGAGCGAGCCGAAGCTGTGCCCGAACAGGCTGGTCGGCCGCGCGTCCGAGGCGAGTTCGTCGGCCAGGGCGGCGACGAGCACCTCCATGTCCTCCACGGGCGCTTCGAGCATCCGCTGTTCGCGTGCGGGCAGGTCGGGCGCCCACAGCTCCACGTCGGAGGGGAGCCACGCGGTCCAGCCCTCGTAGACCGTCCCGTTGCCGCCCGCGTACGGGAGGCAGACGATCCGGCTGGTTCCTTCACCGGCGCTGAGCCGTCTGAGCAGGGTCATGACGGCCGGTCAGCCCCGGACGCAGCGCGGACGCATGTCGGTCCACACCGTCTCGATGTGGTCGAGGCACTCGTCCTTGCTGCCGGACGGCCCGTCGGCCGTCCAGCCGTCCGGCAGCTCGCGGTCGGTGCGCCAGATCGAGTACTGCTCCTCGTCGTTGACCACGACGATGTACGGGGTCTCTGCGGTGGTGGTCACGGTCATCGCGCTACCTCTTCGGGTGTGAGGGTGGTCGGGGGGAAAGCGGGATCGGGCTCCGGTGCCGTCGAGAGCCCGCGGACGCGGACGGCGAAGACGGCGCTGATCGCGATGCAGGCGAGCGCGATCACGGCCAGGGTCGCGGCGCCGGACGTCGCTTCGAGGGCGATGCCGGCCACCAGGACGGACAGGGGTCTCAGGCTGAACGCGGCGACCTGCGCGGTCGTGGTCACCCGGCCGAGGAGCTCGTCCGGGGTGAGCCGCGCGCGCAGCGTGCTGTAGAGGATCGCGGAGAGCGACTCGCCGGCGCCCGCGAGCAGGACGACCCCCAGGGCGAGGGGCAGCGACCTGGTGCCGCTCAGGACGAGCAGCGCGACGCTCCCGAGGACCGTGCCGCCGCACAGGACGGCGACCGAGGCCTCCTTGATCCGTGAGGCGAGCACGGCGCCGCCGATCGCCCCGACGGCGTACACCGCGATGATCGACCCGAGCACGCCGGGCGACCAGCCGAGGTCCTCGCGGATGAAGTACGTCGCGCAGATGATGATCGGCGAGGTGAAGAACGTGACCGCCGCCCAGTAGAGCAGCGCCGCCCGCAGCAGCCGGTGCCCCGCGATGAACCGGAAGCCCTCCAGGACCTGCCGGCGCATCGGCGCGGGCTCGTGCTCCCGCGCGCTCTGCAGCGGGCGGCGGATCAGCATCAGGGTGGCCGCCGACACCGCGAAGGTGAGCGCGTCGACCGCCAGGGTGCCGGTCCCGCCGATGCCGGTGACCAGCAGGCCGGCGAGGGCCGGCCCGACGATGTAGCCGAGCGCGTTGCCGATCGAGAGCAGCGAGTTGGCCTCGCCGAGCCGCTCCCTGCCGACGAGCGAGGGCACACAGGACAGGCAGGCCGCCTCGAAGACGGCGTACAGCACACCGATCGGCACGGCGACCGCGTAGAGCACCGGCAGCACCGGCAGGCCGAGCACCGCGGCCAGCGGTACCGCGGCGACGAGGACCGCCCGCCCGACGTCCGACCAGAGCATCATCCGCCGCCGGTCGAAACGGTCGGCCCACGCGCCCGCGGGGACGCCGATGAGCATCATGGGCAGCGCCGTCAGCATGGCGATCAGGCCCATGTGCAGACCCGATCCCGTGAGGGCCAGGACCAGCAGCGGCAGGGCGGTCTTGCTCAGCGCGTCGCCGAGCGCGGAGGTGCCCTGGCCGCCCGCGAACAGCAGGAAGTCGCGGTCCCGCAGCAGGTTCCGGCCGCCGGGGGCGGCCGGGCCCACGGGGGCGGCGCTGCTCTCGCCGCCGGGGGCGGCCGTACTGCCGGGGGCGGCCGGGCTCGCCGAGGCCGCCGTGCTCGCAGGTGTGCTCACCGTCAGGCCCAGTCGTCCCAGTCCTTGGCGCCGGTCACATTGCGCAGACCGCCCTGGGACTTGAAGTACAGCTGGGCCAGGTAGCGCTCGGGGATGCAGGTCAGCCAGCCGAGCGCGTTGTCCTCGCCGACGATCTGGTGGCTGTACGAGATCGAGGTGTCCATGGCCTCGATGGCGTGCCAGTAGCCGCTGGGGACGTACAGCGTCTCGCCCGGGTTGAGGACGGTCTCCTCCACGACCACGTCCTTGAAGCGCGGGTGGCGCGTCAGGTCGGGCCGGCGGTAGTCGACCTGCGCCATGCCGAACTGGCGGCGGAACGGGCGCGGGTACAGCTTCGCGTGCTGGTCGGGGGAGACGAAGTAGCAGCGCTTCCGGCCGACGACCTGGCTCAGGTACGCCGCGGTCTGCATGCCGTCGCTGTGGAAGGGGGTGACGGTGCCCTTGCTGCCGACGAACATCACGGCCGCGACACGGGAGGAGACGGTCGCGCGCGGGGCGCCCTTGCCGCCACCGCGGTTGAGGAAGGTCTTGGCGAGGTAGAGCCCGAGCAGCCTGGCCGGGTTGACCGTGCCGGTCCGCCAGTCCGCCTTGAACCGGATGTCGGCCCAGTTCGGCGCCAGGTCGGGGAGGTCGTAGTCCTCCTCGAGGCCCGGGAAGTGCTCGACCATCCGGTGCACCGGGTAGGCCCGCAGGTAGAAGGCGCGGCCGGGGTCGGTGTTCTTCTCGATCTCGTCGAGCAGGGCCGCCAGCTTCATCCCGCGGAAGCCGCCGACGTTGCCGAGGATCAGCTCGTTGTCGAGCCGCTGGAGGTTGGCGTGGATGTCCAGGTCGCCGAAGTGCTCGCGGAAGTAGTCGAGGTTCCAGCGCTCCATGGCCGGCCAGGAGTCCATCAGGCCGGTGATGACGGCGGGCTTGCGCTTGTAGACGTACTCACGCGTGAACTCCTCGCGGGAGGGCGCGTGGATCCGGTCGATCGCGTCGGTCTTCACCGTGGCCTCGGGGAAGATCGTCCCGGCGACGGTCTCGTCCTTCTCGGTCGATTCGATGGTCATGGCGGGTCCTGTTCCTGTTCCTGGTCCTGTGGGACGGGGTGGGGGGATGGAGGGAGGCGCGGGGGCCCGGATCAGCGGGACAGCGCCGTGCGCAGGGCCTCGTGGATCAGCTCGCAGCCGTAGCGGAGGACCTCGGGCTCCATGGTCAGAGCGGGCAGCAGCTTGAGGACGGCCTTGTCGCGGCCGGTCGACTCGACGATCAGGCCGCGCTCGAAGCACCAGGCGACGACGGCGTCCGCGGCCTGCCGGCCGCCCGCGTGGGTGAGGTCGATGCCGATCGCGTGGCCCTCGCAGCGGACCTCGACGCCGGGCAGCGGGTGGCTCTCCCAGAAGGAGCGCAGCAGTTCGGCGCCGTCGCGGGCCTGGTCGAGGAAGGCCTGGTCGCGCCACAGGTCGAGGGCGCCGCAGGCGGCGACGAACGCCAGCTGGTTGCCGCGGAAGGTGCCCGGGTGGTCACCGGCCTGCCAGGAGTCGAGGCCCTCGCGGATCAGCAGGATCGACATCGGCAGGCCGAGGCCGCCGATCGACTTCGAGACGGTGATGAGGTCGGGGACGATCCCGGCCTGCTCGAAGGAGAAGAAGCCGCCGGTACGGCCGCAGCCGGCCTGGATCTCGTCGACGATCAGCACGATGCCGTACCGGTCGCAGAGGGCGCGGAGCCGCCGCAGGTCCGCGTCGGGGATGCGGTAGACGCCGCCCTCCATCTGGACGACCTCGAGGATCACGGCCGCCGGGACGTCGACCCCGGACAGGTCGTCGCCGAGGTACTGCTCCAGGAGGTCCATCGTCGGGAACGAGCCGCGCGGGCCGACCGGGAACGGCAGGTGGGTGACGTCGCCGAGGTGCGTCCCGGCCACCTTGCGCAGCGACAGGTCGGCGGTCGCGGCGAGGCTGCCGCGGCTGACGCCGTGGTAGGCGCCGGAGAACGCGATGACCTGGGTCCTGCCGGTGTGCTTGCGGGCCAGCTTGAGCGCCGCCTCGACGGCGTCGGTGCCGGTGCTGCCGCAGAACTGGACCCGGTGGTCGAGGCCGCGCGGCTCCAGGATCTCGCGGGCGAAGCGGTCGAGGAACTCGCGCTTGGCCGCCGTGTGGAAGTCGAGCGCGTGGAGCAGTCCGTCGCCCTCCAGGTGGGCGACGACCTTGCGCTTGATGTGCTCGTGGTTGTGGCCGTAGTTGAGGGCGCCCGCGCCGGAGAAGAAGTCGACGTACTCCGTGCCGTCCTCGGCGATCAGGGTGGTGCCGCGGGCCGAGGCGAGGAGCACGGGGAACGCGCGGCAGTAGGACCGGACGGCGGACTCCCGGGCCTCGAACACCTGGGTCTCGCCCACGCGGGGGGAGGCGGCCTCGAACACCTGCGGGGACGCGGTCTCGAACGCCTCGGTGGACGTCGTCAGATCTGCCAGGACCGTCATCGGGGGTCTCCAATCGGGAGGGGGGAGGTCGGGAGTACCTGGCCGACGGTGGCGGCAGGCGTACGGGCCACGGCGGCGAGCAGCGCGAGGTAGTCGTCGAGCAGCAGCCGTGCTTCGGCGTCGGTGACGCGGTCGCCGTAGTACGAGAGGGCGATGCGGGGTTCGGCGTCGTCGGTGACGTCCAGGCGGAGCGCGTACTCGGTCTGGTTGCGGGTGCCGTCGCTCTCGGCGCCCTGCCGCACGCTCGCGGACTGCTGGGCGCGGAGCGCCGAGGACACCGGGTAGTTGGCGACGACGACGACCGAGTCGAACAGCGGTCCTTCGCCCGCGCCCATCCGCTGGAGGGTGCCGGTGGGGACCGAGGTGTGCTCGGCGCCCTCGACGCGGGCCAGCTGGAAGCGGTCGAACAGCGCGGTCAGGGTCTCGTCCCTCGCGACCTCGACCCGGACCGGCAGGGCGGCGATGAACAGGCCGACCGCGCGTTCCAGGCCGTCGACCGCGCGGTCACGGCCCGCCGAGACCACGCCGACCGTGACGTCGGAGCGATCGAGGCGCGCGGCGGCGAGCAGGGCCCAGCCCGCGCAGGCCAGCGTCGAGAAGGTGTGCCCGTCGCCGGCGGCCCGTGCGCGCAGGGCCTCGGCGACGGCCGGATCCACCCGGCCGGCCACCCGGCTGAAGCGGGAGGGACCGAGCCGGCCCGGCTCGGCGGCGAGGCGGGACGGGAGCGCCCCGGCGAGCCGGTCCCGCCAGAAGGCACGGTCGGCCTCGGGGTCGGTGTCCCCGGCGGCGTCGAGCGCGGGGACCGGCGGGAGCCCGGCGTCACGGCCTTCGAGGGCGGCGAGGTAGAGCGCGAGGAGCTCGTCGAGGAGCACCAGGTTCGACCAGCCGTCGGCCAGGAGGTAGCTCTGGATCTGGCCGAGCCACCAGGTGGACGGGCCGCGCACCAGCCACACCCGCCACAGCGGCGGCTCGGACACGTCGAAGGGCGCCGCGCGTTCGGCTTCGAGCAGGGCGATCAGCTCGTCGGCGACCGCGTCCGGCGCGTGGTCGCTCCAGTCGAGGACCTCGACGACCGGGGCGAGCCGGTCGGCGACGACCGGGGTCCAGGCGCCTTCGCCGTCGCGCCGGAAGCCGGTGCGGAGGGAGGGGTGGCGGTCGGTGAGGTGCTGCCAGGCGTCCCGGAAGCGGTCGGGGTCGATCGGGAAGGGCAGCTCCGTCGTGGACTGCATCTGGTACAGGCCCGGCACCCAGGCGCTCTCCAGGACGTCGAGCATGTGGTGCTGTCCCGGCGTCACCGAGGGCTCGCCCGACCGGGTCCGGCCCGCCCCCGGGGCGAGGGCGTCGCCGGTCGCTGTGGACGGAGAGCCCTCGCCGTCGTCGACGGCCTTCGCGAGGGCCTCGATCGTCTGGTGGGCGAACACCATGCGCGGTGTCATCTCGATGCCCGCGCGGCGGGCGGCGCTCACCATGCGGATGACGGCGATGGAGTTGCCGCCGAGGGTGAAGAAGCCGAGGTCGACGGGGACGTCCTCGCGGCCGAGGGCCTCCCGCCACAGCGTCACCAGGGCGCGCTCGGTGGCGGTGCTCGCGGCGCGCCCGGTGAGGACGGCGGCCGCGGGCGCCGGCAGTTCGCGGCGGTTGACCTTGCCGTTGTGGGTCAGCGGGAAGGACTCCATACGGACGAAGGAGGCGGGCACCATGTGCTGGGGCAGCCGCGCCGACAGCCGCCGCTTGAGCTCGGCGTCGCCGGGGACCTCCCCGCCCGGGGGCGCCACCAGATAGGCCACCAGGGTCTTCGCGCCGTCGCGCGGGCCGTGCGCCGCGACCAGGCAGGAGCCGCCGCCGATGACCTCCCTGAGGGCGGCCTCGATCTCGCCGGTCTCCACCCGGTAGCCGTTGATCTTGATCTGGAAGTCGATGCGCCCGAGGAGTTCCAGGTCGCCGTCCGGCATCCAGCGGGCACGGTCGCCCGTGCGGTACATCCGGGCCCCGGGCACCGGGCTGAACGGGTCGGGCAGGAAGCGCTCGCCGGTCAGCCGGGCCCGGTTGTGGTAGCCCCAACCGACCCCGACGCCGCCGAGGTACAGCTCGCCGGCCACGCCCACGGGCAGCGGGGAGAGCGCCGCGTCGAGGACGTACGAGGTCTGGTTGGCCATCGGAGCGCCGTACGGGATGCTGCGCTGCTCCGGCAGGACCTCGCCGATCAGGTGGATCGTCGAGTCCATGGAGACCTCGGTGGCGCCGCCCATGCTGACCAGCTGCGCCGAGGGGATCAGCTGCGCGGCGCCCCGCTGCGGGAGCGCGAGCGGGATCCAGTCGCCGCCGAGCAGCACGAGCCGGATCGGCAGCCGGTCCCCGCCGCGTATCTCGCACTCCTCGACGAGGAGCCCGAACAGCGCCGGTACCGAGTGCCAGACGGTGACGGACTCGCGCTCGATCGTCTCGATCCAGCGGTGCGGGGAGCGCTCGTCCTCGGGTGCGGGGAACACCACGGTCGCACCGGCCATGAGCGTGCCGAAGACGTCGTACGCGCTCATGTCGAAGGCGAGCGCCGAGACGCCGAAGACCTTGTCGCCGGGGCCGACGAGGAAGCGCCGGTTGAAGTCGGTGAAGTTGTTGACGCGGCCCCGGTGGTCGAGCAGCACGCCCTTGGGCAGGCCGGTCGAGCCCGAGGTGTAGATCAGGTACAGCAGGTCGTCCGGGCGGACGTCGCGCTCGGGCCGGGTCGCGGGGAAGGACCCGGCGGAGGCGGGGTCGACGGCCGTGACGCCGTCGCCCGCGAGCCGCTCGTCGCGGGTGACGACCAGGCGGGCGCCGGAGTCGGCCAGCATCCACTGGAGTCGCTCGGCCGGGTAGCCGGGGTCGAGCGGGACGTAGCCCGCGCCCGTCTTGGCGATGGCGAGCTGGGCGACGACCAGGTCGATGCCACGCTCCAGGCAGACGCCGACGCGCTGGTGGCGGCCGCAGCCCCGGTCGAGCAGCAGCTGGGCGAGCCGGTTGGCGCGGGCGTCGAGTTCGGCGTAGCTGACGGCCTCGTCGCCGCAGGTGACGGCCGGGGCGTCCGGCTCCAGGTCGGCCCACTGCTCGAACAGGCCGTGCGCGGTGGCGTGGGCGGGGTACTCCTCGCCCGTACGGTTCCACTCGTCGACGACCAGCTCCCGCTCGGCCGGGGTGAGCAGCTCCGCGTTGTCGACATGGACCTCCGGGGTCTCGCACAGGCCGGTGAGCAGTCGGCGGTAGTGGCCGAGGAGGCGTTCGGCGGCGGCGGTGTCCAGCACCGACTCGTCGAACTCGAGCGACACCATGACCTCGTCGTCCGTCACCGCGCAGGACAGGTCGAGGGGGAACTTGGCGGTGCCGGAGTGCAGATGGGTGGGGGTCAGGGACAGGTCGCGCAGCCGCATCTCGTGGCCGGGACCGTTGTTGAAGACGAACATGGCCTCGAACAGCGGGCTCTCGGCCAGGGTGCGCCGCGGCGCGACCTTGTCGACGAGCACGTCGAAGGGGATCTGGTGGTCCCGCGCCCACAGCGACTCGCGGGTGATCCCGGCGAGCACGTCACCGAGGCTGCCGCCGCCGGCGGACAGGTCGGCGACCACGGGGACGGTGTTCGCGAAGTAGCCGACGAGGCGCTCGGTCTGCCGGTTCCGGTTGGCCATGACCGTGCCGATGGCGAACCGGGAGGTGCCCGTGTACCGGTTGAGCAGCACCGCGAACGCGGTCAGCATCACGTTGAACACGGTCGTACGGTGCGCCTCCGCGGTCCGCTGGAGCTCGCGGCCGAACTGCCCGTCCCACTGGCAGCGGATGCGCCGCCCGGTACGGGCCGTCCCGCGGTCGCCGTTCGGCGCGAGGCCCAGCGGCTGGGCCCAGGCCAGCTGCTCACGCCACTGCGCGACCAGCCATCCGAAGTCCTCGGGCTCCTGGGCCCGCTCGTGGGCCGCCGCGTCGGCGTAGTCGACGCCGAGCGTGGGCAGCCGGGGCGAGCGGCCCTCGCGGGCCGCGTCGTACAGCTCGGCGAGGTCCTCCAGGAGGACACCCACCGACCAGGCGTCGGTCGCGATGTGGTGCACGACGAGCGCGAGGAGGTGGTCGTCGGCGGCGATCCGGAACAGCCGTCCGTGCATCACGGGGCCGTCCGTCAGGTCGATCGGCCGGGCCGCCTCGCGCTGTGCGGCGGCCATCGCGGCCTCCTCGCCCGCGGTCTCCTCGACCGGCAGGGCCACGGGACCGGCCGGCAGGACCACCTGTTCGAGACCGCCGTCCGGCCGCTGCCGGTAGACGGTGCGCAGGACGGAGTGGCGGGCGGCGAGCCCGTCGAGCGCGGCCCGCAGCGCGGTGACGTCGAGCGCGCCGCGCAGCCGTACCCCGTAGGGGACGTTGTACAGCGGCCGGCCGTCCGCGAGGGACTCGGCGACCCACAGCTGCTCCTGGCCTCGGGAGAGCACGGCGGGCACGGCGGGGTCGCGGCGGCGGATGGTGCGCGCCGAGGCCCGCTGCCTGCCGCGGGCGAGCAGCAGCGAGGCCATCAGATCCCGCTTGGCCGCGGACAGACCCTCGAAGGTCTCCCGCTCGGTGGCGGCTTCCCTGATCATGCGTCCCTCTCCTCGCCGGCCGCGAGCAGCTCGCGCGCCTGGTCGTCGGTGACTCCGTCGAGCAGCACCTCGAGTTCGAGGAGCTCGGCCTCGCTCAGCCCGGCCAGCTGGAGTTCCCCCAGGGCCTGTGCGACACCGCGCACGGTGGGCCGCTCGAAGACCGCGCGCAGCGGCAGTTCGATGTCCGTCCGCGCGGCCAGTTCGGCCACCAGACGGGTGGCGAGCAGCGAGTGGCCGCCCAGGGTGAAGAAGTCGTCGAGCGCGCCGACGGCCGGGGTGCCGAGCAGCTCCTCGAACACGGAGGCCACGAGGCGTTCGGTCGGCCCCGACAGCTCCTCGAAGCGCCGGCGGACCCGCTCGACGGTCAGGTCGTCCCGCTGGAGCGCGGTCCTGTCGACCTTGCCGTTGGGGGTGCGCGGCAGCCGGTCGGCGAAGACGTAGCCGGTGGGGACCATGTAGCGCGGCAGGCGGGTGCCGAGCGCGGCGGCCAGGACGGCCGGGTCGCGTTCGGTGCCGGCCACGCAGGCCACCAGGGTCGGTTCGCCGTCGCAGTCGCGCAGGACGACCGCCGCCTCCCGTACGGCCGGGAGCTCGCACAGCGCCGTCTCGACCTCGCCCGCCTCGATGCGGAAGCCGCGGATCTTCAGCTGGTCGTCGAGCCGTCCGAGGAACTCGAGACGGCCGTCTCCGTGCAGCCGCACCCGGTCGCCGGTGCGGTAGAGCCGGGCGCCGGGGTCCGTGGCGTACGGGTCGGGCACGAAGCGTTCCGCGGTGGCCCTCGGGTCACCGAGGTAGCCGCGGCCGACGACCGGGCCGCCGATGGCGAGCTCGCCCGGCACGCCGAACGGCACCCGCCGCCCTCCCGCGTCGAGGACGTGGGAGGTCACACCGGCGACGGGACGGCCGAGCGGCACCGCCCGGTCGGTCGGCGGCGGGGTCGTGAGCACCGCGAGGTGGGTGTCGTCCGAGCACTCGGCGGGGCCGTAGGCGTTGACCATCGGGATCCCGGGGAAGCGGCGCAGCCAGTCCGCCGCGAGGTCCGGCGGCAGGGCCTCGCCGGTGGCGATCAGGAAGCGCAGGCTCGCCAGATCACCGTCCCCCGCGTGGTCGAGCAGCGCCCTGATCATGCCGGGCACCAGCTGGAGCACGCTGATCCCGCGCTCCCGGACGAGGGCGATCAGCGCCTCGGCGTCCCGGCTGGTGGCGTCGTCGCTGACGACGGTGGTGGCGCCGCGCATGACGGCGACGAGCATCTGCCAGACCGAGATGTCGAACGACTGGGAGGCGGTCTGGGCGACGACGTCGCCCGAGGAGAGCTCCAGGTCGTGGGCCATCAGCTCCAGGTGGTTGAGCAGTCCTGCCTGTTCGATCTCCACGCCCTTGGGCTCACCGGTCGTACCGGAGGTGAAGATGACGTAGGCGCGCCGGGCGGGGTGCGGTCCGCGCGGGTCGAGCGGACGGTCCGAGACGGAGTCGTCGAGGACGAGGTGGGTTCCCCCGGCCTCGCCGAGCAGGGCGGCGACACGGGCCGACCGTTCGTCGTCGGTGACCGCGACGACCTCGCCGAGCCGGTCGAGGACGGAGGCGATCCGCCGGTCCGGTACGGCGGGGCTGACCGGCACGTAGGTGGCGCCGGCCGCGTCGCAGGCGAGGGCGGCGGCGATATGGAGGGCCGAGCGGTCCGCGCACACCACCACGGCCGGTTCGGGTCCTGAGGCCGCCGACGTGAGCCGTTCGGCGAGTGCCGCGACCCGGTCGCGCAGTTCGCGGTACGTCCAGACGGCGCCGCCCTCGACGACGGCGGGGGCGTCCGGGGTGTGCCGCGCCCAGTGTTCGAGGGCCTCGGTCGTGGTCATCGGCGTGAAGGCCGGCGGTCCCGCGCTGAGGGCGTCCTGGGCCGCGGCCTCCGCCTCGGGGCGGAGTTCGAGTTCGGCCACGGTCCGCGCCGGGCCGGCGGCGATGCTGCCGAGCAGGGCCTCGAAGTGGTCGAGGAGCGTCTGCCCGGTCTCCTCGTCGAAGAGGTCGGCGTTGAGCTCCAGGGTGGCGTGCAGGCCGTCCTTCTCCTCGGCCAGGTCGAGGCTGAGGTCGAACTTGGCGGTGCCGTTCGGGGCGTGGAGCCGCTCAAGCCTGAGGTCGCCGAGGTCGATCTCCGAGTAGGGCGCGTTGTGCAGGGTGAACATGACCTGGAACAGCGGGCTGGTGCTCAGGTCCCGGCTCGGCTGGAGGGCGTCCACCACGCGGTCGAAGGGGACGTCCTGGTTGGCGTAGGCGGCCAGGGTGGTGGCCCGGACGCGTTCGAGGAGCTCGGTGAACGTCTCCTCGGAGGAGAGGGTGTTGCGGAAGACGATCGTGTTCACGAAGAACCCGACGACGTCCTCGATCTCGACCGAGCGGGTGCCGACCGGGGTGGCGACGGCGATGTCGGCGGCGCCGCTGTAGCGGTGCAGCTGGCAGTTGAACGCCGCGAGCAGCGTCATGAACAGGGTCGCGTTGTGCTCGCGGCCCACCTGCCGTACCCCGCCGACCAGTTCGGCGTCGAGCACCCGGCGGACCGTCAGGCCCCGGTTGGTCATCGCCGCGGGCCTCGGCCGCTGCGCCGGGAACTCCAGGACCGGCGCCGGCTTCGCCAGCGTCTCGCACCAGAAGTCGAGCTGCGCCCGGTGGTCGCCGCCCTCGACGCGGTCGCGCTGCCAGCTCGACCAGTCGGCGTACTGCACCTCGAGGTCCGGCAGCGGGGAGGCCGTGCCCTGGCGGCGGGCCTGGTAGAGGGCCGCGAAGTCGCGGACCACGATCTGCAGGCCCCAGCCGTCGGCGACGACGTGGTGCACGGTGAGGACGAAGACGTGGTCCTCGGCGGAGAGCCGGATCAGGGTGGCCTGCTCCAGCGGCGCCTCGGCCAGGTCGAAGCGGTGTCGCGCGGCCTCGTCGACGAGCTCGGGCCAGCGCCGCTCGGCCGTCTCCGCCGGCTCGTCGCTCAGGTCGACGAGCGTGAGCGGCATGGTGACCTCACCGGCCGGCTCGACGATCTGGCTCACCCGGCCGCCGTCCATGACGAGCCGGGTGCGCAGCACCTCGTGCCGGGCGACCAGCTCGTCCAGGGTGGCGGCGAGGGCGTCGGTGTCGAGCGGGCCGCGCATGCGGACGACCGTGGGGCTGTTGTACGCGCCGGTGTCGCCCTCCAGCTGGTCGAGGAACCAGAGGCGTTCCTGGCCGTAGGAGGCGGGCAGCGGGCCGGTGCGGGGCAGGGCGACGACGGGCGCGGTGGTGCTCACGCCGCCGGCGACGCCGTCGATGTGCGCGGCGAGGTCCCGTACGGTCTGCTTCTCGAAGAGCGTGCGCAGCGCGATCTCGCAGCCGAACACCCGGCGGATCCGCGACACGACCTGGGTGGCCATGAGGGAGTGCCCGCCGAGGTTGAAGAAGTTGTCCTCGGGGCCCACCCTGGGCGCGCCGAGCACGTCCTGCCACAGGCCGGCCACCAGTTCCTCGGTGGGCGTCAGAGGCGTACGCGGTCCGTCCTCGTGGGAGCCGCTCGCCGAGGAGGGCTCCGGCAGTGCCGCGCGGTCGATCTTGCGGTTCGGGGTCAGCGGGAAGGCGTCGAGGGCGACGACGAACGCCGGGACCATGTAGTCGGGGAGCTGCCCGCGGACGAAGGCCTTCACCTCGTTGCCCGCGGCCCTGGTGCCGGGCCGCGACACCACGTACGCGACGAGCGCGTTCTCGCCGCTCGCGTCCGTACGTGCCATGACCAGGGCGTCCTGGACGTCCGGCGCGGCGCAGATCACGTGCTGCACCTCATCGGTCTCGACGCGGTAGCCACGGATCTTGACCTGGTTGTCGGCGCGGCCGAGCGGGGTGACGGAGCCGTCGGGCAGATGGCGGCCGAGGTCACCGGTGCGGTACATGCGGTCGCCGTCGGAGTCGCCGAACGGGTTGCGCACGAACTTGGCGGCGGTGAGCTTCTCGTCGTGGGCGTAGCCCAGCGAGATGTGCGGGGAGCGGATGACGATCTCCCCCGGCTCGCCGACACCGGCCTGCCGGCCCGCCTCGTCGAGGACGAGGAGCTGGACGTCCTTCATGCCGCGCCCGAGGGGGTACGTGACCCCCGGGTCGGTGTCGGCGACACCGTCGGCCGCGGGCACCACGTGGTAGCCGACCGCGCGCTGCGTCTCGGTCGAGCCGTACAGGTTGACGCAGGTCGCCGAGCCCGCCATCCGGGTGATGGCCCGTACGTCACGGCTGGTCAGCGTGTCTCCGAGGAAGAACACCCGCTCCAGGAGCGGCAGCGTTCCCGGAGCCACCGACAGCTGGTCGAAGAGCCGCGCCATCGGGGGCGTCATGTGGCTGACCGACACCTGCGCGGTGCGGAACCACTGCGCGAGCCGGCCCGGGGTCTCCACGTCGAGGCGGTCGGGCACACAGATCATGGCGCCCGTGACCAGCGGCGTGAACACCTCGCGGTGCAGCGGGTCGTGGCTGATGCCGGAGAGCAGGCTGTAGCGGTCGGTCTCGCGCAGCCCGAACGTCTCCACCATCCACGGCACGAAGTGGGTCAGGGACCCGTGCCCGCCCCGGATGCCCTTCGGCTTCCCGGTGGAACCCGAGGTGAACGCGATGTACGCGCAGTCCCCAGGACCCACCTCGACCGCGGCGGCCGGCTCCGCGCCCCGCGGCACCAGGTGCCGGGCGTCCGCGAGCCTCGACGGCAGCTCGAAGCGGCAGCGGAGCGACGCCTCCTGGAGCGCGGTGTCCACCGCGAGCGGCACGGCCCCCGCGCCCTCCAGCTGGAGGAAGGCGCTCGGGCGGGCCACCGCGAGACAGTCGGCGATGCGGTCCGCCGGATAGCTCGGGTCGAGGATGGCGAACGAGGCGCCGGCCCGCAGCACGGACAGGATCGCCCAGACGAGGGAGGCACTGCGCTCGCCGTAGATGGCGACCACATCGCCCTTGGCGACGCCCTGCTGGTTCAGGAGCCCCGACATGGCGGCCGTCGCCCAGGCCAGGTCGCCGTAGGTGAGCTCCTGGCCCGGCTCGCTGATCGCGATCCGCCCCGGCTCACGGGCGGCCCACCGCTCGAACTGCTCGACCACCGACCCGTACCAGGTCGTGTCGAGCGGCGCGGCCGGGTCGGGGAGCACCCGGCGGGCCAGCGGCGTGTCGAGCCGCAGCGAGTCGATCGGGCTTCCGCTGTCCGCGACCGTCTGCTCGATGACCCTGATCCACTGGGCGAGCAGCTCGTCCACCGTCGCCTCGTCGAAGCGGTCGGCGGCGTACATCAGGTCCAGCGAGAGACCGTCCCGCGCGGGGTCGACGTAGAAGGTCAGGTCGAACTTGGCGCCCAGGTCGGGGACGGCGAAGGTGTCGACCGTGAGCCCCGGGAGCTCGGCCTGGTGCGGCGGGATGTTCAGCAGGTTCAGATACACCTGGAACAGCGGTGTGGTGCTCAGGTCCCGCTCGGGGGCGAGCTTTCCGACCAGGGTCTCGAACGGCACGTCCTGGTGCTCGTACGCGTCGAGCGTGGTCGTCCTGACCCGGTCGAGGAGCTCGGCGAAGGTCGGGTCGCCCGACAGGTCGGCCCGCAGCACGAGCGAGTTGATGAAGAAGCCGATGAGGTCCTCCACCTCGCGGTGCCTGCGGCCCGCGATGGGCACGCCGATCGCGAAGTCCCGCTGGCCCGCGAGGCGCCCGAGGGTGAGCTGGAGGGTCGCCGCGAGCACCATGAACAGCGTCGCCCCGGACTCGGCGGCGAGCCGCTCCATCGCCTCGCGCAGCTCCGGCGTGACGGTCGCCCGCACCCGGTGGCCCCGGGAGGCCGCGGGCTCGGAGGCGCCGCGCGAGACCGGCAGGGTGAGCGCGGGCAGCGCGTCGAGCTGCTCGCACCAGTACGCCACGGAGGCGTCGAGGCCGCCGGAGTCGAGCTGATGGCGCTGCCAGCGGGAGAACTGCTCGTAGGTGACCTTCAGCGGGGGCAGCGGGGCGGCCGGCTCGTGGCCGGTCTCCTCGGCGTAGAAGTGGGTGAGGTCCCGCTTGAGGATCTCCATCGACCAGCCGTCGCCGACGATGTGGTGCAGCGTCAGGACGAGGACCGCGTCGTCGTCGCCGAGCCGGAGCAGCCGGACCCGAAGCAGCGGGCCGGTCGCCAGGTCCATCGGCTCCGCCGCCTCGCGCGCCACCAGGGCGAGCGCCTCGGAGACCCGCTCCTCGGCGGTCACGCCGGTCAGCACGGTGCTCGACAGGATGACGTCGGCGTGCTCCCGGACGGTCTGCGTCAGCGCGCCCTCGTGGTGGGCGACCGCCGTGCGCAGCGTGGTGTGCCGGTCCACGAGACGGGTGACGGCCCGCTGGAGGGCGGCCTCGTCGAGCTCGCCGGTGAGCCGGATCGCGCCGGCCAGGTGGTAGCGGCCCGTGGAGGTGCTGCGGCCGGAGCCGTTCTCGATCTCCTCCAGGAGCCACAGCCGCTCCTGCATCACCGACAGCGGCGCGTCGGCGCCGCCGGTGGCGTGGGACGCGATCCCGCCGGAGGTGTCCCGGGCGGCCGCCGCCTCGCACAGCGCGGCGTAGTCGCGGAGGACCGGCGCCTCGAACAGGGCCCGCAGCGGGACCTCGCGGCCCAGCTCCTCGCTCACCTGCGAGGTGATCACGGTCGCGAGCAGGGAGTGGCCGCCGACGGTGAAGAAGTCGTCGCCCGCGCCGACCACGTCGACGCCGAGGACCTGCGCCCAGACCCGGGCGACGGTCCGCTCGGTCTCCGTCTCCGGTTCGGCGAAGTCGGTGTGCGCGAAGTCGGCGCGGCGCGGCCGGCCGAGGCGGTTCGGGTCGATCTTGCCGCCGGGCAGCCGCGGCAGCTCGCCTCGGACCACGAACGCGGCCGGGACCATGTGCGGCGGCAGCCCGTCCGCGCACAGCCTCGCGAGCGTCCTCGGGGTCAGCTCCGGGTCACCGGACTCGACATGGGCCACGAGGACCCCGTCGACGCCCCGCACCACGGCCTGGGTCACACCGTCGAGGGCCAGCAGCACCGACTCGATCTCGGCCGGCTCGATCCGGTAGCCGCGCAGCTTGATCTGGCTGTCGCGACGGCCGCGGTAGTCCAGGGTCCCGTCGGCGCGCAGCCGGACGAGGTCGCCCGTGCGGTACATCCGGGCGCCGGGGACGGCGGAGAACGGGTCGGGCAGGAAGTGGGCGGCGGTCAGCCCCGGCCGGCCGTGGTAGCCGACGGCCAGGCCCGCGCCGCCGACGTACAGCTCGCCGACCGCACCGGCGACCACCGGCCGCAGCTCGGCGTCCAGGACGTACGCCGTCCCGCCCGGCAGCACCGCGCCGAGCGAGGCGGGGCGTCCCGGCTCGCAGGCGGCGGCCGTGATGACGACGGTGCACTCGGTGGGGCCGTACGCGTTGACGAAGCGGCGGCCCGGCTGCCACTGCTCGACGAGCTCGGCGCGGCAGGCCTCACCGCCCGACACCAGGGTCGTCAGCAGCGGCAGTTCCCGTACGGGCAGGGACGCGATGACCGACGGAGGCAGCAGGCACACGGTGATCGCGCGCTCGGCGAGGACGTCGGCGAGGGCGTCGCCGACCAGGGCGTGGTCACGGCTCGCGACGACCAGGGTGCCGCCCGCGGCGAGCGTGGAGAAGATCTCCCAGACGGAGGCGTCGAAGCTCAGGCTCGCGAACTGGAGCATGCGCGAGCCGGCGTCGATCCCGAAGACCCGCGCCTGCGTGGCCGTGAGGTTGGCGAGCGAGCGGTGGGAGACGAGCACGCCCTTGGGGCGGCCGGTGGAGCCGGAGGTGTAGAGGAGGTACGCGGGGGCGTCGGGGTGCGGCTGCGGGAGTACGAAGGTCTCGGCAGGCGTTTCGGCCGGCGTTTCGGCGGGCGTCTCGCGCAGTGCCTCCTCCACGAGGTCGCGGGTCACCAGGCCGCGCGCCCCCGAGTCGGCCAGCATGAACTCCTTGCGCTCCGCCGGGTAGGCGGGGTCGACCGGCAGGTACGCCGCTCCGCAGCGCTGCGCCGCGAGGACGGCGACGACCGCCTCGACGGACGGCTCGACCGCCACGGCGACGACGTCCCCGGGACGTACGGCGAACGTCCGGGCGATCACCCGGGCGACCCGGTCCACCCGGGTGCGCAGCTCGCCGTAGGTCAGCGCGCTGTCGGCGCCCTCCAGGGCGAGGGCGTCCGGGCGGTTCTCGGCCACCCGCTCGAACTGCGCCCAGAAGGTGTCGGGACGCTGCCCGTCCTCCGCCTCGGCCGGCCAGCGGTCCAGGGCCGACGACGCCGAGGGGGTCTCGACGCGCTCGTCGGGCCGCCGGGCCAGCGCGCGGGCCGTCTCGCCGAACAGCCGGGCGACGAGCCGCGCGGTCTCCGGCCGGAACAGGTCCGCGTTGAACTCCAGCCAGCCCGTCAGCGGGCCGCCGTCGTCGGTGATCTCGAAGGTCAGGTCGGTCTTGGCGGTACCGGTGTACAGCGGCGCCGTCTCGACCCGCAGACCGGGTAGGGCCGGCGAGGGCAGCGCGCCGCTGCGGACGTCGAGGATCGCCTGGAAGAGCGGGCTGCGGCTCGGATCGCGGTCCTGGCCGCTCGCCTCCACGATCGCGGAGAACGGGACCCAGTGGTACGGCATCGCCTCAAGGGCGGTGGCCCGGACACGGTCGACGAGGTCGCGGCCCGTGGCACCGGCCGGCGCCTCGAAGCAGAGCGGGACGGTGTTCACGAAGAAGCCGACGACGTCGTCGTACGCGCCGTCCCCGGTGCGGTTGGCGTCGGGCACGCCGAGGACCACCCGGTCCTGGCCGGTCAGCCGGGAGAGCGCCGAGGACACGCACGCGGCGAGCGTCATGAAGACCGTGGCCCGCTGGTCACGGGCGAGCGCGCGCAGCAGGTCGGAGTCGGCCTGGCTCAGCGTCAGCGGCACGCGCTCGCCGTCGAAGGTCTGCACCGCCGGCCGGGGCCGGTCGAGGGGCAGGTCGAGGGCGAGCGGAGCGCCACCGAGGTGCCCGGTCCAGAACTCCAGGCCGCGCCGGCCCTCCGCCGACTCCAGGCGGGCGCTCTCGTCGGACGCCCAGCGGGCGTACTCGTGGACGACGGCGGGCGGTTCGCCGACACCGGAGCCGTCACCGGAGCCGTCACGGGAGCCGTCACCGGAGCCCGCGCCGTGCGCGTACAGCCCGGCCAGCTCACCGGCGATGATCTCCATGGAGCGGCCGTCGGAGACGATGTGGTGGAAGGCGAGGAGCAGGGCGTGCTCGTCGGGCCCGAACGCGACAAGGGCGGCGCGCATCAGCGGCGGCCGTTCGAGCGCGAAGAGCTGCCGGGCGTGAGCGGCCGCGAGTCCGGCCAGTTCCGCCTCGCGCCGCGCGGGGGTGACCGAGCTCCGGTCGATGACCTCGAAGGGGCAGGTGAGGCCGGTGTGCACGAAGGGCACGGGCCTGCCGCCCTCGTCCGTGAAGCCGGTGCGCAGCGCGGGGTGCCGCTCGACGATCGCGTCGAGCGCGCCGCGCAGGACGGCCTGGTCGAGCTCCCCGTACAGCCGCAGGACACCCGGCACGACGTAGGCGCGGGAGCCCGGGGCGAACTTCTCCAGGAACCACAGGCGGCGCTGACCGAGCGACAGGGCCGGCCCGGCCTCGGTCGGCACGGTGGCCGCCTCGGCGGCGGCCGGTTCGGCGGCGACGAGCTCGGCGATCCGCGCGGCCTCGGCGTCCGCCGGTTCCGTGCCGACGAGTTCGGCGATCCGCGCCGCCTGGGCGCGTACGGTCACCGACTCGAAGAACATCCGCAGCGGCGGCTGGACGCCGAACTCCCTGCGCACCCGGGTGTTGAGGTCCGCCGCGCGCAGCGAGTGCCCGCCGAGCGCGAAGAAGTCCTCGTCGGGACCGACCCCGGCGACTTCGAGGACCTCGCACCAGATCGCCGCGAGCCTGCTCTCCAGGGGCGTCATGCCGGCCGCCCCGGCCGAGCGGGACGCGTCGAGGGCGAGCTCGCGCAGCGCGTGCGCGTCCACCTTGCCGTTCGAGGTGAGCGGGATCCGGTCGAGGACGAGCAGCCGGCTCGGG
The DNA here is from genome assembly GCF_055565415.1 of Streptomyces sp. NPDC028711. NCBI lineage: Bacteria > Bacillati > Actinomycetota > Actinomycetes > Kitasatosporales > Streptomycetaceae > Streptomyces > Streptomyces sp. NPDC028711. Next base: position 239,986 of record NZ_JBVHUJ010000007.1, on the reverse strand, counting down.
ACCATGTAGCTGGGCAGCTCACGGTGGAGCCAGTCGCGCAGTCCCTCGACGCCGACGCCTTCGCCGGTGACGGCGGCGATCAGCTCCGTCTCGCCCGTGCCCCGGGAGGCGACCACGGCCGCCTCGGCGACCTCGGGGTGGCGCCGAAGGGCCACGTCGACCTCGCCGAGCTCGATGCGGTAGCCGCGTACCTTCACCTGCTGGTCGGCGCGGCCGACGTAGCGCAGCTCGCCGTCGGCGGACCGGCGCACCAGGTCCCCGGTGGCGTACAGACGCCGGCCCGGCACGGTCGCGAACGGGTCGGGGACGAACCGCTCGGCGGTCTTGCGGGGCGCCGACGCGTAGCCGCGTCCGACACCGGCGCCGCCGATGTACGCCTCCCCGACGACGCCGTCGGCGACGGGCCGCAGTCCGGCGTCGAGGACGTGGATCACCGCGTCCGTCATGTCGGCGCCGATGGACACGTCACGGGCGCGGGAGACCTGGCCCGACTCGGGGCCGAGGTGGGCGACGGTCGAGCACACCGTGGTCTCGGTCGTGCCCCAGCGGTTGTACAGCTCGACGTGGCCGCGGTCGGCCGCGAACCACTGCGCGAGCTTGTCGGGGTGCGCGGCCTCACCGCCGATGAGGATCGAGCGGAGCGCCGGCGGCACCCGCACACCCGTCTCCAGGGCGGTGACGAGGACGTGGAAGAAGGCCGTGGGGATGTCGACGAGGGTGAGCCGCTGCTCCTCGCACCAGGCCCAGAACCGCTCCGGCGAGCCCAGCACCGACTCGTCGCGCAGCACGAGCGCCGCGCCCCGGGTCCAGGCGGAGAAGATCTCCTCCAGGCAGGGGTCGAAGGTGAGCGGCGCGAACTGCAGCACCCGGTCGCCCTCCTCGACGTCGAAGGCGTCGAGGAAGGACAGCAGATAGCTCAGGAGCGACCGGTGCTCGATCTGCACGCCCTTGGGGCGGCCGGTCGAGCCCGAGGTGAAGATGACGTACGCCAGGTTGTCGCCGGATACGGCGAGCGCGGGCCGGTCATCGGGAAGGCCGGCGCCGGACTCCTCGTCGACGCGGGTCGCGGTGCCGAGGGAGCCCGCGAGCTCCGCGGTGGCGGCGTGGCAGAGGATCCGGGCGCAGCGCGCGTCGCCGACCATGTCGGCGAGACGGGGCTGCGGCAGCGTCGGGTCAAGGGGGACGAACGCGGCCCCGGACTTCATCACCGCGAGCATCGCGACGATCAGCTCGGGGGAGCGCTCCAGGCAGAGTCCCACGGTGTCCTCGGTGCCGAGGCCGTCCTGCCGGAGACGGTGCGCGAGCCGGTTCGCCGCGCTCTCCACCTGGGCGTACGTCAGCTCAAGGGCGCCGGCCGTGAGGGCGACCGCGCCGGGGGTGCGGTCGGCGGTCGCCTCGAACAGCTCGTGCGCGGAGGTGACGCCGGGCAGGGTGCGGGCGGGGACGTCGGCGCGGGCGAGGGACTCGGTCGCGCCGACGAGCCGCAGCGCGGAGACCGGGGCGTCACGGTGGACGACGATCTGCCGGAGCAGTTCGAGGAACTGCTGTCCCAGCTGTCCGGCGAGGGCCTCGTCGAAGCGGTCCGCCCGGACCAGCATGTGGGCGAGGAGACCGCCGTCGGCCGGAACGGCGTGCAGGGTGATGTCGAACTGGGTGGCGAGCTCGCCCGCCGGGAACGGCTCGATCGTCAGGTCGCCGAGGACCGCGCTGTCGCGGCCGGCGCCGAAGAGCACCGAGGTGACGTCGTCGGCGATCGCGTTGTGCGGCCGCTCGAAGACGACGGCCGTGTTGATCGCGGCCGAGGTGTTGCCCTGGGCGCGGAGCAGTTCGACGAGCCGGCTGACCGGGAAGTGCTGGTGGCCGAGCGACTGCCGCAGCTGCTGCCCGGTGCTGCGGATCAGCTCCGTGACGCTCGCGTGGGCGGCGGGCTCGGCGCGTACGGGAAGGGTGTTGGCGAAGTAGCCCAGGGTGTTGCGGAAACGTGCCTGCGGACGGCCTGCCGTGGTGGCGCCGACGACGAAGTCACGGGCGCCGCTGTGCGCCGCGACGAGGACCTCGAAGGCCGCCATCAGGACCGAGAACACCGTCGTGCCGCTGTCACCCGCGAGCCGCTCCAGGTCGGCGAGCAGCTCGGCGTCCACCGTCACCCGGTGGCTCGCGATGCCCTTCTCCGGCTGCGGACGCTCCCGTACCGGAAGCGTCGGCGCCTGGACGTCGCCGGACAGCAGGTCGAGCCAGTACCGCTCGTCGGCCTGCCACTGCGGAGAGCGCTCGTAGTCCTGCTGCCAGCGGACGAACTCCTCGTAGCCGACGGCCGCCGGAAGGTCCGGCGCGCGCCCGCGCAGCAGATCGCCGTAGACCGTGGTCAGCTCGTCGAGAAGGGTCACCACCGACCAGAAGTCCGTGATGGCGTGGTGCTGCGCCAGGACCAGGACCGGGGCGCCGCAGCCGGTGAACAGCTTCGCGCGGGCGACGTCCCCGCCCTCGATGTCGAAGGGCGCGAGGGCGCAGGCGTCGACCCGGTCCCGGAGCACCGGCTCCGCCTCGCCCGTCAGGTCGACGACGTCGAGCTCGAACGGGACACCCGGGTCGATCAGCTGCGCGCGCCGGCCGCCGTCGACGTCGAAGCGGGAGGTCAGGACGGGGTGGCGGGCGCCGAGGTGACGGACGGCCGCGGACAGCGCCCCGGTGTCGACGGGCTCGTGCAGCCGGACCGCGACCGAGACGTTCTGCCGGCAGTCCGGGCCTTCCAGGTCCCGCATGAACAGCAGCGACCGCTGACCGGCGGAGAGCGGTACGGCGCCGCCGCGCGGCCCGGACTCCTGCCGTACGGGCGCCTCGGGGGCGGTGCGTACCGCCTCCTCGACGGCCGTGGCCACCTCGCGCAGGCTCGTCGGCTGGAGCAGCAGGCCCGGGTCGGTGACGACACCGAGCCGCTCCTCGATCCGGAAGGCGAGGTCGACGGCGGCGAGGGAGTCGAGGTCGAGCTCGGCGACCATGGTGGCGGGCGCGTCGCCCTCTCCCCGGCCGAACAGGCTCAGGGCGCGCTCGATCGCGTCGACGCGCTCCTCGTGGGAGAGGGCGAGCAGGTCGGGGCGCGAGGGGAGCGTGAGCTGCCGCCGCTCGCCGCGGGCCGGGGCGGACGCGGAGCGGCGGTACAGCTCGCCCTCGACCTGACCCGCGGTGTACGCCGTCCGGCCGGCCAGGCGCTGGATCTTGCCGCTGGACGTCTTCGCCAGGCTGCGGGCGCCGAGCAGGACCACGTCGAACAGGACGATGCCGTGCTCGTGCTGAACGGCCGCGGCCATCGCGTCGGCGATCCGGGGGAGTTCCTCGTCGGGCGTGCCGACGGCGACCTCGTGCAGGACCACGCACTCCTCGCCGTCCCCGGTCTCCACCGAGAACGCCGCGCCACAGCCGGGGCGGGCCCACGAGGACGCCGCGACGGCCGTCTCCTCCAGGTCGTGGGCGTAGAGGTTGCGGCCGCGTACGACCATCATCTCCTTGAGGCGGCCGGTGACATGGATCTGGCCGTCCAGGACGAACCCGAGGTCGCCGGTGCGCAGATACGGCTTCGGGTCGTCGCCGAGCAGGGCGCCGAAGGACGCCTCGGTCGCGGCCTCGTCCTCCCAGTAGCCGGAGGCGACGGACGTGCCGCGCACCCACAGCTCGCCCACCGTGCCGGGGGCGGCGCGCTCGCCGGACTCCGGGTCGACGACGGCCAGTTCATGTCCGGCCGCCACCAGGCCCGAGGAGACCAGGAGGTCGCCGTCCGCACGCGTTTCGGCACGTCCCTGCTCCAGGGCCGCGCGGTCGAGACGGGTGGTGTGGGCGCCGTTGCCGCGGCCGCTGCCCGCCACGAACAGGGTCGCCTCGGCGAGGCCGTAGCAGGGCAGCAGCGCGGACCTGTCGAAACCGCTGGGGGCGAACGCCTCGGCGAAACGCTCCAGGGTGCGGTGGCGCACCGGCTCGGCGCCGCAGAAGGCGACCCGCCAGGACGACAGGTCGAGGGCCTCCCGCTCGGCGGGGGTGCTCTTGTTGACACAGAGGTCGAAGGCGAAGTTCGGGCCGCCGCTGACGGTCGCGCCGCGCGTGGCGATGGCCTCCAGCCAGCGCATGGGCCGGCGCATGAACTCGAGGGGCGACATCAGGACGTTGGACAGGCCGGACAGCATCGGCTGCAGCACACCGCCCAGCAGACCCATGTCGTGGTAGAAGGGCAGCCACGAGGCGACGACGTCGCCCTCGCCGAGGCCGAAGCCGTCGGCGATCGCGGCGCCGTTCGACAGCAGGTTCCCGTGGGTCACCACGACACCGCGGGGGGTGCCGGTCGAGCCGGAGGTGTACTGGAGCAGGGCGACCGAGCCGGGCGTCAGGTCCGGGCGGCGCCAGTCGTCGGCGCCCTCCAGCATCGCGTCCTCGGTCACCACCCAGGGCAGCCGGGCCACCTCGGGCGCCTGCTGCTCGAACAGTTCACGGGTGAAGGCCTGGACGAGGCTGTCCGAGAGGACGATCTCGGCACGGGAGCTCTCCACCACCGCGCGCAGCCGGGGCAGCGTACGGGCGATCCGCATCGGGTCCGGCGGGTAGACGGGGACGGCGACCATGCCGGCGTACAGCGTGGCCACGAATCCCACGACGAAGAGCTCACCGGGTGGATACAGCAGCATGACCCGCGCGCCCGGTTTCGCCCGCTCGAGGAGCGAGACGGCTATCGCCCGCGCACGCCTGTCGATCTCGATCATGCTGAGTTCGGTGTCGACGCCGCCGGCGTCGGCGAGGAAGGCGTAGCTGAGACCGGCGCCGCGCTCGGAGACATTGCGGCGGATGACATCGACGACAGAATTGTTTGCGTACATAGACCGTTCTCGCATCGGCTGGAGTTCTGGGGCCCGGACGGGGGTGCCTGAGGGAATACGGCGGGGCGGGCCGGCGGCGTGGGGATGCCGGCCCGCCGGGGAACCGCGGTCAGTAGCCGGCGACCGGCCGGCGGTGGCAGATCGCGCGGATCCGCTCCTGGACGCGTGCCCGCAGCGCGGGATCGAGCGCGTACGTGGTGTTCGACGTGTTCTCCGTGGCGGTCAGCACCTCGTGGACGAGGCCCGCGACCTCCGCGACGTCACCCGCGTCGAAACCGCGGGCCGCCATGCTGTTGCTGCCGAAACGCACGCCCGACGTCACCATCGCGGAGTGCGCGTCGCCGACGATCCGGTTCTTGTTGACGAGGACACCGCACTGTTCGAGGGCCTTCTCGGCGTTGACACCGGTGACGCCGTACGACGCAAGGACGTCGGCCACCACGATGTGGTTGTCGGTGCCGCCCGAGATGAGCCGCACCCCGCGGCCCGCGAGCTGCTCGGCGAGCCCCGCCGCGAGGTCACGCACCCGGTGGATCCTGGCCGTGAACTCCGGGGTGGTCGCCGCCCCGAGCGCGTACGCCTTGGCGGCGATGCTGTTCACCACGGGCGCGCCCTGGATCAGCGGGAAGAGGCCGCTCTGCAGCGTCTGCCGGAGCGTGCGCCCGGTGGGGAGGACCAGGTCGGCCGAGTCGCCGAGCAGGATCAGACCGCCGCGCGGACCGTAGAGCTGCTTGTGCGTGCAGGTGGTCACCACATGGGCGTGGGCCAGCGGCGACGGGTGCAGGCCGGCCACCACCAGACCGGCGATGTGGGTGATGTCGGCGAGCAGATACGCCCCCACCTCGTCGGCGATGGCGCGGAACGCGGCCCAGTCGAGCGTGCGCGGATAGGCCGTGGTGCCCGCGACGATCAGCCGCGGGCGGTGCCGCAGGGCCTGGGCCCGGACCTCCGCGTAGTCGATCAGTCCGTCGGCCCCGAGGCCGTAGCTGTGCGCGTCGAAGATCCGGCCCGAGATGTTGACCGAGGCGCCGTGGCTGAGGTGGCCGCCCGCGTCCAGGTCGAGCCCCAGGATCGGGTCGCCCGGCTTCAGCAGGGAGTTCATGACGACCTGGTTGGCGGTGCTCGCCGAGTGGGGCTGGACGTTGGCGTAACGGGCGCCGAAGGCCTGCTTGGCGCGCTCGACCGCGAGCTCCTCGACCTTGTCGACGTTCACACAGCCGGCGTGGAACCTGCGGCCCGGGTAGCCCTCGGCCGTGACGTTCGCGAAGAAGCTGCCCTCGGCGAGCAGCGCCGCGGGCGTCACCGGGCTGCACGAGGCGACCAGGGCGAGGGTCTCGCTCTGCCGGCGGAGCTCGTCGTCGAGCAGCCCGTACAGGGCCGGGTCCCCGAGCTCCATGGAGTGCAGGGCGTTTTCGTAGAAGGACGACAGCGGAGCGGTCGGGGCGGAGAGCGTGGGCAGACCGACGGCGTGGGTCATGGAGTCGCGTCCAAACTGTGAGAGCGGCGGTCGACGGGTGGGGGAGTGCGGGGGGTGACGGGTTTTTCGGGGGCGCTTCAGGCGCGGGGCCGGGGGGCGCGGCGCAGGGGGGGGCGGCGCAGGGGGTGCGGCGCAGGGGGGTGCGGCCGGTCCTCAGAAGTTCGGCGTCGAGAGCATCGCCGCGACCTTGCGGTCCGGGTCCTCGAAGCCGCGCCGGCCGTGCATCACGCGCTTGTTGTCGATCATGACGATGTCCCCGGCCTCCCACTGGAGGTCGACCCGCACCTGCTCGGTGGCGTCGAGCGCGTCCCAGCGGACGTGCTGCGGGATGGTCGACCCGTCCTCGAAGGACACGAGCGCCCCGGAGCCCAGGTAGCTGTTGCAGAGCGTGGGCGCGTCCACGTAGGGCGCCTGCGGGACCGCGGAAACGGTCCACTTCCAGTTGAGGTTCCCGGCCTCGTCGAAGTCGTACGCGAAGTCGTCGAACGTGGCGAACAGTGCCTCGAGCTCGGCGCGGTCGGCCGTGCCGAACACCCGCTCCTGGTGCTCGGGGGCGGTCGGGAAGGGAAGGCGCCAGGTCAGCCGGAGCCGGTCGAACAGCTCGCGGGTCTCCGGGGCGAGCCGCTTGTACGCCTCGACTCCGTCGTAGACGGTCGTCTCACCGTCCTCGTCGGCCGGCCGCACGCAGTAGAACCACTGGAGGCCCGGGTGGAGCGGGCAGTAGCTCATCTCGGAGTGCGCCGGAATGGGATTCCGGTGCGCGTCGACAAGGAGCACGGCGCCGTCGTCGGAAATCGTCTCGCGGTTGGGGTTCTGGTGGAAGAAGAGCTTCGAGGAGAACTTCTGCACGAGTGCGCGGAAATCGTCGGCGGTGGCCCCGAAACCACGGAACATCAGCGTGCCGTGCTCCTTGAAGAGCTCGGCGATCTCGTCGTGCGGAAGTTCGGCGAGGGGGAGATCCGCGCTCTCGATCACCAGACCGTGGTGATCGGAAAGGGGAGCGGTTTTGAAGGAGGTATTCGCCATGAGAATTCCTTGTGAGGAGAGGCCCTGACTTTCGATCACGACGGCGACGGTAGACGGGCGTCAAGTCGGCGGACAATACCGGGGCCCTGGACGGATCCGGTCAATGGCGGGGGCGCGCAATTCCGTCCAAGGGGTGGACAGAAGCAATGTCCCCTAAATAGGTGTCACGGCTTTCGGGGGCGTGTGTTCGCACCGCACGGCCGCGAACATGGGAGGCCGACCGGTACATGCGGTCACTCCCCCGTCCGGCAGTGGAAGGCAATGCGGTGCAGGATGACCTCGGGCTCGACGCCGTACGTGGCAGGCTGGCGGAGATCTGGTGCGGCGCCCTCGCCGTGGACCACGTCGAGGACGGCACGGACTTCTTCGCCGTCGGCGGCCGCTCCCTGCTCGCGGTCCAGGTCACCGCACGGGCCGCCGACGTCTTCGGCGTCGAGGTGAGAAGCAGCGACCTGGCCGTCGACGCCTCGTTCGGATCCATGGTGGAGCGCGTCACGCAAGCCCTGCCCTCGGTCACGGGGAGCGCACGTGCTGCTTGACGCGCCCCCGGCCGTACCGGTGCTCGGTCCCGCCGACTGCCACATCTGGTGGACCGATCCGGCCACGGTCACCGACGACTGCCTCGCCCTGCTCGACGGGGTCGAACGGGAGCGGATCCCCCAGCTGCGCAGGACGGAGGACCGCCGGCGGTTCATCGCGGGACGGGCCCTGCTCCGCACCGCCGCGGCCGGCTACCTCGGCCTGTCGCCCCGTCACATCGAGGTCGTCGCCCGCTGCCCCGACTGCTCGAGGAACCACGGCAAACCCGAACTGCCGGGCAGCGGGCTCCAGGTGTCGGTGTCCCACTCGGGCGACCGGGTGGGCGTCGCCGTCACCCGGGCCGGTGCCGTCGGGATCGACGTGGAGGAGATCAGCACCTCGGTCTCCCCCGCCGAACTGCTCCCCCATGTCATCGGGCCGCTGGAGCCCCGCACCCCCGCCCACGCCACCGCGAGCGGCTTCCACCGGATGTGGACCCGGAAGGAGGCGGTGCTCAAGGCGACGGGTCTGGGGCTGCGGGTGCCGCTTTCCGAGATCGGGGTGTCGGCGCCGGACGAGGAGCCGCGGGTGCTGTTCGTCGGCGGCCCTGCGGCCAGGCCGGCCGAGGACTTCGTCCTGGCCGACCTGGAGGCGGGCGGGGGCTGCGCGGCCGCTGTCGCGGTGATCGGCGGCGGGGCACCGGCCTTCACCGCGTACTCCCGGAGCCGTCCCTCGGCCGCCGCCTTCAGCGCGGGGCCGCCGCGGACTCCGGGGACCGGGCGCTGAGCGGCCTCATGTCCGTCCACACCTGCTCGATGTGGTCGAGGCACTGCTGCCGGTCGCCGCGGAAACCGTCCGGCTCCCAGCCGGCCGGCGGCTCGCGGTCGGCGGGCCAGAGCGAGTACTGCAGTTCGTGATTGCGGACCACGAGCTGGGTGCCGATGCCTTCGGACGTCATGTCTCCACCTGCTGTCGTTGTCTGGATTCGAGGGGCGCGGACGGGCCGCGCGGGGCGGTCAGGGCGGCACGGACCAGCTGTGCCTTGTTGTGCGCGCCGAGCTTGGAGCGGATGCGCTTCACGTACGTGTCGACCGTGTGCTGACTGATGCCGATCCGCCGGGCCGCCTGGTCGTGGGTGCAGCCCTCGACGAGATGCCTGAGCACCTCGCGCTCCCGCGGGGAGAGCGTGGCGACACCCTGCCGCGCGGCGGGGCCGGCATTGGCAGGAGCCCGCCCCGGCCCGGCCACGCGCCGGATGGCGTCCACGAGGAGCAGCGGCGCGTCGTCGAACGGATGGGTCTCGCCGACCCGTTCAGGAAGCGCATCCGCGGCCGGTCCGACAGCGATCCCGCCGACCGTCCTCTCGGCTGTCAGCAGGACCGTCCGGGCCGCGGGCACTCCGGCCGTCCCGTGCGGAGGCTCCGGCAGCTCGTCGAGCAGGCCCCGGTCGAGGACCAGGCAGTCGACGGTGCCGGCGGCCACCGCGAAGGGGGTGCCCGTCGCGAAGGCGACGTGGATGTCGTCCTCCGCGTCGAGCAGATGGCGGATGCCGAGGAGCGCGAGCTGGTTCCGGACGAAGATCCCGGCACGCGTCATGTCGACTCCCCGTCTTCGCTGGTCCCGGTCCGCTCCGGCTGTACGGCGCCAATCTCCCGGACCGGAGGCACGGCGGGAAGACGACTCCGCTGGCCCGTTGGGGCCCTGGACAGAAGGGGACATCGGACGGCGCGGTACGGCTCCACCAAGGCGGGGGGCGGGTCACGGGGTGCGGAGGCACGCCGAAACGACCGCCCTACGAAGGGGTGGCCGGTCTTCCAGAGGCGGCCGGTCTTCCAGAGGTGGGGCGGCCGGACGCGGAGGCGCGTACGAGACGGCTCAGCGGTTGTCCGAGAGCCAGCCGTTCTGTACGGCTCGCACGCCCGCCTCGAACCGGCTCCGCGCCCCGAGCCGGGTCATCAGCTCGGAGGCCAGCCGCCGGGCGGTACGCGGCGACACCCCGAGGCGCTTGGCGATGGTCTCGTCGGTGTGGCCCTCGGCCAGCAGGACGACGACCATGGACTGCTGGTCGGTGAGCCCCTGGTCGTCGGCCCTGCTCTCCTCGTTCAGCGGCCGCGCGCCGCTCCACACGCTGTCGAAGAGCGCGCAGAGCGCGGTCAGCGTGCCGTGCCCGGTGAGCACCACGGCACCCTCCGCGCTGTTGTCGCTGTTCACGGGGATGACGGCGGCCTTGCGGTCGACGACGATCATCCGGGTCGGCAGCGTCGGCACGGTCCGCACCTCGCCGCCCAGCTTGGACAGCCAGCTCACGTACTGGAGGGTGTGCGGGCTGTTGCTCGCGCTGTTGAGGTAGACCGTCCGCATCCGGACACCGCGTTCGAGCAGCTCGCGGTTGAGCGGCTTCGCGGCCTCGATGTGCTCCGGCAGCTGGGGACCGTCCGGGGCGAAGGTCATGACCTCCTCCCGCGTGTCCCGGGTGAGGGCCGCGAGCCGGTCGCGGATCTGGTCGATCCCGGTCAGCCGCTCACTGTTCGAGCGGGTGTCGGCCGGCTGCGCCTCCGCGTACTCCGCGATCAGCCGGGCCGCGGCCGCCCGCGAGTCCTCCAGCTGTTTCTGGTGCGCCGCGAGTTCGGCCTGCTGCCGTGCCATCAGCATCTGCAGGCCGACCTCGGGCGATACGGGCCACAGCTCGCCCTCCCGGTCGTAGGAGGGGCGAAGGAGGGCCAGTTCGCTGAGGGTGTCCAGAGCACCGCGGACCTGCTCGGGTGCGAGTCCCAGTCGCTCGGCGAGTTCCGCCACACCGTCGCGCGGTCGTGCGAGAAGGCCCCGGTATACGGCCTCGGCAATGGAATCGAGACCAAGCGACTTGAGCACGGTGCGTCTCCCCCCGGAGCTCTCGCAGTAAAGGCAGCCACATCATCACACGCGTGGCTCGTTTTCTACAGAAGGTGACGTGGACGGTACCGGCCATTGCCGGAATGGGACTTCTGGTGCTCTTCTCCCGTGTTCGCCCTTTTGGGAAACTGCGACACGTGTATCTCGTTCACACCGAACTCCTTAACAGGAAGGCGGGCTTGTGCATCCCTCAGAACCTCGGGGATCTCCTGCGCGCCCTGGCGCACCCCGGCGACGGCGTGGAACATGTGGTCATCCACCCCCACCCGGAACACGGGGTGACCGTGGGCGTCTACCTGCTCGCTGACCGTCTCTTCGAAGCGGAGGAGACGGCGGCGAGACTGTGCGGACGCGCGGTGGCCGAGACGGGTCCGCTGCCGGGGTGGCGGGTCGGTCGTTCCGAGGCGCCGCTGCTTGCCCCGTACGGCCTCGACGGGCTGTGGTCCGAACACTGAGAGGCGGCCCGCTGACCTCTTCGGTCCAGGGCCCGTTCCGTCCACCGGATCTCTCTTCCGAAGGTGTTTCCGCTTGGCGAAGCTTTGTCGCACAGAAGGAACAACTCACGTACTTCGGAAGGGATTCATCCGGTGCTGCGCTTTCGTTCCGCCCGCTGGGCTGCGGTTCTCCTCACGGCCCTCACTCTCATGACCCCGGCGTTCGCCGCCTCCGGCGCCATCACGGACACCGCCGTCGTCAGCGGCCCCGCACCGGACGACATGATCTGGGGCTGACCCCTGGAGCCCGTGACCGGGAGCCACGACCTCCGGCACGAGGCGCCCTGGACGGCGCGGCTCCGGTACGAGATCTGCCCGGTGCGCGTCCGGTACGAGCAGGCCGGGGCGGACCGCGAGCGTCGCCGCGTCGACCGGACCGGCGAGAACGTCGCCCCGAACCGCCAGTGCCACCGCGTCGACAAGCCCGGCGAGGACGTCGCCCACCAGCACCGGGTCCCGGGTGGGACGCACCGCTCCCGTCCCCTCGCACCCCGGGCAGAGGGCCATGCCGAGGCTCGTGACCCACGCCGCGTACGGCGCGCCGCAGGAATCGCACTCATCACAACGCCGGCCCGAGCCCATGCCCCGCCCCCCTGAGACTCATCAGCTCTCAGGGACCTTCCCCCCTCGCCCCGAAAACGAACGGACGTTTACGGCCACGTCGGCCCGCACCGAAGCACTCATATGTGCGGCTCCCCGCACGCACGTGCGCTCGGTGCGGAAGAATGGTGCGGTGACCTCTCCCCGTGCCCCGCGCACTTCCGCCCCGGTGCCCCGGCTGATCGCCACCGACCTCGACGGCACGCTGCTGCGCGACGACAAGTCCGTCTCCGAGCGCACGGTGGCCGCCCTCGCCGCGGCCGAGCAGGCCGGGATCGAGGTCTTCTTCGTCACCGGCCGCCCGGCCCGCTGGATGGACGTCGTCAGCGACCACGTCCACGGCCACGGCCTCGCGATCTGTGCCAACGGCGCCGCCGTCGTCGACCTCCACGCGGGAGGCACCTTCCTGGAGGTCCATCCGCTGGAGCGGGCCATCGCCCTCGACGTCGTCCGGGCGCTGCGCGCCGCCGCCCCCGGGACCTCCTTCGCGGTCGAGCTCACCACCGGCATCCACTACGAGCCGCAGTACCCGCCGTTCTACCTGGACCCGGGCGCGACGGTCGCCACCGCCGAGAAGCTGCTCTTCGAGGAGACGCCCGGCGCCGCGGCCCCCGTACTCAAGCTGCTGGCCCAGCACCCGGAGCTCGACCCGGACGTGTTCCTGGCGACGGCGAGGGCGGCCGCGGGGGAGCGCGCCTCGTTCACCCGGTCGAGCCCGACCGCCCTCATCGAGATCAGTGCGCTCGGCGTCTCCAAGGCCTCGACGCTCGCCCTGTGCTGCGCCGAGCGCGGGATCACGGCCGACGAGGTGGTCGCCTTCGGCGACATGCCCAACGACATCGAGATGCTGAGCTGGGCGGGCCGCTCGTACGCGATGGGCAACGCCCACCCCGACGTGACCGCCGCCGCCTCCGGCCGTACGGCGGGCAACAACGAGGACGGCGTGGCCGCCGTCATCGAACAACTGCTCACCGAGGTACGAGACGCAGGGGAGCACCCCCGCTAGAGGCAGCCCAGGAGCGACGCCTCCGCACAGCGCCAAGAGCGGGGCCTCCCAAGAGCGGGGCCTCCCAAGAGCGGGGCCTCCCAAGAGCGGGGCCTCCCAAGAGCGGGGCCTCCCTAGAGCGGGGCCTCCCAGACCACCGTGGTCCCGCCCCCGCCCTCCCCGACGCCCGGTCCGCACCAGCTCGCGCCGCCCAGTGACTCCGCCCGTCGCGCCAGGTTGCGCAGGCCGCTGCGGCGCCCGCCCGCCGGGATGCCGACGCCGTCGTCCGCTACCGAGAGCCGTACCCCCGCCGAGCCGTCGGGCAGGGTGACACCGGCGTCGACCACGACCTCGATCCGGCTCGCCTCCGCGTGCCGGAACGCGTTGGAGAGCGCCTCGCGCAGCGCGGCGATGAGGTTCTTGCCGGTGAGGTCGCCGACCGTCGAGTCGATCGCGCCGACGAAGCGGTGCGCGGGCTTGAAGCCGAGCGGCACGGCGGCCATGTTGATCTCCCGCAGGACACGGGTGCGCAGCCCCGAGGGCGCCTCGGCGGGTCCCTGCTGGAGCGCGAAGATCGCCGTACGGATCTCCTGGATGGTCACGTCGAGCTCGTCGACCGCCTTGCCGACGCCGTCGCGCACGGCCGGCACGATCGACCTGCGCTGGGCGCTCTCCAGCATCATGCCGGTGGCGAAGAGCCGCTGGATCACCAGATCGTGCAGGTCACGGGCGATCCGGTCACGGTCCTCGTACACGGCGAGGCGCTCCCGGTCCCGCTGCGCCTCGGCCATCATCAGGGCGAGCGCCGCCTGCGAGGCGAACTGGGTGGCGAGCGTCCGCTCCGCCTCCGTGAACGGGCGGGCCCCCCGCACCCGGGGCGTGGCGAGCGCGCCGAGCACCCGGCCGCCGCTCTGCAGCGGCAGCATCATGCTCGGCCCGTACGGGGAGGTCAGCCGGCTGCTCATGCGCGGGTCCCTCGACGCGTCCGCCACGAAGACCGCCTCGCCGTCCAGGAGCCGCCGCACCACGGCGTTCTCCGGCGGGATCACCTCGCCAAGGGACGTGGTGTGCCTCGGCGAGGAGACGGCGACGATCTCCAGGCCGCCGTCCTCGGCGGGCAGCAGCACGATCCCCGCGTCCGCTTCGGCGAGCCGGCGGGCCTGCTCGGCGACGACCGTGAGGGCGTCGTCCGCGTCACCGCCGGAGAGCAGGGCGGTGGTGACGGCGACGGAGCCGTCGATCCACCGCTCGCGCTGCCGGGCGGCCTCGTACAGCCGGGCGTTGCCGATGGCGATGCCGGCCTCGGTGGCGAGGACCCGGACCATGTGCGCGTCGTAGTCGTTGAACTCGCCGCCGCCGCGCTTCTCCGCGAGGTACAGATTGCCGAAGACTTCGCCCTGGACCCGGATGGGGACGCCGAGGAAGCTCGCCATCGGAGGATGTCCGGCGGGGAACCCCGCCGAGCGGGGATCGGTGGACAGATCGGCGAGCCGGATCGTCCCGGGCTCCCGGATCAGCGCGCCGAGCAGTCCGGCGTGGCCGTCGGGGCGGTGCCCGATCCGGCGGGCCAGGTCCTCGTCGACGCCGAAGGTGACGAAGTCCGACAGTCCTTCGCCCTCCTCGTCGACGACGCCGATGGCGGCGTAGCGGGCGTCGGCGAGTTCGGCGGCGGTCTCGCAGATGCGGTCGAGGGTGGAGTGGAGTTCGAGCCCGGTGCCGACCGAGCGCATGGCCTCCAGAAGCTGCGGCACGCGGGCGGTGAGCTCGGTGGACAGCCCCTGGAGGCTGCGGGCGGCCTGGGCGGCGGCTTCCAGGGGGTCCGAGGCGTCGGTCATGGGCTTGAGCCTAGTAAGTCCTATTTGGCGAGAAAAGTCGGCCGCCCGGTCCCGGCCGCCGCGGCGGTGGCGAGCAGATCGGTCTCCCGTTCCCGCTCCAGCATCCGGCGCAGCGGCCCGTCCGCCTCGGCCAGTTCCGCGTACGGGCCGCGCTGCACGGTCCGGCCCTCGTCCAGGACGAGCACCTCGTCGACGGCGTCGAGACCGTGCAGACGGTGGGTGATGAGGAGGGTCGTACGGCCCTCGGTGGCGCGGAGCAGGTCGTCGGTGAGCGCGTCGGCGGTGGCCAGGTCCAGGTGTTCGGCCGGCTCGTCGAGGACGAGGACGGGGAAGTCGGCGAGGAGGGCGCGGGCGAGCGCGAGGCGCTGCCGCTGCCCGCCGGAGAGCCGGGAGCCGTGCTCGCCCACCAGGGTGTCGAGCCCGTCGGGGAGGCTGTCCACCCAGTCGAGCAGCCGGGCCCCGCGCAGCGCCTCGCGCAGTTCCTCGTCGCTCGCCCCGGTGCGGGCGAGCCGCAGGTTCTCGCGGACGGAGCTGTCGAAGAGGTGGGCGTCCTGGGCGCAGAGGCCGACGAGCCGCCGGACCGCGTCCCCTTCGAGCTCCGGGGCGGGCACCCCGCCGAGCCGGTACGTGCCCTGTTCCACGTCCAGGAACCGCAGCAGCACCTGGGCCAGCGTGGTCTTGCCGGAGCCGGAGGCGCCGACGACGGCGACCCGGTGCCCGGCCTCCAGGGTGAGCCGGAAGTCGGCGAGCGCCGCCCGTTCCTGACCGGCGTGCCGGGCCGAGAGCCCGTCCAGTTCCAGCGGGAATGGGCCGGCCGGGGGAGTCCCGGGCGCGGCCGGCTCGTGTACGGGGACGGGGGCGTCGAGCACCTCGAAGACCCGCTCGGCACTGTGCTTCACGCGCTGCCGGTACTGCACGGCGAGGGGCAGTCCTGTGACGGCCTCGAAGGCGGCGAGCGGGGTCAGCACGACCACGGCCAGGGCCACCCCGTCGAGCCGCCCGTCGCGTACGGCCTGGACGCCGACGACCGCTGCGGCCACGACCGTGAGCCCGCACACCAGGGCGGAGAGCCCGGCCCCGAGCGCGGTGGCCGCGGCCTGCCGGGAGGCGATGCCGGTGAGGGCGCGGTCAGCGGTCCGGGCGCGTTCGATACGGCTCCGCAGGGCACCGGCCACCGTCAGCTCGGCGCAGCCGCGGAGCAGGTCGGCCACGGCGGTCGCCAGGGTGCCGCGCGCGGGGGCGAGCCGCTGTTCGGCCCGGCGGGCGAGCGCCCCGGAGGCCAGGGGGACGAGGACACCCGCGACCAGGAGGCCCACGGCGAGGACGGCACCGGCCTCGGGCAGCAGCCAGGCGGTGAACCCGGCGGACGCGACGCCCACGACGAGCGCGGCGCCGGCGGGGAGCAGCCAGCGGAGCCAGTAGTCCTGGAGGGCGTCGACGTCCTGCACGAGCCGGGCGAGCAGGTCGCCGCGGCGGGTGCGGCGGAGCCCGGCCGGGGCGATCCGCTCAAGCCGTCCGTAGACGGAGACCCGGAGTTCGGCGAGCATCCGCAGGACGGCGTCGTGCGAGACGAGCCGCTCGGCGTACCGGAACACGGCCCGCCCGATGCCGAAGGCACGCGTGGCGGTGACGGCCACCATCAGATGGAGCACAGGCGGCTGTTCGGAAGCACGGGAGATCAGCCAGCCGGACACGGCCATGAGCCCGACGGCGGAACCGAGGGCGAGGCTCCCGAGCAGCAGCGCGAGCGCCATCCGCCCCTTGAGCTCCCCGGCCATGCCCCGCACCCGTCCCAGGACGGACGTCCCCGCACCCACGCCGGACCCGTCGCCCTCCGCACCCCGGCCCGCACCGAGCTCGGCACCCTCCGCATCCCGGCCCACCCCGGCCTCGTCCGCCACGACAGCGCCCTCGCCCCGCGGCGCCCCCACCGCCGTGGCACCCGTCGGGGACGAGCCCGCCCCCGTAGAACCCGCAACCGGCGCGGCGCCGCCGACCGCCACCACCCGGTCCGCGACCGCCAGCAACGCCGGCCGATGCACAACGAGCAGCACCGTCCGCCCCGCCGCAAGGCGACGCACCGCGTCCACCACCCCCGCCTCCGTCGCCCCGTCCAGCGCCGCCGTCGGCTCGTCGAGCAGCAGCAGCGGCCGGTCGGCCAGGAACGCCCGCGCCAGCGCGAGGCGCTGCCGCTGCCCGGCCGAGAGCCCGGCACCGTCCTCGCCGAGCACCGTGTCGAGCCCCTGCGGGAGCCCCGCGACGAACCCGTCCGCCCCGGCGTCCCGCAGAGCCTCCCGTACCGCCTCGTCGGAGGCGTCCGGGCGGGCGAGGCGGACGTTCTCGGCGACCGTCCCCGCGAAGAGGTACGGCCGCTGCGGCACCCAGGCGATCCGGCTCCGCCACTCCTCCAGATCCAGCGACCCCAGGTCGACGCCCCCGACCCGTACCGAACCGCCCTCCTCCGGGACGGCGAACCCGAGCACGACATCGAGCAGCGTCGACTTCCCCGCGCCGCTCGGCCCGACCAGGGCCACCGTCTCCCCCGGCTCGACCGTCAGCGTCGCCGCGTCGAGCGAGGGTTCGGCGCGCCCGGCGTGCCGTACCGTCACGCCTTCCAGCTCAAGCCGGACCGAGTCCGGAACGGCCGCACCCGCGTCCCGCTCCCGTACCGGCTGCTCCAGGACGTCGAAGATCTCCTCCGCCGCCGCGAGCCCCTCCGCCGCCGCGTGGAACTGCGCTCCCACCTGCCGCAGCGGCAGATATGCCTCGGGCGCGAGGATCAGGATGACGAGCCCGATGTACAGGTCGAGGTCGCCGTGGACGAGCCGCATGCCGATGGTGACCGCGACGAGCGCGACCGACAGCGTCGCGAGGAGCTCCAGGGCGAAGGAGGAGAGGAAGGCGATCCGCAGTGTGCGCATCGTCGCCCGGCGGTACTCCGAGGTGATCGCGCGGATCGACTCGGCCTGGGCCTTCGCCCGGCCGAAGATCTTGAGGGTGGGAAGCCCGGCCACCACGTCGAGGAAGTGGCCGGAGAGCCGGGAGAGCAGCTTCCACTGACGGTCCATCCGGGCCTGGGTGTACCAGCCGATGAGGATCATGAAGACCGGGATGAGCGGCAGGGTGACGACGATGATCGCCGCCGAGACCCAGTCCTCGGTGACGATCCGGGCCAGGACCGCCACCGGTACGACCACCGCGAGACCGAGCTGGGGCAGATAGCGGGCGAAGTAGTCGTCGAGGGCGTCCACTCCCCGCGTCGCGAGGGCGATCAGCGAACCGGCCTTCTGGCCGCTCAGCCAGCCCGGTCCGAGCGCGGCCGCGTGGTCGAGCAGCCGGCCACGGAGTTCGGACTTGACCGCCGCGCTCGCCCGATGGGCGGCGAGCTCGGTCAGCCAGGAGACCAGCGCGCGCGCCACCGCGACGCCCGCGAGCAGCAGCAGGGCGCTGGTCAGCTCGGAGACCGACCGGCCCTGCTGGAAGGACCCCACGACGATCTCGGCGATGAGCATCGCCTGGGCGATGACCAGCGCCGCCCCGACGAGGCCGAGGAACACGACCGCGAGCAGGAAGACACGGGTGGCCCTGGCGTACCGGAGCAGACGCGGATCGATCGGTTTCACGTGAAACATGCTCCCTGTGAGGGGCCGGCCAGGTGTGTCCGGCGGGTCGGCGCCGGACACGGCCCAGGGCCGGACAGGACAGGCCTAGTGGGCGTCGGCGATGTGCTGCGTACCGAGCCGCTTGCGGAAGACCCAGTAGGTCCAGCTCTGGTAGAGCAGCACCAGCGGGGTCGCGAGCGCCGCGCACCAGGTCATGATCTTGAGCGTGTACGGGCTCGACGACGCGTTCGTCACGGTAAGGCTCCACTCCGGGTTGAGCGAAGACGGCATGACGTCCGGGAAGAGCCCGAGGAAGAGCATCCCCACGGCGGCGGCGATGGTGACGCCCGAGAACGCGAACGACCAGCCCTCGCGGCCCACCCTGATGGCGCCGATCGCGGCGACCAGGGCCACCACGGCGACCAGCATCGCCGCGAGGCTCCACCCGTTCCCCGTGTCGAGCTGCGTCCAGGCCAGGAAGGCCACCGCGAGAACCGCCGTGACCACGCCCAGCTTGAGCGCGAGCGCCCGGGCCCGGGTGCGGATGTCACCGATCGTCTTGAGCGAGGCGAAGACCGCCCCGTGGAAGGTGAAGAGGGTCAGCGTGACCAGGCCGCCGAGGAGCGCGTACGGGTTGAGCAGCTCCCAGAAGCCGCCCACGTACTCCATGTCCGCGTCGATCTTCACGCCCCGCACGATGTTGCCGAAGGCCACACCCCAGAGGAACGCGGGGATCAGCGAGGTCCAGAAGATGGCCTGTTCCCAGTTGTGCTGCCAGTTCTCCTCGGGCCGCTTCGCCCGGTACTCGAAGGCGACACCCCGGATGATCAGACAGACCAGGATGATCAGCAGCGGCAGGTAGAAGCCGGAGAAGAGCGTCGCGTACCACTCGGGGAACGCGGCGAAGGTCGCGCCGGCCGCGGTGAGCAGCCACACCTCGTTGCCGTCCCAGACGGGTCCGATGGTGTTGATGAGGACCCGCTTCTCGACCCGGTCACGGGCGAGCAGCTTGGTCAGGACCCCGATCCCGAAGTCGAAACCCTCCAGGAAGAAGTAGCCGATCCAGAGGACGGCGATGAGTACGAACCAGACGTCGTGGAGTTCCATGCCTCGATCTCCTCAGCCTCAGTACGAGAAGGCCATGGGGCGGTCGGGGTCACGAGAGTCCCCGCCGATCTTGGTGGGCGGATTGAGGTCGTCCTCGGTGAGCTCGGGCGGTCCCGCCTTGATGTACTTCACGAGGAGCTTGACCTCGATCACGGCGAGGACGGCGTAGAGCGCCGTGAAGACGATCATCGAGGTGAGCACCTCGGCCGTCGTGGTGCCGGGGGAGACCGCGTCCCGGGTGCGCAGCACGCCGTAGACGACCCAGGGCTGACGGCCCATCTCGGTGAAGATCCAGCCCCAGGCGTTGGCGATGAGCGGGAACGCCATGGTCCAGAGGGCGATGATCCAGTACCACTTGCCGAGGCGGGGGCTGAGTGCCTTCCGCTTGAACAGGACCAGGTTCGGCACCTCGTCCTCACCGGTCCGCATCCCCGGCGCCAGCATGAACTTCCTCCGGGTCAGCCAGAGGCCGATCATGCCGATCGTCAGCGAGGCCATGCCGAAGCCGATCATCCAGCGGAATCCCCAGTAGGCGACGGGGATGTTGGGCCGGTAGTCGCCGGGACCGAACTTCTCCTGCTCGGCCTTGTTGATGTCGTTGATGCCCGGGACGTACGAGGTGAAGTCGTCGTTCGCGAGGAAGGACAGCAGACCGGGGATCTCGACGGCGACCTTGTTGTGGCCCTTGTCGACGTCGCCGTAGGCGAAGATCGAGAAGGGCGCGGGCGCCTCGCCGTCCCAGAGCGCCTCGGCGGCGGCCATCTTCATCGGCTGCTGCTTGAACATGACCTTGCCGAGCATGTCACCGCTGACGGCGGTGCCGAGTCCGGCGATGATCAGGGTGATCAGGCCCAGCCGCAGCGAGGTCCGCATCACCGGGATGTGCTTCTTGCGCGCCAGGTGGAAGGCGGAGATGCCGACCATGAACGCGCCGCCGACCAGGAAGGCGGCCGCCATGGTGTGGAAGAACTGGGTGAGCGCGGTGTTCTGGGTGAGCACCTGCCAGAAGTCGGTGAGCTCCGCCCGGCCGCGCTCCTCGTTGATGCGGTAGCCCACCGGGTGCTGCATCCAGGAGTTGGCCGCGAGGATGAAGTACGCGGAGAGGATGGTGCCGATCGACACCATCCAGATGCAGCCGAGGTGGATCTTCTTCGGGAGCTTGTCCCAGCCGAAGATCCACAGACCGACGAAGGTCGACTCGAAGAAGAAGGCGATGAGCGCCTCGAAGGCCAGCGGCGCGCCGAAGATGTCACCGACGAACCGGGAGTAGTCGGACCAGTTCATGCCGAACTGGAACTCCTGCACGATGCCGGTGACGACACCCATGGCGATGTTGATCAGGAAGAGCTTGCCCCAGAACTTCGTCGCCCTGAGGTACTTCTCGTTCTCCGTCCGCACCCAGGCGGTCTGCAGCCCGGCGGTGAGCGCGGCGAGGGAGATCGTCAGGGGGACGAAGAGGAAGTGGTAGACGGTGGTGATGCCGAACTGCCAGCGCGCCAACGTCTCTGGCGCCAGAGCGAGGTCCACGTCGTTGTCTCCTTACATCGCCGCGCTCACATCGGCAGTCCACCCACCCGATCCCACCCATAACGAAAGGAAACGGAAGAGCTTGTGAACGCGTTCACATTCACAAGCTATTATGGCTCATACGAAATCCGTATCGTCAACCGGGGGTCCCCCGATCCGGACAAGGCCGCGTACCAGGGCATACAAGGACAAAGGCCCCCACGAGCGGAGCGCTCATGGGGGCCTGGTCACACAGGCAGGGCAGCCGGCCGGCCCTCCTCGCGGAAGCCCTTCCGGCGGCCCGGTCAGCTCTCCTCGCGGAAGCCCTCCGCCGCCTTCAGGAACAGGTCGTTCGCCTCGGTCTCGCCGATCGTCACCCGGACGCCCTCGCCCGCGAACGGCCGGACCATCACCCCGTGCCGCTCGCACTCCGCCGCGAAGTCCATCGTCCGCTCGCCGAGCCGCAGCCAGACGAAGTTCGCCTGGGTGTCCGGCACGGTCCAGCCCTGGGCCACGAGCCCCGCGTGGACCCGCTCGCGCTCGGCCACCAGCGAGCCGACCCGGCCGAGCAGCTCGTCCTCGGCCCGCAGCGAGGCCACCGCCGCGTCCTGCGCCAGCTGGCTCACCCCGAACGGCACCGCCGTCTTGCGCAGCGCCGCCGCCACCGGCTCATGGGCGACCGCGAAGCCGACCCGCAGCCCCGCCAGACCGTACGCCTTGGAGAAGGTCCGCAGCACGGCGACGTTCGGCCGGTCCCGGTACAGCTCGATGCCGTCCGGGATCTCCGTGTCGCGGACGAACTCGCGGTACGCCTCGTCGATCACCACGAGGACGTCGGAGGGCACCCGGTCGAGGAAGCGCTCCAGCTCGGCCCTGCGCACCGCGGTGCCCGTGGGGTTGTTGGGGTTGCAGACGAAGATCAGCCGGGTCCGGTCGGTGATCGCCTCGGCCATCGCGTCGAGGTCGTGCACCTCACCCTCGGTCAGCGGCACCTGCACCGAGGTGGCCCCGCTGATCTGCGTGATGATCGGGTACGCCTCGAAGGACCGCCAGGCGTAGATGACCTCGTCGCCGGGGCCCGAGGTCGACTGGAGCAGCGACTGGGCGACACCGACCGAGCCGGTCCCCGTGGCCAGGTGCGAGACGGGCACCCCGAAGCGGTCGGCCAGCTCCTCCATCAGCCCGGTGCAGGCCATGTCGGGGTAGCGGTTGAAGTTCGACGCGGCGGCCAGCGTGCTCTCCATGACCCCCGGCAGCGGCGGGTACGGATTCTCGTTGGAGGACAGCTTGAAGGCCACGGGCCCGCCCGCGGCCGCCGGCCTGCCCGGCTTGTAGGTGGGGACGCCGTCCAGCTCGGCGCGCAGCTTCGGGCTGCCCGTACTCGTCCCGCTGGTCTCGCTCACTGTGTGGCCTCCTCGACCGTCCGTACCGCCAATACTCCTCACCTTAAGAGGATTCGCCTCCCGTGCGAATGGGCTGTGGACAACAGGAGGGACACGCTGTGGACAGAGCCACCCGAAGCGGCCCACCGAGGGGGGAGCGCGCGCCAGGGTGGCGCGCGCCGGTGGCGAGCGCCGTGGCGCGCATCCCCCGTAGAGGTGAGTTGAGACCTCTTCGAGACCTCGCCCCCACACCAGGCCGACGGCATTCAACAACCCCAGGTCCCATGCAGAAGACTCCAACTACCTGCGATTTATTGGTTCTTGACGCTCATTGACCATGCAGAAACGTGCCTGTCAACGCCTGCATATGCGACCGTCTCCACCGCCTCTCATCGCCCTACTATCGGCTCGCCATGACAGCAGCAGGGAAGCACCAGGTGAGCCGGGCACAGACCCGGGGAAGCCGGCAGGGCCGGGCGGGCATCCGGGACGTGGCCGCCGCCGCCGGGGTCTCCATCACGACTGTCTCCGACGCGCTCAACGGCAAGGGCAGACTCCCCGACGCCACCCGCCGGCACGTGCGGGAGGTCGCCGACCGGCTGGGCTACCGCCCGTCCGCGGCGGCCCGCACGCTCCGCACCGGGAAGTCGGGACTCATCGGCCTGACCGTGACCACGTACGGGGATGAACCTTTCACCTTCACCGAATTCGCGTACTTCGCGGAGATGGCCAGAGCAGCCACATCGGCGGCGCTCGCCCGGGGCTACGCCCTGGTCATCCTCCCCGCCACCTCCCGCCATGACGTCTGGTCGAACGTCGCCCTCGACGGCACCGTCGTCATCGACCCCTCCGACCACGACCCGGTCGTCACCGAACTGGTCCGCCAGGGCCTGCCCGTCGTCTCCGACGGACGCCCCGCCGGCACCCTTCCGGTCACCGCCTGGGTCGACAACGACCACGAAGCCGCCGTCCTCGACCTTCTCGACCACCTCGCCGACGCCGGCGCCCGCCGCATCGGACTCCTCACCGGAACCACCACCGACACCTACACCCGCCTGTCCACCACCGCGTACCTCAACTGGTGCGAGCGCGTGGGCCAGGACCCCGTCTACGAGGCCTATCCGGCGCACGATCCGTGCGCGGGCGCCGTCGCGGCCGACCGGCTGCTCGCCCGACCCGACCGGCCCGACGCCGTCTACGGCCTCTTCGACCCGAACGGGACCGATCTCCTCGCGGCCGCCCGCCGCTACGGACTGCGCGTCCCCGACGACCTGCTGCTCGTCTGCTGCAGCGAGTCGACCGTCTACGCCACCACCGAACCGCCCATCACGACGCTCTCGCTCAAGCCACGCCGCATCGGCACGGCCGTCGTCCAGCTCCTCATCGACGCCATCGAGGGGAACGACACCGACGGACCGGTCGAGCAGGTGATACCGACCGAACTCATCGTCCGCACCTCGTCGCAGCGCCGTTCCCCCCGTACGACGGTCAGCCCGCCGCGCTCACCCACGAAGGACTGACCCCGCCCCATCGCCTCACCGCGTCCGCCGTCCTCGCCCCTGCCCGTGGGCGCGGACGGCGAAACCGGCCACCGAACCGGCCTCAACCCTGGATTCGACCTTCTCAATTCGGGCGAAACAACCGGTGAACCCGGAGTGGACCCGGATTCACCACCCCTGGTGCGTCACACAGGAGGAACCTCATTCCTATGATGGGCGCACGACACCGCGGACCTCCCCGACCAGGCCGGTCCGCGATGTGCAGGGCATCGCGACGGTGGTGGAGGGGTCCATGACTCAGGGGGCCGGGCAGGAGCCCGTGGTGCGCACGGCGACATTGCGTGACTTCCGCGTACCGCCGTACGCCCGGGTGCCCGTACAGGGCCATGCCACCGAACCGACGACCGCGGAGCCTCTGCCGGTGCCCCCACCGGCCGAGAACCCCGTCGCGCCCGCACCCCCGCAGGCAGCGCCCGCGCCCGCCGTGCCCGCCACGCCGATGCCCACCGCGCCCATGCCCGCCGAGCCGACCCTCCACCTGGGACGCCGTACCGCCCCCGCGTACCCCGCCGCGGCGGCCGGTTCCTCCATCGTCTCCGTCGCCACCGGCCACCCCGGCAACGCCTTCCCCGAGGGCGCGATGCCCGACGGGTACACCCCGACCGAGCGCGACCTCCCCGTCATCAAGCGCGGTGACACCGTCCAGGTCACGGTCCCCTCCGAGCCCGCCACCACCGCCGAGCCCGCCGCCGCGAGCGGCGAGGGACCCGGCCCGCTCTACGTCGTCGGGGACGTCCACGGCTACCTCGACGAGCTCGTCGCCGCGCTGCGCGCCCAGGGCCTCATCGACGAGAACGGCGGCTGGTCCGCCGGCAACGCCCGCCTCTGGTTCCTCGGCGACTTCACCGACCGCGGCCCCGACGGCATCGGCGTCATCGACCTCGTCATGCGGCTCTCCGCCGAGGCCGCCGCCGCCGGCGGCTACTGCAAGGCCCTGATGGGCAACCACGAGCTGCTGCTCATCGGCGCCAAGCGCTTCGGCGACACCCCGGTCAACTCCGGCGCGGGCACCGCCACCTTCCAGGCCGCCTGGCTGCTCAACGGCGGCCAGAAGCACGACATGGACCGGCTCCAGGACGTTCACCTCCAGTGGATGTCCCGGCTCGACGCCGTGGTGCGCGAGGACGACCACCTCCTCCTGCACTCCGACACCACCGCGTACCTCGAATACGGCGAGACCATCGAGGACGTCAACGACACGGTCCACGAGATCCTCAACCGGAACGACGCCGACGAGGTCTGGGACGTCTTCCGCAAGTTCACCAAGCGCTTCGCCTTCCGCGACGAAGGCGGTCCGCAGGCCGTCCAGGAGCTGCTCTCCACCTACGGCGGCCACCGGATCGTCCACGGCCACAGTCCGATCCCGTACCTCCTCGGCCAGGTCGGCACGGAGGACGGCGAGGACAGCGCGGGCCCGGTCGTCGACGGACCGCACGTGTACGCGGACGGTCTGGCGATCGCCATGGACGGCGGAGTGACCATGGCCGGAAAGCTACTGGTCGTCCAACTCCCCCTGGACCGCTGAGGCATAACCCTGCGCATCCGGGGAAGGCGAATTCCGGAAACACCCTGTCAGCGCGTGGCACCCCCGCAATACCATCGGGTCCATCCGTAGCAGGCTCTCCTCCGTTTCTGCCCGAGCCACCGTTCCCCACGGCTGAACCGGGCCCACGGAGCATCGGGGGATGCACATGAACGTGGCTCCGCACCTGCTGACCGAGGACCGCGCCGAGTACGAGCGGGTCCTCGACGACGCACTGAGCACCGCCCACGCACGTCCGGAACTCTCCGGAGCCGGGACCCGGCTCACGCTGGCGCAGCTGCGTGCCATGACGCTGAACGCGACGGCGCTGGTGACGAGCGCGGCGGCGAGCGAGTACGAGCACTTCGTGAAGGTCCGTGAGGAGAACCGCGCGGCCCTCGGGAGCCGGGCGCCGGTCCCCTCCGACCGCCCCGGGCCCGGCGCCGGCGTCGTCGCCGTCTTCACCGTCCTGGTGCCCGTCCTGGCGGGGGCAGCGGCCGTCATATTCCTGCTGGTCGGCGCGGTGCTCCGAGCCCTCGCCCCCACCCTGGTGTTCGGCGCGACGCTGCTGACCGCCGGCCTGGTCTTCGGCGTCCTGGCCGCGGCCGGGCTGCTCTGCGCGGCCGTCGGACTCCTCGTGACGGCCCTGCGCAATCAGCCGGCCGAGGTGAGCACGGGAACCGCACCGGACGACGAACTGTCCCTCGCCCGGGAGGCCTGGCGCCGTGCCCTCCTCGAGCGCGGCATCCTCCCCTTCCTCCGCGACGTCCTCGCCGCCACCGCCCCACCCGCGGGCCCGCCGCCCCCGCCCCTGCCCTGACATGCCGCCGGCCCGCGACTCCCCCGGGGTCGCGGGCCGGCACACACGCCGGGGAGGGTCAGTCCGCCAGCGGCAGGTAGACGCGGTTGCCGCTCGCGGCGAACTCCGCGGACTTCTCCGCCATGCCGGCCTCGATCTCCTGCTGCGTACCGCCGTGCTCACGACGGATGTCCTGCGAGATCTTCATCGAGCAGAACTTCGGGCCGCACATCGAGCAGAAGTGCGCGGTCTTCGCGGGCTCCGCCGGCAGCGTCTCGTCGTGGAACTCGCGCGCGGTGTCCGGGTCGAGCGCCAGATTGAACTGGTCCTCCCAGCGGAACTCGAACCGCGCGTCCGACAGCGCGTCGTCCCACTCCTGCGCGCCCGGGTGCCCCTTGGCGAGGTCCGCCGCGTGGGCCGCGATCTTGTACGTGATGACTCCGGTCTTCACGTCGTCGCGGTTCGGCAGGCCGAGGTGCTCCTTGGGCGTGACGTAGCAGAGCATCGCCGTGCCCCACCAGGCGATCATCGCCGCGCCGATGCCGGAGGTGATGTGGTCGTACGCGGGCGCGACGTCCGTGGTCAGCGGGCCGAGCGTGTAGAACGGCGCCTCCTCGCAGATCTCCTGCTGGAGGTCGATGTTCTCCTTGATCTTGTGCATCGGGACGTGCCCGGGGCCCTCGATCATCGTCTGCACGTTGTGGCGCTTGGCGATCGTGTTGAGCTCGCCGAGCGTGCGCAGCTCCGCGAACTGGGCCTCGTCGTTGGCGTCCGCGATCGAGCCGGGGCGCAGCCCGTCGCCGAGCGAGTACGTGACGTCGTACGCCGCCAGGATGTCGCAGAGCTCCTCGAAGTTCGTGTAGAGGAAGTTCTCCTTGTGGTGCGCGAGACACCAGGCGGCCATGATCGAGCCGCCGCGCGAGACGATGCCGGTCTTGCGGCGCGCGGTGAGCGGGACGTACGGCAGGAGTACGCCGGCGTGCACCGTCATGTAGTCCACGCCCTGCTCGGCCTGCTCGATGACCGTGTCCTTGTAGATCTCCCAGGTCAGGTCCTCGGCCCTGCCGTCGACCTTCTCCAGGGCCTGGTAGAGCGGCACGGTGCCGATCGGCACGGGGGAGTTGCGCAGCACCCACTCGCGGGTGGTGTGGATGTTCCGGCCGGTGGACAGGTCCATGACCGTGTCGGCGCCCCACTTGGTCGCCCAGGTCATCTTCTCCACCTCCTCCTCGATGGAGGAGGTGACGGCGGAGTTGCCGATGTTGGCGTTGACCTTCACCAGGAACCGCTTGCCGATGATCATCGGCTCGATCTCCGGGTGGTTGACGTTCGCCGGGAGCACCGCGCGACCCGCCGCGATCTCCTCCCGTACGACCTCGGGGGAGACGTTCTCGCGGATCGCGACGTACTCCATCTCCGGCGTGATCTCGCCCCGGCGGGCGTACGCGAGCTGCGTCACCGGCTGGCCCTCGCGGCCCTTGCGCGGCAGACGCGGGCGGCCGGGGAAGACGGCGTCGAGGTTCTTGAGCCCGCCGCCGCGCGGCGAGGTGTGCTTGATGCCGTCGTCCTCGGGGCGGGCCGGGCGGCCCGCGTACTCCTCGGTGTCGCCGCGCGCGATGATCCAGTTCTCGCGCAGCGGCGGAAGTCCCCGCCGTACGTCGGTGTCGACGGTGGGGTCGGTGTACGGGCCGGACGTGTCGTACAGCGTGACGTCCCTGCCGTTGGTGAGGTGCACCTGACGGACCGGCACCCGGAGGTCGGGGCGCGAGCCCTGGACGTACCCCTTGTGCCAGCCCGGCGTGCGCTCGCCGTCGGTGGAGGTGCCGTCCTGGTCGGAGGCAGGCGTGCGTGCATCCTGAATGGTCATGAGACCGATCTCCCTACGCCGGCATTACCCGGTAACAGGTTCGGCGGTCGGCGCAGCCTCTTCCCGTACGTGCGTACGGTGATCAGCGCCCTCTCAGCCCGGTGCTCCGAGCTCCCGCGTGTGCAAAGGTGCCACCACGCTAGCGCCATCCCTGGCGTGCTGAACAGTGGGCCCCCGTCGTTCTTGCGATGATCGGTCGGTGACTTCCCCCCAGCAGACCCCCGAGCCGCACGGCCACGACCACGGTCCCGGCCCCTCCCACGGGCCGGGCCAGGGGCACGGCCACAGCCACAGCCACGGCCCCGCCGCCCCGGTGTCCCGGCATCTGCGCAAGGTCATCGCCGCGGTCCTGATCCCCTTCGCCACGGCCGTCCTGGTCGGTCTCGCGGTGCTGTGGCCCGGCGGTGCCCCGGCCCACGAGCGCACCGGCGTCGGCTTCGACCGGCAGACCGAGCAGGGCCAGGTCGTGGCCGTCGAGCACGTCGACTGCAAGGACGTGAACGCCGCGCAGGTCCCGCCGACCGGGGACACCTCCACCCCGGAGGGGCGCGAGGCTGTCGAATCCCAGCAGGGTCAGTGCGCGAAGGCGACCGTCGAGGTGACCAGCGGCCCGGAGAAGGGGCGTACGTTCACCGAGATCGTGCAGCCGGACGCGCCGCGCCAACTTCACGAGGGTCAGGGCGTGGTGGTGGCCTACGCCCCCGACGCCCCGCGCGACCTGCAGTACTCGGTGACCGATGTGAACCGCAAGGTGCCGCTGGCGGTCCTCGCCGGCATCTTCGCCCTCGTCGTCGTGCTCGTCGGCCGGATGCGGGGCGTGATGGCGCTCATCGCCCTCGTCGCGAGCTTCCTCGTGCTCACGTTCTTCATCCTGCCCGCGATCCTGGAAGGGTCGAATCCGCTGGTGGTGGCGGTCGTCGGATCGAGCGCGATCATGCTGATCGCGCTCTACATGTGCCACGGCCTCTCGGCCCGCACCTCGGTGGCGGTGCTCGGGACGCTGATCTCACTGCTGCTGATCGGCCTGCTCGGCTCGCTCTTCATCGGCTGGGCCTCGCTGAGCGGCAACACCGACGACAACACCGGTCTGATCCACGGCCTGTACCCGAGCATCGACATGTCCGGCCTGCTCCTCGCCGGGATCATCATCGGTTCGCTCGGCGTGCTCGACGACGTGACGGTCACCCAGACCTCGGCGGTCTGGGAGCTGCACCAGGCCGATCCGGGCATGGGGCCGCGCGCGCTGTACCGGGCCGCCATCCGGATCGGCCGTGACCACATCGCCTCGGTCGTGAACACGCTGGTGCTGGCCTACGCGGGCGCCGCCCTCCCGCTGCTGCTGCTCTTCTCGATCGCGCAGAGCAGCATGGGGACGGTGGCCAACAGCGAGCTGGTCGCCGAGGAGATCGTGCGGACCCTGGTCGGATCGATCGGTCTGGTCGCCTCCGTACCGGTCACCACGGCGCTCGCGGCACTGGTGGTCTCGGCCGACCGGACGGAGGGCGACGGGCGTCCGGGCGCGGGCAGCCGGAAGCCGACGGCGGGACGGGGCGGGCGGCGCCGCCGCGCCAAGTGAGGCGTGCGGGGGCGGGCGAGGCGTACGGGCGGGGGCCGGTCAGGCGGCCGGCCCCGCGCTCTCCTCGGCCAGGATCCGGCCCAGAGCGGCTTCCAGGTTGTCCTCGAAGTCGCCGAGTGTCCGTTCCTGACCGAGCGGGACCAGCTTGTCCGTACGGTCGAGGAAGGCGACCAGCGGCGGCGCGCTCGCGCGGAACAGGGCGCGGTCGCCGCCGACCTGGAGCCGGATGGAGACGTCCGAGAGTCCCTCGGGTTCCGTCGGGGCGATGTGCACATCGCCGTCCCCGCTCGGCCGGTTGATCCCGTCGAGCAGCAGCTCCCTGCCGAAGGCCCAGGTCACAGGAGCGTCCCCGGGGAGGTGGAAGGTCATCCGCACCGCGTAGGGATCCCGGGTCTCATATCGCAGTTCGACCGGGATCCTGAAGGAGAGCTCCTCGGAGACGAGGAAGCTCATCAGGACTTCGGCCTGGACGGACTCTCGCATCGTGTACCCCGCAGTAGATGAAGCAGTTGTGTAAACACAGCTGCTGAAACCTGTGACCGAAACGGCCAGGAATGATCCCCCGTGGCCCTCTTGACGCAATCGTGCTGTAAGCGCTAGCAGATCACAAGGAGTGATTTTTCAGATACTGATAGAGAAAGCGAGCGAACTGAAGAGCCTTCCGATCTCTGTGCGTAGTCGCTCGATTGCGGGGAGCAACCGTTCTTCCTGGTGAAGCGGCAGGGAAATGGCCATTGCGGCCGCTGTGGAGCCCGCCGTGATGGGGATCGCGGCACAAACCGTGCCGAGCGCATATTCCTGACGCTCCACCAGGGGCTCCATTCGCCCGTAACCGTCCAAACGCTCCAAAAGCAGACGGCGATTACGCACCGTGTACGGAGTGATGGCGTCCACCGGATGGCGGTCAAGGTGGTCTTGACGAGATTTCAGATCGAGTTGACTCAGCAGGCACTGCCCGATGGCGTGCGCGTGCGCGGTCTCGCGGAAGTCGGCCCATTCCTCCACGGCGGGGGCGGAAGGGGTGTCGGCGACGGCGACGAGTTCGATCTCCCCCTCGCGGTAGAGGGCGAAGTAGACCGGCACACCGATCTCGTCCCGCCAGCGGGCAAGGGAGTCCTCGATCTTGATGCGACGATTCTGCACAGCCCCGCCGCCGGCCAGCCGGACAGCGGCGTCGCCCAGGACGAACACCCCCTTCTCACGGCGCAGATAGCCCTCGTGCGTCAGGGTGCGGAGCAGGTGGTACGTGGTGGGCAGCGGAAGGCCCGTCTCACGTGCGAGCTGTTTGGCCGGCGCGCCGCCCTCATGGGAGGACACGGCCTCCAGAAGTCTCAGCGCCCGCTGCACCGAGCCGATCAGGGTCGGCGCAGCCGTCTGCGAAGCCGTGGCCAAAGGTCACCCCCAGGCGTGACGACGGATGCACTGCACCCGCCCGCGGGGGCCGCCCCCGCGCGCCCGCCGGGCCTGGGAAACCGCTGGTCAGTACGGAGGTCTACGCCTGTAGTCCCCAACGCGGCGGAGAGATTCCACTCTAGTGGCAGCCCCTGGGGCCCCGCCCTGATTCGACCAGTGCGTTCCCCCGGGCGGGCTAATCCCCTCCGTCGCCTTCAAACCGATGAGTAGCGCGTGCTACCACTCCTCGCGCGAGCGGTCGGAGGACGTGAACTTCCGCACGACGTAGATCAGTCCGGCGACGAGGGCCACGAAGAGCAGCACCTTGAAGAGCAGCCCGACCACGAAGGCCAGGACGCTGGTGATCAGCCCTCCGAAGACGAGCAGCGCGAGCACCGGTATGGCGACCCACTTCACCCACCAGGGCATCCCCGCGAGAATCTCCTGCACGGCCATCGTCCTACCTCGCTCTCGACGTCATGTTCGACGCCTTCCGCGCCGAACACGTTCAAGGCTAGGTGCCGGAAGCGGCCCACGGGGACGCCGCGGCCCCCGCTCTCCCCTGATCCGCCCCCTAGGGGGTGTCCTCCCGTTCAGGCCGGACCGGGGGCTCAGCTCTCCGGCGGGGAGAAGACCACCATCACGCGCAGGTCCTCGCTGATGTGGTGGAACTTGTGCTCCACCCCGGCCGGCACGTAGACCACGCTCCCGCGCGCCACCTGGGTCGTCTCCGTCCCGACCGTGATCGCGGCCCGGCCGCTCACCACGAAGTACACCTCGTCCTGGTGGTGCGGCTGCTGCGGATCGAGCTCCCCGGCGTCCAGCGCGTACAGACCCACCGACATGTTCCGCTCCCGCAGGAACTGGAGGTACGCGCCCTTGTTCGCGGCACGCTCCGCCTCCAGTTCGTCCAGTCGGAATGCCTTCATCGCCCGTCCGCCCCTGCCTCGGCCCGATCATGTCTGCCACGATCAGACACATGATGAATTTCGTAGTCAAGACGCTCGCCAACGCGGGCGCCCTGGGAGTCGCCATCTGGCTGCTCCAGGACATCACCCTGACCGGTGAGAGCACCGGCAAGAAGGCCCTGACCCTCATTCTCGTCGCCCTGGTCTTCGGGCTCGTGAACTTCTTGGTCAAGCCCGTCGTCAAGCTGCTTACGCTGCCGCTCTTCATCCTGACGCTCGGCCTGATCACCCTCGTGGTCAACGCCCTGATGCTGCTCCTCACCTCCTGGCTCGCCGAGCAGTTCGACCTCAGCTTCCACGTGGAGGGCTTCTGGACCGCCGTGCTCGGCGGCCTGATCATCTCCGTCGTCTCGTGGGCGCTGAACGTCGTGCTTCCCGACGGCGACTGAGTGGGGACCATGGCCTACCGCGTCTGCTTCGTCTGCACGGGCAACATCTGCCGGTCGCCGATGGCCGAGCACGTCTTCCGCAGGCAGGTGGAGGAGGCCGGTCTCGGCGCGGCGGTGCGGGTCGACAGCGCCGGCACCGGTGGCTGGTACGAGGGCGAGGCCGCCGACCCGCGCGCGGTCGCCGTGCTCGACGAGAACGGCTACACCTCCGCGCACACCGCACGCCGGTTCCAGGCCTCCTGGTTCCCCGGCCTGGACCTGGTGATCGCACTGGACGAAGGGCATGCGCGGGAGCTTCGGAAGCTCGCCCGCACGCCCGAGGAGGCGGCGCGGATACGACTGCTGCGCTCCTACGACCCGGCCGCGCGGGGCGCACTCGACGTCCCCGACCCGTACTACGGGGACCGCGAGGATTTCGAGGAGTGCCTGGAGATGGTGGAGGCCGCGAGCGAGGGACTGCTCGCGGCCGTACGCCGAGAGATCAAGGAGCGAACACCGTGACCGACAAGGACTACGGCGACGGCACGCGCGCCGTGCGGGCCGGGCTGCCCGAACCCGTGAAGTACGAGCCGACCCTGCCCGGTCCGGTCTTCGCCGCGCACTTCCATCTGCCGGGCGAGCCGACGGGCCCGTACACCTACGGACGCGACGAGAACCCCACCTGGACCCATCTGGAACGGGCCATCGGCGAGCTGGAGGCGCCGGGGGAGCAGGGCGTCGAGACGCTGGTCTTCGCCTCGGGCATGGCCGCGATCTCCGCCGTCCTCCTCTCCCAGCTGAAGGCCGGCGACGCGGTGGTGCTGCCCACCGACGGCTACCAGGCCCTGCCCCTGCTGCACGAGCAGCTGAGGGCGTACGGCATCGAGGTCCGCACCGCGCCGACCGGCGGCGACGGGCAGCTCGCCGTGCTCGACGGGGCCCGCCTGCTCTGGATCGAGACCCCGTCCAACCCCGGGCTCGACGTCTGCGACATCCGGCGCCTGGTGCGCGAGGCGCATGCCGCGGGGGCGCTCGTCGCCGTCGACAACACCCTCGCCACCCCGCTCGGCCAGCGCCCCCTCGAACTGGGCGCGGACTTCTCCGTCGCCAGCGACACCAAGGGCATGACCGGGCACGGCGACATCCTGCTCGGCCATGTCAGCTGCCGCGATCCCCGGCGGGCGGCGGAGGTGCGGCGCTGGCGCAAGGTCGTCGGTGCCATCCCCGGTCCCATGGAGGCCTGGCTCGCCCACCGTTCGCTCGCCACGCTCCAGCTGCGGATCGACCGGCAGTGCTCCACCGCCCTCACGCTCGCGCGGACGCTTGCCGAACGCGCGGACGTGACCGGGCTGCGCTACCCGGGGCTGCCCACCGACCCCTCGCACACGGTTGCCGCCGCGCAGATGCGGCGCTTCGGACCCGTGGTCTCCTTCGAGCTCGCGGACCGGAAGCGGGCCGAGCGGTTCCTCGAAGCGCTACGGCTCGTGGACGACGCCACCAGCTTCGGCGGGGTGCGCTCCACGGCGGAGCGGCGCGGGCGCTGGGGCGGCGACGCGGTCGCGGAGGGCTTCATCCGGTTCTCGGTCGGCGCCGAGGACCCGGAGGACCTGATCGCCGATGTGCTGCGGGCTCTCGACGAGGCCGGCGCCGTCGGCTGAGACCGGCCGCGGGTTCGCGGACCGGGGCGCTCCGAGCCTCCCCCCTCGTGGCTCGGAGCGCCCTCGGTCCACGCGCGGAGACCGCCCGAACAAGGCTAGTTGACTGTGCGTCAGTGTCCAATCACGGTAGCGACAGAGACCTATCGACTTATTTATAGTTGGACGGTCCTGAGGCGCAGTCTGTCGACCGCCTGAGTCGAACGGCCGCACGGCCGGGAGGAGGCGGACATGGACCTGGCCCTGCTGCGCACGTTCGTGGCGGTGCACCGGGCCGGCTCCTTCACCCGCGCCGCCGCGCTTCTCGGCCTCTCCCAGCCGGCCGTCACCAGCCAGATCCGCACCCTCGAACGACAGCTCGGGCGGCCGCTGTTCCTCCGGCAGGCCCGCGGCGTCACCCCGACGACCATCGGCGACGAACTCGCGCACCGGGCCGCTCCGCACCTGGACGCGCTCGTCGAGATCGCCGAGGCCGGCCTCGCCGAGGAGAGCGGAGTCCGCACCCTCCATGTCGCCGGGCCCCCGGAGTTCACGGCGTTCCGCGTCCTGCCCGCCCTCACGCCCCTCGTCGGCCAGGGCCTCGCCGTACGGGCCTCGTTCCTCGGCAACACGGAGGAGATCCTCGACGGCCTCGCCGCCGGCCACCACGATCTGGCCGTCACCACCGCACGCCCCCGGGGCGGTCTGCTGGTCTCCACGCCGCTCTGCGACGAGGAGTACGTCCTGGTCGCGGCGGAGCGCTGGGCGAACCGGCTCTCCCCCGAGGTCCTCCAGCGCAAGGGCGCCGTGGCCCTCGAACAGCTGCCCGTGGTCGAGGTGCACGAGTCACTGCCGTTCGTCACCCGCTACTGGGCGAGCGTCTTCGAGTCCAAGCCGACGGTCGCCGCCACGGTGATCGCCCCCGATCTGCGCGCCGTACGGGACTCCGCCGCCTCCGGCGCCGGGCTGGCCGTCCTGCCCCGCTACCTCTGCGAGGACGCCCTGGAGCAGGGCCGGCTCGTGGCGCTGCTCGACCCCCCGGTCCCTCCGCTGCGTACCTACTTCCTCGTCGTACGGACGGGGACGCTCGCGCTGCCGCCGATCGCGCGGGCTCATGAGGAACTGCTGCGGGCCGCCGTGGCCTGGTGAGTTTCAGGACACCCGGGACGGGCCATTTTCTTCCCATGAACGAACGGCCCGTGATCAAACGCACCGCACGCGCCATCCTGCTCGACGGGGACGACCTCATCCTCATCAAGCGCACCAAGCCGGGGGTGGATCCCTACTGGGTCACGCCCGGCGGCGGCGTGGAACCCTCCGACACCACCGTCGTCGAAGCCCTGCACCGCGAAGTGCACGAGGAGCTCGGCGCCAAGATCACCGACGTGGTCCCCTGCTTCGTCGACACCGTCGAGCACATCGTCGACGGCGGCGTCTCCGGAGTGAAGGTCCAGCAATTCTTCGTGTGCCGGCTCGACTCCATGGATCCCTCGCTGCGCCACGGCCCCGAGGTCGAGGAACCGGTCGGCGAGTACGAGATCGTCCGGGTGCCCTTCAGCCGGGTCGGCATCGCGGCCGTGCACCTCGTCCCGCTCTCCCTGCGCCACTACCTCGACGGCAACATCGAGGGGGTGCGCGCGATGCACGCCCCCGACCTGGGCTGATCGGAGGCCGCCGCCGGGGCGAGCTCCGCGAGGAAGTCATGACGGATGCGCTCCACCGGGAACCCCGCCCCCCGGAGCGCGTCCACCCCGCGACGGACCATGCCGAGCGGACCCGAGAGATAGGCGTCGCGCTCGCTCCAGGGACCGTAACGGCAGACGGCCTCCGGGAGCCGCCCCTGCTCCTCGGTGACCGGATGGACGGAGAGCCAGGGAAAGGTCTTCTGGAGCCGCAGCATCGTGTCGATGTCATAGAGGTCGTGACCGCTGCGCGCCCCGTAGAAGACATCGACCGGCCGGCGGTCCCCGTGTTCGGCGACCTCCTCCACCAGGGCCTTGATCGGCGCTATCCCGGTGCCGCCGCCCACACAGAGCAGACCGGTGTCCGTGGCGTGGTCGACCGTCATGGACCCGGCCGGCGGGCCCATCCGCAGTACGTCCCCGGGGCGCGCCCGGTGGACCAGGGCGTTGGACACCCAGCCGGCCGGAACCGCCTTGACGTGGAGGGACAGCAGCCCGTCGGGCCGTGGCGCCGACGCGAAGGAGTAGTGCCGCCAGACCCGCGGC
Organism: Streptomyces sp. NPDC028711; assembly: GCF_055565415.1. Classification (NCBI taxonomy): domain Bacteria; kingdom Bacillati; phylum Actinomycetota; class Actinomycetes; order Kitasatosporales; family Streptomycetaceae; genus Streptomyces; species Streptomyces sp. NPDC028711. The sequence continues at coordinate 203,789 of NZ_JBVHUJ010000007.1, read as the reverse complement.
CACCACGGGGTCTCCAGCGTCGTGTACTGCCCGGCGAGGAAGGGATACGGCTGGTCGGGCCGGAGCGTGACGACGGCGATGTCCGGGGTTCGCAGATCATGGGAGACCACCTCGGCCTGCCACCACGCGGGCGCCGACCGCTCGTCTTCCGCCGCCGCGTCGATCATGATCTGCGAGATCGTCGTGTACGTACGGACCCAGGCCGCCTCGGTCTCCTCGTCCCAGGTCGTCGTCGCGTACCGGACGAGCGCCCCGATCAGCGCCTCGCCCACGGCCGGATAGTGGGCGGAGTGGGTTCCGTACTTGCGGTGGCCCCTGCCGAGGTTCTCCAGGTACGCGGTGAGCACCGGAGTGTCGTCCAGGTGCTCCGCAGCGGTGAGGAGGGCCTTCAGGAGCCGGTCCCGCTGGGTGTCCATGGCCGCGGGGAACATGTCGCGCAGCTCGGGGTTCCTGATGAAGAGCAGCGCGTAGAAGTACGAGGTCACCCGGTCGGCGACCGGGGCGATCTCCGTCAGGGTGCGCCGTACGAGGACCGCGTCGGCAGAGGCCCCGCCGGGTATTCGCGGCTCGTTCCCGTCCCCCGCAGGCGTCTCCTCGTCCGCCGCCGGCCGAGCTTCGTCCGTGTCCCTCGCCCCGGGCTCGTGGGCGTCCGCGTCCTCCGCTGCCCTCGTGGTGGTCGGAGCATCCATCATGTGCCTCGCCCTCGCGCTGGCCGGCTTCCGTGGTCGCAGCATGACCCCTCCGCCCGGCGCTTCGGACGGAAAGCGGAGTTCTCGGGCCAAAGGGCGGGCTTTCTGACTAAGCTGCGCTGTTTTGGACCAGGGCGTAGGCCTCGCGCAGATCGCCGCCGGTGTAGCTGTGGCGCGAGAGCCCGGCAAGATGGTGGTCCGCGTTCACGGCCACGGTGTCCGAGACGATCGCGAAGAGTTCCGCGTCGGACATCGAGTCCCCATAGGCGACGCAGTCGGCGGGGTCCACCCCGAACTCCGCGCAGAGCCGCCCCGCGATCCGTACCTTCGCCCTCGCGTCCAGGATGCTGGGCCGGTGGATCGGCTCGGTGAACGGGACGGCCGGCCACGGTGAACCGTGTGCCGCGTCGGCGCCCCAGTCGAGAAGCCGCTCGACGAAGAAGTCGGGAGAGAGGGAGATGACCGCACAGCGGTCGCCCCGCTCCCGGATGTCGGCCCAGACCTCACGAATGCCCTCCAGCCAGGGCGCTCCTTCGAAGGCGGCCGCGACCTGTGCCTCGGTGAGCGCGGACCACAGCTCGCGGGCCCGGACGGCGAACTCGTCGGGGGTCATGCCCCGCAGGAAGCTCTCCTCAAGGGCGGTGATCTCGTCGAGGACCCCCAGTTGCCGGGAGATCTCCACCGCCGCGGCCGAGCCCCTGATCAGAGTGCCGTCGAGGTCGAAGAGGTGCAGTCGCTGTCCACGGGGTTTCACGTGAAACATCGTCCTCATGCGGCGAGGTGGAATCAACGGCCTTTCGGGTATCGGCCAGATCCGGTAAAGCGCTGGACGGAAGATCACAGCGTCGGACAGCCTGACAGCATGCCGATCTCCCCTTCCCTCGCCCAGCTCCCCATCCGGCGCCTCACCTCGGACGACCTCCTCGCCTGCGCCGACCTCTCCGAGAACCGGGGCTGGCAGCGCGAGGAGTACAAGTGGGGGCTGCTGCTCACCGCCGGCACCGGCTACGGCATCGACGACCCCTCCGGAGCCGGACTGGCCGCCTGCTCCGTGGTCACCTCGTACGGCCCGGGGCTCGCCGCGATCGGCATGGTGCTCGTCGCCGAGCGGTACGCCCGCCAAGGGGTGGGACGCCGACTCATGGAGCACGTCATCGCGGAGGCCGGGGAGACACCGCTCACGCTCTACGCCACCGCGAACGGCCAGCCCCTCTACGAGCAGCTGGGCTTCACGCAGACGAGCCGGGCGGAGATGGTGCTCGGACGGTTCACCTTCACCACGCCCGCCCCGGCGGTTCCGGTGCGCCCGGCGACGGCGGAGGACCTCCAGGCGATTCTGCGCCTGGACCACGAGGTCTTCGGCCTCGACCGCACCCCGATGATCATCCGGCTCCCCGCGTTCGCGGACCACCTCCGGGTCGCGGAGGAGGACTGCGAGATCACGGGCTTCGCGGCGGCCTGGCCCAATATGGACACCCATGTCATCGGACCGCTGATCGCCCGGGACCCGGCCACGGCCCAGGCACTGATCGCCTCCCTGGCGGCCGCCACCGACCGCCCGCTGCGCACGGACATCGACGTACGCCACACATCTCTGCTCAGCTGGGCGAAGGAGAACGGCATCGACACCATCATCACCACCTCGGTGATGGTCCGCTCCCTCCCCGACCTCCCCGGCGACTGGCGCCGCCGCTTCGCTCCGCTGACCGTGGCGGCCGGTTAGCCGGCCTGCCCCGGGCCCGGCGGTCCGCCTGTCCAGGGAGAGAGTTACTTGCACACGCGCATTATTGCGTCGCATCGTCTACCCTGGGTCGAGAGCCGCTCCGGTGCCGAGGAGAGACCGAGGAGAGACCATGACCGCGACCGACCCCGCACTCACCGCGCTCTCCCAGCGCTGGTGCGTCCTCTCCCTGCTGCACGGCAGGATCGAGGCCCACCTCGAGCGCGCCCTGGAATCCCGGCACGGCCTGAGCGTGCGGGAGTACTCGCTGCTCGACGTCCTCAGCCGCCAGCACAGCGGCCCGGGCGGGCACCTCCAGATGAAGCAGGTAGCGGACGCGGTCGTACTCAGCCAGAGCGCCACGACCCGGCTCGTCACCCGGCTCGAGGACCGCGGTCTGCTCACCCGGTACCTCTGTGCCACCGACCGGCGCGGCATCTACACCGATGTCACCGAGGCCGGCCTGAAGCTCCTGGAAGAGGCCCGCCCCACCAACGACAGCGCGCTGCGCGAGGCCCTCGACGAGGCGGCGAAGAACCCTGAGCTGGCCCCGCTGGTCCAGGTGGTCGAGGGCGTGAGCGTCCCCGCCTGACGCGGAGCCGGAGGACGCGGGCGCGAGCGAACGGCCTGCTCACACGCGAGCGGTCACCCCGGCGCATCGGCGTACGCTGCGGGCATGAGCGATCTTGAGATACGCCCCGCCACAGCGGAGGACATCGAAGCCATCGTCGCGATGCTCGCCGACGACCCCCTGGGCGCGCAGCGCGAGTCCCCGGACGACCTCGCCCTCTACCTCACCGCCTTCGATCGCCTGGCGAGCGACCCCCGCCAGCACCTCGTCGTGGCCGTCCGGGCGGACAAGGTCGTCGGCACCCTCCAGCTGACGGTCATCCCGGGACTCTCCCGCCGGGGCACCACGCGCTCGATCATCGAAGCCGTCCGCATCCACGCCGACGAGCGCGGCAGCGGCCTGGGAACCCAGCTCATCGAATGGGCCGTCGAGGAGTCCGGACGCCAGGGCTGCCGGCTCGTTCAGCTGACCTCCGACGCCACCCGCACCGACGCCCACCGCTTCTACGAGCGACTCGGCTTCGAGGCCTCCCACGTGGGCTTCAAGAAGAACCTCTGACCCGGCAAACGAGACGGCTGCACGCCGGGCCGCGAGCCCGGCGTACAGCTCCTCGCGCAGCATCACTCCCGACGTGGTGTTTCACGTGAAACACCACAGAACGGCTCAGAGGCCGCGCCACCCCGCCTCGTCCACCCCGCCCGGAACGGCGTCCTCGGGCGCGTACGGCTCCCGGGTGAAGACGAACGAACCCAGGTCGAGATGGCTCACGCTGCCGTCGGCGCGCCGGACCGCCCGCAGCGTCTCTCCCGCGTAGTAACCGTTCAGCCCGACCCAGCCGCCCTCGGGCAGCGCCCGGAAGCGGGCCCGTCGACCGGCTCCCCGCAAGGGTTCGAGCACCACTCCCCGCTCGGGGCCGAGCCGCAGCCCGTAGGCGTACGTCCCCCAGTACCAGGGACCCGTCAAGGCGAGGAGCTCCTCGTCGACCTCGGACTCCGGAAGCGGGCGCCACGGCTCCGGGAACCTCGGCTCCGCCTCCGCCACGATCCGCACGAGATCGGCGGCCACGAGCGCCGTCAGCGGCCCTGAGGTGGCATTGGCGAGGGCGATCGCCGCGAGCCCGTCCTCCACGCTCACCCAGAGGGCGGCCACGAAGCCGGGAAGCGACCCGGTGTGGCCGATCAGGGTCCGGCCGTCCTTGCGCAACAGCTGAAGACCGAGTCCGTAGCCTGCCTCCCACTCCCCCTCGCCCGCCGGAGAGGCCGGAACCCGCATCTCCTCCACGGAGGCCGTGGCGAGCACCCGCTCGTCACCCGCGGCGAGGAAGGCGGCGAACCGGGCGAGATCCCCCGCCGTCGACCAGAGCTGCCCCGCCGGCGCCATCAGCCCCAGGGACTCGGACGGCTCCGGCAGCATCACATCGGCCCAGGGGTGCACAGCCCAGCCGCCCGCGTGCGGCGCGACCGGATCGACCGTCGTACGGCCCATCCCCAGAGGCTCCAGGATCTCCCGCCGCAGCGCCTCCTCCCAGGACACCCCCCGCACGGCCTCCACCAGCGAACCGAGCAGGGTGTACCCGGGGTTGGAGTAGTGGTGACGGCGTCCCGGCGTCTGGAGGAAGGGCTGCTCCCCCAGGACGTCGGAGAGCTCCGGCCGCAGCGTGGCGGCCGAACGCTCCCACCACTGACCGGGGGTCTCCGCCGCGAGCCCACCGCTGTGGCTCAGGAGCTGAGCGATCGTCACCTCGCCGACACCCGTGCCCTTGAGATGCCGCTCCAGGGGATCGTCAAGTCCCAGAAGGCCCTCGTCCCTCAGTCGCATCACCAGCACGGCGGTGAACACCTTGGTGAGGGAACCGATCCTGAACTGCGTATCGGCGTCCGGGGCGTGCCCGTCCACGCAACTCCGCGAACCGCTCCACACCAGCGCTCCGTCGCGCACCACCGCCCCCACGAAGGAAGGCGCCCGGCCCTCCGACTGGGCGACCGCGACGCGGTGCAGCAGGGCCCGCTCGGTACCGGGCAGCAAGGCTTCGAAAGATGTCGTCATGGAGGCCATCCAACGCGATGACCTCCCCCGGAGCCTGCGAATTTCAGGCCCGGACAGCCCCACGGCCGGACCCACCCGGCTCTCCGGTCACGTCTGTGCCATGTCCACGAAGCGCGAGTAGTGGCCCTGGAAGGCCACCGTGATGGTGGCCGTCGGACCGTTACGGTGCTTGCCCACGATGATGTCCGCCTCGCCCGCGCGGGGGGACTCCTTCTCGTAGGCGTCCTCGCGGTGCAGCAGGATCACCATGTCGGCGTCCTGCTCGATCGAGCCGGACTCACGCAGGTCGGAGACCATCGGCTTCTTGTCGGTGCGCTGCTCGGGCCCACGGTTCAGCTGCGAGAGCGCGATCACGGGGAGCTCCAGCTCCTTGGCGAGGAGCTTCAGGTTTCGCGACATGTCGGAGACCTCTTGCTGGCGGCTCTCCTGCCTCTTCGAGCCGCCCGACTGCATGAGCTGCAGATAGTCGATGATGACGAGCTTGAGGCCGTTGCGCTGCTTCAGCCGGCGGCACTTCGCCCGGATCTCCATCATCGAGAGGTTCGGTGAGTCGTCGATGTAGAGCGGGGCCTGCGAGACGTCCGGCATCCTGCGGGCGAGGCGCGTCCAGTCCTCGTCGGTCATCGTGCCGGAGCGCATGTGGTGCAGCGCGACCCGGGCCTCGGCCGAGAGCAGACGCATCGCGATCTCGTTGCGGCCCATTTCGAGGGAGAAGATGACGCTGGGCAGGTTGTGCTTGATGGACGCCGCCCGGGCGAAGTCCAGGGCCAGGGTCGACTTACCCATGGCGGGACGGGCCGCGATGATGATCATCTGGCCGGGGTGCAGGCCGTTGGTGAGCGAATCGAGGTCGGTGAAACCGGTGGGCACACCGGTCATCTCGCCGCTGCGGGAGCCGATCGCCTCGATCTCGTCGAGCGCTCCCTCCATGATGTCGCCGAGCGGAAGGTAGTCCTCGGTGGTGCGCTGCTCGGTGACCGCGTAGATCTCGGCCTGGGCCGAGTTCACGATCTCGTCGACGTCTCCGTCGGCCGCGTACCCCATCTGCGTGATCTTGGTGCCGGCCTCCACGAGACGGCGCAGGACGGCTCGTTCGTGGACGATCTCCGCGTAGTACGAGGCGTTGGCGGCGGTCGGTACGGACTGGACCAGGGTGTGCAGGTAGGAAGCGCCGCCCACCCGGGTGATCTCTCCGCGCTTGGTGAGCTCGGCACCGACCGTGATGGGGTCGGCCGGCTCGCCCTTGGCGTAGAGGTCGAGAATCGCGGCGTAGACGGTCTCGTGGGCCGGCTTGTAGAAGTCGTTGCCCTTGATGATCTCCACGACGTCCGCGATGGCGTCCTTGGAGAGCAGCATGCCGCCGAGAACGGACTGCTCGGCGTCGAGGTCCTGCGGGGGAACGCGCTCGAAGCCGGAGAGTCCCCCGTCCCAGGGGCTGTCGCCGCCCCGCTCGTGCTGGTCGTCACGGCCTCTGCCCCGGCCGCGCCCGTCTACGCGGGTGCGGGGGGGCAGCCGGTCGCTCGGTCCGCTGTCGGCCCAGGGGTCGTCCAAGGGCTCGGTAACGCTCACCAAGCCACCTCCTCCCGTCCGCTCCGCGGACCTCGCCGTGCCACTCTTTCCTACGCCACGGCCATCATCAAAGAGTGGCTGCGCGTCCGCTTCTGGCGCGTCGGGCGCCGGTCCACGGTAGGCCCGCGAGGGGCGTCAGCCAATCTGGTTATCCACAGGCCCTGTGGGTGAAGGGCCAGATGCTGTGGAGAACTCCCCGGAACCTGTGCACGGAGCGGGGGACAGCCATGTGGACAAACTCATAAGGACCCTGACGTCACCCGTCTGACCTGGTGTTTTTCCGTCCACGGGCTGTGGGGGAGAAAAACTTCTTCCCCCAGCTCAAGATCAGAACAAACGACCCACACCCGAAGCCCCTTACCCTCATCAAGTAAGGACTCCAGAGGCATTGCATCTCTTACCTGTGGAAGATTAGATTGACCCCCATGACCCAGGCCCCCGCGACCTCCAAGGCCGACCGCCGCCGACACGACCGCGAGATCATCTCCCTCGCCCTGCCGGCCTTCGCCGCACTGGTCGCCGAGCCGCTCTTCCTCATGGTCGACAGCGCTGTCGTCGGCCATCTCGGCACCCCCCAACTCGCGGGTCTCGCCATCGCCGCCGCCCTGCTGTCCACCGCCGTCAGCGTCTTCGTCTTCCTCGCCTACGCCACCACGGCCGCCGTCGCCCGCCGAGTCGGCGCCGGAGATCTCCAGGCCGCCATCCGCCAGGGCATGGACGGCATCTGGCTCGCCCTCCTCCTCGGCGCCGCGGTCGTCGCACTGACCCTGCCCACGGCGCCCTGGCTCGTCGACGTCTTCGGAGCCTCCGACACCGCGGCCCCCCACGCCGTCACCTACCTCAAGATCTCCAGCCTCGGCATCCCCGCCATGCTGGTGGTGCTCGCCGCCACCGGCGTCCTGCGGGGCCTCCAGGACACCCGTACACCGCTCTACGTGGCCATCGCCGGCTTCACGGCCAACGCGGCGCTCAACATCGGGCTCGTCTACGGGGCGGACCTCGGCATCGCGGGCTCCGCCTGGGGCACGGTCATCGCCCAGTACGGCATGGCGGCCGCCTACCTCGTCGTGGTCGTACGCGGTGCCCGGCGCCACGGAGCCTCCCTCCGCCCCGACGCGGCCGGCATCCGCGCCTCCGCCCAGGCCGGCGTGCCGCTCCTCGTCCGTACGCTCTCCCTGCGCGCGGTCCTGATGATCGCCACGGCCGTCGCCGCCCGGCTCGGTGACGCGGAGGTCGCGGCCCATCAGATCATCCTGTCCCTGTGGAGCCTGATGGCCTTCGCCCTCGACGCGATCGCCATCGCCGGCCAGGCCATCATCGGCCGGTATCTCGGCGCGGGCGACGCCGACGGCGCGCGCCAGGTCTGCCGCCGCATGGTCCAGTGGGGCATCGTCTCCGGTGTGGTGCTCGGCGCGCTGATCGTCCTCGCTCGCCCCCTGTTCATCCCGCTCTTCACCGGCGACACCACGGTCCAGGACACCCTGCTCCCGGCCTTGCTCGTGGTCGCCGTCTCACAGCCGATCTCCGGAGTGGTCTTCGTCCTCGACGGCGTCCTGATGGGCGCGGGGGACGGACCCTATCTGGCATGGGCCATGCTGCTGACCCTCGCCGTCTTCGCCCCGATCGCCCTCGCGATCCCGGCGCTCGGCGGCGGACTCACGGCGCTGTGGTGGGCGATGACGCTGATGATGTCGGTCCGGATGGCCACGCTCTGGCTGCGCTCCCGCTCCGGCCGCTGGATCGTCACGGGCGCCACCCGGTGATGTTTCACGTGAAACGCCCAGATTCCTCTGAGAAGAGACCCTGAAACAGCGGAAGGGCCGCACCCCGAGGGGTGCGGCCCTTCCTCACTGCTGAGCGCAGACTGCCAAGGGCAGCGTTACGCGGCGACGACCTCGACGCCGAGCTTCGCGGCAACCTCGGGGTGCAGACGCACGGACACCTGGTGCGAGCCCAGGGTCTTGATCGGCGAACCGAGCTCGACGCGACGCTTGTCGACGTCGGGGCCACCCGCGGACTTGATCGCCGAGGCGATGTCGGCCGGGGTCACGGAGCCGAAGAGACGGCCGGCGTCGCCGGAGCGAACGGCCAGGCGCACCTTCGTGCCCTCGAGGCGGGCCTTGATCTCGTTGGCCTGCTCGATGGTCGCGATCTCGTGGATCTTGCGGGCGCGGCGGATCTGCGCCACGTCCTTCTCGCCACCCTTGGTCCAGCGGATCGCGAAACCACGCGGGACCAGGTAGTTGCGAGCGTAGCCGTCCTTGACGTCGACGACGTCGCCAGCGGCACCGAGGCCAGAGACCTCGTGGGTGAGGATGATCTTCATTTTTCGGTCACCCTTCCCTTATCGCGCGGTGGACGTGTAGGGCAGCAGCGCCATCTCACGGCTGTTCTTGACGGCCGTGGCGACGTCACGCTGGTGCTGCGTGCAGTTGCCGGTCACGCGGCGGGCACGGATCTTGCCACGGTCGGAAATGAACTTCCGCAGCATGTTCGTGTCCTTGTAGTCCACGTAGACGGTCTTGTCCTTGCAGAACGCGCAGACCTTCTTCTTAGGCTTGCGCACAGGCGGCTTCGCCATGGTGTTTCTCCTGTGTGATCAAGAAGTGGGGGTACGAGCTGCTTCGAGGGCTTGCGCCCTAGAAGGGGGGCTCGTCCGAGTAGCCGCCGCCGGAGTTTCCACCCCAGCCGCCACCGCCGCCACCGGCCTGCTGGCCGCCGCCGGAGGAGGAGGCACCGCCGGTCGCCCACGGGTCGTCGGCGGGAGCACCGCCACCACCCTGCTGGCCACCGCCGGAGTTTCCACCCCAGCTGCCACCGCCGCCGCCGGCCTGCTGGCCGCCGCCACCCCCGCCGTATCCACCCTGGCCGCCGCGACCGGTGGTCTTGGTGACCTTGGCCGTGGCGTTCTTGAGGCTGGGGCCGACTTCCTCGACGTCCAGCTCGTAGACCGTGCGCTTGACGCCCTCACGGTCCTCATAGGACCGCTGCTTCAGCCGGCCCTGCACGACGACGCGCATGCCTCGCTGAAGCGACTCGGCGACGTTCTCCGCCGCCTGACGCCAGACCGAGCAGGTGAGGAAGAGGCTTTCGCCGTCCTTCCACTCATTGGTCTGACGGTCGAAGGTGCGGGGGGTGGACGCGATACGGAACTTCGCGACCGCCGCACCGGACGGGGTGAAGCGCAGCTCGGGGTCGTCGACAAGATTGCCGACGACCGTGATGACGGTCTCGCCTGCCATGGGGGAACCTCTCGGCGGGATTGCTTCTGGCTGCTGTGTTGCTACTCGGACCCGATGACCACTGAGCTAGAAGCTCAGTGGGTCTCGGGGCGGAGGACCTTGGTCCGGAGGACCGACTCGTTCAGGTTGAGCTGTCGGTCGAGCTCCTTGACGACCGCAGGCTCGGCCTGCAGGTCGATGACCGAGTAGATGCCCTCGGGCTTCTTCTTGATCTCGTAGGCCAGACGACGACGGCCCCAGGTGTCGACCTTCTCGACCTTTCCGTTGCCCTCACGGACGACAGAAAGGAAGTTCTCGATCAGCGGGGAGACAGCGCGCTCCTCGAGATCGGGGTCGAGGATGACCATCACTTCGTAGTGACGCATGTGGAACCCACCTCCTTTGGACTCAGCGGCCACGGTCGTTCCGTGGCAGGAGGGTCGTGATGCGTAAGCAACGGTATCCGCCGCCACTGACAGTCCCCCTCGGCGAACGAGGGACACCGCCGGGATCCAGGAAGGACCAGGGCAGACACCGGTGCAGACCGTACAGCGTACCCGGACATCGCCCTCCGGTTGAAATTCACTGGTGGGGGGACGCAATCTGTACACAACGGATGTCGGCGGCGCTAGGATGCGCCGCCGTCCGGCAGGCACGCCAGGAGGTGCTCCATGGCACAGGCAATGCGACCCGACCCCGGCCACTCCCTCTTCGCCACCGACGGCAAACCCCATCCGCTCCAGGACACGCTGGTCGGAGTGACTCTGGTGCTCGGCGTCCTCGCCTTCGTCACCGCGATGTTCCACAACCTGCATCTGCTGAGCTCCTGGGCGGGCCTGATCGGCATCCTGACCGGCGCCTACGGACAGTTCATCTCGGTGACGACGCGCGAGCGCTTCGCTCTGATCGTGGGGCTCGGCGCGGCGGCCCTGGGCTTCTTCCTCGGCATGGCCCACGGCGGTCTCTTCGGCGGCGTCGTCGGCTGACCGGCGGCACGTCAGGGCGTACATGCCCATTCGGGGCGCTCCCCGGTCACAGTAGGCTTCGGCGCGAGAGCCGGAGCCCCTGACCGATGGGGACACACCTGCCGAGGAGCGCCCCGCATGAGCCTGACCCTGAGGACCATCAGCCGTGAGCAGCATCTGGGATTCATCCAGAGCCAGCCGTCGGCGAGCCACTGCCAGGTCCCGGCGTGGGCTGATGTGAAGACCGAGTGGCGCTCGGAGAACCTCGGCTGGTTCGACAAGAACGGCGAGCTGGTCGGCGCCGGCCTCGTCCTCTACCGCCAGCTGCCGAAGATCAAGCGCTACCTGGCCTATCTGCCCGAGGGCCCGGTCATCAACTGGTACGCGCCCAACCTCGACGACTGGCTGCAGCCGATGCTGGCGCACCTCAAGCAGCAGGGCGCCTTCTCGGTGAAGATGGGCCCGCCGGTCGTCATCCGCCGCTGGGACTCGGCCGCCATCAAGTCCGGAATCCAGGACCCGGACGTCAAGCGGCTCAAGGACGTCCAGGCCACCCACGTCGAGCCGCGTGCCTTCGAAGTCGCGGACCGGCTGCGGAAGATGGGCTGGCAGCAGGGCGAGGACGGCGGCGCCGGCTTCGGCGACGTCCAGCCCCGCTACGTCTTCCAGGTCCCGCTCGCCAACCGCTCGCTCGACGACGTCCTCAAGGGCTTCAACCAGCTGTGGCGCCGCAACATCAAGAAGGCCGAGAAGGCCGGTGTCGAGGTCGTCCAGGGCGGCTACGAGGACCTGGCCGAATGGCAGCGGCTGTACGAGATCACGGCCGTCCGTGACCACTTCCGGCCGCGCCCGCTCTCGTACTTCCAGCGCATGTGGACCGTCCTCAACAACGAGGACCCCAACCGCATGCGGCTCTACTTCGCGCGCCACAACGGCGTGAACCTCTCCGCGGCGACCATGCTCGTCGTCGGCGGGCACGTCTGGTACTCCTACGGCGCCTCCGACAACATCGGCCGTGAGGTCCGGCCCTCGAACGCGATGCAGTGGCGGATGCTGCGCGACGCCTACGCGATGGGCGCGACCGTCTACGACCTGCGGGGCATCTCGGACTCGCTCGACGAGACCGACCACCTCTTCGGACTCATCCAGTTCAAGGTCGGCACGGGCGGCGAGGCCGTCGAGTACGTCGGCGAGTGGGACTTCCCGCTGAACAAGCTGCTGCACAAGGCGCTCGACATCTACATGTCGCGCCGCTGACCGGTGTGGTGTCGCTGACGTTTCCGTAGTCTCGTACATACCTTTGATACACCGCTGCCATCAGAAAGGTTCCGGGCCGGCCATGGCGCTCTCCCTCTACGTCGACACCGCTCGCTGGCGCGCGCACCAGAAGACCGTCATCGACCAGTTCCCCGGTGTCATCCCGGTCTGCAAGGGCAACGGATACGGCTTCGGCCACGAGCGCCTCGCCGACGAGGCAGCCCGGTTCGGAGCCGACATGCTCGCCGTGGGCACCACGTACGAGGCCGCGCGGATCAAGGACTGGTTCAGCGGCGACCTGCTGGTCCTCACCCCCTTCCGCCGCGGTGAGGAACCGGTTCCGCTGCCCGACCGGGTCATCCGCTCCGTGTCGTCCGTGGACGGAGTCCACGCCCTCGTGGGGGCCCGGGTCGTCATCGAGTGCATGAGCTCGATGAAGCGGCACGGCGTCCGCGAGGAGGAGCTCCAGCAGCTCCACGCCGCCATCGAGGACGTACGCCTCGAAGGCTTCGCGCTCCACCTCCCCCTGGACCGTCCGGACGGCACCGACGCCGTCGAGGAGGTCATCGGCTGGATGGACCGGCTGCGGACCGCCAGGCTGCCGCTGCACACCATGTTCGTCAGCCACCTGCGGGCCGAGGAACAGGCCCGTCTCCAGCAGCAGTTCCCCCAGACCCGGTTCCGCGCCCGGATCGGCACCCGGCTGTGGCTGGGCGACCACGAGGCCACGGAGTACCGGGGCGCGGTCCTTGACGTCACCCGGGTCGCCAAGGGCGACCGGTTCGGCTACCGCCAGCAGAAGGCCGCCTCGGACGGCTGGCTGGTCGTCGTCGCCGGCGGCACCTCGCACGGGGTGGGCCTGGAGGCCCCCAAGGCGATGCACGGCGTGATGCCGCGTGCCAAGGGCGTCGCACGAGCCGGTCTCGCCACCGTCAACCGGAACCTGTCGCCCTTCGTCTGGGCCGGGAAGCAGCGCTGGTTCGCCGAGCCGCCGCACATGCAGGTGTCGATCCTGTTCGTGCCCGCCGACGCCCAGGAACCCCGGGTCGGCGACGAGCTCGTGGCCCATCTGCGCCACACCACGACGCAGTTCGACCGGATCGTCGAACGCTGAGCGCTGAGCGCTGATCCGGCCTTACCCCCTCACCCCCGGGAGCTCTGCTCTCCGGGGGTGCCCCATTCCACCCGCGGCCCCTCCACGGCAGCGGCCGCGTGCCGGGCGGGATGCGCTGCCCTGCCCGCCACCACGACGTCCTCCGCACCGTCCAGGACGCCCCCCGAGGGGTCGTCCGCGCCGTCCTGCCGGACGGGGTCCTTCTCGGGCCTCAGGATGTCGCGTACGACCATCACGCACAGGTAGAGCGTGCCGAGCAGGTGCAGCACGATGGCGAACTGGTAGCCGTCCACCGGCAGACCCTGCTTGTTTCCGCTGGTCGTGAACGCCAGGTACATCCAGACGCCCACGAAGTACATGACCTCGCACGCCTGCCACACGAGGAAGTCGCGCCAGCGCGGCCGGGCCAGAGCGGCCAGCGGGACCAGCCACAGGACGTACTGCGGCGAGTAGACCTTGTTGGTCAGCACGAACGCGGCGACGACCAGGAACGCCAGCTGGGCGAAGCGGGGCCTGCGGGGCGCCGTGAACGCCAGGTAGGCGAGGCCTGCCACCGCCGCCGCCATCAGCAGCAGCGCGTACAGGTTGGCCCGGTCCGGCGGGATCGCGATGCCCGTGCGCTGGCTGACGAGCAGCCAGACCGAACCGAAGTCGACGTTCCGCTGCCGGCTGAAGACGTAGAACTGCTTCCAGCCCTCGGGGGCGAGCAGCATCACCGGCAGGTTCACCACCAGCCACGCGCCGCACGCGCCGAGCACCGCGGCCCCGTACTCACGCCACTTCCCGGCCCGCCAGCAGAGCAGCAGCAGCGGGCAGAGGAGCAGGACCGGGTAGAGCTTGGAGGCGGTGGCGAGGCCGAGCAGGATACCGAAGGCCAGCGGACGCCCGCGCGACCACATCAGGACCGCCGCGGCGGTCAGCGCGACGGCCAGCAGGTCCCAGTTGATCGTGGCCGTGAGCGCGATCGAGGGCGCCAGGGCGACAAGGAGGCCGTCCCAGGGCCGCAGGCGGTGCGTCCGGGCCACACAGACCGCGAGGACGGCCGCGCAGACCATCAGCAGACCCGCGTTGGCCAGCCAGTACGCCCGCTCCTGCTGCATCGTGTCGCCGCCGCCGGGCGTCAGCCAGGCCGCGACCTCCATGAACAGACCGGTCAGGACCGGGTACTCCAGAAACGGTATGTCGCCGCCCAGCCGGTCGAAGTAGGGCACCAGACCGTCCGCGAAGCCCCGCCCCGAGAAGAGGTGCGGGATGTCCGAGTAGCAGGCGTGGGTGTACTGGGAGGTCGTGCCCCGGAACCAGGCCCAGTTGTAGCAGGGCAGCTTCTGCACCATGCCGAGCGCGAACATGCCGATGGCCACGAGGGCGATCACCCGCACCGGCGTCAGCTGCCCGCCGTAGGCCGACGCCCTGCGGCCGTAGGGGCCGCCGATCAGTTCGCTGCCCGCGGCGGCCACCGTGTCCCGGCGGGTGGGGCTGACCGTCGGCGAGCGGCCCTGCGACCGGTCCTGCGGCGCGCTCGACTTCTGGAGGCTCGGCATGGGGGACATCCTGCCGTACGTCCCCGGGAAAACGGCGAGGGCCGCCGCGGCCGGCCCGTACGGAAGGTACGGAGCGGACGCGGCGGCCCTCAGGGAGTGTCCCGCCGGGCGGGATCAGGGAATCCAGGTCCCGTCTTCGGGCCTGCCGCCCCCGCCCCCGCCTCCGTTGCCACCGTCCGTCGGTGAGTCGGTCGGATCCGGTTCGTCGGTGTTGGTGGGCGCCGTGGTGGTGGGCTCCCCGGTGTTGCCTCCGGGATCGCCCGGTTCCCCGGTGTTGTTGCAGTTCCAGTCCAGGACGTCACAGGTCGTCTTGCCCGGCTTCGGCGTCCTGGAGGTCGGCGGGGGAGTCGTCGTCGGCGGGGTCGGGGTGGTCGTCGTCGGCGACGGCGTCGTCTTGGTGGGCGTCGGCGTGGGCGACGGCGTCGGCGTCGGGCTCTTGGCGCCACCACCGAAGACGGGCTCGGCGCCCTCCAGCTTCTCCGGCTTCGGGAAGTCCACGACCGGCATGCCCTCCACGGCGTCGGTCATGTAGTCCTGCCAGATCTCCGAGGGGAACGACGAACCGTGGATCGAGTCCTGGCCACCCGTGTCGTACATCTCGAGGAACTCGCGGTTCTTCTTGGTGTCGTCGTCGTCGTAGCGGTACATGTCGATCGCGGTCGCCAGCTGCGCGGTGTACCCCACGAACCAGGCGGACATGTTGTCGTCGGTCGTACCGGTCTTGCCGGCCACGGCACGGCCCGGGATGCGGGCGTTCTTACCGGTGCCCTCGTCGTCGTCCACGACGCTCCGGAGAACGTCCGTGACGTTGCTGGCGATGGCCGGCGAGAAGGGCGCCTTGGCGGCGGCCTTGTGCTCGAACTTGACGACGCCGTCCTTCTTGACCTTCTGCACCGAGTAGGGGTCGTTCTGCTCGCCCTCGTTGGCGAAGGTCGCGTAGGCACCGGCCATGCGGATGGCGCTCGGGCTGGAGATGCCGAGGGAGAACGAGGGGACCTCGCCCTGGACGAGGGAGCTCTGCAGCAGTCCGGCCTCTACGGCGGTCTCGCGCACCTTGTCGATGCCGATGTCCATGCCGAGCTGCACGTACGGCGAGTTGGCGGAGCGGATCATGGCCCGGCGCAGGGAGATGGCGCCGTAGCTCTCGTCCCCGTCATTGGCCTGCTGCCACTCCTCGCCGTCCTCGTTCTTCCAGATCTCGCCGTTGTACTTGCGGATCGTCAGGTTGTTCTTGCCGGAATAGCGGCTCTTGTCCGGGTCCACGAGCCTGCGGGTGGACGCGTCCTGCACCGCCCCGAGCTCCGGGTCCCGGACGCCGTGCTTCATCGCGGCGGCGAGCACGAAGGGCTTGAACGTCGATCCGACCATGGCGCCGGTGGCGTCGGCGTTGTTGCTGAAGTGCTTGGTCGCGTCGACACCGCCGTAGAGAGCGACGATCTTCCCGGTCGCCGTGTCGACGGAGGCACCACCGAACTGGACGTGCGTGTCGTCGTTGGGGCGCTTCTTCGGGTCGATGTTCTCCTTGATGACCTTCTTGACCGCGCTCTCCAACGCGTTCACCTTCGGCTTCTCGAAGGTGGTGTAGATCTCGTAGCCGCCGCGCTCGAGCTCCTGCACGCTGATGCCGAACTGGGCCTTGATGTTCGCGTTGGCGGTCTTGACCAGGTAACCGATCTGGCCGCTCAGGTTGGCGCTCTGGCCGGGCTTCCGAAGCTTGGGGAAGGTCCTGTACTTCGCCCGCTCCTCGGCCGAGAGGTGCCCGTCCTTCTCCATCTCGTCGAGGATCCACTGCCACCGCTTGGTGGCCCGGGCGGTGTTCTTCTCGGGGGTGGCCTCGGAGTCGATCTCGGGGTAGCCGGCCGGGTCGTAGTACGTCGCACCCTTCAGCACCGCGGCGAGCAGCGCCGACTCGCTGGGGTTGAGCTTGTCGGTGTCCTTGTTGAAGTAGGCGCGGGACGCCGCCTGGATGCCGTACGCGCCGCGACCGTAGTACGCGGTGTTGAGATAGCCGGCCATGACGTCGTCCTTCTCGACCTCGTCGCCGACCTTCATGGAGATGAAGAGTTCCTTCACCTTCCGGGTGAGGGTCTGCGACTGGTCGTCCAGCCGGTTGTTCTTCACGTACTGCTGGGTGATGGTCGAACCGCCCTGGGTGTCGCCACCCTTGGCCATGTTCCACACGGCACGGGCGATACCCATGGGATCGACTCCGGAGTCGTCCCAGAAGGTCTTGTTCTCCGCCGAGATCACCGCGTTCTGCATGGACTTCGGGATCTTCGAGAACGGGACGATCTGGCGGTTGGTGCCACTGCCCGTCGCGACCATGCGGGTCTCGTCGGCCCAGTAGTAGATGTTGTTCTGCGAGATCGCGGTCTCGGCCTCGTTGGGGATCTCCACCTTCGAGTAAGCGAACGCCGCCGCGCCCATCAGGCTCGCCGCGAAGAACAGGAACGTGCCCGTCACGAGCTTCCACGACGGCACCCAGCGACGCCAGCCGTACTTGCCGTACCGCGGGTAGTCGATGATCCGCTTCTTGCCCGGCGGACGCCCTCCGGCGCCGCCCCGACCGGGGCCGCCGCCACGGCCGCCACCGCCGCCGCCACGCCGTCCGCCACCGGACCCACCAGGGTCACCGGGGCCTCCGGGGCCGGTGTCGGCCCCCTTCCTGCGGCTGCCGCGCTGGGCGGCCCTACGGGCCTCGGCGCGACCCCCGTAGGGGCGCTGCTCCTCCCCATGGGAGGAAGCAGGCCCGTACGAGGCCGAAGGGGCCCCCGTACCGACGTCATGGGCCGGGGCCGACCTGCGGCCCACCGGCTGCTGGGCAGCGCGCCGTGCCGCCGCGCGACCGCCCGTCGGCGGCTGCTGCGGCGGCATTTTGCGACGATGCTCGCTCATCGAACGACTACTCCTCGGGCAGGCGCACAGGCGCCTGGAAGCGGCAGTTGAGTTCCGGTCCCCCCGAAATGCGCACGGCTGGAACCCCATCGGAGGTCCCTCCGTACCGCAGCCGGTCACCCGGAGCACTGACGCCCCACGGCAATGCTCGGTTCCCGGTGATCTGCATGCCGCACAGACTACGCACGGCCAAAACCCACCTAGGGCCGGACTTCACCTCAAATCAGGCAAGTCGAACGCTGTGAATTGACGATGTGACGCCGGTCACTGCGGTCCCACTTGTCGAGACTCTCAGGCCGTTCTATCGTGCTGATGTATCGAGTCGATACATCAGCACGGCATAAGAGTCCCGAAGACGGTGGAGGAGGCGACAGATGAGCAGACGTTCCGGCATCCTCGAGTTCGCCGTCCTCGGCCTGCTGCGCGAGGCTCCGATGCACGGGTACGAGCTGCGGAAGCGCCTCAACACCTCGCTGGGCGTCTTCCGGGCCTTCAGCTACGGAACGCTGTACCCCTGCCTCAAGACGCTGGTCGCCAACGGCTGGTTGATCGAGGAACCGGGCAGCGCTCCCGAGGAGGCTCTCGCCGCCTCACTCGCAGGACGCCGGGCCAAGATCGTCTACCGGTTGACACCCGAGGGCAAGGAGCACTTCGAGGAGCTCCTCTCCCACACCGGCCCGGACGCCTGGGAGGACGAGCACTTCGCCGCACGCTTCGCCTTCTTCGGGCAGACCGAGCGGGAGGTGCGGATGCGCGTCCTCGAAGGGCGCCGCAGCCGGCTGGAGGAGCGTCTGGAGAAGATGCGCGCCTCCCTGGGCCGGACCCGCGAGCGCCTCGACGACTACACGCTTGAGCTGCAGCGCCACGGTATGGAATCCGTGGAGCGCGAAGTGCGCTGGCTGAACGAGCTCATCGAGAGCGAGCGGGCAGGGCGGGATCAGCGATCCGGCACCGATGCCCCCGCTCGGCACGACAACGATTCTGGAGAAACGGGCGGCCTGCCCCGGCACGGGGGCAGTACCCGGCCGGATCCGTCCGACGACACCGCCAAGTGAAGCCCTGCGCACCGCAGGGCTTCCACGATCACACAGGGAGCAACCGGAATGGGTTCGGTTCGCGTAGCCATCGTCGGCGTGGGCAACTGCGCCGCCTCGCTGGTTCAGGGCGTCGAGTACTACAAGGACGCCGACCCGGCGGCCAAGGTGCCCGGCCTGATGCACGTCCAGTTCGGCGAGTACCACGTCGGTGACGTCGAGTTCGTCGCCGCCTTCGACGTCGACGCGAAGAAGGTCGGCCTCGACCTCTCCGACGCCATCGGCGCCAGCGAGAACAACACCATCAAGATCTGCGACGTCCCGAACAAGGGCGTCACGGTCCAGCGCGGTCACACGCTCGACGGTCTCGGCAAGTACTACCGCCTGACCATCGAGGAGTCCGCCGAGGAGCCGGTCGACGTCGTCCAGATCCTCAAGGACCGCCAGGTCGACGTCCTCGTCTGCTACCTGCCGGTGGGCTCCGAGGAGGCCGCGAAGTTCTACGCGCAGGCCGCCATCGACGCCAAGGTCGCGTTCGTCAACGCTCTTCCGGTCTTCATCGCCGGTACCAAGGAGTGGGCGGACAAGTTCACCGAGGCGGGCGTCCCGATCGTCGGCGACGACATCAAGTCGCAGGTCGGCGCGACCATCACGCACCGCGTGATGGCGAAGCTGTTCGAGGACCGTGGTGTCCGTCTTGAGCGCACGATGCAGCTCAACGTCGGCGGCAACATGGACTTCAAGAACATGCTGGAGCGCGACCGCCTGGAGTCGAAGAAGATCTCCAAGACCCAGGCCGTCACCTCGCAGATCCCCGACCGCGAGATGGGCGAGAAGAACGTCCACATCGGTCCGTCGGACTACGTGGCCTGGCTGGACGACCGCAAGTGGGCGTACGTGCGCCTCGAAGGCCGTGCCTTCGGCGACGTCCCGCTGAACCTGGAGTACAAGCTCGAGGTGTGGGACTCCCCGAACTCGGCGGGTGTCATCATCGACGCCCTCCGCGCCGCGAAGATCGCCAAGGACCGCGGCATCGGTGGCCCGATCCTCTCCGCGTCGAGCTACTTCATGAAGTCCCCGCCGGTGCAGTACTTCGACGACGAGGCCTACGCCAACGTCGAGAAGTTCATCAAGGGCGAGGTCGAGCGCTAAAGCTCCGCACGTTTACCGAAGAGGGTCCCCGAGGCGCCGCCCCGGGGGCCCTCTTCGTATGTGAGTCTTGCTGCCATGTCCGTCGTACGGGATCTGCGCGTACTCCTGCGCCTGACGAACTTCCGCCGTCTGCTCGCCGTGCGGCTGCTCTCCCAGTGCGCCGACGGCGTCTACCAGGTGGCTCTGGCCACGTACGTCGTCTTCTCCCCCGAGAAACAGACCTCGCCGACCGCGATCGCCTCCGCCATGGCGGTCCTCCTGCTCCCGTACTCGCTCGTCGGGCCCTTCGCCGGTGTGCTCCTCGACCGCTGGCAGCGACGCCAGGTCTTCCTCTACGGCAACCTCCTGCGCGCCCTGCTCGCCGGCGGGACCGCCGTGCTCGTCCTCGCCTCCGTCCCCGACTGGCTCTTCTACGCCTCCGCGCTCTCCGTCACCGCCGTCAACCGCTTCGTGCTCGCGGGGCTCTCCGCCTCCCTCCCGCGGGTCGTCGACGCCGAGCGGCTGGTCGTGGCGAACTCGCTCTCTCCCACCGCCGGCACCCTTGCCGCGACCCTGGGCGGCGGTCTCGCGTTCGGCGTCCAGCTCGCCGCGGGGAAGTCCGACGCGGTCGTGGTGGCCTTCGGCGCCGTCCTCTACCTCTGCGCGGCCCTCGCCTCCCTGCGGATGTCCCGGGAGCTCCTCGGTCCCGACCCCGGCCTCGTGCCGCAGCGCCTCACCTCGGCCCTGGCCTCGACGGCCCGAGGCCTGGCCGCCGGACTCCGGCACCTCGGTGAACGGCGGCCCGCCGCCCTTGCTCTCCTCGCGGTGGGCCTCATGCGCTTCTGTTACGGCGCCCTGCTCGTCACCGTGCTCATGCTCAGCCGCTACGCCTGGAGCTCCACGGAGTCCGAGGGGCTCGGACTCCTCGGTCTCGCCGTCGCCGCCTCGGGCGCGGGCTTCTTCGCGGCCGCCGTGCTCTCCCCCTGGGCGGTGGGACGACTCGGCCCCTTCGGCTGGATGACGGTGTGCGCGGCGACGGCCGCCGTGCTCGAACCGGCACTGGCCCTGACCTTCGCCCCCGTCCCCTTCCTCGTCGCCGCCTTCCTCCTCGGCCTCATCACCCAGGGAGCCAAGATCGCGACGGACACGGTGGTGCAGACGTCCGTGGACGACTCCTACCGAGGCCGGGTCTTCGCGCTGTACGACGTGCTGTTCAACGTCGCCTTCGTGGCGGCGGCGGGGGTCGCGGCGCTGATGCTGCCGCCCGACGGCCGATCCGCCCTGCTGGTCGTCCTGGTGGCCGTGATCTACGCGGTGATGGCTCTGGCGTTGCGGCGGGAACGCACCGAGGGGTGATGTTTCACGTGAAACACCACCCCTCGCAGATGTCGGGAGCGCGCGTGTTTCACGTGAAACATCGCTGCGCCCTGACGCGGTTCAGTCCCGTGTGTCCCACCATTCCTTGAGCGCGGCGACGGCACTGTCGTGCTCCATCGGCCCGTTCTCCAGCCGGAGCTCCAGCAGGAACTTGTACGCCTGCCCGATGGCGGGGCCGGGGCCGATGCCCAGGATCTCCTGGATCTGGTTGCCGTCGAGGTCGGGGCGGATCGAGTCCAGCTCCTCCTGCTCCTGGAGCTGGGCGATGCGGTCCTCCAGGCCGTCATAGGCACGGGAGAGCGCGGACGCCTTGCGCTTGTTGCGGGTGGTGCAGTCCGAGCGGGTCAGCTTGTGCAGACGCGAAAGCATCGGCCCGGCGTCACGGACGTAGCGGCGCACGGCCGAGTCGGTCCACTCACCGGTCCCGTACCCGTGGAAGCGGAGATGCAGCTCCACCAGCCGCGAGACGTCCTTGATCATTTCGTTGGAGTACTTGAGCGCGGTCATGCGCTTCTTCGTCATCTTCGCGCCGACCACCTCGTGGTGGTGGAAGGAGACCCGGCCGTCCTTCTCGAAGCGACGGGTACGCGGCTTACCGATGTCATGGAGCAGGGCCGCAAGGCGCAGCACCAGGTCGGGGCCGTCCTCCTCCAGGTCGATCGCCTGGTCAAGCACGGTCAGGGAGTGCTCGTAGACGTCCTTGTGGCGGTGGTGCTCATCGCTCTCCAGACGGAGCGCGGGCAGCTCCGGGAGCACGTGGTCGGCGAGCCCGGTGTCCACGAGAAGACCGAGACCCTTCCGCGGGTGGGCCGAGAGCAGCAGCTTGTTGAGCTCGTCACGGACGCGCTCGGCGGAGACGATCTCGATCCGGCCGGACATCTCGTTCATCGCCGTGACGACCTCGGGGGCTACCTCGAAGTCCAGCTGAGCGGCGAAACGCGCGGCCCTCATCATGCGCAGGGGGTCGTCGGAGAAGGACTCCTCCGGCGTACCCGGCGTACGCAGCACCCGGGCGGCGAGGTCCTCAAGGCCACCGTACGGGTCGATGAACTCCTTCTCGGGAAGGGCCACGGCCATGGCGTTGACGGTGAAGTCACGCCGGACGAGGTCCTCCTCGATGGAGTCGCCGTAGGAGACCTCGGGCTTGCGCGAGCTCCGGTCGTACGCCTCCGAGCGGTACGTGGTGACTTCGATCTCGAAGCGCTGAACGGTGTCCCCGACGCGGGCGTCCTTCTGGCAGCCGACCGTGCCGAAGGCGATGCCGACCTCCCACACGGCGTCGGCCCATGGACGGACGATCTTCAGTACGTCCTCGGGTCGGGCGTCGGTGGTGAAGTCCAGGTCGTTCCCGAGCCGGCCGAGCAACGCGTCCCGTACCGAGCCACCGACCAGCGCGAGGCTGAACCCGGCCTCCTGAAAACGGCGGGCAAGGTCGTCGGCGGCTGGGGACACACGCAGCAGTTCACTGACCGCGCGGTGTTGCACCTGGCTCAGGGCAGTCGGGGTGTCTTCGTTGGCGTTCGGCACAACAGAAAAGGGTACGTGCCCCGGCCCGCGGTGACGTCCTCGTTTTCCCGGGGACCCGGCCTCCTGAGCTGCCGACCGAGGGCTCCTGAGGAGATCGGCTGGAGCAGTCCCCGGCACTTGCTCCCAGCGTGCCTCGTTACCATGCCTGGACACAGCAACCGGGAACCATCTACACCACTGGCACCACAGACAACGACGAGGACGGGCGAACGCGTGGCCGAGGCGGCAGACATCCAGGGAACCGGTCCCTCACCTGCCCGCCGATGGCTGCGGCGCACGATCACCGTCGCCTTCGGCGCGCCGCTCCTCGCCGGACTGCTCCAGGCGCCGGGGGCCTCCTCCCCGGCAGCCGCCGCCGAGGACGCCGCCGTCTCGAAGACCGTCGATGTGTCCCTCGACACGCTGAGCCCGAGCGCACCCGTCGACGGCGACACCGTCACCGTCACCGGGACGGTCACCAACCGGGGAAAGAAGACCATCACCGACGCGACCGTGGACCTGCGCGTCGGGCCGCGCATGACGAGCCGCAGCGAGATCGAGCAGGTCACCGCGCGCACCGGCTACCGGAGCGACAGTGACCCGGCTCCCCTCGAGGACGCCCCCACCGTCGCCGTCCCCCGACTGGGCGCCGGCCTGAGTGCGGAGTTCTCCCTCTCCGTGCCGGTCTCCGAACTCGGACTCGACGAGGCGGGCGTCTACCAGCTGGGCGTCTCCCTCACCGGCCAGACCTCGGACCGGCGCTACGACCGGGTGCTCGGCATCGAGCGGACCTTCGTCCCGTACCAGCCCGAGGCCACCAAGAAGAAGACGCAGCTCGCCTATCTGTGGCCGCTGATCTCCTCGGCCCACGTCTCGGCGGAGACGGCCACGGACGATCAGCAGACCCCGGTCTTCGAGGACGACGCCCTGGCGACCGAGCTGAAGCCGGGCGGGCGGCTCGACCAGCTCGTCTCACTCGGCAAGGAGCTCCCGGTCACCTGGGTGCTCGACCCGGACCTGCTGGCCTCCGTCGACGCCATGGCGAACGGCTACCGCGTCAAGGACGGCACCCTGCACGTCCCCGGCAGGAACCAGGCCGTCGCCGAGCGCTGGCTGAACGCACTGGAGAAGGCGGTCCAGGGCCGCAAGGTCGTCGCCCTTCCCTTCGCGGACCCCGACCTGGCCTCCCTCGCCCACCGCGGCAAGGACGTGCCCGGCTCGCTCGGACACCTCCAGTCGGCGACCGCCCTCGCCGCGGGCACGGTGGAGACCATCCTCCACGTCCAGCCCTCCACCGACTTCGCCTGGCCCGCCGAAGGCGCCGTCGACCCCTCGATCCTGGCCGTGGCGACCTCCGCCGGCGCCGACAAGGTGATCGCCCGCAGCGACAGTGTCCGCGACGACCTCCCGTACACGCCCACGGCGGCTCGTCCCTTCGGCGACGGCAGCACCACGGCCGTGGTGAGCGACGCTCTGCTGTCCACCGCGTTCGAGGGCGACATGGTCCGCGCGGAGAACTCCACGCTCGCGGTCCAGGAGTTCCTCGCCCAGTCCCTCGCGATCACCCTGGAGCAGCCGGAGGACCAGCGCAGCATCGTGGTCGCCCCGCAGCGCGTCCCCACCGTCGCCCAGGCGCAGACCATGGCGACCGCCCTGCACGGCCTCTCCGACCGGCGCTGGAGCCAGCCGACCGATCTGCTGGTGGCCGCCGCGGCCAAGGCGGACCCCGACGCGTCCACCGCGGTGCCCGCCGGCTCCCGGTACCCGAAGAAGCTGCGCGACCGGGAGCTGCCGGTCCAGGCCTTCCGGGACATGAAGACCACCCGCGACGAACTGAACGACTTCAAGGTCATCCTGACCCTGCCCGACCGCGTGGTGACCCCGTTCGGCAACGCGATCAACCGCGAGATGTCGACCTCCTGGCGCGGTCAGGCCAGAACGGCCGCCATCTACCGGGGCAACGTCCTGGAGTATCTGCAGACCCTCACCGAGGGCGTCCAGCTGGTCGACAAGTCGGACCTCATGCTGTCCGGCCGCAGCGCGACGATCCCCGTGACCGTCCAGAACCAGCTGCTGCAGGACGTGCACCTGGTGCTGCGGCTCACCTCCAGCAACAAGAACCGGTTGACGCTGAACGGCGAGGCGATCGCCGAACTGCCCGTGAAGATCAGCGGCGGCCACAGCCAGTCGGTGAAGTTCCACGCGTCCGCGAACGTCAACGGCCAGGTGCCGATGACCGCCCAGCTCTACACGGACGACGGCACCCCGTACGGACAGCCGATGACCTTCAACGTGAAGGTCTCCGAGATCACCGCCACGGTGATGCTCGTGATCGCCGGCGGAGTCCTCCTCCTCGTCCTGGCCGGCGTGCGGATGTACAGCCAGCGCAAGCGGCTGGCCGCTCGGAACGCCGAGGCCGAAGCGGCGGAGTCCGACCCGGCGCCGGACGAGACGGAGGCCGACACGGACACGGAGGCGGAGGCGCCGACGGCGGAGGCCGACGGGGATGAACCCGAGCAGCCGAGTGACCTGACACCGGACACCGGGCCCGAAAGCGGCGACCCGTCGGGCGCGGGTGAGAAAGTGGACCGTTGAGCGATGTCGTGGCCGGTCGGCCGGGGACGATGAGGTGGGGTAACCATGAACGCGCCGTACGACGGTGACCGCGGCCAGGGCCCGGGCGGCACCGCGCCGTCCGGTGGGACGCCCGCGACACCTCCCGATTCCGGCTACCCACCGGTCCCGCCCCCACAGCAGGGGCCGCAGGGACAGGGACCCTACGCACAAGGCCCTTACGCGCAGGACGCCCACCCGCAGAACCCGTACGTCCAGGACCCCTACGTCCAGGACGCGTACACCCACGACCCCTACCGGGCCCAGGACCTCTCCGCGCAGGACCCGGTGTCCGAGGCCCTCTACGACCGCGCCGCGCACCCGCCGCCCCCGCCCGGCACCTACCAGGAGCCGCAGCCGCTCTACCAGCAGCCGGCCGCGCCCCAGCACGCTCCCGACCCCCGGCTGTGGGCACAGACCCCCGCGCCGGAGCCCGACGGCACCTCCCGCCACCTGCCGTACGGCGACGACGCGCGCACGGTCCAGTTCACCGGCGTCGACGACCTCGTCACCCGGGCCGGCGAGGAGAAGCCCGAGCCTGACGCCTTCGCACACCTCTACCGGGACCAGCAGACGCCCGGCCAGGTACCGCCGCCCGCTCCGGAACCGGACCCCATGCCCGCCCCCGCTCCCAAGAAGACCGGCCGTGCCTCCGGACTGCTGAAGTCGAGCGCGCTGATGGCCGCCGGCACCCTGGTATCCCGGCTCACCGGTTTCGTCCGCAGCCTGGTGATCACGGGCGCGCTCGGCGCCGCACTGCTCGGTGACACCTTCACCATCGCCTACACCCTGCCGACGATGATCTACATCCTCACCGTCGGCGGCGGTCTCAACTCGGTCTTCGTCCCGCAGCTCGTCCGCTCGATGAAGAACGACGAGGACGGCGGCGAGGCCTACGCCAACCGGCTGCTCACCCTGGTCATGGTGGCGCTCGGCGCGATCGTGGCCCTCGCCGTCTTCGCGGCCCCGCTGCTCATCCGGCTGATGTCGAACACCATCGCCGACGACGCCGCGGCCAACAGCGTGGCCGTGACCTTCGCCCGCTACTGCCTGCCCACGATCTTCTTCATGGGCGTGCACGTGGTGATGGGTCAGATCCTCAACGCACGCGGCAAGTTCGGCGCGATGATGTGGACCCCGGTCCTCAACAACATCGTCATGATCGTCACCTTCGGCCTGTTCATCTGGGTCTACGGCACCTCCGCCGAGTCCCAGATGGGTGTGCAGACCATCCCGGACGACGGCATCCGCCTGCTCGGCATCGGCACCCTGCTCGGGCTCGCCGTCCAGGCCCTCGCGATGATCCCGTACCTGCGTGAGACCGGCTTCCGCTTCCGGCCCCGCTTCGACTGGAAGGGCCACGGGCTCGGCAAGACCGTCAAGCTCGCCAAGTGGACCGTTCTCTTCGTCCTCGCCAACCAGGCGGGCGTCCTGGTCGTCACCCAGCTCGCCACGGCCGCCGGTGAGGAGTCCGGAAAGAACGGCGCCGGCTTCCTCGCGTACTCGAACGCCCAGCTGATCTGGGGCATGCCGCAGGCCATCATCACCGTCTCCGTCATGGCCGCGCTGCTCCCGCGGATCTCCCGCGCCGCCCACGACGACGACCCCGGCGCCGTCCGGGACGACATCTCGCAGGGGCTGCGCAACTCGGCCGTCGCGATCGTCCCGGTCTCCTTCGCCTTCCTGGCGCTCGGCGTCCCGATGTGCACCCTGCTCTACGCCTCCAGCGGCATCCAGGCCGCCCAGAGCATGGGCTTCATCCTGATGGCCTTCGGCCTCGGCCTGATCCCCTACTCCGTCCAGTACGTCGTGCTCCGCGGCTTCTACGCCTACGAGGACACCCGGACGCCCTTCTACAACACGGTCATCGTCGCCGCCGTCAACGCAGCGGCGTCCGCCCTCTGTTACGTCCTCCTGCCCGCCCAGTGGGCCGTCGTCGGCATGGCCGCCTCGTACGGGCTCGCCTACGCCGTCGGTGTCGGCATCGCGTGGCGCCGCCTCCGCAAGCGGCTTGGCGGCGACCTGGACGGCGCCCAGGTGATGCGGACCTACGCCCGCCTCTGCATGGCCTCCGTGCCCGCCGCCATCGTCTCCGGCGCCGTCGGCTTCGGCCTGCTGAAGCTCCTCGGCGAAGGCGCGTTGGGCTCGCTCGTCGCCCTGCTCGTCGGCGGAGCGGTACTCCTCGGTGTCTTCTTCGTCGCGGCCAAGCGCATGCGGATCGCGGAGCTGAACACCCTGGTCGGCATGGTGCGCGGACGTCTGGGACGCTGAACCGACGGGTCCCGCACAACCATCGGGGGGAACCGCGTGTCGTGCATAGCGTCCGACTGTGGGCACAATTGGCTTGGCTGTTGGATGTGGCGCAACGGATGGGGAGGCAGGAACGACGGTGGCGGAACGTAGCACGGCTGCCGTCGACGTGGCCGACAACAGCGGTGACGACCCGCTGACCGCCAAGGCGGGCACGGCCGCGACCGACGGGGTGGCGGAAGAGCAGAAGACGGCGGAGCAGACCGCCGAGGCCACGGAGAAGAAGGCGGTCGAACGACAGAGCGGCGAACAGCCCTCCCTCACGGCACCGGAACTGCACAGCGGCCACAAGTTGGCCAGACGCTACCGGCTGGAGGAGTGCGTCACCCGTCTGGACGGCTTCAGCAGCTGGCGTGCCGTCGACGAGAAACTGCGGCGTGCCGTCGGGGTGCACCTGCTGCCCGCCGACCACCCCCGGGCCCGCTCGGTCCTGGCCGCTGCCCGCTCCTCGGCCCTCCTCGGCGACCCTCGCTTCGTCCAGGTCCTCGACGCCGTCGAGGAGAACGACCTCGTGTACGTCGTGCATGAGTGGCTGCCCGACTCCACCGAACTGACCGCGCTGCTCGCGGCCGGCCCGCTGGAACCCCACGACGCCTACCAGCTCGTCACCCAGGTCTCCCAGGCCATGGCCGCCGCCCACCGCGAAGGCCTCGCCCACCTCCGGCTCACCCCGAGCGCCGTCCTGCGCAGCTCCACCGGCCAGTACCGGATCCGCGGCCTGGCCGTGAACGCCGCCCTGCGCGGCATCACCGCCGAACGCCCGCAGCGCAGCGACACCGAGGCCATCGGCGCGCTCCTGTACGCCGCTCTCACCCAACGCTGGCCGTACGACAGCGACGCCTACGGCCTCTCCGGGCTTCCCAAGGGCGTCGGCCTGCTCCCGCCCGACCAGGTCCGCGCCGGTGTCCACCGGGGCCTCTCCGAGATCGCCATGCGCGCCCTGGCCAACGACGGGGCCACCGCCTCACGCCAGGAACCGCCCTGCACCACCCCGGACGAGCTGGCCAAGGCCGTGGCCGCGATGCCCCGCGTGAAGCCGCCGGAGCCGGAGTTCGCCGCACCGCCCGAGTACCAGCGCACGACGTACCAGCAGGGCACGTACGGCCGCCCCCAGCAGCGCCCTCAGGCCACGCAGCCGATCGTCGCCCCGCCGCCCCCGCTCCAGAGCCGCACGGGCACAGCGCTGAAGTGGGCCGTGTCCGCCCTCCTCATCGCCGCCCTGGGCCTGGGCAGCTGGCAGATCGCGGACCGGCTCCTCGGTCCCGAGGCCACTCCCAAGACACCGGGCCCGACGCCGACGGCCGACGAGAAGCCGCCGCCGCCCAAGCCGATCGCCATCGAATCCGCCCACGACTTCGACCCGCTGGGCAATGGCTCGGAGAAGCCACAGGCCATAGACCTCGCCTACGACGGCGACCCCGGCACTTTCTGGTACACCGATCGCTACTTCGGCCCCAACTTCGCCAACCTGAAGGCCGGAGTGGGACTCGTACTCGACCTGGGCACGTCGCAGGAGATCAGCTCGGTCGAGCTGTCGTTCCTGGATGACACCTCGGTGGAGCTGCGCACCGCACCTTCGGACTCCTCGTCGGCGCCCTCCTCACCGGACTCGTTCACGACCCAGGCGTCCGGAGACGGCACCGACGTGACGCTGAAGCCCACCAAACCCGTCACCACCCGCTACGTTCTGCTCTGGCTCACGGAACTGCCCGCCGCCGACGGCGGTTTCCGCGGCAAGCTGAGCGAGATCAAGGTCATGGGCTGACCGCCGCACCGGAGGGGGCTCACCGTTGGACGATCCGATAGACGAGGCCACAGGCGACCAGGAGCTCTTGGCTCGCCATGTCGCCGGAGACCCGGATGCCTTCGGCGAGCTCGTGCGGCGGCACCGGGACCGGCTGTGGGCGGTGGCCCTGCGGACCCTGGGGGACCGCGAGGAAGCCGCCGACGCCGTTCAGGACGCTCTGATCTCGGCCTTCCGGGCCGCCCACACCTTCCGGGGCCAGTCGGCCGTCACCACCTGGCTGCACCGCATCACCGTGAACGCCTGCCTCGACCGCGCACGCAAGACGGCCTCCCGCAGGACCTCGCCCGTCGATGACACCGATCGGTTCGAGCAGCTCCTCGAACCCCATGAGTCGGCCGAGGCGCCTGCGGAGCGGCAGGACGTCCACCGCGAAGTGCTCGCCGCGCTCGCCGCGATCCCCGCAGACCAGCGCGCCGCACTCGTCCTGGTGGACATGCAGGGATACCCGGTCGCGGAGGCGGCCCGTATCCTCGGCGTTCCCACCGGCACCGTGAAGAGCCGCTGCGCACGCGGGCGCGCACGGCTGCTTCCGATGGTCACTCATCTGCGCGCCGACACCGTGGGTAACGAGGCCTCCGATGGGGGAAGGAACCGGACGCCGGGGACATCCGTCCCACAGGTGCCGGGGCCGACGGATACCGGACCGACTGATCCAGCTGCTGTGAAGGGCGGAGGTGGGCGCGCGTGACTTCCACGACCGGCAAGGCCGACACAACACAGCACCCGGACGTCTCGGAGATCTCCGATCTGACCGAAGGGCTGCTCTCGCCGAGCCGCGCCGTCGCCGTACGCCGCCACCTTGACGACTGTCCGCTCTGCGCCGACGTACGGACCTCCCTGGAGGAGATCCGTGGCCTTCTGGGCACCCTCCCCGGGCCGCCCCGTATGCCCGCGGACATCGCCGGCCGCATCGATGCCGCCCTCGCTGCCGAAGCCCTCCTCAACGCGACCACGCCGGAGAACGGCACCCCCGTTTCACGTGAAACATCGCGCGCGCCGTCCGAGACGGCCCCGTCCTCTTCCCGGACCCCCGTCTCCGACCGCCCTGCGGGCCGCCCCAGCGCAGCCACCGGCCCCGGCCGGACGAAGAGGCCACGCCGCAGCCGGATCGCCCTGCTCTCGACGCTCGGTGCCGCCTTCGGCGCCGTGATCCTGGGGACGAGCCTGTTCCTGAGCCAGACGAGCAACCTCGACCAGGGAGGTACGGCGGCGGACACCAAGAAGGCCGCCACCGCCGCAGGGGGGAGTCTGAGCCCCTTCTCCGGCTCTCCGGTCGAGGACCGGGTCCAGGCGCTCCTGGCCGAGGAGAGCACCGCCAAGACGCCCCGGGGCATCGGGCCCGAGTCGATGTCCGCCGAGGCTGTCACCCCCACGGGCCCTCAGCTGAACAGGGACGCCACCGCCGTGCCCGGCTGTGTCCTGGCCGGCACCGGCCGCACCGATGCGGTGCTCGGCCATGAGCGTGGCGAATACGAGGGAACGCCCGCCTATCTGCTCGTGATGCCGGACCCCGCGGACAGCACCCGGATCCAGGCCTATGTGCTCGACGCCTCCTGTGCGGACCGGGCCACAGAGAGCGGAAGCCCGGCTGCCGATCTGCTCTTCAGCCAGAGCTACCCCCGCCCCTGATCTCTCTCCCCGTCCGGCAACGGTGCCGTGCGGCGGTTTCGGGAATGTACGCCCCTTAGGATCCGTTGGGTGGGGTGAGAGCGACCGAGACAACCGCCCCGTAGGCAGTGGCAGTCTGCAGAGACGAGGAAGAAACCCGTGAGCGACGTCCGTAACGTGATCATCATTGGCTCCGGGCCCGCGGGGTACACCGCAGCGCTCTACACCGCCCGAGCGTCGCTGAACCCGCTGGTCTTCGAGGGCGCCGTGACCGCCGGCGGCGCGCTGATGAACACGACCGAGGTCGAGAACTTCCCCGGCTTCCGTGACGGCATCATGGGCCCGGACCTGATGGACAACATGCGGGCCCAGGCCGAGCGCTTCGGCGCCGAGCTGGTCCCCGACGATGTCATCGCCGTGGACCTGACCGGTGACATCAAGACCGTCACCGACACGGCCGGCACCGTGCACCGTGCCAAGGCCGTCATCGTGACCACCGGCTCCCAGCACCGCAAGCTCGGCCTCCCGAACGAGGACACGCTCTCCGGCCGCGGTGTCTCCTGGTGCGCCACCTGCGACGGGTTCTTCTTCAAGGACCAGGACATCGCCGTCGTCGGCGGCGGCGACACCGCGATCGAGGAGGCCACCTTCCTCTCGCGCTTCGCCAAGTCCGTCACGATCGTCCACCGCCGCGACACCCTGCGTGCCTCCAAGGCCATGCAGGAGCGCGCCTTCGCCGACCCGAAGATCTCCTTCGCCTGGGACAGCGAGGTCACCGAGATCCACGGTGAGCAGAAGCTCAGCGGTGTGACCCTGCGCGACACCAAGACCGGTGAGACCCGCCAGCTGCCCGTCACCGGCCTCTTCATCGCCGTGGGTCACGACCCACGGACGGAGCTCTTCAAGGGCCAGCTGGACCTCGACGAGGAGGGCTACCTCAAGGTGGCCGCCCCGTCGACCCGCACGAACCTCGTCGGCGTCTTCGGCGCCGGAGACGTCGTCGACCACACCTACCGCCAGGCCATCACGGCCGCCGGTACCGGCTGCTCCGCCGCGCTCGACGCCGAGCGTTTCCTGGCCGCTCTCGCCGACAGCGAGAAGCTGGCCGAGACCCCCGCGGTCTGACCCGTCTCTCCCCACCCACACCCCGCGAGATCAAGGAGGCCGCTGTGGCCCTGAAGACTGTGACCGACGCTTCCTTCGAAGAGGACGTCCTCAAGAGCGACAAGCCCGTCCTGGTGGACTTCTGGGCCGAATGGTGCGGCCCGTGCCGCCAGATCGCCCCGTCGCTCGAGGCCATCGCCGCCGAGCACGGCGAGATCGAGATCGTGAAGCTCAACATCGACCAGAACCCGGCCACGGCTGCGAAGTACGGCGTCATGTCCATCCCGACGCTGAACGTCTACCAGGGCGGCGAGGTCGTGAAGACGATCGTCGGTGCCAAGCCGAAGGCCGCCATCCTCCGCGACCTCGAGGGCTTCGTCGAGCCGACCAAGGCCTGACACGCACTCGCTCGTTTCACGTGAAACAGAGCTGCTGTTTCACGTGAAACGCCAACGGCCCGCCCCTTCTGGGGGCGGGCCGTTCTGGTGTCCGGGCATCTAGAGCGGCCGCAGGACGGGCTCCTTCTGTACGGCGCCGAGAAGCCGGTCCAGGGCCATCTCGACGTCTTCCTTCCAGGACAGCGTCGTCCGGAGCTCCAGCCTCAGTCGGGGGAAGGCAGGATGCGGACGGACGGTCTTGAAGCCCACCGCCAGCAGATGATCAGCCGGCAGGACACAGGCCGGCTCCTTCCACCGGGCGTCCCCGAACGCCTCGATGGCCTTGAAGCCCCTCCGCAGCAGATCCTTCGCCACGGTCTGCACCATCACCCGGCCGAGCCCCTGGCCCTGGTAGCCGGGCATGATCCAGGCCGTGATCAACTGCGCGGCATCGGCGGCCACGGGGCTCGTCGGAAAGGCCGTCGAACGCGGCACATAGGCCGGGGGAGCGTAGAGGACATAGCCGACCGGCACCTCGTCGACATAGACCACCCGACCGCAGGACCCCCACTCCAGGAGGACGCCCGAGATCCAGGCCTCCTTCTCCAGCTCCGGCCGGCCGGTCTTCACCGCAGCCTCTCCACTGACCGGGTCCAGCTCCCAGAAGACACAGGAGCGACACCGCTTGGGCAGGTCCGGAAGGTTGTCCAGCGTGAGCGGTACGAGCCGACGCCCCACTGCCGCTCCTCATTCCCTCGCCATCGAGCACGGATACGCCTCTTGGAATCGTATCGATCGGGCGATCGGGAAGACACCGCACACAGACAAAGGGCGGGCCGCGTTCCGGTGAAGACCGGAGCACAGCCCGCCCAGGGCAGCCTCAGGAAGCGAAGAGAATCAGCTCTCCGCCTCCTGTTCGGCGTTCTTCTTGTCCATGACCCGGCCTTCGCCGGGAGCCAGCGTCGACAGAATCCGTTCCAGATCCTCCATCGACGCGAACTCGACGACGATCTTGCCCTTCTTCTGCCCCAGATCGACCTTCACCCGGGTCTCGAAGCGGTCCGAGAGCCGGGTGGCAAGCTCCGTCAGCGCGGGCGAGACACGACCGCCGGCACGCGGTCCCTTCGGCTTGACCGTACCGACGGACTCCTCGGAGCCCATGAGGCTCACGATCTCCTCGACCGAACGCACCGAGAGACCTTCGGAGACGATCCGAAAGGCCAGCTTGTCCTGGGCCTCCGGGTCCTCCACACCGAGCAGGGCCCGGGCATGGCCGGCGGACAGCACTCCGGCGCCGACCCTCCGCTGCACCGGCGGCGAGAGCCGCAGAAGACGCAGCGTATTGGAGATCTGCGGACGGGACCGCCCGATCCGCTCCGCGAGCTGGTCATGAGTGCAGCCGAAGTCCTTGAGCAACTGCTCGTAAGCGTGAGCCTCTTCGATCGCGTTCAGCTGGGCCCGGTGAAGGTTCTCCAGGAGCGCGTCCAGGAGCATCTTCTCGTCGTCGGTGTCCCGGACGATCGCCGGAATCCGCTCAAGTCCCGCGGTCCTGGAGGCTCGCAGGCGACGCTCGCCCATGACGAGCTCATAGCGCTCGTCATCGACCTTGCGCACGACCACGGGCTGGAGAAGGCCGACTTCCTTGATGGAGATGACGAGCTCCGCCAGAGCGTCCTCGTCGAAGATCTCACGGGGCTGGTGCCGGTTGGGAACGATCGCGTCGAGCGGAAGCTCCGTGAAGTAGGCCCCTGCCGGAGGCTCCGGCCGGACCACCGCGTCGGATTCGTTCCACGACAGCGCGGACTCCGGGGACTGCGCGCTCTGCGGGAGCGTCGCCAGCTTGGCGGCGGCCACCCCGCGGTCCGACGACAGGGACGGGACCGCACCGGGGGAGGTCGCCCCCGCCCCGACGCCGACCGTCGGCGCCTGCCGCTCCTGGGGAGCAGCGGGGATCAGCGCACCGAGCCCACGCCCCAATCCCCTACGTCGCTCACTCACTGGATCCCCTCCGACATGCTGCGCTGGTTGTTCTGGTGCCCTACATGGGCGTGCTGCGGGTCGTAGTGCACTGCGGCCCCCCGCAGGGCGATCTCGCGTGCCGCTTCGAGATACGACAGGGCGCCACTGGAGCCCGGGTCATAGGTGAGGACCGTCTGCCCGTAGCTCGGGGCCTCGGAGATCCGGACGGATCTCGGGATGCTGGTCCGCAGCACCTCCTCGGCGAAGTGCGTGCGCACCTCGTCGGCGACCTGGGAGGCAAGCCGCGTCCTGCCGTCGTACATCGTGAGCAGAATCGTCGAGACGTGGAGCGCGGGGTTGAGATGCCCTCGTACCAGGTCGACGTTCCGCAGAAGCTGCCCGAGCCCCTCGAGCGCGTAGTACTCGCACTGGATCGGGATCAGCACCTCGGCTCCGGCCACCATGGCGTTGACCGTGAGGAGACCGAGCGAGGGCGGGCAGTCGATCAGGATGTAGTCGAGCGGCTGCTCGTAGGCCTGGATCGCCCGCTGAAGGCGGCTCTCACGGGCCACCAGCGACACCAGCTCGATCTCGGCACCCGCGAGGTCGATGGTGGCGGGGGCGCAGAAGAGGCCTTCGACGTCCATGACGGGCTGCACCACTTCGGAGAGCGGCCTGCTGTCCACCAGGACGTCGTAGATCGAAGGGACCTCGGCGTGGTGGTCGATGCCGAGTGCGGTGGAGGCGTTGCCCTGCGGGTCCAGGTCGATGACCAGGACCCGGGCACCGTGCAGGGCGAGGGACGCGGCAAGGTTGACCGTCGTGGTCGTCTTGCCCACGCCGCCCTTCTGATTGGCGACCACCATCACGCGAGTCTGCGCCGGGCGGGGAAGACCCTCACCGGCACGACCCAAGGCTTCTACTGCCAGCTGGGCAGCACGACCAATGGGGGTGTCGTCCATCGGGGGCGGTGTTTCACGTGAAACATCCTCCCCCACCGATTCGGTTCGGGGACCGGGGACCGGATCGGTCATCGGTCCCGCGATGTTGGCGTCGGACCGCAAGGATTCACTCTCCTCGGCTTCAGGCTCGCGATGGGGAGAGCCTGCCATGCTTTCGGGGTCGTGAACCAGCGAGGCCGGTGGTTCTGTGGGTGAATCCACCTCTGTGGACATCTCCGTAACCCTCGCGGGTGGCTTCACACGGGGTCTACGGTCCCGGGGCGTGGCAGCCGCGCGACCGCGGCTGATGATCCCCTGCAGCAGTGAGCGACGTTTCACGTGAAACACCATGCCCCCGCTGCCCGGCCGGGACCGTTCGACACTCCGAAATGGTACGTATGGGACGGTCAGCGACGTCGACGGGTCTTGCTCGTCCGGGCGGCCTTGGCCCGCTTGGCCGCGAACCGCACACCCCCGGGGCTCTCGCCGACCTCCACCCTGACGACCGTGGACAGCGGATCGACGATCCCCTCGCCCACCTGCAGCACCGAGGTCTCCACCACACCGAGCCGGGAGAGCGCGGCGCGCGCACCGTTGATCTCCTCCTCGGCGGTATCACCCTTGAGAGCCAGCATCTCCCCGTACGGGCGCAGCAGGGGGACTCCCCAGCCGGCCAGCCGGTCCAGAGGCGCCACCGCCCGAGCGGTCACCACGTGCACAGGAGTGATCTTGCCGAGCATCTCCTCCGCTCGCCCTCGGACCACGGTCACATGGTCGAGGCCGAGCAGCTCGACGACCTCCTGGAGGAAGTTCGTCCGGCGGAGGAGCGGCTCCAGGAGCGTGATCTTCAGATCGGGCCGGACCAGAGCCAGGGGAATGCCGGGAAGACCGGCACCCGAGCCCACGTCGCAGACGGTGATGCCCTCAGGGACGACCTCCGAGAGGACCGCACAGTTCAGCAGGTGGCGCTCCCACAGCCGCGGGACCTCGCGCGGGCCGATCAGACCGCGCTTCACACCCGCGTCCGCGAGGAGCTCCGCGTACCGCACGGCCTCCGGGAAGTACTCACCGAAGACTGTCCGCGCCTGCTCCGGAGCTTCGGGGAGCTCCGCTGCCTCCGTCACGGGAACCGTCCTTCCGTACCGCACGCATCGCGTACGAGCGCACTGTGGTGGCTGACTATCAGGCTGACAAAGATCGGCCCCGCCTGCGAACAGACGGGGCCGAGACTACGTGAGGGTTCAGGCCGGGAGCACGACGACGAAGCGCTGCGGCTCCTCGCCCTCGGACTCGCTGCGCAGACCGGCGGCGGCGATCGCGTCGTGCACGACCTTCCGCTCGAACGGCGTCATCGGGTCCAGCTTGACCGGCTGACCGGTGGACTTCACCTCGACCGCGGCCTTGGCGCCCAGCTCGGCGAGCTCGGTGCGCTTCTTGGCGCGGAAGCCGGCGATGTCGAGCATCAGACGGCTGCGGTCACCGGTCTCCCGGTGGACGGCCAGGCGGGTCAGCTCCTGGAGGGCTTCCAGGACCTCACCGTCGCGGCCCACGAGCTTCTGGAGCTCACG
Organism: Streptomyces sp. NPDC028711; assembly: GCF_055565415.1. Lineage (NCBI taxonomy): Bacteria > Bacillati > Actinomycetota > Actinomycetes > Kitasatosporales > Streptomycetaceae > Streptomyces > Streptomyces sp. NPDC028711. The sequence goes on along the minus strand of NZ_JBVHUJ010000007.1, from coordinate 166,866 downwards.
GCTGCTGGAGTCGCTGATGATCGAGACCGCGGCCCGGTCCGCCTCGACGTCCATGTCGATGTCGCCGTCGAGGTCGGCGATGTCGAGCAGACCCTCGAGGTAGTCGGCCGCGATCTCACCCTCCTGCTCCAGGCGGGTCAGGGTGTCGCCACCCTCGGCGGCTGCGGAGGCGGCGGCGGAGGTGGTGCCTTCCGTCACGGATGGACTCCTTCTTGCTTCGGCGAGGCTTACTTCTTGGAGGACGGGTGCTTGGGCCGCTGCTGGCCCTTGCGCTGACCGGACTTGCCCTGGCGGGAGCCACCGGAGTTGGCACGGCTCGGGCGGGCCGGCTTGTCGCCCGCCTCGTCCTTCGGCTCGTCCTTCGCGGCAGTCTTGGCCGGACCCTGGGGCTTCTTCTCGAGCGAGGTGGTCGCCTCTTCGGCGGCCGGCTCGGAGACGTCCTCGGTGTCCTTGGCCACGAGCTGCTGGGCCGCGGCGGCCTGGCGCTGGGCCTTGGTCTGGCGCTTGGGCTGCTGACGCCTGGCGGTGGCACCGCCCTCGGCGTCGGCCTCGATCGTCTCGCCCTTGATCACGCTGCCGTCGGCCTGGGCGACGAAACCGGCCTTGGTCAGACCAGAGAAGAAGCGGCGCTCGTTCTCGTTGCGGTCGCTGGTGGCCTTGGCGACGATCATCTTCACGATGGTCTTGCGGCGGCGGCCGCGGACCTCGCCGTGGGTGGTGATGCTCTTCAGGAGGCGCTGGAGGTAGGAGTCCTGCGCCTTGCTGCCCGGAGTCGGGTTCTGGTTGATCACGTACATCTGCTGACCCATGGTCCACAGGTTGGTGGTCAGCCAGTAGACGAGGACACCGACGGGGAAGTTGATGCCCATGACGGCGAAGATCACCGGGAAGATGTACATGAGCATCTTCTGCTGCTGCATGTACGGGGTCTTCACCGAGAGGTCGACGTTCTTCATCATCAGCTGGCGCTGGGTGAAGAACTGCGAGGCCGACATCAGGACGATCATGATCGCGGTGACGATGCGGACCGAGACGATCGAGGCGTCGAGCGCGGCGACGTCGGCGGCGCTGTCCATGAACTTCGAGGCGATCGGGGCACCGAAGATATGGGCCTGCCGGGCGCTGTCGACCAGCGCCTGGTTCATCGCGCCGACCTTGTCGCCCTCGGCGATGTTGGACAGCACGTGGTACAGAGCGAAGAAGAACGGCGACTGCGCCAGGATGGGAAGGCACGAGGAGAGCGGGTTGGTGCCCGTCTCCTTGTACAGCTTCATCATCTCTTCGGACTGACGCTGCTTGTCGCTCTTGTAGCGCTCCTGGATCGCCTTCATCTTCGGCTGGAGCGCCTGCATGTTCCGCGTCGACTTGATCTGCTTGACGAACAGCGGGATCAGACAGATACGGATGAGCACCACGAGGGACACGATGGACAGGCCCCAGGCCCAGCCCGTGTCAGGGCCGAAGACCGCCCCGTACACCTTGTGGAACTGGACGATGACCCAGGAAACGGGCCAGGTGATGAAGCTGAACAGACTGGCAATCGTGTCCACTAATCAGGCTCCTTGAGCATTGGGCGAGGTCTCTGCGGCCGGGCTCGTCTCGGCGGTGGACCCGCCCTTGTCGCCGCGCAGCGCGTTCCTCAGCATTTCGTGCCAGCGGGGGCGCTTACGCGGGGGGACATGGTCCACACCGCCGGGCGACCACGGGTTGCACCGCAGAATGCGCCAGGCGGTCAGGGCCGTGCCCTTGATCGCGCCATGCCGGTCGATGGCCGTGAATCCGTAGTGGGAACACGACGGGTAGTACCGGCAGACGGGGCCCAGGAGCGGGCTGATCGTCCACTGGTACAGCTTGATGAGAGCCAGCAGCGGGTACTTCATCGCGCGCCCCCTCCCAGCAGCCGCTGGAGAGCGGCGTCCAGGTCTCGGGCCAGCTGTGCGTGGTCGGCGTCGCCGGCTCCGGGCAACGCCCGTACGACCACCAGGCTACCGGGGGGCAGCTCGGTGAGCCGATCGCGGATGAGATGGCGGAGGCGACGCTTCACCTGGTTGCGTACGACCGCAACACCCACGGCTTTGCTCACGACGAAACCCGCACGCGTCGGGGGAGCGCTCTCCCCAGGCGCGTGCGGGTTCGTTGCACCGCTGCGTAGGTGGACGACGAGGAGCGGGCGACCGGCCCGGCGCCCTCGGCGTACCGCGGTTGCGAAGTCCTCGCGCCGCCTCAGCCGATTCTCGGTAGGCAGCACGTCATGACCTGTTAAGCGGTTTAGGCGGACAGCTCAGAGCGACCCTTGGAACGGCGGTTCGCAAGGATGGCTCGGCCGGCACGCGTGCGCATCCGCAGGCGGAAGCCGTGGGTCTTGGCGCGACGACGGTTGTTCGGCTGGAAGGTGCGCTTGCTCACTCGGGGGCTCCAGAAATGATTCGTAGACGGCGGGACATCGCCTGGCTGTCACCGTGCGCCCACGAGTAGCTCGCAATACGCCCGAGTGCACCGCTAAACGATCACAGATCGTGATCTTTGCCCATCGGAGGCAGGCGGCAGCAGCCATCGACAACTCGACCTGGTTACGGTACGCGCGGCTACGCCATCCGGTCAAACCGACCTGTCGCCACCCCCCATTGTGCACAGGCTGTGGACAACAACTTGAACCACGTCAGCCGCCGCGACTACCGTGGACGGACTCCACATTCTTTTCCGTTCTGTCCCACCTGTCCTCACGGACCCCCGTCCTCACGGACACCGACCCACCGTCCCCGAGAACCACACCATCGTGGGACCTGCGAGAAAGCGTGCCCTGTGGCTGACGTACCTGCCGATCTTGCCGCAGTGTGGCCACGCGTCCTCGAGCAGCTCCTCGCCGAGGGCCAGCAGGGAATCGAGCCCAAGGACAAGCAGTGGATCGAACGCTGCCAGCCGCTCGCCCTGGTCGCCGACACGGCGCTCCTCGCCGTACCCAACGAGTGGGGAAAGCGCGTCCTCGAGGGCCGGCTCGCGCCCTTGATCAGCGAGACCCTCAGCCGTGAGTGCGGCCGCCCGATCCGGATCGCGATCACCGTCGACGACTCCGTCGGCGAGCCGACTCCGCCGGCGCCTCCGTCGCAGCAGTCCCGCTACGACGAGCGCCCGCAGCCCGAGCAGTACGAGAAGTACGAGGGCTACGGCCATCGGCCGATGCCCGACGACGGTCTGCCCACGGCACGCCCCGCCTACCCCGACTACGGCCAGCAGCGGCCCGACCCGGGCACCTGGCCGCGTACCCAGGAGGACCTGGGCTGGCAGCAGTCCCGGATGGGCGGCTACCAGGAGCGGGCCCCGTACACCGGCCCCGATCAGTCGCGGCAGTCGCGCTACGACGAGCCGCCCCGGGGTTACGAGCCGCAGCGGTCCGAGCGCACCGAGCTGCCGGACCCGCAGAACCACGGTGCCCGCCCCGGCCCCCGGCCGGGCGGTCCCGTCCCCGGCCCTGGGGGCGGCCACGGGTCCTCGTCCGGCACGCAGGGGGGGGCTCCCGGGGAGCAGCACGCACGGTTGAACCCCCGGTACCTCTTCGACACCTTCGTCATCGGTTCCTCGAACCGCTTCGCGCATGCGGCCGCCGTCGCGGTGGCCGAGGCGCCGGCGAAGGCGTACAACCCGCTCTTCATCTACGGGGAGTCCGGCCTCGGCAAGACCCACCTGCTGCACGCGATCGGCCACTACGCGCGGAACCTCTACCCGGGCACGCGTGTGCGCTACGTGAGCTCGGAGGAGTTCACCAACGAGTTCATCAACTCGATCCGCGACGGCAAGGGCGACGCCTTCAGGAAGCGCTACCGGGACGTGGACATCCTCCTGGTCGACGACATCCAGTTCCTCGCGAGCAAGGAGTCGACGCAGGAGGAGTTCTTCCACACCTTCAACACGCTCCACAACGCGAACAAGCAGATTGTGCTCTCCTCGGACCGGCCGCCCCGGCAGCTGGTGACGCTGGAGGACCGGCTCCGCAACCGCTTCGAGTGGGGTCTGACCACCGACGTGCAGCCGCCCGAGCTGGAGACGCGCATCGCGATCCTCCGCAAGAAGGCGGTGCAGGAGCAGCTCAACGCGCCGCCGGAGGTCCTGGAGTTCATCGCCTCCCGGATCTCGCGGAACATCCGTGAGCTGGAGGGCGCGCTGATCCGGGTCACGGCCTTCGCGAGCCTCAACCGGCAGCCGGTCGACCTGGGGCTGACCGAGATCGTCCTCAAGGACCTGATCCCGGGCGGCGAGGACTCCTCGCCGGAGATCACCGCGCCGGCGATCATGGCGGCCACGGCCGACTACTTCGGTCTGACGGTGGAGGACCTCTGCGGGTCCTCGCGCAGCCGCGTCCTGGTGACGGCCCGGCAGATCGCCATGTATCTGTGCCGCGAGCTGACGGACCTGTCGCTGCCGAAGATCGGCGCGCAGTTCGGCGGCCGTGACCATACGACGGTGATGCACGCGGACCGGAAGATCCGCGCGCTGATGGCCGAGCGGCGCTCCATCTACAACCAGGTCACCGAGCTGACCAACCGCATCAAGAACGGCTGACGAACCGCTTCAGCAGCATCCGAAGGGCGCTCCGGGACAACCTCCCTGGGCGCCCTTCGGCGTATCGCCAAGGCCTCACGAGGATGCTCCGGGGACTCCTCGCGGCCCTTTCGAGGCCTCCGCGGGGCCGTCCGGAGCCCTTCTCGCGCGCTTCCCGGGGTCGTCCAAGGTCTTGTCCGCCGACCGGGGTGTTCGATTACTCCGTTCCGGTGGCGGGTTCTCCACAGATTGGGGGATGATCTCCCGTCCACAGGGTGGGGACTGTCGAGTTATCCGGAACGTGTCCACAGGCAAGCCTGGTGACAGGCCATCACCCCAGCTCAGACCCTTGGGGAATTGTTGGTAAATGATGTCCACAGGCTGTGGATGAATCTTTCGTCCACAGGGAGTCCTGACGGTTGTCCACTGGCTGCCCACAGGGTGGGGTCTGTTGCCCACAGCTTCTCCACAGCCCTGTCCACTGTTCGGCAACGAATCGGCCCTCCTCACCGCGTCGAGTGAAAGCCGTCACACCAAGGGGGACGGTTGGGCTGTGGGGAACGTGGGTAAAGCTGGGGACAGCGCTGGGGAGAACTCCCCATGGCCTGTGCATGGGCTGTGCAGAACTTTTGGGTGTCCACAGAGAACCCCAGTTGTCCACCGGCTCCACCCACAGGCACGGTGGACAAAAAACCGGCCCTGACCTGCGCATACGGGGTTATCCACCGTTTCCACAGGCCCTACTACTACTCCCACATAGAGTTAGCTCGGAATCCGCTTCGAAGTGGGGCCTGTGCACAACTCGGCGCCGGAGCTCCGGCGCGCTCTTGTCGCGACTTGACCCGGAGCAGCACCGAGTGTCGGCGGCGTACGTCAGACTGGTTCCCGCAGTCGACGAAGAGCCAGCAACAAGCAGGAGGCGGTTCCGGTGAAGATCCGGGTGGAGCGCGATGTACTCGCGGAGGCGGTGGCCTGGGTGGCCCGCAGCCTCCCGGCCCGTCCGCCGGCGCCCGTGCTCGCGGGCCTTCTGCTGAAGGCCGAGGACGGCGCCCTGAGCTTCTCGAGCTTCGACTACGAGGTCTCGGCCCGGGTGTCCGTCGAGGCGGAGGTCGAGGAGGACGGCACCGTCCTCGTCTCCGGCCGACTGCTGGCCGACATCTGCCGCGCCCTCCCCAACCGTCCGGTGGAGATCTCCACAGACGGTGTACGGGCGACGGTGGTCTGCGGCTCCTCCCGCTTCACCCTCCACACCCTGCCTGTGGAGGAGTACCCGGCGCTGCCGGAGATGCCCACCGCGACCGGCACGGTCCCCGGTGAGGTCTTCGCCTCCGCCGCCGCGCAGGTGGCCATCGCCGCCGGCCGCGACGACACGCTGCCCGTCCTCACCGGTGTGCGCATCGAGATCGAGGGCGACACGGTCACGCTGGCCTCCACCGACCGCTACCGCTTCGCGGTCCGCGAGTTCCTGTGGAAGCCGGAGTCCCCGGACGCCTCCGCGGTCGCCCTGGTGCCCGCGAAGACCCTCCTGGACACCGCCAAGGCGCTCACCAGCGGCGACACGGTCACCCTGGCGCTCTCGGGCTCCGGCAAGGGCGAGGGCCTCATCGGCTTCGAGGGCGCGGGCCGCCGCACCACCACCCGGCTGCTCGAGGGCGACCTGCCGAAGTACCGGACTCTCTTCCCCACCGAGTTCAACTCGGTCGCGGTGATCGAGACCGCCCCCTTCGTCGAGGCCGTGAAGCGTGTGGCCCTGGTGGCCGAGCGCAACACCCCGGTCCGGCTGAGCTTCGAGCAGGGCGTGCTGATCCTGGAGGCGGGTTCGAGCGACGACGCACAGGCTGTGGAGCGTGTGGACGCGCAGCTGGAGGGCGACGACATCTCGATCGCCTTCAACCCGACGTTCCTGCTCGACGGCCTGAGCGCCATCGACTCCCCGGTCGCCCAGCTGTCCTTCACGACCTCCACGAAGCCGGCGCTGCTGAGCGGCAAGCCGGCCGTGGACGCCGAGGCGGACGAGGCGTACAAGTACCTGATCATGCCGGTGCGTCTCTCCGGCTGAGGCCTGTCGTCAGGGGATCGCCTGAGCGGCTGACCCCACAGGTGTGCACCCGGGTCCGGGCGTAGGCTCGGACCCGGGAAAACCGCACACGACGCTTAAGGAATCTCTGATGGAGCTCGGTCTCGTCGGTCTCGGCAAGATGGGCGGCAACATGCGCGAGCGCATCCGCCGCGCAGGCCACACCGTCATCGGATACGACCGCAATCCGGACCTCGCCGATGTCCACAGCCTCGAAGAGCTTGTGGGCAAGCTCAAGGGGCCCCGCGTCGTGTGGGTCATGGTTCCGGCCGGTGCCGCGACCCAGTCCACCATCGACGAGCTGGCCGAACTGCTCTCCCCCGGCGACATCGTCGTGGACGGCGGGAACTCGCGCTGGACGGACGACGAGAAGCACGCCGAGGAGCTGGCGGCCAAGGGCATCGGCTTCGTCGACTGCGGCGTCTCCGGCGGCGTCTGGGGCCTGGAGAACGGCTACGCGCTGATGTACGGCGGCTCCGCCGAGGACGTGGCGAAGGTCCAGCCGATCTTCGACGCGCTCAAGCCGGAGGGCGAGTTCGGCTCGGTCCACGCGGGCAAGGTCGGCGCCGGCCACTTCGCGAAGATGGTCCACAACGGCATCGAGTACGCGATGATGCAGGCCTACGCCGAGGGCTGGGAGCTCCTGGAGAAGGTCGACTCCGTCACCGACGTGCGGGAGGTCTTCCGCTCCTGGCAGGAGGGCACGGTCATCCGTTCCTGGCTGCTCGACCTCGCGGTGAACGCGCTGGACGAGGACGAGCACCTGGCGAAGCTCCGCGGCTACGCCCAGGACTCCGGCGAGGGCCGGTGGACCGTCGAGGCCGCCATCGACAACGCCGTCCCGCTGCCGGCGATCACCGCCTCGCTGTTCGCGCGGTTCGCCTCGCGTCAGGACGACTCCCCGCAGATGAAGATGATCGCCGCGCTGCGCAACCAGTTCGGTGGCCACGCGGTCGAGTCCAAGAAGTAATCCACAGGCTGTGCACCCCGCGGTGCACAGCCGCCGGGGGAAGAAGGTCGGCGCCCAACCATGCACGTCACGCATCTGTCGCTGGCCGACTTCCGCTCCTACGCCCGGGTCGAGGTCCCGCTCGACCCGGGCGTCACCGCTTTCGTGGGCGCCAACGGCCAGGGCAAGACCAATCTGGTCGAGGCCGTCGGCTATCTCGCGACCCTCTCCAGCCACCGCGTCGCCTCCGACGCCCCGCTCGTCAGGATGGGGGCGGACCGCGCGGTCATCCGCGCCGCCGTCACCCAGGGCGAGCGCTCCCAGCTGATCGAGCTCGAACTCAACCCCGGCCGGGCCAACCGTGCCCGCATCAACAGGTCCTCGCAGGTCAGGCCGCGTGATGTGCTGGGGATCGTACGGACCGTGCTGTTCGCGCCCGAGGACCTCGCCCTGGTGAAGGGCGACCCCGGCGAGCGCCGGCGCTTCCTCGACGAGCTCATCACCGCCCGCACACCGCGCATGGCGGGGGTGCGCTCCGACTACGACCGGGTGCTCAAGCAGCGCAACACGCTCCTGAAGTCGGCCGCGATGGCACGGCGGCACGGCGGCCGCGGCATGGACCTCTCCACCCTGGACGTCTGGGACCAGCACCTGGCGCGGGCCGGGGCCGAGCTGCTCGCCCAGCGGCTCGACCTGATCGCCGTACTGCAGCCGCTCGCGGACAAGGCGTACGACCAGCTCGCGCCCGCCGGAGGACCGATTCTGCTGGAGTACCGCCCCTCCGCGCCCGGCACCGGGCACACCCGGGAGGAGCTCTACGAACAGCTGATGGCGGCGCTCGCCGAGGTGCGCAAACAGGAGATCGAGCGGGGCGTCACGCTGGTCGGTCCGCACCGCGACGAGCTGCTGCTGAAGCTCGGCGACCTGCCGGCGAAGGGGTATGCGAGCCACGGGGAGTCCTGGTCGTACGCCCTGGCCCTTCGGCTCGCCTCGTACGACCTGCTGCGGTCCGAGGGCAATGAGCCCGTCCTCGTCCTCGACGACGTCTTCGCCGAGCTGGACGCACGGCGGCGCGAGCGGCTCGCGGAGCTCGTGGCGGGCGGTGAGCAGGTCCTGGTGACGGCCGCCGTCGACGACGACGTGCCGGGGGTGCTCGCGGGGACGCGGTACACGGTGGCCGACGGGACGGCGGAGCGGGCATGAGCGAGGAAAAGCTTCCACAGCCTGTGGACACTCCTTCGGTGCCCGAACCCTCGGGTGTCGATCTCGCGCGGGTCGCGCTGCGCGCCGCCAGGGAACAGGCGAAGGCCAAGGGCGCGGCCGCCCAGCAGAAGAAGCAGGCGAGGCGCGGCGGCGGACTGCGCTCAGGTGCGCGCGCCGACGGACGTGACCCGATGGCGCTCGGCGCCGCGATCAACCGGCTGATCACCGAGCGGGGCTGGGAGACACCGGCGGCCGTCGGCGGGGTCATGGGCCGCTGGCCGCAGATCGTCGGCGAGAACCTCGCGAAGCACTGCGTACCGCTCAAGTTCGACGACGAGCCGGACGCGCGCGTGCTCACGGTGCAGTGCGACTCGACGGCGTGGGCGACCCAGCTGCGGCTGCTCGCGCCGACGCTGGTGGCGCGGCTGAACGAGGACCTGGGGCACGGGACCGTGCGGATGATCAAGGTGCTGGGGCCGGGGGCGCCGCGGCGGGGGTACGGGCCGTTGCGGGCGCCGGGGTCTGTGGGGCCCGGGGACACGTACGGCTAGGGCGCCGGGCTGCCGGGGGTGCGGGCGGTGCGGGGTGCGGGTTCAGGCAGAGAGCGCTGCGCTGGTGGCGTTGTGCCCACCCTCCCCCAAGCTCTCGGCTTCGCTCGAGCAGGGGGCACCCCCATCGCCCCGGCGGAACGCATGCCCACAACGTGGGGCGGAACGCATGCCCGCGACGCTGTGAACCTGACACCCACAACGCGCTACGAGCCGAAGCGCTGGGTGGCCGTCAGGGGGCTCTGAAGCCCCTGTCCGGATATGGGGAGTCGTCTCGCTCCCGCTCAGGGCGGCACATGCGGACTCAGGGACCGGCAAACCCCCATGACTGTCTGCGCTACCGGTAGACTGGGAGACAATCCCGCCACCCTGCGGAACATGTCGAACGACGCAGCCGCTCCCGCATGCCCGGAGAACGGCCTGTGCTGTGCCAGAAAGGGCGCTTCGTGGCCGATTCCGGCGACCCCAACGAGAACAACCAGTACACCGCCAGCAACATCCAGGTCCTCGAAGGCCTGGATGCCGTGCGCAAGCGCCCTGGCATGTACATCGGCTCGACCGGTGAGCGCGGTCTGCACCACATGGTGCAGGAGGTCGTCGACAACTCGGTCGACGAAGCCCTGGCCGGCCACGCCGACACCATCGACGTCACGATCCTCCCCGACGGCGGCGTCCGCGTTATCGACAACGGCCGCGGCATCCCGGTGGGCATCGTCGCCTCCGAGGGCAAGCCGGCCGTCGAGGTCGTGCTGACCGTGCTGCACGCGGGCGGCAAGTTCGGCGGCGGCGGCTACGCGGTCTCCGGTGGTCTGCACGGTGTCGGCGTCTCCGTCGTGAACGCCCTGTCCACCAAGATCGCCGTCGAGATCAAGACGGACGGCTACCGCTGGACGCAGGACTACAAGATGGGCGCCCCGACGGCCCCGCTCGTCCAGCACGAGGCGACCGACGAGACCGGTACCTCGGTCACCTTCTGGGCCGACCCGGACATCTTCGAGACCACCGAGTACTCCTTCGAGACGCTCGCGCGGCGCTTCCAGGAGATGGCCTTCCTCAACAAGGGCCTCACCCTGACGCTCACGGACGAGCGCGAGTCGGCGAAGGCCACGGTCGGCGCGGACGACCCCGAGGCGGAGGCCGCCGAGCCCACCGCGCGCACGGTGAAGTACCACTACGAGGGCGGCATCGTCGACTTCGTGAAGTACCTCAACTCGCGCAAGGGCGAGCTGATCCACCCCACCGTGATCGACCTCGAGGCCGAGGACAAGGACAAGGCCCTCTCCCTCGAAGTCGCGATGCAGTGGAACAGCGGCTACAGCGAGGGCGTGTACTCCTTCGCCAACATCATCCACACCCACGAGGGCGGCACGCACGAGGAGGGCTTCCGTGCGGCGCTGACCTCGCTGATCAACAAGTACGCGCGCGACAAGAAGTTCCTCCGCGAGAAGGACGACAACCTCACGGGCGACGACATCCGCGAGGGTCTGACCGCGATCATCTCGGTCAAGCTGAGCGAGCCGCAGTTCGAGGGCCAGACCAAGACCAAGCTGGGCAACACGGAGGCGAAGACCTTCGTCCAGAAGGCGGTCTACGAGCACCTCAACGACTGGCTCGACCGCAATCCGGTCGAGGCCGCGGACATCATCCGCAAGTCGATCCAGGCGGCCACCGCGCGCGTGGCCGCCCGCAAGGCCCGCGACCTCACCCGCCGCAAGGGTCTCCTGGAATCGGCTTCGCTGCCGGGCAAGCTGTCCGACTGCCAGTCGAACGACCCGGTCAAGTGCGAGATCTTCATCGTCGAGGGTGACTCCGCCGGCGGCTCGGCCAAGTCCGGCCGCAACCCGATGTACCAGGCCATCCTGCCGATCCGCGGCAAGATCCTGAACGTCGAGAAGGCCCGGATCGACAAGATCCTGCAGAACACCGAGGTCCAGGCCCTGATCTCGGCCTTCGGCACCGGTGTCCACGAGGACTTCGACATCGAGAAGCTCCGCTATCACAAGATCATCCTGATGGCGGACGCCGACGTCGACGGCCAGCACATCAACACCCTGCTGCTGACCTTCCTCTTCCGCTTCATGCGGCCGCTGGTCGAGGCCGGTCACGTCTACCTCTCCCGTCCGCCGCTCTACAAGATCAAGTGGGGCCGGGACGACTTCGAGTACGCGTACTCGGACCGGGAGCGGGACGCGCTCGTCACGCTCGGCAAGCAGAACGGCAAGCGGATCAAGGAAGACTCGATCCAGCGCTTCAAGGGTCTCGGCGAGATGAACGCCGAGGAGCTGCGCGTCACCACCATGGACGTCGAGCACCGGGTGCTCGGCCAGGTCACCCTGGACGACGCCGCGCAGGCCGACGACCTGTTCTCGGTGCTGATGGGCGAGGACGTCGAGGCACGCCGCTCGTTCATCCAGCGCAATGCCAAGGACGTTCGTTTCCTCGACATCTGAGTCGGTCTCAGCTGACCGTACGAAAGGACTGACGACCAGCAATGGCCGACGAAAACACCCCGGGTACCACCGAAGAGCAGGAGCCCGTGCTGCGGATCGAGCCCGTCGGGCTCGAGACCGAGATGCAGCGCTCGTACCTCGACTACGCGATGTCCGTCATCGTGTCCCGCGCGCTGCCCGACGTACGGGACGGCCTCAAGCCCGTCCACCGGCGCGTGCTGTACGCGATGTACGACGGCGGCTACCGGCCCGAGAAGGGCTTCTACAAGTGCGCCCGCGTCGTCGGTGACGTCATGGGTACGTACCACCCGCACGGCGACTCCTCGATCTACGACGCGCTCGTCCGCCTCGCCCAGCCCTGGTCGATGCGGATGCCGCTCGTCGACTCCAACGGCAACTTCGGTTCCCCGGGCAACGACCCGGCCGCCGCCATGCGGTACACCGAGTGCAAGCTGATGACGCTGTCGATGGAGATGCTCCGGGACATCGACGAGGAGACCGTCGACTTCCAGGACAACTACGACGGCCGCAACCAGGAGCCGACGGTCCTGCCGTCCCGCTTCCCGAACCTGCTGATCAACGGCAGCGCCGGCATCGCGGTCGGCATGGCGACCAACATCCCGCCGCACAACCTGCGCGAGGTCGCGGCCGGTGCCCAGTGGGCGCTCGAGCACCCCGAGGCCAGCCACGAGGAGCTCCTCGACGCGCTGATCGAGCGGATCAAGGGCCCGGACTTCCCCACCGGCGCGCTCGTCGTCGGCCGCAAGGGCATCGAGGAGGCGTACCGCACCGGCCGTGGCTCGATCACGATGCGCGCGGTCGTCGAGGTCGAGGAGATCCAGAACCGCCAGTGCCTGGTCGTCACGGAGCTGCCGTACCAGACCAACCCGGACAACCTCGCGCAGAAGATCGCCGACCTGGTCAAGGACGGCAAGATCGGCGGCATCGCCGACGTCCGCGACGAGACCTCGTCCCGGACCGGCCAGCGCCTGGTCATCGTGCTCAAGCGTGACGCCGTCGCCAAGGTCGTCCTCAACAACCTCTACAAGCACACCGACCTCCAGACGAACTTCGGCGCGAACATGCTGGCGCTCGTCGACGGCGTGCCGCGCACCCTCTCGCTCGACGCGTTCATCCGCCACTGGGTGACGCACCAGATCGAGGTCATCGTCCGGCGGACGAAGTTCCGGCTGCGCAAGGCCGAGGAGCGCGCGCACATCCTGCGCGGTCTGCTCAAGGCGCTCGACGCGATCGACGAGGTCATCGCGCTCATCCGGCGCAGCGACACGGTCGAGGTCGCCCGCGGCGGCCTGATGGACCTCCTGCAGATCGACGAGATCCAGGCCAACGCGATCCTGGAGATGCAGCTCCGCCGGCTCGCCGCCCTGGAGCGCCAGAAGATCGTCGCCGAGCACGACGAACTCCAGGCGAAGATCAACGAGTACAATGCGATCCTGGCCTCGCCGGAGCGCCAGCGCGCGATCGTCAGCGAGGAACTGGCCGCGCTCGTCGAGAAGTTCGGCGACGACCGCCGCTCCAAGCTGGTGCCCTTCGACGGTGACATGTCCATCGAGGACCTGATCGCCGAGGAGGACATCGTCGTCACCATCTCGCGTGGCGGCTATGTGAAGCGGACGAAGACCGAGGACTACCGCTCGCAGAAGCGCGGCGGCAAGGGCGTGCGCGGCACGAAGCTGAAGCAGGACGACATCGTCGACCACTTCTTCGTCTCCACGACCCACCACTGGCTGCTCTTCTTCACCAACAAGGGCCGGGTCTACCGCGTCAAGGCGTACGAGCTGCCCGACGCCGGCCGGGACGCGCGCGGCCAGCACGTGGCCAACCTGCTCGCCTTCCAGCCGGACGAGCAGATCGCCCAGATCCTGGCGATCCGCGACTACGAGGCCGCGCCGTACCTGGTGCTCGCCACCAAGGCCGGCCTGGTCAAGAAGACCGCGCTGAAGGACTACGACTCGCCGCGATCGGGCGGTGTCATCGCGATCAACCTCCGGGAGACGGAGGACGGTGGCGACGACGAGCTGATCGGCGCGGAGCTGGTCTCCGCGGAGGACGATCTGCTGCTCATCAGCAAGAAGGCGCAGTCGATCCGCTTCACCGCCACGGACGACGCGCTGCGTCCGATGGGACGCGCCACTTCGGGCGTCAAGGGGATGAGTTTCCGCGCGGACGACGAGCTGCTCTCGATGAATGTCGTCCGGCCCGGTACGTTCGTCTTCACCGCGACCGACGGCGGGTACGCGAAGCGCACCCCCGTCGACGAGTACCGCGTCCAGGGCCGTGGCGGCCTCGGTATCAAGGCCGCCAAGATCGTGGAGGACCGTGGCTCGCTCGTGGGCGCGCTGGTGGTCGAGGAGACGGACGAGATCCTCGCCATCACGCTCTCCGGCGGTGTGATTCGTACGCGAGTCAACGAAGTCAGGGAGACCGGCCGTGACACCATGGGCGTCCAGCTGATCAACCTGGGCAAGCGCGATGCCGTCGTCGGCATCGCGAGGAACGCCGAGGCCGGCAGCGACGACGAAGTCGATGACGCCGAGGACGCCGTGGAGGCGTCCGAGGGCGCGGTGGTCGAGACCGTGGTGGTCGAGACCGAGGCAGTCGAGGGCACGGAGCCCTCGGCCGGGGAGCACGAGGAGTAAGAGCGTGAGTGGAGCCACGGGCGCCGGATCGGCGGCCGCCGGAGCTTCTGCTGGTGCTGGAGCGAACGGCGCCCGTGGCCCCGCCACGGACTCCCAGGGGGTTGCGGTGACGGACACTCGAGGGCAGCAGCCCTCGTACGAGAGCTACAACGGGCCGCTGCCCGGCGAGCGCACGGGTGCGCAGCAGCCGGGCGGGCCCTACCACCCGCCGCAGGCGTACGGTGCCGCGGCGCCGGGCGGCCAGACGGCGGGGGCCGGCGTGCGCCGGCCGCGTACGGGGGCCAGCACGACGCCCCGGACGCGCAAGGCGCGGCTGCGGGTGGCCAAGGCCGATCCGTGGTCGGTGATGAAGGTGAGCTTCCTGCTCTCCATCGCGCTGGGCATCTGCACGGTCGTCGCGGCGGCGGTGCTGTGGATGGTCATGGACGCCATGGGCGTGTTCTCGACGGTCGGCGGCACGATCAGCGAGGCGACGGGCTCGAACGAGTCCAACGGCTTCGACCTGCAGTCGTTCCTCTCGCTGCCGCGGGTGCTGATGTTCACCTCGGTGATCGCAGTGATCGACGTGGTCCTGATGACCGCCCTGGCGACGCTCGGCGCGTTCATCTACAACCTGTCGGCCGGCTTCGTCGGCGGTGTGGAGCTGACGCTCGCCGAGGACGAGTAGGACGCGCGGGGCCGGTCCGGGAACGGATTTTGGGACTGGCCCCCACGTGCGCTAATCTTCAGGAGTCAGCGCGCGGGACACACACCGCAAGCGCGGCGGGGCTATAGCTCAGTTGGTTAGAGCGCATCCCTGATAAGGATGAGGCCACAGGTTCAAATCCTGTTAGCCCCACAGTGTCGATCGACCCGGACGGTTACTCCGTCCGGGTCGATTTGTTTGTCCCGGGCCGGTGGGAGGTTTGAAGCTCGCACAGATCACCGATCGGTATCGGTCGATGTGTAGAGTGGGCGTCAGAAGTCTCCTACGTCAACGAAAGACGAGGTCGCGCGGTGAAGAAGCTGCTCCTGGTCGCACTGGCCGCCATCGGCGGACTCCTCGTGTACCGCCAGATCCAGGCGGATCGCGCCGAGCAGGATCTGTGGACGGAGGCGACCGACTCCGTGCCCGCAGGTTCGGGTGTCTGAGACGAAGACCGTCTGTGGGTGAAGCCCCGGCCGCGCGAGAGCGGGCCGGGGCTTTGCTTTGCCTGAGCAAATTGTCGACTTGCTTAAGTGAAGAGGAGGAGCGGGTGAGGACGCAGGCCGGCATCGGCCGGAGGGCGGGGGCCCTGATCACGGCGGCCGCGGCGGTCGGAGCGGTGGCCGCGCTGCCCGGCACGGCGACGGCGACGACTCCGGGACGGCCGCCGGCGATGGCGCCTGGTCAGGCGTCGGCGATGGCGCCTGGTCAGGCGTCGGCGATGGCGCCTGGTCAGGCGTCGGCCGCCGAGGGGGGCGCCCTTCCGCCGTACACCTTCGACGGCTCGGCACAGCGGGTCCAGGGAGCCGCTTCGAGCTCGGACGGGCCGCGGCTCAAGGCCGGGCAGACCTACCGCGACACGCTCAAGAAGGACGGCAAGGTCTACTACCGGGTCGACCTCGACGACAAGCGGAACGCGTACGTCTCCGTGGTCGCCGTCCCCAGGACCGGCGGCAAGGTCGAGTACGCCGACGGCTTCAAGATCAGCATGCAGGACACCTCGGGCACCGAGTGCGGCGACCAGCAGGTGAACTTCACCTCGGCCGAGTACACGCGGCCGCTCGCCGCGTACGCCCGCCGCATCGTCGACGCGGACAGCTCCAGCTGCCAGGGCGCCGGCGCCTACTACGTGCTCGTCGAGCGCGAGTCGAAGGCGAGCTCCAGCCCCGACGACTGGGAGCTCGAGATCCGGTACACGTCCGAGCCGGGCCTCAAGAAGGCCGGACCGACGGAGCTTCCCGAGGTCTGGCCCTCCGGCACGCCCGCGCCGCCCACGGGCGGCCCCACGGCGCGGCGGGGCGGCTCCGGGATCCACGACGCCACCTCGCTGGCGCAGGGCGAGTGGCGGTCCGACATCCGGCCGGGACAGACGCTCTTCTACCGGGTGCCGGTCGACTGGGGGCAGCAGCTGTTCGCCAGCGCCGAGCTGGGCAGCAGCGCCGCCGGTGACGAGTACATCGGCAACGCCCTGATCCTCTCCCTCGAGAACCCGGCGCTCGGACACGTCGCCGAGAACTCCGGCAGCTACGACGGGAAGTCCGAGACGCTGGCGCTCGACGCGCTGCGGCCCGTGGCCCACGAGAACCGCACCTCGTACCAGGACGCCACCAGCGGCATGCGGTTCGCCGGCTGGTACTACCTGTCGGCCACGCTCAGCCCGGAGGTCGCCAAGGAGTACGGGGACGAGCCGCTGCCGCTGACCCTGCGGGTCTCCGTGCGGGGCGCCGCGAAGCCGGGTCCCGGGTACGACGGCGACCCGGGTCCCTTCACGGTGACCGCCGACGACAGGGAGGCCGCCGCGAACGGCGCCGGCGGGGCGCTCGCGGCCGAGCGGAGCGGCTCCATGCGCGTCGTCGCGATGGCCGGCATCGGCAGCGGGACGGCGCTGCTCCTCGGCCTCGGCGCGTGGACGCTGGTGGCACGACGGAGGGTGGCGTAGCGCCCTCGCGGGTCGCGGGTCGCGGGTCGCGGGTTGTCGGCGGGCGGCTGCCCGGGTGCCGGAGGGCCGTAGGAGGCTTCGCCCGGGTGTCGGGGAGCCGCAGAGGCTTCGTCCGCGCTCAGGTCTGGCTGAGGGCCCAGAAGCCGACCGCGAAACACGCGAGGGCGAGCAGGAGGACCGGGATCGTCACCTTCGGGGGCGGTCCCGGTCGGCGTACCGGGGCGGGTGGGGTGTGCTGCCCGGGAACCTGATCGGGGTGAGCGGTGTATGGATAAGTGGGGGCTTGTCCGTACGGCACTCCCGCGGTGGGTGTCTGTTCGAAGGAGGGGGTCGGATGAGTGACCGGCGGGGGCAGATGGAAGCTGCCCGTCTCCGAGGGGCCGGGGAGGGGCGCGGCCATGTGCGGGGCCTGGTAGTGCTGTGCGGGCTGCTGTGCGGGTTGTTCCGGGGACGGCTGTCGGGGCGGTACGGGCGTCGCGGGCGGCGTCGTCGGTACGGCGGCCGGGGACTGGCCCTGGGTGGCCTGGGAGGCCCCGGAGGCCACGGCGTCGGAGGGGCCCGTGGGGCCCTCGGGGCCGAAGCCCGGTGGCAGGGGGCCGAGCTGGTCGAAGATCTCGACCGGCTGCTCGTCGGCGCGCGGCTCGGGAAGCATCTCCACGGCGGCGGTCAGCGCTTTGCGCGCGCCCGTGGCCGTCCGGAAGCGGGCCTGCGGATCGGGCTGGAGCAGCCCGGCGAGCACCTGCCACAGGGGCTCCGGGATGCCCTCGGGGGCCCCGGGAGTGCCGTACGCGACGAAGTGCTCGACCAGGGCCTGAGAGTCCGGCCTGCGGCCCTGGAGCAGATAGAGGGCGACCAGGCCGACGGCGAAGAGGTCGGCGGTGAAGTCCGGCTCGGCGCCGAGGAGCTGCTCGGGCGCGAAGTACCCGGGCGTGCCCACGACGTAGTTGGTCTCGGTGAGGCGCGGTTCGCCCTTGCGCATGGAGATGCCGAAGTCGGAGAGCCGCAGATGCGGCCGCCCGGTGCCCGTGACGTCCATCAGGATGTTGGCGGGCTTGATGTCCCGGTGCACGACCCCCTCGGCGTGCACCGTGGCCAGGCCCGAGAGCAGCTGGTCGAGCAGGACGCAGACGAACCGGGGCGGCAGCGGGCCGTAGTCGCCGATCACGTGTGCCAGAGAGCCGCCGGCGACCAGGTCCATGGTGAACAGGACCTTGTCGTCGTCGGCGGCCCAGCTGGCCGGGGCGAGGACGTGCGGATGATCGATCCGCAGCGCCTGCTCGCGGACGAAGCGGAGCAACGTGTGCGCGTCGCTCTGCAGAAGCACCTTGGCCGCCACATAGCGGCGGCGACGGTGGTCCCAGGCACGCCATACCGCGCCCGCCCCGCCCCGTCCGATCGGGTCGACCAGCTCGTACCGACCAGCGAAGACCTCACCCATGGTGCTGCGCCGCTCCCCGTTCGCTTCGTCTCTCGGCGATGCCGGCCGGCCGCCGACCTCGTCAGTTCTGGTGCGACTCGTAGTGGGCGACCGCGTCCGCGGTGCGCCCGGCGCCGTACACCCTGAGGAACTCTGCCAGTTCCGGGTGGGCCGGGGCGAGGGAGTCGGCCGCGTCGATGATGTCGCCGGCCGCCGCTACGGAGCGCAGCAGCGACTGGATCTCGCGGACCACGCGGCGGACGGTCGGAGCGCCCGGGCCGGTGGTGGTCTGACCGGTGCTGGTGAGGACGGAGCCGCCCTGCGACTTCTTCACCTCGTCCATCCGGTCGGTGGCCTCGGCCGCGCTGACGGTGCCGTCGGCGACCTGAACGGCGAGCTCCTGGAGAGCCTGGACGCGCTGGACGACGGCCGGGTTGCCGATCTTGGCCCGCTGGCCGCTCATCAGCTGGGACAGCATGGGCGCGGACAGTCCGAGCACGGCCGCGAGCCGGGCCTGATTGAGCCCGAGATCGTCGATCAGCCGACGGAAGAGCGCCCCCAGCGGCTCTCCGTACCAACTGCGCTGAAGCTCTCTGGCTCTGGCCGTGGCTTCCTGCTGCGCTGCGTCCATTACTTCTCCCCATCCCTGCGGTTCGCCACTGCGAACCTCGGTCAGCATCTTACGGAGAGTGGTTGCCGACCGGGAGTCCCAATCCTTTTGCCGGACATGGGGGGTGACCCGGTACGCTGTCCTCGTTCCGGGGCCTTAGCTCAGTTGGTAGAGCGCTGTCTTTGCATGGCAGATGTCAGGGGTTCGACTCCCCTAGGCTCCACCCCGTACACCCCCTTCGAACTGCGGAAACGCGGTTCGAAGGGGGTGTTTTGCGTGGGGTGCGCGCTCATCGCCCCGGAGGGGCCGCTGCTCCGGACGGGTTGTGTTCATCGGAAGAACTGCGCGGCAGGGGCGTCGGTCCGCGGAAAACGGCGGCGCATCCACATGATGAGGGAGGTACGAAAAGCGCGCAATCCGAAATGAACCATCCGATAACGCCACGAAAGTGAGGGGCCATGGCCACCGCCAAGGTCAAGCAGTTCTGGACCGCCTTCATCTCCGTCGTCTTCGCCCTGCTCGCCTCCGTCGGCCTGGCGGGCACCGCCGCCGCGGCCGCCCAGCCCGCCGTGCAGCAGCCCGAGGAGCCGGCCGGCACCGCGGCCGCCGCGCCCGTCGCCCGGGAGCGCGCCGCCCTGGCCTCCGTACCGGCACAGAGGGCCCATCGCCGGCCGATCGCCGGGGACCGCTCCCTGCCGCCCACCATCAAGCAGCGCATCGCCGCCGAGGCCCATGGTTCCTCTCCCGCCGCCCGGCACCGCTCCTCGACCGGCACGAGCGCCGGCGCCGAGAGCGACGAGGCCGCCGCGCCGGCCGAGCTCGCGTCGGCCGCCGCGGCGTAGGGCGAGGAGACGTGCGCTTCACAGCGCCTCGCGGTACCTCGCACAGCCTCTCGGTCGCAGGACCTCGTAGAAGCCCCGCAGGACCTTCGAGAACCCCGCAGTACCTCGTAGGACCTCGCAGTACGTCGTAGAACTCCGCAGTACTCGCAGCACCCCGCAGAACTCAGTCGGTAGAACCCCGTAGAACCCGTAGATCCACCCCGCAGAGCACTTCCGGTAGAACCCCGTAGAACCCCGCAGAGCACACCCCCGGTCGGTCAGCGGCGCTCGTCGCGTTCGGCGGCTGCTTCGGCTTCGGCCGCGGCTGCGGCCTCGTCGACCTCCGCATCCGGGTCGAGCGGAGCCCCACTGTCGTCGACGGACGTCGGTACGGTGCCCTCGTCCACCTCGGTGGGAGCGGGAGGTTCCACCAGCCAGTCGGGATTTGCCTGCTTGTCCCACCACTTCCAGGCGGCGAACGCGCCGCCGGCGAGAACGCCCAGGACCACGAGGCCCTTGGCGAGGCGTCCGGCCCTGGCCCGACGCTCGTGCTTCTTCACGATCTTCTGGATCTCCCTCGGCGTCACCTGACCGCGCAGCGCGGCCCAGGCGGCGGTGGAACGCGAACCGGCCTCATCGAGGACGGGCCCGGTCGCGGCGACCGCGTGTTCGACACGCGGAACGGTGTAGTCGGCCGCCTGACGGGCGGCCCGGCGGGTCTTGACCGCCGCACGGTGTGCGGCCGCGTCGACCCGTGGCGGTACACGCGGTGCGACATACGAGTCGTACTGCGCTCGAGCCTGCACGCGGGCCTGCCGAGCGGCCTTCGAGACCTTCGGCGCGAGCAGTTCGCGCGCCTCGTGCGCGTAGTGCGAGGCCTGGTCCCTCGCCGTGTCGGCGTACGGCGCCACCACTTCCGCGGCGTGCATGACGCTCTCCTTCGCCGAATCTGTCGCGGCGCGCACGCTGTCCATGCGGGTCACAGGATTCCTCCTCGTCGGTGGCGATGTCGGTTTTTCACCTTTCCATCCTGTTCGGAATCATGCCCGCCGGAGCGAGGTCCGGCATGTGGGGCGGGCATACGGGGCATGCGAGGATCGGACACGCCAGAGACAGACGTGGGACGACGCGACATGACGTGGACGGAAGGCGACCGTGGCCGAGCAGCTGTACGCGATCCTCAAGACCAGCCTGGGTGACATCGAGGTGCGGCTGATGCCGTTCCACGCCCCGAAGACGGTGCGCAACTTCGTCGAACTCGCCTCCGGCGAGCGGGAGTGGACGCATCCCGCGACCGGCACGGTCTCCTCGGACCCGCTCTACGACGGCACGGTCTTCCACCGGGTCATCAAGGACTTCATGATCCAGGGCGGCGACCCGCTCGGCGACGGCACCGGCGACCCCGGCTACGCCTTCGCCGACGAGTTCCACCCGGAGCTCTTCTTCGACCGCCCCTACCTGCTGGCCATGGCCAACGCGGGCCCGGGCACCAACGGCTCGCAGTTCTTCGTCACCGTCGCCCCCGCGACCTGGCTGAACCGCAAGCACACCATCTTCGGCGAGGTCGTGAGCAAGGAGAGCAGGAAGGTCGTGGACGCGATCGCGACGACCGCGACCGACCCGCACACCGAGCGGCCTCTCCAGGACGTGGTCATCGAGTCCGTGGTGATCGAGAAGCGCTGAGACGGGAAGGGACGGAACCTCCATGGACCCGCGACCTTCCACGGACCCGCCCGCCGGTCCGCCCCGCTGCTACCGGCACCCGGAGGCCGAGACCGGCATCCGTTGCGCCCGCTGCGAGAAGCCGATCTGCACGCGGTGCATGATCTCCGCCTCCGTCGGCTTCCAGTGCCCGGACTGTGTGCGCAACGGCTCGGGGACCGGCCACGCGGCCGACGCGAACCAGCCCAGGACGCTGGCGGGCGGCAAGGTGGCGTCCGACGACCACCTCGTCACCAAGATCCTCATCGGGATCAACCTCGCCGTCTACCTCGCGGTCCTGGCCTTCGGCGACCGGTTCGTCGACGAGCTCGTGCTCATCGGCTACGCCTTCAGCCCGGCGCTCGGTGAGGTCGTCGGGGTCGCGGACGGCGAGTGGTACCGGCTGCTGACCGCGACCGTCCTCCACCAGGAGGTCTGGCACATCCTCTTCAACGTGCTGGGCCTGTGGGTGATCGGCGGGATCGTCGAGCCGGAGCTGGGCCGGATCCGGTACGCGGTCCTCTGTCTGCTCTCCGGTCTCTCCGGCTCCGTACTGGCCTATCTCGTCGCCGCGCCGAACCAGCCCTCGCTGGGTGCCTCCGGCGTCGTCTACGGCCTGATCGGTGCCTGGGTGGTGCTGGCCCGCCGGCGCCGTCACGACATGCGGCCGGTGGTCCTCTTCGTGGCGCTCTCGCTGCTCATGACGTTCACCCGTCCGGGGATCTCCTGGGAGGCCCACGTCGGCGGTCTGGTCGCCGGCGCCCTCGTGACGTACGCGCTCGTGCACGCGCCGCGGAACCGCCGGGACCTCGTGCAGTACGGGGCCTGTGGACTGGTGCTTCTGATCGACCTGGGGATGGTCCTGGCCCGCTCGGCGGCGCTCACCTGAGCGCACAGGGGCCAGGAAGAGCTTCCCTGTGAGCTTTCCCCAGAGTTATCCACAGTGTGTGGCCCCTCTGGGGTCGATCGCCCCCGCTCGCTGGGGAAAGACTGCGCCCCTCGCCTCTGACCTGGTGTTTATTCAGGGAGGCGAGGGGCGCTGTGGATTTCGGGGGTGGTGTGATTCCGGTCATACCGGCGTCAACCCCGTGCGAGTTATCCACAGATCTTCGTAAGTTATCCAGTGCTGTGCACAACGCTGTGGATAAGTTCAGGGGAGAGCTTGACGAGTGCCCTCGGGGGGCGCTAGATCCCGCTGTCTCCCCTGCTTCTCACCGGCTGCTGCGCGGCTACTTCCACTGAGTCGAGACACCGAAGCCGGCCGCGATGAAGCCGAAGCCCACCACGATGTTCCAGTTCCGGATCGACTCGATCGGCATCGAGCCGTCGGTGACGTAGAAGACCACGATCCACACCAGACCGATGGCGAACAGCGCCAGCATCACAGGCGCCACCCAGCTGCGGTTGGTCAGCTTGATACTGGTCGCCTGCTTGGCGGGCGGAGGCGTGAAGTCGGCCTTCTTGCGGATCCGTGACTTCGGCACGAGGGACTCTCCTGTCGATGCGCTGCGTGACCGCGCAGGGAACTGTGGCTGGCGCCGGGATGTGACGAAGGAGGACGACTGCGTCCCCCAGGCGTCCGTTAGCGTAGTGGTTCCGCGGCACCGAAGGGGATCAGGGTACGTTGAGCAATTCCGCCGGCACTCCCGAACGAGCGGGCCGCACCGCGAGGTGGCGCCCCGTACGGGTCCTCACCCTTGCCGTTTTCGCCCTCGCCGGACTGATCTTCGTCACCAGCTTCAACACCGCCAAGGGCACCAACATCCGCACGGACGCCTCCCTCCTGCGGCTCTCCGACCTGATCGAGCAGCGCAGCCACAAGAACGCGGGCCTCGACGAGTCCACCTCCGCCCTCCGCTCCCAGGTCGACTCGCTCGCCGCGCGCGACGACGGATCCACCCGCGCGGAGGACGCGCGACTCGACGCGCTCGAGGCGGCGGCGGGTACCACCGAGGTCTCCGGCTCCGGCCTCACCGTCACCCTCGACGACGCCCCGCCGAACGCCCAGGCTGCCCCCGGCTACCCCGAGCCGCAGGCCAACGACCTCGTCATCCACCAGCAGGACCTCCAGGCCGTCGTCAACGCCCTGTGGCAGGGCGGCGCCGAGGGCATCCGGGTCATGGACCAGCGGCTCATCTCCACCAGCGCCGTGCGCTGCGTCGGCAACACCCTGATCCTCCAGGGCCGCGTCTACTCGCCCCCGTACAAGATCACGGCCGTCGGCGACCGGGGGAAGCTGAGCAGGGCGCTCGCCGACTCCCCGGCGATCCAGAACTACCAGCTGTACGTGAAGGCCTACGGGCTCGGCTGGAAAGTCGACGACCACGGAGCGGTGACTCTTCCCGGCTACTCGGGCACAGTGGACCTCCACCACGCGAAGCCGGTGAGCTGACAGCGGGAGGGCGGCTTGGGAGGCTTGCGTCTCGTCGTCAGGACCTTCAGTGAACTGTGCCTCACCGTGGGCGCCCTGATCGTCCTCTTCGTCGTGTACGTCCTGTACTGGACCGGTGTCCAGGCCGAGAGCGCGAGCGCCGGCCAGATCGACAGCCTCCAACGGCAGTGGACGCGCGCCCCGGTCACGGCAGCGCCCGCTCCCTCAACCGTGCCGTACGCCCCGGGCAGGGGGATCGCCGTCATGTACGTCCCCAGGCTGGGCGAGGACTGGAAATGGCCCGTCCTCGAAGGCACCGGCGCCGACGTCCTCAAGAAGGGCCTCGGCCACTACACGGCCACCGCCCGGCTGGGCGGGACCGGCAACTTCGCCGTCGCCGGCCATCGCCGCACCTACGGCGACCCCTTCAAGGACTTCCCTCGGCTGCGCGCAGGCGACGCGGTGGTGCTGACCGACGGAACGACCTGGTTCACGTACCGGATCGCCCGTGCCCCCTACCGGACCGTGCCCACCGACGTCGGGGTCGTCGACCCGCTGCCCAGGCCCCTCAGGAAGGACGCGGCGGTCTTCGACGGGCCCGGCCGCTATCTCACCCTCACCACCTGCGATCCCGAGTGGGGAAGCAGCCACCGGCTCGTCGTCTGGGCGCACCTCGACGCCACCCTGCCGGTCGCCGACGGCCGTCCACAGGCTCTGAACAGTCGTCCACAGGCTTTGGGCAGCTGACCCCCCACGGCCCCCTCGCCCCGTACTCTGGTCCCCGTAACGAACGGAAGGGGCGGTCGACGTCATGTACGGCTGGATCTGGCGGCATCTGCCGGGCAACGCGTGGGTGCGGGCGCTGATCTCGATCGTGCTGGTGCTCGCGGTCGTCTACGCCCTCTTCCAGTACGTGTTCCCCTGGGCGGAGCCTCTGCTTCCGTTCAACGATGTGACGGTGGACGGCCAGTGAGCGCGCGAATTCTCGTCGTCGACAACTACGACAGCTTCGTCTTCAACCTCGTTCAGTACCTCTACCAGCTCGGCGCCGAGTGCGAAGTCCTCCGCAACGACGAGGTCGAGCTGAGCCACGCGCAGGACGGCTTCGACGGCGTCCTGCTGTCGCCGGGACCCGGCGCCCCCGAGCAGGCCGGCGTCTGCATCGACATGGTCCGGCACTGCGCGGCCACCGGCGTGCCCGTCTTCGGCGTCTGCCTCGGCATGCAGTCGATGGCCGTGGCGTACGGCGGAGTCGTCGACCGCGCGCCCGAGCTGCTGCACGGCAAGACCTCGCCCGTCACGCACGAGGGCAAGGGCGTCTTCGCCGGCCTGCCCTCGCCGTTCACCGCGACCCGCTACCACTCGCTGGCCGCCGAGCCCGCCGCCCTGCCGGCCGAGCTCGAGGTCACCGCGCGGACCGAGGACGGCATCATCATGGGCCTGCGCCACCGGGAACTGCCCGTGGAGGGCGTCCAGTTCCACCCCGAGTCGGTCCTCACCGAGCACGGCCACCTGATGCTCGCCAACTGGCTTGAGCAGTGCGGCGACAAGGGGGCGGTCGCACGGTCGGCGGGGCTCGCGCCGGTGGTGGGCAAGGCCGTCGCGTGACGACGGGCTCCCCGTGGTTCCGGCCGACGAACGAACCGGGCCCCGAGCCGATACCCGCTGACCCTTACGGGGTCCCGGTGCCCCCGTACGGGCAGCCGGCGGATCAGCAGGCGGCCCCCGGGTACGGGGAGACCACGGCGTACGAGGACACCGCGACGACGTACGGCGAAACGGCGATGACGTACGGGGAGACGGCTGCGTACGGGCAGGTCGCCGGGGCTGAGCACGGTGCCGCGCACGGGCAGGCCCCCGTCGCCGCCGAGTCCGCGGCGCCCCCGCGGTCCCACCGGCGCCCCGAGCCCGCCCCCGAGGACCCCTACGTGCCCGCGTACGACCCCTACGAGGCCGCGGAGCCCTCCCGGCCCTCCCCGAGCGAGACGATGCCCCTACGGGCCGTGGAGCCCCTTCCCGGTCCCGGGAGGGCCGAACGTCGTCGTGCGGCCAAGGGCGGCCGGGGCAAGGGGCGCGCCGCCCCGACCGGAGCCGCGCCCGCAGAGGCTCCCGCGGCCCCGCTCTCCCGCGTCGAGGCCCGGCGCGCGGCCCGCGCGGCCAAGGACAGCGTCGGTGTGGTCGCCAGTCGGGCCGTCGGCGAACTCTTCATCACCCTCGGCGTCGTGATGCTGCTCTTCGTCACCTACCAGTTGTGGTGGACGAACGTCCTGGCCGGCCAGGAGACCGACCAGGCCAAGGAGCAGATCGAGGACACCTGGGCCAAGGGCGACAGCAAGCCGGAGGCCTTCGAGCCGGGCGAGGGCTTCGCCATCATGTACATCCCCAAGCTGGACGTCGTCGTCCCCGTCGCCGAGGGCATCGACAAGGCCAAGGTCCTCGACAAGGGCATGGTCGGCCACTACGCCGAGGGCAGCCTCAAGACGGCGATGCCGTCCGACAAGCAGGGCAACTTCGCGGTCGCCGGCCACCGCAACACCCACGGTGAGCCGTTCCGGTACATCAACCGGCTGAAGCCCGGCGACCCGATCGTCGTCGAGACCCAGAGCGCGTACTACACCTACGAGATGGCGAGCATCCTGCCGCAGACCGCGCCCTCCAACGTCTCCGTGATCGACCCGGTGCCGAAGGGCTCGGGCTTCACCGAGCCGGGCAGGTTCATCACGCTGACCACCTGCACGCCCGAGTTCACCAGCACGTACCGGATGATCGTGTGGGGCAAGTTGGTCGAGGAACGCCCGCGCAGCGAGGGAAAGCCGAAAG
Source organism: Streptomyces sp. NPDC028711 (assembly GCF_055565415.1). Classification (NCBI taxonomy): domain Bacteria; kingdom Bacillati; phylum Actinomycetota; class Actinomycetes; order Kitasatosporales; family Streptomycetaceae; genus Streptomyces; species Streptomyces sp. NPDC028711. The sequence goes on along the minus strand of NZ_JBVHUJ010000007.1, from coordinate 140,079 downwards.
CGCTCGTAGGCTGAGACCCGACACCTCCGGACGGGACGACGGGACGACCTAGTGGCACGCGCGCGCAATCGGATCGCCGGGATCATCAGCCTCTTCGGCGAACTCCTCATCACGGCGGGCCTGGTCCTCGGCCTCTTCGTCGTCTACTCCCTGTGGTGGACCAACGTCCTCGCCGACCGCGCCGCCGACCAGGACGGCGCCCAGGTCCGTGACCGCTGGGCCGGCGGGCCAGGGGCGCTCGACACCAAGGACGGCATCGGCTTCCTGCACGTCCCCGTCATGGGCGACGACGAGATACTGGTCAAGCGGGGAACCACCAGCGCCATCCTCAACAACGGCGTCGCCGGCTACTACACCGACCCGATCAAGTCCGCGCTCCCCCAGGACAAGCAGGGCAACTTCACGCTCGCCGCGCACCGCGACGGGCACGGGGCCAAGTTCCACAACATCCACAAGTTGAAGACCGGGGACGCGATCGTCTTCGAGTCGAAGGACACCTGGTACGTCTACAAGGTCTACAAGTCCCTGCCGGAGACCACGAAGTACAACGTGGACGTCCTCCAGCCGGTACCGAAGGAATCCGGCAAGACCAAGCCCGGCCGTTTCATCACGCTGACCACCTGCACCCCGATGTACACCTCCGACTACCGGTACATCGTCTGGGGCGAGCTGGAGCGCACGGAGAAGGTCGACCGCGACCGGACACCCCCGGCGGAGCTGCGCTGAGGCGGCGCGACAAACGGGAGAGCCCCGGCATCCACTGGATGCCGGGGCTCTCCCGTAGGGGGCGGGGCTCAGTCGAACAAGCCGCCGCCGCCGTTGTTGTCGCCGTTGTTGTCGCCGTTGTTGTCCCCGCCGCCGTTGCCGCTGCCACCGACGGTGTAGACGTTGATCTCCTGACCCGGAGTGACCATCGAACCCTCGGTCGGGTTCGTCCCCATGACCATGGCGTCCTCCTTGTCGGAGCCCTGCTGGGTGACCTTCAGGCTCAGGGCCTCCAGCTGCGCCTTGACGTCCTTGAACGGCCTGCCGGCCAGACCCGTCGGGAGCTGCACCTGGGCCGGCTGCTGCGGGCCCTTCGAGACCTTCAGCGTGATCTGGACGTCCTTCGGCTGGTCCGAGGGGCCGGCCGGGGTCTGGTCGACGACCGTGCCCGCGGGCTGATCGTTGTCGACCTCCTCCTTCGTCACGTTCGTGAAGCCGAGCTGGGTCAGCTGCTGGAGGGCCTGGTCGTACGTCCGGCCCTTCTGGTCCGGCAGCTGGGACAGCTTCTGCTTCGCGATGGTGATCGTGATCTCGGAGTTCTGCTCCGCCTTGGTGTTGGCCTGGGGGTTCTGCCGCAGGACCGTTCCCGGGTCCTCGTCGGACTCCTCTTCCTCGACCTTGACCTTGAAGCCCTTGCTCTCCAGGGACTCCGTGGCCCGCTCCTGCGACTGCTCCTGCACGTCCGGGACCTCGACGAGCGGCGCGCCCTCGGAGACGTACACCTGGATGGTGCTGCCGGTGTCCATCTTCGCGCCGTTCTCCGCTGCCGGGACCTGGCGGCAGATGGAGCCCTTGGGCTGGTCACAGCGCTCTGTGCCGGCCTCCTGCATCTTCACGTCGGCGTTGCCCGCGTGTCCTGTCGCCGACTCGACGGTCAGGCCGACGAGCTGCGGGACGGAGACCTGACGGGTGCCTTCCTTGTCCTCGAACAGCGAGACGCCGATGAAGATCGCGCCGACGAGTACGAGGATGCCCGCGAGGACCAGCAGGATCGTCGAGGTGTTCGACTTCTTCTGGCCGCCGCGACGGCGGTCCGGGCGGTCGTCGTAGCCGTAGCCGCCGTCGTCCGGGTTGATCGGGGGCAGCATCGAGGTCTGGCCGGCCGGGTCGGCCTGGCGCAGCGCCGTCGTCGGCTGGTCCTCCGGCGGGTAGCCGCCGTAGCCCCCGCCGTACGGGGGCGCGCCCATGCCCATCCCCATGCCCATCGCCGCGGCGGCGGCGACCGGCTGACCGTCGAGGCAGGCCTCGATGTCCGCGCGCATCTCGTCGGCGGACTGGTACCTGTAGTCGGGGTCCTTGACCAGCGCCTTGAGGACGATGGCGTCCATCTCGGGCGTGATCTCGGCGTCGAAGTTGCTCGGCGGCTGCGGCTCCTCGCGGACGTGCTGGTACGCGACCGCGACCGGGGAGTCACCGATGAACGGGGGACGGACGGTCAGGAGCTCGTACAGCAGGCAGCCCGTGGAGTACAGGTCGGAGCGCGCGTCGACCTGCTCGCCCTTGGCCTGCTCCGGGGAGAGGTACTGGGCCGTGCCGATCACCGCGGAGGTCTGCGTCATGGTCATGCCCGCGTCGCCCATGGCGCGCGCGATGCCGAAGTCCATGACCTTGACCTGACCGGTGCGCGTCAGCATGACGTTCGCCGGCTTGATGTCACGGTGCACGATGCCGGCGCGGTGCGAGTACTCCAGCGCCTGGAGGATGCCGACCGTCATCTCGAGGGTGCGCTCGGGCAGCAGCTTGCGCCCGGAGTGCAGCAGCTCACGCAGGGTCGACCCGTCGACGTACTCCATCACGATGTACGGGATGGAGACCCCGTCGACGTAGTCCTCGCCGGTGTCGTACACCGCGACGATCGCCGGGTGGTTCAGCGAGGCGGCGGACTGTGCCTCACGGCGGAACCGGGCCTGGAAGGACGGGTCGCGGGCCAGGTCGGCCCGCAGCGTCTTCACGGCGACGGTGCGGCCGAGCCGGGTGTCCTGACCGAGGTACACCTCGGCCATGCCACCACGGCCGAGCACCGAGCCCAGCTCGTACCGGCCGCCGAGGCGACGCGGCTCTTCCATAGCTAATCCAGCCCTCTCCGTCTGTCCCGACCGCACCCATGGGTGGTCCGGCGGTGTGTGCTGTTCGCGCATACGCTACCGGCCCCGGGAAGACGTTCCGCCCGGGGCCGGTAGCTGATACCTGACCGGTACCTGGCAGGTACGGGGCCGTGGCGTCAGCCGCGGCTCTTGATGACCGCCTTCATGACGTCCCTCGCGATCGGGGCGGCCAGACCGCCACCGCTGATGTCCTCGCGGTCGGTGCCCTGGGAGTCCTCGACGATCACGGCGACCGCGACCGGGGAGCCCTCGGCGGTCTTCGCGTACGAGATGAACCAGGCGTACGGACGCTTGGCGTTCTTCTCGCCGTGCTGGGCCGTACCCGTCTTGCCGCCGACCTTCACGCCGTCCATGTTCAGGTCGGCCTTGCCACCGGTGCCGTTGGTGACGACGCTCTCCATCATCTGCTGGAGCAGCTGGGCGTTCTGCGGCGAGACCGGCCGGCTCATCTCCTCCGGCTCGTTCTGCTTGATGATGTCGAGGTTCGGGGCGCGCAGCTGGTCGATCATGTACGGCTTCATCAGCTTGCCGTCGTTGGCGATCGCCGCCGTGACCATCGCCATCTGGAGCGGGGTGGTCGCGGTGTTGAACTGGCCGATGGACGAGAGCGCGTTTCCGCCGCGGTCGGCCTTCTTGTCGTAGACGGAGGCCGAGGAACGGACCGGCGTGAACTGCTCGGCGTTGAAACCGAACTTCTCGGCCATCTCGTTCATCTTCTCGACGCCGACGTCGTCGCCGAGCTTCGCGAAGACCGAGTTGCAGGAGATGTCGAGGGCACGCTTCAGGCTGGCGTCGGCGCAGCCCCTGGCGTGGTTGATCATCTCCTTGTTGGAGAGCGGGATCTTCCAGCCCTCGGGGGTGTCGGTCGCCGCGTTGATGTCGGTGACCTTGCCGTTCTCCAGCGCCGCGGCGGCGGTGACGACCTTGAAGACGGAACCGGGCGGGTAGATCTCGCGGATCGCGCGGTTCTGCTTCGGCTTGTTCTTGTCCTTCTCCAGCGCCACCCAGGCCTTCTCGTCCTTGCCGGAGTACCCGGCGAAGGACGAGGGGTCGTACGACGGGGTGGAGGCGAGCGCCAGGATCTTGCCGGACTTCGGCTCGATGGCGACGACGGCGCCGGTGTTGTTCCCGAGGCCTTCGTACGCGGCCCTCTGCGCGGCCCCGCTGAGGGTGGTGACGACGTCGCCGCCCTTCTTCTTCTCACCGGTGAACATGGCGAGCGTGCGGTCGAAGAAGAGCCGGTCGTCGTTGCCGGTGAGGATGCCGTCCTCGATCTTCTCGATCTGGTTGGCGTCATAGGCCTGTGAGGCGTAACCGGTGACCGGGGCCCACATGGGGCCGTCGATGTAGGTGCGCTTGAACTTGTAGTACGGGTCCTTGGAGTCGACGGACCCGGTGATCGGCTTGCCGTCGACAATGATGTTGCCGCGCTGGTTGGCGTACCGCTCGATCCGGACGCGGGTGTTCTTCGGGTGGGCGTTCAGCTCGTCGGCACGGACGAACTGGAGCCAGTTGTCCCGCAGGAGCAGGGCGAGGATGAGCAGGCCGCAGAAGATCGCGACCCGGCGCAGCGGCTTGTTCACGGACGGACCACCTGGGTCATCTCGGCGTCGGGGGACGGGGCGGGCGCGGGCGCGGGCCGGCGCGCCGTGTCGCTGATCCGGATCAGGATGCCGATCAGAGCCCAGTTGGCGATCACGGAGGATCCGCCGTACGCGAGGAACGGCATCGTCATACCGGTGAGGGGGATGAGGCCCATCACACCGCCGGCGACGACGAAGATCTGGAGCGCGAAGGCGCCGGAGAGGCCCATCGCGAGCAGCTTGCCGAAGGGGTCACGGGCGGCGAGGGCGGTGCGGACACCGCGCTCGACGATCAGCCCGTAGAGGAGCAGGAAGACCATCACACCGGCGAGGCCGAGCTCTTCGCCCACGGTGGCGAAGATGAAGTCCGAGTTGGCGGCGAAGCTGATGAGGTCCGAATTGCCCTGGCCGAGGCCGGTACCGAGGATGCCGCCGGAACCGAAGGACATCAACACCTGGGTCATCTGGTCACAGGCGTTGAGCATGTTCTGGTCGGTCGCCGTCTCCAGGCAGCCGAAGGGGTCGAGCCAGGCCGCCACACGGGACTGGACGTGGCTGGCGAACGAGCTCACGACGACCGCGCCGCCCGCGGCCATCAGCAGACCCATGACGATCCAGCTGGTCCGCTCGGTCGCCACGTACAGCATGATCACGAACATGCCGAAGAACAGCAGCGACGTACCCAGGTCGTTCTCGAAGACCAGGATGAGGAGGCTGACCGCCCAGATCGTCAGGATCGGGCCGAGGTCGCGGCCACGGGGCAGATAGAGCCCCATGAAGCGGCGGCTGGCCAGGGCCAGCGCGTCCCGCTTCACCATCAGGTAGCCGGAGAAGAACACCGCCAGGACCAGCTTGGCGAACTCACCGGGCTGGATGGAGAAACCGCCGACCTTGATCCAGATCTTGGCGCCGAAGACGTCCGCTCCGAGGCCGGGGACCAGCGGCAGCAGCAGCAGGACGAGGGAGACCACCATGGAGATGTACGTGTAGCGCTGGAGGACGCGGTGGTCCTTGAGCAGCAGCAGCACGCCCACGAACATGGCGATGCCGATCGCCGAGTACATCATCTGGCTCGGGGCGTCGGGGCTGAAGGACTTGTACAGCCGCATCGACGTCGCGATCAGCCGCGGCGACTGGTCGAGACGCCAGATCAGCACCAGGCCCATGCCGTTGAGCAGGGTCGCGAGGGGCAGCAGCAGCGGGTCCGAGTACGGGGCCCACTTGCGCACCACGAGGTGGGCGACGCCGGCGAGCAGGGCGAGCCCGAGCCCGTATCCGAGCATGCCGGCCGGGATCTCGCCGTCGATGGCCAGGCCCACGTTGAGGTACGCGAACACCGGGATGGCGACGGCGAACGCGAGCAGCGCCAGCTCGGTGTTGCGGCGGCTCGGCGCATCGATCGCGCCGATGGTGGTCGTGTTGGTGACAACGCTCATGGTGGTGAAAGGCCCCCTACGGGTGCTTACTGCTTGCCGCAGTTCGAGGCCAGCTTCTGCTCCTCCGCGGTGAGGGTGGGACCCGGGGACGGAGCGGCTGTGGTGGGCTTGGGGTCAGGGGTGGCGGTGTCGCCGGGCTTCTCGGCCGGCGGCTTGCTCGCCTGGTCGGCGGCCTTCTCGGCGGCCTCGCGGCGCTGCTCGGTCTTCTTGCAGGCCGAGGCCTGCGCCGCAAGCTCGGCGATCTTCGTCTGGGCCTTGCCGAGGCTGCCGCCCGTGATCGTGTCCTCGACCTGCTTCCGCTGGTAGGCGGGGAGGTACTTGAGTTCGATCTCGGGGTGGTCCTTCTGGACCTTCGACAGCGAGACCCAGGCGAGGTCCTGGCTGATCCCCTGGTACAGCGCCACGTGCTGGTCCTTGGAACCGACGAAGTACTGCTTCTGCGTCCAGCGCCAGCCGCCGTACAGCCCGCCGCCGATGACCGCCAGGGCGAGGACGAGGAAGAAGGAGCGCTTGAGCCATTTGCGGCCCGTGCGCGGCTTCACGAAGTCGTCGTCCGTGTACGCGTCGAAGGAGCCCTGCGGGGGCATGCCGCCGTAGCCGTGGCCGTCGCCGCTGCCGGGCGGACCGAAGCCGCCGGCGGGCGGCTGCTGGTGCGCGGCCGTGCGGCCGAGGCCGGAGGCGCGGCCGGCCGGGGTCTGCATGGCCCCGCCGTCGTTCAGCTGGGCCTGGTTCTCGGCGACCGCGCCCACGATGACCGGGGTGTCGCTGAGGTGACCTGCGAGGGTGTCGCCACCGTCGACGTCGAGGACGTCGGCGACGATCACCGTGATGTTGTCGGGGCCGCCGCCGCGCAGAGCGAGCTGGATCAGCTCCTGCACGGTCTCCTGCGGGCCCTGGTAGCTGGCGAGGGTGTCCTCGAGGGTCTGGTGCGAGACCACGCCGGACAGGCCGTCGGAGCAGATCAGGTAGCGGTCGCCGGCCCGGACCTCACGGATGGAGAGGTCGGGCTCGACGTGGTCACCGCTGCCGAGCGCGCGCATGAGCAGCGAGCGCTGCGGGTGGGTGGTGGCCTCTTCCTCGGTGATCCGGCCCTCGTCGACGAGCCGCTGGACCCAGGTGTGGTCCTGGGTGATCTGGGTCAGGACACCGTCGCGGAGCAGATAGGCGCGCGAGTCGCCGACGTGCACGAGACCGAGCCGCTGGCCGGTCCACAGGAGGGCGGTGAGCGTGGTGCCCATGCCCTCCAGCTGCGGGTCCTCCTCGACCATCATCCGAAGCTGGTCGTTGGCGCGCTGCACCGCCGTACCGAGCGAGGTGAGGATGTCGGAGCCGGGGACGTCGTCGTCGAGCGTGACGAGGGTGGAGATCACCTCGGAGGAGGCGACCTCACCGGCGGCCTGGCCACCCATGCCGTCGGCGATGGCGAGCAGCCGGGGACCGGCGTAACCCGAGTCCTCGTTGCCCTCGCGGATCATGCCCTTGTGCGAGCCCGCGGCGAATCGCAGGGACAGAGTCATGCGCACCTGCCCTGTCGCCGCTGCATCGGGGTACGGCCGGTCTCGACCCACACTGCCCACCCTCCGGTCGCTCCGGTCACGCCGGTCGCCTCAGTCGCTCCGGTCGGGAGCGCGGCACGGCCGGTGGCGGGGACCGTCCCGACTCGCTCGCTCCGCTCGCGCCTATTCATGATGTAGCACTACTTCCGCAGCTCGATGACGGTCTTGCCGATGCGGATCGGCGCGCCCAGCGGAATCGGTGTGGCGGTGGTGAGGCGGGTCCGGTCGAGATACGTGCCGTTGGTGGACCCGAGATCCTCGACGATCCACTGGCCGTCCCGGTCCGGGTAGATCCTGGCGTGCCTGCTGGACGCGTAGTCGTCGTCGAGGACGATCGTCGAATCGTGCGCCCGGCCCAGCGTGATCGTCTGCCCCTGGAGGGCGACGGTCGTGCCGGTGAGGGTGCCCTCGGAGACGACCAGCTTGGTCGGGGCGCCGCGGCGCTGCCGCCCACCGCCCGCGGTCTGCTGGCCGCGCTGCTGCGGAGGCGCGGCGGCCTGCCGCGCCTGCTGCTGCGGTCGCGCCTCTTGGCGCCGCGAACCGCGCTGGGTCACCCGCGTACCGAAGAGGTCGCTACGGATGACCTGGACGGCCACGATGACGAACAGCCACAGAACGGCCAGGAAACCCAACCGCATGACCGTCAGGGTCAGCTCTGACATTGCCCCCGCTTCACCCTTCGGCTTGCCGGTAAACGATGGTGGTGCTGCCCACGACGATCCGCGAGCCGTCGCGGAGCGTAGCGCGGGTGGTGTGCTGCCCGTCCACCACGATGCCGTTGGTGGATCCCAGATCCTGGATCGTCGAGGGCGTTCCGGTCCGGATCTCGCAGTGCCGGCGGGAGACGCCGGGATCGTCGATCCTCACGTCCGCGTCGGTGCTGCGGCCGAGGACCAGGGTCGGGCGGGAGATCTGATGGCGGGTGCCGTTGATCTCGATCCAGTGGCGCACCCGGGTGCCCGCTCCGCCGTGGGTCCCGGGGCCGGGCATGGCGCCGGCTCCGGCCGCGGGGCGGCCCGCGGCGGCCGTCGGCCGGGGGCCGGGGGCGCCGGGGGGCGGGGAGGCGGGCATGGGCGGGGCGCCGACCGGGGGGTACCCGTAGCCGCCGCGGCCCTGTGCCGGGCTCTGCTGCTGGTGGTGCTGTCCGCCCGCGGGCGGCTGGGACTGTGACGTACTCGACGCCAGGGTGCGACTGCGGACGCGGTACAGACCGGTGTCGAGGTCGTCGGCCTTCTCCAGATGGACCTTGATCGGGCCCATGAAGGTGTACCGCTGCTGCTTCGCGTAGTCCCTGACCAGGCCGGCGAGCTCGTCGCCGAGCTGGCCCGAGTAGGGGCTGAGGCGCTCGTAGTCCGGCGCGCTCAGCTCCACGATGAAGTCGTTGGGGACGACGGTCCGCTCGCGGTTCCAGATCTGCGCGTTGTTGTCGCACTCGCGCTGGAGCGCGCCGGCGATCTCGACCGGCTGGACCTCGGACTTGAAGACCTTGGCGAAGGTGCCGTTGACCAGACCTTCGAGACGCTGCTCGAAACGCTTCAGGACTCCCATGGGGCACCTCCTCCGTCGTTGTCGTCCTGGTACTGCTTACTGATCGTATCCACGCGTCGGGAAATCGGCTGGTTCCCCTTCTCTGCCCTGTGGACGAGTGTCACCTCTCACAGGCTTTCCCCACGGATCGTAGAGGCGGCCTGTGGACAGTGTCCCGCACCCGGCTGTGGGAGCGGGGCTCGGTCCGGGCAGGGTGCTCGTCCCGGGGGCGGTCCGTCCCCTTCATCCCCCTCCTTCCCCCTCCTTTCCCCTTGATCTCCGCCCTTCTCCTCTCTGCTCCCTGCCGTCCTGCCCGCCTGCCCGCCTCGTCCCTGCGTCGCTTCCTTCGTCTCGGCCCTCACCTTCTTCGCCGTCCTCCCGCTTCCGTGCTTCTGCCCCTCCCTCACCTTGGTCTCCCCCGGCGGAGCCGAAACAACGGATGTGAATCCACGGTCTGCGACGTGCTAATCTTCTGATGTCGCCAGGCGCTCGCACCGCAGAGTGAGAGAGCCCGGAGCACACCCAATGCGCGGGTGGCGGAATAGGCAGACGCGCTGGATTCAGGTTCCAGTGCCCGAAAGGGCGTGGGGGTTCAACTCCCCCCTCGCGCACCAGACGGGAGCCCCGTAGGTCATCGACCTACGGGGCTTCCGCGTTGTCGACGTGGTGTGAGCCTTCCCACGTTCCTCGGTGGCGGCACGCGACTTTTGTCTTCGGGGGCCGAGACGAAAGTGGGAAGCCCGGGGATCGGGCCGCGGCCTACGGTGCGAGCGTGGACGTTATGTCGAAGTCGGGGGCCCGGAGTTCGTCCGGGGTCGTGGCCGTGCTCGCCGGATGGTGGGCCTGGTTCGCGGTGCCGGGGCAGTGGTCGGGGCGCAGGACCACCGGGGAGGTGGCGCTCGCCGCGGTCGTCGCGCTGCTCGGCGCGGGGTCCGAGGAACTCATGGGCGGCGAGGGCTGGCCGCTGGCCGCGGTCGCCGTCGGCTCCGCCGTGCTGTCGTTGGTGCGGCGCAGGCTCCCCGCGAGCGTGCTCGTCCTGACCGCGGGGCTCGCGCCTCTCGTGCCCGGTTTCGGTTTCGTGCTGCTCGTGGTCGGCTGGTCGTCCGGCCGGTACATCGCGGGCGCCGGGCGGGCACTGGCCGCCTTCATCGTCGCTTTCGTCGTGAACGTCGGGGCGAGCCTCCTGGGGACCTTCGACCCGCAGCGGATGCTCGTCATAGCCCTCACGGCGACCCTCTACTACTTGGGCACCACGCTGGCCCCTGGGCTCGCCCACCGCTATTGGACCCAGCGGCGGACCCTGCTGCACGCGCTCCAGGAGCGGAACGCCCAACTGCTGCGGGAGCGGACCATGGTGGCCTGGCAGGCGCGGCTGCGGGAGCGGCAGCGGATCGCCCAGGACATGCACGACAGCCTCGGGCACCAACTGGCCCTCATCGCCGTGCACACGGGTGCCCTGGAGGTGGACCGGGAGCTGAGCGGGCGTCAGCGCGAGGTGGTCGGGGTCCTGCGGAACGCGTCGGTGACCGCGATGCACGAACTGCGGGAGGTCGTCGGGATACTCCGCGACGGCGTCGAGGCCGTCGATGGTACGGCCGGGGCGCCGTCGCGGGCCGGCGACGAGACGGGACGGGCCGCGCGGGGGATCGCCGGCATCGAGGGCCTCGTGGAGGCGGCGCGGGCGGCCGGCACCGCGGTCGGGCTGAGACGGTCGGGGGAGGAGCGGACGCTGGCACCGGCCGCCGACCACGCCGCCTACCGGATCGTGCAGGAGGCCCTGACCAACGCCTACAAGTACGCGCCGGGGGCCCCGATCGGTGTCGAGCTGCGGTATGAGCCGGACACCTTCGTGGTGGAGGTGCTCAACGAGCAGCCGTCGGGAGGGCCGGCGAAGGACATGGTGAGCGGCGGCCAGGGGCTGACCGGGCTCGCCGAGCGCGCTCGTCTGGTCGGCGGCATGTGCCACGCGGGTCCGGCCGACGGTGGTGGGTTCCGGGTGGCGGGGATGCTGCCGTACGGGGCGGCGCCCGTCGCGGAGGCAGCGCCTTTGGTCGATGTGGCCGACGACTTCCGGCAGCAGACCACGAAGCCGCTGGTGGGTGATGGTCGTCCGGTCGGGGTCGGACCGACCGACTGGACGTTCACGGAGCGGGAGCTCGCTATGGCGGTGCATGGGGGCAGGACCAGAAGCACGGGCGGTTCGATCGCGTTGGGCTGCGGGATCGCGTTCGCCGCGCTCGTGCTGCTTGTGGTCGCGGCGGGCTTCGGCCTCTTCTTCCTGATGGGTTCGTTGGAGAAGGGGATGATCGATCCAGGGGAGTACGACGCGGTGAAGGTCGGCTCGCCTGAGAAGGAGGTCCGGGACCGGCTCCCTTCGGGGGACACGATCGCCACCGCCGGCCTGGGGGGCAAGGGGCCCGCGATGCCGGACGGCGCCGACTGCCTCGTGCTGATGTCCTCGGAGATAAGCGACTCCTTCGACAAGGAGCCCGTTTTCCGGTTCTGTTTCAAGGACGGCAAGCTGATCGAGAAGAAGTCGTACGAGGTCGAGGCGCGGTAGCGCTGATCCGCCCGTACCGAAGCGTGGGGGAACACCAGTGGCAGGGCAGGCCATCAGGGTCGTGATCGCCGACGACGAGCCTCTGATCAGGGCCGGGATCCGGATGATTCTCACCTCGGACCCGGAGATCGAGGTCGTCGGCGAGGCCGCCGACGGCCGCCAGGCGATCGAAGCCGCTCGGGCGCACGCGGCCGATGTGGTGCTCCTCGACATCCAGATGCCGGTGCTCGACGGTCTCTCGGCGCTGCCGGAGCTGCGCCGCGCGGCGCCGAAGGCCCGGGTGATCGTGCTGACGACCTTCGGCGAGCGGGAGAACGTGCTGCGGGCGCTGGAGCACGGGGGAGCCGGGTTCCTGCTCAAGGACACGGCGCCGGCGGAGCTGATCCGGGCGGTGCGGGCGGCCGCGGCGGGTGACGCGTATCTCTCGCCGGCGGCGACTCGGCACGTGGTGGAGCGGCTCGCCAAGGGTCGGGAGGCGGTCCGTGCGGAGCAGGCGCGGGGGCGGGTCGTCGGGCTGAGCGAGAAGGAGCGCGATGTGCTGGCGCTGCTCGGGGAGGGGCTCTCCAACGCGGACGCGGGGAAGCGGCTGCACATGAGCGAGGCCACGGTGAAGACGTATGTGAGCCGGATCCTCGCCAAGCTGGACTGCGAGAACCGGGTGCAGGCGGCGCTCCTTGCCCGGGACGCGGGGCTGTAAGGGAAGGCTCCTGTACGGGGGAAGAGCGGCGCAGGCCCCGGGCGCGGGGCTGCCGGCAGGTGCCGTTCGGTCAGGCGTTTCCGTCAGACGTTTCGGTCAGTGTGGGGGGCGTTCCGGGAGGCCGTTCGGGCCGGCCGCGTTGTAGCGGAGCAGGTAGGCGGCGAAGCGGTCGAGGTCTTCGGCCGACCAGTCCTTGAGGCGCTCCTGGTAGGCCGCTCGGCGGCTCGTCCGGGTCGAGGCCAGCACCTTGGTGCCTGCCTCGGTGGGGTGGAGGACGTGCACGCGGTGGTCGTCGGGGGCGGGCCGGCGCTCGACGAAGCCGAGCTTCTCCAGGCCCGCGATCTGGCGGCTGACCGTCGACTTGTCCAGCAGGTAGTGGGCCGCGAGATCGGTCGCGCGGCAGCCGCGCTGCTCCTCGATGTGGGCGAGCAGCGTGTACGAGACGAGCGGGAGCTCCGGATGCACCCGGGTCGCCGCGGCGCGGGCCCGGCGGGCGAAGGCCGTCAGCTCACGCTGGATGACGTCCATGGACGCCTCGCGTGGGGTTTCCGCGCCGCCGGTCATGGTGGGCTCCCTCGTCATCGGGCGGGCACTGTTCGCTCGCCACGAGCTTTCAGTTGTATAGTACAACGGTTCTTTAGTTGTAAAAGCCAACCATGGAGGTCCCGGTGTCCGCAGGACCGAAGACCAGCGGCGCGTTGCGGCATGTCCTCGGACATCTGCTCACCCCGCTGCTGATGTGCGTCGGCATGGGACTCGCCTACCTCGGCGCGTTCCACGCCCCCGCACCCCACGATCTGCGCGTCGACGTCGTCGGCTCGGGACCCGCCACCCAGGTCCTCGCGCAGACCCTCCAGGACAAGGGCGCCGGCGCTCTCGACGTCCGTACCGTCGCCGACCGGGACACGGCCGTCACCGCCCTGCGCGAGCAGAGCAGCTTCGGCGCCTACGTCCCCGGCGAGAAGCCCGAGCTGCTCGTGGCCTCGGCGTCCTCCGACACCAGCGCCATGGCCGTCGAGAAGCTGTTCACCAAGGTCGCCGCCGGGCAGGGCGCCCCGCTCAAGGTCACCGACGTGGCACCCGTCGCCTCCGGCGACCCCACCGGGCAGGGCGTCTTCTTCCTGCTCGTCGCCCTCAGCATCGGCGCGTACGCCTCCGTGGCCGTCATCGGCGGGGCCGGGGCCGTGCTGCCCATGCGGATCAGGGCCCTCCTCGCCGCCGGGATGTCACTCGTCGTCAGCCTGATCGGGACGCTCTTCGCCGGACCGGTCTTCCATCTGGTCGATCAGGGGCTCGGAGGGGTGTGGGCGCTCTCCTGGCTGTACGCGGCGGGCATCCTGCTCGTCGGTGTCGGCCTGCACACCTTCCTGCGCCGCTGGACCACACTCGGCGTGATGGTGCTCTTCGTCATGCTCAACTTCACGAGCTCCGGCGGCATCTACCGGCCCGAGCTCCAGCCCGGCTTCTTCGGCGCCCTGCACGCCTTCTGGAACGGCGCGGGCTTCGTCGAGGGCGTACGCGGCCATGTGTACTTCGGCGGGCACGCGCTCGGCGGGCACGTCCTCGTCCTGGCCCTCTGGTTCCTGGCCGGGGCCGCCCTCGTCGTCGTCGCCGGGATCACGGAGACGAGGCGGGCACGTGAGGCGGGGGCGGCCGCCCCGGCCGCTCCTTCGGCTTCCGCCGCGGCTTCCTCCGCGGCTTCCTCTTCGGCCCGGGACGGGGCGGGAGCCGAGGAGGAGATGGAGGAGGCGGTCGCGGTCTGAGGACGGTCCGCAGGGGGTTGTCCACAGGCCGCCGACGGCGTTGTCCACAGGGGGAGACGCTCACTCGGGTGCGGCGGTACCGTCAGCGCGGATGATGTTGGACATTCGTCGGGGGAGGGCGTGCCATGGACACGATCCAGGCCGTGGTGCCGGGACAGCGCGGTAAGGGCGGAGGGCCGGGCGGCGTGCGCGTGCCGCACGTGCCGGGTTTCGCGCGCCGTGACGACATCGACGGCGGGACGGCCCACAAGGAGCGCGGCAAGGAACTGCGGCAGCGGGTCCCGCGCGCCTCGCACTCCCGGCCCGCCCTCGCCGCCGACCGCCCGGACGCGGTCAGGGCCGTCGAGGAGTCGAGCCGCGACCGGGTCCCCGAGCTCGCGCCGATACGGGTCGGCAGGATGGCGGCCAGCCCCTTCGCCTTCCTGCGCGGATCCGCCGGCCTCATGGCCCACGACCTCGCCGGCACCCCCGTCACCGGGATAGCCGCCCAGCTGTGCGGCGACGCCCACGCCGCCAACTTCGGGCTCTACGGGGACGCCCGCGGCCGGCTCGTCATGGACCTCAACGACTTCGACGAGACCGTCGTGGGCCCCTGGGAATGGGACCTCAAGCGGCTCGCCACATCCCTGGTGCTCGCGGGCCGGGAGGTGGGCGCGAGCGAGGAGATGTGCCGGGCCGCCGCCTTCGACACCGTCGGCGCCTACCGGCGCACCATGCGCCTGCTCGCCCGGCTTCCCGCGTTCGACGCCTGGAACGCGATCGCCGACGAGGAACTGGTCTCGCACACCGACGCCCGTGATCTCCTCGGCACCCTGGAGCGGGTGTCCGCGAAAGCCCGCAACAACACCAGCGCCCGATTCGCCGCCCGGTCGACCGAGGCCGTGAGCGACGCGGAGGGCGGCGGGCGCAGGTTCGTGGACGCCGCCCCGGTGCTGCGCAGAGTCCCGGACGCCGAGGCCGCCGCGGTCGCCGCCTCCCTCGGCACGTACCTGGAGACCGTCTCCGAGGACCGGCTGCCGCTGCTCGCGCGGTACGCCGTCCACGACGTGGCCTTCAGGGTGGTCGGCACCGGCAGTGTCGGCACCCGTTCCTATGTCGTACTGCTCCTGGACCATCGGGGCGAGCCGCTGGTGCTCCAGGTGAAGGAGGCCAGGCCGTCCGCCCTGCTGCCCCATCTGCCCGCCGCGGGCTTCACCGTGCCGGCCCCCGGCCACGAGGGGCGGCGGGTGGTGATCGGGCAGAAGCGGATGCAGGTCGTCAGCGACATCCTGCTCGGCTGGACCACGGTCGAGGGGCGGCCCTTCCAGGTGCGGCAGTTCCGCAACCGCAAGGGCAGCGTCGACCCCGCCGCCCTCACCGTCGAACAGGTCGACGACTACGGCCGGATGACCGGGGCGCTGCTCGCCCGCGCCCACGCCCACAGCGCGGACCCGCGACTGATAGCGGGGTACTGCGGCAAGAACGAGGAGTTCGACGAGGCCGTCGCCGCCTTCGCCGTCTCGTACGCGGACCGCACCACCAGCGACCACGCCGACCTGCTCGCTGCCGTCCGCGCGGGCCGTATAGCGTCGGAACTGGGCGTCTGACGTCCGTCGCGGGGGCGAGGGGCGACGGACCTCGTCGGCGACGACGTGCGGGGTGAGGTGCGGGGCGAGGGCGGGAGAGGGGAAGGGGCGGGAGGGGAGGGGGAGGGAGGGGGGGAGGCCCCCCGAGGCCCGTAGGCTGGGGGGACGAGGCGGAACGAGGACTGGACGGGCGTTGACGTGAGCGTGGACCAGGGTGTGAACGAGGGGTCCGGGGACGACCGGCCCGAGGACGGTCAGCCCGAGGCGCGGGTTCAGGACGAGCGGTCCGAGGCGCCGGCTCAGGACGGTCAGCCCGAGGCGCCGGCTCAGGACGGTCAGCCCGAGGCGCCGGCTCAGGATGGGCAGCCGGGGGCTGCGGACGAGCGGCCCGAGGCGCGGCTTGAGCGGGCTGTGCGGGTGGCCGAGCAGGCTCTGATCGAGTTCGAGATCGCCGTCGAGACGTTCCGGGTCGAGGTGGACAACTTCTCCCGGCTCCATCACCAGAAGCTCGGTCCGATGTACGCGCGGCTCGACGAGCTCGACGCACGGATCGCCGAGGCACGGGCCGCTCGCACCGGCGACCCGGAGGATCTGCGGCGGGCGCAGGAGGCGCGGGCGGCGGTCATGCCGATGCCCGGGGTGGACGAGCTGTTCCACGACTGGATCGACTCCGACGGCTTCTCCCCCGAGGCGGAGGCCATGCTCACCGACCGGCCGGTGCAGCCTCCGAAGCGGGTTCGTCCCGGCGAGGAGGCCCGCAGGCTCTACCGGGAGCTGGCCCGTAAGGCCCACCCCGACCTGGCCCGTGAGGAGGACGAGCGGAAGCGGCGCGAGGAGTTCATCACGCGGGTGAACGCGGCCTACGCCCGTGGTGACGAGGCCCTGCTGCGGGAGCTCTCCGCGGAGTGGGAGGCCGGTCCCGTGCCGGCGGAGCGGCTCAGCGAGAGCGAGGAGCTGTACGCGCGTCTGGAGTGGCTCGCGGAGCGCAAGGACATGCTGTCGGCGCTCGCCCGCGAGCTGGAGGAGAGCGCGATCGGCGCGATGCTGCGGATGGCGCCGGAGGACCCGGACCGGCTCCTCGAGGAGATCGCGGAGCAGCTGCTCGCGCAGGTCTCCGAGCGGGAGAACGAGCTGGCCGGGCTGGTGCAGTAGGTTTTTCTGTGCGCTCGTTCTCCTTCGGGCGGTACTGACGAGAGAAGGCCTGTCCCATGAATTTCTCCCCGCTCCCCTCGGTGGACGCGGCTTCCGTGCCGGCCGATGCCCTGGTGCTGGACGTCAGGGAGGACGACGAGTGGGCGGCCGGTCATGTCGAGGGCGCGCTGCACGTGCCGATGAGCGACTTCGTGGCCCGCTTCGGTGAGGTGACGGAGGCCGTGGCCGAGCGCGGTCGTGCCTATGTGATGTGCCGGGTCGGTGGCCGGTCGGCGCAGGTCACGCAGTATCTGGTGCAGCAGGGCTTCGACGCGGTGAACGTCGAGGGCGGGATGCTCGCCTGGGACGGTGCCGGTCGCCCGATGGTGACGGGGAGCGGCAGCCCGGCCTTCGTCCTCTGAGGCCGGCGACCAGGCCCTGATCCGCCGGGCAGGCCTAGCCGAGGGGGTGGGTGGCCAGTAGGTCGCCCAGGGCCTCCTCGTGGGCCGCGGCGGGGCCGAGGGACAGCTCCAGGTGTTTGGCCCAGGCGTGGTAGCGGTGCAGGGGGTAGTCGGTGTCGGCGCCGAAGCCGCCGTGCAGGTGCTGTGCGGTCTGCACCACGCGCCGTACGCCCTCGGAGGCCCAGATCTTCGCGACGGCGATGTCCCCGGCGGCCGGGAGCGTTCCTTCGGACGCGCTGGAGAGTCGCCAGGCGGCCTGCCAGAGGGTGGCCTCCATGGCGCGCAGGTCGATGTAGCGGTCGGCGGTCTGCATGGCGACGGCCTGGAAGGTGGCCACCGGGTGGCCGAACTGCTCCCGTTTCCCGGTGTACTGGCTCGTCATGGTGAGTACGGCCTCGCCGAGGCCGAGGGCGAGCGCACAGGTGCCGGTGGTCAGGATTCCGCGCAGCCACTCCCAGGCGCCCTCGGTGTCGATGACGTCGGCGGCGTCGAGGCGTACGGCGTCGAGTCGTAGTTCGGCGAGGAGCTCGCCGCTGGTGGAGTACTGCGCGGTGAGGGTGAGACCGTCGTGCCTCCGGGGCAGCAGGGCGAGGACGGTGCGGCCCTCGGCGGTGTGCGCGGGTACGGCGACGAGGCCGGCTCCGTGGGCCCAGGGAACGGTGGTCTGGAGGCCGTCGAGGATCCAGGCGGTGCCCTCGCGGCGGGCGGTGACGGCACGCTCGGCGGGGTCGTGGCCGGTACGCCCCTGGGAAGCGGCCGTGAGGACGAGTTCGCCGCGGCCCACCCGGAGGAGCAGTGCGGCGGCCGTCTCCGGGGAGGCGTACCGCTCGACGGTCATGGCGACGGCGCTGGTCTCCAGGAGGGGGACGCGGGCGAGGACGCGGGCCGACTCGCGCAGGACGAGGCAGAGGGCGACGGCGTCGAGACCGGCGCCCCCGTGCTCCGGGGACACTGTCAGGCCCAGCAGGCCGGCGGCGGCGAGGCGGGCCCAGAGCGGGCGGTCAAGGTCCTCGGAGACGGCGCCCGGTGTGAGGGCGGGGCTCGGTACGGCGTCGGGCGCGACGTCCGAGAAGACCGCCTTCGCCGCCTCGACGGCCGCCTGCTGTTCCTCGGTGAAGGTGAAGTCCACTGTCCTGCCCTCCCGTTGCCGTTCCCGTGTTCCTGACGGTCCGTCAAGATAGAACAGGTTCTAGGGGAAGGGAATGGGTGGTACCAGGGCTTCGTCAGCGGTCGAAATCCAACTCCACGTCCGGGGTGACCGGATGGGACTGGCAGGCCAGCACGTATCCGGCTTCCGTCTCGTCCGGTTCCAGCGCGAAGTTGCGGTCCATCCGCACCTCTCCGCCGACGAGGAAGGCACGGCAGGTGCCGCACACTCCGCCCTTGCAGGCGTACGGGGCGTCCGCGCGGGCGCGGAGCACCGTGTCGAGGAGTGTCTCGCCCCGGTCGACCGGCCAGCTGCCGGACCGGCCGTGCAGGGTCGCCGTCAGGGTGGCGTGCGCGGGGGTGTCGCCCGCCGGCACCGGGGCGGGTGCGGAGCCGTCGTCGACGTGGAAGATCTCCTGGTGGATACGGCCACGGTCGACCCCGAGGCCGCGCAGCGCGCGCTCGGCGCCCTGGACGAGCCCGAAGGGGCCGCACAGGAACCAGCCGTCGATGGTGTCGACCGGCAGCAGCGCGGGCAGCAGCTCGGCGAGCCGCTCACGGTCGAGACGGCCGGACGGCAGGCCCGCCTGCTGCTCCTCCCGGGAGAGCACGGTGACCAGCTGGAAGCGGTCGGGGTAGCGGTCCTTCAGGTCGGCGACCTCGTCGAGGAACATCGTGGACGAGGCGGTGCGGTCGCTCCGGATCAGGCAGAACCGGGCCTCCGGCTCGCGGGCGAGCAGGGTGGCCGCGATCGACAGGACCGGGGTGATGCCGCTGCCGCCGACGACGGCCGCGAAGTGACCGGGGCGCGGGGTGAGCGTGAAGCGGCCCATCGGCTCCATGACCTCGACGAGGTCGCCGACGGCCAGTTCCTTGAGCGCGTACGTCGAGAACGAGCCGCCGTCGACGAGCCGGATGCCGACGCGCAGCACGGGGGGCTCGCCGGCCGGGGTGGCGGGGGCGCAGATCGAGTACGTGCGCCGGATCTCCTCGCCCCGCTCGCCCGCGCGGCGCAGGGCGAGGTGCTGGCCGGGGAGGTGCCGGTACGTCTCGTGGAGTTCGGGCGGGACGGCGAAGGTGACGGCGACGGAGTCGTCCGTGAGCCGCTCGACCTCGCTCACCCGGAGCGGATGGAACCCGGCCCGTCCGGCGGCGCCTGAGGACACCATCTACAACTCCTTGAAGTGGTCGAACGGTTCGCGGCAGGCGGTGCAGCGGCGCAGGGCCTTGCACGCGGTCGAGGAGAAGCGGCTCAGGAGCTCGGTGTCGGTGGAGCCGCAGTGGGGGCAGCGGATCGCGAGGGTCAGCGGCACCGGGCCGCCGGCAGGGCCGGGGCCCTGTGGGCGCGGCGGGGCGACGCCGAACTCGGCGAGTTTGCGGCGTCCTTCCTCGGTGATGTCGTCGGTGGACCAGGCGGGGGCGAGGACCGTGATGACGGAGACGTCGGGCACTCCGTGCTCGTGGAGGGCGCGCTCGATGTCCGAGGACATGGCTTCGACGGCGGGGCAGCCCGTGTATGTCGGGGTGAGGGCGACCTCCACCCGGCCGGGGCCGGTGACCTGGACGCCCCGCAGTACTCCGAGCTCCGCCAGGGTGAGGACGGGCAGCTCGGGGTCGAGGACGGCGCCGGCGATCCGGCTCAGCTCCTCCTCCAGGGCGGTCATGGTCACCATGACGCCCCCGGGTGGCTGCGGTGCAGGTGCTGCATCTCGGCGAGCATGCGGCCGAAGGACTCGGTGTGCAGTCCCTGCCGGCCGGCCCCCGCGGCCCAGGCGCCGGTGCGCGGTCCCTCGGGCACGGTGAGCGTGGCCCTGGCGAGGACGTCCGTCACCGAGGCCAGCCAGGCGCTCTCCATGGCCGCGTGGTCCACGTCGAGGCCCTCGACGGGCTGGAACAGCTCGCCCGTGTACCGCCAGAGGGCATCGCAGGCCCGACGCATCCGCTCGTGGCTCTCGGGGGTGCCGTCGCCGAGCCGCAGGGTCCAGTGCTCGGCGTGGTCCTGGTGGTAGGCGACCTCCTTGACGGCCTTGGCCGCGAGACCGGCGAAGGGGCCGTCCCCGGCGGCCAGCTGCCCGTACAGGAGGCGCTGGTAGGTGGAGAAGTACAGCTGCCGGGCGATGGTGTGGGCGAAGTCGCCGTTCGGCTGCTCGACCAGCTGGACGTTCCGGAAGGAACGCTCCTCGCGCAGGTACGCCAGTTCGTCCTCGTCGCCGACGAGCGAGAGGAGGATCCGGGCCTGGCCGAGGAGGTCGAGCGCGATGTTCGCCAGGGCGACCTCCTCCTCAAGGACGGGGGCGGAGCCGGCCCACTCCCCCAGGCGGTGGGAGAGGACGAGTGCGTCGTCGCCGAGGGCGAGTGCGGCGCCGGTGAGCTGGGCGCCCTCGCGGGTGTCGGGGGTGCTCACAGGTGCTTCACCCCCTCCGGGATCTCGTAGAACGTCGGGTGGCGGTAGGGCTTGTCGGCGGCCGGCTCGAAGAAGGGGTCCTTCTCGTCGGGCGAGGAGGCGGTGATCTCCGCGGAGGGCACGACCCAGATCGACACGCCTTCGCTCCGGCGGGTGTACAGGTCGCGGGCGTTGCGCAGGGCCATCTCCGCGTCGGGCGCGTGGAGACTGCCCGCGTGGGTGTGGGACAGTCCGCGGCGGGAGCGCACGAACACCTCCCACAGCGGCCAACCGTCGCTCGTCATGCCTGTGCCTCCCCGTTCTTGCCGGTGTTCCTGTGCTTCTCCGCGTGGGCGGCCGCGGCTTCTCTGACCCAGGCGCCGTCCTCGTGGGCCTGGCGCCGTCGGCTGAGCCGCTGGTCGTTGCAGGGGCCGTTGCCCTTGAGGACGTCCCAGAACTCGGTCCAGTCGATCGGGCCGAAGTCGTAGTGCCCGCGCTCCTCGTTCCACCGGAGGTCGGGGTCGGGGAGGGTGAGTCCGAGGGCCTCGGCCTGCGGCACGGCGATGTCGACGAAGCGCTGCCGCAGCTCGTCGTTGGTATGGCGCTTGATCTTCCAGGCCATCGCCTGGGCGGTGTGGGTCGACTCGTCGTCCGGCGGGCCGAACATCATCAGGGAGGGCCACCACCAGCGGTCCACCGCGTCCTGCGCCATGGCGTGCTGGGCCTCGGTGCCCCGGGAGAGGGCGAGCAGCGCCTCGTACCCCTGGCGCTGGTGGAAGGACTCCTCCTTGCAGACCCGGACCATCGCGCGGGCGTACGGCCCGTAGGAGCAGCGGCAGAGCGGGACCTGGTTGGTGATCGCGGCTCCGTCCACCAGCCAGCCGATGGCGCCGACGTCGGCCCAGGTCAGCGTCGGGTAGTTGAAGATCGAGGAGTACTTCTGGCGGCCGGCGTGGAGCTTGTCGAGCAGCTCGTCGCGGCTGGTGCCGAGGGTCTCCGCCGCGCTGTACAGATACAGGCCGTGGCCGGCCTCGTCCTGGACCTTGGCCATGAGGATCGCCTTGCGCCGCAGCGAGGGCGCGCGGGTGATCCAGTTCGCCTCCGGCTGCATGCCGATGATCTCGGAGTGGGCGTGCTGCGCGATCTGCCGGACGAGCGAGGCCCGGTAGGCCTCGGGCATCCAGTCGCGCGGCTCGATCCGCTCGTCGGCGGCCACGGCGGCGTCGAACACGGCCTCGTACGCGGCCTGCTCCGCCGCCACGGCCGTGTCCGACACGCCGGACACGCCCGTGGTCGCTGCCGTCCCTGCCGTCACTGCGGTCATCAGACCCCCTACCGACCGATCGTTCGGTTGAATGACTTCAATGGTGAGTCGACGGCCCGTATGGTGTCAACCCTGTGGATAACCGGGGTGGGCCGAACGGGAGCGGGACGGGATGGACGCGTACGTCGAGAAGGGCGCCGCCGACGTGGACGAGAACCGTCCGGAGACCCCCGCGAACCCCCCGGCCGGGGGCCCGGACACCGCACCCGCGGCGCACCGCGCGGCCCACGGGATCATGGCCCTTTCCCTGCCCTACCAGGTCGTCCTCGCCGTGGCGCTCGCCGTCGCCGGGGTGTTCGCCTGCGCCCACCTGGCGATGGTGTTCCTGCACGTGGCGCCGTCCAACACGGTGACCAAACGGCACGGCCAGGCCGTCGACGACTGGGTCTATCCCGAGTTCGAACAGAACTGGAAGCTCTTCGCGCCCAACCCGCTCCAGCAGAACACCGCCGTCGAGGTCCGCGCCGAGCTCGCCACCCCCGGCGGCGGCCTCCGCACCACCGACTGGATCGGCCTCACCGCCCAGGACGCCGAGGCCATCCGCCACAACCCGATGCCCAGCCACGCCCAGCAGAACGAGCTCCGCCGGGCCATCGACTTCTACCTCAACTCGCACTCCGACGAGGACCGCCCCAACGGGATGCGCGGCCGCCTCTCGGAGGAGTACATGCGCCGGATCGCGATGCTCCGCCTCGACGCCCTGCCCGCCCTCGTAGGCCCCGACGGCCGGCCGATCGCCGGCGAGGTGCGGCGCGTCCAGCTCCGCACCGTCACCACGCCCGTCGCCGCGCCCCGGTGGAGCTTCGAGAAGACCGACACGGACCCCTCCTACCGCGACTTCCCGTGGTGGCCGGTCACCGCCGCCGACCTGCCCGCCGGAGCGGACCTGCCGACCGCGGCCGACCCGCCCGCGGGAGCCGACCGCTCCGCCGGAGCCGACCGAAGCCGCACGGAGGCGGGCCGATGACCACCCCCAAGCCCCTCACGCCTCCCACGGCACCCGGCACGCGCGCGCGTACCCGCGAGCCCCTCGACCGCCGGCTCGCCCGCGCCGTCCAGACCGTCACGAGCCGCTCCCTCGGCCCGTACCAGAGCGCGATCGTGCGGATCGGCGTCGCGCTGACCTGGCTGGTCTTCCTGCTGCGCGAGCTGCCGCACCGGCACGAGCTGTACGGCCCCGACAGCCCCTGGTCCTGGGAGATGGCCCGTCGGCTGATCGCCGACAACCGGTCCTTCACCGCCCTCATGTGGTCCGACGGCCGGCTCTGGTTCGAGCTCGTCTACGGGCTCGCCGTGCTCTCCGCCGTGCTGCTCCTGGTCGGCTGGCGCACCCGGGCCGTCTCGGTGGTCTTCATGGCCGGGGTGCTCTCGCTGCAGAACCGGTCCGTCTTCGTGGGCGACGGCGGCGACAACGTCCTCCACCTCGCCGCGATCTACCTCGTGCTCACCCGCTGCTCCCAGGTGTGGTCCCTCGACGCCCGCCGGGCGGCCCGTGACGCCCGTGCCACCCACGCGGGCCGGCCGCTGCGCGAGGACCTCGTCGGCCCGCTGCTGTGGATCGTGCTCGGCGGCTTCCTCCTCGCCACGACCTGGTTCAGCGAGGTCACCGGCGAGTGGTGGCTGCCCGTACTGCTGTGGGTGCTGTGGCTCGGGAACGGCCTGTGGTGGCTGGTCTGCCGGTACGCGCCGGGGGAGCCGCGCACCCTGCTCGACGCCCTCGCCCACCTCGCGCACAACGGCGCCCTCTTCGTGATCATGGCGGAGGTCTGTCTGATCTACGCCACGGCCGGCTGGTACAAGATCCAGGGCTCGCGCTGGCAGGACGGCACCGCGCTGTACTACCCGCTGCACCTCGACTACTTCACGCCGTGGCCCGCCCTCTCCGATCTGCTCGCCGGCAGCGGCGTCATGGTGCTGCTGCTGACCTACGGCACGGTGATCGTGCAGGTCGCCTTCCCCTTCACGCTCTTCCACCGCAAGGTCAAGAACGTCCTGCTCGTCGTGATGATGCTGGAGCACGCGGGCATCGCGGTGATCCTCGGGCTTCCGGTCTTCTCGCTCGCGATGATCTCCGCCGACGCCGTGTTCCTGCCGACACCGTTCCTGGTGGCGCTCGGCGCGTGGGTCGTGCGGGGCAGGGACCGGCTGCTGCGGCGGGCGCCCGTCGAGAAGCTGCCCGAGCAGCGCCGTACGGGTGAGGAGCAGGACCCCCGTACCCTCGTCGGGTGAGCACCACCAGGACCACTGACGAGAAGCCCGGAGACGGGACCGGAGCGGAGGCCGCCGAGCCGGTCCAGTACGACGAGGGCTTCGGCGCCGAGATCGGCGTCGGGCCGCACCCGGAGCCGTGGCCCGAGGGCGAGCGGTACGACCCCGAGCTGCTTGCCGGCGGCGACCGGCGCAACGTCGTCGACCGCTACCGGTACTGGACGCGGGAGGCGGTCGTCGCCGACCTGGACACCCGCCGCCATGACTTCCATGTGGCCGTGGAGAACTGGGGCCACGACTTCAACATCGGTTCGGTGGTGCGGACCGCCAACGCCTTCCTGGCGAAGGAGGTCCACATCGTGGGCCGACGGCGCTGGAACCGGCGCGGCGCCATGGTCACCGACCGCTATCAGCACGTCCGGCACCATCCCGACACCGAGTCGCTGACCTCGTGGGCGGCGGCCGAGGGCATCCCCGTCATCGGGATCGACAACCTGCCGGGCGCCGTGCCGCTGGAGCGGACCGTGCTGCCCCGCCGCTGTGTGCTGCTTTTCGGGCAGGAGGGCCCGGGACTCACCGAGGAGGCCCGCGCCCATGTGGAGATGGTCTGCTCGATCGCCCAGTTCGGCTCGACCCGCTCCATCAACGCGGGTGCGGCCGCTGCCATCGCCATGCACGCGTGGGTACAGCGCTACGCGGAGATCGAGAGCCCCTGAGGCGGCGTGGAGGCCCCCCCGGGGGTGTCTTGCCCCAGGGGCCTCCACGCGCGCGTCGTCAGGCCTGGCGGCGGACCTCCACCACCCGGAAGCGGTTGGCGACGAAGGCGCCGTCGCACAGGGCCGCGTTCGCCGCCGGGTTGCCGCCGGAGCCGTGGAAGTCGGAGAACGCGGCGGTCTGGTTCACGTACACCCCGCCCGTGAGGTTCAGCGAGAGCTGGGCCGACTCCTCCAGGCAGACCTCCTCGACCGCGCGCTCGGTCTCCGCCGAGGTCGTGTAGGCCCCGACCGTCATGGCGCCCTTCTCGCGGACCGTGCGCCGCAGCAGCTCCAGGGCCTCGTCGGTGGAGTCCACCGAGACGGCGAAGGAGACCGGGCCGAAGCACTCCGAGAAGTACGCGGCCTGCGCGTCGGGCTTGGAGCCGTCCAGCTTCACGATGACCGGCGTACGGACCACGGCGTCCGGGTACTCCGGGTTCGTCACCTCGCGGGAGGCGAGCGCCACCTCGCCGAGAGCCGCTGCGGCCTCGAGACGCGCCTTCACGTCGGGGTTGACCAGGGCGCCCAGGATGCCGTTCGCCCGGGCGTCGTCGCCGAGCAGGCCGCCGACCGCCGCCGCGAGGTCCGCGACGACCTCGTCGTACGACTTGGGGCCCTGGTCGGTGGTGATGCCGTCGCGGGGGATCAGGAGGTTCTGCGGGGTGGTGCACATCTGGCCGCTGTACAGGGACAGCGAGAACGCCAGGTTGCCGAGCATGCCCTTGTAGTCGTCGGTGGAGTCCACCACGACCGTGTTGACGCCGGCCTTCTCGGTGTACACCTGGGCCTGCCGGGCGTTGGCCTCGAGCCAGTCGCCGAACTCGGTGGAGCCGGTGTAGTCGATGATCCGGACCTCGGGGCGCACGGCCAGGGTCTTGGCGATGCCCTCGCCCGGCCGCTCGACGGCGAGCGCGACCAGGTTCGGGTCGAAGCCGGTCTCGGCGAGCACCTCGCGGGCGACGCGGACGGTGAGCGCGAGCGGCAGCACCGCGCGCGGGTGCGGCTTGACCAGGACCGGGTTGCCGGTGGCGAGGGAGGCGAACAGGCCCGGGTAGCCGTTCCACGTGGGGAAGGTGTTGCAGCCGATCATCAGGGCGATGCCGCGGCCGACCGGCGTGAACTCCTTGCTCAGCTCCAGGGGGTCGCGCTTGCCCTGCGGCTTGGACCAGTCGGCCCGTCCGGCGGGGGTGCGGGTCTGCTCCGCGTACGCGTAGGCGACGGCTTCGAGGCCGCGGTCCTGCGCGTGCGGGCCGCCGGCCTGGAACGCCATCATGAACGCCTGCCCGCTGGTGTGCATCACGGCATGGGCGAACTCATGGGTGCGGGCGGAGATCCGGGCGAGGATCTCCAGGCAGACCAGGGCGCGGGTCTCGGCCCCGGCGTCGCGCCAGGCGGCCGTCCCGGCGCGCATCGCGGGCAGCAGGACGTCGATGTCGGCGTGCGGGTACTCGATGCCGAGGGACGGGCCGTACGGCGAGGTCTCGCCGCCGGTCCAGCCGTCCGTGCCGGGCTGGTCGAGCTCGAAGCGGGTGTTCAGCACCGCCTGGTGGGCGGCGAGGCCCGCCGCCGCGTCGAGCGAGCCGTCCGCCCCGTAGGCCTTCGGGTGCTCGGGGTGCGGCGACCAGTAGGCACGGGTGCGGATGGTGTCGAGCGCCTGGTCGAGCGTGGACCGGTGCTTCTCGGCCAGACGGTCGGTGGTCAGCAGAGCGGTGGCCATGGATGGACCAACTCCTCGTCGAGCTGGGCAGGGAGACGCGTACGGAGTTAGAGTAACCGAACGATCGGTCGGGACAAGGGGGTCCGTCGATCCTGTGGAAAACCCATCGGGGAGGATCACCCCTATGAGCGCCAACGTGACCGTCAGGGGGAGCGACGACGTGACCGCCAATGAGGCCGCCGCGGCGGAAGCCGGGCAGACCGTGGGACAGGACCGCACCATCGCCGTCGTCGGCACGGGGACCATGGGGCAGGGCATCGCCCAGGTCGCCCTCGTCGCAGGGCACCCCGTCCGCCTCTACGACAGCGCCCCCGGCCGCGCCGGGGAGGCCGTGGCCGCCCTCACGGCCCGCCTCGACCGGCTCGTCGAGAAGGGACGGCTCGACGCCACCGCGCGCGAGGCCGCCGTCGGGCGGCTGCACGCGGCCGAGGAGCTCGACGAGCTCGCGGACGCGGCGCTCGTCATCGAGGCGATCGTCGAACGGCTCCCCGTCAAGCAGCAGCTCTTCGCCGACCTGGAGAAGATCGTCGGCGACGACACCCTCCTCGCCACCAACACCTCCTCCCTCTCCGTCACCGCCATCGCCGGGGGGCTGCGGCTGCCCGGCCGGTTCGTCGGACTGCACTTCTTCAACCCGGCACCCCTGCTCCCCCTCGTCGAGGTCGTCAGCGGCTTCGCCACCGACCCGGACGTCGCCACGCGCGCGTACGAGACGATGAAGGGCTGGGGCAAGACGCCCGTGCGCTGCGCGGACACCCCCGGCTTCATCGTGAACCGGGTCGCGCGCCCCTTCTACGCCGAGGCGCTGAGGGTCTACGAGGAGGGCGCGGCCGATCCGGCCACGATCGACGCCGCTCTGCGCGAATGCGGTGGGTTCCGCATGGGCCCCTTCGAGCTGACCGACCTGATCGGCCAGGACGTGAACGAGGCCGTCACCCGCTCCGTGTGGGAGTCCTTCTACCAGGACCCGAAGTTCACGCCCTCGCTCGCGCAGCGCCGGCTCGTGGAGTCGGGACGGCTCGGCCGCAAGACGGGCCAGGGCTGGTTCTCGTACGCGGAGGGGGCGGAGCGGCCGGAGCCGCACACGGCGGCGCCGGCGAAGGCGCCCGAGCGGATCACCGTCCGGGGCGACCTCGGACCCGCCGAGTCCTTGGTGGGGCTCTTCGAGGCGGCCGGGATCGCGGTCCGGCGCAAGAAGGGCGACGGTTGCGTCGAGCTGCCGAGCGGCGGCGAGCTCAACCTCGCGGACGGCGAGACGTCCTTCGAGTACCAGAAGGACGACATCGTCTACTTCGACCTCGCGCTCGACTACACGGCCGCGAGCCGGATCGTGCTGTCGGCCCGCGAGGACATCGATCCCGACGTCCTCGCCGAGGCGGTCGGTCTCTTCCAGGCGCTCGGTAAGCGGGTCTCCGTGATCGGGGACGTGCCCGGCATGATCGTGGCCCGTACGGTCGCGATGCTGGCCGACCTGGCCGCCGATGCCGTCGACCGGGGCGTCGCCACCGCCGAGGACGTGGACACCGCCATGCGGCTCGGGGTCAATTACCCGGCGGGACCGCTGGAGTGGGCCGGAAAGGTGGGCCACGCGCGCGTACGGGAGCTGCTGGACGCGATGCACGAGCGCTGCCCCACGGGGCGGTACGCGCCCAGCCTGGCCACCGCACGCCGGGCCTTCGTCGAGAACGCCCAGGACGCGGAGGACTCCCGATGACCACCGCGAAGCGCGACACCTACACCCCCGAGACGCTGCTCTCGGTCGCCGTGCGGGTCTTCAACGAGCGCGGCTACGACGGCACCTCCATGGAGCACCTCTCCAAGGCGGCCGGGATCTCCAAGTCGTCGATCTACCACCATGTGTCCGGCAAGGAGGAGCTGCTGCGGCGGGCGGTCAGCCGGGCGCTCGACGGGCTCTTCGCGATCCTCGACGAGCCGGGCGCCGTGCGCGGCCGGGCCGTCGAGCGGGTCGAGTACGTCACGCGGCGGACCGTCGAGGTGCTGATAGCGGAGCTGCCGTACGTGACGCTGCTGCTCCGGGTGCGGGGCAACACGTCCACCGAGCGGTGGGCCATGGAGCGGCGGCGCGAGTTCGACCACAAGGTGGCCGAGCTGCTCAGGGCCGCTGCCGACGAGGGCGACCTAAGGGCCGATGTGGACATCCGGCTCGCGACCCGGCTCCTCTTCGGCATGATCAACTCGCTTGTGGAGTGGTACCGGCCGCATCCGGACGCGACGGCGGAGCGGGAGCAGCTCGCCGAGACCGTCGCGCATCTGGCCTTCGACGGGCTGCGGACGGCTCGCTGAGGGGCCCGGGCCCCCGGTCGCGGGTTCAGGTTCCTTCGGCGGGCTGGGGACGGCCCGCTCAGGGCCGTCCGGCGCCGGGCCGGGTCAGCCGCGTGGGTCGGTGTTCAGGTCCGTCTCCTCGAAGACAAGCAGCGTGCGCGTCGACAGCACCTCGGGGATCGCCTGGAGCCGGGTCAGCACCAGTTCCCGCAGCGTCCGGTTGTCCGGCGTGTGGACCAGCAGCAGGACGTCGAAATCGCCGCTGACCAGGGCGATGTGCGTGGCGCCCGGCAGCGTCTTGAGCTGCTCGCGGACCGTGCGCCAGGAATTCTGGACGATCTTGAGCGTGATGTAGGCGGAGGCGCCGTGGCCCGCCCGCTCGTGGTTGACCCGGGCGCTGAAACCGCGGATCACCCCGTCGTCGATGAGCCGGTTGATGCGCGCGTACGCGTTGGCCCGGGAGACGTGCACCCGTTCGGCCACGGAGCGTACCGAGGCGCGTCCGTCCGTTTGCAGCAACCGCAGGATGTCCCGGTCGATCGCGTCCAGCGGGCGTGCCGGCGGTGCGCCCGTCGGCACTCCGACCGGCGCGCTCAGAGCCTCACCCGGCACCTCGCTCTCCGTCCCGCCGAGGGCGCCACCCGCCTCGGCGCCCGTCTCGTCGCCCGGAATCCCGCTCCGGTCGACGGCCATTTGTTCATCCGCCATGTCCCCCCGCCTCTCTCCGGTGGACGACCTGCACATATCCCAGGCTGTGGAGAACCGTTTGTCCACAGGCTGGAGGTGCCTGTAGCCAAAATGCCTCCACGACCGAACAATCGGTAGGTGAGGCGCGCCACACTCGCGCCACCCGCCTTCGGGTCTTATGCCCGCTCCCACGAGGAGGTGGACTCGTTGCAACAGCGCAGTTCGACAGTCCAAGAGCCGCCCGGTGCCGTCCCCACCCACCGGCCCACCCCGTCGCCGGCGTGGCAGCCGCGCACCGACCCCGCCCCGCTGCTGCCCGACGCCGAGCCGCTGCGCGTGCTCGGCACGGACGCCGTGGCCGACGCCGACCCCGCGCTGCTGCTCCGGCTCTACGCGGAACTGATCCGCGGCCGCCGGTACAACACGCAGGCCACCGCCCTCACCAAGCAGGGCCGGCTCGCCGTGTACCCGTCCACCACCGGCCAGGAGGCGTGCGAGATCGCCGCCGCCCTCGCCCTGGAGGAAAGGGACTGGCTCTTCCCCTCGTACCGCGACACGCTCGCGGCCGTCGCCCGGGGCCTCGACCCCGTCCAGGCGCTGACCCTGCTGCGCGGCGACTGGCACACCGGTTACGACCCGCACGAGCACCGCATCGCGCCGCTCTGCACCCCGCTCGCCACCCAGCTGCCGCACGCGGTGGGTCTCGCCCACGCCGCCCGGCTCAAGGGCGACGACGTGGTCGCCCTCGCCATGGTCGGCGACGGCGGCACCAGCGAGGGCGACTTCCACGAGGCGCTGAACTTCGCGGCCGTCTGGCAGGCCCCCGTGGTCTTCCTCGTGCAGAACAACGGTTTCGCGATCTCCGTGCCGCTCGCCAAGCAGACCGCCGCCCCCTCCCTCGCCCACAAGGCCGTCGGATACGGGATGCCGGGCCGGCTCGTCGACGGCAACGACGCGGTCGCCGTCCACCAGGTGCTGACCGAGGCCGTGGCCCGCGCCCGGCGCGGCGGCGGTCCGACCCTCGTCGAGGCGATCACGTACCGGATCGACGCCCACACCAACGCCGACGACGCCACGCGCTACCGCGCGGCCGGCGAGGTCGAGGCCTGGCGGGCGCACGACCCGATCCTGATCCTCGAACGGGAACTGACCGAGCGCGGCCTGCTCGACGAGGACGGCAGGCGCGCGGCGGCGGAGGCCGCCGAGACGATGGCAGCGGAGCTGCGCGAGCGGATGAACGCCGACCCGGTGCTCGACCCGATGGACCTCTTCGCCCACGTGTACGCGGAGCAGACCACACAGCTGCGCGAACAGGCGGCGCAGCTGCGCGCCGAGCTCGAAGCCGAGGGTGAGGCGTGATGACGACGGCGACGACCGGACCCACGGCGGACAGGACCGCCGGAAAGGCCGGGAAGGCCAAGCCCGCCACCATGGCGCAGGCGCTCCAGCGCGCCATGCGCGACGCGATGGCGGAGGACCCGACCGTCCATGTGATGGGTGAGGACGTCGGCACACTCGGCGGCGTCTTCCGCGTCACCGACGGGCTCGCCAAGGAGTTCGGCGAGGACCGCTGCACCGACACCCCGCTGGCCGAGGCCGGCATCCTCGGCGCCGCCGTCGGCATGGCCATGTACGGCCTGCGACCGGTCGTCGAGATGCAGTTCGACGCGTTCGCCTACCCGGCGTTCGAGCAGCTGATCTCCCATGTGGCGAAGATGCGGAACCGGACGCGCGGCGCGATGCCGATGCCGATCGTCATCCGCGTCCCGTACGGCGGAGGGATCGGCGGCGTCGAGCACCACAGCGACTCCTCCGAGGCCTACTACACGGCCACCCCCGGCCTCCACGTCGTCACCCCGGCCACCGTCGAGGACGCCTACGGGCTGCTGCGCGCGGCCATCGCCTCCGACGACCCGGTGGTCTTCCTGGAGCCCAAGCGGCTCTACTGGTCCAAGTCCGACTGGTCCCCCGAGGCACCCGCGCCCGTGGAGCCGATCGGCAAGGCCGTCGTACGGCGGCGGGGCACCGGCGCCACCCTGATCACCTACGGCCCCTCCCTGCCGGTCTGTCTGGAGGCGGCGGAGGCCGCGCAGGCCGAGGGCTGGGACCTGGAGGTCGTCGACCTGCGCTCACTCGTGCCCTTCGACGACGAGACCGTCTGCGCCTCGGTGCGGCGCACCGGCCGCGCGGTCGTGGTCCACGAGTCGACCGGATTCGGCGGCCCCGGCGCGGAGATCGCCGCGCGGGTCACCGAGCGCTGCTTCCACCACCTGGAGGCTCCGGTGCTCAGGGTCGCCGGCTTCGACATCCCGTACCCGCCGCCGATGCTGGAGCGGCACCATCTGCCGGGCGTGGACCGGGTCCTGGACGCGGTGGCGCGACTGCAGTGGGAGGCGGGAAGCTGATGGCCCAGGTGCTCGAGTTCAAGCTGCCCGACCTCGGTGAGGGACTCACCGAGGCGGAGATCGTCCGCTGGCTGGTCGGCGTCGGTGACGTCGTCGCCGTCGACCAGCCGGTCGTCGAGGTCGAGA
This sequence comes from Streptomyces sp. NPDC028711, assembly GCF_055565415.1. Classification (NCBI taxonomy): domain Bacteria; kingdom Bacillati; phylum Actinomycetota; class Actinomycetes; order Kitasatosporales; family Streptomycetaceae; genus Streptomyces; species Streptomyces sp. NPDC028711. The sequence goes on along the minus strand of NZ_JBVHUJ010000007.1, from coordinate 107,896 downwards.
CGGCCAAGGCCATGGTCGAGGTGCCCTGCCCGTACGGCGGTGTCGTCACCGCCCGGTTCGGCGAGGAGGGCACCGAACTTCCCGTCGGCGCGCCGCTTCTGACGGTCGCGGTGGGCGGCACGGGGGCGCCGGAGACCGCCGCTCCTCGCGCCTCCGAGGAGACCGGGTCCGCCGCGGCGTCCGAGCAGTCGGGGAACGTGCTCGTCGGGTACGGCACGGCGGAGCCCGCCGCCCGCCGTCGACGGGTGCGGCACGAGAGCCCGGCGGCGGCAGGGAAGGCCGCGCCCGCCGCTGCCCCTGCCCCGGCGCCCGTCCCCGCCCCGGCGCCCGCCGCTGCCCCGGCTCCTGCGGTCGCTCCGGTGCCCGTCGCCGTGGCTGCCGGAGGGCACGAGGGCCCGGTGCCGGTCATCTCGCCGCTCGTGCGGAAGCTGGCCAGGGACCGGGGGCTCGACCTGCGCGAGGTGCGTGGATCGGGGCCCGAGGGGCTGATCCTGCGGGCCGATGTGGAGCTGGCCCTCGCGGCCGTCGAGCGTGCGGCCGCCGCACCGGCGCCCGCGCCCGCCGCCGTCCCGGCGGTCGCCGCCGCGGCCGGTGAGCGGGTTCCGCTGCGCGGTGTCCGCGGCGCCGTGGCGGACAAGCTGTCCCGCAGCCGTACGGAGATTCCGGACGCGACCTGCTGGGTCGACGCCGACGCCACCGAGCTGATGGCCGCACGCGCGGCGATGAACGCGGCGGGAGGTCCGAAGATCTCGCTGCTCGCGCTCCTCGCCAGGATCTGCGTCCACGCCCTCGCCCGGTTCCCCGAGCTCAACTCCACCGTGGACACCGCCGCCAGGGAGATCGTCCGGCTGCCGGCCGTGCATCTCGGCTTCGCGGCCCAGACCCCGCGCGGCCTCGTCGTCCCCGTGGTCAAGGACGCGGGGAACCGCACCGCCGAGTCGCTGACGGCGGAGTTCGCCCGGCTGACGGAGGCCGCCCGGGAGTCGGCGCTGACCCCGGCGGACCTGACGGGTGGCACGTTCACCCTGAACAACTACGGGGTGTTCGGGGTCGACGGCTCCACGCCGATCATCAACCACCCCGAGGCCGCGATGCTCGGCGTCGGCCGGATCATCCCCAAGCCCTGGGTGCACCAGGGCGAGCTGGCCGTCCGTCAGGTGGTGCAACTCTCGCTCACCTTCGACCACCGTGTCTGCGACGGCGGCACGGCGGGCGGCTTCCTGCGGTACGTGGCGGACTGCGTGGAGCAGCCCGCGGTCCTGCTCCGCACGCTCTGACGGCCCACGTCGGACCGGGCCGCCCTGGGGCGGCGGCCCGGGGCGCTGGGGAGGGGCCGGCCGATCCTGGGCGCCGCGCTCCTGCGGCGGCTCTCGGGAGGGACTGGGGCGCCGCCCTCGCGCGGCGGCCTGGGGCGGCTCTTGGGAGGGGCCGGGCGCCCGCCCATGGGCCGTCCCTTGGTCAGCCCCGGGGAGAGGCGTCGCTCCGGCCCCTTCCGTCTCTCCAGTGGGACCGGCCGGGCGGCCGTCGACCCGGGCGCTCCATACTGCTGGGGTGACCACCGCCTATGACGCCGTCGTACTCGCCGGGGGCGCCGCCCGGCGCCTCGGCGGTTCCGACAAGCCCGCGGTACGAGTCGGGGGGAGGCCCCTTCTCGACCGGGTCCTCGCCGCCTGCCCCGACGCCGGCCTGACCGTCGTCGTCGGCGATCCGCGCCCGACGGTCCGTCCCGTCCGCTGGACCCGGGAGGAGCCGCCCGGCGGAGGGCCGGTGGCCGCCCTCGACGCCGGGGCCCGGGAGACGGAGGCCGCCGTCCTCCTCGTCCTCTCCGCCGATCTTCCCTTCCTGGACCGGGACACCGTCCGGAACCTCATGGCGGCGCTCGACGGGGACCCGGCGGCGGAGGTCGCCCTCCTCGTCGACGCCGGGGGAAGGGACCAGCCGCTCGTCGCCGCGTATCGCGCTGGACCGCTGCGACGCGAGCTGCGCCGACTCGCGCAGGACCACCGGGGCCTCGCCCACCTGCCGTTGCGCCACCTCACGCACGTGCTCCGCGCCGTCCGGGTCGCCGCGGGCCCCCTCGCCTCCTTCGACTGCGACACCTGGGAGGACATCGCCACGGCCCGGGCCCGCATCAGGGAGCATGGGACCGTGCTGGATGAATGGATCACCGCAGTCAAGGACGAACTGGGTATCGAGCTGGACGTCGACACCGGCGTACTGCTCGACCTGGCACGTGACGCCGCCCATGGAGTGGCCCGCCCCGCCGCGCCCCTGACCACCTTCCTGGTCGGATACGCGGCGGCACGCGCCGAGGGCGGTCCGGAGGCGGTCGCCGAGGCCGCCCGCAAGGCCGCCGCGCTGGCCCAGCGCTGGGCCGCCGAGCAGGACGAGGCCGGATGAACCTGAAGGAGCCCGCCCCGGTGCCCCCGCGCACCGCCACCGACGCGGGCGCCGGGCAGCCGCACCGGGCCACCGCCTGGCCCGAGGCGCGAGCCGCCGCGGTCCGCGCCGGGGTCTCCGCACGGGCCGGCCGGGCTCCCCTCGGCGTTCCGCTCGGCCAGGCCCTCGGCCAGGTCCTGGCCGAGCCGCTCCTGGCACTCACCGACCTGCCGCCCTTCGACACCTCCGCCATGGACGGCTGGGCGGTCGCGGGTCCCGGGCCCTGGACCGTACGCGAGGACGGCGCCGTGCTCGCCGGGCAGACGCCCGCGGCCGTGTCCGCCCCCGGGGAGGCCGTACGGATCGCCACCGGCGCCCGCGTCCCCTCCGGGACCACCGCCGTCGTCCGTACCGAACACTCCCGGACCGAGCAGGCAGGCGCGGGCGCCGCCGGGGCCACCCTGCTGTACGCCCTGCGGGACGTGGTGCCCGGCCAGGACATCCGGCCCCGGGGTCAGGAGTGCCGCTCGGGCGACGAGCTGCTGCCGGCGGGCACCACCGTGACCCCCGCCGTGCTGGGCCTCGCGGCCGCAGCCGGATACGACGAGCTGCCCGTGCCATCCCGTCCCCGGGTGGAGATCCTGGTTCTCGGCGACGAGCTGCTCACGGCCGGCCTCCCCCACGAGGGGCTCATCCGTGACGCCCTCGGTCCGATGCTCGGCCCCTGGCTGACGGCGCTCGGCGCCGAAGTCCTCGCCACGCGCCGGATCGGCGACGACGCCGAGGAGCTGTACGCCGCCGTCACCGGCTCCGCCGCCGACCTCGTCGTCACCACCGGGGGCACCGCCGCCGGACCGGTGGACCACGTCCACGGGGTGCTCGACAAGGCCGGAGCGACCCTCCTGGTCGACGGGGTGAAGGTCCGGCCGGGCCACCCGATGCTGCTCGCCCGCCTCGACGCCGAGCCCATCCCGGGCCGACCCGTCCGGCATCTGGTCGGGCTCCCCGGCAACCCCCTCGCGGCTGTCTCCGGCCTCCTCACCCTCGCCGAGCCGCTCCTCGCGGCCCTCGGGGACCTCACGGCCCTCACAGGAGCCGAAACGCAGCCCCTCACCCGCGTCCCCGTCCAGGACGAGATCCCCGGGCACCCGCACGACACGCGGCTCGTCCCGGTCGTCCGCAGGGGGGGACGGGCCGTACCCCTGCGCTACAACGGACCGGCCATGCTGCGGGGCATCGCCGTGGCGGACGGGCTTGTCGTCGTGCCTCCCGGCGGCGCACAGCCCGGCCAGGAGCTGGATGTCCTCGGCCTTCCCTGGCCGACCGAGGCGGGGGCCGTACCGGCCCAAGGAGCGTGTTTCACGTGAAACTTCCCAGTCGTGACGTGATGGCCCGCCACGCGGACGAGAAACTCTCCGGCCCCCGGGTCACCCTGCCCCGCCGGGAGGTCGAGCGGCCGCTGCTCCAGGTCGGCAAGCGGCTGCTCATGGCGCTCGGCGTGCTCGCCCTAACAGTCCTCATCGTCTACGTCGACCGTGAGGGCTACCACGACAACGCCGATGAGACGCTCGACTTCCTCGACTGCGCCTACTACGCGACCGTGACGCTCTCCACCACCGGATACGGCGACATCGTCCCGTACAGCGACACGGCTCGGCTCGCCAACATCCTGCTGGTCACGCCCCTGCGCGTGCTTTTTCTGATCATCCTGGTCGGCACCACCCTCGAGGTCCTCACGGAGCGGACCCGCGAGGAGTTCCGGCTGAACCGCTGGAGGTCCACCTTGCGCGACCACACCGTCATCGTCGGCTTCGGCACCAAGGGGCGGTCCGCCATCCAGACCCTCTGTTCCACCGGTCTGAGCAAGGAACAGATCGTCATCGTCGATCCGTCCAGCAAGGTGATCGAGACGGCGAACGCGGACGGGTTCGTCGGCGTCATCGGCGACGCGACCCGCAGCGACGTGCTGCTCCGCGCCGAGGTGCAGCGGGCCCGGCAGATCGTCATCGCCACCCAGCGCGACGACACGGCCGTCCTGGTCACCCTCACGGCCCGCCAGCTCAACCGGGGCGCGAAGATCGTCGCCGCCGTCCGCGAGGAGGAGAACGCGCCGCTGCTGCGCCAGTCCGGCGCGGACGCCGTCATCACCAGCGCCAGCGCCGCCGGGCGCCTGCTCGGCCTCTCCGTGCTCAGCCCCAGCGCCGGCACGGTCATGGAGGACCTGATCCAGCAGGGCTCCGGCCTCGACCTGGTGGAGCGCCCGGTGACCAAGAGCGAGGTCGGCAAGAGCCCGCGCGAGACCGGCGACCTGGTGGTGAGCGTGCTCCGCGGCCACCGCCTGATCGGTTACGACGACCCCGCGGCCAACCCGCTCCAGCTCACCGACCGGGTGATCACCATCGTGCGCGCCGCGCCGGTCACCCCGCTCAGCACGCCGCGCGAGGACTGAGCGGGGAGCACCCGGCCTCCGGGACGGCGGCGGGAGTAGCCTCGCCGCCATGTATGCGATCACGATTCCGGAACCCGGCGGTCCCGAGGCCCTCGTCTGGGCCGAAGTGCCCGATCCCGTACCCGGCGAGGGCGAGGTTCTCGTCGAGGTGGTGGCGAGCGCGGTCAACCGCGCCGATCTGCTCCAGCGCCGGGGCTTCTACGACCCGCCGCTGGGCACCTCTCCGTACCCGGGCCTCGAGTGTTCGGGCCGGATCGCCGCGCTCGGACCTGGGGTGTCCGGCTGGGCCGTCGGCGACGAGGTGTGCGCGCTGCTCGTGGGTGGCGGTTACGCGGAGAAGGTCGTCGTCCCGGCCGGCCAGCTGCTCCCGGTGCCGGAGGGCGTCGACCTGGTCACGGCCGCCGCGCTCCCCGAGGTCGCCTGCACGGTCTGGTCCAACGTCTTCATGATCGCGCACCTGCGGCCGGGCGAGACGCTGCTCGTGCACGGTGGCGCGAGCGGCATCGGCACGATGGCCATCCAGCTCGCGAAGGCGGTCGGGGCACGGGTCGCGGTCACCGCCGGAGGCCCCGAGAAGCTGGCGCGCTGCGCCGAACTGGGCGCCGACGTCCTGATCGACTACCGCGAGCAGGACTTCGTCGAGGAGCTGCACAAGGCGACCGACGGGGCGGGCGCGGACGTCATCCTGGACATCGTCGGGGCCAAGTACCTGGAGCGGAACGTGAAGGCGCTGGCCATGAACGGCCGGCTTGTCGTCATCGGTCTCCAGGGCGGCGTGAAGGCGGAGCTGAACCTCCGGGCGCTGCTCGCGAAGCGCGCCGCCGTCATGGCGACCACGCTGCGATCCCGCCCGGTGGAGGAGAAGGCGGCGATCGTCGCCGCCGTACGGGAGCACGTCTGGCCGCTGTTCGGCGCGGGCACGGTCCGGCCGGTCGTCGACTGTACGGTGCCGTTGAAGGACGCCGCCGAGGGCCACCGCGCGCTGGAGTCCGGCAGCCACGTCGGCAAGGTGATCCTGCTCGCACCCCAGGACTGACATACCTGCGCCTCCGCCTGACGAACGCACGGAGAAGGGGCCCGGCACACTGTGCCTGGCCCCTTCTCCGTCTTCCCCGAGGCCTACAGGTACGGCCCCGAGCGGACCGCGTGGCCGGGGCCGCGGTCGTCGTCGTCCTCGTCGTGGGACGCACCCGGCGGGAGCGCCCTGCGCATCTGCTCCAGCTGCGCGCGGGCCGCCATCTGCTGGGCGAACAGCGCGGTCTGGATGCCGTGGAACAGCCCCTCCAGCCAGCCCACGAGCTGGGCCTGCGCGATGCGCAGCTCCGCCTCGGAGGGGATCGCCTCGTCCGTGAACGGCAGGGAGAGACGCTCCAGTTCCTCGACCAGCTCAGGGGCGAGCCCGTCCTCCAGTTCCTTCACGGAGCTGGCGTGGATGTCCTTGAGCCTCACCCGGCTGGCCTCGTCGAGAGGTGCCGCGCGTACTTCCTCCAGGAGCTGCTTGATCATGCTGCCGATCCGCATGACCTTCGCAGGCTGCTCGACCATTTCCGTCACCGGGACCTCGCGGGGTTCGTCGTCGCCCTGAGCGCCGCCGAGCGCCATCCCGTCCTGTCCCACGATGAGGACCTGGGGGCTCTCCTGCGACCTGTCATTCCTCGGCATCTCCATGCCGCCATTCTCTCGTACACACACGTCACCACGGGGTGTGCCCCCGCACGAGGGTGATCCACCCTCGTACGGGGGCACAGGACGGCAACGAAGACCGTCAGGTCGCCTCGCGCCGGGCCAGCGCGCCGCGCGAGCGGGTCACCAGGGCGGCGAGCAGCGCGGCGCCCAGCGGTACGGCGACGAGCAGGCCCGCGAGGGTCTCCCAGGGGATGACGATCGGGACGTACGGCAGGTCCGAGGCAGTGCTCCAGCCCTGGGCGACGGACTCCTCGTGGATGCGCATCATCTGGCGCTCCTCGGTGAGCCGTAGGCCCATCGCGGGCAGCAGTCCCGCCGCCGAGCCGAGGATCACGCCCATCGCGGCGACGACTCCGCACTGGAAGCCGCTGAGCGTGCGGCGGACGCGGGGCGGGGCGCCCACGGCGGCGAGCGTCTTCAGATCGGCCTCGGCGTCGGCCTGGGCGAGGCCGGTGGCGATACCGGCGGCGCCGATGGTGACGAGGCCCGCGAAGATGGAGAGCGCGAGCAGGATGATGCTGCTGTCGTTGACGAAACCTTCCTCCACCTGCAGGTCGACGTTGCTGCCGAGCTTGGTGAGCTCACTGTCGAGTTTCTGCCGCTGCTCGCTCTCCGGCAGATGGTCGGTGGAGACGTACACGCCAAGGGGCACGGTGGAGAGCCCGGCGGCCTTGGCGGTGGCCGGGGTCATGAGGGCTTCGAGGCCGTAGGACTTCGGGCTGCCGGGCACGCGGTAGGCAGGGATGGAGCTGACCTTGCCGGGCGCGGGACGGCCCGCCTCGGCGGCCTTGTCGGCGGCGGCGATGTCGGTGACCTGGCGGATCCCGATGGTGCCGTTCTTGTCGACCTGGGCACGGCTGAAGGAGACGATCTTCCCCTCGGCGAGGGCCTTCACGGCTCCCGCGTCCTCGATGCCGAAGATCTTGAGGAGCTTGGCGTCGCCGACCAGCAGACCGCCGTCGGTGTAGACGCCGTGGCCGTTCGACGACTGCGCGCAGCGCCAGTCCTCGGTGAGCATCTTCCGCCGCTGCTCGGGCGTGAACCGCTCCGAGGGGTCACCACCGCCGGGGACCGCCACGTACATGGGGCATTCGTTCGCCGGGGGAATGACGACCTCGTAGCGGCCGCAGCCCTCGCCGCCGCCCCACAGCGGGCAGCTCGGCTTGCCGACCGAGACGCGCTCGACATCGGCGCGGACGTCGACGGGCAGGAAACGCTGGACCGCCTCGCGGACCGCGGGGACGTCCCGGCCGCCTTCCTCCATGACGAAGGCGGAGACGGCCCCGTGGGGCAGCTGGGCCTGGTACTCGGCCTTGTTCTGGGCCTCGCTGCTGGCCATGAACGTGGCGACGGCGACGCTGCCCGCGACGGCGGCGAGGACGGCGGCGACGGCGGGTGCCGTACGGCCCCGGTTGCGCACGGCGTCCCGCAGCGCGAGCCGCGGCGACAGCGGCAGCCAGCGCCCGGCCCGGCCGAACAGGCCGACCAGGGCGGGGGTCATGGCGACGACACCCAGCTCGGCGATGGCCGAGCCGCCCGCCACGATGATGAACTGCTGGCTGACCATGGAGCCGAAGAGCGCGATGGCGCCGCCGACCACGACGGCCCCGAGGCCGATGAGGGGCAGCACCCGGCTGCTGCGGCGGACTCCGCGGCGGCCGGTGAGCGAGGCGAGGACGGTCTGCCGGGAGGCGGTGACGGCCGGCACGATCGCGGCGAGCAGACCGGTGAGCACGGCGAGCATCGCGATGCCGAGGATTTCGAGCGGCCGGACGTCGAAGGCGCCGAACCGCTGGCCCATGGTCTCTTCGAGGACCGGCTGGAGTGCCAGGGTGAGGACCAGGGCGAGGACCGTGCCGGTGACGGCAGCGGCGATACCGATGACCAGGCCGCCGCTCAGCACGATGGCACGAATGTGGCTGCGGGCACCGCCGTTGGCTCCGACGAGACCGAGCTGGCGACGGGAGCGGCGGGCGCCGACCGCGAAGGCCGGGCCGGCGAGCAGGCAGATCTCCAGCATCGCCAGGCCGACGACGGTGCCGACGGCGGCGAGTTCGGCGGCGTTCGCCGCCGGGCCGCTGTTGAAGTTGCCCCAGCCTTCCTTCTGGAAGAGCGGGACCTCGGAGTCGGCAGGCGGGTCGAGGAGCACGGCACGCGAGGCGACGACCACGCCCTTGGCGTTGAGCTCCTTCACCGTGTTCCACGTGAAACCACCGGACTTGCGCACCAGATACGTGGTGGATGCTTCGGAGGCGGTCAGACCAGCCTTCTCGGCGGCCTTCGCGTACGGAGCGAGGAACGCCCCGGGCAGCGCGTTGACCTGGTCGGTCTTGAGTGAGTCAGGAAGTTCGTACGAGCCGACGATCCGGTACGGACGGTCGAAGTTGCGGGCGGAAAGAGTCGAACCGACCGTCAGACCACTGGTCTCCAGGAAGTGAGAGGTCGCCATGACCTCGTCGTTCCGCTGCGGGAACCGCCCCTCAAGGAGCGTCATGATGCCGCGGGCGACCGGATCGGCAGCCTTGAGCTCACGGACCTCGGTCATGAGGAGACCGTGGGTCGTCGTCACCTTGGCGGAGCCGATGCTGTCCGTGAGGACCGTGGACCCCGCCGGAACGATCTTGGCGACGTCGGTGGGCCCGCTCGGCCACATCGCGGCCCCGTAGTCCTTGGCCGGCGTGTTGAACTCGCCGGTCGGGTCCTGGAAGATCGGCACCCCGCCGTAGCCGGGGTCTCTGAACTGGGCGTCGGCGGCGCCCATCGAGCGGTCCGCCTGCTCGGTCGGGGACAACTCGGAGCTGCGGAAGGTCAGATCGAGGGCGCTGACACCCAGGATCGGCAGGGCGATCATGGCCAGGACGAGGGCGCTGCGGCCCTTGGAACGCCAGGCGTCACGACGGGCGATGCGGATCGCGGCCCGCCAGGAGTGGAACCAGGTCTTCACGCCTCAGCCACCTGGCCCGACAGCAGGGAATCGGCCTCGCTGCGCACGGTCTGGTCGACTATGGCGCCGTCGCGCAGGAACACGACACGGTCGGCCCAGGCGGCGAACCGCGGCTCGTGGGTGACGAGCACACCGGCGGCACCCGCGTCGCAGCGGGCGCGGAGGAGAGCGAGCACGGACTCGCCGGTCTCGGAGTCGAGGGCGCCGGTCGGCTCGTCGGCGAGGACGAGCCGGCGGTCGCCGACCAGGGCGCGGGCGATGGCGACCCGCTGCTGCTGCCCGCCGGACATCTCGTCGGGGAAGCGGTCGGCGAGGTGGCCGAGACCCATCTCCTCCAGTGCCTTGAGGGCCTCTGCACGCGCCTTGCGGGCCGAGGTGCCGTCCAGCTCACGGGGCAGGGCCACGTTCTCGGCGGCGGTGAGCGCCGGGATGAGGTTGTAGTCCTGGAAGACGTAGCCGACGCTGCGGCGGCGCAGGGCCGCGAGCTCCTTGGGGCCGGCGGAGGTGATGTCGGTGTCCTCGACGATCACCCGGCCCGAGGTGGGGGTGTCGAGGCCGCCCGCGATGGTCAGGAGCGTGGACTTGCCGGAGCCGGACGGGCCCATGACGGCGACGAGTTCACCCGGGTACACGGCGAGGTCGATGCCCCGCAGGGCGTGGACCTCGGTGGCACCCGCGCCATGGACGCGGGTCAGGTTCTGGAGTTGCAGCACGGGCTGCGGTGCGGACATGAGGGGTCCCCCCTTGGACGTACACGGCGGTCGGCCGGGCACGGGAACGAGCGGTGGAAAGGTCGTGCGTCAGCGGTACGGGGTGGGGCGCGCGCCCGAAGTCAGCGCGCCCCGGTCACGGGCCCGGCGGCCCCGGCGTCCTGCTGAGCGGGAGCGGACGCGGGCGTGGACGCGGAGCCGGGCACGGGCGTGGGCGTCGCGGCGGGCGGCGCGTCCGAAGCGGGCCCGGCCGTCGTGGCCGTCGCCGACAGCCGGATCAGCCGGGACTCGCAGTGGTCCAGCCAGCGCGCCTCGGCCTCGGTCTGGAAGATCAGCTGCTCGAGGACGAGCAGCCAGGCCACGTCGTCCCGTTCGCGGGCGGTGCCGCTCTCGACGGCGACGAGGGCCTGGGCCTTGAGACGGGTGTAGTCCTGCATCGCCTTCACGGTGTGGCGGCGCTGGGACTGGATGACGTCGCGGATGTCGACGCCGGGGGCGCCCACCGCCATGGCGAGCTTGATGGCCAGTTCGTCACGGGCGGGGCTGGTGCGGTCCACCGGCTTCCCGAACCAGGTCCTGAGCTCGTCGCGGCCGCTGTCGGTGATCGCGTAGAGGGCGTGCCCGGACGCGTCCGCGCCGTCCTGGGCGACCATGCCGTCGCGCTCAAGCCGGCTGAGGGTCGTGTAGACCTGGCCGACGTTGAGCGGCCAGGTGGAGCCGGTGCGGGACTCGAACTCCGTACGGAGCTGGGAGCCGTACCGAGGGCCGCGTTCGAGGAGGGCGAGAAGCCCGTGGCGGATCGACATACTCAGTATGTATACCGGGTATGCCGAGCCGGACAACCGTCCTGAGACGGAAGCGGCAGGTCCGCCTCAAGGGGGACCCGGGCCGGCGGACGGCTCAGCGGCGGCGCATCCGCATCCCGAGAAAACCGATCCCGAGCCCCATCAGGGACAGCCCCACTCCCAGGGTCATCACGGGAATCCGCTGGTGGACGAGGTCGGGAGCGGCCTCGGCCGCGCTGCGCGACGCGGCGCCCGGCCGGCTGGCCGGCGCCACCTCCGTCACGACCGGGTCCTCCTCGCGTACCGCTTCGGCCTCCTCGTCTTCGGCCTTGGAGGAAGGCGGCTCTGTTGCCGTTTCGGTACGAGAGTCGTCGGGAGAGGTCTCCGTCGCACTGGGCGGGACGGGTCGCCCGGGCCGGGTCCGTCCCTCACCGGCGGGCCGGCCCGCGAGCGAGGCGGAGTCGCTGGGGGCGGGGGCGTCGGTGGGCTCGGCGCTCGAAGCGGAAGGCGTGGGCGACCCGGTGCCGGTCGGTGCGGGCGCCGGGGGCGGTGGCGTGCCGGAACCGGCGGGCCGCACCGGAGACGCGGACGCGGACGGCGAGCGGGACGGCCCGAAGGTCCCAGAGGGCGTGCCTGACAAGGGGGACGAGGGGAGCGGGGAGGAGGGCGAAGGGGTCGCCGGGGAGGACGAGGGCGCCGGGGCGGTGCCGGTCGCGGGCGGCGGGGTCGTGGCGCCGGCCGGGGCGCCGGGCGCCCCCACACCGCCCGCCGGCGCGCCGGGCGCCTCCACCCCGCCCCCCGGGGTGCCGGGCGCCTCCACCCCGTACGCCGAGCCCTGTCCGTGCCCGAGGGGCGCGGCGTACAACGTGCACGCGCAGGCGAACACGCAGGTGAGCGCGGGGCCGAGAGCCCGCGCCCGTGCCCTGCGGAGTGCTGGAGTCACCGGGTGACCCCCTCCCGTACCGAGCCGCCGAGATGGTCGACTCAGCGTCACATGACGGGAGGAGTCCGGCATCCGGGACGGGGTCGGTCGGCGTAGCGGAGAGCCGGAGGGGGCGTCAGGACTACTGCGGCGGGTTGCCCGTCGAAATGGTGAGGGTGAACTCGGCGTCGGCGGCGGTGATGTCCTCACCGGCCGGCGGATACTGCTCGAGGACCGTGCCCTCGCCGTAGGTCGCCTCGTCCACGGGCCGCTGCGTCATGATCTTCCACCCGGCCGCCTGGACACAGGCCTTCACCGACTGGATGTTCTTGTACGTGAAGTTCGGGACCTCGAACTTCTCGGGGTCGTCGCTCGACTCCGTCGGCTGGGAGCACTTCTTCGGGTCGATGGTCTTGGTCAGGTCCGGCCCCTTGTGGCCGGGGGCCGCGGTCTGACTCTGTTCCGTGCCCGTGCCCGTGCCGCCGGTGCCGCCCGCCTGCGGGTCTTCGTCCTTCTGGTTGAACGCCACGAGCACGCCGCCGATCGCGAGCAGGGCGACGACGATCGCGCCCACGAGCACCGGCGTGTTCCGCCGGGACCCGCCGCGCGCCGGAGCGGGCGTGTGCGCCGGGGCGTACGGCGCGGGGGTGGGGGCCTGCTGGTACGGCGACGGCGCGGGGGCCTGGGTCTGGTACGCCGGCGCGGGCGTCGGCGCCTGCTGCGGGTAGCCGTACGACGGGGCGGGGGCCGGGGTCGCCGGACCGTACGGCCCCGTCTGATAGGGCTGCTGCACCCCGTGCGGGCCGGGCTGCGGAGGCGGCGGGGTCTGGCCGACGGGCGGGAAGACCGCCGAGCCGACGCCCGCGCCGCTGCTGACCGGGCCGCCCTGGACGATCATCGGGGCGCCGGTCTGACCGGCCGAGAGCACCCGCAGGCACTCGTCGCGCATCGCCGCCGCGCTCGGGAACCGCTCGTTCGGGTTCTTTCGCAGCGCGCGGGCGACGAGCGCGTCCATCGCCGGCGTCACCGCCCGGTTGACGGTCGACGGAGCGACCGGCTCCTCCTGTACATGCGCGTACGCGATGGCAAGGGCGGAGTCGGCGTCGAAGGGGAGGCGGCCCGTAAGCAGCTGGAAGAGCATGATGCCGACCGAATAGAGGTCGGACCGGGCGTCCACCGCACGGCCGAGGGCCTGCTCGGGCGAGAGGTACTGCGGGGTGCCGACGACCATGCCGGTCTGCGTCATCGACGTGACCCCGGACTGCATGGCGCGCGCGATGCCGAAGTCCATGACCTTGACCACGCCGCGCTTGGTCGTCATCACGTTGCCCGGCTTGATGTCGCGGTGGACCAGGCCCATCTCGTGACTGACCTCGAGGGCGGCGAGCACGTCGGCCGTGACCTTCAGCGCCTTGTCGGCCGGCATCGCCCCGTACTGCTGGACGTCCGATGCGAGGACCGAGCCGAGCGGCTGCCCCTCCACGTACTCCATGACGATGTACGGCATGACCGCGCCGTCGAGGGTGTCCTCGCCCGTGTCGAAGACCGAGACGATATTGGTGTGCGACAGCTTCGCGACCGCCTGCGCCTCGCGCCGGAAGCGCTCGCGGAACGACTGCTCCCGGCCGAGCTCGGTGTGCAGCGTCTTGATCGCGACCTGCCGGTCGAGGGCGCTGTCGTAGGCCAGGTACACCGACGCCATGCCGCCCTCACCGAGAAGGTCGCGCAGCTGGTACCGGCCGCCCGCGACCGAACCGCCCGCATAGCGGCCCTGTGCGCCGTCCTGGCTCATCTGTGCTTCCCCCTACGCGCGCGTGGCGGCGTTGATCCGGAATTTACTGGCCAAGTCTGCCCGAGGGCAGTGACACGTCAAGCCGGGTGCCCGTTCCGTGACCCTCCGCACAGGCCCCCGCACGGGAACCGCTTCGGGAGTCGCGGTGTAAAGCGTCGAATTTGCACAGGTGTACATGTACGGGGTTGGATGGCCGGTCCATCTCGGACCGTGGTGTCGTACGGAGCCTGTAGCGTGACGACTGGACACGGCACGACAGACGACGGCGAGGACTGATGGCACCCGAATCCGGATCAGGTGGCGGTGTGCCGGACGCGTCAGCGGAGTCATGGGGCGTCGGCGGCGTCGTCGGCGACGGCCGCTACCGGCTGACCCACCGTCTCGGCCGCGGCGGCATGGCGGAGGTCTTCGCCGCCGAGGACGTACGGCTCGGCCGCACGGTCGCCGTGAAGCTGCTGCGCGCCGATCTCGCCGAGGACCCCGTCTCCAAGGCCCGCTTCACCCGCGAGGCGCAGTCCGTCGCCGGGCTCAACCACCACGCCATCGTCGCCGTGTACGACTCCGGCGAGGACCTCGTGGCCGGCCGGCCCGTGCCGTACATCGTGATGGAGCTGGTCGAGGGCCGCACCATCCGCGAACTGCTGCTCAGCGCCGAGGCCCCCGGGCCCGAGCAGGCCCTCATCATCGTCTCCGGAGTCCTGGAGGCGCTGGCCTACTCGCACCAGCACGGCATCGTGCACCGCGACATCAAGCCGGCGAACGTGATCATCACCCACGGCGGCGCCGTCAAGGTCATGGACTTCGGCATCGCCCGCGCGCTGCACGGCGCGCAGTCGACGATGACCCAGACCGGCATGGTCATGGGCACCCCGCAGTACCTCTCCCCCGAGCAGGCGCTCGGCAAGGCCGTCGACCACCGCTCCGACCTGTACGCGACGGGCTGCCTCCTCTACGAGCTCCTCGCGCTGCGGCCCCCGTTCACCGGCGAGACCCCGCTGTCCGTCGTGTACCAGCACGTCCAGGACGCGCCGATCCCGCCGTCCGACGTGGCGCAGGGCGCGCCGCCGGAGCTCGACGGCCTGGTGATGCGCTCGCTCGCGAAGGACCCGGACGACCGGTTCCAGAGCGCCGAGGAGATGCGCGGCCTCATCCAGTACGGCCTCCAGATGCTCCAGCAGCAGGGCGGCCACACCGGCACCTGGAACACCGGGCCGGTCGAGATGCACGAGGGCGGGCACACGCCGGTCGGCGGCATGGCCGCGACGACCGCCATGGGCCACCCGACGCACGGCGAGACCGCGCAGCGCCCGATCCTTCCGCCGGTCAACCCGGACGACGGCGGGTACGGCGGCTACGACGCCGGGACGGTCGGCAACGGCGGCTACGGCCCGGACGGCGGCTACGGCCAGCAGGGCGGCGGCAGGCCCGGCCGCGGCAAGGTCTGGCTGTTCGCCGCGCTCGCGGTGATCGCGGTCGTCGCCGGTGTCGTCTTCGCCCTCGACCAGACGGGTAACAAGGGCGGGGACACGGGCGTCATCCCGCCGACCGTCAGCAGCTCCCCGCCGACGGTCTCCGAGGAGCCGACTCCTTCGCAGGAGACCACCCAGGAGCCGACGCAGGACCAGAGCACGACGGGCGGCGGCCAGCCGCAGAACCCGTGGCCGCCGGCGACGTCGTACGAGCCGACGGCGCCCTCGACCACGCCGTCGTCGCAGGAGCCGACCGAGCCGACGACCACGCCGCCGACCGACCCCACGGACTCGCCGACGCCCACGGACGAGCCGACGGACGGTGAGACGACCGGTGGCGGCGAGCCGACCGGTGGTGAGACGACGGGCGGCGGCGAGCCGACCGGGGGCAACGGCAACCCGGGCACGACACCGCCGGGGGACGCCGACCCCGTGATCGGCTGACGCGCGTCCGACGACGGGCGGCGCGCCGGTGGCCGGGCCGCGCCGACGACCGGGCGGCGCCGGCCGTTCAGCCGGTGAACGCGTCGCGTACCGACGCGTACTCACGGGTCCACCAGACCGCCAGGGCCGACACCGCGGGAAACTGCGGGTCGGCCCTTCGGTCGTGCAGCTGGTAGCGCCAGCGCAGCGTCCAGAAGTCGTTCAGGCGCTCCCACCACACCCGGTGCGCCGCCGCCGCCAGTTCGGCGCGGTCGGCGCCGGTCGCCCGGCGGTACGCGCGCGCGTACGCCCGGACCTTGTCCAGGGCCAGCTCGCCCCCGGGCCGTACGAAGAAGATGGCGGCGGCCCTGACCGCCTCTTCCGCCCTGGGGCGGACCCCCAGGCGGTCCCAGTCGACGATCGCGGCGGGCTCCGCGCCCCGGTAGAGCAGGTTCAGCGGGTGGAAGTCGCCGTGCACCCAGCCGGCTGCCGCCGCGGGCGGCGGCCGGTGGTGGGCGTGCTGGGCGAGCAGCCGGCGCCGCTCCTTGAGCCGGTGCTCGGCGAGCGCGTCGAAGCTGTCACGGGGGCGGTGCGCGCGGGCGAGGCGGATCAGTTCGTCGATGGCCCGGAAGGTGTCCTGGAGGTCGGCGCTCGCGCAGACGCCGTCGTCGGCGGCGCCGGGCGTGCCCTCGGGTCCCGAAGGCTCCATGACCCGGTCCAGGGCCGTGTGGACCTGCCCGAGCAGCGTGCCGAGGCGCCGGGAGCAGTCGGCGGAGAGCTGGGCACCGTCCCGGTGGCGGCCGTCGATCCAGGGGTGCAGGGCGTAGCAGTGGCCGCCGATGACGGCGACCGTGCGGCCGGTGGCGTCGGGCAGCGGGGGCGCGACGGGCAGCCCGAGGGCGTGCAGCCGGTGGGTGGCGCGGTGCTGGCGGGCGATGGTGACGCGGTCGGCGGTGGGGGCGTCCAGGTGCTGCTTCAGGAAGTAGGTGCCGCGGGTGGTGGAGAGCCGGAAGCCCCGGTTGAGCAGCCCTTCGGCGACGGGCACGCAGGACAGGGCCTCACCGGCATGCCGATGACGGCGCAGCAGGGCGCCGAGGGGCGGGGCGGGAGCGGCCAGGGGGGCGGCGGGAGCGGCGGCGCGCGGGGCGGAGGCGCCTACGGGCCCGGTGCTCGTGGGGTGGGCGTCGGGCTCGGCCGGTGGGGCGAGCGGGGCAGCCGGCGGGGTGAGCGTTTCAGATGAGCGCGGCACCCGCCAGATGTTAGATCACGCTACGTGGTGGAGATGTCGCCGCACGGAGGGGGCGGCGGGGCCGGCCACCGGGGTCTCGCTCGCGTAGTCGAGCGCGTGCACCGTCACGAACTGCGGTTCGATCCGCATGTAGACCGGCGCGAAGGCCTCGCCGTCCACCGCCTCCGGCTCGGGCCCGAAGGCGGCGAGCTCGTCCTCTGTCGGTTCGACGATCTCGGCGGTGCCGGTGAACTGCACGGACCACAGGTTCCCGGCGCCGGAGTTGAGGTTGTCCGCGCCGTAGGCGACGACACCGCCGTCGCAGGCGCGGTGGTAGCCGAGCCCCTGGTGCATCCGGAGCAGGACCCGCCCGTCGACGACGATGTGCCGGGCGGGGGCGACGAACGGCATCGCCCGCATGCTCGTCGCCACCCGGCCGTACGACACACGGCGGAGCAGCTCGATGGCGCGGATCTCGTCGGTGGACATGATCTCCACTCTCCGCCACCGCCGCCGTGTCGGAAAAGGGGCCCCCGCCCCGGATTCACGGGACGTAGGTCCCGAACCCCGGCGCCCGGCGCGCTCTGGCCCGTACGGGTGACGCACGGGCGGCGGTCGGAGCGGCAGACCGGCCGGCACGGGCACGCGGTCGGCCCCCGCGGTCCTCAGCGGCGCTCCACCTGCAGCCGTGCCACATACGCGGCCGCCTGCGAGCGTCGCTCCATGCCCAGCTTCGACAGCAGGCTGGAGACGTAGTTCTTGATGGTCTTCTCCGCGAGGTGGAGCCGCTCGCCGATGACCCGGTTGGTCAGGCCCTCGCCGATCAGGTCCAGGATCTTGCGCTCCTGCTCCGTCAGATGGGCGAGCTTGTCGTCGCGCTTCGGGTTGTTGCCGTCGCGCAGCCGCTCCAGGACGCGGGCCGTCGCCACCGGGTCCAGCAGCGACTTGCCGGCCGCCACGTCCCGTACCGCGTTCAGGAGTTCGTTGCCCCGGATGGCCTTGAGGACGTAACCCGAGGCCCCGGCCATGATCGCGTCGAAGAGCGCCTCGTCGTCCGCGTACGAGGTGAGCATCAGGCACCTGATGCCGTCGTCCTGCGAGCGGATCTCGCGGCACACCTCGACCCCGCTGCCGTCGGGCAGCCGGACGTCGAGCACCGCGACGTCGGGGCGGGTCGCGGGGATCCTGACCAGCGCGTCCGCCGCCGTCCCGGCCTCGCCGACCACCTCGATGTCGTCCTCCACGGAGAGCAGCTCGTGGACGCCGCGCCGGACCACTTCATGGTCGTCCAGCAGAAATACCCGGATTTTTCCTTCTTCGCGCACCCGGTCAGTCTCACATATTGGCTCTTCCCGTGCCCGGGGTGCGCGGGATAACGTGCCGGTTGTTCCGGCGGCCCTCTCGGCCGTTGCCGACGCGCTGACCAGCCGCTGTTCCCGCTTTTCTCGATTTACTTGGAAATCCAAGCAAAATCGCAGGTCAAGTGGGGTTTCGCGGTAATGCCACGCTGTGGGTAACGTGCCTATGACAGGGCGCTCGCCGGGGCACCTGTCACGCCCGACCCCGGCCGCGTCGCACCCACCCCGTGCGAAGGGTACGGATAAGGCGGAGAGCCGCACTGGCCTTGCCCGGCGAACCCGGGGGCCGGACCGACGGAGGAGCACGCACGTGACCGTGGAGAGCACTGCCGCGCGCAAGACGACGCGACGCAGCAGCGGCACCAAGCGCACCGCAAGCGCGAGCACGAGCACCACCAAGAAGACCAGCGCGCGCGCCGGGGCGGAAGCCACGGAGCCCGAGCTCGTCCAGCTGCTGACGCCCGAGGGAGAGCGCGTCCAGCACCCCGACTACGACATCGACCTGAGCGCCGAGGAGCTGCGCGGTCTCTACCGCGACATGGTGCTCACGCGTCGTTTCGACGCCGAGGCCACCTCGCTGCAGCGTCAGGGCGAGCTGGGCCTGTGGGCCTCGCTGCTCGGCCAGGAGGCGGCACAGATCGGTTCCGGCCGCGCCCTGCGGGACGACGACTACGTCTTTCCCACCTATCGCGAACACGGTGTCGCGTGGGTCCGCGGCGTCCACCCGACGAATCTGCTGGGAATGTTCCGCGGTGTGAACAACGGCGGCTGGGATCCCAACAGCAACAATTTCCACCTGTACACGATCGTTCTCGGTTCGCAGACCCTGCACGCCACGGGTTATGCCATGGGCATCGCCAAGGACGGCGCGGATTCCGCCGTGCTCGCGTACTTCGGTGACGGCGCCTCCAGCCAGGGAGACGTCAACGAGGCGTTCGTCTTCTCCGCGGTCTACAACGCCCCCGTCGTGTTCTTCTGCCAGAACAACCAGTGGGCCATCTCCGAGCCCATCGAGAAGCAGACCCGCGTCCCGCTCTACCAGCGCGCCCGCGGCTTCGGTTTCCCCGGCGTCCGCGTCGACGGCAACGACGTCCTGGCGTGTCTGGCCGTGACCCGGTCGGCGCTCGAGCGCGCCCGTCGCGGCGAGGGCCCGACGCTCATCGAGGCGTTCACCTACCGCATGGCCGCGCACACCACCTCCGACGACCCGACCCGCTACCGCCGTGACGCGGAGCGCGAGGAGTGGGAGGCCAAGGACCCGATCCTGCGGCTCAGGGCGTACCTGGAGAACGAGGGCCACGCCGACGCGGCCTTCTTCGAGGAGCTGGAGACGGAGAGCGAGGAGCTCGGCAAGCACGTCCGTGAGGTCGTCCGCGCCATGCCCGTCCCGGAGCACATGGCGATCTTCGACCACACGTACGCGGACGGGCACGCGCTCGTCGACGAGGAGCGCGCGCAGTTCGCCGCCTTCCAGGCGTCCTTCGAGGGCGGAGAGGACGAGTAATCATGGCTGTTCAGAATCTTCCTCTCGCGAAGGCGCTCAACGAGTCGCTGCGCAAGGCCCTGGAGACCGACCCCAAGGTCGTCATCATGGGCCTGGACGTCGGCAAGCTCGGCGGAGTCTTCCGGATCACCGACGGCCTGCAGAAGGACTTCGGCGAGGACCGGGTCGTCGACACCCCGCTCGCCGAGTCCGGCATCGTCGGCACCGCGATCGGCCTCGCGCTGCGCGGCTACCGGCCGGTCGTGGAGATCCAGTTCGACGGCTTCGTCTTCCCGGCGTACGACCAGATCGTCACCCAGCTGGCGAAGATGCGGGCCCGGTCGCTCGGCACGGTGAAGATGCCGGTCGTCATCCGCATCCCGTACGGCGGCGGCATCGGTGCCGTCGAGCACCACTCCGAGTCCCCCGAGTCGCTCTTCGCGCACGTCGCGGGCCTCAAGGTCGTCACCCCCGCGACCCCCTCCGACGCCTACTGGATGCTGCAGCAGGCGATCCAGAGCGACGACCCGGTCATCTTCTTCGAGCCCAAGCGCCGCTACTGGGACAAGGGAGAGGTCGACACGGAGGCCATCCCCGGCGAGCTGCACAAGGCCCGCGTCGCCCGCGAGGGCACGGATCTCACCCTCGCCGCCTACGGCCCGATGGTGAAGACCTGTCTGGAGGTGGCCGCCGCCGCGGCCGGGGAGGGCAAGTCGATCGAGGTCGTGGACCTGCGCTCGATCTCCCCGCTCGACTTCGACACCATCCAGGCCTCGGTCGAGAAGACCCGCCGCCTGGTCGTCGTCCACGAGGCGCCCGTCTTCTTCGGCTCCGGTGCGGAGATCGCCGCCCGGATCACCGAGCGGTGCTTCTACCACCTGGAGGCGCCCGTCCTGCGGGTCGGCGGCTACCACGCGCCGTACCCGCCGGCGCGCCTGGAGGAGGAGTACCTCCCGGGTCTCGATCGCGTGCTCGACGCCGTCGACCGCTCGCTGGCGTACTGAGGAGAGCACCGTGACGATCCGCGAATTCAAGATGCCCGATGTGGGCGAGGGCCTGACCGAGGCCGAGATCCTCAAGTGGTACGTCCAGCCGGGTGACACCGTCACCGACGGGCAGGTCGTGTGCGAGGTCGAGACGGCCAAGGCCGCGGTCGAGCTGCCGATCCCCTTCGACGGCACGGTCCACGAGCTGTGCTTCCCCGAGGGGACGACGGTCGACGTCGGCCAGGTCATCATCTCGGTGAACGTCGGCGGCGGGCCCGTCGAGGCCCCGGCCGCCCCGGTGGCGGAGGCCGCTCCGGCCGCCGCCCCCGCGCCCGCGCCGGTCGAGGAGGAGGACGCGCCGCAGGCCCGTCAGCCGGTCCTCGTCGGCTACGGCGTGGCCGCGAGCTCCACGAAGCGCCGCGCGCGCAAGTCACCGGCGGGCGCGACGACCCAGGCGGCCCCGGCACAGGCGGCTTCCGGTACGGCCCAGGCCGTGCCCGCGCCCGTCGCCGTCTCCGTACCTGAGCAGCTCAACGGGCACGGCCCGGCCGGTGCCCGGCCGCTGGCCAAGCCGCCGGTCCGGAAGCTCGCGAAGGACCTCGGTGTCGATCTGGCGACGGTCACCCCGACCGGCCCGGACGGCATCATCACCCGCGAGGACGTCCACGCGGCGGCCGCTCCGGCGCCCGCGCCGACCGTCGAGGCCCCGGCTCCGGCCGTGGCTCCGGCCCCGGCTCAGGCCGTGGCGCCCGCGCCTCCCGTCTCGACCGATGCCCGGGAGACCCGTGTGCCCGTCAAGGGCGTACGGAAGGCCACGGCGGCGGCGATGGTCGGCTCGGCCTTCACCGCCCCGCACGTCACCGAGTTCGTGACCTTCGACATCACGCGCACGATGAAGCTGGTCGAGGAGCTCAAGTCCGACAAGGACATGGCGGGCCTGCGGGTCAACCCGCTGCTCCTCATCGCCAAGGCCGTCCTGGTCGCGGTCAAGCGCAACCCGGAGATCAACGCGGCCTGGGACGAGGCGGCGCAGGAGATCGTCCTCAAGCACTACGTGAACCTGGGCATCGCCGCGGCGACCCCGCGCGGTCTGCTCGTGCCGAACATCAAGGACGCGCACGCACAGACCCTGCCCGAGCTCTCGGCGTCCCTGAGCGAGCTGGTCTCCACCGCCCGCGACGGGAAGACGACCCCGGCGGCGATGCAGGGCGGCACCTTCACCATCACCAACGTCGGCGTCTTCGGCGTCGACACCGGTACGCCCATCCTGAACCCCGGCGAGTCCGCGATCCTCGCGGTCGGTGCGATCAAGCTCCAGCCGTGGGTCCACAAGGGCAAGGTGAAGCCGCGCCAGGTCACCACGCTGGCCCTCTCCTTCGACCACCGCCTGGTCGACGGCGAGCTCGGCTCCAAGTTCCTCGCGGATGTCGCCGCGATCCTGGAGCAGCCGAAGCGTCTGATCACCTGGGCGTAACGCCCCGATCGGACCGTTTCACGTGAAACAGGCCCGTCCGCATCGCGGACGGGCCTGCCTGTTGCACCTCTGTTGTATCTAAGCTGTGCGCATGCCAGCCGCCCCCGTCAAGCCGCCCGCCGCGGCCGACCGTGTCTACACGCATGTCAAGCAGGCCGTACTCGACCGGCAGTACGAGGGAGGCACCCTCCTCACCGAGGGCGAACTCGCCCTCGCGGTAGGGGTGTCCCGGACGCCCGTCCGCGAGGCGCTCCTCAAGCTGGAGATGGAAGGGCTGCTCAAGCTCTACCCGAAGAAGGGCGCCCTCGTCCTCGCCGTCTCCGCCCAGGAGATCGCCGACGTCGTCGAGACCCGCCTGCTCGTCGAGGAGTTCGCCGTCCGCCGGGCCGTGCCCGCGCCCGCCTCCCTCATCGCACGGCTCGAAGAGCTCCTGGAGGAGCAGAAGCAGCGCGCCCTGGTCGGAGACCTCGCCGAAGTCGCGGTCACCGACCGCTGCTTCCACGCCGAGATCGTCCGCCACGCCGGCAACCAGATCCTCTCCCGCCTCTACGACCAGCTCCGGGACCGTCAGCTGCGCATGGGCGTCGCCGTGATGCAGTCCCAGCCCGACCGCGTCGCCAAGAACATCGCCGAGCACGCCGAGATCCTCGACCGGATCAAGTCCGGTGACGTGGAGGGCGCCGCCCGCTGCGTCCGCCGGCACCTCAGCTGGGTCAAGGTCCTGGTCCGGGGTGAGGACCGGTGAGCAGGTCCCACGGATCCGTCGGCACCCTTCCCGGAGACCCGCCCGGGGGCCGCCGCGCCGCCCTCGTCTGGGGCGTCGGCGTCGCCGTCTACTTCGTCGCCGTCATCTTCCGCACGTCCCTCGGCGTCGCCGGACTCGACGCCGCCGACCGCTTCGACGTCAACGCCTCCGCGCTCTCCACCTTCTCCATCCTCCAGCTGCTCGTCTACGCGGGCATGCAGATACCCGTCGGCCTCATGGTCGACCGGCTCGGCACCAAGAAGGTCCTCGCCCTCGGCGTCGTCCTGTTCACCCTCGGCCAGCTGGGCTTCGCCCTCTCCCCCTCGTACGGCACGGCGCTCGCCGCCCGCGCCCTCCTGGGCTGCGGCGACGCCATGACGTTCATCAGCGTCCTGCGGCTCGGCAGCCGCTGGTTCCCCGCCCGCCGGGGCCCCCTCATCGGCCAGGTCGCCGCGCTCTTCGGCGTGGCCGGCAACCTCGTCTCCACCGTCTTCTTCGCCCGCGCCCTGCAGAGCCTCGGCTGGACGGCCACCTTCGTCGGCAGCTCCCTCGCGGGCGTCCTCGTCCTCGTTCTGCTGCTGCTCTTCCTCAAGGACCACCCCGAGGGGTACGAGCCCCAGCCCTCCACGCACGCGGGCGCCGCGTTCGTGCGCCGTCAGATCGTCGAGTCCTGGCGGGAGCCCGGCACCCGGCTCGGCATGTGGGTGCACTTCACCACCCAGTTCCCCGCGATGGTCTTCCTGCTGCTCTGGGGACTGCCGTACCTCGTCGAGGCGCAGGGCCTGTCCCGGTCGGCCGCCGGGGGACTGCTCACCCTGGTCGTCCTGTCGAACATGGTCGTGGGCCTCGCGTACGGGCAGATCATCGCCCGCCACCACACGGCCCGCGCGCCGCTGGCCCTCGGTACGGTCGCCGCGACCGCCCTGCTGTGGGCGAGCACCCTCGCGTACCCCGGTGATCACGCGCCGATGTGGCTGCTCGTCACCCTCTGCCTGGTCCTCGGCGCCTGCGGACCGGCCTCGATGATCGGCTTCGACTTCGCCCGCCCGGCGAACCCGCCGGAGCGCCAGGGCACCGCGTCCGGGATCGTCAACATGGGCGGCTTCACGGCCTCGATGACGACGCTGCTCGCCGTCGGCGTGCTGCTCGACGCGACCGGTGACGACTACCGGATCGCGTTCTCGTCCGTCTTCGTCCTGGAGGCGATCGGCGTCGTCCAGATCCTCCGCCTCAAGGCCCGCACCCACCGCAGGGAACGGGAACGGCTCGTGGCCAGCCGCGTGGAGGCGGTGCACGTGCCGGTCTGAGAGGTCAGCGGGGCGTCACCGCGAAGTTGTCGAGGATCGCACGCCCCAGCTCCTCGTCGCCCTCCACCTTGACCCGGTCGGCCACATCGGCCGACCGGACCCGGCCGCAGGCCAGGCGCACATACGTCTCCCAGTCCGTCGCGAGCGTCACCGCGGGGCCCAGCGAGGGCGCGCCGTCGATCGAACCCCGGCCCTCCGCGTCGACCCGCACCGTCCGCAGGAACTCCACCGGGCCGCTCACGTCGACGACGACCGCCGAGGAGGCGGGTGCCCCCGCGTCCTTGGCGACCACCTTCGGCAGCGCCTCCAGGAGCACGTCCCGCGTCACGTGCGCGCCCGCCGAGTCGAGGTTGCCCGGGACGCCGAGCGCCGCCCGCAGGTCCTGCTCGTGCACCCACACGTCGAAGGCCCGCATCCGGTAGGCCAGTTCCAGGGACTGCTCGGCGCCCAGGGGCGCGCGGATCAGATGCTCGGGCGAGCGGTTCTCGTTACGGAGCTGCCGGGCCCGGCGGATCAGGATGTACTCCAGCTCCGAGGTCATCTCCGGTGCGGTGTGGTGCCGCCGCACATCGACCTGGACCTCCATGTAGCGCGCGAAGTCAGTGCGTACGTGGTACAGATCGCGCGGCAGGGAGTGGATCGGCCGCGGGTCGCCGAGCATCTCCGTCTCCATGCCGATCACATGGGACACGATGTCCCGCACCGACCAGCCGATGCACGGTGTCGGCCGGTTCCACTCGCCCTCCGCGAGCGGCTGCACCAGCTCGGCTATCGCCTCGATGGAGTGGGTCCAGGCGTCGGCGTAGTTCTGGAGGCTGGGATGGACGGTCACGGGACCCCTCGGCGGTTCTTCGGTGCGCGGGCTCAAAACACGACTGGGTAGGAGGCTCGGACGCTAAGTTACGCTGCCCGAAGGCACCCCGGCAGTGCTTTCGTGTGACGATCGTAGGCCTGTGTTGACGGCTCGAATGCCAGGACGGTGGTAGTGTGCGCGCCTCGCTGATCCAGATCGCGGTAGACCCGGACGAACCGGTCGACGCCCGGCGCACCCGCGTGGCGCGTCTCGTACGGGAGGAATCCGGCCGCGCCGACCTCGTCGTCCTGCCGGAACTGTGGCCCATGGGGGCCTTCGCGTACGAGTCGTTCGCCGCCGAGTCCGAGCCGCTGAACGGCCCCACCCACCGGGCGATGGCGGCCGCCGCACGCGACGCCGGGGTCTGGCTGCACGCCGGCTCCTTCGTGGAGGCGGAGGGCGGCGCCCTCTACAACACCTCGCTCGTCCTCTCCCCCGACGGCGAACTCGCCGCCTCCTACCGGAAGATCCACCGCTTCGGCTTCGACAAGGGCGAGGCGGTGATGATGGCGGCCGGCGAGGACCTCGTCACCGTCGACCTGCCGCACCTCACCGTCGGCGTCGGCACCTGCTACGACCTGCGCTTCCCCGAACTCTTCCGCGGGCTCGTCGAGGCGGGCGCCCAGGCCTTCGTCGTCCCGGCCGGCTGGCCCGCCCGCCGCCGCGCCCACTGGACCCTCCTGGCCCGGGCCCGCGCCGTCGAGAACCAGGCGTACGTCCTCGCCTGCGGTACGGCGGGCACCCACGCGGGCGTCGAACAGGCCGGCCACTCGATCGTCGTCGACCCCTGGGGCGAGGTCCTCGCGGAGGCGGGCCCGGGGGAGGAGATCCTCCGCGTCGACCTCGACCCGTCGAAGGTCACCACGACCCGCGAACAGTTCCCGGCCCTGAAGGACCGCGTCCTCGGCCTGGCGACGCCGAAGAGGGGCTGAGCCTCCGGCCCCGCCGGGCCTCACCCCTCCCGCGACGCCGGCCCCGCCGGGCCTCACCCCTCCGCCGGTGCCGGGGCCCGTACCAGTTCCGCCCCGTCCGGGAGGAGGCCCGTCAGCTCCTGCCAGATGCGCTTCGGGGGGACGTGGCGCAGCCGGAACGGGCTGGTCGCCGTCGCCCCGCCCTCCGCCATCGGCTCGGCGGGCAGCTCCCGCAGCCAGTAACCGAGCGGACCGCAGTCCCACGCGGCGACCGCGCGGGCCGCCACGCCCTGCACCCCGTCCTGACGGCCCTGCCAGGCCGCGGTCATACGCCAGTTGGAGCGCACCTCCACGATCAGCTCCGCGAGACGCGCGGCGGTGCCGTCCGCCGCCCCCGCCGCGCGCAGCGCCTCGCCGACCAGGACCCGCTCGTCCGCGCCGGGTGTCGCCGCGGCCTTCTCCAGGGCCGCGAGTCCCGCCTCGAGCACGCCCACGGTCGTCTCGACCACGTCCTCGCCGGCCTCCGAGGCATCGGACTGGCGCAGCCCGATCAGGTCGGCGAGCGTCCACACCACGGTCCTCGGCTCCACGAGCCGGTACTCGGCCTCCTCCTGGCCCGGCCAGGTCTCGTGGCAGACGACGTGCTCGTCACCGATGAGCACCCCGTGGTGCAGGGTGCCCTGCCGGCCGCCCGCCTCCAGGGAGACGATCACGGTCGGCTGCACGAGGGTCCGCATCAGGGGCAGCAGGAGCGCGGACAGCGCCCCGGCACCGTTCATGAGCCCGCAGTCCCGCAGCCGTGCCTCGGCGGGCGCCATGGACTCCGGGACCGGCTGACCGGTCGCCAGCTGGGCGAGGACGAAGACCTCGTCGTCGTTCAGCCGGAAACGGGATCGGGTCACGTCGAAGGAAGGCATGTCTCGCTCACTCATGTAGGACGGTGTGATCGGTGGGGCGGGTAGGACGGGCGGGACTTTGACGAGGGCCTGGCACGAGGGCCTGGTACGAGGGCCTGGTACCTGGTACGAGGGCCTAGTACTGGGACTCGGTCCAGAAGTGGGTCACGCGGGAGATCCCCGCCTTCACCGCGCCGACCCGCGTCAGGACGGAGCGGTCGACGCCCGCGAAGATCAGCGCGAGGGCCAGGTCCCCGCCCTCGGCGCGCCCGGCGGCCTGGACGGAGAGCCTGCGGTTCTTGCCGCGCCCGGACTCGCGGACCGTGATCGTGACCCCGGGGTCCTCGTCGTCGGCGACGCGGTTCAGGACGTAACCGTGCTTGTCGAGGGCCGCGAGCCGGTAGTGGTCCCCCGCGTACCGCATCATCAGCGCGCGCTGTTCGAGGGTGGCGCCGAAGCGGTTCCGGTCGATGTACACCATCCGGTCCCCGACCCGCAGCGTGGACCGGTTCAGGGTCGGCAGCGTGAGCCCCTCGGCGTGCATCCCGCGCGACTCGAACGAGGTGACGGGAAGCTGTCCGCCCCGCACCTCCGAGACGATCGACTCGCGGGTGGCGCGGGGGAGCGGGGCGGTCAGCACGATCTCGCCGAACTCCGGGGAGACGCCTTTCCAGCCGGCGCTGTAGTGGTGCCGGTTGCCCTCCTTCCACGCGAGGAGTTCGAACGGGCTGACCTGGGTGTGCATGAACGGATTCCTTTACGGTGACGGGCGGACGGCCTCGGTGGACTCAGTCGAACGGGTTCAGCGCGCTGCCCAGCTTCTTCGCTCCGCTCGCGATGCCGTCGCCCACGTCGGATGCCTTGTCGCCGATCCAGTCGCCGGCCTCCTCGATGCCCTTCCCGATGGCCTCGTGGTTGTCCCAGATCAGCGCGGCCCCGTAGGCCACGCCGGTGCCGACGGCGAGGCCGAGGGTGACCGGGTTCGGGGCCACGGTCAGCGCCGTCATCGAGGCGCTGAACGCCGTCCCGGTGAGGTCCGAGGCGAACTTCGCCGGATCGGCCTTGATCATGTCCGTGTTGTACGTGGCGAGGTTGGCCACGCCGTACGCGGTGGCCGCCACGCCGCCGACGACACCCGCGCCACGGATCCAGCCCGCGGCCTTGGCCGCGTTGGCGAGACCGCCGTTCTGGGCGACCTTCACCAGGTTGGCCTCGGCGGCGGTCGGCATGAAGAAGGCGCCGTTGCGCATGAACCCGCCGAGCATGGCGGCCTCGTCGGAGCCGGTCAGCGCGGTCGCCAGACCCGGCGGCACCTTGCTGAGCAGACTGCCGGGAGCCGCCCCCGCAAGCCGCATGTTGAAGTGCTTGGAGAGGAAGGTGCCGGGCGCGGTCGGGTGGACGAACGGCGGCCGGATCGCCTTGGACAGCTTGTACGAGTACAGACCGGCCGTCGTCAGGGCGCCCGCGAACGCGCCCGCCGTGATGGTGCCCTTGGTGAACTGAGCGACGAGGTCGGCGAGTTTCTCGTTGCCGGTGAGCTTCGCGATGCCGTCGCGCTGGAGCCGCGCGACGTAGTCGTCGAGCGTCTCGTTGTCCTTCATCTTCAGCCAGGCCAGGTTCATCCGGTCGTCCTTGGCCTTGTCGTCGGCCGCGGAGACCTTGCCCGCGTCACCGTTGAACCCGGTGCCCAGCGTCGCGTCGTTCTTGTTGCCGTAGCCGTCCTTGACCACGGCCTCCAGGTCCTTCTTCAGGTCCTGGTCGGCGAGGTCGAAGGCCTTGACGCAGCCGGCCAGGTGCTCGGTCCAGGCCGCCTCGGCCTCCCGGACGCTCTTGGCACCGTCGGGGTCGTGCTGCAGCGCGCTGCGCTCGCTCGGCGAGAGCCGCTCGTAGTCGTAGGCGACCCTGCCCTCCTCGGACACCTTCATCCCGGCCTTGACGGCGTCGGCGCGGGCGTTCTCCAGCTGCTTCTTCAGCTCGGTGAACTGCTCGTGGGCGTTGCGCAGCAGCGTCCCGGTGGCCTTCGCCTGCGTCTGGGCGGCCTGGTACTCGTAGCGGGTCGCCGTGAAGTTGGTGTGGGCGGCGGTCGCGCTCTCGCCGAGCCAGGTCTGCGCCGTCGTCAGCGACTGCACGCTGTCCCGGTAGCGCTCCTCCACCTTGTGCAGCTCGCCTGCCATCTCGGTCCACTTGTCGGCGGTGGCGGAGAGCTTGCCCAGGTCGGTCGTCATGATCTCGGAGTACGTCAGCATGTCCGGCCCCCTCAGTACTGCTCGATGCGCGAGGTCGGCCGGACCCCCGCGATACGGGCGCGGGTGTCGGTCTCCTGCCGGCTGAACGAGAGCGCGGCGCCGCGCAGCGCGGTCTTCTCGGAGGCGAGCCGGGCGAGGAGGTTCTTCACCTGGTTGTCCCAGGTGGTCTCGACGGTCTTCAGACCGGCGGCGGTCGCCCAGCCCTCGAAGCCGCTGACGGCGGCGGTCGTGGCGGCGTCGGCCCACTTGGCGGCCTTCGCCGTGCCCGGCTCCAGCTCGTTCTCGATGGTGTTTGCCGCGGCCTTCTTCTTTGCTGGCGCGGTGGCGAGGTTCGGTGCTCCGCCCGAAGTGCCGCCGCCTCCCCCGCCTCCGCCGCCGTCGAGCTGGTTCAGCCGGGTCCCGACCGGGTCTGGTGCGGTCGTGCCGGACCGTATCCCGGCCCAGTCCTCGTCAAACCCCATGCGCTGTGCCCCCATGAAAGAACGATCATCACTTTGCAGGTGCACCGTATGTTTCCGTGGTGACGCCCGAGGCGCAAGGTGCGGTCTCCCATGCCTGCCCAGGGCATGAAGCCCGCGCCTGCTCAGGGCATGAAGCCCGTGCCTGCCCAGGGCATGAAGCCCGTGCCGTTCAGAGCGTGACGCCCGTGCCGTTCAGAGCGTGATGCCCTGCAGGGAAGCCCGCTCCGGTTCCGGGTCCGGCGCGTACTCCGCCCAGGCCGCCGCCAGTCTCCGTACCGCCTCCGTGAGCACCTCCGGCGGCAGGAGGAAGTGGAGCCGGAGATGGCGGACGCTGCCGCCGAGCGCGTCGGTCGTCGCGCCCGGGAGGACGGCCACGCCGTGCCGGAGCGCGAGCTGGGCGAAGGAGACGCCGTCGCCGTGCGGAAGCCGTACCCACACCGTCTGACCGCCGGTCGCCGGGGCGCAGGACCAGGAGGGCAGCAGCCGGGACAGCTCGGCGCGGAGGTGGGCGTGGCCCGCGCGCAGGCCGCGCAGCCGGGCGTCGAGTACGGGCCCGAAGCCGTCCAGGAGCCGGGCCGCGACCAGTTGGGACGGCAGGTCGCTGCCCAGGTCGTGCAGGGCCTTGAGCCGGGCGAGACGGGCGATCAGCGGAGCCGGGGCGCGCACCCAGCCGATGCGCAGCCCGCCCCACACGACCTTGCTCAGCGAACCGACCGCGATCACCTCGCCGTACGAGGAGAGCATCGGCGCCGGCGGCGACGCGCTGTCGAACGCCAGGTCCGCGACGGCCTCGTCGTCCACGAGCGGCACGCCCAGCGCGTTCGCCGCCTCCACGAGCCGGCGCCCGGCGAGCGGCGGAAGCACCGCCCCCGTCGGGTTCTGGAACCGCGCCACGACATAGGCCAGGCCCGGACGGTGACGTTCCATCACCCGGACCGCCTCCGGCACGTCGATCCCGTCGGGGCCCACGGCCACCGGCAGCGGTACGGCGGCCGCCTCCCGGAACAGGTCGAGCGCCCCCGGATACGTCGGCGCCTCCACCAGCACCCCGTCCCCCGGTGCGAGCAGCAGCCGGGCGAGCAGCGAAAGCGCCTGCTGCGCACCGGTGGTGACCAGGATCTGCCCCGGCCCGGTCGGCACCCCCCGCGCCGCGTACCGCTCCGCCACCGCCGTCCGCAGCGTCCCGAGCCCCGCCGGGTGGTAGCCGAGATCCCCGTCCGGCAGGACGAGCGAGCGGTACGCCTCCGCCAACTCGGGCGGCGGCTGCGCCGGGGCCGCGCAGCTCAGCAGGATCACGTCGTCCGGCGCCTCCAGGAGGTGCAGGAACAGCGGGTTCGACGTCTCCGTCACCCGAGGCGCCTCCGGCGCGAGCGCCGCACGCGCGACCCTGGTACCGCTGCCCTGCCGTCGTACGAGCCGCCCCTCCTGGCGCAGCGTGTCGTAGGCGGCCACCACCGTCGTACGGCCCACGGCCAGGGCCTTCGCGAGCCGCCGGTCCGGCGGGAGGAGCGCGCCCGGAGGCAGTGCGGCCTCGTCGATCAGGGCGCGCAGCCGGGTCGCGAGCAGCAGGTACAGCGGTCCGCGCCCTGCCGACCAGCGGCCGAGCCGGGAGACCAGGTGGTCCAGATCCAGGGACGCGTCGATTGGCTCCATCGCCGGACCAATCTGCCGCGATTGGACCTGGGAAGGCAAACGGCGCGTCCACAGACTGAACGCATGAGCCACGCCGACGACTCCGCCGCCACCCCCCTCCGTCCCGCCCTTTCCGCATCGCCCGGTTCCGGCGCGGTCCGTCCCGAGACCCTCGCCGTCCACCCGCCGCACGTCGAGATCACGGGCAGCAGGCCCCTCGGCGTCCCCCTCCACCAGGGACACGTCTTCGCCTTCGACTCGGCCGACGCCCTCGCCACCGCCTTCACCTCCGCCGACGCCTTCCTCTACAGCCGCCTCGGCAACCCCACCGTCCGTACCCTCGAAGAGGCCGTCACCCGCCTCGAAGGCGGCGCCGCCGGCCTCTCCTTCGCCTCCGGCATGGGCGCCGTCAACGCCGTCCTGCTCGGCCTGCTCTCCGGCGGCGACCACGTCATCGCCCAGAGCTGCCTGTACGGCGGCACGTACGCGGTCCTCACCGACCTCGCCACCCGCTGGGGCGTCGACGTCACGTACGTCTCCGGCACCGACCCGGAGGAGGTACGGGCGGCCCTGCGCCCCGAGACCCGGCTCCTCTACCTGGAGACCATCGCCAACCCGACCACCCGCGTCTCCGACCTGCCCGCGCTCGCGGCCGTCGCCGCCGGGGCCGGGGTCCCCGTCGCCGTCGACAACACCTTCGCGTCACCGCTCCTCTGCCGGCCCCTCGACCACGGCGCCGACATCGTCGTCCACTCCGCCACCAAGTACCTGTCCGGGCACGCGGACGTCCTCGGCGGCGTCGCCGTCTTCAAGGACGCCGAGGTGTACGACAGGGTCCGCCACCACGCCGTCGAACAGGGCGCGTCCACCGACCCGTTCGCCGCCTGGCTGACCCTGCGCGGCATGCAGACCCTGTCGCTGCGCATGGAGCGCCAGTGCGCGAGCGCCGCCGACCTCGCGGCCCGGCTCGCCGCGCACCCGGCCGTCGGAGCCGTACGCCACCCGGCGCTCGCGAGCCACCCGGACCGGGAGATCGCGGCGCGTCTGCTGCCCGGCGGGGGCGGCGGGGTGATCTCGGTCGACCTCGCGGGCGGCCGGGAGGCGGGCCGTACCTTCGTCGAGGCGGTACGGCTCGCCTCCCTCAGCGTCTCCCTCGGCGATGTGAAGACCCTGGTGATGCACCCGGCCTCCACCTCCCACCACCAGCTCGACGCGACGGCCCTCGCGGCGGCGGGGATCGGCCCCGGCACGGTCAGGATCTCGGTCGGCATCGAGCACGTCGAGGACCTGTGGACGGACCTGGAGCAGGCACTCCAGAAGGCGCTGTAGCCGCTGTGCCCTTGTCCGCCTAGTCCTCTCGCTCCCGCTCGGCCATCCGGATCACGCACACCGCCACGGCGATGAGCAGGGCGGCGTCCGCGTCCTCGCGGACCACGTTCACCGCGTACGTCTCGCGGACGTGGAACCACTGCCGGGAGATGTGGGCCAGGAGTTCACCCTCGTACTCGACGACGAACTCCCGGTCCAGGATCCGGCCGCTGACATCCAGTGCGGTGCCCTCGACGAGCGTCACCCGGTAGTGGTTGCGCAGCAGCGAGAGCCGCTTGCGGCGGACGGTCGCGAGCGGCCGTTCGTCGCGCTCGACGGTCATGGCGTCCCGCAGGGCGAACATCTTCTGCCGCAGGGTGATCAGGACGTGCCCGTCGGGGTCCTTCAGCTCCAGGGTGTCGCGCAGCCGGAGCGCCTTGCCGTCGACGAGGAAGGCGTGGCGGCCCTGCTCGTCCTCGATCCAGTAGTCGTCGCCGATCGCGAAGATCTTGTCCCGTACGAGATATTTCACGGCGGTATGCCTGCCCGCGCGGCCGGCACTTCTCACGCGAAGTAGCGGGTGAACGCGTCCGGGGTCGCCCCGAGCACCGGGCCGAACGGCGAGTCGAGCTGGTGGATGAGGAGCACGGTGAAGGCGATGAAGCCCGCCAGGCCCATCACCATCACCACATGGGTCGCGCTCCTCCTGACCCCGAAGAGGAACATGAACCCGAGGGTCAGCGCGCCGCCGATGAGCAGGCCCGTCCACAGCACGGGGGAGAGCCGCTCCTGCGCCGCCGCCTCCCGGCCGCGCCGGGCGTCGTCGACGTAGCCGAGCTGGGCGAGGACCTCCTGGGCGGCGATCTGGTGGGGCACCTTCGCGGACTCCTCCACCTCACCGGCCCGCCGCAGCTGTTCGAGGAGCCGCCAGCCGGACATGTCGAGCGGTTCACGCGCCGCCATGACCGGCCACTCGACGTCGACGACATGACCGGCGTACGTCCGGGCCGCCTCGCGCAGCGGCTCCCGCCGGTCGGCGGGGAGCGCGTCCGCGAGCAGATACATCTGGTGGAGGGCGCTCGCCTCGGCCTGTACGTGGTCGGCGGCGGCGGAGCGGGTCTCCCAGACGGAGACGAGACAGAGGCCGAGGACGACGGCGTAGAGGACCGACACCATCATCGCGATGTACTCGGCGACGTCCTCGCGGGGCTCCTCGTCCTCGCCCAGCGGGAAGAGCCTGGTCTTGGCGACGACGGCGAGGGCGGCGACGAACGCGACGCCGAGGACCACGACGAGCGTTTCGAGCAGGGCCACGGTCAGCTTCTCCGGTTGCCGAGGAGGGCGGCCGCGATGGCCGCCGGGATCAGGAGCAGCAGCAACATCGTCACGACGCCGAACTCACTCGCCTCCCGCCCGCGCCGCCGCAGGCGCCCCAGGAACCCCTCGGAGTCGTCGGCGGCGGCGCGGCGGGCGACGGGAGGAGGAACATCGGTGCCGACGCCTCCGGTACCGGTGCCGGCACTGGCTCCGACCCCGGTGCCGACAGTGGCCCCGGCTCCGGTGCCGGCGCTGGCTCCGGCCCCGGTGCCGGTACTGGCCCCGGCCCCCGTCCCGGCACTGGTCCCGGCCCCGACGGCTCCGCCGGGTCCCGGGCCGGGCGGCCCGACGGGCAGGACCGGGGGTACGGCGGCGGGGGGTACGGCTTCCGGGGGTACGGCTCCGGGGGGTGCGGCCGCCGGCGGCGGAGCGGCGGGGGGTGCGGGGGCGCCGGGCGGGGCGGCGGGTCCGGCTCCGGGCGCGGCGGGTCCGGGCGCGGGGGCCCCGGGCGCGGCGGCCCCGGCTCCGGCAGCCCCGGCCGCGCCTGCTCCGGCCGCGGCAGCCCCCGCGGCCCCGGCAGCCCCGGTCCCAGGGGCGGATCCTGGCACGGCAGGGGCTGCGGGAGCCCCCGCCGCCCCGGGAACCGGCGCCCCGGGCGGCGCCGCACCCGTCCCCCCTACGGAACCCCCTACGGAGGCTCCCGGACCTGCTCCAGGTCCCCCTACGGAGGCCCCACCGGAACCCGCTCCAGGACCCCCCACCGAGCCCCCTCCCGAACCTGCCCCAGGACCCCCCGAGGCCGCCCCGCTCGTCCCACCCGCTCCGGGCGCCCCAGGGGCCGGGCCGACCCCGTTGTACCCGGCGCGGGCGCTCGCGGTGAGTCGCCGCTTGAGCGACGGGACGGTGCCCTCCGCGCGGACGGTGCCCCAGTGCAGCCCGGGCGCCGCGGGGAACCTGGCGACGCACTCCAGCTCCTCGGCCGCCGGCAGCGGCCCCGCAGGGCAGCGCACGGACCCGGCGGGGACCTCGGGGTCGACGACCCGGACCCGGTACAGGTCCGCCTCGCTGTGGTTCACGAGGCGGTACCGCTTCACGACCTGCCGGCCGACCCGGATGTCGGGCGGTCGCGGCCCGCTGTCGCCGCGGCCGTTCACGGTCACGGTCAGCCGCAGGGACCCGTCCCCGGCGCCGCCGGCCCGCGCGAGGGCCACGGGGAGGACCAGGCAGGCCAGGACCAGGCAGGGCAGGACGAGCAGCACCACCAGGAGGCCCCAGCTCACCCGATGGCGGTAATAGTCTGATGATCCGATAAAACGCTCCACCATGGCGCCATGCTCACCACCACCCGCCCCCACCCCGCCCCCGGACACGCACCCCGGCCCCACCCGGCCCCTACATTCCACCCGTACGGCACCCTTGACCCATGAACGACTCCGCGCCCGCGACCGCACCCCGCCGTGCCCGTGTCCGCGCCCCCGAGCTGATCGGCAAGGGTGGCTGGCTGAACACGGGAGGAGACGACCTGACCCTCGCCGACCTGCGAGGAAAGATCGTTCTGCTCGATTTCTGGACCTTCTGCTGTGTGAACTGCCTGCACGTCCTCGACGAGCTCCGTGAGCTGGAGGAGAAGCACCGCGACACGCTCGTGATCGTCGGGGTGCACTCGCCGAAGTTCGTGCACGAGGCCGAGCACCAGGCCGTCGTCGACGCCGTCGAGCGGTACGAGGTGCACCACCCCGTACTGGACGACCCCGAGCTCGCGACCTGGAAGCAGTACGCCGTACGCGCCTGGCCGACGCTCGTCGTGATCGACCCGGAGGGGTACGTCGTCGCCCAGCACGCCGGTGAGGGCCACGCGAACGCGATCCGGACGCTCGTCGAGGAGCTGGAGGCCGAGCACGGGGCCAAGGGGACGCTGCGGCGCGGGGACGGGCCGTACGTGGCGCCCGAGCCCGTCGCCACCGATCTGCGGTTCCCCGGCAAGGCGATCCTGCTGCCCTCCGGGAACCTCCTGGTCTCCGACACGACCCGGCACCAGCTCGTCGAGCTCGCCGCCGACGGCGAGACCGTCGTGCGGCGCATCGGCGAGGGTGTCTTCCGGGAGCCACAGGGTCTCGCCCTGCTCCCCGACGGGAAGGTCGTCGTCGCCGACACGGTGAACCACTCCCTGCGGGTCCTCGACCCGGAGAGCGGCGCGATCGAGCGCGTCGCCGGCACCGGAAGGCATTGGTGGCAGGGGTCCCCCACCTCGGGGCCGGCCCTCGAGGTCGACCTGTCCTCGCCGTGGGACGTGGCCTGGTGGCGGGGCAAGGTGTGGATCGCCATGGCCGGCGTCCACCAGCTGTGGACGTACGACCCGGCGACCGGAACCGTCGAGGTCGCGGCCGGCACCACCAACGAGGGGCTCGTCGACGGGCCCTCCGCCGAGGCCTGGTTCGCGCAGCCGTCGGGGCTGTCGGCCACCGAGGACCGGCTGTGGATCGCCGACGCCGAGACCAGCGCCCTGCGCTGGATCGACGCGGACGGGAGCGTCCACACCGCCGTCGGCACCGGCCTCTTCGACTTCGGGCACCGCGACGGCGACGCCGCCCAGGCCCTGCTCCAGCACCCGCTGGGCGTCACGGCCCTGCCCGACGGCTCGGTCGCCGTCAGCGACACGTACAACCACGCCCTGCGCCGCTACGACCCCGCCACCGGCGAGGTCACCACCCTCGCCACGGACCTGCGCGAGCCGAGCGGGGCGGTCCTCGTCGACGGCGACATCGTGGTCGTCGAGTCCGCCCGGCACCGGCTGACCCGGCTGCGGCTCCCCGAGGAGGCCGTCCGGGTCGAGGCAGTGGCCCACCGCACCCGGCGCGAGGCCACCGAGGTCGCCCCCGGCCGCCTCCGTCTGGACATCGTCTTCCAGGCCCCGACGGGCCAGAAGCTCGACGATCGCTACGGCCCCTCGACCCGGCTCCTGGTCTCCGCGACCCCGCCGGAGCTCCTCCTCGGCGGCGAGGGCACGGGCACGGACCTCTTCCGGGACCTCGACCTGAACCCGGAGGTCACGGAGGGCGTCCTGCACGTCTCGGCGATGGCGGCGTCCTGCGACGACGACCCGTCGAACGAGTACCCGGCCTGCCACGTCCACCAGCAGGACTGGGGCGTCCCGGTGAGGATCACGGAGGCGGGCGCGACCCGGCTGCCCCTGATCCTGGCGGGCATGGACGGCTGAGGGAACTCAGCGCACGATCCCCTGGTTCCTGGACGGGCGCCCCGCGGCCCCGTCCAGGCACCCCGCCACCCAGGCCGCCGGATCGTGGACGGCCCGGTCGCCGCCCATCCCCTGCCGCTCCATGAGCGCGCACTCCCCGTCGAGCAGCGCCTTCGTCCGCGAGCCGTCCACGTCGTACCCGCGGATCCGGCTCGCCTGCACGTAACCGCCCTCGTACGCGATGTCCGTGCCCCAGGGCGGCCGGTCGGCGTACCGGTCGATCAGCCCCCACGCCACCGCCGTGCCGAACAGCACGGCGGCGGTCAGGAACAGGACGAACTTCTTCCGGGACGGGCCCTCATGACGGTGCATGGGGCGACGGTGTCAGGCGGGGCCTTTCCCGGATGTTTCGCGAGCGGGTACGGGTGCGGGGTCCGGGATCAGCCCTCCAGGAAGGCGACCAGGGCGTTGGCGAGGAGGTACGGGTCCTCCGCGCCGCAGAGTTCGCGGGCGCTGTGCATGGAGAGGATCGCGACGCCGATGTCGACGGTCTTGATGCCGTGGCGGGCGGCGGTGATCGGGCCGATCGTCGTGCCGCAGGGCATGTCGTTGTTGGAGACGAACGACTGCCAGGGCACGCCCGCCTTCTCGCAGGCGGCGGCGAAGACCGCGCGGCCGCTGCCGTCGGTGGCGTACCGCTGGTTGACGTTCACCTTGAGGATCGGGCCGCCGTTGACGCGCGGGTGGTGCGTCGGGTCGTGGCGCTCCGCGTAGTTCGGGTGGACGGCGTGGCCGGTGTCGGAGGAGAGGCAGACGGTGCCGGCGAAGGCCCGCGCCCGGTCCTCGTAGGAGCCGCCCCGCGCGTACACCGAGCGCTCCAGGACGTTGCCGAGCAGGGGGCCCTGGGCGCCGGTGTCGGCCTCGGAGCCGTTCTCCTCGTGGTCGAAGGCGGCGAGGACCGGGATGTACGGGAGGTCGTCGCGGCCCGCGAGGGACGCGAGCGCGGCGACGCCGGCGTGCACGGAGATCAGGTTGTCCATGCGCGGACCGGCCAGGAGCTCGCGGTCGCGGCCGAGGTACGCGGGTGCCTCGACGGCGTGGACCATCAGGTCCCAGCCGCTGACGTCCTCGGCGTCGACGCCGGCCTCGCCGGCGACGAAGGAGATCAGGTCGCCCTCGTGGACGTCGCCCATGCCCCAGACGGGCTGCATGTGCCGCTGGCGC
The DNA here is from genome assembly GCF_055565415.1 of Streptomyces sp. NPDC028711. Classification (NCBI taxonomy): domain Bacteria; kingdom Bacillati; phylum Actinomycetota; class Actinomycetes; order Kitasatosporales; family Streptomycetaceae; genus Streptomyces; species Streptomyces sp. NPDC028711. Next base: position 69,712 of record NZ_JBVHUJ010000007.1, on the reverse strand, counting down.
TCCAGCTTCAGGCCGTCGTTGGCCCCCCGGTCGAGGTGGATGGCGAGCTGCGGGACGCGCAGCAGCGGCCGGTCCACGTTGACGAGGCGGGTGCTGCCGTCGCGGAGGGCGAGGCGTCCGGCGAGGCCGAGGTCGCGGTCGAGCCAGGTGTTGAGGAGGGTGCCGCCGTAGATCTCGACGGCGACCTGCCGCCAGCCCTGCGCGCCCAGGTCGGGCTGCGGCTTCACGCGCAGGTTGGGGGAGTCGGTGTGGGCGCCGACGATGCGGTACGGGGTGTGGGCGGCGGCGCCCTCCGGCACGTACCAGGCGATGATCGCACCGCCGCGGATGACGTACTTCCCGCCGCTCGTCCCGTCCCAGGCGGCGGTCTCCTCGACCTGGCGGAAGCCGGCCTTCTCCAGGCGTTCGCCGGCGCTCGCGACCGCGTGGTACGGCGAGGGCGAGGCCGTCAGGAAGGCCATGAGGTCGTCGGTGTGTCCGCGGTCGAAGGGGCCGGCGGTGGGACGGGAAGCTGCGCTGCTCATGGATCAACCTTACGCAGTACGGGACCGCCCGATCCGGCGGGATGACCACTCCCCTGCCCACCCACGAGCGGGCCGGTGCGCCGGGAGGTGGCCGGTCACGTCCACCGGTAGGACCTGGCGAGTGAGCCGAAGGGGCGCGGCCGGGGGAACGGTCCCGAGCGCGCGGAGCCTCCCGAGGAACGAGGAAGGCGAGCACGGTCGGGACCGTGAGCCCGGCTTGAGCGCCCCGGAGGCGAACCGAGCCCCGAAAAAAGGCAGAACGGCCCGCCCCCCTCCCCGGGGACGGGCCGTGTTCTGCAGGACGGGGGCGCGGTCTTAGAACGCGGCCTCGTCCAGGTCCATCAGCGAGCCGTCGACGGCCTCGGCGAGGGCGCGCTCGGCGGTGACGCCGGGCAGGACGTTGGCGGCGAAGAACTTCGCGGCCGCGATCTTGCCCTGGTAGAACGGGACGTCCTTGCCGGTGGCGCCGGCGGCCAGCTTCTCCGCCGCGACGGCCGCACCGCGCAGCAGCAGGTAGCCGACGACGACGTCGCCGGAGGCGAGCAGCAGGCGGGTGGTGTTGAGGCCGACCTTGTAGATGTTCTTGACGTCCTCGCCGGTGGCGGTGAGGTCGGTGATCATCGTGCCGACGATGCCTTCGAGGTCGACGGCGGCCTTGGCGAGCGCGTCGCGGGCGCCGGCCAGCTCCTCGCCGCCGGTGCCGACCGCGAGGAACTTCTTGATCTCCTCGGACAGCGTGTTCAGGGCCGCGCCCTGGTCGCGGACGATCTTCCGGAAGAAGAAGTCCTGGCCCTGGATGGCGGTGGTGCCCTCGTAGAGGGTGTCGATCTTGGCGTCCCGGATGTACTGCTCGATCGGGTACTCCTGGAGGAAGCCGGAGCCGCCGAAGGTCTGGAGCGACTGCGCGAGCTGCTCGTAGCCCTTCTCGGAGCCGTATCCCTTGACGATCGGGAGCAGCAGGTCGTTCAGGCCGTGGAGGGCCTTGGTGTCCTCGCCGGCGGCTTCCTTGATCGCGATCTCGTCCTGCACGGAGGCCGTGTAGAGGACGAGGGAGCGCATGCCCTCGGCGTACGCCTTCTGCGTCATGAGCGAGCGGCGGACGTCGGGGTGGTGGGTGATGGTGACCTTGGGCGCGGCCTTGTCCATGAAGTTGGCCAGATCGGTGCCCTGGACGCGCTCCTTGGCGTACTCCAGGGCGTTGAGGTAGCCCGTGGAGAGGGTGGAGATCGCCTTCGTGCCGACCATCATGCGGGCGAACTCGATGATGAGGAACATCTGGCGGATGCCGTCGTGCTTGTCGCCGATGAGCCAGCCCTTGGCGGGGTGCTGGTCGCCGAAGGTCATCTCGCACGTGTTGGAGGCCTTGAGGCCCATCTTGTGCTCGACGTTGGTGGCGTAGACGCCGTTGCGCTCGCCCAGCTCGCCGGTCTCCCAGTCGAACTCGTACTTCGGGACGAGGAAGAGGGAGAGGCCCTTGGTGCCGGGTCCGGCGCCCTCGGGGCGGGCGAGGACGTAGTGGAGGATGTTCTCCTCCATGTCGTGCTCGCCGGAGGTGATGAAGCGCTTGACGCCCTCGATGTGCCAGGAGCCGTCCTCCTGCTGCACGGCCTTGGTGCGGCCCGCGCCGACGTCCGAGCCCGCGTCGGGCTCGGTGAGGACCATGGTGGAGCCCCAGCGGCGCTCGACGGCGATCTGCGCGGCCTTCTTCTGCTGCTCGTTGCCCTCGGTGTAGAGGATGCCGGCGAAGGCCGGGCCGGAGGAGTACATCCAGATGGCCGGGTTCGAGCCGAGGAGCAGCTCCGCGTAGGCCCAGATCAGGGAGCGCGGGGAGACGGTGCCGCCGATCTCCTCGGGGATGCCGAGGCGCCAGTACTCGGACTCCATGAAGGCGTTGTACGACTTCTTGAAGGTGGCCGGGACGGGGGCGGTGTTGGTCTCGGGGTCGAAGACCGGCGGGTTGCGGTCCGCGTCGGCGAAGGACTCCGCGAGCTCGTTCTCGGCGAGGCGGCGGATCTCGTCGAGGATGCTCTTGGCGGTCTCGACGTCCATCTCCTCGAACGGCCCGGTGCCGTACACCTTGTCGCGGCCGAGGACCTCGAAGAGGTTGAACTCGATGTCGCGGAGATTCGACTTGTAGTGCCCCATGGCGACGGCTCCGTTAAGGCTCGGGGAGGCGGATGTCCTGGTACGCGGGCGTGGTCGTGCCCATGCGGTCGTGCTCGTACTACCGGTGAGTAGCCCACGCTTCTCTACGATGATGCTACCCACCGGTAATAAGAGCAACCCCTATCGGGTCATCTGTGACACGAGCCGCAGAGAAAGGCCCGGGACACGTGCCCCGGGCCTCCCTGTGGATCTCTGTCCGTCAGTACAGATTCTTCAGGTCCGTCCCCTCGGGGGCCCGGAAGCAGCCGGAGACGACGGAGACGCCGATCAGGTTCTTCTTCTTCGGGTCGGTGCTGCCGACCCACAGCTCGGCGTTGACGGCGAAGTGCTCCTTCTCGGACTCCGCGAGGAGCTCCAGGCTCTTGGCCTTGCTGTTGTTCGGGCCGTACGAGACGACCTTCCAGCCCTTGGTGGGCAGCGCCTGCCTGAGCCGCTCGAAGCCCTGCTTCAGCTCCTCCTCGGAGACGTCGTACACCGACCAGGGGTGACGGATCTTGAAGAGGTGCTCGCGGTCCTCCGGGCAGGTCGAGGCGCCCGGGCCGATGGGGGTGGACTTGGCGCGGGGCAGCCCGATCATGTCGAAGATCTGGCTGGAGACCTCCTTCGTCCGCGTCCTGGCGTCCGCGACGGCGAGGGTCGTGGGGGTGTAGCCGAGGTCGTCGGCGCCGCCGGCGTCGTTCATGGAGCATCCCGTCGCGAGGGTGGTGAGGGAGAGGAGGAGGGCGCCGAGCGCCGCCCCCCGGACTCTGGTGGGGTGGTTGCGGATGGTCATCAGTCGTCCTCGTTCACCTTGTCGTACTCACCGACCACGACCTTCGCCTGGTTCGAGAGACTCTCCGAGTCCCGCTCCCAGTACGAGGTGTGACCGCTGGTGTCCACGTCCATCCGGTGCGCGCCGAACAGCTCGTCGGAGGGCACGGTCTGCACGTATCCCGCGTTAAACGGGACGCCGTTCCAGGTCTCGACGCCCCACGTGTAGCCGCCGAGCCCCGCGGCCTTGCCGCCCGCCGGCACCATGTCGCTCGTCGCCGCCTCGGACCAGACGTGGTCCGCGCCGACGTCGAGGTCCTCGGCCCTGCCCGTGAGCATGCCCGGGCTGCCGACCGCCACGATGTCGTCCGCGGCCAGATCGCCCTTGTTGGAGGCGTCTCCGACGACGGTCGAACCGTAGCTGTGGCCGATGACCGTCGTGTGGCTGTTGTCGGGACCGCCCTGCGCGGTCTCCAGACCGTCCATGAACTGGAGCAGGTGGGGAGATCCGTTGTACGCGTAGTCCTTCTGCGTGGCATCGGTCAGGACGGACTGCGGAGCCTCGTAGCCGAACCAGGTGATGGTCGAGACGCTCTCACCCGGCGCCCACTTCTGCGTCTCCTTCCACATGTCGGTCATCCGGCTGATGTCCTCGCCGAAGTTGTTCAGGTTCGTCTTCGTGCCCGGCACGTAGACGGCGGTGTGGTCGGCGGTGTCCGGGTTGCCGTTGGCGATGATCGCCCGGCCGATGCCCTCCTTGTCGTAGCCGAGGAGGTACGCCTCCGGCAGGCCCTCCTTGCCGGTGGCGTCGAAGCGGGCCTGGATCGAGTCGCTGCCCTTGAGCTGTTCCTTCAGCCGCTCCTGGTCCTTCTGCCACTGCTTGTACTCGGGGCTGAGGACGACGGCCGGGTAGGTGCCGTTCGGGTTCGGGATGTACTGGTTCGGCGCGGGCTTGTTCAGGTCCGTCTGGATCTGCGCCCGGGTCTCGGCGAAGACCATCCGGTTGGCGTCGTCCCGGACCGACGACGGCAGGCCGTCGAGGGCGCCGACGGACGCCGGGTAGAGCGTGGCGTACTCGTCACGCTGCTCCTGGGAGAGACCGTTCCACCACTCGGCGTTCTCCTTGGGGGACTTGCCGTGGGGAATGCGGTCGTCGTCGGCGTACTTCCCGGCGGCCTGCTGGAGGGCCTTGGTGTCGGCGGCGGCGTCGACCAGGTCCGCGTCGCTGACGTCCAGGCCGGGGCCGGCCTTGAGCCTGCGCAGGGCGGCGGCGTAGCGGCCGTCGATCTCGGTGGCCTCGCGGACGGCGTCGCCGATGCGCTGGGCGATGTCCTCCGCCTTGCCCTTGTTGGCGTCGGCGCTGCCGACCCCTTCGCCCTTGCCGGGCGCGAGCGGGACGGGCGCGCCGTGCTCGGCGGTGTTGCTGCCGGGGGCGAGGACGAGGGAATCGGTCGGGTACTCGACCGAACCGTCGGGCTTCACGGTGAACTTGAGGTTCTCCGCGTCCTCCAGGGCCTGCTTCAGCTTCCTCTGCGGGGCCGCGAGCTCCGATGCGAGGCCGTTGAGCGCGGTGCGGACCAGTCCGCACTCGGTGTGCAGGTACTGGTAGTTGCGGCTGAGCTGCCGGACGGCGTGGGTCGCCTCGGTGGCCGTCTCGCCCTTCTGCGTCTCGTGGATCCTGGCGAACATGCCGTTGTCGACACGGTCCTTGTCGGCGTTGGAGCGGGAGGAGACCTTTCCCCAGCCGTCGGCCGCGTCGGTGTACTCGTTCAGCTTCACGTCGCGCAGTTGCTGCCAGGTGGGCACGGGCTCAGCCTTCCTTCCGCGCGGGAGCCGGCGCCTCGGCGGCGATCTTCCTCTGCGTCGCGGCCTCGCGCTCACCGAACTGCAGGCCCGCGCTCTTCAGCGCGCCCTCCAGGCGGCCGCACTCGTCGCGTACGGCGCCGAGGCGGGCCTTCCAGGTGCCGAGGATCTCGGTGAGGCCGGCCGAGGAGTCGAAGCCGGCGGTGCCGCCGCTGACGCCCTCGTTCGCGGTGTCGAGGTCGGTGAGCGAGGAGGTGGTGGAGGTGCGCAGCTCACCGGCGGTGTTCCCGGCCTGGTGCCACGGGCCTTCGTCGGCCTTCAGGTTCGCGTCGCCGCCGCCGGAATCGGGGGAGGGTACCCCCGCGAGGGTCATCGTGGCGGGCTGTCCCGGCGGTGCCGTCCCGCCGAACAACTCTTCCCAAGTGGCGTTCAGCGCCATGTTCCACCCCCGTGGTGACCGAAATTGCTTCCGCGAACCTAGCAAGGGGCAGGGGGGCGTACGTCGGCGGGTGCGGGGCGGCCGGGCGGCCCGCACCCGCCCACAGGCCGTGCTGGGACCGCTGACGGGCAGTGCTGGGACTGCCCGCGGGCCGTGCCGGGACCGCCCGCGGGTCGATAGGCTGCCCCCATGTACGGCTACGAGCAGAATCCGGGTGCCCAGCAGCAGTACGCGCCGCCTCCGCAGCAGCCGTACGCCCAGCCGCAGGCCGACATGCAGGGCGGGATGCAGGCCGGCGGGTACGGGCAGCAGCAGGCCCCGCTCTACCCCGAGCCCTCGCCGCCCTCCCTCGCCGACGCCGTGCGCGCCTTCACGACCGGCACGCTCGCGCCCGAGGACTTCCAGCAGATCTTCGCGACCTCCAAGGTCTACTGCCCGCGCGGCGACAACCCGGGCTTCCTGGCCCTGCACAACACGCAGCAGCCGGTCATCCCGATGTTCACCTCGCTCAAGGAGCTGCGGCGGTACGCGGGCAAGGAGTCGAAGTACTTCGTGATCACCGGCGCCGAGGTCATCGACCTGCTGCCGACCGGCTACGGCTTCGTCCTCGACATGGAGGGCGACCACCGGATGGTCTTCGACGCGAAGGCCGTGGAGCAGATGGTCGACTTCGCGATGCGGCGGATGTACGGCTGACCGAATCTGGACCACAAGGGGCGCCCGGGAGGAATTCCTCCCGGGCGTTCCGCGTTCCTGGTGGCAGGAAGTTCAGCATTCAACTAAAGTGGACGTACAAGGCCACCGAGGCCGCACCCAGGAGGTCCGTCATGCCCGCCGTGACTGTCGAGAACCCGCTCACCCTGCCGCGCGTCGCCGCCACCGCCGACGCCGTCGCCCGCCCCGTCCTCGCCGTGACCACGGCGCCCACGGGCTTCGAGGGCGAGGGCTTCCCGGTGCGCCGCGCGTTCGCCGGGATCAACTACCAGTACCTCGACCCGTTCATCATGATGGACCAGATGGGTGAGGTGGAGTACGCGCCCGGAGAGCCCAAGGGCACTCCCTGGCACCCCCACCGCGGCTTCGAGACCGTCACCTACATCATCGACGGCGTCTTCGACCACCAGGACTCCAACGGCGGCGGCGGCACCATCACCAACGGCGACACCCAGTGGATGACCGCCGGCGCCGGCCTCCTCCACATCGAGGCGCCGCCGGAGTCCCTCGTCGTCAGCGGCGGCCTCTTCCACGGCCTCCAGCTCTGGGTGAACCTGCCCGCCGCCGACAAGATGATGGCCCCCCGCTACCAGGACATCCGCGGCGGCCAGGTCCAGCTCCTCACCTCCCCCGACGGCGGCGCGCTGCTCCGCGTCATCGCCGGCGAGCTCGACGGGCACGACGGGCCGGGCATCACCCACACCCCGATCACGATGATCCACGCGACCCTGCGCCCCGGCGCCGAGATCACCCTGCCGTGGCGCGAGGACTTCAACGGTCTCGCGTACGTCATGGCCGGACGCGGCACCGTCGGCGCCGAACGGCGACCGGTCCACATGGGCCAGACCGCCGTCTTCGGCAAGGGCGGCGCGCTCACCGTCCGCGCCGACGAGAAGCAGGACGGGAACACCCCGGACCTGGAGGTCGTCCTCCTCGGCGGCCGCCCGATCCGCGAGCCCATGGCCCACTACGGCCCGTTCGTCATGAACACCCAGGCCGAACTGCGCCAGGCCTTCGAGGACTTCCAGGCGGGCCGTCTCGGGACGATCCCGGCGGTGCACGGGATGGGCGAGTAGGGCCGAGCAAGCCGCGTAGTACGGCGTTGTTGACGGGCCGTCACCCGTACGGCCCGTCAGCGCGCGACGACGCGCCCGGCGGCGTGGTCCGGTGGTCGGGTGCAGACGAGTACAGCGCTGATTCCCGAAGGTGCCAGGCGGGTCGCCGCCTGGTGCGCCGTCATCCTGCTCGTCGCCGGGGTCGCCGCCGTCTTCGTCTGGCTGTGCGTCGTCTTCAAGACGGCCGTCACCCCCGTCCTCCTCGCGATCCTCGGCACCGCGCTCCTCGGGCCGCTCTACCGGCGCCTGCTCCGGATGAAGGTCCGCAAGTCGCTCGCCGCCGCGCTCACCGTCGTCGCCGTCCTCACGGTCGTCGGCGGAGCCACGTACATCGTCGTCGTCGCGCTCGTCGAGACCGGCGACCAGATCATCGACTCCCTGCGGCAGGCCGCGAGCGACATCGCCGAGCACCTCGGCGCCGCCGGGACCTCCCTCGACGACCTCGCGAAGAACGCCAAGACGCTCCTGGAGAGATTCGGCGGAACCGCGGCCTCCGGGGTCATCAGCGGCATCAGCGTCGTCGGCGAGATGATCGCCACGGCCGTCCTCGCCCTCCTGCTGATCTTCTTCTTCCTGCGCGACTCCGACCGGGCCGCCGGCGCCCTGCGCTCCCTCGTCCCGGCCGCCACCGGCGACACCGTCGAGGCCATGGCCCGCCGCGCCTTCGAGGCCGTGGAGGGCTTCATGCGCGGGACGACCCTCGTCGCCCTCGTCGACGCCGTCCTCATCGGCGTCGGACTCCTCGTCCTCGACGTGCCCGGCGCGGTCGGGCTCGCCGCGCTCGTCTTCGTCACCGCCTACATCCCGTACCTCGGCGCCTTCCTCTCCGGCGCCGTCGCCGTCCTCGTCGCCCTCGCCGACCGGGGGGCGATCATCGCCCTGTGGGTGCTCGCCGTCGTCCTGGCCGTCCAGGTCATCGAGGGGAACGTGCTCCAGCCGATGGTCCAGAGCCGGACCGTGCAGATGCACCCGGCCGCGGTCATGCTGGCGATCACGGCCGGGGCGTCCGTCGCCGGCATCCTGGGCATGCTGCTCGCCGTACCGCTGACGGCCGCCGCGACGGGGGTCCTCGGCGAACTGCGCTCGCGGTACGGGAAACCGGTCGCGCCCGGCGCCTGAGGTACTGCGCTCAGGTCGCCGTCGGCAGCCCGCCGGGCTCGAAGGAGGCCAGCATCTGCACCAGGGCCGCCTGGTCGGGACCGACGAACGGGTCCGAGTCCGGGGCCATCGTGATCGTGTCGATCATCGAGGACGTCATCCGGACCGCGGGCGGCAGATGCGTGGACAGCACGATCTCCGGGGCCATGTCCCGCAGCGGGTCGATCGTCGTCCGGTACTTGTCCGGGTCCACGATGTGCACCCACGGGCTGTCCAGGGTCGCCCACATCAGTTGGGCCTCCCGCAGCTCCTCCGGCTTGAGGTCGTTCGCGTGCCCGCTCTCCGCGAGCTCGGCCGTCGGCATGGGCCCGCCGAAGCAGTCGGAGCTGAAGCAGATCCTGGTCTTCTCGTCGTAGAAGCCGACCGTGGCCGGGCTGTCGAAGAGCGGCGGCCGGAACGCGCGCAGCATGCGGTCGCCGACGTCGAGGGACTGGCCGGGGTTGAGGAAGTACAGCCGGTCCATCGGCAGCGGGCGCTCCGTGGTCATGATCCCGGCGCCGATGAAGGTGGTGACGACCTTCGCCCGGGGCGCGGCCACGAGCAGGTCGAAAATGCCGCCGGTGTGGTCACGGTCGGGGTGGGTGAGCCAGATCCAGAGGACGTCGGCGGGGTCGATGACCGAGCCGAGCGTGTTGACGAAGGTCCGGTCGGCCAGCGAGAGCCCGGTGTCGACGACGAGGGGTTCGGCGGCGGTGAGGACGTACGCGTTGACGGGAATGTGCCCGATCCCGGGCACTTCGAGGCTGTCGGCCAGGACGGTGGTGTCGCTCCCGACCTTGTGGGTGTCCATGGCAAGCTCCGTGCTCCCCCCGGCGGCGGCCGTACGTCCCCAGTCTGCGCCGATGGGGGGACGGGCGCGCGGCGGGGCGGGGCGGGGGTGCGGAGGGGCCCGGGCCTGCGGGTCCGCCGGGCTCCGGGCCTTCCTGGGCTGCCGGGCCCTCCCGGGCTGCCGGGCCTTCCCGGGCTCCGGACCTTCCCGGGCTGCCGGGCCGGGCCAGGCCCCGGGCTGCCGGGCCGGGCCAGGCCCCGGGCTGCCGGGCCGGGCCAGGCCCCGGGCTGCCGGGCTCCGGGGCCTTCCCGGGGGCCGCCGGGCCAAGGCTCCCCAAAGCCCACCACGCCCCCTATCCGCAGCAGACCTCCCCCGCCCTCCCCTTCTCGTTCAGTTCGAACCAGATCGCCTTGCCGTCGCCGCGCGGGTCGACGCCCCATGCGTCCGCGAGCATCTCCATCAGGACCAGGCCGCGGCCGCTGGAGGCCATCTCGCCCGGGTGGCGTTTGTGCGGGAGTTCGTCGCTCGTGTCGGAGACCTCGACGCGCAGTCGCCGGGACCGCTCGGCGCAGGCGACCTCGGCGACCAGGAGGGCGTCGCCGTCCGTGTGGACGAGGACGTTGGTGACCATCTCGGAGACCATGAGGACCGCCGAGTCGAGCTGGTCCTCGTCCGCCCAGTCGTGCAGCAGCTGCCGTACCTGCTCCCGCGCCTCCGCGATCCGTTCCGGTTCCGCCTGGGCGATGGTCATCAGGGTGCGGCGCGGGGCCTCGACGACCGGTCCCGCGGGCCGGCGGGAGAGCAGCAGGACCGCGATGTCGTCCTCGCGGCGGTCGGCGAGCGGCCCGGTCGTGTGGTGGGAGCCGGGGCCGTGGACGGCCTCCACGAGCGTGTCGGCGAGCTGCTCCAGGTCCTGGCCGTCGTGGGACTCCAGGAGCTTCCTGACCCGCTCCCAGCCGCTGTCCAGGTCGTGACCGCCGGTCTCCAGGAGACCGTCGGTGCAGATCATCAGGGTCTCGCCGGGGTCCAGGGTGAGCCGGGTGGTGGGGTAGTCGGTGTCGGGGTCGATGCCGAGGGGGAGGCCGCCGGCCGTGGGCCTCAGCAGAACCGTTCCGTCGTTCATCCGTACCGCCGGGTCCGGGTGCCCCGCCCGCGCGATGTCGACCGTCCCGGTCTCCAGGTCGACCTCCAGGTAGAGGCAGGTCGCGAAGCGCGGGCCGCCCGCGTGCTCCCCGTCGTCCCCGTCGGTGATCCCGTACAGGAAGCGCGAGGCGCGGGAGAGGACCGCGTCCGGCCGGTGGCCCTCGGAGGCGTACGCGCGCAGGGCGATCCGCAGCTGCCCCATCAGCCCCGCCGCCCGCACGTCGTGGCCCTGTACGTCGCCGATGACGAGGGCGATACGGCCGGGGCCGCGCCCGCCGGAGCGGGAGGTGCCGCCGGGCAGCCGGATCATGTCGTACCAGTCACCGCCGACCTGGAGCCCGCCGCCGGTCGGCACGTACCGGGCGGCGACCTGGATGCCGGGGATCCCCGGCCCGAGGAACGGCATCATCGTCCGCTGCAGGCCGAGCGACAGCTCGCGCTCCGACTCCGCCACGCCCGCGCGTGCGAGGGCCTGCGCCAGCATCCGCGCCACGGTCGTGAGCACCGAACGCTCGTCGGGCGTGAACGCCACCGGGTGCTTGAAGGCCGCCATCCAGGCCCCCATCGTGCGCCCGGCGACGACCAGCGGCACGAAGGCCCAGGAGCGGCGCCCGAAGCGCTGGGCGAGCGGCCAGGTCATGGGGAAGCGGCGCAGGTACTCGTCGGGGGTCGGCAGATAGATCGCCCGGCCCGTGCGTACGACCTCGGCCGCCGGATAGTCGGTGTCGAGCGACATCGACGTGAACGGCCCCTCGTCGCCCTCGCTGTGCCCGTGGTGGCCGATGACGGTCAGCCGGTCGCCCGCCACCCCGAAGACGGCGAGCCCGTCGGGCGAGAAGCCGGGCATCGAGAGGGAGGCGGCCACGCGCAGCACCTCGGCCGTCGACCGCGCCTCGGCGAGCGCCCGGCCGGCGTCGAGCAGGAAGGCCTCGCGGGAGCGGCGCCAGTCGCCGGTGACGGGGGTACGGGCGGCGGTCCCCGGCAGCTGCTCGGCGACCTCCTGGAGGGTGCCGACCAGCTGGTAGTCGTTGCCCTCGATGAGTGGCTTCGACCGGCTCCGTACGGTACGGATCACCCGTCCGTGCTCGTCCATGATCCGCAGCCGGGCCTCGGCGAGGGTGCCCTCGGCGACGGCGAGGTTGACGACGCCGTCGATCTCGTTCCAGTCGACGGGATGAAAGCGGGAGCGTACGGCCGCCTCGCTGAGCTGGGCGGGCTCGGCGGGCAGCCCGAGCAGCCGGGCGGCCTCGGCGTCGAGCGAGACGATCCCGGAGGCGTTGTCCCAGCGCCACAGGCCGGTCGCGATCGCGGCCAGGACGTCCTCGGTGCGCATTGCCCTACTTTATGAATATCGGACACCAGGTCGCCACTGAGAGTATTCGAAAAGCGATGGCGGCCCGGCCGGTACGCTGGGTGGGTCTGCCCGCGTGTCCTGTGACATCCGTGACAGGGGGCACAGGGCGGCGGCCCACCACCCACGAATCCCGAAGACTGGATGAACGACGATGCATCGGTACAGGTCCCACACCTGCGGCGAGCTCCGCGCCTCTGACGTCGGCACCGACGTCCGGCTGAGCGGCTGGCTGCACAATCGGCGCGACCTGGGCGGCATCCTCTTCATCGATCTGCGCGACCACTACGGCATCACGCAGCTCGTCGCCCGGCCCGGCACCGCCGCCGCCGAGGTCCTCGACAAGCTGACGAAGGAGACCGTCGTCCGCGTGGACGGCAAGGTCGTCTCGCGTGGCGCCGAGAACGTCAACCCGGAACTGCCCACCGGCGAGATCGAGATCGAGGCCGTCGAGGTCGAGATCCTGGGCGCCTCGAAGCCGCTCCCCTTCACCGTCAACACCGACGACGGGGTCAACGAGGAGCGGCGCCTGGAGTACCGCTTCCTCGACCTGCGCCGCGAGCGCATGCACCGCAACATCATGCTGCGCTCCGCCGTCATCGCCTCCATCCGCTCCAAGATGGTGGCCCTCGGCTTCAACGAGATGGCGACCCCGATCCTCGCCGCGACCTCCCCCGAGGGCGCCCGCGACTTCGTCGTCCCGTCCCGCCTGAACCCGGGCAAGTTCTACGCGCTGCCGCAGGCTCCGCAGCAGTTCAAGCAGCTGCTCATGATCTCGGGCTTCGACCGGTACTTCCAGATCGCGCCCTGCTTCCGCGACGAGGACGCGCGCGCGGACCGTTCGCCGGGCGAGTTCTACCAGCTCGACGTCGAGATGAGCTTCGTCGAGCAGGAGGACGTCTTCCAGCCCATCGAGAAGCTCATGACGGAGATCTTCGAGGAGTTCGGCGGCGGGCGTCACGTCACGTCCCCGTTCCCGCGGATCCCGTTCCGCGAGTCGATGCTGAAGTACGGCAACGACAAGCCCGACCTGCGCACGTCCCTCGAACTCGTCGACATCTCGGACGTCTTCGAGGCGTCGGAGTTCAAGGCCTTCGCGGGCAAGCACGTCCGCGCCCTGGCCGTCCCGAACACGGGCGACCAGCCGCGCAAGTTCTTCGACCAGCTGGGCGACTTCGCGGTCTCCCTCGGCGCCAAGGGCCTGGCCTGGGTCCGCGTCGGCGAGGGCAACGCCCTTACCGGCCCCATCGCCAAGTTCCTCACCGAGGAGAACGTCAAGGTCCTCACCGAGCGCCTCGGCCTGGCCCCCGGCCACGCGATCTTCTTCGGCGCCGGCGAGTTCGACGAGGTCTCCAAGATCATGGGCCCGGTCCGGGTCGAGGCCGCCAAGCGCGCCGGCCAGTTCGAGGAGAACGTCTTCCGCTTCGCGTGGATCGTCGACTTCCCGATGTACGAGAAGGACGAGGAGACCGGCAAGATCGACTTCTCGCACAACCCCTTCTCGATGCCGCAGGGCGGCATCGAGGCCCTGGAGACCCAGGACCCGCTGGACGTCCTCGGCTGGCAGTACGACATCGTCTGCAACGGCATCGAGCTCTCCTCCGGCGCCATCCGGAACCACGAGCCCGAGATCATGTTCAAGGCCTTCGAGATCGCGGGCTACTCCCGCGAGACCGTCGAGCACGAGTTCGCGGGCATGCTCCGCGCCTTCGAGTACGGCGCCCCGCCGCACGGCGGCATCGCCCCGGGCGTCGACCGCATCGTGATGCTCCTCGCCGACGAGCCGAACATCCGCGAGACGATCGCCTTCCCGCTGAACGGCAACGCCCAGGACCTCCTGATGGGCGCCCCGACGGAACTCGACGAGTCCCGCCTGCGCGAACTGAACATCCAGCTCCGCAAGCCGGTGGAGAAGAAGACGACGGAGGACCGCCCGGTGACGGAGGCGGTCCACCCGGACGCGGCGCGGTAAGCGGTATTGACGACTGAGGGGCCCGGAACCGTATGTACGATTCCGGGCCCTTCATGTGGGGGGACGCGGGCGCCGTATTACTGACCTCCCGGCCGGGCGCCCTCGAAGGAATGCGTGACGATCCAGTCTTCGTATTCTTCGACCGAAACGGCGCACAGCGATTTCCCGTCCACGGAGACTGCGATGAAATCGCGGGAGCCGGTCGCGTCGGCGATTCGTGAAGGGAGGCGGGCCCCGATGGAGTCCCTCACTCTGATCCACCCCTTGGTAACGCTTCCGGGAAATGTGGCGAGCAGCAGGAATTCACCGTCCTGGTCAAGGAGCGGCATGCGGTCCGCCTCCTCATGCCAGAGGATGTCGACCCGCTCCATCGCGTTCGGGTCGGCATGGGGAACCGTCACGGCCGGCCGCACGTTGCCCCCTGCCACGGCGAGGATCGCTTCCCTGGGAGGCGGCACATCACCGGAGGCCCCACCGCTCCTCTGTTCCAGCCCATGCCGACCTAGATCCTGAAGCCATCCCGGACTTCCGTGGTCTTCGTTCCCGTGTTGCACGTGTGTCCCTCGGTCGCCTTCCAGTGCGTGTGCCTCCCAGGGCCCGACCGGTCAGGGGATTCTCTTCTGCCCTGCCACGGCGATCATCAGCTAGCCCGGAACGGCGCCCACAGATCGAGGCTCCACACGTCACCGTTGCCGACGCGGTAACCGCGCTCCTCGTCCTCGGCGTCCACGACGAGGACGGAGACGTTCGAGGACGCGGCTCGGTACTGGAGGAATCCGCTCTGGCCGGTGACCTTCAGGTCCGGGGCGCCTTGCGTACGGGAGAGCTCGTCGCGTACCTCCTCCCAGGAGGTGTACCGGGGAAACCCGACGGCCATGCTCCGTCTCCAGACCCGAGCCAGGTCGTCGTCCGACGCGAGGCGGTGCAACTGGATCGTCGCGGTGGCCATGACCCACTCCACCTCCGGCTCTGGATTGAAGGCGAACTCGACGAGTCCGTAGTCCCGCCGCAGCCACGCTCCTTCCTCGCCGACGGCATCAACGAAGGGATGACGGAACGCCCGGTTAACCTCGTCGAGTGCCGAGCCGACGCGGAGGCCGTGCAGCTCTCCGGTGGTGATGAAAGAGGCGAGGAATCCAACGCCGGTCACGGCCAGTTCTCCAGTGTGTCGATCAGGTCTGAACAGAGTCGGAGCCGACTGAATTCCATGCTCAGGGAAGCCTCGGAACGAGTTCCAACCAGGCGCGCGTGTCACGCATGACCGGGTCGTCGCCCTCCAGGAGCGCCTGGACGGGCGACAGCGCGGTCAGCATGTTCTTGATACGACGCAGCTGGAGCACCTGCTCCCGCGGCAGTGCCCGCCACTCTCCGGCCAACCGCGCGGCCGCCTCGTGCGGCAGCCCCAGGTGCCGCAGGATGTCCGAGCACAGAGCGGAGAAATCCCGGGCCGCATCCGTGTCGCTGACGCCGAACTCCGCGATCATGTAGACGCGCACGTGCGTCATTTCGGCCATGGCCTGCTGTGGCGGGCCATCCGCGTAATTCCCCGAGATCGCGGACAGGGCGAGTTGGCCCCATCGGAGCCTGTACTCGGCGGGGAGCTCAGGGCGTTGCATGCGTCCGACAGCGAGGACACGCGTCTGCCTTCGGCATTCCGGTGAACAGGACTTGGCCTCGGCCGCCCGCAGGAACTGCTCAAGGGCCTCCAACGAAGCATCGTCACCGACGTGGCCCGCCGTGCAGCGCTGTCCCGGAGGCGAAGAGTCATCAGAGAATGGGGGATTCGAAGCCGACCCGTCCAAGCTGTGGCCCATCGTTAGGACCCACCGGAGTCGCGTGCGTGGCCGACCCCGCTCGAAGACGCGGCGAGATAGGGGCGCACCCCGGTCAGGAGAGATGCGGACGCCGTGAACGCCAGGTGCGAACCCGGCGCTTCGACGGCCACCCGCACACCATCGTCCTCACCGGGGCTCAAGGTGACGTTCGCGTCACGGACATCGGAGTTCCAACCGGTGACCCTGAGGCCCTTGACGCTTGTGAACCGCAGGTAGAACTCGATGGTGTTGTACTTCTTGTCCGCCCAGGCAGCCGGCGGATTCGCGGGGAGAGTGGACGTCTCGAATCCCAGCGTCACCGAGGTGTCTCTCTCGTCGATCTGCACATAGAACAAGACGCAGTCGATCAGATCCGGAGGCGTCGTGTAGGCGGCCTTGAAATACTCTGCCGATCCGACGAGCGATGTCCAGTCAGAGGCGCCCATAGAAGACCTTCTCTTCAGTTTTCGGAATTTCCTCGTAGCGCAGGCTGTCGATCCTTTGGGAGAACAGGCGTCGACCTCCATCCGTGCCGTCAGGAGCGGCTCTGAAAGCGCTCACGTGGCCCACCAGTACGGATTCACTGCTGGTGAACCCGAGGTCCACCCCGACGCCCGTGACCCGCACTCGTATTCTCCGCCCCTCGCCCATAGAGTCCGCGTCGAGCAATGCGGAGTGAACAGGCGGTTTCCACTCCGTCAGGGAGAGGTCTGCCACGGCGAGAAACTGAAGGTGACATTGCACGGTGTCCACGTCCGCTCCCTCCCATTCCGGCGGGACCACTGTCGGAAAGCTTGAAAGGTCCACTCGTAGAGTGACCGTCGGCCCTCGCCAGTCCAGATTGATCGAGCGCAGTTTGAATTCGTCGAGAGATGGGACGTCTCCGAATAGGCTGGAAAGTTTTTGGGGGTCCACCAGAACGAGACTATCGGTCATAGCGGTAGTGCTCCTCGATGCCAGGTATGTGGCCATTACGGGTGTCTTCGCAAACGCGCAAACTCGCGCCGCCACTGCCACTTCGTCCCCGGCCCCAGGCTCGGGCTCCGAAACCCGTCCGGGCTCCGGTATGCCGTCCCCGTTCTCAGCCACTCCCGCATGCTGCCACGCGCTCATTCACACGAGCAACGAACGAATACCCGAGCCCGTCATGTCAGTCAGCGTCTTCGAAGGAGTGCGTGACGATCCAGTCCTCGTACTCCTCGACAGAGACGGCGCACAGGGATCTGCCGTCCAGGGAGGCGGCGATGAACTCGGGGCTGCCGGTCGCGGTGGCGATGCGGGAAGGGAGGTGGGTACCGGTTGCGTCGCGCATCCTGCGCCATTCACCGGTCGGGCTTCCTGAGGGCCAGACGAACAGAAGGAACTCCCCGCTCCGATCGAATAGCCGTACCCGGCTCGCCTCTTCGTGCCAGAGGGCGTCCACCTGCTCCCGTACGTTCGGATCCTTCTGAAGGACCTTCCTGGTGGGCTTCACTTCGTAGCCGACCACGGCGTGGAACGCGCTCCTGGGGTCTGACGCGTCTTCCGGCACCCCTCCGCCGGCTGTCTCCACGCCGTGTCGCCCGAGAGCTTCAAGCCGGTCGAGGACTCCCTGGTCTTCGCCTTCGTACTGCTTCATCATGTCCCTCCCTGGAATCGGCGGAGTCTCTCCTCAGCCGGTTACTCGGACGTTCTTCCAGTCGTCGGCGCGTACGACGATCCGCCTTCCCGTCTCCTCCTCGGTCACCGCGCCCAGGACCCGGCCGTCCAGGGAGACGGCGGTGAACGCGGCGCGGCCGGTGGCCGTCAGGATGCGGGACGGCAGGCCGGTGCCGATGAGGTCCCTGACGCGGACCCAACCGATGTCGTGCCCGCGGGGGTCCGGTGGCATGACGTAGAACTCGCCGTCCGGAGATATGAGTCGGGCGCTGGTCGTCAGCGACTCCCACAGGGCGTCCAGTTCCGTCTCGGCGTGGACCGACGGGGCAGGCTCCTGGTGGCGGCGGACGACGTAGTGGGCCCGCAGGACCTCGGGGAAACCGGAGGGAACGTCGAGGCCGACCGGCCGGAGCCCACTGGCTTCGAGCCTCTGACGCCAGTCCGGCTCCACCCGCCCGGTCACGCGGGCCCAGGTCTCCTCGTCCTGAGGGTGTCCGTGGAGAGCGGTGCCGTTCGGCAGCGACCTGAGGACGTCCCCGTATCGGAGTTGGACGAGCGGGCCGCCGGAGAGGTGGACCAGCGCGCTGTGGGGCGGGTCGATGAACTCCAGGAAGCGCCCGTACTTCTCGACCCGGTCCAGCCTCACCGTCCCCGTCAGACCCCTCGCGGCGAAGACCTGTCCGGGCCGGAGGACGCCCCCGACGCAGCGGACGATGCAGACACCGCCGTCGGGGCCGTGCTCGACCACGGTGTGAATCTGGAGCTCACCGGCCTCCGGCGTGTTCATGAGCCCCTCCCCGGTCCTCTCTCGGCTGTCACGCATTCTGCCCCCGCGCTGCGAGCCATGGGCACGACAGGCACGTAGAGGGGCCCGGGGGTGGACATCCGTCCCCGGGCCCTTCCGTACTTCCCACCGGTGCTACTCGTCCGCGAAGATCTCCTCGGCCGAGGCCGCCGTGACGGCGCGGGTCAGCCAGACGCGCAGTGTCTCGGGGTCGTCGCAGCCGGTGACGCGGGCGCGGACGTCGTCGGGCACGTCGAGGCCGCGCTGCTCCAGGACCAGCAGTATGGCGTCGGCGCCCGCCTGGGCCCGGCCTTCGGCCTTGCCCTCGGCCTTGCCCTCAGCTCGGCCTTCGTCCCGGATTTCCTCGGCGAGGTACGACTTGTAGAAGGAGAGGTCCACGGCCACCAGAGTCCTCCAGAGGTCCTGGGCTGGGCGCTTGCTCAGCCCTTGTGCGGTGAATTCGATGATCGGGTCGGCGACGTTCTCGGGAACGTCCCGCAGCGCGGTGGACAGTGCTTTCAGTATGGCACCGATGTCCGGATCGCCCGCGTGCGTGATGGCCGACAGGGTGGCCAGTGCCAGGTCCTCGGCGGCCTTGGCCGGGTCGGTGATGACGGGCATGTTGTGCGGGCCCACGACGATCGGCTGGACGCTGAGCGTGGGCATGTAGGCGGGTCCGCTGACGACCGGCCGGGCGGCCCATTCCGCCGTGGCCCGGTCCTGGCAGACCACCAGCAGGGCGGTCGGCAGCCCGTACTTCGTCCACAGGTACGAGACGTAGTACGCCCAGCTTGCCGGCTTGGACGGGTCCTTCTTGCCCTGCGCCTCGATGGCGAGGAGGAGCGAGCCGTCCTTGGCGCTTTCGAGCCGCAGGAGGGTGTCGACTCGGCGCTCGACGGGCCTCGTTTCGGTGAGGTCGTTGGGCAGGACGACCACCTCGACGGCCTCCGGGAGAGGCAGCTCCAGCACCTCCTTCAGACGGCTGAAGAGATGGAGGTCGTGGCGGAAGATGTGGTGCATCGCTTCGTGCGGTGGGTTGACCACGGGGTTCCCTAGGGGTGTGGGGCCGGAGGTTGGTCAGGTGCGGCAGGCGCCGCAGGTTCCGGGGGCGGGGGCGCGGTAGGCGCGGTCGCAGGTGTCGCAGTTCTGGAGGGGGTGGTGGGCGGCCGGGTTCTTGCGGGGGCGGAAGGGTGGCAGGGGCGGGAGTTGGGCCGTCAGGCGGTGGGCCAGGAGTGCGGCCGGGCGGTGGAGGGGCTCCTGCGGCAGGCCGGCGGTCAGGGCGTTGTGGACGGCCTCCGGGGTGAGCTCGCGCTCCAGCCAGGCGGCTACACCCGGGGCGAGGTGTTCGGCGTCCGTCGCGGAGATCAGGAGCCGGGGGTCGGTGTGGCGGAGCCCTGAGAGGACGCCGAGCGCGGTGGCGAGCAGGTCGGGAACGGGGTACGCCGGCTGCGGTACGGCGGGCAGGGCGCGGCGCTTGGGCTTCTTCTCCCGCTGCGCGGGGCGCTGGGGCTTCGGCTTCTCCGTCGCGCCCGCTCGGCCCGGCTGGTTGCAGGACACCGTTCGGGTGACGATGTGCCCGTCCTTCGTACGCTCGCGGGTGCGGCGCAGGTACCCGTGGGCCTCCAGCTCGCGCAGCGCGGCCGCGATCCGGGTCGTCCCCTCCGGGAAGCGGGCCGCGAGGGCCCTGATGCCGATCGGCGCGCCGCTCGGGAGCGACTGGATGTGCACGGCCAGGCCGATGGCAAGCAGCGACAGCTCCGCGTGCTGGGCGAGGTGGTTGCCGATCACCGTGAAGCGGGTGGCGTGCCGGGCGTTGTCGTGCGTGACCCCGCCGGGACGCGTGGCCGTACGGGTGCGCGGAGAGGGATTCTTCCCGTCGTTACGGGACTGGGCGTGCGGGCGCGCGCTAGTGTGCTGGATACCCATCGGGAAGCCTTTACTTCCTTGATGGTCAGGCCCTCGCCTTTGGGATTGCCCGTCCCGGCGAGGGCCGACGCATGTCTGAGGCTGGCGGTCATATGCCAGTTGGGCAGAGCGTAGGGCAGGCAACCCACCCCAAAGTCAGCTGAGTTGGTGTTTTTCACCCGAGTGAGTGAGGGACTGCCTGCGCGGGGGGAGGGGTGGGGCTTGGTGGGTTTCTTTCGCTCCGGTTGTTGTCTTGGGAGACCGTCCTCCTCGCCGAAGACCAGGTTTCCGGAATCCGGTGCCTGAGTCGTTTGTGCAGGTCAGGGGTGCGGGAGATCGAGTTCGGCCCATACCGTCTTCCGGGGTACGGGGCCGGGCCCGACGCCCCACCGGTCCGACAGCGCCTCGACCAGGAGCAGTCCGCGCCCCGAGTCGCCCTCGGGAGCGGTTGGTTGGACACGCGGCAGCTCCTCGCCCCGGGTATCCGTCACCTCGATCCGCAGAACTCCCTCGTGGCTGACGAGCGCGAGCCGGAAGCTCCGGCCGGCGACCCGGCCGTGCGTGGCCGCGTTCGCGGCGAGTTCGGCGACGACCTGAGTGGCGGCCTCCGTCACGCCGTACGGCACCTCGTGATCCCGCATCCACGCGACGGCGAGCAGCCGGGCGAGCCGGGCTCCGCGTGGCGTGGGGGAGAGGAGGACGCTGAAGTGACTGATGGAGCCGTGGACTTGGGCGGTTGTCTGCTGATTCACGTCACCGAGCGTGGCCGTCCCGGGCTACCGTGAACAGTGACGGCGTCGATGCGTAGAGTCACTGTCCGGTGCTTGTCCACTGCTGTCCGGGCTGTCCGGACCTTCCTCAGGGGTAGGGGCATCGCGCCACGAAGGGGCCAGGGAAGGGTGCGGGCATGTCGGTGGACGGTGGGGCACAGCGGCTCAAGACCGAGGCGGATGAGCCGGGGTGGGAGGTCGACCCGGATGATGACTGGGGGGTGGCCGTAGTCGCCACCGTGGGACGGCAGTTGAGGCTGCGGCGGGAGGCGGTGGGCATGCGGGCCGCCGAGGTCGGGGCGGCCACCGGCTACGGCGAGGACCTCATCTACAAGATCGAGAGCGGCAAGCGGATCCCGCGACCCGAGTTCCTGGACAAGGCGGACGAGGTACTGGTGGCGGGTGGGTTGCTCTCGGCCATGAAGGAGGACGTTGCCAAGGTCCGGTACCCGAAGAAGGTGCGGGATCTGGCGCACGTCGAGGCGAAGGCCGTAGAGATCGGCGTGTACGTCTGCAACAGCATCAGCGGGTTGCTGCAGACGCCGGAACACGCGCGTGCCGCATTCGAGTGTCGGCAACCTCCTTACTCCCAGGGCGAGGTGGAGCGGTTGGCGGCCGCTCGGCTGGCGCGACAGTCCATTTTCGAACGGGATCCGGCGCCTTCGCTCGGCTTCGTGCTCGAAGAGTCGCTGCTGCGACGGCCGCTGGGAGGCAGAATGGTGTGGCGAGGGCAGCTCGAACGTCTTCTGGAGGTGGGCCGGATGCGTAACGTCACCCTTCAGGTGATGCCGACGCACGTAGAGGTTCATCCTGGTCTGGACGGCAAGATCGAGCTGCTGAAGTTCGTCGATGGAACTGCGACGGGCCGCTCCGACGGCGCGTTTAACGGCCGTCCCGTCACGGACCCGAGGCAGGTACGCATCCTTGAGCTGCGGTATGGCACGATCCGGGCTCAGGCTCTCCCGCCCCGGGAGTCACTGGCCTTCATCGAGCAATTGCTGGGAGAGACATGATCCGCAAGTCCTCTACCGGGGAAGCCTCCGAACTGGCCTGGTTCAAGAGCAGCTACAGCGACGGCAACGAGGGCGACTCCTGCATCGAGGTCGCCTGGCGAAAGAGCAGCTACAGCAGCGGCAGCGAGGGTGACTCCTGCATCGAGGTCGCCAGCACGCCCGCCACCGTCCACGTCCGTGACTCCAAGTGCGTCGACGGCCCCCAGCTCGCGTTCATGCCCGGCTCCTGGGCGGGCTTCGTCTCGTACGCGACGAACGGCTGACCCGCCACCCCCTCCGTAACCCGCACGTGTGAAGGGCCCGGATCTCTCGATCCCGGGCTCTTGGCGAAGGCGCTGCCCGACGGGAACCACGGGCGGATCATCGAGTGGCTCACGCGCCTGTGTATCCAGGTCGACGCCGGCTGGTGGCTGTATCCCGGGCAAGGGCTCCGCGTCGAGAGAGACCGCAAGGGCAACGCCCGCCCTGACGGTTGCCTCGCTCCGAGACATCGACAGGACCGCCGGCGAGGTCAAGGTGCACTCCCAGCCGGACGGCGAGCGGTACGAGATGGTCGTGACCGTGCCCTTCGGGAAAAGCGTCACGCTGCCGGAGCCGGTGGGTAACGAGCTGGACACCGAGCCCTTGAAGAACTGGGTTCGCTGAAGTTTTTCGCGCGGGCTGTCACACATCCGTTCCGCGCTCCGTCAGTGCTGTGTCCGGCTCGGTCGAGGCGGACACGGGAAAGGCTGAAGGAGCCCTCGCGATGTTCACCGAGATGTCCACCACCGCAGTCGTCGTCACCGCCGTCGCCGCCTTCATGGCCGGGTTCTCCGCTGCGGCGATCTTCTTCAAGGCCGCCTTCGTCGTCGAGCCTCTCGCCGCGTACGGCGTGCCGAGGTCGTGGTGGAACTGGCTCGGGGCCGCCAAGGCCGCCGGGGCCGTCGGGCTCGTCGTCGGGTTCTTCGTGCCGGTCATCGGGACCCTGGCCGCGATCGGGCTGATCCTGTACTTCGCCGGTGCCGTGATCACCATCCTGCGGGCCCGCTCGTACGCCCACGTGCCCTTCCCGCTCGTCTACATGGCCCCCGCCGTCGCCGCCCTGGCCCTGACCTGGTGACGGGTGGGACCAAGAAGGCCGCCGCCCCTGTGAGCAGGGACGGCGGCCTTCTTCGTACGCGTACGCGGGGACGTCAGTCCTTCTTCTCCTCCAGGCGCGGGAACAGCACCGCACCCTTCGTCACCGTCGCGCCCGCGAGGAGCAGCCACTGAGGGTTCATCGGCCTCGACTGGCTACAGGGGAGGGAGTTCCTCGTACGGATCATCCGTGCCTCGGAGCAATCGACCTCCGTTGCTCCAACACAGCGCTGACTTCGTCAGCAGCCTGCTCCAGATCTTCGTGCTCCCAGAAGCGGAGCACCGTCCACCCCTGCTCCTTGAGCGCGATGACGGTGGAGACATCACGGTCTCGGTTGTCCTTGATCTTCTGGTTCCACGCCTCGCCGCTCTTCTTAGCCGGCCGATAGTGGTCCGGGCAGCCGTGCCAGAAGCAGCCGTCCACGAAGACAGCGACCTTGGCTTTGGGGAAGACGACGTCCGCCGTACGCCGCAGTTCGGGGAGCGGACGGATGCCGACCCTGTAGCGAAGGCCCCTGCGGTGCAGGGCCGATCGGAGCATCAACTCGGGCTTGGTGTCCTTGCCCTTGTTCGCCGTCATAACCGCGCGGACGGCCACCGACGAGGCGGTCGAATGGGAAGGCAGTGGTTCGTCGACGACTTTTCCCGCTTCTCTTGCCTTCGCCCACGCCAGCGCGAGGTTCGCCGCTCGCGTCGCCGCGTCGACGTCGCAGACGTGTTTTTCCTTGGTCACCCCGTTGTCCGACCATCGGAGGTACGCCTGGATGCGACGGGTACTTCGGTACAGGCGGAGTTGAATCGACGCCCGGGCGTATGAACCATCGGCGAGAAGCACGGCGCGTCGATGCCGGCCGCCAGCCGCTCTGTCCTGCTCGAGGCTCCGTTTGTCACGGGTCAGGCCGGGGCGTGGCTTGTACGCGCTGGCGGGCGGTAGCCGATCGTTCCAGCCCCGCTGCCCCCTGGCCTCCGCCTGCGTCATCGCTTTTCGCCGGGCTTCTCCAGGGCCCCGACAGAGTTCAGAGCGGCGGCGACCGCGTCGGCGAACACCTTGCCCAGTTTCACCGGCACCGCGTTGCCGAGTTGCCGCATCTTTTCGCCGCGGGGGCCGGCGAGTGTCCACTCGTCAGGGAAGGTCATGACACGTGCGGTCTCGCGGACAGTCATGTACCGGTAGCCGCTGTCGTCGAACTCGGGGTCGTCCATCATCATCACGGACTCGCCTCCAGGGACACCATGTACGCCGGCCTTGACCGTCTTGGCGGGGCGGTCGAGAAGGTTTGGAGTGTGTCCCTTGTAGACCCGCGCACCCGGCCAACCGAAGTGGTCGGAGATCTCTCCCACCTGGGCCTTCGCGTTGACAGCCTCCTCGTTCACAAACGGCAGGGGGCGCCCCTCGAACTCATCGATGCCGTGAATCGCGTCGCGGAGCGTCCGCCAGGGCCGGAGAGCCAGCTTCTCCTTGATCCTCGGATTGTCGATGTCGAGCTTCGGCAGGTTCCTCATCGCGCGAGCCCGAGCCTCCGGATCTACCTTCGCGTGTCGGTCCCAGTATTCCCCGCCTTCACGCATGGAGTGGATCAGAGCCTCATCCGAGTGGGTCCCCTCCGGCTCGAAGTTCTCCCAGGCCACGTTGAGGTCCGCTCGGAAGGCGACGATGACGACCCGCTGCCGGATCTGAGGAACGCCATAGTCCGCCGCGTTCACGCGGTGGTACTTCACGTCATAGCGCTCGGAGGCGGCAACCGAGTCGTTGGCGAGCAACTTCTCCAGCACGTCGTTGTGCTCCTCCCAAGTAGCGCCACGCTCGCGCTTGATGAAGGGGAGACGCATCTCGTTCAGGATGTACTGAAAGTACGGGTTGAAGGATTTCCGGAGCAGGCCCTGGACGTTCTCGCAGATGACAGCCTTCGGGCGCATCTCCTGGATGGCGCGGAACATCTGCGGGAACATGTTTCGCTCGTCTTCCGTACCCTTGTGGGCGCCACCCAAGCTGAACGGTTGACAGGGCGGCCCCCCGGCGAGGACGTCGACCTGACCGTCCAGCTTCTTGAAGTCCTCCACCAGATCGCGGACATCGCCGGGCCTCAGAGGCCACTTCCCGCCCCCTGGCATGTCGTTCGTCTGAAGGGTCTCGATCGCCCGCTTGGCGTACTCGTTTACGAGCAGCGGCCGGAAGCCGGCGTTGTGGACGCCCATGGCGAGTCCCCCACCGCCAGCGAACAGCTCGACACAGGTTCCCACCTCGGGGTGCTTCGTTCGCAGCTCAGACATATCAAAACCATACCGCGGAGTTATCGATCAGGTGAGCCCCTAGCGGCAAGGGAGTCCTATGTCTCCGAACTTCACCGGATAGAGTGACGACAATCACTCGTCATGCGTTCAGGAGGCCTTGGCCGTGCCGCTGGAGAATCACGCGGAGTTCAAGCTCAGCATCACCAAAGCACTCGGCGACCAGCTCGCGGCCGCGTTGAAGGATCTGATGCCGGCGGCCCTGTCCATCGAGAACATCCAGTCGCTCCAGCCACTGCCTGGGGTGTACCAGCTCTACAAGGGCGGACAACTCGTCTACGTCGGCAAGGCGGACACGTCACTGCCGCAGCGGATCGAGAGGCACTTCCGCAAGATCTCGGGACGCAGGAACATATCCCTCGCCGAGATGGCCTTCACGTGTCTCTACGTTGACGAGGACTTCGGCGCCGTCGCGCCCGAACGCCTCTTGATCAACAAGCATCGAGGGCAGGGCGAGGTGCCCTGGAACTACAACGGCTTCGGCAACAACGACCCCGGCAAGCGGCGGGACACGACCGAGGTGGACGCGGATCACTTCGACCGGGCGTACCCGATTGACCTCGAGTACAAGTGCTCGCAGCTGTGGCAATTCGTCAGTGGGAACGGAACCGTCTCACTCTCGGACCTCCTCTCCGCCACGAAGAAGGCGCTTCCTTACGTCTTCCGCTACCAGGCGTCCAGTGCCTTCGAGGCGATCCACGTGGCCGAGCCGAATGCGTGGGCGACGGCCGACGAGCTCCTCCGGGCCATCGCCTCGCACCTGCCGGACTTGTGGCAGATCACGGCCCTGCCTGGCTACTTGATCATGTATCCGAAGGTCGAGGAGTACCCGAGCGCACTGAGGTACTACACAGCGTCTGGGGTTCTGGACGTCTCCGATTACTGACCAGGCGCCAACAACCGTCGTCACCGAAGACCCAACGCCACACAGGCTCGGAGGAAAGTTGTCTGAGATGCCACACCGCCCTAGCGATGCCTCCCTGCCGGATCCGGTGAGACCGTCCAGGAAGCCGGTCAAAACGAAGAAGTGGCATGCCGAGGCCGCAGCCGGGAGTCGCGAGCCGTTCAATCCCTTGGACCTGGACAATCTCGGCCGCAGCATGGAGGCGGAGCTGCTCACGCGCGAGCCGGTCCCCTTGTCGTCCGTACCGCCCATCTACGGCAGCGGCGTTTACGTGCTGTACTACGTCGGCCCGCATCCGCTGTACCAGGAGATCAGTGACCCCGCCTGTCTGAAGCCGATCTACGTAGGTCAGGCGAGACCCGATGGTGTGCGGAAGGGAACCCGCTCCGAGAAGCCCAGTGTGAAGCTGTGGGATCGGCTCTTCCTCCACCAGCGTTCGATCGATCAGGTCTATGACCTGGAGGTCGATCACTTCATGGTGCGCTACCTGGTCTCGATCGAGGCGTTCGTCAGCCTCGCGGAGCGAGTGATGATCAATCACTACCGTCCGGTCTGGAACAGCGTGGTTGATGGATTCGGCAACAACGACCCCGGGGGGCCTCGGCGCCAGACAGGCGCCCGACCCGCATGGGACGAACTGCATCCAGGTCGGTGGTGGTCACATCCTAAGAGCATGCCGACTCCCAGCAATACCCCCGCTGGAGTCTCGTGGACCCGTGTGCGAGCTCTGCTCGAAGGCAAGTTGTCCGACAGCGAGCTCGAGTCCATCGAGCGGGAGATCGCGGCGGAGAACGACGACTCCGAGTAGGCGCGGATTGTGGGAATGCGTTCAAGCACCCACCTCTCGGTGAAACCGGCCCCGCCGTCGCCGTCCTCGCTCTCGTCTGACACGGCGAAGGCCGCCGCCCCTGTGAGCAGGGACGGCGGCCTTCTTCGTACGCGTACGCGGGGACGTCAGTCCTTCTTCTCCTCCAGGCGCGGGAACAGCACCGCACCCTTCGTCACCGTCGCGCCCGCGGGCAGCTGGCCCCACGTGGCGGAGGACTGGACCGGCTGGTCCGCGAGCGCACCCAGGGACGCCTCCGCGCCCAGGGACTCCCACAGGGCCTGCGAGGTCTCCGGCATGATCGGGTTCAGCAGGACCGCGACCGCGCGGAGCGACTCGGCCGCCGTGTAGAGGATCGTCGCCAGGCGGGCCTGGCCCTCAGGCGACTCGTCCTTCGCGACCTTCCACGGCTCCTGCTCCGTGATGTAGCCGTTGACCTGCTTCACGAAGTCGAAGATCGCCAGGATGCCGGCCTGGAAGTCCAGCTCCTCGCCGATCTTGGCGTCGGCGGTCGCCACGGCCTTCGCCAGGCCGTCCTGGATCGCCTTCTCCGCCTCGCCGTCGGCCGCCGAGGCCGGCAGCGCGCCGCCGAAGTACTTGCCGACCATCGCCGCGACGCGGGACGCCAGGTTGCCGTAGTCGTTCGCCAGCTCGGACGTGTAGCGGGCGGAGAAGTCCTCCCACGAGAACGAGCCGTCCTGCCCGAACGCGATCGCCCGCAGGAAGTACCAGCGGTACGCGTCCACGCCGAAGTGCGAGGTCAGGTCCTGCGGCTTGATGCCCGTCAGGTTCGACTTCGACATCTTCTCGCCGCCGACCATCAGCCAGCCGTTCGCGGCCACGCGGCCCGGGACCGGCAGGCCCTGCGCCATCAGCATCGCCGGCCAGATGATCGCGTGGAAGCGGAGGATGTCCTTGCCGATGAGGTGCACGTTCGCCGGGAACGTCTCGTCGAACTTCGCCTGGTCGGCGCCGTAGCCGACGGCCGTCGCGTAGTTCAGGAGCGCGTCGACCCACACGTACACGACGTGCTTGTCGTCCCACGGCACCGGGATGCCCCAGTCGAACGTCGAGCGCGAGATCGAGAGGTCCTCAAGGCCCTGCTTGACGAAGTTCAGCACCTCGTTGCGGGCCGACTCCGGCTGCACGAAGCCCGGGTTCGACTCGTAGAACTCGAGCAGCTTCGGGCCGTACTCGCTCAGCTTGAAGAAGTAGTTCTCCTCCTTGAGGATCTCCACCGGCTTCTTGTGGACGGCGCACAGCTTCGTGCCGTCCTCCGCCTCGATGAGATCGCCCGGGAGCTTGAACTCCTCACAACCCACGCAGTACGGGCCTTCGTACCCGCCCTTGTAGATCTCGCCCTTGTCGTACAGGTCCTGCACGAACTCCTGCACGCGGTCGGTGTGACGCTTCTGCGTGGTGCGGATGAAGTCGTCGTTCGCGATGTTCAGGTGCTCCCAGAGGGGCTTCCACGCCTCCTCCACGAGCTTGTCGCACCAGGCCTGGGGCGTGACGTCGTTCGCCTCGGCCGTGCGCATGATCTTCTGACCGTGCTCGTCCGTGCCGGTGAGGTACCACACCTTCTCGCCGCGCTGACGGTGCCAGCGCGTGAGCACGTCGCCTGCGACGGTCGTGTAGGCGTGGCCCAGGTGAGGAGCGTCGTTGACGTAGTAAATGGGGGTCGTGACGTAGAACGCCTTCGCCCCCTGCTTCTCGGATCCAGTGGCCGCCATGGTCGAAATCCTAACCGTCGGACGAAGATCCACTCACATCGATAAACCCCGGAGGCCGGTGCCCCCGGCGGGATGGGGAGGATGGGACCCATGCGTGTACTCGTAGCCGAGGACGAGCGGGACCTCGCCGCGCTCGTCGCCACCGGTCTGCGACGGGCCGGATTCGCCGTCGACACCGTGCATGGGGGCGACGACGCGTTGGAGCTGCTCGGGCTGTACGGGGGCGACCCTGTGCCCAACGGGATCCCTGTGCCCAACGGGATCCCCGTGTCCGTCGGGCTCGCCGGGCCCTCCGAGCCCGCCCCGCCGCTCGGCCCCTCCCCCTACGACGTTCTCGTTCTCGATCGCGATCTGCCCCGCGTCCACGGCGACGACGTCGCCCGGCGGCTCGTCGCCGCCGGCTCCCCCACCCGGATCCTCATGCTGACCGCCGCCACCGCCGTCGACGACCGCGTCCAGGGCCTCGACCTCGGCGCCGACGACTACCTCGGCAAGCCCTTCGAGTTCCCCGAGCTCGTCTCCCGCGTCCGGGCGCTGCGCCGGCGATCCGCCCGGCCCCCGCTCCCCCCGCTCCTCGCGCGGTACGGCCTGGTCATGGACACCGTCCGGCGCACCGCCACCCGCGACGGGCGGGACCTCGACCTCTCCCCCAAGGAGTTCTCCGTCCTCCAGATCCTCCTGGAGGCCGACGGCGCCGCCGTCTCCGCCGAAGAGCTCCTCGAACGCGCCTGGGACGCCCACGCCGACCCCTTCACCGGAGCCGTACGCGTCTGCATGAGCAAGCTGCGCGCCAAGGTGGGGGAGCCCTCGCTCATCCGGACCGTGCAGGGCGTGGGGTACATGCTGTGAGCCCGCCCGGCAACGCCTACCTCGGGGCCGGTTCCACCATCCGCGCCCGGATCGCCCTCGTCTACGGCGGTGTCTTCCTGGTCCTCGGCGCGGTCCTGCTGCTCATCGTGAACCTGCTGGTCAGAGCCGGTACGGACGGTGAAGCCGAGGCGATCGTGGCGCGCGCCGACGACATCGCCGTCGTCGAGGCGTACCAGCTCGGCGACGACATCAGCCGCGCTGCGGGCGAGCAGATGCTCATGTGGTCCGGCATGGCCCTGCTCGTGATCGCCTGCTGCGCCGTCGCCGTCGGGTGGTGGACCGCGGGGCGCGTCCTGCGGCCCGTGCACGAGATGACCGCCCGCGCGCGGCGCCTCTCCGAACGCAACCTGCACGACCGCATCGCCGTCAGCGGGCCCGACGACGAGCTCAAGGAACTCGGCGACACGATCGACGCGCTGCTCGGACGCCTGGAGACCGCCTTCGACAGCCAGCGCCGGTTCATCGCCAACGCCTCCCACGAACTCCGCACCCCGCTCGCCACCCAGCGCGCCGCCATCCAGGTCGGGCTCGACGACGACTGCGACGTACGGCAGGTGCTGCTCGACGCCAACCGTCGCAGCGAACGCCTCATCGACGGGCTGCTGCTCCTCGCCCGCAGCGAGCGGGGCCTCGCGGAGAGGGAGGACGTGGTCCTCGGCGAGGTCGTCGGGGAGGAGTACGAGGGCGCGTACGTGGTGGCCGACGGAGGTGTCGTACGGGGCAGCCGGGTGCTGCTCGGGCAGCTCGTACGGAACCTCGTCGCGAACGCCCTCGCGTACAACCTGCCCGGCGGTGGCGTGGTGGACGTACGGGTCGAGGGCGGCGTTCTGACCGTGGTCAACACCGGGCCCGTCGTCCCCGCCGACGAGGTCCCCGGCCTCTTCGAACCCTTCCGGCGCGGCGAAGGGCGGGACCGGATGGGGCCTGGCGCCGGGCTCGGACTGTCCATCGTGCGGTCCATCGCGGTCGCGCACGGCGGGTCCGTGACGGCGGTCGCCCGCAGCGCCGCCGAGGGCGGCGGGCTCGTGGTGGCGGTGACCCTGCCGGTCACCGCCACCAGCCCTGCTTCCTAGAACTCCAGGCCTGCGAGCAGCCCCCGGTAGAAGGCGGCGTGCGCGGTCTCGACCGGGGTCGTGCCGGGGAAGTACGCGGCGGTACGGGGCGTGCCGTCGAGCTTCCGGAGGAAGTCGAAGGCCTTGTTGTCCTCCTCGCCCCAGGCCACGAACCGCCAGTGCAGCGGACGGTCCGCCGCCTCGGCCAGCGCCTGCGTGGCCGCCGTCTTCGACTCCGGGGCGCCGTCCGTCTGGAACACGACCAGGGCGGGGCGGGTCGGGTCCGCCTTCTCGTGGTGGGCCAGGACCTCCTCCACGGCGCGGTGGTAGTTCGTACGGCCCAGGCGGCCCAGGGTGCCGTTGATCTCCTCCACGCGGGTGGGAGTGAGGTCGGCGGGCGTCAGGTCGACGGTGCCGTCGATGTCCGTCGAGAAGAACACGGTCGTGACGGTGGCGTTCTCGTCGAGGTGCGCCGCGAGCGCGGTGACCTGTTCGGCGAGCCGCTGCACGGAGCCGTCCTTGAAGTACCCGCGCATCGAACCGGACCGGTCCACCACGAGATAGACGGCGGCCCGCGCCCCGGTGAGCCCCTGCTTCTTGAGCTCCGCGCCGGCGGCGCTGTAGGCCTCGGCGAGGTGGGGGGCGACGGCCTTGACCTTGGGGAGGGGGAGGGCGGGGGCCTGCGGCGCGGTGGTCTGGGCCTCGGCCTCGGCCTCCGGCTCGGCGGTCTCGGCTTCGGGGGCGTCGGCCTCCGGCGTGGCGGTTGCGTCGGCCTCGGCCTCCGGCTCCGCCGTGGCCTCGGCCTTGGCCGTCACCGGCTCCGCCTCGGTGACGGTCGCGTCCGCTTCCTGCGGCTCCTCCGCAGATGCGGACGCTTCGATGTCCGTGTCCGTGTCCGTGTCGGCGTCGGCAGTTGCCTCGGGCTCCGCCGGGGCAGCGGTCTGAGCCTGCGGCTCCTCGGCAGCCACCTCGGGCTCGGCCGGGGAAGCGGTCTCGGCCTGGGCCTCGGGCTCGGCCGGAGCGGGCACCTTGTCCTGCGGCTCGGCTCCGGGGGTCGCCTCCGGCCCCGTCGGGGCAGCGGACTCGGCCGTCTCGGCCTGGGCCTCGGGCTCGTCTGCCGGTGCGGAGGCCTCCGCCGGCTCCCGCTGCTCCGCAGCAGGTTCCGCCGTGTCGGCGTCGGCGGTCACCTCCGCCGGGGCCGACTCGGCTGCTGTGTCCGCCGGCTCGTCGGTGGCCTTCTCGGTCGGCTCCGCCGGCTCGTCCGTCGCGGGCTCGGTCGTCGCCGTCACCGCGTCGGCGTCAGCCGACTTCTCGGCTTCCGACGCGTCGGGCGTCTCCGCGACCGGCTCCGCAGCCTCGTCTGTCGTTGCTGCGGCCGTTGCCGGCTCGGCAGCTGCGACCGTCGCCGTCGCCGGCTCCGTGTCAGCCGACGCCGTGGCCGAAACTGTTCCCTCGGTCTCCGAGGCCTCCGACGCTTCCGCTTCCGCATCCGCCTCGGCAGCAGACGCAGCCTCCGCAGGCGCCGCCTCAGCCTCCACAGGCGCCGTCTCCGGCTCCGTCGCCTCAGTCACCGCCCCCGCAGGCGCAGCCTCGGCCGGAGCCGAACCCCCCGCAGCGTCCGCCGCAGGCGCAGCCTCGGCCGGAGCCGGACCCGCCGCAGCGTCCGCCGCAGGCGCGGCCTCGGTCTCAGTCACCGCCCCCGCAGCGTCCGCCGCAGGCGCAGCCGCCGCCTGCGAATTCGCCCGCGCCCGTGGAATCTGCGGGTTGTCGAACGACGCCGCCACCAGATCGTCCGCCGCCCGCCGGGCCGCCGCTTCCGGCGTGTCCGAGGACGAGGACGAGGACGTGGTCGTGGACGTCGACGCGGACGTCGACGTGGTCTCACGCGTCTGGGGCGGGACGGAGGTTGCCGTGGACTCCTCGCGGTCCCGGCCGAATACCTTGCGCAGCATGCTCCGAATACCCATGGGCGAACCCTTTCGCATGAGTGGGGTGCAGTGGGAATGTCCGTACTGGGCGTTTCGGGACGTTCATCCCTGGCCAGGGCGGACACGTAAGGTTAGCGGCCGCCCCCTCCCTCCTCCGTGACCCGGTCGCCCCCGGTTGCCGTGCATTCATTCGGCGTTCACTCGGTCGCCGTTCCTGTGCAGATCTACGCACATAGCGTCGCCGCCGAAGGAATCCCCACACCAGGAGGACGAAGTGCGCAAACTGCTGCCCCTGCTGAGCACGAACCCCCACGGAGGCGGCCGTTCCGCTCTCACCTGTCGCTTCCGGTGCGGTGACGCCTGCTTCCACGAGGTGCCCAACACCAGCGACAACGAGTACGTCGGCGACGTCATAGCCGGTGCGCTCTCGCGCCGTTCCGCCCTCCGTGCCGCCGCCGTCGTGACCGTCGCCTCCGCCGCCGGCGGCGCCGTCGTCCTCGGCAGCGCCCCCGAGGCCGTCGCCCGGTCGCAGAAGCCCGCCCCCCAAGGCGGCGCCCGCGGCCTCCGCTTCACGCCCGTCGCGCCCAACACCGCCGACCAGGTCACCGTCCCCGCCGGTTACGCGCAGAACATCGTCATCCGCTGGGGCGAGCCCATCCTCCGCGGCGCCCCCGCCTTCGACTCCGAGAAGCAGTCGGCGAAGGCCCAGGCCGGCCAGTTCGGGTACAACAACGACTTCCTCTCCCTGCTGCCGCTGCGCGGGGAGCACCACCGTCAGGTCCTCGTCGCCAACCACGAGTACACCGACGAAGTCCTGATGTTCCGGGGGTACGACTCCGAGAACCCGACCCGCGAGCAGGTCGAGATCGCCTGGGCCGCGCACGGCCTCTCGGTCGTCGTCGTCCAGGAGGAGCACCGCTCCGGCAAGCTGACGCCGGTCACCCGCCATCACCTCAACCGGCGGCTGCACACCACGAGCGAGTTCGAGCTGACCGGGCCCGCCGCCGGTGGCGACCTGCTCAGGACGTCCGCCGACCCCGAGGGGCGTACCGTCCTCGGCACGCTCAACAACTGCGCCGGCGGCACCACCCCGTGGGGCACCACCCTCCACGGCGAGGAGAACTTCAACCAGTACTTCGCGTACGGCTCGACGCCGACCGACAAGCGGTACGGCGTCGGTACCGGTGCCTCCGAGCGCAAGTGGGAGCGGTTCGACAAGCGCTTCGACCTGCGCCAGGAGCCCAACGAGGTGCACCGCCAGGGCTGGGTCGTCGAGCTCGACCCGTACGACCCCGACTCCACGCCCCGCAAGCGCACCGCGCTCGGCCGCTTCAAGCACGAGGCCGCGCAGCCCCGCCTCACCGACGACGGCCGCCCGGTCGTCTACATGGGTGACGACGAGCGGTTCGACTACTTCTACAAGTTCGTGTCGAGCAAGAGGATGAAGAAGGGGGGCTCCCGGGCCGCCCGTGAGCACAACCTGACCCTGCTCGACGAGGGCACCCTCTACGTCGCCAAGCTGACCGGCGACTCCCCGGCCGCCGAGATCGACGGCACCGGCAAGCTGCCGAACGACGGCGAGTTCGACGGCTCCGGCCAGTGGATCCCGCTCGCCACGGCCGGTCCCGACGGTGCCGTCTCGCACGTGCCCGGAATGACCGCCGAAGAGGTCTTCGTCTTCACCCGTCTCGCCGGGGACAAGGTCGGCGCGACGAAGATGGACCGGCCCGAGGACGTCGAGCCGTCGCCGCGCTCCGGCCGCGTCTACGTCGCCCTCACCAACAACTCCAACCGGGGCAAGGGCACCAACCCCGGCGCCGACGAGGCCAACCCGCGCAACCTCAACAAGCACGGGCAGATCCTCGAACTCGCCGAGCACTGGGACGACCCTGCCTCGGACGGCTTCGCCTGGCGTCTCTTCCTCGTCGCCGGAGACCCGAACGACCCGGCCACCTACTTCGCCGGCTACCCCAAGGAGAAGGTCTCCCCGATCTCCTGCCCCGACAACGTCGCCTTCGACCCGCACGGCAACCTGTGGATCTCCACCGACGGCAACCAGCTCGGCTCGCACGACGGCCTGTTCGGCGTCGCCACCCGCGGCGAGCAGCGCGGTGAGCTCAAGCAGTTCCTGACCGTGCCGAAGGGCGCCGAGACCTGCGGACCGATCATCCAGGACCGCCGTGTCCTGGTCGCCGTGCAGCACCCGGGCGAGATCGACGGCGCCTCCGTCGAGAATCCCGCCTCCGCCTGGCCCGACGGACCCGGCAAGCTCGTCCGCCCGTCGGTCGTCGCCGTGTGGCGCACGGACGGGCGCGACATCGGCGTGTGACCCCCGGGGGCCTGGGTGCGGAGTGGTCTACGCCGTCCCCAGGCCCTCCCTGAACCGTATGAACTGCTCCGCCGGGTCCCCCGTGTACGACCACGGCACCCACGCCGCCCGTCTGCCCAGCATCCCGAGCAGCTCGCGCGCGATCTCCACCTGGCCCGCGTAGCAGGCCGCGTGGGCCAGGAAGTTGAGGTCCCCGGCCTCCTCCGGTGCGACCGGTGCGGCCCCGTCGCGGCCGCCGATCCACCGCGCGTACGTGCGGCGCAGCTCCGTGACCGCCAGTTCGTGCTTCCAGTGCTGGTCGAAGCCGCGCACCGGGCCGCGGCCGAGTGCCCCGTCCGCGATGTACCGGTACTCCTCGACCCGCGCCACCTGCACCAGGACCGGCAGCGGGGAGCCGGGCGGTGCCACGCCCGCCGCGTCGCGGGCGAAGTCGTACATGCTGCCGTGCGTCCCGTGCCACCGGGCCGACCAGTAGCGCAGCACCTGGATGTGCCCCTCCGTGTTGTACGGGTCGCGGCGCCGCAGCTCGTCGAACCAGTGCCGCAGTTCGCGGCGCGGCACCCCGCCCTCGTACAGCCTCGCCACCGAGAGCAGCGACACCCACGGCATCGGGTCGGCGGGCGCCGCCTCTGCCGCGCTCCGGCAGGCGTCGACGGCGGCGTCGATCCGGCCGCGTTCGACGGCGGCGCCCCGGCCCGCCGCGATGGCCGCGTCGAAGACCCGTACCACCTCGGTCGCCGCCCGCAGCACGGCCGCGTCGGGGTTGCCCGGTTCGGCGGCCCGCCAGGTCTCCACGGTGGAGCTTCCGGCGGCGGCGTGCGAGAGGAGCCGCAGCCGGTGGGTGCGGCGGGCCCAGTGGTCGCCGGTGGCCGCGAGCAGGTCCCGTACGCCCTGCCAGCGGCCGATGACGATGTCGTGGCGCGCCTCGGTCAGCGCGCGGTCCCCGAAGTCCGGGTCGAAGTCGGGCACGAAGCGCTCGGGACGCGCGGGGCGCGCGGAGCGTCGGCGTACGGCCATGGGGGCCTCCTTCGGTTCGGATGCCGTCAGAAGTCGGGGAGGGCTCGTCGTCGTGGTTGGGCGGGCTTCGCGCCGTCAGAAGTCCGTCGCGTAGCTCTTGTCCGCGGTGCCGGTACGCGTGCGCGTGGCGGGGCCCGAGCCCTCCGTCGCGGCCATCGCGAGGACGGCGTCCAGGCGGGCCGGGCGGTAGTAGTCGCTGCCCTTCCTCCAGTACACGACCAGCGGGAGCAGGCCGACGAGCAGGCCGCCGAGGCCGATGCTGAGGGCGGTCGTGGAGAGTTCGCCGAGCGATTCGACGAAGGCCCAGAGCATGAACGCGGAGCCGAGGAGCGGCCAGAGGCCGCCGAGGACCAGGTTCTTCACGGAGCGGAAGAGGACCGACTTGTACGCGACGACCGCGGCGATGCCCGCGAGGCCGTAGTAGAACGCGATCTGGAGTCCGATCGCGGAGACCGCGTCGCTGAGGATCCGCTGGACGGAGCCGGCGGCCGCGGCGGCGCAGAACATCAGGAGCGCCGCGCCTCCGACGGCGGCGATGGCGACCCACGGCGTGTTCCAGCGGGGGTGGACGGTGCCGAGCGCGGCGGGCAGGGTCCGGTCGCGGCCCATCGCGAAGAGCGAGCGGGTGACCTGGAGGAGGGTGGTCTCCAGGGTGGCGACGGTCGACAGGACGACGGCCACGACGAGGAGTTTGCCGCCGACGCCCGGCCAGATCTCCTGGCCGAGGACGGCGAGGACGTTGGGGCCGGCGGTGCGGATCTCGTCGGCGGTCAGCAGCACGTTCACGGCGACGGTGAAGGCCTCGAAGAGGACGAAGACGAAACCGACGCCGACGAGCGCGGCGAGCCCGGCCGTGCGGCGGCTGTTCCGGGTCTCCTCGCTGAGGTTGCTGGTGACGTCCCAGCCCCAGTAGTAGAACGCGGCGATCAGGGCGCCCGCGGCGAAGCCCTGCGGGCCCTCGAACTGGCCGAGGCCGAACCAGGACCAGTCGAAGGCGGCGGCCCGCCCCCGGTGCGCGACGGCCGCGAGGACGAAGCCGACCAGGATCAGCATCTCGACGCCCGACATGATCAGTTGGGCCCGTACGGTGAGCCGGGCGCCGCCCAGGACGACGAGCAGCATGATCAGGAACCAGCCGGCGCCGACGGCGGCTGCGAGCGGGGTGCTGTCGGCGAGGTCCGGGTCGATCAGGGAAAGCGTGAGGGCACCGGCGGGCAGGGAGCCCGCCACCATGAAGACGGTGGCGGCGAAGACCAGGGCCCAGCCGGAGAGGAAACCGAGGAAGGGGTGGAGGGTGCGGCCCACCCAGGAGTATCCGGCTCCCGCGTTGACGTCGATGCGGCCGAGGCGGGCGTACGCGAGGACGATGCCGAACATCGGTATCGCGCAGTACAGCAGGGCCGCCGGACCCGCGAAGCCTACGGCGCCGAAGAGCACGGCGGTGGTCGCGGCCAGCGAGTAGGCGGGGGCGCTGCCGGCGACGGCCATCACGATCGTGTCGAAGGTGCCGAGGACATTGGGCTGGAGCCCTCTGCTCGTGGTGGTGCGCATGGCGGGGTCCTCGGGGCGCGGGGGGTGAGGCGGGCGGTGGCGGTGCGGTGGCGAGGTGGTGACGGGGCGGGGGCGGGACGGAGGCGGGGCGGGGCAGGGCGGTGGCAGGGCGAAGTGGCCCGTCCGCCGGGCCGGTTGCCGACGGCGGCGGGCGCGGATCACGGTGAATCGAGCGCATCGTAGTCGCCCGGGTGGATTCCGGTAACGGCGGTGGGGAGGGTTCCGTTCGGTGACCGCCGGTAAGTCCTCCCGTACGCCCCCGCGGGGAGGTTTACCGCAGGTCGGGACCGGCGATCGCGCGGGCCGCGCGGACCTCCTGGCGGAGCGGCGCGAGGACTCCGTTCTCGTCGCCGGGGAGTTCCGCGCGGACCTCCACGAGGGTCTCCGACTCCCGCAGTCCGTGGGCGAGTTCGCGCAGCTGCCGCTCGACGGCGGCGACCTCCGCCGGATCGGGGGCGGGGGCTCCGTGGTCGACCCTGATGCGCGCGGCCGTCGTCGCGTCCACGATCCGCTCGGAGGCGACGACGAGCGGCCACCAGGCGGCGGCCCGGGCCCCGGTGGGAGGCGGTTCCGTCAGGGCACGCTGGAACTCGGACCGGACCGTCGACAGATCCCGGTAGAGCTTCCGCCGGGCCCGCAGCCGCGCGCCCTGGTCCGCGCCGTCCCCGGAGAAGGCGTCCCCGGAGAAGGCCAGGGACACGTACGCGGCGGTGTCGGCGACGGCGTCCGCGAGCCGGTCCCCGATGCGGGTGTGCCAGGACTCGGGCCACAGCAGGTAGCCGGCGATCAGGGCGATGCCGCAGCCGATGAGCGAGTCGTACAGGCGGGGCATGATCAGGCCGAAGCCCTGCTGGTTGAGGGTGTCGGAGAGCAGCAGGATCACCGGCGTGATGGCCGCCGTCTGGAAGGCGTACCCCTTCGCGGAGAAGGCCGGGATGAGGGCCGCGAGCACGCACATCACGGGGACGTCCCACCAGCCGCGCGGGACCTCGGCGAGCACGAGGGCGGCGAGGAGCAGACCGAGGGCGGTGCCGAAGGCGCGGAGCACCGCCCGGGAGAAGACCGAGCCGAAGTCCGGCTTCAGGACGAAGGTGACGGTCAGGGCCACCCAGTACGAGCGGGGCACGGCGATCAGCGAGACCAGGGCCTGTGCGAGCCCGATACAGAGCGCGAGCCGCAGCCCGTACCGCCAGGACGCCCCGGAGAACAGCACGGCGCGGGTCGTCCTGCGGACGCGGACCCGGAGCGCGGCGGGCCGGCCGAGCCGGTCGTCCACGTTGTACGGATCGGGGTCCGCCTTGTGGACGACGGCCGCCGCGTACCGCAGGGCGTGGTCGACGGCCTTCTCCGAGGGCCGCTCCGGGGCCGGCAGATCGAGTACGGGGACCCCGGTGCGGCCCTCCTCGACGGCGTCGGCGAGCTCCCGTACGGCCGCCGGGATCAGGGCGGGCAGCGGGCCGTGGAGCCGGGCGCGCAGATGCGCGGCGGGCGCGGCCTCGGCGAGAGGGATGACGACGTTCAGCTGCGCGAGCAGCCGGACCAGGGACGGCGCGCGGCCGTGCTGCCGGGCCCGGTGCGCCAGGATCAGGTCGTACGCCTGGTTGAGCGAGGCGGTGACCGCCTGCCGCTTCTCGTCGTACGCCGACGTGCCGGTGGCCTCGTACAGGTCGGCGACGGCGCGGTAGGTGGCGGCGACGGCGGCACGCTCGGGCACGGCCCGGCGCAGCGGCCAGCCGAGCAGCGTGAGCACGAGGACGAAGAGGCCGCCGAGGCCGAGGAGGACGGGCGCCTTCCACCACGGGTCCGGCATGGGCAGACCGGCGCCGACGACGGCGTTGAGGAGCAGCAGAAGCCCGGACACGGAGGCGACGGCGCCGATCGAGGAGATCATCCCGGAGACGAGCGCGACGAGGGTGAGCGCGGCGACCGCGAGCCAGCCGTGACCGAAGACGAGGGTGCCGAGGGTGACGCCGACGGCCCCGAAGAGCTGCGGCACGGCGATGTTGAAGACCCGCATCCGGTAGGCGTCGGCGGTGTCACCGATGACACCGGACAGGGCGCCCATCGACACGAGCGCCCCGTACGCCGGCTGCCCGGCGGCGAGCCCCACCGCGAGCGGCGCGGCGAGGGCGACGGCGGCGCGGAGGACGGCGGCCCAGGGGACCGGCGCGGGGGCGGGCTTGAGCCCGGCGGTGAGCCAGACGGGCGGAGCGACCCGTACGGGCCGTGCGGGACGAGCCATACGACCAACTTACGGGGGCCGCCCCACGTGCGGGGGGGCGGCCGCTGTCGCCTACCGGGGGGCCAGGGGCAGGCCGTCCGGTACCGCGATGCCGAAGTCGGTCGTCAGTACGCGCGCGATCTCGTCGTGCCCCGACAGTTCGCGTTCCTTGCGGGTGCCGTCCGGGCGGGTCTCGACCAGGTGGCCGCCGCTGAGCGCGAGATGGGCCTCGGGCGTCGTGCGCTGGACGTAGAGCAGGTGGGAGAAGGGGGAGCGGGGGTTGGTGGCGATGTGCCAGTTGATGACGTCGAAGTCCGGGGCCTCGAACGGCTCGACGGTGAACGCGTACTGATCGGTCCACGCGTCGTCCTCGTACGCCTGGAGCACCCACATCTCCAGCGGCCCCCGGTGCGGCTCGTGGACCAGGCGATGCCGGCGCGGCGCGTCCCGGAACTCGGTGTCCGCGATCAGCGGGACCGCTTCGAGCAGCGCCCCGGAGGCGCCGAAGCCGACGTCGGCCACGTACGGGACCGGCTCGCCCGGCACGTCGACGAGGAGCAGCATGTGGGTGCGCGGCCGTATCGCGCCGTGGGCGCCGAGGACGACGCGGGCACAGAGGAGTGTGACGCCGAAGCCGAAGGCGTCGAGGACGGCGGCCAGCATGGTGTTGTGCTCGTAGCAGTACCCGCCCCGGTCCCCGCGGACCAGCTTCGCCTCCAGGTCGGGCAGGGCGAGGGAGGGCGCGGAGCCGCCGAGCGGGTCGAGGTTCTCGAACGGGATGCCGTGCATGTGCGCACGGTGCAGCGACCGCAGGGTCGCGGCGTCCGCGCGCCGCTCCCCGGTCCAGCCGACGCGGGCGAGGTAGGCGTCGAGGTCCAGGCGGGGGGTGGACTCGGCGTCCGGGCGGGGGGTGGACTCGGCGTCCGGGCGGGGGACGGACTCGGCGTCCGGGCGGGCGGTGGACTCCTGAAGCGTTTCGTCGTTGCTCGTCACGTTCCGACCCTACGCAGCCGGGGGCGGGACGGTCATCGGCCCGCGTACGGTGATCGTCCTGGTCCTTTGGGCCTAGGGCGTGTCCGGTGGCCCGTGAGGCCCGTCTTCCGGACCGCGCTCAGTTGCGGTAGGACTCGACCTCGGTGGCCGGGCGGATCGTCGCCGTGTCCGGGTCCTCGCCGAACTCCTCCTTCGCCCGCCGCTGCCGCAGCAGGTCCCAGCACTGGTCGAGGCGCACCTCGAGTTCGGCGAGGCGGGCGAGTTCTTCGGGGAGGAGACCGCCGGTGCGTTGCCGCAGGGCGCGTTCCTCCTCGACGAGGGCACCGATGTCGTCCAGGATCTCCTCGTTCTCCATGTCTTCCAGCGTGGCCGATCAGCGGCCGCCGCGCAGGTCGAGATCGGTGAGGACGGCACGGTGGTCGGAGCCCGCGAGGTCGAGGAAGCGGATGCCCCGGACGGTGAAGTCCCGGCTGACCAGGACGTGGTCGATCTGCACGAACGGCGGCAGGGGGCCCTCCATGGGCCAGGTCGGGGTGCGGCTCGCGTCCGCGAGGCGGGCGGCGTCCTGGAGGTGGCCGTCGCGCAGGACCGAGCGGAAGG
The DNA here is from genome assembly GCF_055565415.1 of Streptomyces sp. NPDC028711. Lineage (NCBI taxonomy): Bacteria > Bacillati > Actinomycetota > Actinomycetes > Kitasatosporales > Streptomycetaceae > Streptomyces > Streptomyces sp. NPDC028711. Next base: position 28,455 of record NZ_JBVHUJ010000007.1, on the reverse strand, counting down.
CGGCGTGGTCCTGGGAGGCGTTGAAGTCCCCGGCGACGAGGAGGGGGCCGGTGTGCTGCCGGGCGGCGCTTCCGATCCGGCCGAGCTCCCGCTTCCACAGGTCGACCTGGCCCGGCACCGGCGGCAGCGGGTGGGCGAGTTGCAGGCGTACGGGCAGGCCGGCGATCACCGCGGTGGCGCCCGGCATGCCCATGACCGCCGGGATCACCCGTTCGTCGGTCAGCGGGTACGCGCTGAGCAGGACGGAGCCGACGGCACCGCCGGCGTCGACCGAGGTGTAGTGGGGCAGTTCGGCCGCGAAGGCGGTGGTGAGGGCGCGTCCGCAGACCTGGTCGCATTCGGAGACGAACACCAGCTGGGGCCGCTCGCGCCGGATCGTCTCGGTCAGCGCCCCCGTGCCCTGGCCGTACTCGACGTTGGCGGCGAGCACCCGGACCTGGGTGAGGGGCGCGCCGTACGCGGTGACGAGCTGCGGCTGGTAGGGCAGGGCGGCCCAGCCGGTGGCGGTGAGGACGAGGACGGCCGTGAAGGTGAGGACGCGGCGGCGGGCGACGGCGGCGAGGAGCACCGCGAGCCCGGCGGGCACGGCGAACCAGGGCAGGAGCGCGAGCAGCTGCGGTACGGGGGTGGTCGCGTCGGTGTCGAGGAGCCGGCAGCCGGCGAGGAAGGCGGGCACCACGAGGAGCAGCCCCGCGGCCCAGGCGGTGAGGCGGTGTCTGGGCCGGAGAGGCGGCGGTTCGGGGGCCGCCGGGGCGGCGCTCGTCACGGGCGGGGGTTCCGGCACGGCGGCAAGGGCTCGGTCCACGCCCTCAGTGTCGCAGTGCCTGGGTGATCTCCGCCTTGGTGTCGCCCGACAGCGTCCGATTGCTGCGCGCCGTACCGGACTTGGACGCGCCGGGTCCGACGGCGTCGATGGTGACGACGACCGAGTCGAGGAAGTTTCCCTCGCCGTCCCGGAAGGTCACCATGACCGTGTAGTCGGCGTCCTTGTCCTTGGGGTTGGTCGCGGTGATCTCGGCGACCGTGCGGTCGCCGTCGGTGCTCGTCGGCCCGGCTCGCACGTCGCCGCGGGCGTTCGCCCCGTCCTTGACCTCGTTCATCTTGTCCTGGGCGGCCGAGGCGACGGCCGCGGTGGCGGAGGAGACGACCTCGCCCGCCTTGTCCGCGATGGTGTCGCAGCCGGTGAGGGCGAGGGCCGCGGTCGCCGCGAGGGAGAGGACGGCGGTCGTCGTGCGTCTCAGGGGCGGCCGCCTTGTGGGCGGCCGTTTCACGGGTGGTCTCCGCATGGGGCCGGTCCTCAGAGTCTCTCGTCGCGGCCGTACGCGTCGTCCGTGGCCAGGGCCCAGATCACGAAGACCGAGATGGCCATGGAGAAGAGCGCCCACCACGGGTGGTACGGCAGGAAGAGGAACTGCAACAGGATGTTGAGGGAGGCGAGCGCGATACCCGCGACCCGGCCCCATTCCGCGCCCTTGAGGATGCCGTAACCGGCGATGGCGATGATGACGCCGAGGATCAGGTGGATCCAGCCCCAGGCGGTGAGGTTGAACTTGAAGACGTAGTCGCCGACGCGGGTGTAGATGTCGTCCTTGGCGATGCCGGCGATGCCCTGGAAGACGTCCATGAGGCCGGTGACCAGCATGAGGACGCCCGCGAAGAGCGTGCCGCCGGCGGCCCAGGCGCCGGAGGAGGAGTGCGGCCTGCGGGGTGGTGCCGTGTTCTGGCTCATGGCCCCATCGTCGGCGCGTGCGCGCGGTTCCGAATCTTCAGCTGGGCCGGACGAGTGAGCGGAGATAGCTCTCCAGTACGGCGTCGAACTCCTCGGGCCGCTCCAGGTTGGGCAGGTGCGTGGCCCGTTCGATGACGGCGAGCGTGGCGTGGGGGAGCAGCGCGCGCATCTCCTCGGCGTCGGCGACCGGGGTGTACGTGTCGTCCCGGCCGACGACCACGAGCGCGGGGAACGGGACCGTGGTGAGGGTCTTCCGGTAGTCGGGGCGCTCGGCCCGGCCACGGAGGGCGGCGGCCGCGGCGACCGGGTCGGTGGCGCACATCATGCGGTGGACGTGGGGTGCGGCGTGGGTGTTGTACGGGGCGACCATCCGGTCGAGGACCTCGTCGGCGTACCCCCGCATGCCCTCGCGCAGGAGCCGGTCGGCCATGGCGTTCCGGGCCGCCTTGCCGTCCTCGGTCTCGGCGGCGGGGAAGGTGTCGGCGAGGACGAGGCCGCGGACGCGGTCGGGGTGGCGGCGGTAGAGCTCCATGGCGATCTGGCCGCCCATGGAGAGGCCGGCGAGGACGCAGGTGCCGATCCCCAGGTCGTCGAGGAGGGCGACGAGGTCCTCCGCGAAGACGCCGAGGTCGGTGGAGTGGGGGTTCGGGCCCAGGGGGGTGGCGCCGTAGCCCCGCAGGTCCGGGGCGATCACCCGGTGCGTACGGGAGAAACGGTCGATCTGCGGCCGCCACATCGTGTGGTCGAAGGGGTGGCCGTGGACGAGGAGGAGGGCGGGGCCGGTGCCCTGGTCCTCGTAGAAGGTCTCGGCGTGGACGGTGGTGGAGAAGGGCATGGCCGCAGGCTAGGCAGCGGCAACTGCTCGGTGCAATAAGATCTTTGCTCTCGGTGCAATGGGGCGACGCATGGCTTGGGCGAGTGTGCGGGTGCGGGTGCGGGTGCGGGTGCGTTGCGGTGTGTTTGCGATGCGCGGTACGAGGCGCGTGCGATGCGCGTGCGACGCGTCGTGCGATACGGAGGGGTGGCCGTGGAGGAGTACCGGAGGATCGCCGACCGGGTCGAGACGGCCGTACGTGACGGGCGGCTGCGCCCCGGTGACCGGCTGCCGCCGCAGCGGGTCTTCGCGCGGCGCCACGGGATCGCGAACTCCACCGCGATCCGCGTGTACGGGGAGCTCGCGCGCCGGGGCCTCGTCGTGGGGGAGGTGGGACGCGGCACGTTCGTCCGGGCAGCGCCCCCGCTGCCGGGGCCCGCGCTCGCCGAGGCCACCGGGGCCGCGCCCGTCGACCTCCAGCTGAACTACCCCGGCTTCGAGGGCCAGTCGGAGCTGATGGCCCGCGCGCTGGCGGCCCTCGGCCGGCCCGACGTCCTGGCCGAGGCCGTCTCCCGGCCGGCCGCCGCCGCCGGCACCCCGGAGGCCCGCGAGGCGGCGGCGACCGTCCTCGCCCGGCCGGGCTGGGCGCCCGACTCGGAGAGCGCGATCTCCGCACCCGGCTGGGCGCCCGACCCGGAGAGCGTGCTCTTCGCCGGGAACGGTCGGCAGGCCATCGCCGCCGCGCTCTCCGCGCTCGTCCCGCCCGGCGGCCGCCTCGGCGTCGAGGCGCTCACGTATCCGCTGGTCAAGGCGGTGGCCGAACGGCTCGGCATCCGGCTCGTGCCGCTCGCCCTCGACGCCGACGGGGTACGGCCCGAGGCCCTCGCCGCGGCCCACCGGGCGGCGCCGCTCGCCGCCGTCTACCTCCAGCCGACCCTCCACAACCCGCTCTCCTCGACCACGGGGGAGGAGCGCCGCGCCGCCCTGGCCGAGCTCCTTCGGGGCCTGGACCTCACGGCCGTCGAGGACACCACCTGGGCCTTCCTCGTGCCCGACGCGCCCGCCCCGCTCGCCGCGCACGCCCCCGAGCGGGTCGTCCTCGTCGACAGCCTCTCCAAGCGGCTCGCCCCCGGCCTGACCGTCGGCTACCTGGTGGTGCCGGAACGGCTGCGCGCCGCCGTCGCCGACGCCCTGCGCTCCGGCGCCTGGACGGCGGGCGGTCTGGCGCTCGCCGCCGCCACCCGCTGGGCCGGGGACGGCACGGTCACCGAGGCGGTCGCGGCCAAGCGGGCGGACGCGGAGGCCCGGCACGCCCTGGTCCTGCGGCGGCTCGCGGGACACACCCTGCGGACCTCCCCGTACGCGTACTACTGCTGGTGGGAGCTGCCCGCGCCCTGGCGGGCGGAGACCTTCACGGCCGCGGCCGCCGCACGCGCGGGCGTGGCGGTCACTCCGGGCAGCGCCTTCGCCGTGGGGGCGGGTACGGCCCCGGACGCGATCCGGGTCGGCCTCGCCTCGCCGCCCCACGCGGTCCTTGACGACGCCCTCGGCCGCCTGGCGGCGCTCGCGGCGGAGGGCGCCTGAGCCCGGCGCCGGAATTCCCTTGGCAAACCTGATCCTGGATATGTAAGGTCCAGGATCATGAGAATGAGCGAGGGTGTGGAGTGGGCGCTGCACAGCTGCCTGAACCTGGCGTGGATCGGGCCCGGCCGGGCGGTCACCGCCGCACGTCTCGCGGCCTATCACGAGCTGCCCTCCGCGTATCTCAACAAGCAGCTCCAGGCGCTCGCCCGCGCCGGGATCGTCACCTCGGTCTCCGGGCCCAAGGGCGGCTTCCGGCTCGCCCGCGGCCTGGACCGGATCACTCTGATGGATGTCGTCGCCGCCATCGAAGGACCTGACGAGGCCTTCCGCTGCACGGAGATCCGGCAGCAGGGTCCCGGCGCGGGCGCCCCGGGGACGTACGCCGCCGAGTGCGCCATCGCCGGTGCCATGGGCAGGGCCGAGATGGCCTGGCGGCGGGAGCTCATGGCCCAGACCCTGGACGACGTACGGCAGCGGGCGGAACTCCAGGCGCCGACCGCGCCCGACCGGCTACGGAACTGGTTCGCCCACGTGTGACACGACTGCCCTCCACGTGTTGGGAGGGCGCTCGAAAGCATCATTCTGGACATCACACATCCAGGTTCATGTTCCACCGTCAGGATCGCCGCACCCCCCGGAAGGAACGATCAGCCATGACCGCCCAGACGACCCCGACCCCGACCCCGACCCCGACCGCCGTCGCCGACGGATCCGCCGACCCTCGGCTCATCACCAACCCCGGCACCCTCCACGACCCCACCCCCTTCGGCTACAGCCACGCCGTCTCCGCCCCCGGAGAGCTCGTCTTCATCGCCGGCCAGTACGCCTCCGACGCCACCGGCGCTCCCGTTCCCGGCGACTTCGCCGCCCAGGTCGAGCTCTCCCTGACGAACCTGCGGCTCGCCCTGGAAGGCGTCGGCCTCGGCCTGCGGAACGTCGTCCGCCTCGGCTCGTACGTCGTCGGGCACGACCTCGCCAAGCTGGAGGTCCTCGGCAAGGCCCTGCACGCCCACTTCGGCGAGCGGCTGCCCGCGCAGACCCTCAGCGGGGTCGCGGCGCTCGCCCTGCCCGGCATGCTCTTCGAGATCGACGCCGTCGCCGTACGGCCAGGCGACTGATCCGGCGACGCGCCTGGTCACGCGCCCGATCCCGCGGCTGATCCCGCGGCTGATCCCGCGCCCGATCCCGCGGCTGATCCACTTGCGGGGCGCCGGGCGCGGGTGTGCCCTGGAGGGTGCGGGAAGCAGCAGGGGGGCGAGAGACGAAGGAGCTCCTGCCATGGCCGCACACGCAGCGGTACCCGCCCGGCGGCGCCGGACCAGCACGCCGCAGGGGCGCACGCAGGGCCGCACGCACGGCTGGGGCGCCCCGATCACGATCGGCGTCCTGTACGCCCTCTACGCGTCGACCGTCGCCCGCCACGGCGGTGCCGCCACCCTCGGGCAGCTGTGGCTCGGCCTCGTCTCGGCCGTGGTCCTCGCCGGCGCTATCTACGCGCTCCGGCGCTACGGCCGCGCCCTCCCCCGCGAGCTGCGGGCCGTCGCCTGGGGCACCCTGACCGGCATCGCGGTCGGCTTCCTGTTCAGCCTGTCCGGCGCCAGCGTCCTGTCGTCGACCGGGCTCGGACTGGCCTTCGCCGGGGTGAACGCGGCCGGTGCCTTCTACCTCTTCTACACCCACGAGGACGCCACGGGCCGCCCCGCGCCGTACTGACCACGCCCTCCGCTCCCTCCGCCGTGGCGGCGCCGCCGGTGGTAGGCGACCGCCACGGCGGCGAGCAGCACGGGCCAGGCCGCGAGCGGCGCGTAGCAGGCGATGAGCAGGGCGTCCTGCGCCGGAGTCGCCGGGATGCCGGGGCCGAGGTCCGCGTACGAGGCGTACACGCCCCACCCGGCGATGGCACACAGTCCCGCCACCCCGGCGAGCGCCGCGCCCGTCGCCGCGGCCGGGTTCACCCGCCGCCCGCCGAGGAACGGCATCCACCGGGGGAAGACCTCGCCCCAGGAGCGGACGAGCCCCAGGGTGAGGAGGGCGAGCAGCTCGGACACGACGCTGAGGGAGACGACGTACACGGACTCCCCCACGCCCAGCGACCCGAGCCCGGCGTCCTGCGTGACGGGGAGCCCGGCGACGAGCGCGAGCCGCCACAGGCCGGACGGGAGGGTGGCCAGGGGAACCGCGTGGGCGGCGAGAACGGCCCAACGGGGCACACCGGGAAGCGCCTTGATTCTCATCATGGACTCAGCGTCCCGCCGCGCCCCCGCCCGGTCGTCGCCCCGGCGGCCGGTCCTCCTCCACCGGCCGGGGGAGCCGGGGTCCTCCGATACGGCGATACGCGGCCGGGGGCCGGGGGCGGGAGGGCGGCGCCTCCGCCCTGGCGATCCACCGGACGGTGTCGGAGACTGGCAGAAGTGCTCGATCCCGGACCCGGAGGGGGAGGAGCGGTATGACCGACCTCGCCATCGAGACCGAGGGCCTGGTCAAGGTCTTCGGCACGAACCGCGCCGTCGACGGCGTCGACCTGCGCGTTCCCGCCGGAACCGTCTACGGCGTCCTCGGACCCAACGGAGCGGGCAAGACCACCGCCGTCAAGATGCTCGCCACCCTCCTCCGCCCCGACGGCGGCCGGGCCCGCGTCTTCGACAAGGACGTCGTCAAGGACGCCGACACCGTACGCGGCCGTGTGAGCCTCACCGGTCAGTACGCCTCCGTCGACGAGGACCTGACCGGCACCGAGAACCTGGTCCTGCTCGGCCGGCTGCTCGGCCACACCCGGCCCGCCGCCCGCGAGCGCTCCGCGCAGCTGCTCGCCGCGTTCGGACTCGGGGACGCCGCCGACCGGCAGATCAAGAACTACTCGGGCGGCATGCGGCGCCGTATCGACATCGCCGCGTCCATCCTCAACACCCCCGACCTGCTCTTCCTCGACGAACCGACGACCGGCCTCGACCCGCGCAGCCGCAACCAGGTCTGGGACATCGTCCGTGCCGTCGTCGCCCAGGGCACCACCGTGCTGCTCACCACCCAGTACCTCGACGAGGCGGACCAGCTGGCCTCCCGCATCGCCGTCATCGACCACGGCAAGGTGATCGCGGAGGGCACGAAGGGCGAGCTGAAGGCCTCCGTCGGCTCGGGTTCGGTGCACGTACGGCTCCGGGACCCCGAGCAGCGGCCGGCGGCCGAGCGGGTCCTCCAGGCCGCCCTGAAGGCGGCCGTCACCCTCGAACCCGACCCGGTCGCGCTCACCGCCACCGTCAACGGCCACGGGACGGACCTCGGCGCCGCCGAGCAGGCGGCGCGGGCCCTGGCGGAGCTGGCGCGGGCCGGGATCACGGTCGACAACTTCGGGCTCGGCCAGCCCAGCCTCGACGAGGTGTTCCTGGCCCTGACGGACAGACGGCCCGCGGACGACACCGAACGGAAGGGAACGACGGCATGAGCTCCGTCGCCACCACCAAGGACACCCGGCAGACCGACCCCCTCGCCTTCGAGGCGCCCAGGGCGGAGGACCTGGCCGCGCTCCTCGTCGGCCACGAGCGCCCCCCGCGCCCCAGCGCGCTCTCCGCGTCGCTGACGTTCGGCTGGCGGGCCATGCTGAAGATCAAGCACGTGCCGGAGCAGCTGTTCGACGTGACGGCGTTCCCGATCATGATGGTGCTGATGTACACGTACCTCTTCGGGGGCGCGCTCGCCGGTTCCGTCTCCTCGTACATCCAGTTCCTGCTGCCGGGCATCCTCGTGATGAGCGTCGTGATGATCACGATGTACACGGGCGTCTCGGTCAACACCGACATCGAGAAGGGTGTCTTCGACCGCTTCCGCACGCTGCCGATCTGGCGGCCGGCGCCGATGGTCGGCTACCTCCTCGGCGACGTCGTGCGCTATCTGATCGCCTCGGCCGTGATGCTGACGGTCGGCATGATCATCGGCTACCGGCCGGACGGCGGGGCCGTGGGCGTGCTGCTTGGGGTCGCGCTGCTCCTAGTGTTCTCGTTCTCCTTCTCGTGGATCTGGACCATGTTCGGACTGCTGCTCCGCAGCGAGAAGTCCGTCATGGGCGTCAGCATGATGGTGATCTTCCCGCTGACGTTCCTGTCCAACGTCTTCGTCGACCCGAGGACGATGCCGGGCTGGCTCCAGGCCTTCGTCAACAACAGTCCGGTGACCCATCTGGCGACCTCCGTACGGGAGTTGATGGCCGGCGACTGGCCGGCGGCCGACATCGCTTGGACGCTCGGCTGGTCCGCGGTGCTCGTCGTCGTCTTCGGCGCGGTCACCATGAGGCTCTACAACCGCAAGTAGTGCCGGATCGGTCCTCCGCGCGTGCCGGATCCTCCGTGTTGACCTTCCCGTGCGGGGAAGGCCCAGCATCGGCGGTGCCGGGCAGGGAGCCCGGCACGGGGAGGAGAGAGCCGTGCGCGACGCGGAACCCATGCCGATGCCCACGCCCATGCTGACCATCGGGGACTTCGCCCGCGCCACCCGGCTCTCCGCCAAGGCACTGCGCCGTTACGACGAGCTCGGCCTGCTGCCGCCCGCCCGCGTCGACCCGTTCACCGGCTACCGGTACTACGCCGAGGAGCAGGTCGACCGGGCCCGCCTGATCGCCTGGCTGCGGCGGATCGACATGCCGCTCGCCGAGGTCGGACGGGTCTGCGCGCTGTACGGCACGGACCCGGCGGGCGCGGCCCGCGCGATCCGCGGCTACTGGGCGCGGATCGAGGCGGAGACGGCGGCGCGCAGGGGCCTGGCGGCCTCCCTGGTGGAACGCCTGAAGGGACCCACCGAGATGACGATGACCTCCGAGACGGCCGCAGGGGTGCACTCCCCCTGGACGCTGCGCACCGCCGTGCGACTCGACCCCGGCCTGGTCCGCCCCTCCCAGCAGGACGCGGCCCACGCGGGCCCGCACCTGCTGGCCGTCGCCGACGGGTACGGGCCCGAGGGGGAGCGGGCCGCGCGCGCGGCGGTCGGCGCGCTGGTCTCCGTACCGGCGCCGGATCCGTCGGCGCGCACCGGCGACCTGCTCAACGCCCTGGAGGACGCGGTGCGCGGGGCCGACGGCGCGGTGTCCGGCCTGGCCGATTCCGGTACGACGCTGACGGCCGCGCTCTGGACCGGGAGCCGTCTCGTGCTCGCCCACCTGGGCGACTCGCGGGCGTATCTGCTGCGGGACGGCGTGCTCGTCCGGCTCAGCCGCGACCACACCGTCGTCCAGGCGCTGTTGGACGCGGGCGAACTGGACCCGGCGGAGGCCGCGGACCGGCCCGACCGGGCGCTGCTCCTGAAGGCCCTGGACGGCGGAGGCGTACCGCCCGAGCCGGAGCTCGGGGTGCACGAGGCGCGGCCTGGGGACCGGTATCTGCTGTGCACGGACGGCCTTTCGGCGGTCGCGCCGGCCGAGGGGATCAGGCGGGCGCTCGCCGGCGGCAGTGACCCCGACGACGCGGTCGGTGCGCTGGTCGAGCTGGCGCGGGACCTGGGCGGCCCGGACAACGTGGCGTGCGTGGTGGCGGACGTGGTGCCGGCGGTCGGGTAGGAGGGGGCGGGCCGGAGAGCACCCGGCGGCCTGCCTCCCACCCGGCCCGCGTCAGTCGAGCCGCAGGTCGGCCAACTGCCGTTCGAACGGGACGACCTCGTCGTCGTCGAGCCGCCGGGACGGCCGGGCCGCGACCATGTCCGCGAACTCGCTGCCCGCCCGGTTGATCCGGGACGGCAGCCCGTCCCCGTGTCCCGTTCGGGAGGCCTCCTCGCCGCCCGAGCCCCAGTCCTCCGAGGCCGCGTAGACGGCGGTCGGCGTGACGAGGGCCCGCAGGTAGGCGAAGAGCGGCCGCAGGGCGTGGTCGAGGACGAGGGAGTGACGGGCGGTGCCGCCGGTCGCCCCGACGAGGACGGGGGTGCCGGTGAGCGCGGCCGGCTCGATCAGGTCGAAGAACGACTTGAACAGGCCGCTGTACGAGGCCGTGAACACCGGCGTCACCGCGATGACCCCGTCCGCCCCCGTCACCGTGTCGATCGCCTCCTGGAGCGCGGCGGACGGGAAGCCCGTAACGAAGTTCTTCGCGATGTCGAGGGCCAGGTCGCGCAGTTCGACGACCTGGACGTCGACCGCGTACTCCTGCTCGGTCAGCCGGTACCGGGCCGCCTGGAGGAGGCGGTCGGCGAGCAGCCGGGTGGAGGAGGGGGAGCTGAGGCCGGCGGAGACGGCGACCAGCTTCAGGGTCCGCATGGCGTCAGACCTCCTTGGACGCGAGGACGGCGGGGTGGAGCGGTGCCGTGGCCGGGACCCCGGCCGGGCGCAGGCTCTCGAACTCCTTGCGGAGCACGGGGACGACCTCCTCGCCGAGGAGGTCGAGCTGCTCCAGGACGGTCTTGAGGGGAAGCCCCGCGTGGTCGACGAGGAACAGCTGCCGCTGGTAGTCGCCCACGTAGTCGCGGAAGGACAGGGTCCGCTCGATGACCTCCTGCGGCGACCCGACGGTCAGCGGGGTCTCGCGGGAGAACTCCTCCAGGGACGGGCCGTGGCCGTAGACCGGCGCGTTGTCGAAGTACGGGCGGAAGTCGCGTACGGCGTCCTGCGAGTTCTTCCGCATGAACACCTGGCCGCCGAGGCCGACGATCGCCTGCTCCGGGGTGCCGTGGCCGTAGTGCGCGTACCGCTGGCGGTAGAGGCGGACCATCTTCTCGGTGTGCTGCTTGGGCCAGAAGATGTGGTTCGCGAAGAAGCCGTCGCCGTAGTAGGCGGCCTGCTCGGCGATCTCCGGGGAGCGGATGGAGCCGTGCCAGACGAACGGCGGGACGCCGTCGAGCGGGCGCGGGGTGGAGGTGAAGCCCTGGAGGGCGCTGCGGAACGTGCCCTCCCAGTCGACCACGCCCTCCCTCCACAGCTTGTGGAGGAGCGCGTAGTGCTCGATGGCGAGCGGGATGCCCTGGCGGATTTCCTGGCCGAACCACGGGTAGACCGGGCCGGTGTTGCCACGGCCCATCATCAGGTCCACGCGGCCGTCGGCGAGGTGCTGGAGGGTCGCGTAGTCCTCGGCGATCTTCACCGGGTCGTTGGTGGTGATCAGGGTCGTGGAGGTGGAGAGGATCAGGCTCTCCGTGCGGGCGGCGATGTGCCCGAGGAGGGTGGTGGGGGAGGAGGGCACGAACGGCGGGTTGTGGTGCTCGCCGGTCGCGAAGACGTCGAGCCCGACCTCCTCCGCCTTGAGCGCGATGGCGACGGTGTTCTTGATCCGCTCGTGCTCGGTCGGAGTGCGGCCGGTGGTGGGGTCGGTCGTCACGTCGCCGACGGTGAAGATCCCGAACTGCATCGTGCTCACCTCTTGCCTCGGGGCTGTTGGTTGAATCGTAAACTATCTGCTCCAACGGCGCACCCCCCTGCCCTATTCCCGCCCGTACCCTGGACCGCATGACCGAGAAGACGTACGACAACGAGCGCTGGAAGGAGCGGGGCGTCATGCTCCGCGTCTTCGTGTACGTCTTCGCCACCCACGCCTTCGCCGGCTTCGTCTGGCTCCTCTTCTACGTCGGACAGAACGCCCAGAAGTAGGGGCCGCGAGGGGCTCACGTAGAGTCCCCGACGTGAACGCTGCGATATCGGTAGTGTCGGTCGTCGGAATCGGCGCGGACGGCTGGGACGGACTCCCCGAGACCTCCCGCCGCGTCCTCGGCGCCGCCGAGATCCTCATCGGCGCCCCCCGCCAGCTCGGCCTGCTCCCCGCCGACACCTGCCCCGGCGAGCGGATCACCTGGCCGTCTCCGCTCCGCCCCGCCGTCCCCGGACTGCTCGCCGCCCACCAGGGCCGGAGGATCGCCGTCCTCGCCAGCGGCGACCCCTCCTTCTACGGCATCGGCCGCACCCTCGCCGAGACCGTCGGCGCCGACCGCCTCCGCGTCCACCCCCACCCGTCCTCCGTCTCGTACGCCTGCGCCCGGCTCGGCTGGCCGCTGGAGGACACCGAGACCGTCTCCCTCGTCGCCCGGCCCCTCGCCGCGCTCTCCGCCGCGCTCCACCCCGGCCGCCGGCTCCTCGTCCTCGGCGAAGGCCCCGAGACCCCCGCCCGGGTCGCGGCGCTCCTCCGCGACACCGGCTGGGGCGGCACCCGGATCCGGGTCCTCGAACAGCTCGGCGGGGACCGCGAGCGGCTCCTCGACGCGACCGCCGCCGACTGGCCCTTCGAGCGGACCGACGCGCTCCACGTCCTCGCCCTCGACTGCGTACGCGACCCGGAGACCCTCCGGCTCGGCGCCGTACCCGGGCTTCCGGACGAGGCGTACGAGCACGACGGGCAGCTCACCAAGCGGTACGTGCGCGCCGCCACGCTCGCCGCACTCGCCCCCGCCCCCGGCGAACTCCTCTGGGACATCGGCGGCGGCTCCGGCTCCATCGGCGTCGAATGGATGCGGACCCACCGCTCCTGCCGGGCGATCACGGTCGAGAAGTCGCCGGAGCGGGCGGCGCGGATCGAACGGAACGCCGATGCCCTCGGCGTCCCCGGCCTGCGCGTGGTGACGGGCCCGGCGCCCGCGGCCCTCACCGGCCTTCCCGCCCCCCACGCGATCTTCATCGGCGGCGGCCTCACCGCCCCCGGCCTCCTCGACGCCTGCTGGGACGCGCTGCCCGCCGGCGGCCGGCTCGTCGCGAACACCGTGACCCTGGAGTCCGAGGCGCTGCTCGCCGACCGCCACCGCCGCCACGGCGGCGAACTGGTCCGGCTCGCCGTCGCCACCGCCGTCCCCGTCGGCGGCTTCACCGGCTGGCGCCAGGCGATGCCGGTCACGCAGTGGTCCGTAACCAAGGAAGAGGAAGCATGACCGTCTACTTCATCGGCGCGGGCCCGGGCGCGGCCGACCTGATCACCCTGCGCGGCGCGCGGACGCTCGCGTCCTGCGGGGTCTGCCTGTACGCGGGCTCGCTCGTCCCCACCGAGCTGCTCGCCGAGTGCGGTCCCGGCACCCGCCTCGTCGACACGGCCGACCTCGACCTGGACCGGATCGTCGCCGAGATCGCCGCCGCCCACGAGGCCGGCGAGGACGTGGCCCGCCTCCACTCCGGCGACCCGTCCGTCTTCAGCGCGATGGCCGAGCAGATGCGGCGGCTCGACGCGCTGGGCATCCCGTACGAGGTCGTCCCGGGCGTCCCCGCCTTCGCGGCGGCGGCGGCCGCGCTCAAGCGGGAGCTGACCGTCCCCACGGTCGGCCAGACCGTCATCCTCACCCGCGTCGCCCAGCAGGCCACGCCCATGCCCGAGGGCGAGGACCTCGCCACCCTGGGCCGCAGCGGCGCCCTGCTCGTCCTCCACCTGGCCGCCCGGTACGTCGACCGGGTCGTCGCCGAACTCGTCCCCCACTACGGCGCGGACTGCCCGGCCGCGGTGGTGGCGATGGCGAGCCGCCCGGACGAGCTGGTCCTGCGGGGCACCCTCGACGACATCGCCGCCCAGACGAAGACGGCCGGCATCACGAAGACGGCCGTCATCCTCGTCGGCCGCACCCTCGCGGCCTCGGAGTTCCGCGACAGCCACCTGTACGACCCGGCGCGCGACCGCCACACCTGCTGAACGACGGCCGGTCGGCCGGAGCCTCCGCTGATCCGCGGCCGTCCGGCCGGAGCCTCCGCTGAACCACGGCCGGTCCGTCCGGCACCTCCGCTGAACCGCGCACGGGCACGCGGCGGGGCCCCGGGAAGTCCGATCCCCGGGGCCCCGCCGCGTTCACGCCGACCGGTCAGGCGTTCGGCCGCTTGCCGTGATTGGCCTTCTTCTTCTTACGCGCCCGCTTCTTGTTGCCACGCTTCGCCATGGGACTCCCTCTCGCTCGGGGGCGGGGTGTGCCTTCGTAAGCCTAGGTTCGGGGGCAGAGGGCCGCATCCGGCCGGGGATGCCGAAACCGCCGTACGGAGGAGGCCTGGGGAGTATGGTCGTGAGTATGGCGACGAAGAAGGTGACAGTGACGATCCCGGAGGACCTCTTGGACGAGGTCCGCGCCGAGGCGGCCGAGCACGGTCTGTCGGCGTACGTCGCGGAGGCGCTGCGCCTGCGGCGCGATCGTGACCGGCTCCGGGAGCTGGTCGACTGGCTGGAGGAGGAGCACGGCCCGGTCACGGAGGCCGAGCGGGGCGCCGCACTCGCCGAGCTGGACGAATGGGATGCAGAACACGAACGTCGTCGGCGGGCCCGCGAGGGACGCGCGGGCGAAGCCGCGTGACGAGGCGAGCGGACCGGCCGCTCCGGGTCTTCGTCCTGGACAGTGAGGCACTGTCGCTCGCGGTGCGGGGTGATCGCGGGATGATCGCCCGCCTCGACCTGGCTGCCAGTGGGCGGGCCGAGGTGGTGACGTCCCCCTTGACCCTCGTCGAGGCCTACGACGGCAGAATGACCGAGCAGCGTTGGGACTGGGTGCTGTCCCGTGTCCGTGTGGTGGACATCGGCAAGGACGAGGCGCGCCAGGCCCGCCGACTCCTGGCCGATGCCGGACTGCACGGGCACAAGTACGCCATCGACGCCGTTCTCGCCGTCGTCGCACGACAGCAGATGGGCCACGTCATGGTGCTCACCTCGGACGTGGACGACCTGGAGAAGCTGGTCCCCGACCGGATCCTCGTCGTCAAGGTCTGACGACCGCCACCCCCTCCGCCTCCCACTCCGGCGCCAGCACCGACATCACCGTCGCGTCCACCCGCTCGCCCTCCCAGAGCAGCGCCCCCCGCAGCACGCCCTCCGTACGGAAGCCCGCCTTCTCGTAGGCGCGGCGGGCGCGCGGGTTGAAGGCGTAGACCTCGAGGGAGATCCGGTACAGGCCCAGGGACGCGAAGCCGTACCCGACGATCAGGCGGGTCGCCTCCGTGCCCAGGCCGCGGCCGGCGGCGTCGGGGACGAGCCCGATGCGGAAGGAGCAGCTCTCGTTCGGTTCGTCCCACAGGTTGAGGACGGCCTCGCCGACGGTCCGGCCCGTCGCGCGCTCCACGACGGCGAGGTCGAGACGGTCGTCCTGGGCGCCCCGGGAGCCGTACCACGCGCGCAGCGCCGCCTCCTCGAAGCGGGCGTGGTTGCCGGTCAGCCGGCTCGTCTCCGTGTCCTCGAACATCGGAAGCAGCGCGGGGACGTCCTCCTCCGTGACGGGACGGAGGACCACCAGGTCGCCGGTGAGGGTGGGCTTGTGCAGGAAGTCGGGCATCCGGGCATTCTGCGGGGCGACCCGGGCGGCTGTCGCCCGGATAAGGCCGCCCCTGGCCCTCCTCCCGGGCTGTCGCCCGGATAAGGCCCCCGGTCCCACCTTCCGGTTCACACCCCCGGTCCCGGCTCCCGGTTCACGCCCCCGGCCCCGCCACCTCCGACCGCCCCACCACCGTCCCCGCCCGGTCGATACAGATCACGTCCACCGTCACCGGCGCGCCCCGCAGGACCGTCAGGGCCTCGTCGCGGGCCCGGGCGGCCACCAGGTCGCCGAGGGGGACGGCGGCCGCCTCGCAGAGACGGAGGGCCGCCAGGCCCGTGTTCGCGCCGGTGATCTCCGCCGCCAGGGACTCCGACGCGCCTCCCGTACGGGCCAGGTCCGCGAGGAAGGCCTTGTCGACCTGGGAGCGGGCCGAGTGGAGGTCCAGATGGCCCGCCGCCAGCTTGGACAGCTTCGCGAAGCCGCCGCAGAGCGTGAGGCGGTCGACCGGATGGCGGCGGATGTACTTGAGGACCGCGCCCGCGAAGTCGCCCATGTCGAGGAGCGCGATCTCCGGCAGGTCGTAGAGGGTGGCGACGGTCCGCTCCGACGTCGAGCCCGTGCAGCCCGCCACATGCGTCAGACCGCCCGCTCGGGCCACGTCCACGCCCCGGCGGATGGAGTCGATCCAGGCCGAGCAGGAGTACGGGACGACGACCCCGGTCGTGCCGAGGATCGACAGGCCGCCGAGGATGCCGATCCTCGGGTTCCAGGTGGAGCGGGCGATCTCGGCGCCGTGGTCGACGGAGACGGTGATCTCGACGTCGCCGGGCGCGCCGTGCCGGGCCGCGACCTCGGCGACGTGCGCGCGCATCAGCTGCCGGGGCACCGGGTTGATCGCCGGCTCGCCGACCTCCAGGGGCAGCCCCGGCAGGGTGACGGTGCCGACGCCCTCGCCCGCCCGGAAGACCACGCCGGAGCCCGGCGGCAGGAGCCGTACCGTCGAGCGGATCACCGCGCCGTGGGTGACGTCGGGGTCGTCGCCCGCGTCCTTCGTCACGGCCGCCATGGCCGTACGGGAGGAGAGGGACTCGGCCGTCAGCGCGAACGACGGCGTCTGCCCCTTCGGCAGCGTGATCGTCACCGGGTCCGGGAAGTCGCCGGTCAGGAGGGCCGTGTACGCGGCCGTCGTCGCCGCCGTCGCGCAGGCACCCGTCGTCCAGCCCGGGCGGAGACCGGTGTGCTTGAGTTGGGCCTCACGCCCGCCGCCTGACGTCACGAAAGGGCTCCTGTGGTGCACATACTCATTCTCGGGGGGACCACCGAGGCCCGCGCCCTCGCGGGCCTGCTGCACGGCGAGGTACGGGTCACCAGCTCCCTCGCGGGACGGGTGGCGAGCCCCAGGCTGCCGGCCGGGGAGGTCCGGATCGGCGGGTTCGGCGGCGTCGCCGGCCTGGTGGAGTGGATCGGTGGACACGCCGTGGACGCGGTCATCGACGCCACGCATCCCTTCGCCGAGCGGATCAGCTTCAACGCGGCCGGGGCGGCCGCCACCGCCCATGTTCCCCTGCTGGCCCTCCGCCGCCCCGGCTGGGTCCCGGAGCAGGGTGACGACTGGCGCGAGGTGGCCTCCCTCGAGGACGCCGCCGGGACCCTGGACGGCCTCGGCGACCGCGTCTTCCTGACGACCGGCCGCATGGGCCTCGCGGCCTTCGCGGACTGCCCGCAGTGGTTCCTGGTCCGCTCGGTGGACGCCCCGGAGCCCCCGATGCCGGCCCGCACGGAGATCCTCCTGGACCGGGGCCCGTTCACCCTGGACGGCGAACGGGAGCTCCTCGACCGCCACCGGATCGACGTCCTGGTCACGAAGGACAGCGGCGGCGCGGCGACCGCCCCGAAACTCCGCGCCGCCCGCGAGGCCGGCATCCCGGTCGTGCTGGTCCGCCGCCCCCCGGTCCCGGAGGGCGTCCCGGTGGCGACGACCCCCGAGGGGGCCGCCGCCTGGGTGCTGCGGGGCTGAGCCCGGGACCTCGTCAGACGAGGGAGGGCCACACGGTGGACAGCGTGTGCGTCGCCACCGTGGTGCCGTCGGCCCGTACCGCCTCGAAGGTGTAGAAGTACGCCTGCCCCGGCACGGCCGTCCTGTCCGCGTAGCTGGTTCCGGCGGCAGGAAGCAGCCCCGTGTGGAGCGGCACGTACGCCTTGGTGACCGGGTCCCAGCGGCTCATCCGGTAACCGGCGACCTGTGCGCACGCCTCGGCGCTGAAGCACGTCCAGCCGATGGACGGCGCACTCGTGGTGACGTCCGACCAGCTCATGGCGCCCGAGAGGTTCCAGTCGTCGACGACGTTCACGGACGGCCGGAGGTCGAGCTCCGTCGCGGTGACCTTCGCGATGTCCGGACCGTAGAGAGAAAGACTGTTGCCCCAGCGGTCGCGGGCGCTCACCGCGTAGACGGCGGCCTCCCCGTCGGGGACATTGGGGCAGACCATGGCCAGGGGGTCGCTCTGGCCCTCCCGGCAGCCGGCCCAGGCGATGGTGCCGTTCTCCCTGGCGACTCCCTGCCACGCCGAGTAGCCGACGACGTCGTCGTCCGCCGGAGGCTTCCAGGTCAGCAGCGTGCCGTCGGCCCGCGGGGTGGCCTTCAGGTCGACGACCGGCGCGGGGGCGACCCTGTCGCCGCTGCGGATGGTGACGGGGGCGGACAGCGGCGACTCGTTGCCCACCGGGTCGACGGAGGTGACGGCGTACGTGTGGTAGCCGTTCGGCGCCATGTCCTCGTCCTCGCACTCGATCCTGACGGGGGCCGATCCCGTCACCTCGTACAGGTTGCAGGAGACCCGGGTGAGATCGACCGGATCGAGGGCGGTGCCGGGCGAGCGGTAGACGCGGAAGCCTCCGGAGTAGGCGACCTCGTTGCCGAAGGATCCGATCATGTTCCAGGAGATGAAGGTCTTGTCGAGCTCGGCGAGAGCGCGCACAGCCGTCGGTGCCGGCGGCGGCGTCGTGTCGATCCTGTTGCCGCTGACGACGGCGGAGTACGCCGAGGGGAGTTCGACGGTGTCGAAGGCGCGGACGCGGTAGTACCGCGGGGCTCCGGTCGGTGCCGAACTGTCCCAGTAGCGCAGGTCGGTGAACGGACCGTGGGTGTATGGCGTGAGCACCGTGAACGGCCCTGTCGGCTGGTCGGCCGCTTCCACTTCGTACCGCACGGCGTCGGTCGCCGCCTTCCAGCTCAGCTGGTTCTCGTTGTTGGCGGTGGAGACGGTGAGGCCCGTCGGGGTGGCGGGGGCGGTGCGGTCGATGGTGTGGACGGCCGGGTCGTAGGGGCTGCCGTACGACTCGTTGCCGGCCTTGTCCCGTGCCCGTACCTCGTAGACGTACGTCTGGCCCGTGCGCGGTGTGTTGTCCGTGTAGGACCTGGTGGTCAGCAGGGTGGTGCCGCTGACCCGGTTCCAGGCGGTGGAGGTCTCCGGGCGCCGGTAGACGCTGTACCCGGCGAGGTCCATCTCCTTGTTCGCGGTCCAGTAGATCTTGGTCGCCCCCGTGGTGTAGTCGGGGTCGACCCAGGCGCTGGCCGGTGCGAGCGGCCGCACCTTGTCGACCGTCGCCGAAGTGAGCGGCGCGTAGCCGAACTTGACGTTCGCCGCGCCCGTCCAGGTCGCGTAGTGCACGGTGATCGTGTGGCGACCGGACGGGATCGTCAGGTTGAGCGTCTTCTTCTGGGTGGTGGAGACGTTCTTCCAGAGGTCGATCTTGCGGACGCCGTCGAGGCTGACGCGGATGCCGTCCTGCGCCTCGGCGGTGAACGTGAAGGGGCCGCCGGAGCCGAAGTCGCGGCTGAGGGTCCAGCGGACGCCGAAGTTGTCCCTGGGCAGCGTGGTGACGGCCGGGTCGCCGTAGCCGTAGTTCTCGGCGATGACGCTGTCGCAGGTGATCAGCTTGGGCGTACCCGTGAGGGTGGTGTTGGCGTAGTAGTCCGCCTTCCACAGCGGGGAGGCGCAGGTGACGGCCGCTGCGGCCGGGCCGGCGGTCAGCAGACCGCCGGATGCGACGAGGGCGGCCGTGGTGGCCAGCGCGCTCAGTCGGGTACGAGTGATCACGAAGAGTGGGGCCCTTTCCGGACCTGTGGGGAACAGCGGGGAACAGTCGACGCGTGGGGGAAGGGGCGGTGCGGGTGGGGCCGGTGTTCCGCCGGAGGCGCACTTTACCGACTGGTTCCTTCCGTGCGACAGAGGATTCCACCCGGCGTTCAATGGAGGTATGGATACCGTCCGATGGCTGGTCGCAGCGGGGCTCGTGTCCGTACTGGGCATGGCCCCGGGCACAGGCCCCACTCCCACCCCCGAGCCGCCCCCCGCGCAGCCACCGCCCGTGCTCGACCGGGCCGACGTGGACCGGGCCGTCGGCCGGCTCGACGCCGACGTCGCGGCGATGATGAAGCGCACCGGGCTTCCCGGGGTGTCCGTCGCCGTCGTGTACGAGGACAGGGTCGTCCACCTCAAGGGGTACGGCGTGCGCGAGGTCGGCAAGGCCGGCACGGTCGACGCCGACACCGTCTTCCAGCTGGCCTCCGTGTCGAAGCCGATCGCCTCGACCGTCGTCGCCGGGGCCGTCGGCGTCGAGGGCTGGCAGCGGCCCGTCGCCCCCGAACTGCCCGAGTTCCGGCTGAAGGACCCGTGGGTGAGCTCCCATGTGACGGTCGCCGACCTGTTCTCGCACCGCAGTGGTCTGCCGGACCACGCGGGCGACCTCCTGGAGGACCTCGGTTACGACCAGGAGTACATCCTGTCCCACCTGCGGTACGAGCCCCTCGCACCGTTCCGCGCGAGCTACGCGTACACCAACTTCGGTCTGACGGCGGCCGCCGAGGCCGTCGCCGCGGAGAAGGGCGTGCCGTGGGAGAAGCTCGCCGAGGACACGCTCTACAAGCCCGCCGGAATGAACGACACCAGCTCCCGCTTCCAGGACTTCGCCTCGAACGCCGACCGGGCCGTCGGCCATGTGAAGGAGGCCGACGGGACCTGGAAGGCGTCCGTACGGGACCCGGACGCCCAGTCCCCGGCGGGCGGTGTCAGTTCCTCGGCCCGCGACATGGCGACCTGGCTGCGGCTCCAGCTGGCGAACGGCACCCTCGACGGGCGGCGGATCGTCGACGCCGACGCCCTCGACCTCACCCACCACCCCGAGAGCGTCGCCTCCCCGGCGCACGCTCCGGCGGGCCGGACCGGCTTCTACGGCCTCGGCTGGAACGTGTCGTACGACGACGAGGGCCGGCTGCGCCTCTCGCACACCGGAGCGTTCGCGCTCGGCGCGCACACCAACGTCACGATGCTGCCGGGCGAGCGGCTCGGGATCGTCGTCCTCACCAACGGGGCGCCGGTCGGCGTCGCGGACGCCGTCGCCCTCGACTTCTTCGACACCGCGCAGGACGGCAGGCCGAGCCGCGACTGGGTGCCGCTCGTCGACGCCATCTACCAGCAGCAGGCGGACGCCGACCGTTCCCCGACGGACTACGCGAAGAGGCCCGCCGACGCCGCCCCCGCGAAGGCCGCGAGCGCCTACGCCGGCACGTACACCAGCGACTACTACGGCAGGCTCACGGTGGCCGAGGAGGGCGGCGGTCTGGTCCTGCGACTGGGGCCGGAGCCCCAGTCGTACCGGCTCACGCACTACGACGGCGACACGTTCGGCTTCCCGACGCGCGGCGAGAACGCCGTCGGCCTCACCGGCGTCACGTTCTCCCCTGACGGGAAGTCCGTCCGGGTCGAGTACCTGGACCAGGAGGGACTCGGCACCTTCACCCGTACCGGCGCGGCGTCCAGGTGATCGTGCGGCCGTCGGCGCGTTCGACCGCGCGGGTCTGCGACGAGCCGATGAGGAGCAGGGTCCGCATGTCGACCTCCGACGGGTCCAGGGTCTTCAGCGTCAGGACCCGGACCGACTGCTCGGGGCCGCCCACGTCACGGGCGACGACCACCGGGGTGTCGGGGGAGCGGAGGGTGAGGAGGAGGTCGCGGGCCGCGGCCACCTGGTGCGTACGGGACTTCGAGCCGGGGTTGTAGAGCGCGAGGACCAGGTCGGCCGAGGCGGCGGCGCGCAGCCGGGCCTCGATGACGTCCCAGGGCTTGAGCCGGTCGGAGAGCGAGATCGTCGCGTAGTCGTGGCCGAGGGGGGCGCCCGCGGCGGCGGCGGCCGCGTTGGCGGCGGTCACCCCGGGGAGGACCCGTACGGGGACGTCCGCGTACTCCGGTTCGCAGGCGACCTCCAGGACGGCCGTCGCCATGGCGAAGACGCCCGGGTCGCCGCCGGAGACGACCGCCACCCGGTGGCCGCGCCGGGCCAGGTCGAGGGCGAACTCGGCGCGTTCCGACTCGACCTTGTTGTCGGAGCCGTGCCGGATCTGCCCGGGGCGCAGGACCGGGACCCGGTCGAGGTAGGTGGTGTAGCCGACGAGGACGTCGGCGTTGACGAGCGCGCCGCGCGACTCGGGGGTCAGCCAGGGTGCCCCGGCGGGACCGGTGCCGACGACGACGACCTCGCCCCTGTCCCGTACGGGTGTCTCCCGGTCGATACGGGAGGGGAGCACGGCCACCGAGAAGTACGGGACCGACGACGGGTCGACCTCCGTCAGCCTCTCCGTCCGCTCGCCCGCCATGAACGCCCGCTCCACGTACCGGGCGTCGTCGAGCCGGCCGGCCCGCTCCAGGGCCCGCTTCACGGTGGGGAACGTGCGGCCGAGCTTCATCACGACCGCCGAGTCGGTGCCCGCGAGCCTGGCCGTCAGCTCGTCCTCCGGCAGGGTGCCGGGGATGATCGTGAGGACCTCCTCCGCCTCGCACAGCGGCTCGCCGAGCCGGGCGGCGGCGGCGCTGACCGAGGTGACACCGGGGATGACGGTGGTGTCGTAGCGGTGCGCGAGCCGCTTGTGCATGTGCTGGTACGAGCCGTAGAACAGCGGGTCGCCCTCGGCGAGGACGGCGACCGTGCGGCCCGCGTCGAGGTGGGCGGCGAGGCGGGCCGAGGCCTCCTCGTAGAAGTCGTCGAGGGCGCCCCGGTAGCCGCCGGGGTGGTCCGTGGTCTCCACCGTGAGCGGGTACATCAGCCGCTCCTCGATGTGGTCCTCGCGGAGGTGCTCGGCGGCGATCGAGCGGGCGATGGAGCGGCCGTGGCGGGCCGAGTGGTACGCGATCACGTCGGCGGCGGCGATGGCCCTCACGGCCGCCAGCGTCATCAGCTCGGGGTCGCCGGGGCCGAGGCCGACCCCGTACAGCCTGCCCTTCACGGTGTTCGTGCCGCTCATGCCTGGATCTCCGCTTCGTGAGCGATCGCGTTGATCGCGGCGGCCGTCATCGCGCTGCCGCCGCGACGGCCCCGTACGACGAGGTATTCGAGGCCGAGGTCCTGGGCGGCGAGGGCGTCCTTGGACTCGGCGGCGCCGATGAAGCCGACCGGTATGCCGAGGACGGCGGCGGGCTTCCCGGCGCCCTTCGCGACCATCTCCAGGAGGTGGAAGAGGGCGGTGGGCGCGTTGCCGATGGCGACGACGGAGCCTTCGAGGCGGTCCCGCCACAGTTCGAGGGCGGCGGCGGAGCGGGTCGTGCCGAGTTCGGCGGCGAGACCGGGCACGGACGGGTCGGAGAGCCCGCAGAGCACCTCGTTGTCGGCGGGCAGCCGCTTGCGGGTCACGCCGCTGGCGACCATCTGCGCGTCGCAGAGGACCGGCGCACCGGCGCGCAGGGCGGCGCGGGCGCTCGCGACGACCCCGGGGGAGTACGCGAGGTCCCGCACGAGGTCGGTCATGCCGCAGGCGTGGATCATCCGGACCGCCACCTGGGCGACGTCGGCGGGCAGGCCCGCGAGATCCGCCTCGGCGCGGATCGTGGCAAAGGACTGACGGTAGATCTCCGTCCCGTCCTTCTCGTAGTCGAACATGGTGTCGCTCTCGCTCATCTCGTATGGGGCGTGGGAATCGACGGGGCGCGGGCCGCCGCGACGGCTTCGGACAGGGAGGTACGGGGGGTGGGGACGCCGTCCACCAGATAGGTGTCGTCGCCGGTGGCGGTGGCGGTGGCGAGGACGTCGACCCAGGCGCCGTACGGGTGACCGCAGCGCCGCTCGCACCCGGAGAGGTGCACGGGCAGCGGCCCGGCGGGCACGGTGAGCGCGTCCGCCCGGACGTCGGCGAGGGACTTGGCGCAGCCGGGCCGTCCGGTGCAGGCGGAGACCCCGGCCAGGGGGGCGTCGGGGCGGGTGATCAGGCCGTGCGCCGCCAGGTCGCCGAGCCGGCCGGCCGAGGCTCCCACGACGACCGCTCCCCGCCACGGCGTGAGCCGGACCTCGTCGGCGGGCAGCAGGGCCCGCAGCTGAGCCGCGGTCAGCCGGCCGAGGGGCGCGAGGACGTGCAGGGCGCCGCCGGGCAGGACCCCGGGCGCGGGCGGCGTGGACGCGGGCGGCGGCGGTACGGGTACGGGCTCGGCCGCGATCCCCGCACGCGCCAGGGCCCCGGCCCAGTCCGGCACATGGGCGGCGGGCAGTTCCCGGGGCCGCCAGGCCCCGCTCCCTGCCGCGTCGGCGGCGTCGAGGAACGCGAGGGCGGCGACGAGGGCGGCCCGTACGGCGTCGGCCGCGGCGAGCCGGAAGACCTGCCGGTCACCGGGCCACAGCACGGCGGTCCCGTCCGCCCCTGCGATCAACTTCACATCCCCGCCGAGCGTGGCCACGTCCCCGCGCCCGTCGTCGAGGACGAAGAGGAAACGGCCGGAAAGCGCGGCCGCCCGGGGCTCGGCGCAGAGGGCGGAGTCAAGGTCGCGCGCCCACAACTGCACGTCCGCGCATCCGAGTCCGTCGAGGCCCGCGGTGGGCGAGGCGACGATGTTGCGGACGCGTTCATGGGTGGCGGAGGGCAGCAGGCCCGCCTCCGCGAGGAGCGCCGCGAGCTCCGCGCCGCAGCCGTCCGCGAGGCCCCGCAGCTCCGCGTTTCCGCGCGAGGTGATGCTGATCCGCCCGTCGCCGAGGGTCTCCGCCGCGACCGCGAGCGCCTCGACCTGAGGAGGCGTCAGACGGCCTGCGGGCAGGCGGAGTCGGGCGAGACGGCCGTCCTCCGCGGGGTGCAGACGCAGCGCCCCGGGGCAGGCGTCGCCTCGGTCCCGTATGCGGGCTTCGCCCGGTTCGGGCGTCGTGGACGGGGTGGGCGGCATGGCGGCGAGCATACCCACGGGCCACCGGCCGCCCACCGGGTGTGATCAGGCCGACTCGACGGCCCGCCCCGCCCCTGGGCGCCACGATCTAGGATGCAGATCGGCATGGGGTCCCAGGACCCCGGGGAGGAAGCCCGGTGAGAATCCGGCGCGGTCCCGCCACTGTGAACCCGTTCTGGAAACGGAACGAGTGAGTCAGGAACTCCTGCCGTCCATACGACCACCCGGGGCGCGGACAACCCCGAGGAAGGCCTGCGCTCGCCATGCTTCTGCTGCTGTCGCACTCCGACACCGACCTGCTCAGCGCCCGCGCGGCCGGCGGCCCGGTGGAGTACCGCTTCGCCAACCCCGCCCGACTCCCCCTCGCCGAGCTCCCCGGCCTCCTGGACGGCGCCGACCTCGTCGTCGTACGGCTCCTCGGCGGCCTCCGCTCCTGGGAGGACGGCTTGGACGCGGTCCGCGCGGCCGGAAAGCCGGTCGTCGTCCTCAGCGGCGAACAGGCACCCGACGCCCAGCTGATGGAGACGTCCACCGTGCCCATCGGCGTCGCCACCGAGGCGCACGCCTACCTCGCGCACGGCGGCCCCGCGAACCTGGAGCAGCTGGCCCGCTTCCTCTCCGACACCGTCCTGCTCACCGGCCACGGCTTCGAGGCCCCGGCCGCCGCCCCCACCTGGGGGCCCCTGGACCGGACCGTGAAGAACGACAGCGGCCCGACCGTCGCCGTGCTCTACTACCGCGCCCACCACATGAGCGGGAACACCGCCTTCGTCGGCACGCTCTGCGACGCGATCGAGGACGCCGGCGCGCGGGCGCTCCCGCTGTACGTGGCATCCCTGCGCGCCCCCGAGCCGGAGCTGCTCGACACCCTTCGTGGCGCGGACGCGATCATCACCACCGTCCTCGCCGCCGGCGGCACCAAGCCCGCCGAGGCGCAGGCCGGCGGCGACGAGGAGGCCTGGGACGCGGGGGCGCTCGCCGCGCTCGACGTGCCGATCCTGCAGGCCCTGTGCCTGACCGGCTCGCGGTCCGCCTGGGAGGAGAACGACGAGGGCCTCTCCCCGCTGGACGCCGCGAGCCAGGTCGCCGTCCCCGAGTTCGACGGCCGGCTCATCACCGTCCCGTTCTCCTTCAAGGAGATCGACGAGGACGGCCTGCCCGCGTACGTGGCCGATGCCGAGCGTGCCGCCCGCGTCGCCGGGATCGCCGTACGGCACGCCCGGCTCCGCCACATCCCGAACGCCGAGAAGAAGCTGGCGCTCGTCCTCTCCGCGTACCCGACGAAGCACTCCCGCATCGGCAACGCCGTCGGCCTCGACACCCCCGCCTCCGCCGTCTCCCTGCTCCGCCGTCTGATCGCCGAGGGGTACGACTTCGGGCCGGTCGAGGAGCTTCCCGGCCTGGTCTCCGGCGACGGCGACGAGCTGATCTACGCCCTCATCGAGGCCGGTGGCCACGACCAGGACTGGCTGACGGAGGAGCAGCTCGCCCGCAACCCGGTCCGCATCCCGGCCGCCGACTACAAGCGCTGGTACGCGACGCTCCCCGAGGAGCTGCGCGGCCACGTCGAGGAGCACTGGGGCCCGCCGCCCGGCGAGATGTTCCTGGACCGCTCCCGCAACCCCGAGGGCGACATCGTCCTCGCCGCGCTCCGGCGCGGGAACCTGCTGATCCTCATCCAGCCGCCGCGCGGCTTCGGCGAGAACCCGATCGCGATCTACCACGACCCCGATCTCCCGCCGTCCCACCACTATCTGGCCGCCTACCGCTGGATCGCCGCCCGCGCCGAGGACGGCGGTTTCGGCGCCGACGCCATGGTCCACCTGGGCAAGCACGGCAACCTGGAGTGGCTGCCCGGCAAGAACGCCGGCCTGTCCGCCGCCTGCGGCCCCGACGCGGCACTCGGCGACATCCCCCTGGTCTACCCCTTCCTGGTCAACGACCCGGGCGAGGGAACGCAGGCCAAGCGGCGCGTCCACGCGACCCTCGTCGACCACCTGGTGCCGCCGATGGCCCGCGCCGACTCGTACGGCGACATCGCCCGCCTGGAGCAGCTGCTCGACGAGTACGCGCAGATCTCATCCATGGACCCGGCGAAGCTGCCCGCGATCCGCGCCCAGATCTGGACGCTGATCCAGGCCGCCAAGCTCGACCACGACCTGGGTCTCCAGGAGCGCCCGGAGGACGACGGCTTCGACGACTTCCTGCTGCACGTCGACGGCTGGCTGTGCGAGGTCAAGGACGCCCAGATCCGCGACGGTCTGCATGTCCTCGGCGGCGCCCCGGAGGGCGAGGCCCGCGTCAACCTGGTCCTCTCCATCCTGCGCGCCCGCCAGATCTGGGGCGGTACGCAGGCCCTGCCGGGCCTGCGCGAGGCGCTCGGTCTCGACGAGTCGGCGGCGACCCGGACAACCGCTGACGAGGCGGAGGCGAAGGCGCGCGAGCTGGTCGAGGCGATGGAGGCGGCGGACTGGTCCGTGGACGCGATCCCGGCCGTGGCCGCCGCGTACGGCCCCGAGGTCGCGGCCGTCCTGCGCTTCGCCTGCGAGCAGGTCGTGCCGCGTCTCGCCGGCACCACCGACGAGCTGACGCACGCCGTGCACGCCCTGAACGGCGGCTTCGTCCCGGCAGGTCCTTCCGGTTCGCCGCTGCGCGGCCTGGTCAACGTCCTGCCGACCGGCCGGAACTTCTACTCCGTCGACCCGAAGGCCGTGCCGTCCCGGCTTGCCTGGGAGACCGGGCAGGCGCTCGCCGACTCCCTCCTGGAGCGCTACCGCACCGACAACGGCGACTGGCCGACCTCGGTGGGCCTCTCCCTGTGGGGGACGAGCGCGATGCGCACCGCCGGCGACGACGTGGCGGAGGCGCTCGCGCTGCTCGGCGTCCGTCCGCTGTGGGACGAGGCCTCGCGCCGGGTGAACGGCCTTGAGCCCATTCCCCTGAAGGAGCTGGGCCGCCCGCGCGTCGACGTCACGCTGCGCATCTCGGGCTTCTTCCGTGACGCGTTCCCGCACGTCATCGGCCTCCTGGACGACGCCGTGCGCCTGGTGGCGGGCCTGGAGGGCGAGTCCGCAGAGGAGAACTACGTACGGGCGCACGCGCAGGCCGACCTCGCCGAGCACGGCGACGAACGGCGCGCCACCACCCGCATCTTCGGCTCCCGGCCCGGCACGTACGGCGCGGGCATCCTCCAGCTGATCGACTCGCGCGACTGGCGTACGGACGCGGACCTCGCCGAGGTGTACACGGTGTGGGGCGGGTACGCGTACGGGCGCGGGCTCGAAGGCCGTCCGGCGCGCGCCGAGATGGAGACGGCGTACAAGCGGATCGCGGTCGCGGCGAAGAACACGGACACCCGCGAGCACGACATCGCCGACTCCGACGACTACTTCCAGTACCACGGCGGCATGGTGGCGACCGTCCGCGCGCTCAAGGGCACCGCCCCCGAGGCGTACATCGGCGACTCCACCCGGCCCGAGACCGTCCGGACCCGCACGCTCGTCGAGGAGACCTCCCGGGTCTTCCGCGCGCGCGTGGTCAACCCGCGCTGGATCGAGGCGATGCGCCGCCACGGCTACAAGGGCGCGTTCGAGCTGGCGGCGACGGTCGACTACCTCTTCGGGTACGACGCCACGACGGGCGTGGTCGCCGACTGGATGTACGACAAGCTGACGCAGGAGTACGTCCTCGACCCGGAGAACCAGGCCTTCCTGAAGGAGGCCAACCCCTGGGCGCTGCACGGCATCGCGGAGCGGCTCCTCGAAGCCGAGTCGCGCGGCATGTGGGAGAAGCCGGACCCGGAGACCCTGGCCGCCCTGCGCCAGGTGTTCCTGGAGACCGAGGGCGACCTCGAAGGCGACGACGACTAGGACAGGCCCTAGGCCGTGTCCGGAAAGTCGGTGGCTCGTTACTCCGTTCGTGGTGCGTAGACATGAACTGACGGATGAGTCGTGGGCGTTGATCGCTCCGCT
>NZ_JBVHUJ010000006.1:0-436750 GCF_055565415.1 Streptomyces sp. NPDC028711 | reverse complement strand
ACGGGCAGGTCCACGCCGGCCCGGTCCAGGGCCCGGCGGGCGCCGATGACGGCCGCCTTCGTCTGGAGCAGGTCCTGCGAGGTCTCGATGAGGAGAGCGTCCGCGCCGCCACGGATCAGGCCCTCCGCGTTCTGCTGGAAGGCCTCCCGCAGCGGCTCGTAGGTGACGTGGCCCAGGGTCGGCAGCTTCGTACCGGGGCCCATCGAGCCGAGGACCCAGCGGGGCCGGCCGTCGGCGGCCGTGTGCGCGTCCGCCGACGTACGGGCGATCCGGGCGCCGGCCTCGGACAGCTCGTACACCTGGTGCTCGATGCCGTACTCGGCGAGCGCCGCCAGGTTCGCCCCGAAGGTGTTGGTCTCGACGCAGTCCACACCCACGGAGAAATAGGCGTCGTGGACGGAGGCGACGATGTCGGGGCGCGTGAGGTTGAGGATCTCGTTGCAGCCCTCCAGCTGCCGGAAGTCGTCCATCGTCGGGTCGGCCGCCTGGAGCATCGTGCCCATCGCCCCGTCGGCCACCACCACCCGCTTCGCGAACTCCTCCCGCAGGCCGGAGGGATGTGTTCCGGTCATCCCGTGCCCACCCCCCGCTCCGTGATCTCCCGTGCCGCATCCGTTCCGTACGCGTCCGCGATCCGGGACGAGAACTCGGCGGGCACCAGCTTGTACTCCTGGGTCCCGACCGTTTCCAGCACGGTGACCGCCAGGGCGCAGCCCACCTGTGCCGAGCGCTCCGGGGGCAGTCCGCGTCCCAGGCCGGCCAGGTAGCCGGCGCGGAACGCGTCGCCGCCGCCCGTCGGGTCGGCCACGCGGTCCGTCGGCACCGCGGGGACGTTGCGGGCTGCGGATCCTGAGGCCATGACGGACACTCCGGAGCCGCCGCGGGTGACGATCCACGTGCCGACGCGGTCCAGGACCTGCCGTTCCGTCCAGCCCGTGCGCTCCTGCAGCAGCGCGGCCTCGTACTCGTTGGTGAAGAGCAGTACCGCCCCGTCGACGAGTCGGCGCGCCTCCTCGGCACCGATCCGGGCGAGCTGCTGCGAGGGGTCCGCTGCCCGGTCGATGCCCAGCCGCCGACTCTCGGCGGTGTGCCGCAGCATGGCTTCGGGGTCGTCGGGGGACACGACCACGAGATCGAGCCCGCCGACGCGCTCCACGACCTCCGACAGCGCGATCTCACGCGCCTCGGCCATCGCTCCGGCGTAGAAGACGGCTATCTGGTTCTGGTCGGAGTCCGTCGTGCACATGAACCGCGCGGTGTGGCGTGTGCGGCTCACCTTCACCGAGTCCAGCCGCTCGGGGAGAAGCTGTTCGGTGAAGCGTCCGGGGAAGACGGTGAGATGGTCGGTGGCGATGGAGCCCGTGACCGCTGTCCGCATCTCAGGTCCCCACGATCTCGCGCAGAGCGTCGACCCGGTCGGTCCTCTCCCAGGTGAAGTCGGCCGAGGGTCGCCCGAAGTGGCCGTACGCCGCGGTCTGTGCGTAGATCGGCCGGAGCAGGTCGAGATCACGGATGATGGCGGCCGGGCGGAGGTCGAACACCTCGGCGATGGCGGCCTCGATCCGGTCCATGGCCACGGTGTTCGTCCCGAAGGCCTCCACGAAGAGACCGACCGGCTCGGCCTTGCCGATCGCGTACGCCACCTGCACCTCGCAGCGGCGGGCGAGACCGGCCGCGACGACGTTCTTGGCGACCCAGCGCATCGCGTACGCCGCCGAACGGTCCACCTTGGAGGGGTCCTTGCCGGAGAACGCGCCGCCGCCGTGGCGGGCCATCCCGCCGTACGTGTCCATGATGATCTTGCGACCGGTCAGGCCGGCGTCGCCCATCGGGCCGCCGATCTCGAAGCGGCCCGTCGGGTTCACGAGCAGCCGGTAGTCCTCGCAGTCCAGCTTGATGCCGTCGTCGTTCAGCGCCTTGAGGACGGGCTCGACGACGAACACCCGGATGTCGGGGGCGAGCAGGGAGTCGAGGTCGATGCCCGGGGCGTGCTGGGAGGAGACGACGATCGTGTCGAGGCGTACGGCCCGGTCGCCGTCGTACTCGATGGTGACCTGTGTCTTGCCGTCCGGGCGGAGGTAGGGCATGGTCCCGTTCCCGCGGACCTCCGACAGGCGGTGGGAGAGGCGGTGGGCGAGGTGGATCGGGAGCGGCATGAGTTCCGGCGTGTCGTCGCACGCGTAACCGAACATGAGGCCCTGGTCGCCCGCGCCCTGCTCGTCCAGTTCGTCTGCGGCGTCCTCGGCCGGGGAGGCGGTGCGGACGCGTTTCTCGTACGCGGTGTCCACTCCCCGGGCGATGTCGGGGGACTGCGCGCCGATCGAGACGGACACCCCGCAGGAGGCGCCGTCGAAGCCCTTGGCCGACGAGTCGTAGCCGATCTCCAGGATCTTCTCGCGTACGAGCCGCGCGATCGGGGCGTACGCCTTGCTCGTGACCTCGCCGGCTACGTGGACGAGGCCGGTCGTGATCAGGGTCTCCACAGCGACGCGGGAGCCGGGGTCCTCGCTGAGGAGGGCGTCGAGGATCGTGTCGCTGATCTGGTCGGCGATCTTGTCGGGATGGCCCGCCGTGACGGACTCCGAGGTGAAGAGGCGCAGCCCCTTGCTCCGGTGAGGTCGTGCGCCGGTCATCGTTCGTTCCTCTCGTCGGGGTGGATCGCGGTCGCCTGGATCAGGGCCTCGGCCCACGGGGCCTCCGGCCCGAACTCGGGCATCTGAGTGCCGGTGATGCGGAAGCCCGCGCGGTCCA
Organism: Streptomyces sp. NPDC028711; assembly: GCF_055565415.1. NCBI lineage: Bacteria > Bacillati > Actinomycetota > Actinomycetes > Kitasatosporales > Streptomycetaceae > Streptomyces > Streptomyces sp. NPDC028711. The sequence goes on along the minus strand of NZ_JBVHUJ010000006.1, from coordinate 433,999 downwards.
GCAGCGCCGTCAGTTCGTCGAGGGTGCGTTCCTGGCCCCCGAGCACGACCAGCATCTGCAGGTCGGAGAACTTCCCCGGGTGGAAGCCGGCGACGTCGGGGATCACCTTGTCGATGAGGATCAGCCGGGCTCCCCGCGGCATCGCCTCGCGTACGGTGCGCAGGATGCGCAGCGAGTCCTCGTCGTTCCAGTCGTGGATGACGCGGGACAGGATGTAGCTGTCCCCGCCGGTGGGGACGGAGTCGAAGAAGCTCCCTCCCCTGACTTCGGCACGGTCGCGCACGCCTCGGGAGGCGAGGAGTTCGGGGGCCTGGGCGACGCCCTCGGGCGTGTCCAGGAGTATGCCCTTGAGCTGCGGGTTCCGCTCCAGGATGTGGGCCAGGAGTCCCCCGGCGCCGCCGCCGACGTCCACGACGACCTGGTCCGTTCCGAAGTCGCAGCGGTCGACGGTCTGGGTCGGGGCTCCCGTCCTGGCCATGGCGTTGAAGGAGGTGCTGGCGCCCGAGTCCCGTGCCAGGTAGGCGAAGTGCGACATGCCGTAGACGTGGTCGAAGGCGGCTTCGCCGGTGCGTACGGTGTGCATCACGTCGGCCCAGGCGCGGAAGCTCTCCTCGCCGTTGACGATGATGAAGTGCCGCAGACCGCGCGGAGCGTCGGAGCGCAGGGCGGCGCCCATCGGTGTCGTATCGAAGACGTGTCCGGGGTGTTCGTGCAGGACTCCGAGGGCCGCGAGGGCCCGGCAGAAGCGGTACAGCGCCCCGGGGTGCGTGCCGGTCTCCTTCGCGAGGTCGTCGCTGGACCGGGGGCCCTCACGGAGCGCGTCCGCGAGGCCCAGTTTGGCCGCGACGTACAGACTCTGGAAGGCCCACGGGGCCGTGGCGACGACGAGTTCGTTGAGCGCCACGGCGTCCGGGGGGCCTGGTACTCCCCGCCTCGGCAGGCCGGTCTGTCGCGGGTCGCCGCTCATGGGGTCCCTTTCTCATGACGTCGGTCGGTGAGGACGGCGTACAGCGGCACTCCGCCGTACCACCACCCGAGGTGGAAGAGGCCGGCGGCGACCGTGCACCAGATCCGGTACGCGGGAGACGCGTCGGACGGCGCCTGGTAGCCGTGGGCGAAGGGATCCGCCAGGCTGTGGCGCCTTCGGTACGCGGTGACCCGGGGCTCCACCTCAGGCATCGCGTTCCCAGCGGTAGAACTCGTGGGCCATGGCGTCCCTGGGCTCGCGCCAGGTCTCGGGGTCGTACGCGGACACGAAGGGGCCCAGTTCCTCGCTGATGCGCCGGAACTCCCGGTGCTTCTTGTTCCGGGTCACGGCTTCCTCGACGGGATCGTCGCCCTCCACCAGGTGGAGGTAGACCTCACCGAACTGGAAGAGGCTCCGCGAGCGGACGCCGATGGTCTGCGGAAGGTCGGATTCGCGGTCGGAGCGTCCGAAGATTCCGGCGATGTCAGGGGCGGCGTCGGGGAGCATGCGGGCGACGATCAGGCTTCGGTACATCTTTCTCTCCTGGTTCGGGGCCGACGGAGGGGCGGGGTCGACGGGTGCGGCCGGTGCGGGTCAGATGAGGTGATCGGGGACGCGCTGGTCGAGCAGGACCGAGCCCACGCGACGCTGCGCCTCCAGACCGAAGGCGATGTGCTGGGCGGCGGTCTGGACGTCGCGGAAGTAGCGCTGGAGCGGCGCCCTGTCGTACAGCTGGCTCGCGCCGCACGCGCGCATGGCGGAGTCGGCGACGTCGAGCGTGGCCCGCATGGCGTGCTGGACCGCCCCGGTCAGCCGGGCACGGGAACGCGGGGTGGCGACGCCGTCCTGGGTCTCCTCCCACACCCGGCCGACGGCCTCGTGGACGTAGGCGCGGGCGGACCCGACGGCGGCCTCGCAGCGGGCGATCTCCGCCTGCACGATGGGCGTCTCGGCGAGGAGCGTCCGCTCCGTGTTGCGCTTGCCGAGGACGATCTCGCGGTACTCGTCCACGATGCGCCGGGCCGCGCCGAGGGGGAATCCGGCCATCGCGACCAGCAGGTAGCTCATGTACGGGAGTCGGTACAGCGGTCCTTCCTCGCGTGCCGGACCGAACGGATCGAAGGTGAACCGGTGGGGAACGAGGACGTCGGTCGCCTCGATGTCGTGGCTGCCCGTACCGCGCAGCCCGGCGACGTGCCAGGTGTCGTGGACGGTGACGGCGGCCCGGGGCAGCAGGGCGAAGCGCGGGGGGCCCTCGGCCGGCCGGTACCCCGCGACGAGGTGGTCGGAGAGCCCGCAGCCGCTGGTGTAGGGCCAGCGGCCGGTGAGCCGTATCCCGCCCTCGCCGGTGTCGACGGCCGTGCCGAGCGGTGCCATCGAACCGGTGATCAGCGGGTGGGGGGTGCCCGCGACGATCTCCTGGGCGGCGTCGCGCTCCAGCCAGGCCAGATAGCCGGCGCCCTGGCCGATCAGCACGGTCCAGCCGGTGGCCGCGTCGCCCCGGCTCAGCTCCTCGACGACACGGGTGATGGTGAGCGGGTCGGTCTCGAGTCCGCCGAGCGAGGCCGGCGTCATGAGGCCGAACAGACCCGCCTCACGCAGCTCGGCCACCAGGTCCGCCGGAACGGTCCGGCCGGCTTCCACCTCCAACGCACGGCCCGGCAGCGTCGCCGCCAGGCGGACGGCCTCCTCGACCGGGGAGCTCTCCAGTGTGGTGACGGACATAGTCTCTGCCTCACTTGTTCTCGGTTGCGGCTGGGTGGGGCCGTTCACACGCCGAAGAACGCGGGTGCGGTCTGCAGGCCGAGCCGGGCGTTGGCGATGCGTTTGCGGGAGTCGAAGGAGAAGGCCACGTGCTGCGACCCGGCGACCAGGTCGCGCATGCAGCGCTGGAGGGGGTTGGTGTCGAGTACGGCGGCTGTTCCCGCGAGCCGGAACAGTCCCTGCACCAGCTCCCGGCCGACGTCGTAGACGTGGATGATCGCGGCGGCCAGCCGGGCCCGCGCCGCGTAGTCGAGCTCGTCGTGGGCGAGCTCGCCCAGGAGCTCGTCCAGGGTTCCCAGGAGGTGCCGTCGGGCGGCGTCCAGGGCGGTTTCGTGTGTGAGCAGGGCCACCTGGACGGCGGGGTCCTCGATGTACGCCTTGCCGTTGCCGTGCAGCGTGCGCTCGGCGAGCTGGCTGCGGGTCTCGTCGAGGGCGCGGCGGGCGACCCCGAGCGGAAAGCCCGACATCACGGTGAGCAGAAGGTTGTAGGCGGTGAGCCGGTAGAGCGGGTCGTCGTACGTGGCACGGGCGAAGTAGGGCACCGAGGTGTGGGCGAGGGGGAGGTCGATGCCCTTCGCGAGGATGTCGTGGCTGCCGGTGCCCTGAAGTCCGGCGACGTGCCAGGTGTCGTCGATCTCCGCCTGGTCCGCCGGGAAGTACGCGACTCCCATGACCGGGGCGCCCCAGTCGTTCGTCTTCGGTTTCCCGCCCTCCATGACGATGAAGCCGCCCATGTACCAGTGGGCGTGGAGGCTGCCGCTGCCGAAGGGCCACCGCCCGGTGAGGGTGTATCCGCTGCCGTCCGCCTTGGGCACGGCCTGGCCGAGCGGGGCCTGGCCGCCGGCCACGATCATGTCCGGGGTGTCGGCCAGGATGCGCCGGGAGACCTCGGGTTCCAGCCAGGCGAGGAAGGCGTTGCCGATGTTCCCGATGAGCAGCGACCAGCCGGTCGCTCCGTCGCCGCGGGACACCTCCTCGATGATCTCGACGATGGTGCGGGGTGCGGCCCCGGTCCCGCCGAGCGCCACCGGCATGGCGAGGCGGAACAGGTCGTGCTCGGTGAACTCCTTGACCAGATCGGCGGGGAGGGTGCCGGACGACTCGATCTCGAGGGAGCGGGCCGGGAGTCCGGCCGCGATCCTGCGGGCGGACTCCAGCAGGGCCCTGTCCGCTCCGTGCGCGGTGCCCGCTGCGATGCCGTCGGTCATGAGCGCGTCTCCTTCGCTCGGGCGATGCCCTCCGCGGCGCGCGCCTCGACGCGCCGGCGGATCAGGTCCATCTGCGCCACGCTGTTGCGGTTGATGTTGTCGGTCATCCAGGCGTCGTCCACGGGCGCTTCGGGCTTCATCGCGAAGTCCTGCCGCCATTCCATGCGGACACCGCCGGGGACCTCGCTGTAGGCCCAGTGGATGTTCATGTAGGTGAAGTTGCCGGTCTCGACGCGGTGTGCCCTGACGGTGCGCGTCTCGGGGTCGGCCTCGCGCTGCGAGACCCAGCTCCACGTCCGGCCCTGCTCGTCGGGATGCATGGTCAGCCGGAAGACCACACGGTTGCCGTCGCGCTCGAGGATGTCGGCGGAGGCGTACTCGCTGAACAGCCGGGGCCAGTTCTCGACGTCGTTGGTCATCTCCCAGACGAGGTCCATGGGTGCGGCGATGACCACGGAGTTGCTGGTGCTGCCGGGCATGTCAGGCCGCCGATCGCAGGAGGGCGTTGGTCGTGGCGAGCAGCTCGTCCGGGGACGAGCACCGCTCGGCGTCCGGGCCGAGCTGGATGCCGAGGATCTGCTCCAGTTCGGCGACGATGCCGAGGAGCCCCAGCGAGTCGACACCGAGGTCCTGGAAGGTGGGGTGTTCGGTCCGGAGGGCGGCCGCGTCGGTGGGTGCTCCCGCGCACCGGGTGATCACCTCGGCGAGCTCCTCGTGGCTGAGGACCGTGGTTGGGGACATGCTTCTCCTCCAGATGGGCGTGGGTGTGGCGTCCAGGTGGGTCAGGTCCGGTCGGTGCGCAGGACGAGCGCGGAGTTGCCGCCGGCGATGCCCCGGGCGAGGACCAGGGCGGCCCGGGTGCCGGTCGGGCGGGGCCCGCCGGTCACCAGGTCGATGCCGAGGTCGGTGCCGTCGGCGTACGGGGTAGGAGGGATCAGGCCGTGGCGGAGGGTGAGGGTCGCGAGGACCACGTCGAGGGCGGCCGCCCCCGCGTAGGCCCGTCCGTAGCCGGCCTTGGGGACGGTGACGGGGAGGGTGCCGAGGGTGGGGCCGAAGACGGCGCGCAGCGCTTCCGCCTCGGCGTGGTCGGCGGCGGGGACGCCCAGCCCGTCGGCGAAGACGACACCGATGTCCCCGGGCGGGCACTCCGCCTCGTCGAGGGCCGCGGTGATGGCTTTGGCGAGGCCCTCCGCGCTCAGTTCGTGGTTCAGGGCTCCGGTGTGCGTGGTGCCGTGCCCCGCGACGCGCACCGGGGGCCGGGAGCCCGCGCCGCGCGCCGGGGACCGGGAGCCCTCGCCGCGCAGTCCCTCCTCCTCGACGACGAGCATGGCGCCGCCCTCCGCCGGGACGAATCCGTGTGCCCCGGTGCCGAAGGGCAGGTAGGCGCGGTCCGGTTCCGTCGCGTCGCTGAGCAGTCCGTGCCCGTACTGGCAGGCCATGGAGAACGGGGCGAACGGCGCCTCGGCCCCGCCCACGAGCATGGCCGCGGTGCCGTAGCGGATGTCCCGGGCGGCGTGCGCGATGGCGTCGAGGCCGCCGGACTCGTCGGCGACGAGAACGCCGCAGGGGCCCTTGAGCCCGTGGCGGATGGACAGCTGGCCGGTACTCGCCGCGTAGAACCAGGCGATGGACTGGTAGGGGCCGACGTGGGTGGGACCCTTGCTCCACAGCCGCGCGATCTCACGCTGCCCGAACTCGACCCCGCCGGCGGCACTGGCGGTCACCGCTCCGAAGGAGTAGGGCGGCAGCGTGTCGGGGCTCAGCTCGGCGTCCGCCAGGGCGAGATCGGCCGCGGCGAGCGCGAACTGGGTGAACCGGTCGGTCTGTACGGTGATGCGCGAATCGATGGACTGGGCCGGGTCGTAGTCCCGCACCTCCCCCGCGACCGCCAGGGGATATCCGTCGGACGGGTACCGGGAGAGCCTGCCGAGGACGCCACGGCCTTCGAGCGCGGAGCGCCAGAAGGCGTCGGTGCCCACGCCGGAGGGAGCGATCACTCCCATGCCGGTGATGATGGTCCGTCGGGTCATCGCGCGTGCTCCCCCGGCGTGAGGACGACGGCCGACTGGAACCCGCCGAAGCCGCTGCCCACCGAGAGGATGTTGCGCAGGCGGGCCGGGCGTGCCTCGATCGGCACGTAGTCGAGGTCGCAGTCGGGGTCCGGGACCTCGAGGTTGGCGGTCGGCGGCACCGCTTCGTTCTCCATCGCCAGGACGCAGGCGGCGAGCTCGATGGCGCCGATGGCACCGAGCGAGTGTCCGACCATCGACTTGATGGAGCTGACGGGGGTCTCGTAGGCGTGCGAGCCGAGTGCCCGCTTGACGGCCGCGGTCTCGTGACGGTCGTTCTGCTGGGTGCCGGAGCCGTGGGCATTGACGTAGTCGACGTCCGCGGGGTCCACCCGGGCGTGGTACAGGGCCTGGTCGATGGCTTCGGCCATTTCCAGTCCCTCCCTGGTCAGACCGGTCATGTGGTAGGCGTTGCCCCGGGTCGCGAAGCCGCTCACCCGGCAGCGTGCCCGTGCCCCGCGGCGGCGGGCGTGTCCGGCCTCCTCCAGCACCAGGACGGCGGCGCCCTCTCCGAGCACGAATCCGTCGCGGGTGCGGTCGAAGGGCCGGGAGGCGTGGGCCGGGTCGTCGTTACGGGTGGAGGTGGCCCGGATGGCGTCGAAGCAGGCCACCGTGATCGGGGAGACGGGGGATTCCGCCGCGCCCGCGATGACGATGTCGGCCTTGCCCTCCTCGATGAGCCGCAGACCGTAACCGATCGCGTCGAGCCCGGAGGTGCAGCCGGTGGACACCGTGTGCACGGCGCCCCGGGCTCCGACGGCCTCGGCGACCTCCCCGGACAGGGGGGCCGGCGAGAACACCCGGAACAGGTCGCTGGAGACCTTGCGGTGGTCGACCGCCCAGGTGGCGCCCCGGGCGCTGGCGGCGACGTACTCGGCCTCGAGCTGTGTGGTGCCGCCGACGGCGCTGCCCATCGAGACGGCGGTGCGCCAGGACAGCTCCTCGTCGGTTCCGAGGCCGGCCTCGGCGACGGCCTCCAGGGCCGCGGCCACGCCGAACTGCACGTACCGGTCCATACGCGAGATCTGTTCCGGGGCGAGTACGGTCCCGGCGTCGAAGTCGCATTCGGCTGCTATCCGGGAACGGAAGCCCGCGGGGTCGAAGAGGGTGATCCCCCGGGTGGCGGTGCGGCCGGAGGAGAGGAGCTCCCAGAAGGCCTTCGCGCCGGTGGCTCCCGGGGCTACGACTCCCACGCCGGTGACGACCGCCTGACGGGTCACGACAAGACCTCGGTGTCGACGTGGCCCAGCTCGGGGCGGGGCGCCAGCGGACCGAGGTGGAACACGATCCGCGCCTCCTCGTCACCGGTGTTGCGGACGCGGTGCCGGACGCCGATGGGGACCAGGAGGCCCTGGCCGGCGTGCGCCTCGTGGGGCACGCCGTCGAGGTCGACGGTGACCTCGCCGGTGGTGAGGTACAGGAACTCCTCGGAGTACGGGTGGTAGTGCTCCACCACGCGCTCTCCGGGCTTGAGGATCGCCACGCCCATGAAGCCCGAGGTGGACCCGACCGTGCCGGGGCTGAGCAGGGTGCGCATGTCGCCGCCGCGCTTGCGGTTGGCGGGGACCTCGTCGATCGAGACGATACGGATGGTGGGCTTGCTTGTGGTCACGGATGCTCCAAGTGGTACGGGAAGGGACGGGGACGGTGGTCGGTCAGGCGCCGGCCGGGACCGGGCGCGGCAGGCTCGCGCCGAACAGCGCGCGGGCGTTCCCCTCGCGAACGGCCTGCCGGTCCGTCTCGGGGACGTCGAGGCGCTCGACGAGCCGGAGCCCTTCGGTGACGGAAGTGCCGGGAAGGGGCGGGGAGTCGGTGCCGTACAGGACCTTGTCGGGGCCGAAGACGCGCAGGGCGAGCTCGACGGCCGCGGTGCTCGGGGTGGCGGTGTCCACCCAGAGGCGTCCGAGGTAGCTGCTGGGCGGCCGGGGCAGCGGAGGGGCGCCGGGGCCGGGGCGCGGGCCGGGGCCCCGCTGCCAGTGCTCGGGCGACCAGGCACGGTCGAGCTTCTCCGCGAGCAGGGCGAGGGCGCCGCCCGCACCCTGGCCGATGAGACGCAGGCCGGGGTGGCGCTCCAGCCAGCCGCCGAGTACGCAGCAGGCGAGGCCGATCGTGACGTCGGCGAACCGGCCGAGCTGTTCCACGGCCATGAGGTCCGCGAGTCCGGCGCCCGCGGCGGGTGCGGCGGGTGCGTGCAGGAGCACGGGGGCCTCGGTCTCGGCGGCGAGGGCGAAGAAGTCGGCGGCGTCGGGGTGGTCGAGGTAGCGGCCCGCGACGCTGCTGTTCGCGATGAGTCCGACGAACTCGTCGTCGGCCAGCCGCGCGCGGACGGCCGCGAGGTGCGCGTCGCCCCCGAACGGGTTCACGTAGACGTAGGCCCGCAGGTGGTTCGGGTGGCGGGCGACCAACTCGCCGAGCCAGTCGTGGAAGCGGGCCAGTTCCTCCTCGGTCTGCGCGTAGTTGTCGACCCCCGGCAGGGGAACCATCGCGCCGCCCCCGACCGGGCTGCCGATGATCGTCAGATCGACGCCGGCGGCCAGCTTCGTCTCGATCATCGCCTCCGCGTCGCCGAGCGAGCGAGGCATGGGGTATCTGCGCAGCGACTCCGGCGGGCTGAGATGGCCGTGCACGTCGATGGTCACGGCTTGCTCCCCTCCCCGTCGGCAGCGGTGAGGGTGCGGCCGACGGCGGCGCAGTCCAGGTCTCCGTCGCCGCGGCGCACGGCCTGCTCGTGGGTGGCCAGGGCGCTCTCGACGAGGGGCAGACGGAGGCCGGTGCGGTCCGCCTCGGCCACCGCGAGTCCGAGGTCCTTGGCCATGAGCCGGAGGCGGAAGTCGGGCTTGTCGTAGCGGTCCGCGGCGAGCCGCCGGGCCTTGAAACCCATGACCGGCGTGGCGAATCCGCTGACCGTGATGGCGTCGAGCACGGCCTGGCGCGGCAGTCCGGTCGCCTCGCCGAGTGCGGTCGCCTCGGCCATGGCCTGTACCTGGATGCCCATCAGGGCGTTCATCAGCAGCTTCAGCCGCATGCCGTCGCCCGGCCCGCCGACGTGCACCACCTGCTTGGCGATGAGGTCGAGGACGTCCTGGGCCCGCGCCAGGTCCTTCTCGGTTCCTCCGGCGTAGACCCGCAGTTCGCCGTTCCTGGCGTGCTCGCCGTTGCCGAGCAGGCCCAGGTCGAGCACCGTGGGCGTACGCTCGCGCAGGACACGCAGGAGATCCGGGGCGATCGTGCTCGCCGAGGCGAGAACCCCGTCGATGGGGCCGTCTCCGAGGACGCCGTCCGGGCCCAGCAGCACCTGTTCGGTGGCCGCGCCGTCGGCGAGGGAGACGAGGACGACATCCGCGTGGCGGGCCGCCTCGGCGGGAGTCCGCGCCACCGTCGCGCCGAGCGCGCGGAGGGCTTCGGCGGGCTCCGGCGAGCGGTTCCACACGGTGAGCGAGACCCCTCGGTCCAGGAGGCGGCGGGCGATGCCGCCGCCCATGACGCCCAGGCCGAGCACGGCCGCGGTGGTTCCGGAGCTCATGCCGGCACTCCGATCCGGCGGTCCGTGAGGAGGGGAGCGGAGATGCGGTCAAGGAAGGCCCTGAAGCCGTCCTTGTCGTCGAGGTTCTCGGTGGACTCGATCAGCTCGGCCAGTTTGTCGCCGCCGTGGCGGGTGGCGGCCTCGGCGATCCGGTCGAGGGCGTCCTCGATGTCGCCCTGCGCCTCGACCAGGCGCAGGACCACGTCTCCGCGCCGGAAGATCGTGGTGCGGGCGAGGGTGGTGGGGACGTCCGGGCGCAGCACCCGGGTGCCGGTGAGGAGTTCGGCGAGCTCGCCGCCCCGCCCCTGCCGGGCCGGGTAGAGCAGTCCGACGCGGTTCTCGGAGGCCTCGGGGCCGCCGGGCAGCAGGTGGGCGGGGGTGTGCCGGTCGTGGACGACCGGGAGGAGTGCCCGGTGCAGGAAGGCGAGGGCTCCGTCGGCTCCGGACAGGTCCCGGGGCTCCTCCAGGTGTGGGTCGAGGGCCTCCTCGACTGCCTTGATCATGGGCTGGCTTCCCAGGTGCGCCATGACGGTGCTGAGCTTTCCGTCGACGTCGATCACCCGGATCACCCGGTTCCCGGCGAGGAACACGGAGGTCCTGCGCAGCAGTGCGGGACCGCCCGGCCGTTGCCCCGCTGCCGGACGGCCGTAGCCGGACAGGATGCGGGCGACCTCGGGTTCGGTTCCCGGTTTCACGGTGAAGGTGAGTGCGTAGCGGTTCATCTGGCGCTCCTGGAGCCGGCGGTGGATGCCGGGCCCAGCCCCTGGCGGCTGAGCCATTCGGCCTCGGTGGTGGCGTGCAGACGGCGGTCGCGCAGCGCGACCTGTTCGGGGTCTCTTTCGTGGTGGAGGCGACCCAGGTGCCATGCGGCCTGCGCGACTCCGGTGGCCGCCGGGAAGCGCTGCTCCTCGAAGGCGTGGAGCCGCTCGCCGAGGGCGTGCCGCTCGCGCAGGTCGACGCCGCCCAGTACGGGGCCGAGCGCCGCGGCGTCCAGCAGCGCCTGCCCGCCTCCCTGGCCGGTGGTGGGCACCATGGGGTGGGCCGCGTCGCCGATGAGCAGGGTGCGTGCGGTGGACCAGCCGGCGTGTGGCGGCCGGTCGACGATCGGCGTGCGGACGACCCGGTGCGACGGCGTCGCCTCGACGAGCCCGGCGGCCGGGGACTGCGCGGTCCGGAAGGCCTCGGCGAGAAGGGCGTGCTCCTCGGCCGTGTGGGCGGAGCCCTCCGGGCGGTCGGCGAGTCCCGCGTCCTTCTGCGCCTCGTCGGAGAGCGTCGCGACCCAGTACGTGCGTCCGCCCGGCAGTGGCCAGGAGCCGAAGGTGGCGCCGGCGCCGAGTGTCTGACGTGCCGTGGGCACGGTGTCATCGGTGAGGACTTCGTCGCTGACCGCCCGCCAGGCGGTGAAGCCCGCCGCGCGCAGCGGTGCGTCCCCGTGCATATGGCGCCGGATCGCCGAGTGCAGGCCGTCAGCCCCGATGAGCAGGTCGCCGCTCTCGCGTGTTCCGTCGGCGAGCAGGATCTCGACTCCGGCGTCGGTCTCGCGGTACCCCACCGCGGTGGCTCCGCGGCGCAGCTCCCCGGCGGGAAAGGCCCCGTGGAGAACCTGGTGGAGGCGGGCGCGCGGCAGGGTGATGCTCGGCGCGCCGAACGCCTCGGAGACCTTGGTCTGCGGCCAGCCGCCGATGCGCTCGCCGCGCCAGTCCAGCAGCTCCCACCGGTGGACCTCCGCGCCGGCCTCGACGACCGGGCCGTCGAGGCCGAGGGACCGCAGGGCCAGTACGGCCGTCGGGTGCAGGCCGAGTGCCGAGCCCGCGGCGGCGAGGGGGTCGCCGGCCCGCTCGAAGACGGTCACGTCGAAGCCGGCCTGTCGCAGGGCGATGCCCGTGGCGAGGCCCGCGATGCCGGCGCCCGCGATCAGGACGCGTCCCCGGCCGCTCATCGGATCCCGGTCTTCTGCCGGGTCTCGCGCCGCACGGTGAAGCGCAGCGACCGGCGGCTGGTGGTCTCCGCGACGAGCGGCATCGCCAGCTCCCGGTGCCCCTCCCCCGCCTCCCAGGCGAGGAAGTCCTCGGCGCTGCGCCACTCGCTGGTGATGACCCACTCCTGGGGGTCGGTCAGCGACTGGCACACCTGGTCCATGAGGTGTCCGGGGACGTTCGCCACGTCGGCGCAGATGCGGTCGTAGGCGGCGAGGAAGCGGCCCTGGGCCTCTTCCTCGACCGTCAGGAAGAACATGACTCTCAGGTGACTGCTCGGCACCGTGGGTGCTTGCGCGCTCACACTTCCTCCCAGCGTCGGGTCGTATGGCTGCGTTTGACGGCGTCGACGATGCGTGCGACGTGCCAGCCGTCCTCGAGGGTGGGGTGGTCCTGCGGGATGCCGGTCCGGATGGACGTGAGGAAGGCCGTGCTGAGCCGTTCCCAGCGGCGCAGGCCCACTTCGTGCCGCGTGTTGGCCCCGGAGCCTGACGTTCCGTCCACGGCGAGCCGTTCCGCCGGTCCGCCGAGGGGCTGGAAGGTCAGCCCGTCCGTACCGCCCCAGGTCAGGGCGCCGTCGTCACCGATGACGGTGATCTGTTCCTCCGCCGGTCCGGTGAGGTGGGTGGACTCCCACAGCCGCACCCGCACGCCGGTGCTCAGCTCGGCGAGGATGTCGTAGCCGACGTCGGCGGTGACCTCAGCGGTCGGCAGTCCGACGGGCTCGCGGCCGTGGTTGTCCCTGGCCCAGGCGAAGGCGTCGAGGGTGTTGTGGAAGTCGGGGCCGACCGGCGCGGTGCGCACGTCGTGCAGGAGCCGGCCGGTCAGCGCGGTGAACTCCGCGTCCAGCAGCCAGCGGAGACGGTCGATGACGTGGGTGCCGTGCTGCATGAGCCCGCCGCCGCCCGCCGACTCGTCGTAGATCCAGTTCATGGCCATGCGCGGCGCACCGAGTGCGCAGGTGCTGTGGACTTCGCGCAGCCGGCCCACGTGTCCGGCCCGCAGGAGGTCCCGCATCCGGGAGAGGCCGGGGTCGCCGCGCCAGATGAAGCCGGTGGCGTGGTGGACGCCCTGCTTGACGGCCGCCGCGAGCATCTCCTCCGCCTCGGCCGCCGTCATGGCCACGGGCTTGTCGCACAGGACGTGACAGCCCGCTTCGACGGCCTCGATGACCTGCCGGTGGTGGGCGGGCGGGGGCGAGGCGATGGACACCACGTCCGGCCGTGCCTCGCGCAGGAGCGCGGCGAGGCTGTCGGCGACCACCGGCACGTCGTAGCGGGCCGCGAGCTGCTCGGCCCGGCTCCGGGTGCGGCTGAAGACGCCCACCAGTTCCGCGCCCGCGCGCCGGAATCCTTCCAGGTGCAGTCCGCCGGCCCAGCCTGCGCCGACCACTGCCACTCGTGTTCTCGCGTTCATCGGGGCCTCTCGCCTCATTGGTGGGGGAGCTCGGGTTTCACGCGCGCCGGGAGTCCACGGCGGCGAGGGCCCCCGCGGGGCCGGTGCGGGCGTTGGACGCCCAGAGCTCGCGGGTGGACGGCAGGCCGGCGGAGGCGTGCCGCCCGGCCAGCCGGGCGATCCTGTCGCCCACGAAACGTGCCGCCTCGATCTGGTCGGCCGTCAGGCGGCCCGAGTCCGGGGCCGTCAGGGACAGGCCGTAGGGGTTGCCGCCGATCCTGCGCAGTACGGGATGGGTGTATCCGGTGGGGACGATCAGCGAGCCCCAGTGGAACATCGTGTGATACAGCGCGAGCAGCGCGGCTTCCTGGCCCCCGTTGGGCAGCGAGGCGCTGGTGAACCCGGTGACGGGCTTGTCGGCCAGCCGGCCGTGCAGCGCCAGGGGGCTCGTGGTGTCCAGGAACGCCTTCAGCGGGGCCGCGATGTTGCCGAACCACGTCGGGGTCCCGATCAGCAGCCCGTCCGCCCAGTCGAGGTCGTCGAGTGTCGGCGCGGCGGGCCGTCCGGCCGGCGCCGGGGAATCGGGGTCGGCGGACTCGCTCTGCGTGCCCAGGGCCCGTACGCGGACTTCCGCGTTCCGTGCCGTGGCCCCTTCCGCCAGGTGCTCGGCGGCCTGCGAGATCACCCCGCTCGAGCTGAAGTAGATGATGGCGATTCGGGGTTGCATGTCCTGCTGCCCTTCCTCTCCCTTGCGGGGCGGCTCCTCGGCCGCCCCGTTCATGAGTCATCCTCCGGGGAGAGGCGGTGCGGGGGCGTCAGAGCAGTACCGTCACAATCTCCGTCACTCCGTGCCGTCGTGGTCGTCACTCGGTGCAGGCTCGCGGTCCGGGGCGGTGCGGGCTCGCCGTCCGGGGCGGTGCGGGCGTCGTCCGGGCATGAAAAAGACCGGGGTTCCGTCTCGCCACGGCGGGACGGAACCCCGGTCAGGGGTGGTTCAGGGGTGTTTCAGGGTCAGGGACCGACGTGGGGGGCGCGGGCGGCCGACGAGCCGTCACGGACGACTTCACCCGTGAGGTTGCCGTTGGCTCCCGAGCCGAGGAACAGCACCAGCTTGGCGACGTCGTCCGCGTCGGAGAGACGGCGCGTGGGCGTGCCGGCGGCGAGCTTGTCGGTGATGAACGTGGGAATGGGCGGACGGCTGTCGGTCAGCGTGAAGCCGGGGGCCACCACGTTGACGAGGATGCCGTCCCTGCCCGCCTCCCAGGCGAGGCTACGGGCGAGCCCGTAGAGTCCGGACTTGGCCGTCCCGTAGGGGCCGGGGCCCGGCAGGCCCTCCTCGGCGACGCTGGAGGAGATCAGCACGATCCGGCCCCAGCCGCGTGCGCGCATGCTCGGCAGGACGGCACGCACCTGGGCGGCGGCTCCGATCAGGTTGGCGCTGATCATGGCCTGCCACTCCTCGAGAGGCACGTCCTCGAAGCGGATGCTCGGGTCCGGCGGGCCGTCGCCGCCCCAGCGCACGGCGTTGGCGACGAGGACGTCGATCCCGCCCCACTCCTCGACGACCGTGTTCACGGCCTCCTCGACGGTGCCGAGGTCTTCGAGGTCGAGGCGGACCGCGAGCGCCCGCCCTCCCGCGCCCTCGATCTCGGAGACGACCTTCTCGGCCTTCTCCGGGTTGTTGCGGTAGGTGATGGCGACCCGGGCGCCCTCCTGACCGTACGCCCGGGCGGTCGCGGCGCCGATGCCGGTCGAGGCGCCGGTGACCAGGACCACGCGGTCCTTGAGTGCGGTATCCATCGTGCGAGGTGTCCTCTCCTACGAAGTGCGTGTTCTGCGGAAGTGCGCGTGCGACGGACGGGGCGGCCCTCACCGCCCGCTGCGGCGTCTCAGGCGGCGGGGTTCTCTGCGGGCACGCGGGCGGCCAGGGCCTTGACCCGGTCGAGCGCGGCTTCGCGCGACGCCTCGTGGACGTCCCGGAACTGCGCGAGGAACGGCATGACCGGCGCGTGGGTGAGTTCGGTGTGCACGAACTCCAGGTCCTCCAGTCCGAGGACCGAGAAGTAGGCGCGGAGGAAGGGCTCCTGGAAGTCGAACTGCTCCCGCGGCGTGCCCGGGCCGTACGCGCCGCCGCGGGCACTCAGGATGACGGCGGACTTGCCGGCGAGCGGGAGCCACGGCAGGGTCACCCGGTCCATCCAGGTCTTGAGGGCGCCCGGGACGGTGAAGTTGTACATGGGCGTCCCGATGACCAGGACGTCCGCCGAGATGAGGTCCTCGATGAGGGGGCGGGTCGCGGCCCACGCCTCGGCGAGCTCGGGCGTGGCGGCCACCTCGTCCATGGCCGCGAGGTCCTTGACCCCGTTCAGGGACGACTGGGTGGACAGCTTCACGCGGGCCTCGTCGATCGGCTGCACCGGGTCCGCCACCAGGTCGCGGTAGGTGTACCCCCCGTCCGGGTGTGCTGCCTTCCAGTGGTCGACGAAGGCGACGCCGAGCTCCCTGGAGAACGAGTCGCTTCGGGCACTGGCGTCGAGATGCAAAAGCTGCGGCACAACGATCCCTTCCAAGCAAGACGATCTGAAGTCTTGACCAGAGTAAGCCAAGATAATCTCAAGTCAAGACGATTTTGGTCCTTTGCTATTCTGCTGACATGTCCCTCACCACTCCCGCCGACGAGCAGGCGTCGGGCAGCCGGCTCCACAGCGATCTGCACTGGCTCTTCGCCCGGCTCAAGCAGGGCCTCGCCACCGCGGAGGCCTCGGCCGTACGCGAGCACGGCCTGTCCCTGTGGGGCTACACGGTGCTGATGGCGATCGTCGACGCGCCCACGAGGAGCCAGCTCGCCCTCGCCCAGGCCGTCTCCGTCGACAAGAGCAAGCTCGTCCTCGTCCTCGACGAGCTGGAAGCCGCCGGGCTGGTCGCCCGCCGACCCGACCCGGCGGACCGGCGGGCCCGCATCGTCGAGGCGACCGACACCGGCCGGCGCGTCCTCGACGCCGCGCGGGACGACGTCCGGGCGATCGAGGACAGCCTGCTCTCCGACCTGGAGCCGTCGGCCCGGCAGGCACTGCACACCGTCCTGGGCCGACTCGTCGGCACCCCGGTCGCCCGTATCGAGAACGGGCAGGAGTACGACAACGCCTGCGCCCCCCGGCAGGCGTGACGGCCGACGCGTGACACGCGCCGGCCGCCGGCCGCACCGGCCCCGGATCACGCCTGGAGCACCCGGCCCAGTTCGGAGCGGCTCTGGATCCCGAGCTTGCGGTAGGCCCGGGTCAGATGCGTCTCGACGGTCCGCCTGGTCACGAAGAGCTCGCGGGCGATCGATCCGTTGGTCCGGCCGCCCGCGGCCAGCTGGGCCACCCGGTACTCGCTCGCCGTGAGCGCCTTGGCCCCGAAGTGCTCGCAGCGCCTGGGCAGGCCCCCCGCGGCCAGCAGCTCCGCGTGGACCCGCGAGGCCAGACGTACCGCGCCGAGCTGCTGGGCGCGCGCCAGGGCACGCCGGAGCGACTCCCTCGCCGCCCGTCTGTTGTTCCCGCGCCGCTGCACGATGCCGAGTCCGGATTCCGCGTACGCCTCCTCCAGCCGGGCCGGGCCGGATCCGAGCAGCTCCACGGCCTCGGCCAGCGCGGCCGCCCCTTCCTCGCCGCCGAGAATGAGGCCCTTGGCCCGCAGGGCCACGCCGATCGCCCGCGTGGTGCCCCACCGGCGGGCCGCGTACAGCTCCTCCTCCGCCAGCCGGAGTGCACCCTCGACGTCACCCAGCCGGTTGCGCATGAAAGCCGCCTCGGAGCGCCACCGTGAGACGGCGGGATTGACCGTTCCCCAGAGCTCCATCCGCCGGCCGCTCTCCATCAGGTCCTCCAGCGCTCCCTCGATGTCGCCGCGGGCGCCCTTCACCCGACCACGCGCCTCGAGAACCATGGTGTACGGCCAGAGATCGGGGAGCTCCCCCGCACAACCGCGGGTCTCCAGCAAGGTCATGGCCTCTTCGGCACGGTCGAGTTCGACCAGCACCTTCAGCAGCGGCGCGAGCACCAGGGACTGCATCGGGTCCGGGCCCTGCTGCTCGCCGAGCACCTCCAGGGCCTGCCGGGCGTCGTGTTCCGCCTCGGCCAGCCGCCCGGACTCCAGCCGCGAGGCGGACCGGAGAGCAAACGCCACGACCGTCGTCGACAGATTGACCGACCCCCGCCCGGTCAACATCGCGTCGCACCACTGGTCCACGAGTTCCAGCTGGTCGGCCCAGAGCAGCGTGAACGGCGTGTACGGCATGGACAGCGACTCCCGGCCCGTCTGCAGCTGGCTCGTGAGCGCCTCGTCCAGGGCCTGGATCACCGCGTCCGCCGAGGTCCGCACCTCGATGGCGGCCTTGAGGCTCTCCAGGGACAGCCGGTGCAGCCGGCTGCCGGTTCCCCACTCGGGAAGCTTCGCGAGCAGATCGGTGATCTGCGTCGCCGCCGACGCGCCGAACAGCGCCGTCATCGCCTCGGCGCTGTCGATCTGACGCAGCAGCGCTTCGCGCGACCGGGACGGCGGCAGCGCCGCGATGCCGAGGCGACACTCCTCCAGCGCCTCCGCGGACTGCTCGACCTGATGGGTGAGCAGAAGCCCCTGGGCATAGGCGAGGACGGTACGCACCCGGGCGTGCGGGTCCGGCTCCCGGCCCAGCCGCGCCCGGAGCCGGGGCACCAGGCCGTGCGGGTCGGTGATCAGTTCGACGCAGTCCAGAGTGGTCTGGATCCCGTCGCGCGTCTCGTCCGGCAGGGACTCCTCGAGGGCACGCCGCAGCAGGGTCCGCGCCCATTCCGCCTTGCGCTCGTTCACGGCCTCCATGGCCGCGGCGCGCAGCAGCTCGGGGGCCCAGTCGGTCCCGGTCGGCCCGGTACGGAGCAGATGCCGGGCGACCTCCGCCGAGGGCGCGCCGCGTCGGTGCAGTCCCTCGGCGGCGCGGCGGTGCACACACTCCGGCACCACGGATTCCGGGAGCCTCCGCAGCGCCTTGCCCACGACGCGGTGGACGTAGGAGGGATACGCGGAGTCGGTCAGCAGGCCCATGCCGGCCAGCACGGCCAGGCCGCCCGCGCCCTCCCGCTCCGGCAGGCCGGCGGCCTCGGCGGTGAGCGCGGAGTCGGCCCGCCCCTCCAGGAGGGCGATGGTCTCGGCGACGCGCGGCACTTCGGCGGGCAGGTGCGAGAGCCGGGTCCGCACCGTGCTTCCGACGAGGCTCTCCAGCGCTCCCATGGACCAGTCGGCTCCGGCGGACTCCCGGTGGGGCACGGTCGAGGCCCTGATGACTGCGTCGAGCAGCATCGGGTTCCCCCCGGTCAGCGCGTGGACCTCCTCGACGACCGACAGGGGGGTGTGGCCGAGGAGCGCGTCGACCAGTTCCCTCGTACCGGCCGCGGTCAGCGGCGCGGGGTGCAGCGCGGTCCATCCGCCGGCTTCCTGGAGAGCCGCCAGCATGGCCGGCGCGGTCACCGGCTCACCGCGCCGCCGCGTGCCCACGATCGCGACGGGCCACCCCTTCAGACGCCGGGCGGCGTAGGCGAGGGCGTGCAGGGACGGCTCGTCGCAGAAGTTCAGGTCGTCGACGGCCAGGACCACCGGGGCGCGTTCGGCGAGACTGCGGATGGCCCCGAGCATCGCGTGGAGGACGTGGACGTCGTGCACACCGGTGTCGGAGTCCATGGTCCGCAGCAGATCGACGGCGGATCGTGCCGCTTCGGTGCCGTCCGCCGCCAGGGTGGAGAGGTGCGGCTCCAGGAGCTGGCGCATCACTCCGTAGGGGAAGTCCGCCTCCATGGTGCTGCAGCGAGCCGTGCAGACGGTCAGCTGGCGTGCGGAGGCCATCTTCTCGAGTTCGAGCAGGAGGGCCGTGCGGCCGACGCCGCAGGCCCCTTCGATCATGAAGAGGTCGCCGGTCCCCTGGCACAGGGTGTCGACGGTGCGGTTGAGAACGAGTAACTCCGACCAACGTTCTACCAAGATGCGTTGCACGACTCTCCTGGACGCTAGTTCCTGCCACTACGGCCGCGCGGGTGGCCGGCCACGCGCTGGGCCGACCACCCGCGGTAAGTCAGCTGATGCTCTGTGCGAACCGGAAGAAGTTGGTCGGGTCGTAGTGCCGCTTCACGGCCCGCAGCCCGTTCAGGTTCTCCTTGTAATAGGCGTCGGCCCAGTTCGGCAGGACCTTGTCGAGGTAGTTGACGTAACTCTCGCCGTTCGAATGGGGGTTGACCGCGTCGAAGACGCTGCCGGCCCAGTTGCGGGCGACGGTCCGGTCGGCCTCCGGCGGCGCTGACGTGGGCAGACCCGTGGCGATGCTCATCACGAACTCGGTGTCGCGGTGGACGTACGCGGTCTCCGTGCGGCGCGGGTCGTTCGCCCGGCCGCCGAGGGCGAGGGTGCGGATGAACCTGGAGTGCCCGGCGACCCGGTCGGCGTCGAAGGCGGCGAGCAGCGCGTCGACACCCGTCGCGGGTATGGCGGCGCCGAAGAAACGGCTCCGGTCGAAAGACCAGTTGAAGCGCCTGATCTTGCCCTCCCCCGTGGTGCCCGGCAGATGACACTGCGGCACCGTCAGGTCGGCACAGCCGTACAGCGCGAGCATCCCGTCCGTATAGGTGGAGTCGACCACGGTACGGACCGTCGGGGCGTGGCCGACCTCCCCGACCAGGGTGTCCAGGTGGGGCGTCAGCTGGGCGGGGTCGCCCAGCCACACCCCGGACACGCCCACCGTGGGGACGTTGCCGGGCGCCGCGTCGAAGAGCGCGAGGACCGGCCCGGAGCTGAGGGCGCGCGGGGCCGCGATGGCCCAGTGCTGCCAGGCCGTCAGGACGTCCGCGGCCTGGTCCCAGGTCCAGTTGAGGGTGAAGCGCGAGAGCGTGGGCACCGCGGTCGCGACCGCCCGGTAGGACGTGACGATGCCGAAGTTGCCGCCGCCGCCCCCGCGCAGTGCCCAGAAGAGGTCGGCGTTGCAGTCCGCCGAGGCGACGACGACGCTGCCGTCGGCCAACACGACCCGAGCGCTCTCCAGGGTGTCGGAGGCCATGCCGAGGAAGCGCGTCTGCCACCCGAGGCCGCCGCCCTGGATGAAGCCGCCGGCACCCACGGTCGGGAAGAGGCCGCCGGGCAGGGCGAGGCCCGTCCCCGACAGTCCGCTGACCGTGTCGATCTGGAGCGCTCCCCCGCCCATGGTGACCTTGTTGCCGGTGGCGGTGACGCCGTTGAGCCGGGAGACGTCGATGACGAGCCCCGTGGTCAGCGAGAAGCCCATAAAGCTGTGTCCGCCGCTGCGCGCGGTGGCGGGGATTCCGTTGGCCCGGGCGAACTTCAGGCAGGCGCTCACGTCGCCTTCCGACTGGCAGTACGCGATGGCCGCCGGCGTCAAGGTGTCGAACTCGGTCCAGGAGAGCTGCTTGGCCGCGGTGTACACGGCATCGGACGGCAGGACGAGGGTGCCGCTCAGACGCTGCTGGAGCTGCGCCCAGTTGGGCGGGTCGGCGGCGTGGGCCAGGACGGCGGGCAGTGTGGTCGACATGCCCGCGGCTGCCAGTGTCGCCATCGCGCCCGTGCGGATGAATGCTCTGCGGGTCACCATGCGAGTACCTCTTCTCCGGTGCGGACGGTGCGGACGGTGCGGTGCGCGCTTGTCGCAGGGCTGTGCGGAGGGGTGTGGGGGCTCTGCCCGGCCCTCGGCGCGTACGAAGGGCGTCGGAGGTCTGTCACCGTCAGCGCCGTACCGCCTCGACCAGAGCGTGGACGAGCGTGCCGCCGGCGTTCTCGGCCTGCACCGCCTGGGTCATGCGGAAGCCGGCCGCGTCGAGGAGTTCGCGCCAGTCCTGCTCGGTGCGCTCCTTGCCGCCGAGGATGACCATCATGAAGAGGTCGGCGAGCATGCTGGGGTGCAGACCGCCCTCTTCGGGGACCACGCTGTCGACGACGATGAGCTTGGCGTGCGGGGGCATCACCTCCCGGATGCGGCCGAGGATCTTCAGGCAGTCCGCGTCGCTCCAGTTGTGGAGCACCCGGGAGAGCACGTAGGCGTCCGCGCCGGGCACGACGGAGTCGAAGAAGCTCGCGCTGACCACCTCGACGCGGTCCTCGACGCCCTGTTCCGCGAGGTGGGCGGGGGCTTCGGCGGTCACGGTGGCGAGGTCCTGGACGACGCCCGTCATTCCCGGGTTCATCTTGAGGACGGCGGCCAGCAGGGTGCCGACCCCACCGCCGACGTCGACGAGGCGCTTGATGCCCGAGAAGTCGTACCGTTCGAGGGCGGCGACGGCCGGAGCCAGGGAGGTGACGCCCATGGCCCGGTTGAACAGCTCGTTCTCCGCCGGGTTGGCTTCGAGGTAGTCGTAGTACGCGGCGCCGTGCACCTTGTCGAAGGCCGGCTTCCCGGTGCGGACCGTGTGCATCACCTCGGTCCAGGCGCGGAAGCAGGCACCGCTCTGGAGCATGACGCCGTAGCGGAAGCCTCCGGGGGCGTCGCTGCGCAGAATGCCACCCGCCTCGGTCAGCGAGAAGCGCTTGCCGGGGTGGGCGTGCAGCACGCCCATGGAGGCGAGGACGCGGCAGAACCGGTACAGGACGTCCTCGTCGGCCTCGGTGACGGTGGCGAGTTCCGCGATGGACCTCGGCTCCGGGCCCAGGTGGTCGGCAAGGCCGAGCTCGGCGGCGACGTACATGGTCTGACCGATCCAGGGACCGCCCATGTGGTACAGCTGCATGAGGTCCGGATCCTGAGACGGCGTGGAGGTGGCAGGCACGATCTTTCTCCTTAAGCGTGGCTTGGGGCAGGAATCACGTGTTCTGACATGGACGCGCGGATGACACACGGAGGAGGAAGGGCAGGCCGGACGGCTCTGTCCGGCGAGCATGGCGGCACCCGGCAGGCCTGACGGCTCTGTCCGGCGAAGCATGGCCGCACCGGGCAGGCCGGTCGACTCTGTCCGGCGAAGCGTGGCCGCACCGGACAGGCCTCGCGGGACCGCGCCGGTGGGAAGATCCGGAACCGGCGCGGTCAGGCGTGCCGTCGGGCGCGGTGGGCGCGGTGGGCGGATGGACCGACGCGAGGACAGCGTGGCGACCAGCGGGACGGCCGTGCGGCACGCTGACTCACGAAAGGGACGCGCGCCGGCCCGGCCCGATACTCACGCGTCATTCATCGACCGCGGATGGCGGCCGGATCAACGCTCGATACCGAAGGCCGCCGGCCGTCGCCCCGGCCTTTCGTCACCGGAGAAGACCTCTCCGGGAACCCCCGTTTTCAGCACTACTCCCCCATTTGATGGATCCGCAGACCTAAGCGGTCAAACACCCGTTGTGCTGACTGCTGAGCCGGTGGCCGACAGGGGGCCATTTCTCGCACCCCATCGCCCTGACGAGTGAATCATCGCGTCCGATTTCACGCCAGCCCGATGGCCGAGTGGTACCCACATATGGCTGAAACCGCGATGTGCAACCCGGGCGCCTCGGGCAAAGGCACACAATGTGAGACAGGAATCAACACGAACAGGCCATCCACTGCATAGTAAATGGCGCGAAATGGTCAAAAGTGCGACATCGGACCGCATCGAGAGTCAACGTCAGCGCTCCGTCCCGCCCCAGCCACCGGGGCCCACGGTGTGAAATGAATAGCCGAGAACATGTCATCCGTGGACCACCGAAACAAACACCGAAATATCCACGAGATGAAAGAATTTGTTGCCCGATCGACAGACGGCTTGGTAGCGTTCCCTGCGACACACGGAAGATCAACCGGAAACCGCACGCCAAAAGGGAAACGGAGCCGCCGGATTCGAAATATCCGCGGCGACCACCCGGCCATACTGCGGCCACTGTGCTCCTCGTTCAATAGAAGCGAAATGGAGAATCACATGCCCTCTGCGGAAATCAATTCTTCTGATCGAGTCGGAATGCTTTACGACCAGATGGCCGGCTTCGAGTCGGACAATTTCACCGGCGACCACAACCTGCACTTCGGCTACTGGGACGCCCCCACGGACACCTGGTCCCTGGAACGCGCCGAGGAGCGGTTCACCGAGCTGATGATCGAGAAGCTCAGGGCCGAGCGCGGGAACCGGGTCCTCGACGTCGGCTGCGGGATGGGCACCCCCGCGATGCGCCTGGCCCGGGCGACCGGCAGTGACGTGCTCGGCATCACCGTCAGCCACGAACAGGTCGAACGGGCCGGGGCGCGGGCCTCCTCGGCGGGGCTCGCCGACCGTGTCTCGTTCCAGTATGCGGACGCCGCGGCCCTGCCCTTCGAGGACGACTCCTTCGACGCCGTATGGGCGCTGGAGTCGATCATCCACATGCCCGACCGCCTCCGGGTGCTCGGCGAGATGGCCCGGGTCCTCCGGCCCGGCGGTCGGCTCGTGCTGACCGACTTCTTCGAGCGCGCCCCCATTCCGGAGCGGAAGCGGCCGGCCGTGGAGAAGTTCTACGAGAACTGGGTCATGGGCCCCATGGTCACCATCGACGACTACCCCCGGCTGGTGCGCGCGGCGGGCCTGCGCCTGGTCGAGGTGTCCGATATCAGCGAGCAGGTGATGAAGCGGACCCTGGAGGGAATCGCCCGGCGGATCGCGCACGACAAGCAGCACATCGACGAGACGCTCGGCGCCGACATGGCCGACGATCTCGACCTGTCGGAGCTCATCGAGGTGTGGGAGCTCGGCTACCTGCTCGTCGTCGCCGAACTCCCCGGGGCCGAGGGCTGAGCGTCGGCGGCCCGCCACGGATCAGAGCCATGCCAGGACAGCCGCCGACTCCCTTGGAGGAGAGCATGCCGACCGATGCCCCGAAGGAACCCGATCTCCAGGCGATGTACCACGCGTCCGGCCCGTGGATCGGGCAGACGATCTACGTGGCCGCGCACCTGGGCCTGGCCGATCTCCTGGGCGACGATCCCCGGGAGATCGGGGACATCGCGAAGTCGACCGAAAGTGACGAGGACGCGCTCTACCGCTTCTGCCGGGCGCTCACCGCCCTCGGCATGCTGGCCGAGCACCCCGGGAAGTCCTTCACGCTGCGGCCGGCGGGCCGGGCGCTCCGGCAGGACGCGGCGGACGGGTTCCGCGACGGTGTGCTCCTGCAGAGCGGCGCCGTCTTCCGCGCCTGGGCGGACGTCCTGCACACCGTCAGGACCGGACGTCCGGCCTTCGACAAGGCGCTCGGGATGAACTACTTCGAGTTCCTCGCCGCCAACCCCGACGAAGCGCGCGTCTTCAACCGCGCCATGGGCGCCACCATGCCGGCCGCGGTTGCGGCGCTGGAGCGCTACGAGTTCGGGACGTGCGGCACGGTCGTCGACGTCGGCGGTGGCGACGGGCGGCTCATGGCTTCCGTACTCGCGCGCCACCCCGGAATGCGCGGTGTGGTCCAGGACCTGCCCGAGACGGTCTCGCAGGCCGAGGAGAACCTCGCCGGCGTCGCCGACCGGTGCACTCTGGTCGGGACGAGCTTCTTCGACACGGTCACCACCGGCGGGGACGTGTACATCCTGTCCCGCGTCCTGCACGACTGGGACGACGAGAACGCCAGGAAGATCCTCCGGAAGGTACGGGAGGCCATGCCCGCCCATGGACGGCTCATCCTCGTGGAGAGCGTGCTGAGGCCGGCCGAGGGGGATCTGCGCAGCGTCCTGGGAGACCTTCTCATGCTGGTGGTCCTCGGAGGCAGGGAGCGCACGGAGAGCGAGTGGACGGAGCTTCTGGACTCGGCGGGATTCGCGCTGCGGCGGGTGTGGGACGACCCGGGCATGGCCACCACGCGTGGGCACAGCGTCATCGAGGCGGTTGTCCGGGAGGAAGACCGCCCGGAGGCCGTGAGCTCCCCGCCGCCGGAGGCCGCGGCCGCGTAGGGAACGGGACGTCCGGTACGGCTGTGGACCTGCCGTACCGGACGTGCGGACGTCATGCTTCGCGGGCGCCCTCGTACATCGCCTCGACGAGCTCGGCGTACTCACTCTCCACGACGGGCCGCTTCACCTTGAGGCTCGGGGTGAGTTCGCGGTGCTCGACGTCGGGGCCCGCGCCACCTCACTCAGGACGGCCAGGAGCGCTGCCGTCAGGTCGTCGAGACGGCTGTGGGGCCGTACATGCTCACACCAGGCCCAGCGACTGCAGCGCGCGGCGCTGACTTGGTGCTGACTTGACCGGCCAGAAGAGGTAGCAGACACCGCCCGTACCGCTTCTGACCTTGCCGTTCGCGTCGTAGCGCTTGGTGCGGAGCCAGATGTTCTCCCACTCGCGCCGTCGGTAGACGCGGCGTACGGCCTCGTTGTTCGGGGAGGCGGGGTCGTTGGCGATGACGTCGCCGTTCTCCGTGAAGCCGATGACGGTCATGAGGTGGCCGGCGGTGCCGTAGCCGGCTCCGGTCAGCTCCTCCTTGCGGAAGGACTGGGACGTGATGGCCGGGATGCCGGCGCGGACCAGGTCCTCCAGTTCGGTGAGCGAGCTCAGTCGGGTGACCACCGCGTTCATGTCGGGGTACGTCGCCGCGTAGGCCGCGTTGAAGGGCCAGTTGCCGCAGCCCTCGTACTGGTGGTCGTAGGTCTGGCGGGCCGCGTGGCAGACCTGGGGGTCCACGAAGTCCGGGTTCACCCAGGCCAGGTCCTCCGCCGACGGCCGGCGCCCCCAGTACTCGACGATCATCTGGGAGGAGGTCGGGCTGCACCAGGCCTCGCCGCCGTTGTCGTACTCGGGGTACTGCCCGATGTGGGTGTTCTGCGAGTAGCGCGGCACGATCAGCTCGGGGGCCGGGACCGGCGCGGAGGCCGGGACCGTGAAGCGGTGCGGGATGTCCGACGCCATCGCGCCCAGCCGCCAGACCGTCGGCGTGACGGTGCTTCCCGGGGTGCGGTACAGCGTCAGGCGCAGCCGGTACGAGACGAGCCGCAGCCCGCTCGCCGCGTCGTCGATCGCGAGGGTGTCGGTCCAGACGGTGCTCCTGCCGTCGGTCTGGTCGTCGACGGAGGTGCGCCGGATGTCGCCGTCACCGGAGGCCCAGCGGCCCAGGACGTACCAGGGCGTGGCGGTGGCGTCCGTGTAGGTGCCGGACAGTTCGACCTGGAGCCAGGTGCCGGGCGGTGTGTGGGCGTTCCAGGAGGCGATGACCTCGGTGGCGGGCACGGTCGGGGTGTGGACGGGCGAGGTCCAGCTCGCGTACTCCCAGGCGGAGGTCCGTCCGGTGTGCGGGTCGGTGTAGTCGGTGCGTCCGTCGGGCGCGGCGAGGACCAGGCCGGGACGGTACCCGGCGACCGCCCGGGTGCCGGCGGCGCTGCCGCACCTCCAGTCGGTGTACGAGGACCAGAAACGGTTGTCGACGAGTCCGGGCTCGGGGGCGTGGCCCCGGGCGGCGGAGGCGGGTGCCACGGAGGCGGAGGCCGGTGCGGCGCCGGCGGGTGCGGCCGTGGCGGCCGTTCCGGCGGCCGCGAGGGCCGCGGCGAGAACGGTTCTGCGCGGGGTGGAGCTGGTCATGGGCGGTGACCCCCAGTCGAGAACGGTGGGCGTACGGACCTGTGGACGAGCGGGTGGCGGGAACCACGGGCGACCGGACCTCCGGCCCCGGGTCGCGCGGCCCACTATCGCGGCTCGCGGCGCGCCTCCGCCAGCACTTCGCCCCGCGTCGCCGTACCAATATTGGTCTCGACCGGTGACGGCCGTACCTTGCTGACCTGCGAAGGTCCCCGCTCCCCTACCCTGGGCCCATGAACGACCTCGACCGCGCGGCGCACGCGCTGCTCCGGCTGCCGCCCTCCTGCGGACCGGTCCGGCTGATCGGGGTCGACGGGCACGCCGGCTCCGGCAAGTCCACCCTCGCGGCCCGTCTCTCCGCCGCCCTCGGCGACGCCCCCGTCCTCCACCTCGACGATCTCGCGACGCACGAGGAGCTCTTCGCGTGGACCGGTCGGCTGCGCGAGCAGGTCCTCGACCCCCTCTCGCGCGGCGAGACGGCGTCCTACCGCCCGTACGACTGGGTGCTGCGGCGCTTCGGGGAGGCGCGGACACTGCCCCCGGCCCCCGTCGTGATCGTCGAGGGCGTCGGCGCGGGACGGCGGGCGGTGCGGCCGTTCCTGGCCTGGCTGTTGTGGATGGAGCGCGACCCCGAGGAGTCCTGGGCGCGGGGCCGCCACCGGGACGGTCCGGACCAGGCCGCTTTCTGGGACGGCTGGACCGTGGCGGAGACTCGCCATTTCGCCGACGACCCCTCCCGGCCCGACGCGGACACCCTGGTACGGGAGTGCCGCACGGGTTACGACTGGCTTCCCGGTCCGGGTGTGACAGCGGGCGCGGACCAGATCATCACGTACCGTGACGGCTTCATGTCCGTGAACTGAGAGGTCGAAAGTCCGCTTTCGCAAGTGCCTCAACTCCGCTTGACCCCAGGGCCGTACAGGTCTTACGTTCTGAATGTGCGGCTTTTCGGAGCCGCCGCGGACACGAAGCCCCCGGTTGTTCCCCCGTGATCGGGGGCTTCGTTCTGCCCCCGACGGCCCCCTGACGGCCCTCTCCGGGGCCCTTCGCGAGCCCTGACGCTCACCCAGGGTCACCGCTTCCGGATCATGCGCTTCTCCTTAAGCGCGCACCCCCTGCGCAGGTACGATGCCCCCAGGTGCGGTCAAATCCCGTCCATGCGAAGACGGTTGTGGGGGACCCGATGGACATCGGCACGCAGGGCGCGCAGGCCCCCGCCGAGCTCGCCTGGCTGCGCGGAGTCGACGCCTACACGATGGGCGCCTATCCGCAGGCGGAGGACGAGTTCCGGACGGCGGTACGGATGGACCCCGGCATGGCGGACGCCTGGCTCGGGCTGCACGCGCTCCGGGTCGACACCACGACCGCGCTGCTGCGGATGTACCGCAACCGCGACCGCTTCGGCGAGCAGCGGGCCCGCTACCGGCGCACCCTCAACTCCTGGTACTGGCTGGGCTGGTGGGTACAGCCGGTGCTCGAGAGCCCGCGCGACCTGCTGCTCGCGCACGCCTCCCACTGGCTCGACGGGCGCCACGTACCGGAGCTCGACCGGGCGCTCGCGGGGCTCCCTCCGGTCGACACCGACCCCCAGGTGCGCTTCCTGCACGCCTGCCGGTCCTATCTGGTCAAGGACTGGGACCAGCTCGTACGGCACACCGAGACCCTCGTCGACGACCCACTGCTCGGCATCGAGGCCGGGCTCTTCGGCGGCATGGCCCGGGTCCGGCTGGAGATGTACGGCCAGGCCGAGCCGCTGCTCTCCGCCTCGCTCATGCGGTGCCGCAGCGAGCAGCCCCAGCGCAAGGAGCTGCGCTACTGGCTGGCGCGCGCCCATGAGGGCACCGGGCGCAGCGCCGCCGCCCTGCCGCTCTACCGGGCCGTGCACCGGATCGACCCGACGTTCATGGACACCGCCGCGCGGCTCGCCGCGATCGCCGAGTACGACGGTTTCGAGGGGTACGACGGCGTGGACGACCCGGCCGGCCTCGCGACGGTCGCCCTGGGCACCGTCGGCGGGGGCCTCGGGCAGGACGCCGGGGACACCGCGCCCGGCGCCGATCCCGACCCCGGGCCACTGGGCGACGGACTGCGGCTCGCACCCGAGCCCGTACCGCCGGTGGCCCCGCTCACCCCGCCGGAGACCGTACGGCAGAAGGCCCCGCTGCCCTCCCAGCCGGTGCCGCCGCGCTTCCCCGAGGGGCCCACCGACCCGGCGCTGCTCGCGGCGGCGCTCGCCGAGCTGGAGGGCATGGTCGGCATGGAGCCGGTGAAGCGCCAGGTCAAGGCGTTGTCGGCGCAGCTGGAGATGGCACGACTCCGGGCGGACCAGGGCCTTCCGGTCCAGCCTCCCAAGCGTCACTTCGTCTTCTCCGGGCCCTCGGGGACCGGAAAGACCACGGTCGCCCGCATCCTCGGCCGGGTCTTCTACGCCCTCGGGCTGCTCGGCGGCGACCATCTCGTCGAGGCCCAACGGGCCGACCTGGTGGGTGAGTTCCTCGGACAGACCGCGGTCAAGGCCAACGAGCTCATCGACTCGGCGGTCGGCGGGGTGCTCTTCGTGGACGAGGCGTACGCGCTCTCCAACACCGGCTACAGCAAGGGCGACGCCTACGGGGACGAGGCGCTCCAGGTCCTCCTCAAACGGGCCGAGGACAACCGCGACCACCTCGTGGTCATCCTGGCCGGCTACCCCGAGGGCATGGACCGGCTCCTCAACACCAACCCCGGCCTCTCCTCCCGGTTCACCACCCGGGTCGACTTCCCCTCGTACCGGCCGCTGGAACTCACCGCCATCGGCGAGGTCCTCGCCGCGGCCAACGGGGACGGCTGGGACGAGGAGGCCCGCGAGGAACTGCGCTCGATCAGCGGGCACGTCGTCGAGCAGGGCTGGATCGACGAACTGGGCAACGGGCGCTTCCTGCGGACCCTGTACGAGAAGTCCTGCGCCTACCGGGACCTGCGGCTCTCCGGCTACGCGAGCACCCCGACCCGGGAGGACCTCGCCACCCTCCGGCTCGCCGACCTCATGCAGGCGTACGGCGAGGTCCTGTCGGGCCGCGGTCCTGTCGACCGCGGCCCGCAGCAGGAACCGCCGGGGTACTGAGGCCGGAAGGCAGGTACCAGGGGGTGTCTTGCCGGCCCCGAGCGCCTTGGCGGGTGACGCCTATACGGCTCCGAGGGGCTGGGCGGGTGACGCCGAGCGGTTCCGGTGCGCGGGGTCGCGGACCTCGCCCACCAGCATCTCCAGGACGTCCTCCAGGGCGACAAGACCGAGCACCCGGCCCGAGCCGTCCTCGACCTGCGCCAGATGGGTGGCGGCGCGGCGCATCACGGTGAGGGCGTCGTCGAGCGGCAGTTCGGCCGGGACCGTCGCCATCGGCCGCCACAGCCGCGGCGGCACCGGCCGCTCCCGTTCCTCCAGGTCGAGGACGTCCTTCACATGCACGAAGCCCTGGAAGGCTGTGCCCTCCTCGGCGCGGACCGGGAAACGCGAGTACCCGGTGCGCACGGTCAGCTCCTCGACCTCTTGTGGGGTGACCGTCGGCGGGACCGTGATCAGGGAGGCCGGGGCGATGAGGACGTCCGTCACCGGGCGGGTGCCCAGTTCGAGGGCGTCCTCCAGGCGCTCCTGCTCGGCCGGGTCGAGCAGTCCGGCCTGCCCGGCGTCCTCGACGAGCCGGCCCAGCTGCGCGCGGGTGAAGACCGCCTCCACCTCGTCCTTCGGTTCGACCTTGAACGCCCGCAGGACGAGCCGGGCGCAGGCGCCGAGCGCGGCCGTGACCGGACGGCAGAGCCGGGCGAAGCCGACGAGGCCGGGGGCGAGCCAGAGCGCGGTCCGTTCGGGCGCGGCCATCGCCAGGTTCTTCGGGACCATCTCGCCGATGACGAGGTGGAGGAAGACGACCGCGGCGAGGGCGATGACGTAACCGAGGGGATGGATCAGTCCCTCGGGGACGCCGACCGAGTGGAAGACGGGTTCGAGGAGACGGGCGACGGTCGGCTCGGCGACGGCGCCGAGCGTCAGGGAGCAGACGGTGATGCCGAACTGGGCGGCCGCCATCATCTGCGGCAGGTTCTCCAGACCGTACAGAACCTGTTGGGCCCGGGCGCCGCCGAGCGGTTCGATCTGGCTGCGGCGGACGGAGACGAGCGCGAACTCGGCCCCGACGAAGAAGCCGTTGGCGAGGACGAGGAGGACGGCGAAGAGCAGGGGGAGCATGCTCATCGGACGCCCTCCGTGACCAGCGGGGAGGCGGAGGGCACAGCGACGGCGCCCTGACCCGCAACCGGCGCGGCGACCGGGCTCCGGCCCTGGCCCACGACCGGCTCCGCGACCGCGCTCCGGTCCTGGCTCCGGCCCGCGACCGGCTCCCCGACCGGGTTGTGGTCCTGGCCGGCGGCCGGCTCCCGGTCCGTCCGTACGATCCGTACGCGCTCGGCGCGGTAGCGGTCGACCTGGCGCACCGAGAGCTGCCAGCCGGGGAGTTCGGCCCGGTCGCCCGGGGCGGGGATGCGCCCGAGGAGGTCGGCGACAAGACCGGCGACGGTCTCGTACGGCCCTTCGGGCACGTCGAGGCCTATCCGGCGCAGGGTGTGGACCCTGCAGGAGCCGTCGGCGTCCCAGGTCGGCCGGCCGTCCTCGGCGGGGGCGGTGGCCACTTCGGGCCGGCCGTCGCTCACGGTGTCGTGCTCGTCGCGGACCTCGCCGACGAGTTCCTCGACGATGTCCTCAAGGGTGACGACACCGGCGGTGCCGCCGTACTCGTCGACGACGACCGCGATGGGCTGTTCTCGGCGCAGCCGCTCCAGGAGGGTCTGGGCGGGCAGCGTCCCGGGCACGAGGAGCGGAGGGACCGCGATCCGGCCCACGGGGGTACGCAGCCGGGCGGGCGGGGCGACGGCGAGCGCGTCCTTGAGGTGGACCATGCCGACGATCTCGTCGATGCGGTCGCGGTAGACGGGGAAGCGCGAGAGGCCGGTGGCCCGGGTGAGGTTGAGGACGTCGGCCGCGGTGGCGTCCCACTGGAGCGCGCTGACCTTGACGCGCGGGGTCATGACCTGCTCGGCGGTGAGGCCGCCGAGGGACAGGGTCCGTACGAAGAGGTCCGCGGTGTCCTGTTCGAGCGCCCCGGCGAGGGCGGAGTGCCGGGCGAGGGAGACCAGTTCGCCGGGGGTGCGGACCGAGTCCAGCTCCTCCGTCGGCTCGACGCCCAGGAGTCGTACCAGATGGTTGGCGACCCGGTTGAGCAGGGAGATCACCGGCCGGAAGAGCGCGGAGAAGCAGCGCTGCGGAGTGGCCACGAAGCGGGCCACCTGGAGCGGCCGGGAGACCGCCCAGTTCTTCGGTACGAGCTCGCCGACCACCATCTGGACGGCGGACGCGAGCAGCATCCCGATCACGACCGAGATCCCGGAGACCGCCCCGGCGGGCAGTCCGGTCGCGGTGAGCGGGCCGTGCAGCAGTCCGGCGAGCGCGGGCTCGGCGAGCATGCCGACGACGAGTGAGGTGAGGGTGATGCCGAGCTGCGTTCCGGAGAGCTGGAAGGACAGCTCGCGCAGGGCGTCGACGACGGTGCGGGCGCGCCGGTCGCCGGCGGCCGCGGCCCGCTCGGCCTCGGCGCGCTCGACGGTCACGAGACCGAACTCGGCGGCCACGAAGAATCCGTTGGCGAGGATGAGGACGAAGGCCGCGACGAGCAGCAGAAGGGAGATGATCATGCCGCCGCCTCCTGGGAGGGGGCGGCGCGGGTACTACCGGACGATCCGTCCATTGCTGGAGGGAGTCACTCCTCGGGTCGAAGGGCGGCCTCGCGGGCCGCGGCGGCGGCCCTGCACACGCGAGGCGGTGGTGCCGCTCGGCACCACCGCGTCCAGAGTAGCCACGCGAAGGCCCCGAGGGGCAGGGGGCCGGCCCCGGATGGGGGACGGACCGGGGTTCCGCCGGAGGGGAAACCCCTGGCGTGACCCTGTGGCCCCGGCCGGGGCTCAGACCGGGTCCAAACCGGGTCCAAGCCGGGCTCAGACCGGACTCAGGCCAAGCTCAGACCGGACCTCAGGCCAGGCTCAAGCCGTCCGCTCCGCGCCCGTCCCATGGGTCTCGGCGAGGGCCCGCAGCGCGCGGGCGTCCCGGATGGCCGCCTCCTTGGCGATGCCGGGCTGGATGCCGAGCGCCGGCAGGCTGGTGCCGTCGCTCAGGTCGAGGAACACCCAGGCGTCGCCGGGGCGCAGGTTCACCTTGAGGATCTCCGCCCAGGCGAGCCGCCGGGTCCGGGTGATGTTGACGACCGTGACGCCCTCGTCGTCGGCGACGACCTTGGGGCGGCTCAGCAGGACGAGGATCCCGAGGAAGAGCGCGGCGGTGAAGACGAAGCTGACGCGCTCCCCCGGCCCGAGCCGTTCCAGCATCAGCGCGACGGCGGTGATGACGACGAACATCGTGATCCCCACGGTCAGCAGGACGGCCCGGGTGCGTCCGGGGCGGAAGGTGACCGGGAGGGCGGGGGCGGCGGGCTGGGACATCGGGTGTTCCTCGGAGCCTGGGGGCGTACGGTCCGTGCCGTCAGAGGCGGCAGGCGTGGATGGCGGTGGTGAGGATGGCGCGGGCGCCGATCTCGTACAGGTCGTCCATGATCCGCTGCGCCTCCTTGGCGGGGACCATCGCGCGGACGGCGACCCAGCCCTCGTTGTGCAGCGGGGAGATGGTCGGCGACTCCAGGCCCGGGGTGAGGGCGACGGCCTGCTCCAGGTGCTCGGCGCGGCAGTCGTAGTCCATCATCACGTACGAGCGGGCGACGAGGACGCCCTGGAGGCGGCGGAGGAACTGCTGGACCTGCGGGTGGTCGTCCTCGGCGCCGTGGCGGCGGACGACGACGGCCTCGGAGGTGAGGATCGGCTCGCCGATGACCTCGAGACCCGCGTTGCGCAGGCTGGTCCCGGTCTCCACGACGTCGGCGATGACCTGGGCGACGCCCAGCTGGATCGCGGTCTCGACGGCGCCGTCCAGGTGGACGACGGAGGCGTCGATCCCCTGGTCGGCGAGGTGCTTGGCGACGATGCCCTCGTAGGAGGTGGCGATCGTCATGCCGCCGAAGTCCTCGGGGCCGTTCGCGGTGCCCGGGCGCGTGGCGTACCGGAAGGTGGAGCGGCCGAAGTTCAGCGCGAGGATCTCCTCGGCGCTGGCGCCGGAGTCCAGGAGCAGGTCACGGCCGGTGATGCCGATGTCCAGCTTCCCGGAGGCGACGTAGATCGCGATGTCCTTCGGGCGCAGGTAGAAGAACTCGACCTCGTTGTCGGGGTCGATGACGACGAGCTCCTTGGACTCCTTGCGCTGGCGGTAGCCGGCCTCATGGAGCATTGCCGACGCAGGTCCGGAGAGGGAACCCTTGTTGGGAACGGCGATGCGCAGCATGGGGTGAGCTTCCTTTGCGTGGGAGTGGTGGGGAGACCGGTGAGTCGTGCTCAGAGGTGGGCGTAGACGTCGTCGAGCGAGATCCCGCGGGCGACCATCATCACCTGGACGTGGTACAGCAGCTGCGAGATCTCCTCGGCGGCCGCTTCCTTGCCCTCGTACTCGGCGGCCATCCAGACCTCGGCGGCCTCTTCGACGACCTTCTTGCCGATGGCATGGACGCCCTTGTCCACCAGCTCCGCGGTGCGGGAGGTGGCCGGGTCGCCGGTCTCGGCCTTGAGCTTGAGCTCGGCGAAGAGCTCTTCGAAGGTTTTGTTCGCCATGATGGTCCTAAGAGTACGGGGTGAGCGTCGCGCACTCAGCGCCAGGGTTCGCTGACCGTGCGCAGCGTGGTCGCGGTGGCGACGGCGGCGGTGACGGCCTCGTGGCCCTTGTCCTCGCTGGAGCCTTCGAGGCCGGCCCGGTCGAGGGCCTGCTCCTCGGTGTCGACGGTGAGGACGCCGAATCCGACGGGTACGCCGGTGTCGATCGAGACCTGGGTGAGGCCGTGGGTGACGCCCTGGCACACGTACTCGAAGTGCGGCGTTCCGCCGCGGATGACGACGCCGAGCGCCACGATGGCATCGTAGCCGCGGCCGGCGAGGACCTTCGCCACGACCGGGAGCTCGAAGCTGCCGGGGACGCGCAGCAGCGTCGGCTCGTCGATGCCGAGCTCGCTCAGGGCGCGCAGGGCGCCGTCGACGAGACCGTCCATGATCTTCTCGTGCCACTGCGCCGCGATGACCGCGACCCGCAGGTCGCCGCAGTTCTTCACGCTGAGGACGGGTGCGCCCTTGCCGCTCATGTCTCTCCTTGAACCGTACGAATGAAGGATTTACTGGTTGCCGCAGGTGGAGGCCGGGGAGCCGTCCAGCCAGGGCAGGTCGTGGCCCATCCGGTCCCGCTTGGTGGTCAGGTACCGGAGGTTGTGCTCGCCCGCCGTGACCGGCATCGGCTCGCGGCCCTCGACCGTCAGGCCGTGCCGGGTGAGGGCGTCGATCTTGTCGGGGTTGTTGGTCATCAGGCGCAGGCTGCGGACGCCCAGGTCGACGAGGATCTGCGCGCCGGCCGCGTAGTCGCGGGCGTCGGCGGGCAGGCCGAGTTCCAGGTTGGCGTCGAGGGTGTCGCGGCCCCGCTCCTGGAGCTCGTACGCGCGCAGCTTGGACAGCAGGCCGATGCCGCGCCCCTCGTGGCCCCTGAGGTAGACGACGACGCCCCGGCCCGCCTCCTGGATCCGGTCCATGGAGGCCTGGAGCTGGGGGCCGCAGTCGCAGCGCAGGGAGTGGAAGATGTCGCCGGTCAGGCACTCGGAGTGGACGCGGACCAGGACGTCCTCGCCGTCGCCGACCTCGCCGTGGACGAGGGCGACGTGCTCGACGCCGTCGACGGTGGAGCGGTAGCCGTACGCGGTGAAGTCGCCGTGCGCGGTGGGGAGCTGGACCTCGGCCTCGCGGCGGACGGTCGGCTCGGCGGAGCGCCGGTAGGCGATCAGGTCCTCGATGGAGATGATCGTCAGGCCGTGCTTGCGGGCGAAGGGGACCAGCTCGGGCAGGCGCAGCATGACGCCGTCCTCACCGGCGATCTCGACGATCGCGCCGGCCGGTCGGAGTCCGGCGAGGCGGGCGAGGTCGACGGCGGCCTCGGTGTGGCCGTTGCGGACGAGGACGCCGCCGGCCTTGGCGCGCAGCGGGAAGATGTGGCCGGGGCGGACGAAGTCGGAGGGCTCGTGGGCGCCGCTCGCCAGCATCCGGAGGGTGGTGGCGCGGTCGGCGGCGGAGATGCCGGTGGTGACGCCGTGCGCGGGGCCCGCGTCGACGGAGACGGTGAAGGCCGTCCGCATCGACTCGGTGTTGTGCTCGACCATCTGCGGGAGCTGGAGGCGCTCCAGTTCGTCGTCCTCCATGGGGGCGCAGATCAGGCCGCGGCACTCGCTCATCATGAAGGCGACGATCTCGGGCGTGGCCTTCTCGGCGGCGATGACGAGGTCGCCCTCGTTCTCGCGGTCCTCGTCGTCGACGACGACGACGGGCCGGCCCGCGGCGATGTCACGGACGGCCTGCTCGACGGGGTCGAGGGCGAGGTCGGTTCCGTCCCAGGGGTGAAGCGCGCTCATGCGTGTGCTCCTTCCAGAGCGGCGGGCGTACGCGTCCGGAGCCACCAGTCGCGCAGGCCCCACAGGACGAGCGCGCCGTAGATGACGTAGACGGAGCCGGAGAAGGCATAGCCGTTGGCGAAGTTCAGCGGGACGCCGACCAGGTCGACGAGCAGCCAGGCGAACCAGAACTCGACCATGCCCCGGGCCTGGGCGTACATGGCCACGACGGTGCCGACGAAGATGTACGCGTCGGGCCAGGGGTCCCAGGACAGGCTCGGGAAGGCCTGGAAGAGCAGGGCCACCGCGACGGTGCCGGCGGCGGCCGCGGCGATCATGGCGGCGCGCTCACCCAAGGTGGCGAAGCGGACGGCGATGTGGCCGTCCCCGCCGCGTCCCTGGCGGCGCTGCCACTGCCACCAGCCGAAGAGCGCCACGACCATGACGACGACCTGCTTGCCGGCGCTGCCGGTGAGATGGCCGAAGAAGGCGCCGAAGAGGATGAGGCCGGCGAGGAACTGCACGGGCCAGGTCCAGACGGAGCGGCGCCAGCCGAGCGCGAGGGCGACGAGTCCGCAGATGTTGCCGACCATGTCGGACCAGATGATGCGCTGGTCGAGGACGGTGAACGCCTCGGAGTTGAGCCAGTTCACTTGACGTTCTCCCGGGCGCTGGGGCCGAGCAGCCGCTCGACGTACTTGGCGATGACGTCCACTTCGAGGTTGACCGGGTCGCCGCTCTTCTTGATGCCGAGCGTGGTCAGGTCGAGGGTGGTGGGGATGAGGCTGATGGTGAACCAGTCGTCGGTGACCTCGACGACGGTGAGGCTGACGCCGTCGACCGTGATCGAGCCCTTCTCGACGACGTACCGGGAGAGGTGGGCGGGCAGACCGACCTTGACAAGCTCCCAGTGCTCGGACGGGGTCCGCTCCAGGATCGTGCCGGTGCCGTCCACGTGGCCCTGGACGATGTGACCGCCGAGGCGGCCGCCGACGGCCATGGGCCGCTCCAGGTTGACGCGGGAGCCGATCTCGAGGGCGCCGAGGCTGGACCGCTTGAGGGTCTCGGCCATGACGTCGGCGGTGAACTCGCCGTCGCCGAACTCGACGACCGTGAGACAGACACCGTTGACGGCGATGGAGTCGCCGTGCTGGGCGCCTTCCGTGACCAGGGGGCCGCGCAGTCGGAAGCGGGAGGCGTCCTCCAGCTGCTCGACGGCGACGACCTCGCCCAGTTCTTCGACGATTCCGGTGAACACGGTCAGGCTCCCTTGAGGGTGGCGGTGATGCGGATATCGGATCCGATAGGCACGGTCTCGGTGATGTCGAGCCGCAACGCGTCGGTGATGGTGCTGATTCCTGCGTCGGCGAGGGCGGTGGGGCCGGCGCCGAGGAGGACGGGGGCGAGATAGCCGACGACCTGGTCGACGGCGCCCGCGGCGAGGAAGGCGCCCGCGAGGGTGGGGCCACCTTCGAGGAGGACGGAGCGGACACCGCGCGCGTGGAGGGCGTCCAGGAGGGCGCGTACGTCGATGCCGCCGCCGGCCGCCCTGGGGAGCCGTACGGCCTCGGCGAGGTCGGTCGCGGCGTCCTCGGCGACGGCGATCAGGGTGGGGGCCGCGTCGTCCAGGACGCGGGCGCCGGGCTTCACGGCGGTCGCCTCGGTGTCGACGACGACCCGCAGCGGCTGGACGGCCCCTTCGAGGCCGCGGACGGCGAGGTGGGGGTCGTCGGCACGGGCGGTGCCGGAGCCGACGACGACGGCGTCGGACTCGGCGCGCAGCCGGTGGACGTCGGCGCGGGACTCGGCGGAGGTGATCCAGCGGGAGGTGCCGTCGGCGGCGGCGATCCGGCCGTCGAGGGTGGCGGCGTACTTCCACCGGACGAAGGGGCGGCCCTGGCGTACGGAGGTGAGCCAGGCGAGGTTGCCGGCCTCGGCCTCGTCGGCGAGGAGGCCCTGGGAGACCTCCACGCCGGCGGCGCGGAGGGTGTCGGCGCCACCCGTGGCCTGCGGGTTCGGGTCACCGACGGCGTACACGACCCGGCTGATCCCGGCCTCGATCAGGGCCTGGGCGCAGGGGCCGGTGCGGCCGGTGTGGTCGCAGGGTTCGAGGGTGACGTAGGCGGTGCCGCCGCGGGCCAGGACGCCGGCCTCGCGCAGGGCGTGGACCTCGGCGTGGGGGCCTCCGGCGCGCTGGTGCCAGCCTTCGCCGACCCGGTGTCCGGAGGCGTCGGTGATCACGCAGCCGACGACGGGGTTGGGGCTCGTGGCGCCGAGACCGCGGGCGGCGAGCTCGACGGCGCGTCGCATGGCGGTGGTGTCGGCCTGCTGGGCCACCGGGTCCTCCTGCCTCTTCGGGCACGGACTCCGGGGCCTGTCGATGACGACAGAGAGCGGAAAGACGCCTCGCGCAGGGTGCGCCGAGGCCGGCGTCGCGTGGTACGCCGAGA
Organism: Streptomyces sp. NPDC028711; assembly: GCF_055565415.1. Lineage (NCBI taxonomy): Bacteria > Bacillati > Actinomycetota > Actinomycetes > Kitasatosporales > Streptomycetaceae > Streptomyces > Streptomyces sp. NPDC028711. The sequence goes on along the minus strand of NZ_JBVHUJ010000006.1, from coordinate 395,621 downwards.
ACGGCGGCCAGCGGACGTACGGCCGGCACACCCCTGAAAGGGGTCACCCGCCGCGCACTGCCTCCCATCCGGACTTTCACCGTCGGTCCAGGAATCTCACCTGGTCAACCGGCCGCTGGCTGCGGACGGGTCGCGGACTATACCGCCGGTTCGGAATTACACCGACCCCGGAGTGCGCTGCTGCTGATACAGGGCCAGTGTGCCACGAGCCGCGCGGGGCGATACGGGCGAGATCCTGTGGGGTGGCTCACACGGCATCCTCGACGGCCTCTTTGGTCCAGACCTATTGACGCACTGGTCTAGTCCTCTTAATCTCCGTGTCACCTCCGAGGAACGGCCCGGCGGCGTGCGCACTCCACGGGCCCAACACGTACCACCCCCTTGTTCGTTGCGTGTTCTTCAACCTCCCCAGGAGGACCGATCGTGTTGTCCCCCACGACCAAGAGAGCCTCGCTGCTCGCTTCCGGCGCGGCCGTCGCCGGGCTGCTGCTCAGCTCGCTCTCCGGCGGCGTCTCGTACGCGGCCGACAACGAGACCTGTCGTCCCGACGGGCTCCACAAGACCCCCGGCGTCGACGTCCCGTACTGCTCGGTCTACGACACCGAGGGCCGCGAGAAGATGGGCGCGGACCACCAGCGCCGGGTCATCGGCTACTTCACCGGCTGGCGCACCGGCAAGAACGGCCAGCCCGCGTACCTGGCCAAGGACATCCCGTGGGAGAAGATCACCCACATCAACTACGCCTTCGGCCACATCGGCGGGGACAACAAGCTCTCCGTCGGCGCGGACGGCCCGGACAACGCGGCCACCGGGATGACCTGGCCCGGTGTCGCCGGAGCCGAGATGGACCCCGCGTACGCGTACAAGGGCCACTTCAACCTGCTCAACAAGTTCAAGAAGCAGCACCCCGACGTGAAGACGCTGATCTCGGTCGGCGGCTGGGCGGAGACCGGCGGCTACTTCGCGGACAACGGCGACCGGGTGGACTCCGGCGGCTTCTACTCGATGGCCACCAAGGCGGACGGTTCGGTCAACCAGGCCGGGATCGACACCTTCGCCACCTCGGCCGTCGACTTCATCCGGAAGTACGGGTTCAACGGCGTCGACATCGACTACGAGTACCCGACGACCATGAAGGACGCCGGGAACCCGCTCGACTGGCAGTTCGCCAACGCCCGCCGCGCCGGGCTCGTCCAGGGCTACGCCGCCCTGATGAAGTCCCTGCGCGAGAAGCTGGACACGGCCGGCGCCGCCGACGGCAAGCACTACCTGCTGACCGTCGCCGCCCCGTCCTCCGGCTACCTGCTGCGCGGCATGGAGACCTTCCAGGTGCAGAAGTACCTGGACTACGTCAACATCATGTCCTACGACCTGCACGGCGCCTGGAACGAGTACGTCGGGCCCAACGCCTCCCTCTTCGACGACGGCAAGGACGGCGAGCTCGCCGCCGCCAACGTCTACGGCTCGGCGCAGTACGGCAACATCGGGTACCTCAACACCGACTGGGCGTACCACTACTTCCGCGGCTCGATGCCGGCCGGCCGCATCAACATCGGCCTGCCCTACTACACCCGCGGCCACAAGAACGTGCAGGGCGGCACCGACGGCCTCTGGGGCAAGGCCTCCGCGGCCACCTGCCCGGCCGGAGCCGGTCTGACCAAGTGCGGTGACGGCGCCGTCGGCATCGACAACCTGTGGCACGACAAGGACACCAACGGTGCCGAGTCGCCCGCCGGCTCCAACCCGATGTGGCACGCCAAGAACCTGGAGAAGGGGATCGTCGGCGACTACGTCACCCAGTACGGCTTCCCGGCGAACACCACGCTGACCGGCACCTACGCCCGCAGGTACGACTCGACCCTGGTCGCGCCGTGGCTGTGGAACGCGCAGAAGAAGGTCTTCCTCTCCACCGAGGACGAGCAGTCGGTGGCCGCCAAGGCCGACTACGTCGTGAGCAAGGGCATCGGCGGCACGATGGTCTGGGAGATGGCCGGCGACTACGCCTGGAACGCGGCCAAGGGCCAGTACGAGATGGGCTCCACGCTCACCTCGCTGATGTACGACAAGTTCAGGGCGGCCACCCCGTACGGCGCGAAGAAGTCGAACAAGGCGCTGCCGACCCAGGCCGTGAAGATCGACGCCCAGTTCACCGAGTTCAAGCTGGGCGACTCGAACTACCCGATCACCCCGAAGATCAAGATCACCAACAACACGGCGACGACGCTGCCGGGCGGCACGGAGTTCCAGTTCGACTACGGGACCTCGGCGCCGGCCAACGCCTCCGACCAGTCGGGCTTCGGCACGAAGGTGATCAGCAGCGACCACACGGGCTCCAACGTGGGCGGCCTGAAGGGCGACTTCCACCGCGTCTCCCTGAAGCTCCCGGCCTGGCAGTCGCTGGCCCCCGGCGCCACGGTCGACCTGGCGTTCAACTACTACCTGCCGGTGTCCACCCCCTCCAACTGGACGGTGAACATCAACGGCACGACGTACGCCCTCGCCGGTGACCTGGCGCGCGGCACGACGGTGGTGGAGCCGGGCTCCACGACGCCGCCCACCACCCCGCCGACCACGCCCCCCACCACGCCGCCGACGACTCCCCCGACCACGCCTCCGACGACGCCGCCCACCGGATCCTGCACCGTCCCGGCGTACGTGGCCGGCGCGGTCTACACCGCGGGCAACGAGGTCTCCCACATCGGCCGCAAGTGGAAGGCCCAGTGGTGGACCCAGAACGAGGAGCCGGGCAAGACCGGCGAGTGGGGCGTCTGGAAGGACCTCGGCGCCTGCTGACACGTCCTGTGACGCCTCCCCTCTGAAGACCCCCGGCGGCGGACACTCACGGCCCTTGCCGCCGCCGGGCTCCCTCCGCGCCGCGCCCCCCTGTCCGGGGCGCGGCGCGGAGGCGTTCCGCGAGGCCGGGCCCTGGCCGGATTTCCTACGGGAACAGCTCGTCCTGCGCCGCGTCGCGGGCGCGCAGCAGGGCGCCGCGGAGGACGGCCGCGTCGCCGAGGCTGCTGGGCCTGACCTCCGTACGGAGGGGCGAGAGCGCCACGAGTTCGGACTCCACCCGCGCGGCGAGCTCCGCGCCGCCCTGGTGGCCGGTCTCCCCGCCGAGGACCACACAGCCGGGGTCCAGTACGGAGACGACCGCGGCCGCTCCGACGGCGAGGCGGCGGGCGAGGGCGTCGAGGAAGGGTCCGTGGCCCGAGGCGAGCGCGTCGGCCGGGTCGAGTCCATGGGCGGCGGCGAGGGTCTCGACGGCGGCCGCGCAGGCCAGTTCGTGGAAGCCGCCGTCGCAGCCGGTGGCCGAGGGCAGCCCCGAGGTGCCGGGGACGGGCAGGAACCCGATCTCGCCGGCCCCGCCGGAGGCCCCGCGGCGCAGCCTCCCGTCGAGGACGACGGCGGCGCCGACACCCTGGCCGAGCCAGAGCAGGACGAAGTCCTCCCGGTCGCGGGCAGCGCCCTCGCGGAGTTCGGCGACGGCGGCGAGGTTGGTCTCGTTCTCGACGAGGACGCGGGCGGGCAGCCGCTCCTGGAGGACAGCGACGAGCCGCCGGTGCCAGGCGGGCAGTCCCGTGGAGTCGCGGAGTTCGCCGGTGGCCGGGTCGATGAGTCCGGGGGCTCCGACGGCCACGCTGTGCAGCCGGTCGGCGCCCGCCTCCTTCACGGTCCGCTCCAGGAGCGTGACCGCCTTCTCCACGGCCGGTCCCGTGCCGCTGTCGTCGCCGACGGGGACCGACGCCTCGGCGAGGGTGGTGCCGAGCAGGTCGGAGACGGTGACGGAGACCGAGCGGGTGCGGACGTCGAGGGCGGCGAGGTGCGCGCGGTCGGCGACAATCCCGTACAGCTTGGCGTTGGGACCGCGGCGCTCGGCTCCCGACTCCCCGACGACATGGACGAGCCCGGAGCCCTGGAGCCGTTCGACGAGGTCGGCGACGGTGGGCCGGGAGAGTCCGGTGAGGGCCTTGAGCTGAGTGGCCGTCAACGGGCCCTCGTCCTGGAGCAGTCGCAGGGCGAACCGGTCGTTGATGGCTCGTGCGGTGCTCGGGGATGCGGCCATGCGGCGATCCTCTCAGACGCGTGGGGAGCGGCACTCCCCACGGCGCTCTATTTATCAGGCAGGCTTCCTGATAGTTTACGCGACACACCACGACCACTGGGAGGGGCCCATGGCGGCGGAGACCGTCACCAGCACCGATCGCCTGCGGCGGGCGCGCTTCGCCGTCGCCGCCGTGTTCTGCGTCCACGGCGCCGTCACCGGCAGCTTCGCGACCCGCATCCCCTGGATCCAGGAGCACGCGAGCGTCAGCGCGGGACAGCTCGGACTCGCGCTCGCCTTCCCCGCGCTCGGCGCCTCGCTCGCGATGCCGCTCGCCGGAGCCATCGGCCACCGCTTCGGCGCCCGCACGGCGCTGCGCGGCCTGCTGGCCCTCTGGACGCTCTCGCTGACGCTGCCCTCCCTTGCACCGAACATCTGGGGGCTGTGCGGCGCGCTCTTCGTGTACGGCGCCACGGCCGGCATGTCCGACGTCGCGATGAACGCGCTCGGCGTCGAGACCGAGAACCGGCTCGGCAAGTCGATCATGTCGAGCCTGCACGGCATGTGGAGCGTCGGCGCCCTCATCGGCTCCGCCGCCGGCACGGTCGCCGCCCACCTCGGCGGCGACGCCCGGCTCCACCACCTCCTCGCGGCCCTGCTCCTCACCGCGCTCGGCCTGCTCTTCTGCCAGGGCGTGCTCGACGTGCGCAGCACCCCCGACGAGGAGGCCCCGCCACGGTTCGCGCTGCCGCCCAGGTCCGCCCTGGTCATCGGCGCCATCGGCTTCTGCGCCGTCTTCGCGGAGGGCGCCAGCCTCGACTGGTCGGCCGTCTACCTCCGGGACGAGCTGGGCAGCTCGGCCGGTCTCGCGGCCGCCTCCACCACCGCCTTCGCGCTGACGATGGCCGTGGCCCGGCTCGCCGGCGACCGGGTCGTGGACCGCTTCGGGGCGGTCCGTACCGTACGCGTCGGGGGCGTCGCCGCGACCGTCGGCGGGGTCATGGTGGTGTTCGCCCCGCACGCCGCCGTGGCGATGGCCGGATTCGGTCTCATCGGGCTCGGGATCGCCGTCGTCGTCCCGCTCGCCTTCGCGGCGGCCGGGCGCAGCGGCCCGAACCCCAGCCAGGCCATCGCGGGCGTCGCCACCATCACGTACACCTCGGGTCTGATCGCCCCCTCGGCGATCGGCGGCATCGCCGACGCGACCTCCCTCGTCGTCTCCTTCGGCCTGGTCACCCTGCTCACCCTGGGCCTCGTGGTCGGTGCGGGCGTGCTCAGGACGGCGGGCCGGAAGGCGGCGTCGACCCCGGCGGCGCCCTCCGCGAAGACCTCGGGTCCGGTGGGGGGCTAGGGCGCGGGCCGGCTGGCGCGCACAACTCCGTCTGGCGGTGGCGCCTACCATATGGCTGATCTTCTGCGGTCATGACGCGGCCGCAGGAACCGGAGAACGGGAGCGACCTCATGAACCTCGGCGTGCGCTGGAGTCTGCACGGCGACGGGCGGACACCCGCGCCCGGAGCGGTCGTCCGCCCGGACGAACGGCTCTCCTGGCCCCGTACGGCGGGCCTCGGCGCCCAGCACGTGGTGGCCATGTTCGGAGCGTCGTTCGTGGCCCCGGTCCTCATGGGCCTCGACCCGAACCTGGCGATCATGATGTCGGGCGTCGCGACGGCGATCTTCCTCCTCGCGACCCGCGGCACCGTCCCCTCCTACCTGGGCTGCTCGCTCTCCTTCGTGGGTGTCGCCGCCGCCATCCGGGCCTCCGGCGGCAGCAGCGCCACCGTCACCGGCGCGGTCCTCGTCGTGGGCGCGGTGCTCTTCCTCGCCGGTCTCGCGGTGCGGAGGTTCGGGGCGCGGATCATCCACGCGGCGATGCCCCCGGTCGTGACGGGCGCCGTCGTCATGCTGATCGGCTTCAACCTCGCCCCGGTCACCGCCGCCACCTACTGGCCGCAGGACCAGTGGACCGCGCTCCTCGTCATGCTCTTCACCGGGCTGGCCGTGGTCTGTCTGCGGGGCTTCTGGTCCCGGATCGCGATCTTCCTCGGCCTGATCTTCGGCTACGGCATCTCCTGGGTGTTCGACCTGGTCTTCGGCAGGATCCACTCGATGTCCCCGAGCGGCCAGGTCACCGACCACTGGCGGCTCGACCTGTCCGGGGTCTCCACGGCCGACTGGATCGGCCTGCCCTCGTTCCACGGCCCGAGCTTCGAGTGGTCCGCGATCCTGGTCGCGCTGCCCGTCGTCATCGCCCTGATCGCCGAGAACGCCGGACACGTCAAGGCCGTCGGCGAGATGACCGGCAAGCCGCTCGACGACCAGCTCGGCACCGCGATCGCCGCCGACGGCGCCGCCTCGATGCTGTCGACGGCCGTCGGCGGCCCGCCGAACACCACGTACTCCGAGAACATCGGCGTCATGGCCGCCACCCGCGTCTACTCGACCGCCGCGTACTGGGCCGCCGCGGGCTTCGCCCTGCTCTTCGGCCTCTGCCCGAAGTTCGGCGCGGTCGTCGCCGCCATCCCCGGCGGCGTCCTCGGCGGCATCACCGTGATCCTGTACGGCATGATCGGCCTGCTCGGCGCCCAGATCTGGATCAACGCCAAGGTGGACCTGCGCAACCCGCTCAACCTGGTCCCGACCGCCGCCGGCATCATCATCGGCGTCGGCGGGGTGAAGCTGACCATCACCGACACCTTCGAGCTGGGCGGCATCGCGCTCGGCACGATCGTCGTCATCACCGGCTACCACGTGCTGCGCGCGTTCGCCCCGGCCCACCTCAAGGAGCAGGAGCCCCTGCTCGACTCCGGGACCAGCTCGTACGAGAGCACGCCCGGCGAGGAACCGGTGTCGAAGAACTGAGTGATTCGCCCGTTCTGGGTAAGCCGGGCCCGGGGAGTTCCCTCGCGGGCCCGGCGGCTGGGAGCCTGCCCCCATGGCGCAGACCCAGCAGCTCGGGCAGCAACTCGGACCCTTCGTAGCCGTCGACCCCGTGGTGGACCGGATGCGGGCGCTGCGCGCGGCCTGGCATCCGGCCGACGGGGTCGCCGTCTTCAACCGCGTCTATCTGACCGTCACGGAGGAGATCGGCCACGCCATCGAGGCGGGCGGCTTCGCCGACCGGCGGGCCGCCGCCACCCTCGACGTACGGTTCGCCGAGCGCTACCTCGCGGCGGTCGACGCGGTCGCCACCGGCGGCCCTGCCCCCGCCTGCTGGCGGCCCCTCTTCCACTACCGGCGCCACCCCGGCGTACGGCCGCTGCAGTTCGCGCTCGCCGGGATCAACGCCCACATCGGCCACGACCTGGCGCTCGCCGTCGTCGACGCCTGCGGAATCCTGGAGTGCGCGCCGCCCGATCTGGAGGACGAGTTCGACCGGGTCGGGGACATCCTGGTGCTCCTGGAGGAGCGGATCCGGGAGGAGCTGATGCCCGGCCCCGACCTCCTGGAGATCGCGGACCCGCTCACCCATCTGCTCGGCTGCTGGAGCCTGGACCGGGCCAGGGACGGGGCCTGGCTCGCGGCGCGCTCCCTCTGGGAGCTGCGCGGTGTCCCCGAGCTCGCCGGGGAGTTCACCGAGCGCCTCGACCGGTCGGTGGGCCTGGTGGGACGGATGCTGCTCACGCCGCTCACCAGGCCCTGAGACCTCTGGAGGTCAGTCCTCCGGCAGCTCGACCGGGGCGATCTCGTCGTACACGTCGCCCGGGCCCGGGTTGGTGCCGTCGGTGGCGCCGCCGAAGTGGTGCATCACGCCCCAGACGGCGTTGAGCGCCGTCTGCACCGCGCCCTCGGCCCAGCCGGCCGTCCAGGAGATGTCGTCGCCGGCGAGGAAGATGCCCCGCTTGTCCTCGGGCAGCCGGTCCTGCATGAAGTGCGTGAACAGGCGCCGCTGGTAGCGGTAGTGACCGGGCAGGTTCGCCTTGAACGCGCCCATGAAGTAGGGCTCGTTCTCCCAGGAGACCGTCACCGGGTTGCCGATGATGTGCTTCCGGATGTCGACCTTCGGGTAGATCTCGCCGAGCGACTTCAGCATGACCTCCATCCGCTCGTTCGCGGAGAGCGGCAGCCACTTCAGGCTGTCGTCGCACCAGGTGTACGAGAGGCAGATGGTGGCCGGCTTGTCCGGTCCGTCGTCCAGGAGGTACGTGCCACGGGTCATCCGGTCGGTCAGCGTCATCGACATGACGTCACGCCCGGTCTCCTCGTCCTTGTCCAGCCAGAAGGGCCGGTCGACGGGGACGAAGAGCTTGCTCGACTCCATGTAGTGCGTGCGCTCGATCGCCGTCCAGTGGTCGATCGGGAAGAGCGAGTCGTCGCAGGCGATCTTGGACAGCAGCATCCAGGACTGGGCGGTGAAGATCGCCGCCTGGTACGTGCGGATGTCGCCGGAGGCGTCGGTGACGGTGATCCGGTTGCCCGCGGTCCGGTTCAGCCGGGTCACGGCCGGCTTCGGGGCGCCCTCGTGCAGGGAGCTGAGCGAGGTGCCCTGCGCCCAGTGGACGATCTTCTCCGGCTCGCGCTCCCAGAGGCGCAGCGGCAGCTGCTGCGAGCCGCCGACGATGCCGCGGTGGTGGTCGTCGGCCTCGGTGTAGACGACGCGGAGGATCTCCAGGATGGAGTTGGGGAAGTCGGTGTCCCAGCCGCCGGTGCCGAAGCCGACCTGCCCGAAGATCTCCCGGTGCCGGAAGGACTTGAAGGACTCGGACTCGCAGAGGAAGCCGTAGAACGTCTGGTTGTCGAGCTTCTCGACGAGCTTCGACCAGATCTCGCGGATGCGCGGGACGTCGCGCTCACGCATGGCCTGGTTCATGTCGGAGAAGTCGGCGCCCTCGTCCAGACAGGCGTTCCACGCGTTCATCACGTCGCGGTAGACCTGCGGGAGGTCGTCGACGGTGGTGGCGTAGTGCGACTCGCCCTTGAGGTCGACGACGGTCGAGGGGGTCGACTCGGCCAGCGGGTTCGGGAAGGGCGTGGTCTCGAGACCGACCAGGTCGATGTAGTGCTGGAGCGCGGTCGAGGAGGGCGGGAAGCGCATGGCGCCCATCTCGGCGGTGAGGCCCTCGGTGGCGGTGCCCTCGAAGCCGACGGTCCGCAGCCGCCCGCCGATCTGGTCGGCCTCGTAGACGACGGGCTTGAGGCCCATCTTCATCAGCTCGTACGCGGCGATGATGCCGGAGAGCCCGCCGCCGATGACGGCGACCTCGGTGCCGTGCTCGGTCGCCGGTATCTGGCCGAGTCCGGCCGGGTGGGCCAGGAAGTCGTCGTAGGCGTACGGGAAGTCCGGACCGAACATGGTGATCGGCGGCTGGCCGTCGCTGTGCGGAACGGCGGTCGTGGGCACCGTGGACGTCATGGGGTACGGACTCCTTGCACGAAAAAGGTGAGGCAGGTCGGGGAGGCGGGGGGCTGCTCAGACGAGGGAGCCGTAGAGCCCGGGGCGGCGGTCGGCGAGGTACGGGTTGCCCGCGCGCGAGGCCGCCAGGAAGGCGGGGTCGACATCGCCGATGACGAGGTCCTCGCCGCGGCCGGCGCGGGCGCGGGCGGTGCCGTCGGGGCCCGCGAGGGTGGAGAGGCCCACGAACTCGAAGTCGCCCTCGGGGCCGGTCCGGTTGGCGTACGCGATGTAGAGCTGGTTCTCGAAGGCGCGCACGGGGACGACGGACTCGGCGACGATCTCGGCGGGGTGCATGAGCGCGGTCGGCACGAGGAGGAGGTCCGTACCGGCCAGGGCCTGCGCCCGTACGTTCTCGGGGAACTCGACGTCGTAGCAGATCATCAGACCGACGGTGAGTCCGTCGATCTCCGCCTGCGCGACGCTCTCCTCGCCGGGCGTGAACCACTGGGTCTCGAAGCCGCCGTAGAGGTGGGTCTTGCGGTAGCGCACGAGGGTCTCGCCGTCGGCGCCGATGAGCTGGGCGGAGTTGTGCAGGACCCCGTGCCGCTCGGTGTTCCGCTCCGGGTAGCCGTAGCCGACGGCCAGACCGTGGCGCACGGCGACGGCCGCGACGGCACGGGCGGAGGGGCCGTCGGCCGGCTCGGCCAGGCGGGCCATGTCGGCGCCGATGGCGTACCCGGTGAGGAAGAGCTCGGGGGCGAGCAGCAGGCCCGCGCCGGCGGCGGCGGCACGTCCTGCGGCCTCGTCGAGGATCTTGAGGTTGGCGGCCACGTCACCGAGCTCACCGGAGCTCTGGAGCAGGGCGATGCGCAGCGCGGACATGCGTGATCCTCGGGGGTCGAAGTAAAGGGGGAAGACGTCAAAAACGGTACGGTTTCGCGCTCCGTCGGGACAAGACTGCAGCGTTGCGGACCGACCGTCGAACCGTTGCGCGATCGGCCGGGCGGGCGGCGATTCGTTGCGTACGGCTCCTCCCGGGGTACCAGGGCTTCCCCGCCGCGCGGCGGAGACGGAACCGTCCTCCGGCGCGACGCCGGCCGGCGGGCGCCGCGAAAGAGTGGTGGTCGTCCGGTCGACCCGCCGGACCAGCCGAAAGGACCGGGGAACCATGAACCGTCGTACGAAGACCGTCGCCGTCGCCGCCGCGATTCTGCTCACCTTGGGGGCCGGGGGTGCCGCCGTCGCCTCGACGGACCACGCTCCCGCCCCGGCCGCCGTCTCGGAGGCCGCCGCGCTGACCGGCACGGCCAAGCTGTACCGGCCCGCCGGGGACGACATCACCTTCACCTTCGACGCGCATCTGGCCGAACAGGACCGGCAGGATCCGATGAAGGCCACCGGCACCTTCCGCTTCAGCCACTACAAGGGTGACTGGGGCGGGTACGCGAAGGTGAAGGTCGACTGTCTCGCCACGGGCGGGAAGGTGGCCGTCGTCTCCGGTGTCGTCGTGGAGACCGATGTGAAGGAGTTCCGGAAGGCGCGCGTCGGCGTCACGGTCCACGACGACGCAGGCGGCGACCGGCTCGGCTACACCTGGATGACCGCCGACCCGCAGAAGGACAAGATCCCGCCGTGCCTCAGCGGCGCGCCGTTCGAGAAGGTCCAGGAGGGGACGGGCGACTTCCGGGTCACGCCCTGGGAGTTCGTCTACCCGACCGAGTAGGGCGGCCGGCCACCCATGGACCGCCCCACGGGGGTGGGCGGGCGAAGGGCGGTGCGGGAACCACGGCCCGCACCGCCCCGATCGCCCAACCTGCGGGGGCTGTACGGAGCTACGCCGGTGAGCCCGAGGAGAAGCGCCGCAGCAAGGGCGAGAGCACCAGGACGGACTTGGTGCGCTCCACGAACGGCTCACCCGCGATCCGCTCCAGGACCCGCTCGAAGTGCCGCATGTCCGAGGCGAAGACCTGGACGACGGCGTCCGCGTCACCGGTGACGGTCGACGCGGACACCACCTCGGGATACCGCTCAAGACCTCGCCGGATGTCGTCCGGCGAGGTGTTGTGGCGGCAGTAGATCTCGACGAACCCCTCGGTCTCCCAGCCGAGCGCCGCCGGGTCCACCCGTACGGTGAAGCCGGTGATGGCGCCCTCGGCCCTGAGCCGGTCCACGCGCCGCTTCACGGCGGGCGCGGAGAGTCCGACGAGCATGCCGATGTCGGCGTAGCTGCGGCGGGCGTCTTCCGCGAGGGCGTGGACGATGCGTTCGTCGAGGTCGTTGAGTCGCACTACGGGTGGATCACTTCTCTGCGGGGGTCTCTGCCGGAGCCGGGGCCGAGGCCAGTCGGGAGCGGCGCATGCCGTACAGGAAGTAGAACACGAGGCCCACCACCATCCAGCCACCGAAGTACACCCAGGTGATGATGTCGAGCTTGTACATGCTGTACGCGCAGAAGGCGAAGCCGAGGATCGGGAAGACCGGGCCGAGCGCCACCTTGAACGAGCGGTCCATGTCGGGGCGGCGGTAGCGGAGCACCACCACGGCGACGTTGACCAGGGCGAACGCGAAGAGCGTGCCGATGCTCGTGGCGTTGACCAGCTCGCCGAGCGGGACGGCGGCGGCGAGGAGGCCGCAGAAGAGCGAGACGATCATCGTGTTGGCGCGCGGCGTGCCGGTCTTGACGTGGACCTTGCCGAAGACCTTGGGGACGAGGCCGTCGCGGGACATGGCGAAGAGGATGCGGGTCTGACCGTAGAGGACGGTGAGGACGACGCTGGCGATGGAGATGACCGCGCCGGCGGCGAGCAGGGTGCCCCAGAAGCTCTGGCCGGTGACGTCGTTCATGATCGCGGCGAGTGTCGCGTCGGTGCCGGCGAACTTCTTCCAGTCCCAGGCGCCGACGGCGACGAAGGCGACGAGCACGTACAGCGCGGTGACGATCAGCAGGGAGAGCATGATCGCCCGGGGCAGGTCGCGCTTGGGGTTCTTGGCCTCCTCGCCAGCCGTCGAGGCGGCGTCGAAGCCGATGTACGAGAAGAACAGGATGGCTCCCGCGGCGCCGATGCTGCCGGCACCGAGCGGCATGAAGTCCGAGAAGTTGCCGGACTTGAAGCCGATGAAGCCGACCGCGCAGAACAGCGCGAGCGAGGCGAACTTCACGAACACCATGATCGTGTTGGCGCGAGCGGACTCCCGGGCGCCGCCGAGCAGGAACACCATCGCGAGGGCCACGACGATCAGGGCCGGCAGGTTGAACACGCCGCCGTCGCCGGGGGGCGCGGTGAGCGCCGTGGGGAGCGTGACGCCGATCGTTCCGTCGAGGAGCTCGTTGAGGTAGTCGCCCCAGCCGACGGCCACGGCGGCGATGGAGACGCCGTACTCCAGGAGCAGACACCAGCCGCAGATCCAGGCGATGACTTCACCCATCGTTGCGTACGCATACGAGTAGGAGGATCCCGCCACGGGTATGGTGCCGGCCAGTTCGGCGTACGAGAGGGCGGAGAACAGCGCCGTGAGGCCGGCGAAGACGAACGCGACGGTGACCGCGGGGCCCGCCAGCGGAACCGCCTCACCGAGCACCACGAAGATGCCGGTGCCGAGCGTGGCACCGATGCTGATCATGGTCAGCTGCCACATCGAGAGTGACCGGCGGAGACTGCCGCCCTCACCCTGCCCACCCTCTGCGACCAGCTGTTCCACCGGCTTGCGGCGGGTCAGAGCACGGAGAGCGGAGGTCTTGCGGGGGGCCGTGTCGACGACCGGCGGGGCTGCGCCTTGATCCAGCACTGCGGAGGCTCCTTATCGCTGCCTGTGGGTACGGAGACGACCGCAGCGGTGCGCGGGCGTGACGAGTCAGGCCCACGGGGGAAGGGGAACCGCCGAGCAGGCGGTCGCCGCCACTCCTGGTACGAGGCACGAGCCTAAACGCCAGAGGTTCGCACTCGTAATGCAGGGTTGTTGCGCAGTGGCGGATGATCATTGCGCGCTTCGGGCGCAGACGGGTAAACATTGCGCTCCCCCGCATGAATCGACACATCGGGGTGTGAACCGGCCCTCGCACGCGTATGGACTCCTCATGTCCGATGACCCACACTTCGAGCTCCCGACCCCCTCGACGACGGAGGCCCCGGTGGGCTGGTGCGACCCGGCGCCCTTCCTGCGCGGCACGGCCTGGCTCGACCACGGCCGGCCGGTGCGGGCCGACCCGGCCGACCTGGAGCGGCTGCCGTGGGACGTCGCCGAGCGGGCCGCGCTGCCCATCGGCGTACGGCTGGAGTTCACGGCCGCGCCGGGTACGCGCGCGGTGCGGCTCCGCTACCGGGCGGCCGTCCCTGAGCCGGACGACCCGCTCGGCGGGCTTCGCCACTGCTTCGCCGTCTGGAGCGGTACGCGGCTCGTCGGCGAGACCTGCGCCGCGCCGGCCGCCGAGGCCACCGTCACGCTCCCGCTGCCCCCGGGCGGCGGTGTCTTCACCGTCCACCTCCCGGAGGGAGAGGCGCCCCTGCCGCTCGCCCTGCGGGCCGTCGGCGGCGCCCTCTCCCGCGCTCCCGTCCGGCCCCGCTGGCTGGTCCACGGCGACTCCATCACCGAGGGCTGGTGGTCGACCCGTCCGGCCCTCTCCTGGCCCGCGACGGCGGGACGGCTGCTCGGGCTCGACCCGGTGAACCTCGGGTACGCGGGCGGGGCGCGGGGCGAGCTCCCCCTCGCCGAACACCTGGCGCGGCTCCCGGGCGAGTTGATCACCCTCGCGTTCGGCACCAACTGCTGGTCCCGGGCGCCCGCGACGGCCGACTGGCTGTACGCCACCGTCCGGGCCTTCGTCGCTCTGGTGCGCCAGGGGCATCCGGAGACGCCGCTGCTCATCGTCTCGCCCGTGCTGCGCCCTGAGGCGGAGCACACCCGCAACGCTTTCGGAGCGACCCTCACGGAGCTGCGCAGGGCGATGGAGCGGGCGGGCCGGGATCTGGCGGCGGAGGGCGACGGGCGCCTCCTGGTCCTCCCGGGACGGCCACTGCTCGGCCCGGAGCACCTGGCGGACGGACTGCATCCGGACGACCGGGGGCACGCCAGGATCGCGGCGGCGGTGGCGGAGGCCCTCGGACCGTACGTCCCGACCGGCCCTGCCACGGCGCCAGGGCCCTGACGAGGCGACCGTACGGAAACGCCGTGGGCCCCCGGGGAGGAACTCTCCGGGGGCCCACGGCTCTCTCAGTGCCCGGTGACTAGCTCCAGCTGGCGTGCAGCGGCTTGCCCTCGGCGTAGCCGGCGGCGGACTGGATGCCGACCACGGACTTCTCCTCGAACTCGGCGAGCGAGCCGGCACCGGCGTAGGTGCAGGAGGAGCGGACGCCCGCGATGATCGAGTCGATCAGGTCCTCGACACCCGGACGGGCCGGGTCGAGGAACATGCGCGAGGTGGAGATGCCCTCCTCGAACAGCGCCTTGCGGGCACGGTCATAGGCGGACTCGTCGCTCGTACGGTTCCTCACGGCGCGGGCCGAGGCCATGCCGAAGGACTCCTTGTACGCACGCCCCTTGGCGTCGTGCTGGAGGTCGCCCGGGGACTCGTACGTACCGGCGAACCAGGAGCCGATCATCACGTTGGAGGCACCGGCGGCAAGCGCCATGGCGACATCGCGCGGGTGCCGGACGCCACCGTCGGCCCAGACGTGCTTGCCGTACTTCTTCGCCTCGGCGGCGCACTCCAGGACGGCCGAGAACTGCGGGCGGCCGACGCCGGTCATCATGCGGGTGGTGCACATGGCGCCGGGGCCGACGCCGACCTTGATGATGTCGGCGCCCGCCTCGATGAGGTCCTTGACGCCCTCGGCGGCGACGATGTTGCCCGCGACGATCGGGACCTGCGGGTCGAGCGCCCGCACGGTCCTGATGGCGGAGATCATCGACTCCTGGTGGCCGTGCGCGGTGTCGATGACGAGCGTGTCGACGCCCGCGTCGAGCAGCTGCTTGGCCTTGCCCGCCACGTCGCCGTTGATGCCGACGGCGGCGGCGATGCGCAGCTGCCCGTTCTTGTCGACGGCGGGGCTGTACAGCGTCGCGCGCAGCGCGCCCTTGCGGGTGAGGATGCCGACCAGCTTGCCGTCGGCGTCCACGGCCGGGGCGTAGCGGCGGTTGGCGGCGTCGAGGGTGTTGAACGCCTCGCGCGGGTCGATGTCGGCGTCCAGGAGCAGCAGGTCCTTGGACATGACCTCGGAGAGCTGGGTGAAGCGGTCGACGCCGGAGAGGTCGGCGTCGGTGACGACACCCACCGGGCGGCGGTTCTCGTCGACGACGACACCGGCGTCGTGGGCACGCTTCGGCAGCAGCGAGAGCGCGTCGGCGACGGTCTGGTGCGGCTCGAGGACGATCGGGGTGTCGAGCACGTGGTGGCGGCTCTTGACCCAGGCGATGACGTCGGTGACGACCTCGATCGGGATGTCCTGCGGGATGACGACCAGGCCGCCTCGGCGGGCGACGGTCTCGGCCATCCGGCGGCCGGCGATAGCGGTCATATTGGCCACGACGAGCGGGATCGTCGTCCCGGATCCGTCCGGCGAGGAGAGGTCCACCGCCTGGCGGGAACCGACGGCCGAGCGGCTCGGCACCATGAAGACATCGTCGTACGTCAGGTCGTAGGGCGGCTTGACGTCATTGAGGAAACGCACGTGCTGACATCCCAGTCGTTCGGATCGGCCCCTAGGCATTTCAGCCAGGGGAAAAAGCACGTAGTTCATTCTCCCACGCCTGTGCGAATTCCGGCCCCGGGCTAATCGTCCGAGCCTTGCGTGGGCTTGCCTGTGGGATCCTCCAAATGACCGAGCGAGAGGAGGACGGTGAGACCTTCGGCGCTGGCGCGGGACGCCGCGGAGAACACCTCCTCGGCGATCGCCCATTCGTCGGGACTGGTCTCGGCATAAGCCTGCCAGCCGGTCACCACGATCGCCATGGGTCGGCGCATATCGGCGAGGCAGTCGGCGAGGGCGTCCCAGTTGCGCCCGAACCAGACCGGCAGCGGGAGGGCGCGCACGCAGCGGTTCATGAAGGCGTTCTTGTCGGTGACTCCGTGCAGGTCGAGCACGACGGGGCGGGAAAGGTCGGGGGCCCCGTGGCCCGTGCCGTGGGTCGCGTTCATGAGCCGACCACCTCCCGGAAGCTCTGGTAGTGGTCGTCGGTGTAGTACGTCTCCCCGGTCCTGCCGGTGACGATGCGCCGGGCGCCGCGATCGCGTTCGCCGGGCGTCCGGACCGTGTACTCGCGGTAGTGTCCGCGCGGCTTCCGCGGCAGGATCCGCTCGAAGTTGCCGAAGACGGCGCCGTCCTTGGCGTACGGATAGGGTCCGCCCGACTCGATGAGCGCGAGCGTCTCCCGTGCCTCGGGAGGCAGATCCGCGACCTTGACCACCGGCAGCGTGGAGGCCCTGCTCGCCTGCGCGGAGGCGACGGAGGTCCCGCCGCGCGGGGTCGGGTCGGTCTCGCCGCCCGAGCATCCGGTGAGGAGGAGCGAGAGGCCGGCGAGCAGCGCGAGCGCGGCCCGCGCGCACCTGAGGATCATGCCCCGATGCTGCCACCGCGCCGCCCGGGGGCCGGTACGGGCGCGCCGTCCCGGCGGTGGAGGGTGGTCGACGCGTGGGGCCGGGAAGTCGGCCCCGTGGGGCGAGGAGCCGACACCGCGAGGCCGGGGCCGTGTCGCCTCAGCTGTAGTCGGGGTCCGTGCGGTCGAGTGCCGGGTGGGTGCCCGGGCTCGACTCCGTGAGGAGGAAGTCCGCCGCGGCCCGGTCGGTCACCAGGCTGGTGACGAGCCCGGAGCGGAGCACCGCGCCGATCGCCGCCGCCTTGCGCTGGCCGCCGGCGATGGCCACGACCTCGGGGATCCGGCGCAGCCGGTCCGCCTCGACGGTGATGCAGCGCTCGCCGAGATCGCGTCCGACCCGGCGCCCCTCGGCGTCGAAGAGGTGCGCGGACATCTCGGCGGCGACGCCGAGCGAGGCGTAGTGGGCGCGCTCCTCGTCGGAGAGCATGTCGTGGACGGTCGAGATGCCCGGCTCCCAGGAGCCGATGGAGACGCAGGCGACGGTCACCTTGTCGAAGTACTCGAAGGCCCGGGCGATGCCGGTCTGGCTGCGCAGCGCGGCCGCCGTCGCCGGGTCGGGGAGCAGCATCGGCGCGTAGATCGGGTGGGCCTCGCCGCCGGAGACCTGGGCGGCGCGGCGTACCGCCTCGACGGAGCCGCGCTCGGCGGTCCCGGCGTCGTACACCCCGGTGAGCTGGACGACCGTGCACGGCGGCAGCCGGTCGAGGGCGGCCGCCATGTGGATGGTGGAGCGGCCCCAGGCCAGGCCGAGGACGTCGCCCTCGGCGACCAGCTCGCCGAGCAGGTCGGCCGCGACCTCGCCGAGGTTCTCCGGGTCGGGCGACTCGTCCTCGCCCTCTGCCGGGGATTCGACGACGACGGCGTGACGGAGCCCGTAGCGGGCGCGGAGCGCGTCGGAGCGCTCGGCGTCCAGCTCGGCCGGTACGCGGATCTCGATGCGCACGAGGTCGCGCTCGAGGGCGGTCTCCAGGACCCGGGCCACCTTGAAGCGGCTCACGCCGAACTCCTCGGCGATCTGGATCTTGGACTTGCCCTCGAGGTAGAAGCGGCGGGCCATGGCCGCCGCCTGCACCAGCTCCGCGGGGCCCATCCGCAGGGCTGACCGTCCCGCCGACATACCCGCCACCGCGATCTCCTCACTGCCGTTCATGTACCGCTGTTCACGTACCGACTGTTCACGTACCGACGTTCACGTACCGATGTCGTTCACACTCTGGACTCGCCGTTCATCCTGTCAGATCCGGCGGGCCTTGATCAGTCCTGTCGGCGGCCCGACGGACCGCGTTCATCCGCCGGAGGCTCAGTGGCCACACGCCCACGGGGCGGTTGCCGTCACGGCGTCCGCGCGGGCCCTCAGGGAGGCGACGGCGGCGGCGGGGTCCGCCGCGCCGTAGACCGCGGAGCCCGCGACGAAGACGTCGGCGCCGGCCTCGGCGCACCGCTCGATCGTGGACTCGGCGACCCCGCCGTCGACCTGGAGCCACAGCTCGAGACCGTGCTTGGAGATCAGCTCACGGGTGCGGCGGATCTTCGGCAGCATGATGTCGAGGAAGGCCTGGCCGCCGAAGCCGGGCTCGACGGTCATGATCAGCAGCATGTCGAGCTCGGGGAGCAGGTCCTCGTACGGCTCGATGGGCGTGGCCGGCTTGAGGGCCATCGAGGCCCGCGCGCCCTTGGCCCGGATCTCCCGCGCGAGCCGGACGGGCGCCGCCGCCGCCTCGACGTGGAAGGTCACCGAGCCCGCGCCCGCCTCGACGTACTGGGGCGCCCAGCGGTCGGGGTCCTCGATCATCAGGTGGCAGTCGAGGGGCGTGTCGGTCGCGCGGGCGAGCGACTCCACGATCGGCACACCCAGGGTCAGGTTGGGCACGAAGTGGTTGTCCATCACGTCGACGTGCAGCCAGTCGGCGCCGTCGACGGCCTTCGCCTCATCGGCGAGCCGGGCGAAGTCCGCGGACAGGATGCTGGGGTTGATCTGCGCCATGTGCCAAGCCTCCCACGTTCTTGGGTACTTCTTTGCCGCCGAGCTGTTTCGGTTGCGGTCCAGACCACTTTCGGTACGAAGCGACGAGCCCGGGACCCGTACAGACCGGGAGATAGCGGTCGGAAGGGCCGGGCTCGGCGCCCGAACGGGCAGCCGGTCGGCGGCCGAACCGCCGGACGTCGGGCGGCCCGGCGGAGAAGTCTTGCGGTTCGCTCGGCCGAACCGCCGGACGGTCAGGCGGTCCGGCGGATCAGTGCCAGGTACATGGCGTCCGTGCCGTGCAGATGTGGCCACAGCTGGACGTCCGGTCCTTCACCGAGCGCCGGTACGCCCGGCAGCAGCGGCCGGGCGTCGATCAGCTCGCCGCCTCCGGTCTTCTTCAGGACGTCGTCGACGACGACCCGGGTCTCCGCCAGGTGCGGCGAGCAGGTCGCGTACCCCACGACACCGCCGACGCGGACGGCGCTCAGCGCCTCGGTGAGCAGGGCCCGCTGGAGCGGCGCGAAGCCGTCCAGGTCCTCGGGGCGGCGGCGCCAGCGTGCCTCCGGGCGGCGGCGCAGCGCACCGAGGCCCGAGCAGGGCACGTCCATGAGGACCCGGTCGAAGGAGCCAGGCCGCCACGGCGGGCGCGTGCCGTCGGCGGCGATCACCTGGTACGGGCCGGGGTTGCCGGCGAGGGCGCGCTCGACGAGACGGGCGCGGTGCGGCTGCTTCTCCGAGGCGAGCAGGACGGCGCCGCGCTCGGAGGCGAGGGCGGCGAGCAGCGCGGCCTTGCCGCCGGGTCCCGCGCAGCCGTCGAGCCAGCGGGCGTCGGGGCCTTCGAGCGGGGCGTTCGCGAGGGCGATCGCGACGAGCTGGCTGCCCTCGTCCTGGACACCGGCCCGGCCGTCCTTCACCGCCTCGATGGCACCGGGCTCGCCGCCCTCGGCCATCCGCAGGGCGTACGGGGACCAGCGGCCCGGCAGGGTCTCGGTCGCCGCGGCGAGCTCCTCCGTGGTGGAGCGGCCGGGGCGGGCTACGAGGGTGACCTCGGGGCGCTCGTTGTCGGCCTCCAGAAGGTCCTCGATCCCGGCACGGCCGCCGCCGAGGGAGTCCCAGAGCGCGGAGACGACCCAGCGGGGGTGCGAGTGGACGACGGCGAGGTTGTCCTCGGGGTCCTTGTCGTACGGCGGGGCGACCTGCTCCACCCAGGCGTCGAGGTCCTGCCTCGAGATCTTCCGCAGAACGGCGTTGACGAACTTGGCCCGCCCGTCGCCGAGCACCACCCGGGCCAGCTCGACGCTGGCGGAGACGGCGGCGTGGGTGGGGATCCGGGTCCCGAGCAGCTGGTGCGCGCCGAGCGCGAGCACGTCGAGCACGGGCGGGTCGACCTCGCGCAGCGGCCGGTCGACACAGGCGGAGATGATCGCGTCGTACGTGCCCTGGCGGCGCAGCGTCCCGTAGACCAGCTCGGTCGCGAGCGCCGCGTCCCGCCCGTCGAAGTCCCCCTTCTCCCGGGCCTTCTTCAGGAGCGGCGGCAGCACCAGGTTCGCGTAGGCGTCCCGCTCGTCCACCGCCCTCAGCGCCTCGAAGGCGAGCATCCGGACGGGGTCCTTCTGGGGCCGCCGGTAGGGCTTGGGGGGACGGCGACGTGCCTGCTCGCTCAAAGGTGCTCCGCGTGACGAAATGAGGGGGTCCGACCCCCTCAGCGTACGTCCGGTCACCTCCGCCGCGGAAAACGCCCCTGGTGGACCGCCCACTCCTCGGCCGCGATCAGACACACGGCCGGCCCGGTGCCGCCACCGTCCGCCTCGAAGGCGACGAGCACGGGCGGCTCGGCACCGACGAGCCGGACGACCTCCGCACGTTCCTCGGGCGTGGGCGCGCGGAACGCCGGGTCCATGAAGTGCATCGGGCAACGGACGTAGAGGGTGTCCGTGAAGACGACCTCGAGACCGTGGTGGTACGAGAGGTCATGGCCGGCGACCAGGGTGAGCCGGCTGCCGTCGTAGTGGCGGACCTCCCAGTCCCACCAGGACCCCTCGGGGAGCGGCAGCAGCACGCTCAGGCGCCGAGGCGCTCGCCGGGGGCGATGCGGACGCCGCGGGCCCAGTCGGCCGCCTTCATCGGCTTCTTGCCCTGGGGCTGGACCCAGAGGAGCTCGACGGCGTACGAGCCGGTGCCCGCGTACACGTTGTTCTTGCCCACCGCGAGCTCGCCGGGGGCGAGGTCCGTACGGTCCGGCAGCGGGGTGACCTGGATCAGCTTGAGGCGCTCGCCGCGGAAGACGGTCCAGGCGCCGGGGGCCGGGGTGCAGCCGCGGACCACCCGGTCCACCCGCAGCGCGGGGGCGGCGAAGTCGACGTGGGCGTCCTCGACCTGGATCTTCGGCGCGAGGGTGATCCCCTCGGTGGGCTGCGGGACGGCCTTGAGCGTGCCGTCCTCGATGCCGTCCATGGTCGCGGCGAGCAGCCCCGCGCCCGCGAACGCGAGCCGGGTGAGCAGGTCACCGCTGGTGTCGGTCGGCCGGACGTCCTCGGTGACCACGCCGTAGACCGGACCCGAGTCGAGCCCCTCCTCGATGAGGAAGGTGGACGCGCCCGTCACCTGGTCGCCCGCCATCAGGGAGTGCTGCACGGGCGCCGCGCCCCGCCAGGCCGGCAGCAGCGAGAAGTGCAGGTTGACCCAGCCGCGGGCCGGGATGTCGAGGGCGACCTTGGGCAGCAGCGCACCGTACGCGACGACCGGGCAGCAGTCCGGCGCGATCTCCCTGAGCCGGGCGAGGAAGTCCTCGTCGCGGGGCCTGGCCGGCTTGAGGACCTCGATCCCCGCCTCCTCCGCCCGCTGGGCCACCGGGCTGGCGACGAGCCGCCGGCCGCGTCCCGCCGGGGCGTCCGGCCGGGTGACCACCGCGGCCACCTCGTGCCGACCGGAGGCGAGCAGGGCGTCCAGGGCGGGTACGGCGACCTCGGGGGTGCCTGCGAAGACGAGCTTCATGGATGGCGACTGCCTGTCTGTCCGGGGGCGTTGCGGGCAGCGCACCAGTCTAGGGGGTGGCCGCGGATCGGGCCGGATCAGGGACCGGCGTCCGGTGCGGTGCGCTCGCGGGGCGGAGGCGGAGAGCCACCGCGTGCGCGCGCGGGGCCGAGCAGGGTCCCCGCCGGGCGTCGGCGCCCGTACGGAGGGGGCGTACGAAAGGACGAGCGCCCCGCGCATATGCGTGTACGCCCCCGCAGCGTGACCCAAGCCCCGGTGGCGCGTTGGTCAAGAGAGATTGACCGAACAGGGTCGCCGTCCCCCCATGCGGCCCTTCCCCCCTTACATGCCGGTTCGAGAGGCTTTCACATGGCCGACCACGCAACCCACGACGCCCAGGCTCGGGCGAGTCTGCACCTGCTGGTGCGGGACATCGAGCGGGTCCGGCGGCAGGTGGACGCACTGCGCACGCTCACGGCCCAGCTGGGCAATGTCTACCGCCCTCGCCGCTCCGGCCCGTCCACGGGCTTCGTCGTCTACGGGCGGGCACCCGCCCCGACCGTCCGTCTCGCGCAGGAGCTGCGGGACAGTGTCGAGAACCTGGTGACGGCCGCGGTCGACTTCGACCGTTCCCTCGGTTTCTCCTGGGACGCGGTGGGCTCCGCGCTCGGCGTCACCAAGCAGGCCGTCCACCGCCGCTACGGTGCCCGGCGCGCGCCCCAGCCGGGCGTCGCCGTCGACCAGGACCCGATCGTGGAGCCGGGCATGACCCGGACGCTGCCCTCGGTCCCGGCGGCCCGCTCGATGCCCCCGCAGCCCACCTCGGGCAGCGCCGCCCTCCGCGAGGACCCCCGCCCGCCCGCCTTCCCGGGCCCGCGCAACGGCTGACGCCCGGTACACCCGAACGGCCGCCCGCCCCCACCAGGGGCAGGCGGCCGTCGCGCGTTCCACGACCGCGGCCCGGTGTCCCCCACCGTCCGCCACGGCCGGAGCCCAGCGCCCGGCCTGCCCCACCACCGTCGGCGACGCCCGGGCCCCCGTCAGCCGATGTCCGGCGGGTCGACCCTGATCCGTACCGGATCCCCGCCGCCGCGGGCGAGCCGGGACGCCCGTGCCTGTTTGAGCGCCGTCGCCAGCGCCGCGCCGCTGCCCGGCGGGACCCGGACCAGGGCGCGCTCCCACTGCTCGCCCGGCGGCGGGTCCCCGGGGCGACGCGGGCCGCCCGGCCGGACCACGGGCAGGGGCACAGGGCCGAGGACCTCGGCGTCCGGCGGCAGCCCGGCCGCCGCCAGGAAGCCTTCGACGGCCTCCGGGGGGCCCGTCACCGCCGCCATCCGGGAGACCGGCGGGAAGCCGAGCTCGGCGCGCTCGGCCAGCTCCCGCTGGGCGTGCCCGACCGGGTCCCAGCGGACCAGCGCCTGCACCGGACGGAGCGTCGGCTCGGCGACCACGACGACCGTGCCGCCCTCCGGCTGGCCCCGGACGAGCGAGGCCGCGTCGATCCAGCGGCGCAGCGCCTCCTCGCCCGCGCGGAGATCGGGCCGGCCGAGCATGGCCCAGCCGTCGAGGAGCAGCGCGGCCGCGTAGCCGCCCTCGGCGACGGGTTCGGCGCCTGGGGTGGAGACGACGAGCGCGGGGCGGCCCGGCACGCTGTCCAGGACGTGGTCACGTCCCGAGGTGCGGACCGGCACCGCGGGGAACGCCCGGCCGAGTTCCTCCGCCGTCCTGCGCGCGCCGACGACCTGGGCGCGCAGCCGGGTCGAGCCGCACTCCGGGCAGTGCCAGTCGGCGGCGCCGCGCCCGCACCAGCCGCAGTGCAGTTCCCGCTGCTCGGGGGCTTCGAGGGGCCCGGCGCAGTGACGGCAGCGGGCGGGTGTCCGGCACCGCTCGCAGGCCAGCCTCGGCACGTATCCACGGCGGGGCACCTGGACGAGCACCGGGCCGGTCTTCAGGCCCTCGCGGACGGCCTGCCAGGCCAGCGAGGGCAACCGGGCGGCGCGCGCGGCCTCGTCGCGGGCGAGTTCGCCGTCGCCGACGGTCCGGATCAGCGGGGCGGCCCTGCGGACCTGCTCGCGTCCGGCGATCAGTGCCTTGGCCCAGCCGGACTCGACGAGCTGGGCGGCCTCGACGGTGCAGCTGGTGCTGCCGAGGAGGAAGGCGCACCGGTCGTGGGCGGCGCGGAGCAGCAGCACGTCGCGGGCGTGGGGCTGCGGCGCGTGCAGCTCGCTGTGGCTGCCGTCGCCGTCGTCCCAGATGACGACGAGTCCGAGGTCGCGGACGGGGGCGAACATCGCCGCCCGGGTCCCGACGACGGCCCGCACCGCGCCGCGCCGGACCGCCAGCCACTGCGCGTACCGCTTCTCGGGGCCCGCCTCGGCGGTGAGCAGCGCGTGCCGTCCCTCCCCGAGGACCGCGGTGAGCGCCGCGTCGGCCCGTCCCGCCGCCCGTCCGTCGGGTACGACGACGAGCGCGCCCCGGCCGGAGGCGAGCGTGGCGGCCACAGCGCGGGCGATCTCCTCGGCCCAGTGCGGTCCGGGCAGCGCGTTCCACACGGCCCGGGGCGCCCCGCCGCGCGCGAGGGAGTCGAGGAAGGCGGGCCCCCGCTCGTACCGCGTCCAGCTCCCCGGCTCGGGCGCGGGCGGCGGCGGCAGCGGCTCCGGCGAGGGGCGGCTCTCGGCCTTGGCGCTGCGCGGCGGTACGGCGAGCTGGAGCACGTCCGCGAGGCTCCCCGCGTACCGGTCGGCGACGGCGCGCGCGAGTCCGAGCAGCTCGGGGCCGAGGACGGGCTCGGGCGAGACGACGTCGGCGAGCGCGGCGAGCGGCCCGGAGTAGTCGGAGGTGGCGCGCCGCTCGACGAGGAAGCCGTCGATGAGCCGCCCGCCCTCCCGCCGGCCGTTCTTGACCTGGTGCGCCCCCGCGCCGAACCGCACCCGCACCCGTACGCCGGGCCTGGCCGTCTCGTCGAGCTCCTCGGGCACCGCGTAGTCGAAGAACTGGTCGAGATGGAGCGATCCCTTGTTCACCACGACCCGCGCCACGGGCAGCTCCTTGGCGAGCGCGGCTCCCCGCCAGGTCCGCGGCTTGGCCCGCGGCACCTTCGCCTTCCGCACGGTCTCGCGGATGAGCGCGAGCTGCTCGGGCTCGGCGGACTCCTCGGACCTCTCGTTCTCGCTGCTCACAGCCCCATACCTACCAGACGCCACCGACAGCCGGGCAGAGCGGAGCCCGGCCGCCCCCATGGGGTGGCCGGGCTCCGGTCGTGTGCGGCGGGACCTACAGGCCGGCGGCCTGCTTCAGGGCATCCACGCGGTCCGTGCGCTCCCAGGTGAAGTCCGGCAGCTCACGGCCGAAGTGGCCGTAGGCGGCGGTCTGGGAGTAGATCGGGCGGAGCAGGTCGAGGTCGCGGATGATCGCGGCCGGGCGGAGGTCGAAGACCTCGGCGATGGCGTTCTCGATCTTCTCGTTCTCGACGGTGTTGGTGCCGAAGGTCTCGACGAAGAGTCCAACGGGCTCGGCCTTGCCGATCGCGTAGGCGACCTGGACCTCGCAGCGCGCGGCGAGGCCGGCGGCGACGACGTTCTTGGCGACCCAGCGCATGGCGTAGGCGGCCGAGCGGTCGACCTTGGACGGGTCCTTGCCGGAGAAGGCGCCGCCACCGTGGCGGGCCATGCCGCCGTAGGTGTCGATGATGATCTTGCGGCCGGTGAGGCCGGCGTCGCCCATGGGGCCGCCGATCTCGAAGCGGCCGGTCGGGTTCACCAGGAGGCGGTAGCCCTCGGTGTCGAGCTTGATGCCGTCCTCGACGAGCTGCCCGAGCACGTGCTCGACGACGAACTCGCGAATGTCGGGCGCGAGCAGCGACTCGAGGTCGATGTCGGAGGCGTGCTGCGAGGAGACGACGACCGTGTCGAGGCGGACGGCCTTGTCGCCGTCGTACTCGATGGTGACCTGGGTCTTGCCGTCGGGGCGCAGGTACGGGATGGTGCCGTTCTTGCGGACCTCGGTCAGCCGGCGGGAGAGCCGGTGCGCGATGTGGATCGGCAGCGGCATCAGCTCGGGGGTCTCGTCCGAGGCGTAGCCGAACATCAGGCCCTGGTCGCCGGCGCCCTGCTTGTCCAGCTCGTCCTCATCGCCCTCGACCCGCTTCTCGTACGCGGTGTCCACGCCCTGGGCGATGTCCGGGGACTGCGACCCGATGGACACCGACACGCCGCAGGAGGCGCCGTCGAAGCCCTTCTTCGAGGAGTCGTAACCGATCTCGAGGATCTTGTTCCGGACGAGGGTCGGGATGTCCGCCCACGCCTTGGTGGTCACCTCACCGGCGACGTGCACGAGGCCGGTGGTGATCAGCGTCTCGACGGCGACGCGCGAGGTGGGGTCCTCGCGCAGCAGTGCGTCGAGAATGGTGTCGCTGATCTGGTCAGCGATCTTGTCGGGGTGCCCCTCGGTGACGGACTCCGAGGTGAACAGACGACGGGACACAACGCTCCCTGGGGTTGCAGCGGCTGCTGGCTATTCGTTGACGGACCGGCAGGGGCTGCGCCCCAAGACGTTCCGCGGACAGTCTATCGGTCGCGGTCGGGCGATGGACCAGGTGTCTCGCCTGGCGAGCGTGTCCGGGGTCTCTTTCCGGACTTCTCCCCGGTCTCGTCCTCCCTCAGGTCGCGGAGCGCAGCCGCGGCAGGACCAGGTCCCAGACCGTCTCGGCGAGCGCTTCCTTCGGACCGTACGGTACGGGGGTCTCGGCGCCGTCCGGGGCGAGCACCACGGCCTCGTTCTCCTCGGAGCCGAAGGTCTTGCGCTCCCCCACCTCGTTGACGACGAGGAGGTCGCAGCCCTTGCGGCGGAGCTTCTCGCGTCCGTTGGCGAGGACGTCGTCGGTCTCGGCGGCGAAGCCGACGACCACCTGCCCCGGCAGGGCGCGCTCGGCGGCGAGCTCGGCGAGGATGTCCGGATTGCGGACCAGTTCGACGGTGGGGGCACCGCCGTCGTCCTTCTTCTTGATCTTCCCCGAGGCGTAGACGGCAGGGCGGAAGTCGGCGACGGCGGCGGCCATGACCACCGCGTCGGCGTCGGCGGCGGCCTTGAGCACGGCCTCGCGGAGCTGGAGCGCGGTGCCGACCCGGACGACGTCGACGCCGGCCGGGTCGGGGAGGCCGGTGTTGGCCTCGACGAGGGTGACCCGGGCGCCACGGGCGGCGGCGGCCTGCGCGAGGGCGAAGCCCTGCTTGCCGGAGGAGCGGTTGCCCAGGTAGCGGACGGGGTCGAGGGGCTCACGGGTGCCGCCGGCGCTGACCACGACATGGCGTCCCGCGAGGTCGGGCACCGCGGCCGCGCCACGCGCCAGGATCCTTCGGCAGACCTCGAAGATCTCCCCCGGGTCGGGAAGGCGGCCCTTGCCGGTGTCGACGCCGGTGAGGCGGCCCACAGCGGGTTCGATGACGACGGCGCCGCGGCGGCGCAGGGTCGCCACGTTCTCCTGGGTCGCCGGGTGCTCCCACATCTCGGTGTGCATGGCCGGGGCGAAGACGACGGGACACCGCGCGGTGAGCAGCGTGTTGGTGAGCAGGTCGTCCGCGAGACCGTGGGCGGCCTTGGCGAGCATGTCGGCGGTGGCCGGGGCGACGACGACGAGGTCGGCGGCCTGGCCGATCCGTACGTGCGGCACCTCGTGGACGGTCTCCCACACCTCGGTCGAGACGGGGTTCCCGGAGAGCGCGGACCAGGTGGCCTCTCCGACGAAGTGGAGGGCGGAGTCGGTGGGGACGACCCGGACGTCATGGCCCGACTCGGTGAGCCGGCGCAGCAGCTCGCACGCCTTGTAGGCGGCGATGCCGCCGCTGACCCCCAGAACGACCTTCGGCTTGGCCACCACGCTCACTGTTGCTCCCCGCACTCGGATGCGTACGACTCCATGAGACACCACAGGCCCGGCGGATGTTCCGCCGGGCCTGTGGTGACAAGCGTTACGTTCCTACTGGGCCGGGCCCTCGATGGCCTCGGACGTCAGCAGACCTGCGTTGATCTCGCGCAGGGCGATCGAGAGCGGCTTCTCGTGGACGTGGGTGTCGACCAGCGGACCCACGTACTCCAGCAGGCCCTCGCCGAGCTGGGAGTAGTACGCGTTGATCTGACGCGCGCGCTTGGCCGCGTAGATCACGAGGCTGTACTTCGAGTCCGTGGCCTCGAGCAGCTCGTCGATCGGCGGGTTGATGATGCCCTCGGGCGCGGTGATGGAAGAGGACACGCTCTACCTTCCGAAGATGGAAACCGGGGATCATTCCCCAGAAGTCAACAGCATCAACGTTAGCAGCTCGCGCGCTACGTCCTCGACGGAGGTGTTGACAAGGGTGCTGTCGAACTCCGACTCGGCGGCCAGCTCGACCTTCGCGGCGGCCAGTCGGCGCTCGATGACCTCGGGCGACTCGGTGCCGCGGCCGGTGAGGCGGCGGACCAGCTCCTCCCAGCTCGGCGGAGCCAGGAAGACCAGCTGCGACTCGGGCATCGAGTCCTTGACCTGACGGGCGCCCTGGAGGTCGATCTCAAGGAGCACGGGCTCACCGGCGTCGAGGCGCTCGAGGACGGCGCCGCGCGGGGTGCCGTAGCGGTTGCCCGCGAACTCGGCCCATTCGAGGAGCTCACCGTTGGCGATCAGCTTGTCGAACTCGTCGTCCGTCACGAAGAAGTAGTGGACGCCGTGCTTCTCGCCGGGGCGGGGCTTCCGTGTCGTCGCCGACACCGAGAGCCAGACCTCGGGGTGGACCTTGCGCATATGAGCGACGACCGTGCTCTTGCCGACCCCTGAGGGGCCGGAGAGCACGGTCAGCCGCGGACGTACCTCTGCTGCCATGCAGCGATTATTCCAGCTTCACCGGGGTGCCCGGGACGCGTGTCCCGGATCGGAAGCCGGACCGGTCACCGGATCAGGCGCCGGTGCTGCCGAACTCGCGCTCCAGAGAGGCGATCTGGTTGGAGCCGAGACCGCGCACCCGGCGGCTCTCGGAGATGCCGAGCCGCTCCATGATCTGCTTGGCGCGGACCTTGCCCACGCCGGGGAGCGACTCGAGCAGCGCGGAGACCTTCATCTTGCCGATGACGTCGTTCTCCTGGCCGGTCTTGATCACGTCGTGCAGGGAGGCGCCGGAGTGCTTGAGTCGATTCTTGACCTCGGCCCGCTCCCGGCGAGCCGCGGCGGCCTTCTCGAGCGCGGCTGCGCGCTGTTCAGGGGTAAGGGGCGGAAGAGCCACGCCTACGTCACCTCGGATGTCGATCTGTCGGATACGGACCGGTGAGGAACCTAGTCGCCCCACACCAGTGGAGCAACGATCAACGGTGTGGTCGTTGAACGCCTGCTCTGCTCCGGAGACTAGCGGCCGAGGCCGCTCCAGTCAGCGAGAACAGCGGAAAAGTCCTGGTCAGCATCGACCGACCGGGACGATTCCGGCAAAACGACCCGGTTTTGAGCCAAGTTTTCGTCAAGGAGTGAGACGGCCCGGTGAGACGGTGCGTCTCACCGGGCCGAAACGGCTCCGAAACGGGGTCGCTCCGCTCCGACCTGCGGATTGACCCCGGCGTCCGTTACGCCCCGACCGCCGCGCGGATCTCGTCCGCGTACCGGAGAGCCGAGTCCCGCAGGGCGGCCGCGTCCGGGCCGTTCCGCAGGACCCCGCGGCTGACGTTCGGGACGACGTTGCCGACCGCCGCGCCGAAGACGGCGGGAAGGTCGGCCGGGGTCGCGCCCTGGGCGCCGATGCCGGGGGCGAGGAGGGGGCCGTTGATGTCCAGGTCGAACGAGGACAGGTCGCCGAGGGTGGCGCCCACGACCGCGCCGAAGGACCCCATCGGGGTCTCCCCCGCGTTCTCCTCCGCGAGGTGGGCCAGCATGGTCGCGCCGATGGTCCGGCCGTCCTCGCGAACGGCCCGCTGGACCTCCGCCCCCTCCGGGTTGGACGTGAGGGCCAGGACGAAGAGACCGGCGCCGGACTCGCGTGCCAGGTCGACGGCCGGCTTCAGGGAGCCGTAGCCGAGGTACGGGGAGACCGTGAGCG
The DNA here is from genome assembly GCF_055565415.1 of Streptomyces sp. NPDC028711. Lineage (NCBI taxonomy): Bacteria > Bacillati > Actinomycetota > Actinomycetes > Kitasatosporales > Streptomycetaceae > Streptomyces > Streptomyces sp. NPDC028711. The sequence goes on along the minus strand of NZ_JBVHUJ010000006.1, from coordinate 365,667 downwards.
CGTCGGAGAAGAGCGGGGAGTCCTTGTGCAGGAAGGTCTCCGCGTACGCGGCCATCGTGGAGCCGATGTCGCCGCGCTTGGCGTCCATGACGACCAGGCCGCCCGCCGCCCGCAGATCGGCGACGGCGCGCTCCAGGACGGCGATGCCGCGCGAGCCGAAGCGCTCGAAGAAGGCGGACTGCGGCTTGAAGACGGCCACGGTGTCGGCGAGCGCCTCGACGACCGTGAAGGTGAAGCGCTCGAGACCGGCGATGTCGTCGGTCAGGCCCCAGGAGTCGAGCAGGGCGGCGTGCGGGTCGATGCCGACGCAGAGCGGACCGCGCTCGTCCATGGCGGAGCGCAGGCGGGTGCCGAAGGAGAGGGTCACGGGGTGGCCTTTCGGTTGTCGGCGCCGACGGCCTCGGCGAGGGTGGCGTACGGGGAGGCGGCGAGGCGCGCGGCGAGGCCCTTGTGGATCGCGCGGGCGTAGAACGGGCCCTCGTAGATGAAGGCGCTGTAGCCCTGGATCAGGGTGGCGCCGGCGAGGATGCGCTGCCAGGCGTCCTCGGCGTTCTCGATGCCGCCGACGCCCACGAGGACCAGGCGGTCGCCCACGCGCGCGTGGAGGCGCCTGAGGACCGCGAGGGAGCGCTCCTTGACGGGCGCGCCGGAGAGGCCGCCGGTCTCCTTGACGAGCGCGGGGTCGGACTTCAGGCCCAGGCCCTCGCGCGCGATGGTGGTGTTGGTGGCGATGATGCCGTCGAGGCCGAGCTCGAGGGCGAGGTCGGCGACCGCGTCGACGTCCTCGTCGGCCAGGTCGGGGGCGATCTTGACGAGCAGCGGGACGCGGCGGTCGGTGACCGTGCGGTCGGCCGCCTCGCGTACGGCCGTGAGGAGCGGGCGGAGCGACTCGGTGGCCTGGAGGTTGCGCAGGCCGGGGGTGTTCGGCGAGGAGACGTTCACGACCAGGTAGTCGGCGTGCGCGGCGAGGCGCTCGGTGGACTTCACGTAGTCGGCGGCGGCATCGGCCTCGGGGACGACCTTGGTCTTGCCGATGTTGACGCCCACGACGGTCCTGAACACCGGTACGCGCGCGTGGAGGCGTGCGGCGACTGCGGCGGAGCCCTCGTTGTTGAAGCCCATGCGGTTGATCAGAGCGCGGTCCGGGACCAGCCGGAAGAGGCGCTTCTTGGGGTTGCCGGGCTGGGCCTCGCCGGTGACGGTGCCGATCTCGACGTGGTCGAAGCCGAGCATCGACATGCCGTCGATGGCGACGGCGTTCTTGTCGAAGCCGGCGGCGAGCCCGAAGGGGCCGTGCATCCGCAGGCCGAGGGCCTCGGTGCGGAGCTCCTCGTACCGGGGCGCCAGGACGGCGGCGACGAAGGTCCGGAGCACGGGAACGCGGGCGGCGAGGCGGATCCAGCGGAAGGCCAGGTAGTGGGCCTCCTCGGGGTCCATGCGCTTGAAGACGAGGTTGAAGAAGAACTTGTACATGCGGAGAGTCCAGGTGTGCTCATGAAGAGGGGGACACCGCGGTGTCGCCGGTGTCCCCCATCTCCGTACGGGCTGCTAGTCGCGGGCCGCGGTCAGGTGCTCCGCGTGCTCCTGGAGCGAGCGGACGCCGACGTCGCCGCGGTTGAGCGCGTCGATGCCCTGGACGGCCGCGGCGAGCGCCTGGACCGTGGTGAGGCAGGGGACGCTGCGCGCCACCGCGGCCGTACGGATCTCGTAGCCGTCGAGGCGGCCACCGGTGCCGTACGGGGTGTTGACGATCAGGTCGACCTGGCCGTCGTGGATGAGCTGGACGATCGTCTTCTCGCCGTCGGGGCCCTCGCCCTCGCTCAGCTTGCGCACGATCGTGGCGTTGATGCCGTTGCGCTTGAGGACCTCGGCGGTGCCGGAGGTGGCGAGCAGCTCGAAGCCGTGGGCGACGAGCTCGCGGGCCGGGAAGATCATCGAGCGCTTGTCGCGGTTGGCGACCGAGATGAACGCGCGGCCCTTGGTGGGCAGCGGGCCGTAGGCGCCGGCCTGCGACTTGGCGTACGCCGTGCCGAAGACCGCGTCGATGCCCATGACCTCGCCGGTGGAGCGCATCTCCGGGCCGAGGACGGTGTCGACGCCGCGGCCGTGCACGTCGCGGAAGCGCGACCACGGCATGACGGCCTCCTTGACGGAGATCGGCGCGTCGAGCGGCAGGGTGCCGCCGTCGCCGGTCTTCGGCAGCAGGCCCTCGGCGCGCAGCTCGGCGACGGTGGCGCCGAGCGAGATGCGGGCGGCGGCCTTCGCGAGCGGGACGGCGGTCGCCTTCGAGGTGAAGGGGACGGTCCGGGAGGCGCGCGGGTTGGCCTCCAGGACGTAGAGGATGTCGCCGGCCATGGCGAACTGGATGTTGATCAGACCGCGCACGCCGACGCCCTTGGCGATGGCCTCGGTGGAGGCGCGCAGGCGCTTGATGTCGAAGCCGCCGAGGGTGATCGGGGGCAGGGCGCAGGCCGAGTCGCCGGAGTGGATGCCGGCTTCCTCGATGTGCTCCATGACGCCGCCGAGGTAGAGCTCCTCGCCGTCGTAGAGGGCGTCGACGTCGATCTCGATGGCGTCGTCGAGGAAGCGGTCGACCAGGACCGGCCGGGTGGGGCTGATCTCGGTGGACTCGGCGATGTACGACTCCAGGCGGGCCTCGTCGTACACGATCTCCATGCCGCGGCCGCCGAGCACGTACGAGGGGCGTACGAGGACGGGGTAGCCGATCTCGTCGGCGATGGCCTTGGCGCCGGCGAAGGTGGTCGCGGTGCCGTGCTTGGGGGCGGGGAGGCCGGCCTCGGCGAGGACCTGGCCGAAGGCGCCGCGGTCCTCGGCGGCGTGGATGGCCTCCGGCGGGGTGCCGACGACCGGCACGCCGTTGTCCTTGAGCGCCTGGGCCAGGCCCAGCGGGGTCTGGCCGCCGAGCTGGACGACGACACCGGCGACGGGGCCGGCGAGGGTCTCGGCGTGGACGATCTCCAGGACGTCCTCGAGCGTCAGCGGCTCGAAGTACAGACGGTCGGAGGTGTCGTAGTCCGTCGAGACGGTCTCCGGGTTGCAGTTGACCATCACGGTCTCGTAGCCGGCGTCGCTCAGGGCGAAGGAGGCGTGGACGCAGGAGTAGTCGAACTCGATGCCCTGGCCGATGCGGTTCGGGCCGGAGCCCAGGATGATCACGGCGGGCTTCTCGCGCGGGGCGACCTCGCTCTCCTCGTCGTACGAGGAGTAGAAGTACGGGGTCTTGGCGGCGAACTCGGCGGCGCAGGTGTCGACCGTCTTGTAGACCGGGCGGACGCCGAGGGCGTGCCGGACCTCGCGGACGACGTCCTCGCGCAGGCCGCGGATCTCGGCGATCTGGGCGTCGGAGAAGCCGTGGCGCTTGGCCTCGGCGAGGATCTCCGGGTGGAGCTTCTCGGCGGCGGCCAGCTCGTCGGCGATCTCCTTGATCAGGAACATCTGGTCGACGAACCAGGGGTCGATCTTCGTGGCGTCGAAGACCTCCTCCGGGGTGGCGCCGGCGCGGATGGCCTGCATGACCGTGTTGATGCGGCCGTCGGTCGGGCGGACGGCCTGCTCCAGGAGGAGGGCCTTGTCGCCGGGCTCGCCGACGAAGGTGAACTGCGAGCCCTTCTTCTCCAGGGAGCGCAGGGCCTTCTGGAGCGCCTCGGTGAAGTTGCGGCCGATCGCCATGGCCTCGCCGACCGACTTCATGGTCGTGGTCAGCGTGGAGTCGGCGGAGGGGAACTTCTCGAAGGCGAAGCGAGGGGCCTTGACGACGACGTAGTCGAGCGAGGGCTCGAAGGACGCCGGGGTCTTCTCCGTGATGTCGTTCGGGATCTCGTCCAGCGTGTAGCCGACGGCGAGACGGGCCGCGATCTTGGCGATCGGGAAGCCGGTCGCCTTGGAGGCGAGCGCCGAGGAGCGGGAGACACGCGGGTTCATCTCGATGACGATGATCCGGCCGTCGGCCGGGTCGATGGCGAACTGGATGTTGCAGCCGCCGGTGTCGACGCCGACCTCGCGGATGATCGCGATGCCGATGTCGCGCAGCCGCTGGTACTCGCGGTCGGTGAGGGTCATCGCCGGGGCGACGGTGATCGAGTCACCGGTGTGGACGCCCATCGGGTCGAAGTTCTCGATGGAGCAGACGACCACGACGTTGTCGTTCTTGTCGCGCATCAGCTCCAGCTCGTACTCCTTCCAGCCGAGGATGGACTCCTCCAGGAGCACCTCGGTGGTCGGGGAGAGCGTCAGGCCCTGGCCCGCGATGCGGCGCAGCTCCTCCTCGTCGTGGGCGAAGCCGGAGCCGGCGCCGCCCATGGTGAAGGAGGGGCGGACGACGACGGGGTAGCCGCCGAGCGTCTCGACGCCCTTGAGGACGTCGTCCATGGAGTGGCAGATGACCGAGCGGGCGGACTCGCCGTAACCGATCTTGGCCTTGACGGCCTCGACGACGCCCTTGAAGAGGTCGCGGTCCTCGCCCTTGTTGATGGCCTCGACGTTGGCGCCGATGAGCTCGACGCCGTACTTCTCCAGGACGCCCTGCTCGTGCATGGAGATCGCGGTGTTGAGCGCGGTCTGGCCACCGAGGGTGGGCAGGAGGGCGTCGGGGCGCTCCTTGGCGATGATCTTCTCGACGAACTCGGGGGTGATCGGCTCGACGTACGTGGCGTCGGCGATCTCCGGGTCGGTCATGATCGTGGCCGGGTTGGAGTTGACCAGGATCACCCGCAGGCCCTCGGCCTTGAGGATGCGGCAGGCCTGGGTGCCGGAGTAGTCGAACTCGGCGGCCTGTCCGATGACGATCGGGCCGGAGCCGATGACCAGGACGGACTGGATATCGGTGCGCTTAGGCACGCTCGGCCTCCATGAGGGATACGAAGCGGTCGAAGAGGTACGCGGCGTCGTGCGGGCCCGCGGCCGCCTCGGGGTGGTACTGGACGGAGAAGGCCGGCTGGTCGAGCAGCTGGAGGCCTTCGACGACCTGGTCGTTCAGGCAGACGTGGGAGACCTCGGCGCGCCCGAAGGGCGTCTCGGAGACCGTGTCGAGGGGCGCGTCGACGGCGAAGCCGTGGTTGTGCGCGGTGACCTCGACCTTGCCCGTGGTGCGGTCCTGGACCGGCTGGTTGATCCCGCGGTGGCCGTACTTCAGCTTGTAGGTGCCGAAGCCGAGGGCGCGGCCGAGGATCTGGTTGCCGAAGCAGATGCCGAAGAGCGGGGTCTTGCGCTCCAGGACGCCCCGCATGACGGAGACGGGGCCGTCGGCGGTGGCCGGGTCGCCCGGGCCGTTGGAGAAGAACACGCCGTCGGGCTGGACCGCGTACACGTCCTCGACGGTGGCGGTGGCGGGCAGCACGTGGACCTCGATGCCGCGCTCGGCCATCCTGTGCGGGGTCATGCCCTTGATGCCGAGGTCGACGGCGGCGACGGTGAACTTCTTCTCACCGATCGCGGGGACGACGTACGCCTCCTTGGTGGCGACCTCGGCGGAGAGGTTCGCGCCCTTCATCTGGGGCTGCTCCTGCACCTTGGCGAGCAGGGCCTCGTCGCGGACGCCGCTCCAGGCGTCGCCGGAGAAGATGCCGACGCGCATGGCGCCGCGCTCGCGCAGGTGGCGGGTGAGGGCGCGGGTGTCGATGCCGGAGATGCCGACGACGCCCTGGCGCTCCAGCTCCTCGTCGAGCGAGCGGCGGGCGCGCCAGTTGGAGGAGACGCGGGCGGGGTCGCGGACCACGTAGCCGGCCACCCAGATCTTCGAGGACTCGGGGTCCTCGTCGTTGACGCCGGTGTTGCCGACGTGCGGGGCGGTCATGACCACGACCTGGCGGTGGTACGACGGGTCGGTGAGGGTCTCCTGGTAGCCGGTCATGCCGGTGGAGAACACGGCCTCGCCGAAGGTCTCCCCCACGGCCCCGTAGGCGCGGCCGCGGAAGATGCGGCCGTCCTCCAGGACGAGTACGGCGGGAGCCGTCTTCTGCCTCTGAGAGGCGACTCCCTGGATGGAGGTCGTCATCGTGCGATGCCTTCCGTCGTGTTGATCATGGAGTTGATGGTCTCGACCCAGGCGGTGTGCTCGGCCGCCCGGTCGGAGCGGAAGCCGGAGTCGAGCAGCTGCTCGCCGTGGGCCCAGGTGACGACGAGCAGGCCGCCCTCGGCGAGGACCTTGCCGGCGATGCCCTTGTCGAGGCGGGCCTCGCGCAGGGCCTCGGCCGGTACGAAGAAGTCGTTCGCCCCGGGGCGTACGACCGCGATCCCGGCGTCGGTGAGCGTGAGCTCGACGCGGCTGCGGGTGCCGAGGCCGTGGGCGACGATCCGGTCGAGCCACTGCCCGGCGGTCGTGGACCCGTGGTAGCGCCCGCTGAGAGTCAGTTTCGCCGCACCGGGCGCCGGGGGCGCGGTGGGGAGTTCGGGGAGGTCCGACTGGAGGCTGCCGCGCCACTTCCAGCCCTGGCGCATCAGCCAGTAGACGAAGGCGATGAAGAGCAGCAGTCCGGCGACCCAGCCGATCCTGCCGGCCCAGTCGGTCACCTCCGCCGACTTCTGCTCGGCAGCCTCTGCGGCGATTGCGATGAGTGGTGTCACGCCAGCTTCCCGTCCACGACCGTTGCCCGGCCCCGCAGGATGGTGTGGGTGACGCGTCCCGGCAGCTCACGGCCCTCGTAGGGGGTGTTTCGGCTGCGGGAGGCGAAGTCCGCGGGGTCCACGACTCCACGGTAAGCCGGATCGACCAGCGTCAGGTTCGCGGGCTCACCTGCCGAGACGGGTCGTCCGTGCCCCTTGGCCCGTCCGATGCGCGCCGGGGCGAAGGACATGCGGTCGGCGACGCCGGCCCAGTCGAGGAGGCCGGTCTCGACCATCGTCTGCTGGACGACGGAGAGCGCGGTCTCCAGGCCGACCATGCCCATCGCGGCCGCGGCCCACTCGCAGTCCTTGTCCTCGTGGGGGTGCGGGGCGTGGTCGGTGGCGACGATGTCGATGGTGCCGTCGGCCAGCGCCTCGCGGAGGGCGAGGACGTCCTTCTCGGTGCGCAGCGGCGGGTTGACCTTGTAGACCGGGTCGTACGAGCGGACCAGCTCGTCCGTGAGGAGGAGGTGGTGCGGGGTGACCTCGGCGGTGACGTCGATGCCGCGGGACTTGGCCCAGCGGACGATCTCGACGGAGCCGGCGGTGGAGAGGTGGCAGATGTGGACGCGGGAGCCGACGTGCTCGGCGAGGAGGACGTCGCGGGCGATGATCGACTCCTCGGCGACGGCCGGCCAGCCGCCCAGGCCGAGCTCGGCGGAGACGATGCCCTCGTTCATCTGGGCGCCCTCGGTGAGCCGGGGCTCCTGGGCGTGCTGGGCGACGACGCCGCCGAAGGCCTTCACGTACTCCAGGGCGCGGCGCATGATCACGGCGTCGTCGACGCACTTGCCGTCGTCGGAGAAGACGGTGACGCCGGCGGCGGAGTCGTGCATGGCGCCGAGCTCGGCGAGCTTCTTGCCCTCGAGGCCGACGGTGACGGCGCCGATGGGCTGCACGTCGCAGTAGCCGGACTCCTTGCCGAGCCGGTAGACCTGCTCGACGACGCCGGCGGTGTCGGCGACCGGGTGGGTGTTGGCCATGGCGAAGACGGCGGTGTAGCCGCCGGAGGCGGCGGCGCGGGTGCCGGTGAGGACGGTCTCGGAGTCCTCGCGGCCGGGCTCGCGCAGATGGGTGTGCAGGTCGACGAGGCCGGGCAGCAGGATCTGGCCGTCGGCCTCGATCACGGTGGCGCCCTCGGCGGAGAGGCCGGTCCCGACCTCGGCGATGGTCTCGCCGTCGACGAGGACGTCCTGGACGTCGCCGCCGAGGACCTTCGCACCGCGGATAAGTGTCTTGCTCATGGTTACTTGCTCTCCTCGGTACGGGCGGGGGTGGCGGAGTCGGAGTCGTTGCCGCCGAGCAGCAGGTAGAGGACGGCCATCCGGATCGAGACGCCGTTCGCGACCTGCTCGACGACCGTGCAGCGGTCGGAGTCGGCGACCTCGGCGGTGATCTCCATGCCGCGGACCATGGGGCCGGGGTGCATGACGATGGCGTGCTCGGGCATCTTCGCCATCCGCTCGCCGTCGAGCCCGTACCGGCGCGAGTACTCGCGCTCGGTGGGGAAGAAGGCGGCGTTCATCCGCTCGCGCTGCACACGCAGCATCATGACCGCGTCGGACTTCGGCAGCACGCGGTCGAGGTCGTAACTGACCTCGCAGGGCCAGGTCTCGACGCCGACGGGGACCAGGGTGGGCGGGGCCACCAGGGTGACCTCGGCGCCGAGGGTGTGCAGCAGGTCGACGTTGGAGCGGGCGACCCGGCTGTGCAGGACGTCGCCGACGAGCGTGATCCGCTTGCCCGCGAGGTCCTGGCCGAGTCCGGTGTCCCGGCCGACCAGGCGGCGGCGCATGGTGAAGGCGTCCAGGAGGGCCTGGGTGGGGTGCTGGTGGGTGCCGTCGCCGGCGTTGACGACGGGGGCGTCGATCCAGCCGGAGGTGGCGAGGCGGTACGGGGCGCCGGAGGCGCTGTGCCGGATGACGACCGCGTCGACGCCCATGGCCGCCAGGGTCTGCGCGGTGTCCTTGAGGGATTCGCCCTTGGAGACGCTGGAGCCCTTGGCCGCGAAGTTGATCACGTCGGCGGAGAGGCGCTTCTCGGCGGCCTCGAAGGAGATCCGGGTCCGGGTGGAGTCCTCGAAGAAGAGGTTGCAGATGGTCCGGCCGCGCAGCGTCGGCAGCTTCTTGATGGGCCGGTCGGCGACCCGGGCCATCTCCTCGGCCGTGTCGAGGATCAGGACGGCGTCGTCGCGGGTGAGGTCGGCGGCCGAGATGAGGTGACGCATCATCGGGGTGTCTCTCCGTGGTGGGGAGGTGTGAGGGCATGCGGGGGCGCAGGGGTGTGCCCCGGCCCCGCGGGGGAAGCCGGTCCGGCTAGGCGGAGGGCCTGGAACCGAGCAGGACGGTGTCGCGACCGTCCTCCTCGGCGAGCTGGACCTTGACCGTCTCCCGCAGCGACGTGGGGAGGTTCTTGCCGACGTAGTCGGCGCGGATCGGGAGCTCGCGGTGGCCGCGGTCGACGAGGACGGCGAGCTGGACCGCGCGGGGGCGGCCGATGTCGCCGAGGGCGTCGAGGGCGGCGCGGATGGTGCGGCCGGAGAAGAGCACGTCGTCGACGAGGACGACCAGGCGGCCGTCGACGCCGTCACCGGGGATCTCGGTGCGGCCGATGGCGCGCGCCGGCTTCATCCGCAGGTCGTCCCGGTACATGGTGATGTCGAGGGAACCGACCGGGATCTTGGTGCCGGTGATCGATTCGAGCTTCTCGGCGAGCCGGCGGGCGAGGAAGACACCGCGAGTGGGGATGCCGAGGAGAACCACGTCGTCCGCGCCCTTGGCGCGCTCGACGATCTCATGTGCGATGCGGGTGAGGACCCGCGCGATGTCCGGGGCCTCGAGAACGGGCCGTGCGTCATCGCCGTACTTCTGCTGAGTGTCCATGAAGAAACGGACCTCCTTCTCCGCCTCACGGGACGGCTCTTAAAGGACGTCGGATTTGCGACGTCAACGATACCAGGGGTGGACGGGGGCCTCCCCCGCACCCCTGGCGCCACTCCGGGCGCGGTCCCCCGGGAGGGGGCGGTACGGACCGTTCGGCTTGACGGGAAAGAGTAACGCTGCGTAACCTCACAGTGAGTTACCAGCCGCGCGGCGCAGCCGCATGTCGTCACAGCGTCCGGGAGCGTTATGTCCAGCGAATACGCAAAGCAGCTCGGGGCCAAACTCCGTGCCATCCGCACCCAGCAGGGTCTCTCGCTCCACGGGGTGGAGGAGAAGTCCCAGGGCCGCTGGAAGGCCGTCGTGGTCGGCTCGTACGAGCGCGGCGACCGCGCGGTGACCGTGCAGCGTCTTGCCGAGCTGGCCGACTTCTACGGGGTGCCGGTGCAGGAGCTCCTGCCGGGCACGACCCCGGGCGGGGCCGCCGAGCCGCCGCCGAAGCTCGTCCTCGACCTGGAGCGTCTCGCCCACGTCCCGCAGGAGAAGGCCGGCCCGCTCCAGCGCTACGCGGCGACGATCCAGTCGCAGCGCGGCGACTACAACGGCAAGGTGCTGTCGATCCGTCAGGACGACCTGCGCACCCTCGCCGTCATCTACGACCAGTCGCCCTCGGTCCTCACCGAGCAGCTGATCAGCTGGGGCGTCCTCGACGCGGACGCGCGCCGCGCGGTCGCCCACGAGGAGAACTGACCCCCTTCCGGGGTCCCAGCAGAAACGTACCGCCGGGCCCGTGGACGTCATCCGACGTTCACGGGCCCGGTGCTTTTCGCACCACCCGTCCCCGCTGCGCCACGGGAACGCCGAAGGGGCCCGCAGCACGAGTGCTGCGGGCCCCTTCGGCCGCCGGTGACGTCTGAGGACTCAGACGGCCCAGGCGGCTCAGGCGTCGGCGTCCCGGCGCAGACGCGGCTTCAAGTCCTTGAAGCGCGCGAGCAGACCGTTGACGAAGGTCGGGGACTCGTCCGTGGAGAACTCCTTGGCGAGCTGCACCGCCTCGTCGATCGCGACCGCGTCCGGCGTCCCGTCCTCCCAGATCAGCTCGTACGCCCCGAGGCGCACGATGTTCCGGTCGGCGACGGGCATCCGGTCGAGGTCCCAGTCCACCGCGTAGGTCGCGATGAGCTCGTCGATCCGCGCCACGTGGGACGCGTAGCCCTCGACCAGCTGCATGGTGAAGTCGTTCACCGGCGGCTGACGGTCGTCCGACCGCGCGTGCCGGATCTGGTCCGCGAGAACCTCCTGGACGGAGGCACCACGCTGGTCCGCCTCGAAGAGGATCTGGAAGGCGCGCTTGCGTGCCTTGCTCCGAGCGGCCACGGTTACTTGTTCACCCGGCCGAGGTAGCTGCCGTCGCGGGTGTCGACCTTGACCTTCTCACCGGTGGTGATGAAGAGCGGGACCTGCATCTCGTAACCCGTCTCCAGCTTGGCCGGCTTGGTGCCGCCGGTGGAGCGGTCGCCCTGGACGCCCGGGTCGGTGTGCTCGATCGTCAGCTCGACGGCGGCCGGGAGCTCGACGTAGAGCACCTCGCCCTCGTGCTGGGCGACGGAGGCGGTGAAGCCCTCGATGAGGAAGTTGGCGGTGTCGCCGACAGCCTTGCGCTCGACCATCAGCTGGTCGTACGTCTCCATGTCCATGAAGACGAAGTAGTCGCCATCCATGTAGGAGAACTGCATGTCGCGGCGGTCGATGGTGGCCGTGTCGACCTTCACGCCGGCGTTGAAGGTCTTGTCGACGACCTTGCCGGACAGCACGTTCTTGAGCTTGGTGCGCACGAAGGCCGGGCCCTTGCCGGGCTTGACGTGCTGGAACTCGATGACGGACCAGAGCTGGCCGCCTTCGAGCTTGAGCACCATGCCGTTCTTGAGGTCGTTCGTGGAAGCCACGGTTGCGGAATCTCCTGGACTGACGTGGGACCACGGAGGCGTACGCGCCTCACAGCGCGAGCAGCTCCTTGGTCGTGATGGTGAGTAGCTCGGGTCCGCCGTCCGCCTCCTGGCGCACGACGAGCGTGTCGTCGATCCGGACCCCGCCCCGGCCCGGGAGGTGGACCCCCGGTTCGACGGTGACCGGCACACAAGCGTCCAGTTTACCCATGGCCGAGGGTGAGAGCTGCGGGTCCTCGTCGATTTCGAGCCCGACCCCGTGCCCGGTGAGGGGTACGGCGGCCTCCGCGTGCCCCGCCGCGTCCAGGATCTGGCGGGCCGCCCGGTCCACGTCCCGGTACTCCGCGCCGGGTACGAGGGACTCCCGTCCGGCCCGCTGAGCGGCGAAGACGAGCTCGTACAGCTCGATCTGCCAGTCGGCCGGGGTCGTGCCGATGACGAAGGTCCGGCCGATCTCGCACCGGTAGCCGCGGTAGTCGGCGCCGAGGCAGACGGAGAGGAAATCACCCTCCTCGACCCGGCGGTCGGTGGGCCGGTGCCCGCGCCGCCCGGAGTGCGCGCCGGTCGCCACCGTGGTGGGGAAGGCGGCCCCGTCGGCACCGTGGTCGACGAGCCGCCGCTCCAGCTCCAGGGCGAGATGGCGCTCGGTCCGCCCCACCAGGATCGACTCGAGGAGCTCCCCGAGCGCCTGGTCGGCGATCTCGGCGGCGATCCGCAGGCAGGCGATCTCGTCCTCGTCCTTGACGATCCTGAGCTGTTCGACGGCACAGGCGAGGTCGGTGAGGCGGAGTCCGGGCGCGACGGAGCCCATGGCCCGGTGCCGGGCCACGGTCAGGTCGTGTTCCTCGACCGCGAGGGCGTCGGCGCCCGTCCGGCGGGCCAGGTCGACCGCGGCGACGGCCGGATCACCGCCGCCGACGGGCTGGACCTGCCGGCGGAGCAGCTCGTCGAGCCGTCCGTCGGCCGGCTCGGCGCCGGGGGCGACGGGGCAGAGCAGGACGTCCGCGTCCGGCTCAGGACCGACGAGGAGGACGGCGCCTGCGGGCGAACCGCCCGCGAGATAGCGGACGTTGGCGGGGCGGGAGACCAGGGCCGCCGGGCTGCCCGCGGCGGCGCACCGGTCGCGCAGCCGTACACGGCGGTCCGCATACACCTCTGACATGCTCCGAGCGTACGAGGAGCGCGCCGACGCGGCCTGTTCAGGACGGCCGTCCGGGAGTCCCGGACGGGGTCACCAGGTGGGCGGGCTGGCTATCGCGCGTGCCAGGACGTCGTCGAGGACCCGGGCGGTGGTCTCGACGTCGTACGTGGAGTTGTCGATGATCGGCAGACCCGAGCCGTACCAGCCGGCCATCCGGCCGTGGATGGCGGCGACCTCCTCGTCCGAGAGGCGCCGGTTGCCGCTGCGCTCGGCGTTGCGCTCCAGGACGATCTCCAGACCGGGCAGGAGCACCACGGGCAGCAGGCCGGGGCCGACATGGCGCTTCCAGCCGCCGAGGCCGACCACGGGCCGGTCGGGGAAGACGGCGTCGTCGACGATGCAGGAGATGCCGTTGGCGAGGAAGTTGCGCGCGGCGAAGCCGCAGGTGCGGCGGGCGAGCCGGTACTGGGCCTCGGAGTGCTCGTTCCACCCGGACTGCGGGTCGGCGAAGCCGGAGCAGACCCACTCGCGCACGTCGTCGAGGCTGATGTGCGCGGTGGGCACGCGGCGGCGCTGCGCCCAGTGCCGGGCCACGGTCGTCTTGCCGGCGCCCGCGGGGCCGATGAGCAGCACGGCGAGGGTCGCCGTGCCCGTACCGGCGCCGTGCTCCACGGAGGCCGCGAGCGGGGCGCTCACGGGCGGCAGCGGCACATGACCGGTGGGGTCCGCGCGGTGGGGACCGCCGGAGGGGTACTGCGACGCGCCGGGGTGCGGCGGTACTGCTCCGGGGCCGCCCCAGCCGGGCGCTCCCGGCTGCGCGGGGGGCGCGGAGGGGGCCGCGTGCGGAGGCCTGGGGCCCCCGGCCCGCACGGTCGGATGCACCCCGAGCCGGGGCCCGGCCGACGGGCCTTGCTGGGGGGCACCCGAGGGAGGCGGCGGCAGGAGCGGCGGTACGCCGACGGGGCCGCCTTCCGCCCGGGGGGCGGGGGGCTGGCCGGAGCCGGGGGCTTGGCCGGAGCCGGGGGCTTGGCCGGGCCCGGAAGCCTGGCCGACGCCGGGAGCCCGGCCGGCGCCCGGGCCCTGGCCGGAGCCGAGCCCTTGGCCGGGGCCGGAGCCGAGCCCTTGGCCGGGGCCGGGGCCGGGGCCGGGGCCAAGCCCTTGGCCGGGGCCGGAGCCAAACCCTTGGCCGGGGCCGGCAGCCTGGCCCGGACCGGGCCCCCGGCCGAGATCCGGGCCGGGTCGGCCGGGGACAGGGCCGTGGCCCTGGGCAGGGCTCTCGCCCGGCGCCTGGCCCGATCGCTCGGGCGGTGGCAGCGGACCCCCCACTGCGTGCTGCATCCGGTGCCACTCCGTCTCGTACGCCTGATGTATGCGGTGACGCCGGAACGTTACCGTCCCCGGCCCCCACAGGGGGAACGGCCGGGGACGTCTCCTGGTGCCCTGTCAGTCGGCCAGTTCCTCGGCGAGCGCCCGCAGCGCCAGCCGGTAGGAACCGATCCCGAACCCGGCGACCGTCCCGGTCGCCACCGCCGCGACGACCGAGGTGTGCCGGAACTCCTCGCGGGCGTACGGGTTCGAGATGTGGACCTCGATCAGCGGGGCGGTCCGCTGAGCGGCCGCGTCCCGCATCCCGTACGAGTAGTGCGTGAACGCCCCCGGGTTGATGACCACCGGCGTCGAGGCGTCCGCCGCCTCGTGGAGCCAGCGGATCATCTCGCCCTCGTCGTTCGTCTCCCGCACCTCGACGTCGAAGCCGAGCTCCGCGCCGAGGGTGCGGCAGGACTCGACGAGCCCCCTGTACGAGGTGGCGCCGTAGATGTCGGGCTCGCGGGAGCCGAGCCGGCCCAGGTTGGGGCCGTTGAGCACCAGAACCGGACGCGGTTCGCTCACGCCGACACCTCGCCGTACGCCGCGATCAGGACCGCCGGGTCGGGGCCCTCCAGGACGGTCGGCTTGCCGATCCCGTCGAGGACGATGAAGCGCAGCAGGTCGCCGCGGGACTTCTTGTCCACCCGCATGGTCTCCAGGAGCTTGGGCCACTGGTCGCCGCGGTAGGTGAGCGGCAGGCCGACGGACTCCAGGATCGAGCGGTGCCGGTCGGCGGTGGCGTCGTCGAGGCGCCCGGCGAGCCGGCCGAGCTCGGCGGCGAAGACCATGCCGACGGAGACGGCGGCGCCGTGACGCCACTTGTACCGCTCGTTCTTCTCGATGGCGTGGGCGAGGGTGTGGCCGTAGTTGAGGATCTCGCGGCGGCCGGACTCCTTGAGGTCGCCGGAGACGACCTCCGCCTTCACCTTGATCGAACGGACGAGCAGCTCGGCGGTGTGCGGACCGGCCGGGGTGCGGGCGGCCTCCGGGTCCTCCTCGATGAGGTCGAGGATCACCGGGTCGACGATGAAGCCGGCCTTGATGATCTCCGCGAGCCCGCTGACGTAGTCGTGCACCGGCAGCGAGTCGAGGGCCGCCAGGTCGCAGAGGACCCCGGCGGGCGGGTGGAAGGCGCCGACGAGGTTCTTGCCCTCGGCGGTGTTGATGCCCGTCTTGCCGCCGACGGCCGCGTCGACCATGGCGAGCACGGTGGTCGGTACGGCGATCCAGCGCACGCCCCGCAGCCAGGTCGCGGCCACGAAGCCGGCCAGGTCGGTGGTGGCGCCGCCGCCGACGCCCACGATCACGTCGCTGCGGGTGAAGCCGGTCTGTCCGAGCGCCTTCCAGCAGTAGGCGGCGACCTCGACGGTCTTGGCCTCCTCGGCGTTCGGCACCTGGATGGCGACCGCCTCGTACCCCTGGTCGGCGAGGTCGGCGCGGAGCGCCTCGCCCGTGTCGGCGAGCGCCTCCGGGTGGATCACGGCGACCCGCTTGGCCTGGGTGCCGATCAGGGCCGGGAGCTCACCGAGCAGCTGCCGGCCGACCAGCACCTCGTACGGATCCGTGCCCGCGCTGCCCGCGACCTGGATACGGGTGACTTCCTGGTCCGTCGTCATGCGTCCTTCTTCAGATCCAGTGCCGCGAGGACCGCGTCCGCGACCTCTTCGGGAGTGCGGTCGTCGGTGGTGACGACGGCCCGCGCGACTTCGGTGTACAGATGGCGGCGTGCCTCCATCAGCTCGCGCCACTGTCGGCGCGGGTTGACGGCGAGCAGCGGCCGGGCGGTGTTGAGGCCGACGCGCCGGACCGCCTCGTCGACGTCCATCGAGAGGTACGCGACGGGCAGGCCGGCGAGCAGGGCGCGGGTTCCGGCGTCGAGGACGGCGCCGCCGCCGAGGGCGAGGACGCCCTCGTGCTCGGCGACGGCCGCGGCGACGGCGGCCCGTTCCAGGGCGCGGAAGTGGTCCTCGCCGTCCTCGACGAAGATGTCGGAGATCTCGCGTCCCTCGGCGGCGACGATGTCGGCGTCGGTGTCCCGGTAGGGCGCGCCGAGCCGTTCGGCAAGGAGCGCGCCCACCGTGGACTTGCCGGAGCCCATCGGCCCGACGAGGACGACCAGGGGGCCGGCGGTCACCGGATGGTCAGGTTGTCGAGGTACGACCGCACGTTGCGGCGGGTCTCGGGGACGCTGTCGCCGCCGAACTTCTCGACGACGGCGTCCGCGAGGACCAGCGCCACCATGGCCTCGGCGACGATGCCGGCGGCGGGGACGGCACACACGTCGGAGCGCTGGTGGTGGGCCTGGGTGGCCTCGCCCGTGACGACGTCGACGGTGGCGAGGGCGCGCGGGACGGTCGCGATGGGCTTCATCGCGGCGCGGACGCGCAGCAGCTCACCGGTGGTCAGACCGCCCTCGGTGCCGCCGGAGCGGCCGGAGGTGCGCCGGAGGCCCTCGTCGGTCTTCACGATCTCGTCGTGGGCCTGGGAGCCGGGCACGCGGGCGAGGTCGAAGCCGTCGCCGACCTCGACGCCCTTGATGGCCTGGATGCCCATGAGCGCGGCGGCGAGCCGGGCGTCGAGGCGCCGGTCCCAGTGGACGTGCGAGCCGAGGCCGACGGGCACGCCGTACGCGAGGACCTCGACGACGCCGCCGAGGGTGTCGCCGTCCTTGTGGGCCTGGTCGATCTCGGCGACCATCGCCTTCGACGCGTCGGCGTCGAGGCAGCGGACCGGGTCGGCGTCGAGCTTCTCGACGTCGGCGGGGGTCGGGTAGACGCCGTACGGCGCCTTGGCGGCGGCCAGCTCGACGACGTGCGAGACGATCTCGATGCCCGCGGCCTCCTTGAGGAAGGAGCGGGCGACGGCGCCGAGGGCGACCCGTGCGGCGGTCTCCCGGGCGCTGGCGCGCTCCAGGATCGGCCGGGCCTCGTCGAAGCCGTACTTCTGCATGCCGGCGAGGTCGGCGTGGCCGGGCCGGGGCCGGGTCAGGGGCGCGTTGCGGCCCGTCTCCTTGAGCTCCGAGGGGTCGACCGGATCGGCCGACATGACCTTCTCCCACTTGGGCCACTCGGTGTTGCCGACCATGACGGCGATCGGGGAACCGAGGGAGAGCCCGTGGCGGACGCCGCCGAGGAAGGTGATCTCGTCCTGCTCGAACTTCATGCGGGCGCCGCGCCCATAGCCGAGACGCCGCCGCGCGAGGTGGTCCGCCACCAGCTCAGTGGTGACCGGGACGCCGGCGGGAAGACCCTCCAGTGTCGCGACCAGCGCGGGTCCGTGGGATTCCCCAGCGGTCAGCCAACGCAACCTGCTCAACGATGCTCCTCATGCTCGCGCCTGGGCACTGCGACGGCGCGACCGGGTGCGCGGCCCTGGCCCGCCACCCCCGATCCTCCCACGTCCGGGGCGCCCACTCGGTCCCCGGTCCAGCTATCGGACGCGCGTCCCGTTCTCCTGGACGGTCTCGTCGTCCTCCGGGGCGGTCTCTTCGTGCTCCTCGCCGGTCCCCTCGGTCTCCCGGGCGGAGGCCGAGCGGTTCCGCAGCCAGGAGAGGAAGCCGTACGCCAAGGTCAGGCCGAAGAGGGCGAGCACCGTGTAGCGCGCCCATGCGGGCAGGGAGCTGAAGAACCCCACCCAGAGAAAGCGCACCACATCGACGCCCACGTCCCACTTCGACGCCAGCTCTGTCGCCCCGCCCATGTTTCCTCGTACTCCCCCGTGTTCATCCTGCTTCCCGTGCCGGTCTCCTCGGCACGGGCTCCGACCTATCGGGCGGCCAGCGCCCGTTCCCCCGCCGTCCGCATCGCCGCCAGCGGCGCCCTGGGGACGCCCGTCATCTGTTCGACCTGGAGGACGGCCTGGTGGACGAGGAGGTCGAGGCCGCCGACCACCTTGCCGCCACGCTCCGACCAGGTGGCGGCGAGCGCCGTCGGCCAGGGGTCGTACAGGACGTCGAAGAGCGTGCCGACGGTGTCGGGGACGGCGCTCGCCAGGGCGTTCGTCGTCCCGGCGGGGGTGGTCGCGACGACCAGCGGCGCGGCGAAGGCCTCCGCCGCGTCGTCCCACGCGGCGGTACGCACGTCCACGCCGAGCCGCTCGCCCCAGCCGCGCATCTCCTCGGCGCGCGCCTCGCTCCGTACGTACGCGGTGACGGGCCCCGCACAGATCCGGGCGAGCGCGGCGAGCGCGGAGGAGGCGGTGGCGCCGGCGCCGAGGATCGCCGCGGACTCCACCTTCTCGACGTTCCGCTCGCGCAGGGCGGCGATCATGCCGGGGATGTCGGTGTTGTCGCCGACCCGCCGCCCGTCCTCACGGAGGACGACGGTGTTGACGGCCTCCACGGACGCGGCCGTGTCGCTGATCTCGTCGAGCAGCGGGATGATCGCCCGCTTGAGCGGCATGGTCAGCGAGAGCCCGGCCCAGCTGTCGTCCAGCTCGCCCACGAAGCCGGGCAGCCCGGCCTCGTCGACCTCGAAGCGGTCGTACGACCAGTCGTCGAGGCCGAGTTCCGCGTACGCGGCCCGGTGCAGGACCGGGGAGAGCGAGTGGGCGATCGGCGAACCGAGGACGGCCGCGCGGCGCGTCTCACTGGTTCGTGCTGGCATTGAACTTGTCCTTCAGCTTGAGGAACTCGGCATGGGTCTTGGCGAACTCCGTCTTGCTCATGCCGTCCGTGGCCACGAAGTAGATCCAGCCGTCGGTCGTGGGGCTGAGCATGGCGGCCAGCGCCTCGTTACCCGGGTTGCCGATCGGCCCCGGCGGCAGTCCCTTGTGCTTGTACGTGTTGTACGGGTCGGTGTTGGTGCGGGTCTCCTTCTCGGAGATCTTGATCTCGCTCTGACCCTTCAGGTAGTTGAGGGTCGAGTCGAACTGGAGCAGCTGGTAGGTCTCCCGGTTGTCGGGCTGGAGACGGTTGTAGACGACCTCGGACATCTTGCGGAAGTCGTCGTGCGTCTTGCCCTCCGCCTGCACCAGGCTCGCGACCGTGACGAGCTCCCACGGTCCCTTGACGCCCAGCTCCTGCGCCTTCGCGTCCAGGTCCAGCTTCGCGTACTCCTGGTTCGCGCGGGACACCATCTTGCGGAGCGCGTCCTCCGGCTTGCTGTTCTTGGCGACCGGGTAGCTCGCCGGGAAGAGGAATCCTTCCAGCGGGTCCTTGACGTCGGCGTGGTTCCTGGCCCAGTCGGGCAGGCCGAGCGAGTCCGCCTTCGCGCGGGCGATCTCCTTGGTGGTGCCCGGCTTGAGGTCGAGGCGCTTGTCGAGGGTGTCGTACACCCAGGTGTTCCGCTTGCCCTCGGGGATGACGAAGTTGGTCTGGCTCGCCGGGTTCAGCATCAGCGCGACCGCGCTCTCCGCCGACATCTCCTTCTTGAGCGTGAAGACGCCGTCCTGGATGGCGTTGCCCTTGGGGTTCTTCTGCTGCGCCGACACGAAGGCGTCGACGCTCTTGACCACGCCGGCCTTCTTGAGGATGTTGCCGATCTCGGTCCCGAGGGCGCCCTTCGGGATCTCGACCTGGATCTCGCCGGTGCCGCCGCCGGCGTAGTCCGGCGCCTCACCGAACTGGCCCTGCCAGAACTGGTACCCGAAGTAGCCGACGCCGCCGACGCCGCCCGCAAGGACGAGCGCGACGACCAGGCAGGCCACGCCGTTCTTGCCTTTGCGTTTCTTCGCCTTGCTGCGGCGTTCGCGGTCGTCGCCGCGCGAGCCTCGGCCGGGGCCGGGCTCGTCCTCGTACTCGTCGTCCCGGTCGTCGCCGGTGAAGAAGGGGTGCTTCTCCTCCTCCGGCTCCGGGCGGGTCTCCTCCTCCGGCGCCCAGTCGATCACCGGCTCCGGCGGGTTCTGCCGGTGGCCGGGAGGCTGGGGCGGGGGGTACGCCTCGGGGGTGCCGTAGAGGTCGGGGTTCTGACCGCCGTACGGATCGGCCGGGGGCGCGCTGTAGGCCATCGCCGCCTGGCCGGACTCCCAGCCGCCGTCGTACTGCTGTCCGAGGTGCCCGGGCGTGTCGTAACCGTCGTAACCGCCCTGGTACCCCGTCTCGTACTGCTGCTGCTCGTACGCCTGCTGGTATTGCTGCTGAGGCTGGGGCGCCTGCTGCTGGTACTGCGGATCGGCGTATCCCTGCTGCTGCGGCTGCTCGTACTGCTGCTGCTCGTACTGCTGCTGCGCGTGCTGCTGCTGGTACGGGTCTCCCTCGTACCCCTGGCCGCCCTGCCCGTACGGGTCCTGGTAGCCCTGGCCGTCATGCCCGTACTGGCTCGCCTGCTGCGGGTGCGGGTACTGCTGCTGCTGGCCCTCCCACCCCTGGTCCCCGTAGAGCGGGTCCCCGGGGTGCCACGGTTCGGAGCCGGGGCTCCGGCCATACTCAGTCATCGATCCCCAAAACAGCCGCGAGGCTTCCGGACGATCCGCCTCTACGTAGTGCGGCAGCTGTTCGAACACCGCCGCATCGCGCGGAACGTTACCGTATCGCGATCAGATGACCACTTCGACGCCCTCACCGGGCGGATTACCTGATACCCGTTCGGACTCAAGAGCGTTCTGCAGGATGATCACAGCGGCGGCCTGATCGATGACGGACCGCCCCTTCTTCGCCTTCACCCCCGAGGCCCGCAGGCCCTGCGTGGCGGTCACGGTCGTCATCCGCTCGTCGACCAGACGGACGGGCACGGGGGCGATCCCCCGCGCCAGCTCCCCGGCGAAGGCGCGGACCTTGGTCGCGGCCGGACCCTCCCGCCCGTTGAGCGAGCGGGGCAGGCCCACGACGACCTCGATCGGCTCGTACTCCTCGACGATCTGGCGGAGCCGCCGGTGGGCGGCCCGGACGTCACGTCCCGGCACGGTCTCCACCGGCGTGGCGAGGACCCCGTCGGGGTCGCACGAGGCGACCCCGATCCGGGCGTCCCCGACGTCGACCGCGAGTCGGCGGCCGCGGCGCATCGTCACGCCGTCTCCGTCACGAGGCGCTCGACGGCGGCGACGGCCTCGCCGATGGCCTCCGGGTTCTGACCGCCGCCCTGGGCGACGTCCGGCTTGCCGCCGCCACCGCCACCGAGGGTCTTGGCAGCCGTGCGGACCAGCTCGCCGGCCTTGAGACCGCGCTCGCGGGCGGCCTCGTTGGTGGCGATGACCGTCAGCGGCTTGCCGCCCACCGTGGTGAACAGGGCCACGACCGTCGGACGGTCGGAGGCCCCCGACAATTGATCCAGTCGGCTGCGCACGTCCAGGACCAGCCTGCGCAGGTCGTCGGCGCCGGTGCCGTCCGGGACCTGGCCGGTCACGAGGGCGACACCGCGGATGTCCCGGGCGGAGTCGACGAGACCGGCGGCGGCCTGGAGAACCTTCTCCGCGCGGAACTTCTCGATCTCCTTCTCGGCGTCCTTCAGCTTGCCGAGCATGGCGGAGATCTTCTCCGGCAGCTCTTCGGGGCGGCCCTTGACCAGCTCCTGGAGCTGGGCGACGACCGTGTGCTCCCTGGCGAGGAAGTTGTACGCGTCGACGCCGACGAGGGCCTCGATACGGCGCACGCCGGAGCCGATGGAGGACTCGCCGAGGAGCTTCACCAGGCCCAGCTGGGCGGTGTTGTGGACGTGCGTACCGCCGCACAGCTCCTTGGAGAAGTCGCCGATGGTGACGACGCGCACCTTCTCGCCGTACTTCTCGCCGAACTCGGCGATGGCGCCCTGGCGCTTGGCCTCGTCGATCGGCATGACCTCGGCGTGGACCTCCAGCTCGCGCGAGAGGACCTCGTTGATCTTCTGCTCGACGTCGGTGAGGACGGCGCCGGGGACGGCGTTCGGCGAACCGAAGTCGAAGCGGAAGCGGCCGGGCTGGTTCTCGGAACCGGCCTGGGCGGCCGTCGGGCCGAGGGCGTCGCGCAGCGCCTGGTGGGTCAGGTGGGTGGCCGAGTGGGCGCGGGCGATGGCCCGGCGGCGGCGCACGTCGATGGCGGCGTAGGCGGTGGCGCCCACGGTCACCTCACCGACCTGCACGGAGCCCTTGTGGACGGAGACGCCGGGGACCGGCTGCTGGACGTCGCGGATCTCGATGACGGCGCCGCTGTGCAGCTTGATCCGGCCCTGGTCGGCGATCTGACCGCCGCCCTCGGCGTAGAACGGGGTGCGGTCGAGGACGACCTCGACCTCGTCGCCCTCGGAGGCGGCCGGCGAGGGGACACCGTTGACGAGGAGACCGACGACCGTGGTCTCGCCCTCGGTGTTGGTGTAGCCGGTGAACTCGGTGGCGCCGTTGCCGTCGGCGATCTCCCGGTACGCCGTCATGTCGGCGTGACCGGTCTTCTTGGCCTTGGCGTCGGCCTTGGCGCGCTCCCGCTGTTCCTTCATCAGACGGCGGAAGCCGTCCTCGTCCACGGAGAGGCCCTGCTCGGAGGCCATCTCCAGGGTGAGGTCGATCGGGAAGCCCCAGGTGTCGTGGAGCAGGAACGCCTTGTCGCCGGAGAGGACCGTGCCGCCGGCGGCCTTGGTCTCGGTGACGGCGGTGTCGAGGATGTTCGTGCCGCCCTTGAGGGCCTTGAGGAAGGCGGCCTCTTCGGCGAGGGCGACGGTCTCGATGCGCCTGCGGTCGGTGACGAGCTCCGGGTACTGCTCGCCCATCGTGTTGATCACGGTGTCCACGAGCTCCTGGACGACCGGACCGGTGGCGCCGAGCAGGCGCATGTTGCGGACGGCGCGGCGCATGATGCGGCGCAGGACGTAGCCGCGGCCCTCGTTGCCCGGGGTGACGCCGTCACCGATGAGCATCACGGAGGTGCGCATGTGGTCGGCGACCACGCGCAGCGAGACGTCGCTGTCGTGGGCCTTGCCGTAGGCGACGCCGGTGAGCTCGGTGGCCTTGTCGATGACGACCTGGAGGGTGTCCGTCTCGTACATGTTCTGGACGCCCTGGAGGATCATCGCCAGGCGCTCGAGGCCGAGGCCCGTGTCGATGTTCTTCGACGGCAGCTCGCCGAGGATCGGGAAGTCGTCCTTCCCGGTGCCCTCGCCGCGCTCGTACTGCATGAAGACCAGGTTCCAGATCTCCACGTACCGCTCGTCGTTGACGGCCGGGCCGCCCTCGACGCCGAACTCGGGGCCGCGGTCGTAGTTGATCTCGGAGCACGGGCCGCAGGGGCCGGGGACGCCCATCGACCAGTAGTTGTCCTTCTTGCCGAGGCGCTGGATGCGCTCGGCGGGGACGCCGACGACGTCGCGCCAGATCTGCTCGGCCTCGTCGTCCTCCTGGTAGACGGTGATCCAGAGCTTCTCCGGGTCAAGCCCGTAGCCGCCGTGCGCCACCGAGGTGGTCAGCAGCTCCCAGGCGAGCTTGATGGCGCCTTCCTTGAAGTAGTCGCCGAAGGAGAAGTTGCCGCACATCTGGAAGAACGTGCCGTGGCGGGTGGTCTTGCCGACCTCTTCGATGTCGGGCGTGCGCACGCACTTCTGCACGCTGGACGCGCGCGTGAAGGGCGGCTTGACCTCGCCCAGGAAGTAGGGCTTGAAGGGCACCATGCCGGCGGGGACGAGCAGCAGAGTCGGGTCGTCCGCGATGAGCGACGCCGAAGGGACGACGGTGTGCCCGCGCTCCTCGAAGAAGCTCAGCCAGCGGCGGCGGATTTCAGCCGACTCCATCAGTGGTCCTCATTCCGGTTGTACGAGATCGTGGGGATTGAATACGTGGTGGTCGGGCGCGCGGAGGGGTCGAGCGCGGCCCTGCGGCGGGGCGGCGGAAGCTCACGGTCCTGATCGTCGGCCGCCTCGAGGCCGAGCGCCTCGCCCAGTTCGGCCTCCCGCTGGACCATGCCCGCCCTCACGTCGAGGGCGAAGTCCTTGAGACGGTGGCCCGCTTCGATCGCCTTGTCCGCCGCCTGGGCCGCGAGGCTCTCGGGGGTCAGCTGCTTCAGCTTCCGGTTGACCTTGGTGGTGGCCCACACGCCGGCGGCTGCGCCGGCCGTGAACCAGAACGTGCGGCGGAACATCGCGGCTCAGCCCTTCTGCTTCCGGCGTCGCGAGGACGGCACGGTACGGCCGACGATCACAGTACGTCGCGAGGAGGCGCGCGGCACGTCCTCGCCGTCCCCGCCCCGGCCCAGCGCCTTGCGCACGCCGTAGCCGAAGGCGGCGACCTTGACGAGGGGGCCGCCGAAGGCGGTGGCGACGGTGGAGGAGAGCGCGGAGGCGTTGGAGGTGACCTCCTGGACGTCCGAGGCGATCGCGTCGACCCGCTCGAGCTGGGTCTGCGCGGAGCGCACGGTCGCCGAGGCGTCGGCGAGCAGGGGAACGGCCTGCTCGGTCACGTCCGCCACCAGCCGGGTGGTCGCCCTGAGCGTCTGCGCCAGCCTCACCAGCACCACGGCGAGGAAGGAGACCAGGATCGCCCAGAAGACGGCCACCAGGATCCCGGCAACCTCTCCACCGGTCACGCTGCACCGCTCTCTGCTGTCGTTGGGCCCTTGCGAAAAGTCGTTCCCCGACCCTATCGCGCCCGGGCTGTCCCGCCGTACCGCATTACCGCCCGTACCGCGGGGCTCACAGGAACCGATTGTACGGAGAGCGTGTGGATGAGTACGCTCCGTGTCCCATGCGACGCAGCAATCTCCCGGCGGAGCTGAACCGGTTCGTCGGCCGGGCCGCCGAGCAGGCCGCACTGGCGGCGCTCCTCGAAGAATCGCGCCTGGTCACGGTGGTCGGCGTGGGCGGGGTGGGCAAGACCCGACTCGCGCTGCGGGCTGCCGCGCGAGCGCAGAAACGCTACGGCGACGGGGTCAGGCTCGCCGAGCTCGCGCCGCTGCGCGACCCGGGCCTCATCGAGCACGCCCTGGCCGAGGCGCTCGGCCTGACCGACCACACCCACAGGGCCCCGCGCGAGGTGCTCCTCGACCACCTCGCGGAGCGGCGGCTGCTGCTCGTCGTGGACGGATTCGAGCACCTCGTGGAGCACTGCGCTCCCCTGGTACGGGAGATCCTCGCGCACGCTCCCGGGCTCGCCGTCCTCGCGGTCGGCCGCCGGCCGCTGCGGGTGGCGGGCGAGGCCGTGTTCCCCCTCGCGCCACTTGGCGACGCCGACGCGCTGACACTCCTCGCGGAGCGGGCCGCGGAGGCCGGCGCTCCCGCTCTCCCGGCCGGTGAGGACACCGCACGCGAGCTGTGCCGGCGGCTCGACGGGATTCCGCTCGCCCTGGAGCTGGCGGCCGGACGGCTCCCCCTCCTCTCCGTCGAGCAGATGCTGTGCCGCCTCGACGACCGCTTCCGGCTGCTCACGGACGGCGAACGCGGGGCACTCCCCCGCCATCAGACCCTGCGCACGGCCATCGGCTGGAGCCATGAGCTGTGCACACCGGAGGAGCGGCTCCTCTGGGCGCGGCTCTCGGTGTTCCCCGGCCCCTTCGACCTGGACGCGGTGGAGTACGTGTGCGGGGGCCGGGAGCTGCCGCCGGAGCGGATCCTCGAGCTGCTCGGCGGGCTGCTCGCGCAGTCGCTGCTCACCCGGGAGGACTCCCCCGCAGGTCCCGCGTACCGGATGCTCGACACGGTCGCCGCGTACGGGGCGGAGTGGCTTGCGGCGCTCGGCGACACGGAGCGGATGCGGCGGCGGCACCGCGACTGGTACATGGGCCTGGCCACCTGGTGCGAGCTGGAGTGGTTCAGCCCGCGCCAGCCGGAGGTGGCGGCCCTCACGGAGGCGGCGCTGCCCCATCTGCGAGCCGCCCTCGACCTGTGTCTCGAACGCCCGGAGGACACCCATCTCGCCCAGCACCTGGCGGGCACCCTGTGGTTCGCGTGGGTGGGCTGCGGGCGTCTGGCGGAGGGACGGCACTGGCTGGAGCGGGCGCTCGCGCTCGAGTCCGGGCACGAGGAGGCGCGGCTGAAGGCGCTGTGGGTGCTCGGGTACGTGGCGGTGCTCCAGGGGGACGGTACGGCGGCGGTGGCCGCGCTCCACGAGTGCGGGGAGCGGGCGAGGTCCTCGGGGAACGCCCTGGCGGAGGCGTACGCGACGCACCGGATGGGCTGTCTCGCGCTGCTCACCGACGACATGGCGCGGGCCGAGGAGCTGATCGGGCGGGCGCTCGACGCGTACCGGGAGCTCGGCGAGCTCAACAGCAACGTGCTGATGGGGCAGGTCGAGGTGGCGATGGCGCGGGCCTTCAGGGGCGACCTGGAGGGGGCGGTCGTCCTGTGCCGGGAGGTCCGGGAGATCTGCGAGGAGCGGGGCGAGCTGTGGACCCGGGCGTACGCCCTCTACGTACTGGCGTACTCGGCGTGGACGCGGGGCGCGTACGGGGAGGCGCGGGAGCTGCTCACCGAGTGCGTCCTCATCAACCACACCTTCCGCGACCTGGTCGGGCTCGTGCTCGCGATCGAGGTCCTCGCGCTGGTGACGGTGAGCGAGGGCGACCCGGTGGAGGCGGCGGTGCTCCAGGGGGCGACGGTGCCGGTGTGGGACACGGTGGGTGTCCGGCTCTTCGGCTCGGAGGCCTTCGACGGGCCGAGGTCGCTCTGCGCGCAACAGGCGGAGGAGGCGCTGGGGGCGGAGGCGTACGGCGCCGCGTTCCGGGAGGGGCAGGGGCTCTCGGCCGCGGAGGCGGTGGAGCGCGCGCTCGCGGCCGGCCGGAGTCCGGCCGTCGGCGGCCGGGCGGAGCCGTCCGCCCCGCGCCCCTTCCGTACGGCGGGGTCGTCGGCAGTCCCGGGAACGCGGAAGCCCGCCGGCTCCCCCACCGGAAAGGGCGGGGAAGCGGCGGGCCGTGAACCGCGGTAGTACGCCTGGATCAGCGGGCGTAGTACTCGACGACCAGCTGCTCGTCGCAGATGACCGGGATTTCCTTGCGGTTCGGGTCGCGGTCGAGGCGGAAGGCCAGGGCCTTCAGGTTGACCTGCAGGTAGCGCGGGGTCTCGCCGTCGGCGGCGAAGCCACCCTCGCGGGCCATCTCGAACAGCGGCTTGGTGCGGCTGCGCTCGCGGACCATCACGACGTCGTCGGGACGGACACGGAACGACGGCTTGTCGACCTTGCCACCGTTGACCTGGATGTGGCCGTGGACGACCATCTGACGGGCCTGGTAGATGGTGCGGGCGATGCCCGAACGCAGGACCAGGGCGTCGAGGCGACGCTCGAGCTCGACGACCAGCGCCTCGCCCGTCTTGCCCTCGGCCTTCTTGGCACGGTCGTAGGCGCGCGCCATCTGGCGCTCGCTGATGTCGTACTGGGCGCGCAGACGCTGCTTCTCGAGCAGACGGACCTTGTAGTCCGAGTTCTGCTTGCGGCCACGGCCGTGCTCGCCCGGCGGGTAGGGGCGGGCCTCGAAGTACTTGACGGCCTTCGGGGTCAGCGCGATGCCGAGGGCACGCGACTTCTTGACCTTGGGACGGGACTGGTTCGGCATGAACCAACCTCTCTACTGGTACGAAACGGCTTCACCAGGGTTAGGGGAGGTCGCATCCGCAGCCGGGAAACCCGCCGGGTCCGTACGGGACGGACCTGCCGGGCAGCCGCTCCCAGGTCTGGGCACATACGTGCAGCACGCGAACGGCCCACCGCCGTTCCCGGGATTCCGGGTGGTGGTGGGTTGCCCGCGACACCTTCGAAGGTGCGCGACGCTCCTGGAGACCTGACCCGAGGACCGGGTCTCCGGCTGACTGTCCCGTTCTGGTGGTGCCGACCGAGTCGGGCACGGGACGCAGCGATCCCGACCAGTGTACCGGCTCCGCGGCGCACCCTCGCACGGGGCCCGACGACCCGTCCCGGTGGGCGGGCGCTTCCTACTCGGCGCCCTTGAGTCTCGCCCTCACCCGGTCCACCACGTCCGCGTAGCGCGCTTCCGCGCCGTAGCGGGTGGGCTCGTAGTACTGCCTGCCGTGGATGGTGTCCGGCGCGTACTGCTGGGCCGCGATGCCGCCCGGGACGTCGTGCGGGTAGACATAGCCCTGGGCGTGGCCGAGCTTGGCCGCGCCCTTGTAGTGGCCGTCGCGCAGATGCGGCGGAACCGATCCGGCCAGGCCGTTCCGCACGTCCGCTAGGGCGGCGCCGATCGCGGTCGTCGCCGCGTTCGACTTCGGGGCCAGGGCCAGGGCGATGGTGGCGTGGCTGAGGGTGAGGGCCGCCTCGGGGAAGCCGATCATGGCGACGGCCTGCGCCGCGGCGACGGCGATCGGCAGCGCGTTCGGGTCGGCGAGCCCGATGTCCTCGCTCGCCGAGATCATCAGCCGGCGGGCGATGAACCGCGGGTCCTCCCCCGCCTCGATCATCCGCGCCAGGTAGTGCAGGGCCGCGTCCACGTCCGAGCCGCGGATCGACTTGATGAGCGCGCTGGCCACGTCGTAGTGCTGGTCGCCGTCCCGGTCGTACTTCACGGCGGCGCGGTCCACGGTCTCCTCGACCGTCTGCAGGGTGATCTCCGGCTCGCCCTTGGCGATGGCGGCTCCGGCGGCCGCCTCCAGGGCGGTCAGGGCGCGCCGTGCGTCGCCGCCGGCGACGCGGAGGAGGTGGGCCTCGGCGTCCTCGGGGAGGGTCACGGCGCCGCCGAGCCCGCGCTCGCCGGTGAGGGCCCGCGCCATCAGACCGCGCAGGTCGTCGTCGGTGAGCGGCTCCAGGGTGAGGAGCAGGGAGCGGGAGAGGAGCGGGGAGATGATGGAGAAGTACGGGTTCTCGGTGGTGGCGGCGATGAGCGTCACCCAGCGGTTCTCGACGGCGGGCAGGAGCGAGTCCTGCTGGGCCTTGGAGAAGCGGTGGATCTCGTCGAGGAAGAGGACGGTCTCCTTGCCGTACCCCCCGACCGCGCGGCGGGCGCCGTCGATGACGGCCCGGACCTCCTTGACGCCCGCGGTGATCGCCGACAGCTCCACGAACCGCTTGTTGGTCGCCTTCGAGACCACGTACGCGAGGGTGGTCTTGCCGATGCCCGGCGGGCCCCAGAGGATCACCGAGGAGGCGCCCGCGGGGCCGCCGTCGCCGTCCCCCACCAGTCGGCGCAGCGGCGATCCGGGCTTGAGCAGGTGCCGCTGGCCCACCACCTCGTCGAGGGTGCGCGGGCGCATCCGGACGGCCAGCGGGCTGCTGGACGGGTCCTTCTCCTGCCGGTCTTCGGCTGCTGCGGTAAAGAGGTCGGGCTCCACGTCATGAAGCCTAGGTCACCGCACTGACAGCGCGGTCGCCGTCAGGAGGTCCAGAACTCCCACCAGCGGGTCAGGATCAGCATGCCGATGATCCCGATGTGCAGGACGGGCAGGATCCAGGTGAACTCGTCGAAGAAGGTCCTGAGGCCGCGGGGGGCGGGGATGACGCCGTTGCGGACGTTGTGCGAGGTCACGTACCAGAACATGACGATGGTGGCGACCCAGGCGAGGCAGCACCACAGGCAGAGCGAGTTGATCTCGTACAGCGACTGGTACATCAGCCAGGTGCAGAAGCCGACGCCGAAGAGGGTGCCGGCGTTGAGCCCCAGCCAGTACCAGCGGCGGTAGCGGGCCCCGGCGAGCAGGGCCAGACCGATCGCGACCACCATCGCGTACGTGACGAGGCCGAGCATCGGGTTGGGGAAGCCGAAGACCGAGGCCTGCTCGCTCTTCATGATGTTGCCGCAGGAGACGATCGGGTTGAGGCTGCATCCCGGCGTGAAGTTCGGGTCCTCGAGGAGCTTGAACTTGTCGATCGTGATGACCCAGGCGGCGAGCACTCCGGCCGCTCCGGTGATCACGAGCAGCCAGGCGAAGGCCCTGCTCGCGCCGATCGTGCCGGCGCCGTCCCGGCCGGACGCGGTCTCGTCCACCGCTGCCTTCGTCATGTCGCCTTGTCCCTCGATCGTCCGCCTGTCGGGCACCGCCATTCTGCCGCAAGGCGCCCCGCGTCCGCCGTTCGCCCGGGATAAGGAGGACGCGAGAGGGGGCCCGGGCCACGCGCGTGCGTGGTCCGGGCCCCTTTCGGCGTTCCTACGGTCCTCAGGCCAGCTTGGCCCGCACCGCGTCCAGGAGACCGTCGACGGGGACCGCCTGCTGCTCGCCGGACTCCATGTCCTTGAGCTGGACGACGCCCTCGGCGAGGTCGCGCTCACCGGCGACGACGGCGAGGCGGGCGCCCGAGCGGTTCGCGTCCTTCATGGCGCCCTTGAGGCCCTTGCCGCCGAAGGAGAAGTCCGCGGCGATGCCCTCCCTGCGCAGCTCGGTGACCTTGCCGAAGAGGACGCGGCGCGCCTCCTCGCCGATGGCGACCGCGAAGACGCTGGTGGCGGCGGGGATGTCGAGCTCGACGCCCTCCGCCTCCAGGGCGAGGACCGTGCGGTCGACGCCGAGCGCCCAGCCGACGGACGGCAGCGCGGGGCCGCCGATCATCTCGGAGAGGCCGTCGTAGCGGCCGCCGCCGCCGACCGCCGACTGCGAGCCGAGACCGCCGTGGACGAACTCGAAGGTGGTGCGGGTGTAGTAGTCGAGGCCGCGCACCAGCTTGTCGTCGTCCTCGAAGGCGACGCCCGCCGCGGTGATCAGGGCGCGCACCTCCTCGTGGTACGCCTTGCACGCGTCGCACAGGTAGTCGCGCAGGAGCGGTGCGCCGACCAGCTGCTTCTGCACGGACTCGCGCTTGTCGTCGAGGACGCGCAGCGGGTTGATCTCGGCGCGGCGGCGGGTGTCCTCGTCGAGGTCGAGGCCGCTCAGGAAGGACTGGAGCGCCTCGCGGTAGACGGGACGGCACTCCTTGTCGCCGAGGGAGTTCAGCAGGATGCGGAAGTTCCGCAGGCCGAGGGAGCGGTACGCCTGGTCGGCGAGGATGATCAGCTCCGCGTCGAGCGCGGGGTCCTCGGCGCCGATGGCCTCGGCGCCGACCTGGGAGAAGTGGCGGTAGCGGCCCGCCTGGGCCCGCTCGTAGCGGTAGTACGAGCCGGAGTACCAGAGCTTGACCGGCAGGTTGCCGAGCTTGTGCAGGTTGCCCTGGAGTGCCGCGCGCAGGACGGACGCGGTGCCCTCCGGGCGCAGCCCCAGCTCCTCGCCGCCCTTGGTGGTGAGGGTGTACATCTCCTTGCTGACGATGTCGGTGGACTCGCCGACGCCGCGGGAGAACAGCTTCACGTCCTCGAAACCGGGGGTCTCGACGTAGCCGTAGCCGGAGTTCCGCAGCGGTGTGGAGATCGCCTCGCGCACCGCGAGGAACGTCGCGGAGCGGGGGGGCAGCAGGTCGTACGTGCCCTTGGGGGCCTTGAAGGTGCTCACGTGGGTCGTCACATTCCTCGTCGGGGAGCCTTCGCGCTCCCGAGGCCGGAGGCCACGTCCCGCAGATAGGGGTTCGTGGCGCGCTCCTGGCCGATGGTCGTCTGGGGACCGTGTCCCGACAGCACCACGGTCGAGTTGTCGAGCGGCAGGCACACACGGGCCAGCGAAGCGAGCATCTCGTCCATGTCACCGCCGGGAAGGTCGGTGCGTCCGATGGAGCCGGCGAACAGCAGGTCCCCGGAGAAGAACACGGACGGGATCTCCGTGGTCTCCGGCATCCTGAAGGTCACCGACCCCTTGGTATGACCGGGCGCGTGGGCGACGGAGAACTCCATACCGGCGAGCTTCAGCTCGGCGCCGTCGGTGAGTTCCCGCACGTCGTCGGGCTCCCCGACGGTCAGCTCGCCCATGAGGGGCATCCCGATGGAGCGGCCGAGGGCCTTCTCCGGGTCGCTCATCATGTAGCGGTCGGACGGGTGGATCCACGCGGGGACGTCATGGGCGCCGCACACCGGGACGACGGAGGCGACGTGGTCGATGTGTCCATGGGTGAGGACGACGGCGACGGGCTTGAGCCGATGCTTCTTCAGCGTCTCCTCGACACCCTGGGCGGCCTGGTGGCCGGGGTCGATGATCACGCACTCCTCGCCTGCGGCGGGGGCGACCAGATAGCAGTTGGTCCCCCAGGCCCCGGCGGGGAACCCGGCAATCAGCACGTTTCGTCCTTGGATGTCGTCCGGCACAGGGCGCGGAATTCACGGGAATCACGAGATTCGGCAGATCAGAGCCTACCGGCGGTGCCGGTTCCACAGCCAACCCGTATACCGTACGGGCACATCCGGCCAGAACAGGAACAGACGAGCGACAAGGAGCGGACCCGGTGGTCACCAGCGATCAGCGGCGGCGGCAGCTTGCCAGGGAGAAGTACGCGCGGCAGCAGCAGCGGCGGGAGGAGAACCGGCGCAAGGCGAAGCGCCGCAACACCGTCGTCGCCGCGGCCCTCGCGGTGGTGCTCGCGGCGGGCGGCGCCGTGTACGCGTCCGTGGCGCTGACGGACGGCTCCGGCAAGGGCTCGGACAACGCGGCCGGCGAGGCGCCGAGCAGCTCCGCGCCCACGCCCTCGGAGAGCGAGAAGGCGAGCCCCGAGCCCAAGCTGTCCGTGGACCCGAAGGCCACGTACACCATGGCGCTGAAGACCAACGAGGGCGACGTCACGATCACCATGGACGCGGCCAGGACCCCGCGCACGGTGAACTCCTTCAAGCACCTCGCCGACAAGAAGTACTTCGACGGGACGAAGTGCCACCGGCTCACCACCCAGGGCATCTTCGTGCTCCAGTGCGGTGACCCCAAGGGCGACGGCACCGGCGGCCCGGGCTACAACATCCCGGACGAGAACCTGGACGCCCTGGGCAAGGCGGGCAAGGACGGCACGGTGACCTACCCGGCCGGCACCGTCGCCATGGCCAACACCGGACAGCCCGGCACCGGCGGCTCGCAGTTCTTCCTCGTCTACGCGGACACCAAGCTGCCGCCGACCTACACCCCGTTCGGAAAGATCGACGCGGCCGGCCTGAAGGCCGTCAAGGACGTGGCCGAGGCCGGCGTCTCGGGCGGCGCCACGGACGGCGCCCCGAAGAAGGCCGTCACCATCGAGAAGGCGACCGTCGCGAAGAAGTGAGCCGGGCGTCCGCACGCGCGCGTGGCCGTCGAATCTCGGTCGTGCTGAGTGCGGACAGCCGGGCCGCGGTTCGCCTAGATTGGCGTTGTGCAGCGTTGGGCCGTCGGCCGCGCTGCGGAAGGCGGGCGAGGCCCGCCGGGAAACTGTGGACGATGCCCGGGGGGTACGACCCCGCGACGGCATCATGGTGAGGAGGCGCTGTGAGCAGCGACCCGTGGGGCCGCGTCGACGAGACGGGCACCGTGTACGTGCGGACGGCCGAGGGTGAGAAGGTCGTCGGATCGTGGCAGGCCGGCACCCCTGAGGAGGCTCTGGCCTACTTCGAGCGCAAGTACGAGGGCTTGGTTGTCGAGATCGGCCTCCTCGAGAAGCGGGTGAGGACCACCGACCTCTCGGCGAAGGACGCCACGGCGGCGATCGAGCACATCCGGCAGCAGGTCACCGAGCACCACGCCGTCGGCGACCTGGCCGCGCTCGCGACCCGCCTCGACAAGCTCGTCGAGACGGTCGACTCGCGCCGCGAGGAGCGGAAGGCCCAGAAGGCGAAGCAGACCGACGAGGCGCGCGCCGCGAAGGAGAAGCTCGTCACGGAGGCCGAGGAGCTGGCCCAGAGCGAGCAGTGGCGCTCCGCGGGCGAGCGGCTGCGGGCGCTGGTGGACATCTGGAAGGGCCTCCCCCGGCTCGACCGCAAGTCGGACGACGAGCTGTGGCACCGCTTCTCGCACGCCCGCTCGGCGTTCTCGAAGCGCCGCAAGGCCCACTTCGCCTCGCTGGACGCCCAGCGTGAGGACGCCCGCAAGGCCAAGGAGCGTCTGGTCGCCGAGGCGGAGTCGCTGTCGAACTCCACCGACTGGGGCACCACGGCTGCCCGCTACCGCGAGCTGATGGCGGACTGGAAGGCGGCGGGACGCGCCCAGCGCGAGCACGAGGACGACCTGTGGAACCGCTTCCGCGGTGCCCAGGACGTCTTCTTCGCGGCGCGCGGCGAGGTCTTCGCCGAGCGGGACGCGGAGCAGACCGAGAACCTCAAGCTGAAGGAGGAGCTCGCGACCGAGGCCGAGAAGCTCCTGCCGGTGACGGACCTGAAGGCGGCCCGCGCGGCCTTCCGTTCCCTCAACGAGCGGTGGGAGGCCGTCGGCCACGTCCCGCGTGACGCCCGTCCCAAGGTCGAGGGCCGGATGCACGCGGTGGAGCGGGCGATCCAGGAGTCCGAGGAGGCCGAGTGGCGCCGGACGAACCCGGAGGCACGCGCGCGTGCCGCGGGTCTGACCGGTCAGCTGCAGGACGCGGTCGAGAAGCTGCGCAAGCAGATCGACGCGGCCCGCGCCGCCGGCAACGACGCCAAGGCCGACAAGCTCGCCCGCGAGCTGGAGGGCCGCCAGGCGCTGCTCGACCAGGCCATGAAGGGCCTGGAGGAGTTCGGCGGCTGACACGGACGCCGTGACCGTACGACGAAGGCCCCCCGGCTCTGCGCCGGGGGGCCTTCGTCATGCCCGTGGTTACGGCCGGCGGGCCGAGGTCACGCGGTAGACGTCGTAGACGCCCTCCACGCCCCGTACGGCCTTCAGGACGTGGCCCAGGTGCTTCGGGTCGCCCATCTCGAAGGTGAAGCGCGAGGTGGCCACCCGGTCACGGGAGGTCTGCACGGCCGCCGAGAGGATGTTGACGTGCTGGTCCGAGAGGACCCGGGTGACGTCCGAGAGCAGCCGGGACCGGTCGAGCGCCTCGACCTGGATGGCGACGAGGAAGACCGAGGACTGGGTCGGCGCCCACTCGACCTCCAGGATCCGCTCCGGCTCCCGGGAGAGCGACTCCACGTTGACGCAGTCGCTGCGGTGAACCGATACGCCGCTGCCGCGGGTGACGAAGCCGATGATCGGGTCGCCGGGCACGGGGGTGCAGCAGCGGGCCAGCTTCACCCACACGTCCTCGACGCCCTTGACGACGACGCCGGGGTCGGCGCTCGAGCGGCGCTTGGAGCGGCCGCGGGTCGGCGGCGAGGCCTCGTCGATGTCCTCGGTGGCGGCCTCCTCGCCGCCGAGCGCCTGGACCAGCTTCTGCACGATGGACTGGGCGGTGACATGGCCCTCGCCGATCGCCGCGTACAGCGACGAGATGTCGCTGTAGCGGAGCTCGTGGGCGAGGGTGACGAGCGAGTCGCCGGTCAGGATCCGCTGGATCGGCAGGTTCTGCTTGCGCATCGCCCGCGCGATGGCGTCCTTGCCCTGCTCGATGGCCTCGTCCCGGCGCTCCTTGGAGA
Source organism: Streptomyces sp. NPDC028711 (assembly GCF_055565415.1). Taxonomy (NCBI): domain Bacteria; kingdom Bacillati; phylum Actinomycetota; class Actinomycetes; order Kitasatosporales; family Streptomycetaceae; genus Streptomyces; species Streptomyces sp. NPDC028711. The sequence goes on along the minus strand of NZ_JBVHUJ010000006.1, from coordinate 330,582 downwards.
ACCAGGCGCGGATCTTGTTGCGGGCGCGCGGGGACTTCACGAAGCCCAGCCAGTCGCGGGAGGGCCCGGCGCCCGCGGCCTTGGAGGTGAAGACCTCCACCAGGTCGCCGTTGTCGAGGGTCGATTCGAGCGGGACGAGCCGCCCGTTGACGCGCGCCCCTATGGTGCGGTGGCCGACCTCGGTGTGGACGGCGTAGGAGAAGTCGACGGGGGTGGCGCCCGCGGGGAGCGCGATGACGTCGCCCTTGGGCGTGAAGACGAAGACCTCGTTGCGGGAGAGGTCGAAGCGCAGGGACTCCAGGAACTCGCTGGGGTCCTCGGTCTCCTTCTGCCAGTCGAGGAGCTGGCGGAGCCACGCCATGTCGTTGAGGTGGTCGTCCTTGCCGGCCTTCTTCGGCACGTCGGCGCGCACCTTGGAGGCCCCGGCGACGGCCTCCTGCTTGTACTTCCAGTGGGCGGCGATGCCGTACTCGGCGCGCCGGTGCATGTCGAAGGTGCGGATCTGGAGCTCGACGGGCTTGCCGTTGGGTCCGATGACCGTCGTGTGCAGCGACTGGTACATGTTGAACTTCGGCATCGCGATGTAGTCCTTGAACCGGCCGGGGACCGGATTCCATCGCGCGTGGACGGTGCCGAGGGCGGCGTAGCAGTCCCGCACCGTGTCGACGAGGACACGGATGCCCACCAGGTCGTAGATCTCCGCGAAGTCCCTGCCCCGGACGATCATCTTCTGGTAGACGCTGTAGTAGTGCTTGGGTCGGCCGGTGACGGTCGCCTTGATCCGGGCGGCCCGGAGGTCCGCCTGGACCTCGTCGGTCACTATGGCGAGGTACTCGTCCCGCTTGGGGGCGCGCTCGGCGACGAGCCGGACGATCTCGTCGTACATCTTGGGGTAGAGGATCGCGAAGGCGAGGTCCTCCAGCTCCCACTTGATGGTGTTCATGCCCAGCCGGTGCGCCAGCGGGGCGTAGATCTCCAGGGTCTCGCGGGCCTTCTTCTCCTGCTTCTCCCGCTTGAGGTACCGCATGGTGCGCATGTTGTGCAGGCGGTCGGCGAGCTTGATGACCAGGACGCGGGGGTCCTTGGCCATGGCGACGACCATCTTGCGGACGGTCTCGGCCTGGGCGGCCTCGCCGAACTTGACCTTGTCGAGCTTGGTGACGCCGTCGACGAGGAGCGCGACCTGGTCGCCGAAGTCCCGGCGCAGGGTGTCGAGACCGTACTCGGTGTCCTCGACGGTGTCGTGGAGCAGACCGGCCATCAGGGTCGCCGGGTCCATGCCGAGCTCGGCGAGGATCGTCGTGACGGCGAGCGGGTGCGTGATGTACGGGTCGCCGCTCTTGCGCTTCTGGCCGCGGTGCCAGCGCTCGGCGACCTGGTAGGCCCGCTCGATCTGGCGGAGCGTGGCCGTCTCGATCTTGGGGTCGTTGGAGCGGACGATCCGCAGCAGCGGTTCGAGGACCGGGTTGTACGGGGAGGAGCGCTGGACGCCGAGCCGGGCGAGGCGTGCGCGGACGCGGTTGGACGAGCCGCCGGAGCGGGCGGGCGGGGCCGGGGCGGGCCGGGCGGGGGCCGGGGCCTCGGGGGCCGGCTGCGCGGACGCGGCAGGCGCGGGCCCGGTCTCCGCCGGCTTGTTCTGGGGCGTGCCGGTCCCGGGCGCGGCCTTGTCGGCCTTCGGGTCGGGCTGCGCGGCGGAGAGTGGCTGGGCCTCGTCTGGCAAGAGCGCTCCTCTGGGCGTCCCCCCGGACGGAGTCTGGGGGAGGTACCGGGTCCCCCGGTCAGGCCCGGAAAGCCCATGGTATCGAGCCGGGAGTCGCGATGCGCACGTGGTGGCTCTCACCTGCGAAGGGCCCCGCGGGCGCGGGGCCCGAGGTCGAGCCGGCCGTTCTCATCAGCTCCAGCGGAACAGGGAGGGGCCGCCCTTCACCTGGATCTCCTTGGTGGCGGCGACATTGCCCCAGTGAACCTTGAGGGAGCCACTCTTCCCGCACAGCGGGCTCGACCAGAACTCCTTGCGCCGGGCGTCGAAGCCCTTGGCCCGGACGCAGATGCTCCCGCCCTTGTAGACCTTCCAGGCGTACGCCATCTTCATGCCCTCGGCACCGAAGTGACCGCAGCCGTCGCTGACCTCGGACCATTTCAGGGGCACGCTCCCGGCGTTCTTCCAGCCGACGCAGACGCCGGCCGCCGGCGCCTGTGACGGCAGGTCCGCGCTCGCGGGGTTCGCGGCGGTCCCGAGGGCGGCGAGTGCGATCAGGGAGACGACCCCGGCGACGGTTCTCCGCGACATGTTCATACGACTTCCTCCTGGCGGCGCGTGACGGTCGGGAACGCCGAAGGGCGCCTCGGGAGAACCCGGGCGCCCTTCGCCGTATCCCTCGACCGTTATCGGGCGGGAGATCGTCGGACTTGAACGATCACACTCGGATGAGTGCGGTGAGCGGAGCCCCGTTCAGGACGGGCTCCAGACGGCCGCGGCCGGGGAGGAAGCCCAGCTCCATCAGGACCGCGACGCCCGCCACCTCGGCGCCCGCGCGGCGGATGAGCTCGATGGAGGCCTCGGCCGTACCACCGGTGGCGAGGACATCGTCGATGATCATGACGCGGTCGCCCGCCGCGAGGTCCTCGGCGTGCACCTCGATCTCGGCGTTGCCGTACTCCAGCTCGTACGCCTGGCGGAGCGTCGCCCCGGGGAGCTTGCCGGCCTTGCGGACCGGGATGAAGCCCAGGCCCGCGCGGACGGCCACCGGGGCGGCCAGGATGAAGCCGCGCGCCTCGAGACCGACGATCTTCGTGGCGCCGTGCGCGGAGCACAGCGCGGCGAGGGCGTCGGTGAGCGCCGTGAACGCCTCCGGGTCCGCGAGCAGCGGCGTGATGTCCTTGAACAGCACGCCCGGCTTCGGATAGTCGGGGACGTCGCGGATACGGCTCAGCAGGAGCGCGGTCACGTCCTGGGTGTCGGCGGTCATCCTCGGTGCTCCTGCGCACGGCCGCGACGGCTCGCGCGCGGACCGACGACGGCGGTCTCCGCCTCGTCGGCGTACGCACCGTCCTCCGACTCGCCCTTCGACGCGGCACTCGCCCGCTTGACGAGGATGCGCTTCTTGAGCGCCTTGATCGCCGGCTCGCGCTCCTTGAGGTCGGCGACGAGCGGGGTGGCGATGAAGATCGACGAGTAGGCACCGGCGGCGAGACCGACGAACAGCGACAGCGAGATGTCGTTGAGCATGCCGGCGCCGAGGACGCCACCACCGATGAACAGCAGACCGGCGACCGGCAGCAGCGCGACGACGGTGGTGTTGATCGAACGGACCAGGGTGCCGTTGATCGAGCGGTTCGCCAGCTCGCTGTAGGTGAAGCGGGTCTGCTTCGTGATGTCCTTCGTCTGTTCCTTGAGGGAGTCGAAGACCACCACTGTGTCGTACAGCGAATATCCGAGAATGGTCAGCAGACCGATCACCGTACCGACCGTGACCTCGAAGCCGACCAGCGAGTAGATGCCCACGGTGATCGTGAGGTCGTGGATGAGGGCGATGAGTGCCGCGACCGCCATTCTCCACTCGAAGGCGATCGCCAGATAGATCACCACGAGGATCATGAAGACCCCCAGGCCCGTCCAGGCCTTGGTGGCGATCTGCTCACCCCAGCTGGGGCCGACCAGCTCCGCCGCGATCTTGTCCTCGGGGACGTTCAGGTCCTTGGCGAGCTCCGAGCGGACCTGGTCGGACTGCGCGGTGTCGAGGCCGCCGACCTGGATGCGCAGGGAGCCGTTGCCGAGCTGCTGGACGATCGCGTCGTGGCCGGAGGCCTCTTCCGCGTACTCCTGCGCCTGGCTGACGGAGACTTCCGACTTCGGGGTGGTGAAGACCGCGCCGCCCTGGAACTCGATGCCCATGTTCAGGCCGCGGACGGCCAGGGCGACGATGGCGGTGATGGTGATCAGGATGGACAGGCCGTACCAGATCTTGCGGTTGCCGATGAAGTCGTAGCCGACCTCACCGCGGTGGAGCCGGGCTCCGAGATCGCCGAGCTTCGACATCTCACGCCTCCTTCGGGTCGACAGGGCCAGCGGCAGAGGCGGTGGCACGGCGGGAGCGGCGCAGCGGCGGCTTGGCGCCGAGTCGCTTCGGGTCGAGGCCGGACCAGGGGTGGCCGTCGCCGAAGAACTTGGTCCGCGCGAGGAGCGTCATGACCGGCTTGGTGAAGAGGAACACCACGACGACGTCGAGCAGGGTGGTCAGGCCGAGCGTGAACGCGAAGCCCTGGACCTTGCCGACGGTGACGATGAAGAGCACGGCCGCGGCCAGGAACGACACGAAGTCGGAGACCATGATGGTGCGGCGGGCACGCGGCCAGGCGCGCTCGACGGCCGGGCGGAGCGTGCGGCCCTCGCGGAGTTCGTCGCGGATGCGCTCGAAGTAGACGATGAACGAGTCCGCGGTGATACCGATGGCGACGATGGCTCCACAGACGGCCGGCAGGTTCAGCGCGAAGCCGATGGCCGGGCCGAGGAGCGACATGATCACGTAGGTGAGGAGCGCGGAGACGCCGAGGCTGAGGATGGCGATCAGCGACAGGCCGCGGTAGTAGGCGACCAGGTAGATGATGACCAGGGCGAGGCCGATGGCGCCGGCGATCAGACCGGCTTCCAGCTGGTCCCCGCCGAGCGCGGCGGTGACGGTGTCGACGCTCTGGGTCTCGAAGGAGAGCGGCAGGGCACCGTAGGACAGGATGTTGCCGAGGTCCTGCGCCGACTGCTGGTTGAAGCTGCCGGAGATCTGCGCGCTGGCGCTCAGCGTGGTCTGCACGCGGGGCGCGGAGACGACCTCGCCGTCCAGGACGATCGCGAACTGGTTCTGCGGCTCGGTCTGCTGCGAGAGCTTGCTGGTGATCGACTGGAACTTCTTCGAACCGGCGCCCGTGAACTCCATGTCCACGATCCACTGGCCGGTCCGCTGGTCGATCGCGGCCTGGGCGTCGTCGACGTCCTTGCCCTCGACCTCGGCCGGGCCGAGGAGGTACTTCTCCCACTGGTCGATGGCGTTCTTGCCACAGGCCACGGTCGGCTCGGCCGGCTTGACGCCCTGACCGGCTGCGGAGCGCTGCTTGGGGTCGAGGCAGTTCAGGGTGGCGAACTTCTTCTCGAGCGCCGCGGTGGAGGCGTCGGGCGTCTGGCTCGCCTTGGGGGGCTCCGTGGCCTTGGGGGTCGCGGAGGGGGACGAGGAGGCGCTCCCGGTGGGCGTGGGGCTCGGGGCCTTGAGGGCCTCGGTGAGCGCACGGCCCTGGGTGGAGGCGGTGGCCGTCGGCGTCGCCGGCTTCTCGCCCACCGTCGCGCCGGAGGCGGAGGCGGAGGGCTTCGGCGAGGCCGAGGGGGAGCCGGAGGTGGCGCTCGGCACCGGCTGCGGCGCGGCGGCCGCGACGGCGAGCACGGGCCGGAAGTAGAGCTGGGCGGTGGTACCGACCTGCTCCCTGGCCTGCTTCTCGTTCGTCCCGCGAGGGATGTTGACGATGATGTTCTCGCGGCCCTGCGTCTGGACCTCGGCCTCGGAGACACCGAGACCGTTGACACGGCGCTCGATGATGCCGACGGCGGTGTTCATGTTGGTCTCGTTGACCGCCGACTCCTGGCCCGGCTCAGCCTTGGCCTTGAGCGTGATCGAGGTACCGCCGGCGAGGTCGATGCCCAGGCGCGGGGTGGTGTGCCCCGACCAGAACATGCCGCCGGTGAGCGCGACCATGGCGATCAGGATGAGTGCCAGGGCGCGGCCCGGCCGGCTCTGTCCCCCCGCCGGCCTTCGGCCCTTCTTCGGTGCTGCCACCTGTCGTATCTCCCTGTCCAACCGTCTCCCGCCGGGTATGCGTGAGACGGCCACGAAGTGTGTGTGGGGACCTTCCCCCGCAGACGTGGAACCGTTCCGGGTACCGCGCGCGCCGGTGGGCGTGCGCGGTGTCCCCGGCCGCGACTACTTCGCGTCGGTCTCGCCGTCGGCCTTGCCGTCCTTCTGCCCCTCGGCGGCGGCCTCGGCCGCGTCCGCCTTCTTCGTCAGGTCGGCCTTCGGCTCCGCGTCCTCGGCGGTCTCCGTGCCCTCGGTGGCCTCGACGGCACCGGTCAGCGACGAGGCGTCGTCCGGGACGACGGTGTCGGAGTCCGACTCGTCGTCGCCGTGGACGATGCGGTTGTACTCGGAGTCCTCGAGGACGGCGCCGATGGCATTCTTCGCGTAGACGGCGTGCACGCCGGGCGCGACCTCGAGGAGGACGGTCTCGTCGCCGAGCTCCTTGACGGTGGCGTACATCCCCCCGATCGTGCGGACGCCGGTGCCGGGCTGCATCTCGTCGCGCATCCGCGCCGCCGCCTGCTGCTTCTTCTTGGCAGAGCGGGTCATCAGGAACATGGCCCCGATGAGGACGATGAAGGGGAGGAGGGTCACGATGCTCACGGGACGGGTTTCCTTCGCACGGTCGCGGAGAACCCGCGGCCTGATCTTCGGGGGTGGGCGCGCCGACCAGAAAGGGCGGCAACGGCGGAGTCTAGGCGAGTCCGCATCGATGGAACAACGTCCAGCATCGCACCCCGGTTCCGGTCCGGGCGAGTGTCAGCACCGTCACGCCCCGAAGAGCCCCTGTTGTCCGCTTCCTGGCGCCCCCGGGCCCGCTGCCTGCGGCGGAACGAGCCCGAGGTGCGCCCAGGCCGCCGGGGTGGCGACCCGGCCACGGGGGGTGCGCGCCAGCAGACCCTCGCGTACGAGGAAGGGTTCGGCGACCTCCTCGACGGTCTCGCGCTCCTCCCCCACGGCGACGGCGAGGGTGGAGAGACCGACCGGTCCGCCGCCGAAGAGCTTGAGCAGCGCTTCGAGGACGCCGCGGTCGAGCCGGTCGAGGCCGCGGCCGTCGACCTCGTACACGCTGAGGGCCGCCTCGGCGATCGCGCGGGTGATGACGCCGTCGGCCCTGACCTGCGCGTAGTCCCTGACCCGGCGCAGCAGGCGGTTGGCGATACGGGGGGTGCCGCGGGAGCGGCCGGCGATCTCGGCGGCACCGGCCGGGTCGATCTCGACGTCGAGGAGTCCGGCGGAGCGGTGGATCACGCGCTGGAGCTCGGCGGGGTCGTAGAACTCCATGTGGCCGGTGAAGCCGAAGCGGTCGCGCAGCGGGGGCGGCAGGAGTCCTGCCCTGGTGGTGGCGCCGACCAGGGTGAAGGGCGGGAGCTCCAGGGGGATGGCGGTGGCGCCGGGGCCCTTGCCGACGATGACGTCGACGCGGAAGTCCTCCATCGCCATGTAGAGCATCTCCTCGGCGGGCCGGGACATGCGGTGGATCTCGTCGAGGAAGAGGATCTCGCCCTCCTGGAGGGAGGAGAGGATCGCGGCGAGGTCTCCGGCGTGCTGGATGGCGGGGCCCGAGGTGATGCGGATCGGCGCGTTCATCTCGGCCGCGATGATCATCGAGAGGGTGGTCTTGCCGAGGCCCGGGGCGCCGGAGAGCAGGACGTGGTCGGCGGTGGCGCCGCGCTGGCGGGCGGCCTTGAGGACCAGGTCGAGCTGCTGGCGGACCTTCTCCTGGCCGACGAACTCGCTGAGGTCCTTGGGGCGCAGGGCGGCTTCGACGGCCTGGTCGTCGCCCTCGGCGGAGGCGCCGACGATGCGCGCCTCGGCGTCCGGTGCCTCGGCGGTGGAGTCGTCGTCCCAGTTCACGGTGGATGCCTTCTCGTTCGTACGGCGGGGTCGGGGCGGGTGATGGGTCAGCGGGCGCGGTTGAGGGTCTGCAGGGCGGCGCGAAGCAGCTGCGGCACGGGCGCGGTGCCGGTCTCGGCGATCGCGGCCTCGGCCTGCGGGGCGACGGCGCCGACGGCTTCCTCGGCCTCGCGGCTCTGGTAGCCGAGGCCGATCAGGGCGGCGGTCAGCTGCTCGGTCCACGGTGCGGGTCCGGAGGCCGCGGCGCGCTGGGCGCCGACCAGGCCGCTGCTGCCGAGGGGGGCGCCGAGCTTGTCCTTCAGTTCGAGGAGGAGTTTCTGGGCGCCCTTCTTGCCGATGCCGGGGACGGCCATGAGGGCCTTCTCGTCTCCGGTGGACACGGCGAGGCGCAGGGCGTCGGGGCTGTGGACGCCGAGCATGGCCTGCGCGAGGCGGGGGCCGACGCCGCTCGCGGTCTGGAGCAGCTCGAAGACCTGCCGCTCGTCGTCGTCGGCGAAGCCGTACAGGGTGAGGGAGTCCTCGCGGACGACGAGGGAGGTGGCGAGCCGGGCGTCCTGTCCGATCCGCAGTCCCGCGAGGGTCCCCGGGGTGCACTGGACGGCCATGCCCACGCCGCCGACCTCGATGACGGCCGTGGTGGGGGCGAGGGCGGCGACCGGGCCGCTGACGAAGGCGATCATCGGGTTCGGCCTTTCACTGCGGACGCCTGCTGGGCGACCGCCTGCTGGAGACGGTTCTGGGCGACGGCCTGCTGGAGACGGTTCTGGGCGGGGGCCCGCCAGATGTGACAGATGGCGAGGGCGAGGGCGTCGGCGGCGTCAGCCGGCTTGGGCGGGGCGGAGAGCCGGAGCAGCCGGGTCACCATGGCGCCGACCTGCGCCTTGTCGGCGCGTCCGCTGCCGGTGACGGCGGCCTTGACCTCGCTGGGGGTGTGCAGGGCGACGGGGATGCCGCGGCGCGAGGCGCAGAGCATGGCGACGGCGCTCGCCTGTGCGGTGCCCATCACCGTACGCACGTTGTGCTGGCTGAACACCCGCTCCACGGCGACGAGTTCGGGCGAGAAGCGGTCGAGCCACTCCTCCATGCCGCGCTCGATGCCGACGAGCCGCACGCCGATGTCGTCGTCCGCGGCCGTCCGCACCACTCCCACGCCGAGCATGGTCAGGGGCCGTCCCGCGACCCCCTCGACGACGCCGACACCGCACCGGGTCAGACCCGGGTCCACCCCGAGAACGCGCACTGTGCCCCTCCCGGCCCGCTGTCGCTCAACTGTTTGTGCAGGCTATCCGCTCCCACTGACAACGCCGTACGAACGACAGCGGGCCGACGGGGGTGTGTCCCCGTCGGCCCGCTGTGCGGAGCGGCCGCGCTCAGGCGTCGACCTTCTCCATGACCTCGTCGCTGACGTCGAAGTTGGCGAAGACGTTCTGCACGTCGTCGCTGTCCTCCAGCGCGTCGATCAGCTTGAAGATCTTGCGCGCGCCCTCTTCGTCGAGCTCGACCTGCATGGTCGGGACGAAGTTGGAGTCGGCGGAGTCGTAGTCGATGCCGGCCTCCTGGAGGGCGGTGCGGACCGCGACCAGGTCGGTGGCCTCGCTGATGACCTCGAAGCTCTCGCCGAGGTCGTTGACCTCCTCGGCGCCCGCGTCGAGGACCGCGTCGAGGACGTCGTCCTCGGACAGCTCGCCCTTCGGGAGGACGATGACGCCCTTGCGGTTGAACAGGTACGAGACCGAGCCCGGGTCGGCCATGGAGCCGCCGTTGCGGGTCATGGCCACGCGGACGTCGGAGGCGGCGCGGTTGCGGTTGTCGGTGAGGCACTCGATGAGCACCGCGACACCGTTCGGTCCGTAGCCCTCGTACATGATCGTCTCGTAGTCGGCGCCGCCGGCCTCGAGACCCGCACCGCGCTTGAGCGCGGAGTCGATGTTCTTGTTCGGGACCGAGCTCTTCTTCGCCTTCTGGACGGCGTCGAACAGCGTCGGGTTACCGTCCAGGTCGGCGCCGCCCGTACGGGCCGCGACCTCGATGTTCTTGATCAGCTTCGCGAAGAGCTTGCCGCGCTTGGCATCGATCACGGCCTTCTTGTGCTTCGTCGTAGCCCATTTAGAGTGGCCGGACATCTGCCTGTCTCCTTCGCGTAACCCATTTCTGAACGAACCCCAGAGATCCTACCGGGATCGGATCAGCTCGCGGCGCGCACCATGTCGACGAACAGGGCGTGGATGCGGTGATCCCCGGTGAGCTCGGGGTGGAACGAGGTCGCGAGCGCGCGGCCCTGCCGTACGGCGACGACATGGCCCTCGTGCTCGGCGAGGATCTCGACCTCGGCGCCGACGGACTCCACCCAGGGGGCGCGGATGAAGACGCCCTCGACGGGGCCGTCCTCGATGCCCGCGACGGTGACGCCGGCCTCGAAGGACTCGTTCTGCCGGCCGAAGGCGTTGCGGCGGACGATCATGTCGATGCCGCCGAAGGTCTCCTGGCCCGAACGCGGGTCGAGGATCTTCTCCGCGAGCATGATCAGACCGGCGCAGGTGCCGTAGACCGGCAGGCCGGCGGCGATGCGCTCGCGCAGCGGCTCCGCCATGCCGAAGAGGTCGGCCAGCTTGGAGATGGTGGTGGACTCACCACCGGGGATGACCAGGCCGTCGATCTCGGCCAGTTCCTCGGGGCGCCTCACCGGCCTGGCCACGGCGTCCGCCGCGGCCAGGGCGATCAGGTGCTCCCGTACGTCGCCCTGGAGAGCCAGGACACCAATCACGGGAGTGCTGCTCATCGGTGCCTACCAGCCCCGGTTGGCGTAGCGCTCGGACTCGGGGAGGGTGTCGCAGTTGATGCCGACCATGGCCTCGCCCAGGTTGCGGGAGGCGTCCGCGATGATCTTCGGGTCGTCGTAGAAGGTGGTGGCCTTCACGATGGCGGCGGCGCGCTTGGCCGGGTCGCCCGACTTGAAGATGCCGGAGCCGACGAAGACGCCTTCGGCGCCGAGCTGACGCATGAGCGCGGCGTCGGCCGGGGTGGCGACACCACCGGCGGAGAACAGCACGACCGGCAGCTTGCCGAGCTCGGCGACCTCCTTGACGAGCTCGTACGGGGCGCGCAGGTCCTTGGCGGCGGCGAACAGCTCGTTGTTGTCGAAGCCGCGCAGGCGGGCGATCTCGTTCTTGATCTGGCGCAGGTGGCGGACGGCCTCGACGACGTTGCCGGTGCCGGCCTCGCCCTTGGAGCGGATCATGGCCGCGCCCTCGGCGATGCGGCGCAGGGCCTCGCCCAGGTTGGTGGCGCCACAGACGAAGGGGGTCGTGAAGGCCCACTTGTCGGAGTGGTTGACCTCGTCGGCCGGGGTCAGGACCTCGGACTCGTCGATGTAGTCGACACCGAGGGACTGCAGGACCTGGGCCTCGACGAAGTGGCCGATCCGGGACTTGGCCATGACCGGGATGGACACCGCGCCGATGATCTCTTCGATCATGTTCGGGTCGGACATGCGGGCCACGCCGCCGTCCTTGCGGATGTCCGCGGGGACCCGCTCCAGGGCCATGACGGCCACGGCGCCGGCGTCCTCGGCGATCTTCGCCTGCTCGGCGTTGACCACGTCCATGATCACGCCGCCCTTGAGCTGCTCGGCCATGCCGCGCTTCACACGGGCGGTGCCGGTCTCGGGGGACTGGGGGGAGGGGGAAGGCGTGGTGGACACAAGTACCTCACTCGTGACAAGAGTCATTGACGACAACAGCGAGGAAACAGTCCACCTGCGGTCCACTGCAAGGGCCAATGTGGACCCGGTGGATCGTTTTCGCAGGTTACGGGGCGTCAGGTGGGGCGATCGGCAAGAGCCACCGGCGGCTCGTCGTCCATTTCGAAGGCCAGCGGGAAGGGCGCGTGGCCCGCGAGCCGGAACCAGCGGACCTTGCGGTGGCGGCGCAGGGCGCGGGCGGCCCGTACGGCGTCGTTGTGGAAGCGGCGGGCCATCGGCACCCGGCGGACGGCCTGCGCGAGCTCCTCCGCGGCCTCCACGCCACCGGCGGCCTCCCGGACCACCTCCACCTGCTCGGGCTCGCCGAACACAGCCCGCAGCGCCTGGCTGAGTTCGCTCTCGGCGACCTCCCGGTGATCCTCCTCGGCCTGCCGGGCGGCGTGCGCGGCCTCGTACAGCACGATCGAGGCGGCCGGATCGAGAACGCCGGAGGTGGCCAGCTCCTGGGTGACCGAGGCCCGGCGCAGCAGCTGCGCGTCCAGGGCCGCGCGGGCGGCGTCGATACGGGAGTGCAGCCGGTCGAGCCGTCCGGCGGTCCAACTGAGATAGACGCCGATGAGAATCAGCGCGACGACGGTCCAGATCAGGGTTTCGGTCACGGGCGCACAGGCTACCGGGGCGGTGGCAGCACGCCCTCCCAAAGGTCACGGTCATGGGCGAACAGGACACGGACCGGCCGACCGCCGGCGAGCTCGGCGAGCCGGTCGAGCCAGGGGCGGTACGGGGTGCCGAACTCGGACGCGAAGTCGTACGCCTGGCCCGCGAGGACCGTCACGGGGGCGCCGTGGTCGCCGTGGTCGCCGTGGTCCAGGAACAGCGACTGGTGGCCGTCCGTGTGGCCCGGGGTCGGCACCACGAGGACGCCGGGGGCGATCTCGTGCTCGCCGTCGAGCTCCTCGTACCGGACGCCGGGAAGCAACGAGTCGATCGTGTACCCGCCGGCGCGGGCGGTGGCGAGCTCGGTGCGCTGGACGAGGACGGGGGTGGTGGGGAAGCGCTGGTTGCCGCCGATGTGGTCGAAGTGGAGGTGGCAGTTGACGACGAGGTCCACGTCGCCGGGCCCGACGGGCAGGGGGCGGCGGACGGGCCGGTAGTGGGCGTCGGTCTCCGGGGACCCGGTCCCCATGCCGGTGTCGAAGAGCAGCCTCACGCCCGCGTGGCGCACGAGATACGCGAGAACGGGTTCCACGCGGGGGTGGGGGCCTTGCCACTCGGCGGCGGGGCGGGTGAAGTACCCGAGGTCGAGCCGCGTGATCGCATCCATGAACGCATCCTGCCCCCGGCGGTAGGACACCATCCGCCGCCCGTGGATTGCCCGTCCGCCGCGACGCTCCACGGGCGGACCGCCCACCCTTCCCGTGCCGCCACCCACCCCGTCGTGGGCACCTGTCCCGCCGGGACGGCGCCCACCCCGTTGTGGGCACCTGTTCCGCTGGCGCGGCGCCCACCCCCACCGTGCCACCCCCGTTGTGGGCATTCGTTCCGCTGGGGCGGAACGGGTGGGCACAACGGACGGCGCCCCTTGCCGAGCCTAGGCTTCCGCGCCTGTACCCGCACCCCGTTGTGCGGTGCACAGTCGGTGCGGGTCCAGGCCGCAAGGGGCGGAGGCGCCGCCAAGGGCGCCGTCCCGTGTGCCCACCCGTCCCGCCCTGCGGGACGATTGCCCACACGGGGGTGGGCGCGAGACCCCGGCGGGGTGGGCACCGCCCCAGCGGGGCGATTGCCCACACGGCGGTGGGAGAGGCTGGTCGGCCCCGGTTGGGTGGGCGGCGCCCCGGGCGGGTGGGTACCGCCTCGGCAGGGCGATTGCCACACGGCGGTGGGCGACGCGGCCCGCCCGCGCGGGTGGGCACCGTCCCAGCAAGACGATCGCCCACGCGGCGGTGGCCGTGGGCTACCAGCCCAGGCGCGTCCTGAGGCTCACCCGTTCGTCCGTGTCGACCGCCGCCGCCCCGTCCGCCACCGTCTCGTACACCGCCAGGATGTCCGCGCCGACCGTCGCCCAGTCGAAGCGCCGTACATGCGCCGAGCCCCGCGCGCTCAGGCCCGCGCGGCGCTCCTCGTCCCCCAGGAGCCGGATCGCCGCGACGGCGAGGGCCTCCGCGTCCTCGTTCGTGAAGAGCTCGCCCGCCGCTCCCTGGTCGAGGACCTGGGCGAAGGCGTCCAGGTCGGAGGCGAGGACCGGCGCGCCGGCCGAGAGCGCCTCGACGAGGATGATGCCGAAGCTCTCGCCGCCGGTGTTGGGCGCCACGTACACGTCGACGCTGCGCAGCAGCCGCGCCTTGTCCTCGTCGCTGACCATCCCGAGGAACTCGACCCGGGAGCGCAGCTCACGCGGCAGCGAGGCCACCGCCTCCTCCTCGTCCCCGCGCCCGGCGACGAGGAGCCGCGCGCCGGGCCGTTCCGTGAGGATCCTGGGCAGGGCCCGCATGAGGACCGGCAGGCCCTTCCTCGGCTCGTCGATCCGGCCGATGAAGCCGAGGGTCTCGCCCTGCCACTCCTTCTTCGGCTCGGCGCGGGCGAAGAAGTCCACGTCGACCCCGTTGGGGATGACGACGGCGTCACCGCCGAGGTGCTCGACGAGCGTGCGGCGCGCGTACTCGCTGACCGCGATCCGGGCGCTGATCTTCTCGAGCGCGGGCTGGAGGATCGGGTACGCGGCGATCATCGCGCGCGATCGCGGGTTCGAGGTGTGGAAGGTGGCCACGATCGGCCCCTGCGCCGCCCAGCAGGTGAGCAGGCCGAGGGAGGGCGAGGCCGGCTCGTGGATGTGGACGACGTCGAAGATGCCGTCGTGCAGCCAGCGGCGGACCCGCGCGGCGGAGAGGAAGCCGAAGCTGAGCCGGGCAACCGAGCCGTTGTACGAGACGGGCACGGCCCGGCCTGCGGAGACCACGTACGGCGGCAGCGGGGTGTCGTCGTCAGAGGGCGCGAGGACGGACACCTCGTGGCCGAGCCGGATGAGGTGCTCGGCGAGGTCACGGATGTGGAACTGGACGCCGCCCGGCACGTCCCAGGAGTACGGGCAGACGATCCCGATCTTCACGCGCCGCGCTCCCCGTCCCGCTCCACGCCGGGAGCCTCCTCCGGACGTGTCTCCAGGTCCGACAGCCACAGGCGTTGCAGCATGTGCCAGTCCTCCGGGTGGTCCGCGATGCCGGCGGCGAAGGCGTCGGCCAGCGCCTGCGTCATCACGGACGTCTTCTCGGCCCGCGTGCCTGACTCGGGTACGTCGACGGGCGGGTGGATCCGGCCCTTCAGGGACGTCCCGTCGTACCAGAGCGTCACGGGCAGCAGCAGCGCCCCCGTCTGCTGGGCGAGGATCGCGGGTCCCGCGGGCATCCGCGCCGTGTCGCCGAAGAAGGTGACCTCGGTGCCGGAGGCCGACAGGTCGCGGTCGGCGACCAGGCAGACCAGGCCGCCCGCCCGCAGCCGCCGTGCGAGGGTGCCGAAGGCGGAGCCCCCGGTGTGCGGGAGGACCTCCATGCCGAGGGACTCCCGGTAGGCGACGAAACGGTCGTAGAGCGTCTCCGGCTTGAGCCGCTCGGCGACCGTCGTGAACGGCACGCCGAGCGCGCGGGTCACCCACACACCGGCCAGGTCCCAGTTCGCCAGGTGCGGCAGGGCGAGGACGACCCCGCGTCCGGCGGCCAGGCCTTCCTTCAGGTAGTGCGCGTCCTTGATGTCGACATCGCGCTCGACCCGCTCCTTGTCCCAGGTCGGCAGCCGGAAGGACTCCATCCAGTACCGCATGTACGAGCGCATGCCGGCCTTCGAAAGCTCGGCGAGCCGCGCGGGCGTGGCGTCGGGCACCACGCGCGCGAGGTTCGCCTCAAGGCGCAGCACGCTCTTGCCGCGCCGTTTCCAGGTGAAGTCGGCGATCCGTCGGCCGAGGCCGGTGGCCACCGGTTCGGGAAGCTTCTTGACGGTCGCCCAGCCGGCGCCGTACAGCCCGTCGCTCAGTCGTTCCTTCAGCGCGCTCATGTCGTCGCCCCGCTCCCCCCGGCCGCGGCGGCGTCCGCCTCGGCCGATTCACGCCGTACGGTCACGACCCGCTGCCCCAGGGTGACGGCACTGCCGACCGCCACGATCCACAGGGCGATCGGGAGCAGGACCTCGACCCCGGGCACCCCGAACGCGTGCAGGCCGGCGAGGCCCGCGGCGACCAGCGAGATCACGAGTCGCTCGGCACGCTCGATCAGGCCGTTGACGGCGACGGGAAGGCCAATCGATTCGCCACGCGCCTTGGTGTACGAGACGACCTGCCCGCTCGCCAGGCAGAAGATCGCGACGGCACAGAGCACGTTGTCGTCGCCGGTGCCCGCGTACCAGAGCGCGAAGCCGCCGAAGATCGCACCGTCGGCGACCCGGTCGAGCGTCGAGTCGAGGAAGGCGCCCCAGCGGCTGGAGATCCCGGCCTGCCGGGCCATGTTGCCGTCGACGAGGTCGGAGAAGACGAAGAGGGTGATGACGATGGTGCCCCAGAAGAATTCTCCGCGGGGGAAGAAGACCAGCGCACCGGCCATCACTCCCGCCGTGCCGATGAGCGTGACCGCGTCGGGGCTGACGCCCCGGCGGAGCAGAAACGCTGCGAACGGTGTGAGGACACGCGTGAAGAATGCACGCGCGTACTTGTTCAGCATGGCCTTCCCGAGGTTCGGTGGGCCGCGCGGCCCCAATGACCACCGGCTCACCCATCGTAGCCACGAGCGCCCCGGCGTTCCGGCGGGCACCCGCCCCGCCGCGTCGGCGTCCCCCGGCGGGCCCGCGCCGTGTACGACGTTCGGACGTGTCCTCTGCGGCCGTACGCGTCCCCGGAGGCGCCTCTCCGAGAGCCGTACGGGGCATCGCGCGGCCCGGCCGGCCGTACACCGCGCGGCTGTGCCGTACACCCCGCACCGACGCGCGACGCGGGACCCCAGCCGTGCGACGTGAGGCCGTAGACCTCCCCCAGCCGTACGACATATGGACGCCTCCCCCCGTCGGTGCAAAGCTCGAAGGACCACCGCGGGCACCGCAGGAGCCGTAACCGCGACACACCACTCCCCCATGCCCGCGTCCCGCCGCACCGTGCGAGCAGCCGGGAGGAACACATCATGGGTGACAAGGCGAACACTCCCGCCGGGGCCGCCGGCAGGGCTTTGACGGCCGACCGGCCCACGGCCGTGCGGAACGTGGTGCTGGTCGGCCACACCGGATCCGGCAAGACGACCCTGGTGGAGGCGCTCGCGCAGACCGCCGGGGCGCTCAACCGGGCGGGTCGGGTCGAGGACGGCGCCACCGTCTCCGACTACGACGAGATCGAGCACCGCCAGCACCGCTCCGTACAGCTCTCCCTCGTCCCGGTCGGCTGGGACGGCTACAAGATCAACCTCCTCGACACCCCCGGGTACGCCGACTTCGTCGGGGAGCTGAGGGCCGGTCTGCGCGCGGCGGACGCGGCCCTCTTCGTCGTCTCGGCCGCCCAGGAGGCGGACGCCGTCGCCGCCTCCACCCGGATGATCTGGGAGGAGTGCGCGGCCGTCGGCATGCCCCGCGCCATCGTCGTCACCCATCTCGACACGGCCCGCACCGACTTCGACGAGCTCACCGCCGTCTGCGCGTCGCTCTTCGGCCGCGACGACCCCGACGCCGTCCTCCCGCTCTATCTGCCGGTGCGCGGCGAGGAGTCGGCCGACGGGCACGCGCCCGCGACCGGTCTGGTGGGGCTGCTCTCGGAGCGGATCTTCGACTACTCCACGGGGGTACGGCGGGAGAGCCCGCCCGACGAGAGCCAGCGGGAGCTCATCGCGGAGGCCCGCGCCCGGCTGATCGAGGGGATCATCGCCGAGAGCGAGGACGAGACCCTCATGGACCGCTATCTCGGCGGCGAGCGGATCGATGTGAAGACGCTCGTCGACGACCTGGAGAAGGCCGTCGCCCGTGGCGCCTTCCACCCGGTGCTCGCGGCCGCCCCGGCGGCCGAGGGCGGTACGCAGGGCCTGGGCACCCTCGAACTCCTGGAACTGATCACCGGAGGCTTCCCCTCCCCGCTGGAGCACGAGCCGCCCGCCGTCACCACCCCCGACGGCCGACCCCGACCGCCCCTCAGCTGCGACCCCGAGGGTCCCCTGGTCGCCGAGGTCGTCAAGACCGCCGCCGACCCCTACGTGGGCCGGGTCTCGCTCGTCCGGGTCTTCTCCGGCACCCTGCGCCCCGACGAGACCGTCCATGTCTCCGGCCACGGCCTTGCGGACCGGGGACACGAGGACCACGACGTCGACGAGCGGATCGGCGGGCTCACCTCCCCCTTCGGCAAGCAGCAGCGGCCGATGGCGCAGTGCATCGCCGGGGACCTGGCCTGTGTGGCCCGGCTGGGCCGGGCGGAGACGGGCGACACGATCTCCGCGAAGGACGATCCGCTCCTGATCGAGCCGTGGAGCATGCCCGAGCCCCTGCTGCCGCTCGCGGTCGAGGCCCACAGCAAGGCCGACGAGGACCGGCTCTCGCAGGGCCTCGCCCGGCTGGTCGCCGAGGACCCGACCCTGCGCCTCGAACAGAACCAGGACACCCGGCAGGTGGTCCTGTGGTGCCTGGGCGAGGCGCACCAGGACGTCGTCCTCGAACGTCTCAGGGGCCGGTACGGGGTGCGGGTCGACGCCGTGCCGTACAAGGTGTCGCTGCGCGAGACCTTCGGCGGCGCCGCGGCGGGCCGGGGCCGGCACGTCAAGCAGTCCGGTGGTCACGGCCAGTACGCGATCTGCGAGATCGACGTGGAGCCGCTCCCGCCGGGCAGCGGCATCGAGTTCGTCGACAAGGTGGTCGGGGGCGCGGTCCCGCGCCAGTTCATCCCCTCGGTGGAGAAGGGGGTACGGGCCCAGGCCGCGCGGGGCGTCGCCGCCGGCTACCCGCTCGTCGACATCCGGGTCACCCTGCGGGACGGCAAGGCCCACTCGGTGGACTCCTCCGACGCCGCCTTCCAGACGGCCGGGGCGCTCGCGCTGCGCGAGGCGGCCGCCGATGCCGCCGTCCAACTCCTCGAACCGGTCGCCGAGGTCCAGGTCCTCGTGCCGGACGAGTACGTCGGTCCCGTGATGAGCGATCTGTCGGGGCGGCGCGGCCGGGTCGTCGGCACCGATCAGGCCGGGCCCGGGCGGACCGTGGTCCGGGCCGAGGTGCCGGAGATCGAGATCGGGCGGTACGCGATCGACCTGCGGTCCGTGTCGCACGGCACCGGCAGGTTCGACCGCTCGTACGCCCGGCACGAGCCGATGCCCCCGCATCTCGCCGAGAAGATGCGCGAAGAGGCCGGAAAGAGCTCCTGATTGACGGGGTGACAGCCCTGGCCGCCCGCACCGCCACCGCGGGGCGGGCGGCATTCGGCCGAGCCGTCCCACTCCGGTGACGCATCAGGCGGCACCCGGTTACGCTGGGGTGCCCAGCTCAGAAGGTGTGCGGGGCGCGGCAGTTGGGAACAGCCCGCACAGGTACTCGCGCGCGATGGGGGCGGCAGTGGCGATCGACGGTTTCGGACCCGGGGCACAGATTCCCCTCCAGGGCTCCGGCGGCGGTACGGGGGCGACGAACGCGCTCGCCTCCGCCGCGTACCGGGACAGCCCCCTGGACACGATCAAGGAAGCCGACAACGAGCTCTACAAGTCGACGGTCAAGGAAGGGAAGTGGCACAAGCTCTTCCGCCCCGACCTCGGCGAGGCGTTCTCCCGCGCGATCCAGGTCCGCATGCTCGGTGGCGCCCGCAAGGCCCTCATCCAGTCCTTCGGCGCGGAGCCGCAGCCGGTCGTCGAGCACTGTCTCGCCGCCTCCCGCCTCCGCAGGCAGCGGGACATCAAACTGACCCTGGTCACCTTGGTCTGCGGGGTGCTCTTCCTGCCCGGGCTGCTGCTCTGGCTGGGAGTCATCCAGCTCCGGCGGATGGCCGCGGGCTCCGACAACAAGCGCACCAGCGCCATCGGCACCGCGCTCCTCGTCGCGGCCGGCCTGTTCGCCCTGCTCGTCCTTCTCAAGCTGCCCTTCGACGGGATCCTGCCGAACTACCTGCGCGCCATGATCGTGGCCCCTGTCGCGGGCTGGTTCCTCGCTCACCGCATCTGCGAGACCACCGCCGTCGACCTCCGCGAGCGCTGGACGGCCCTGCTCAGCGGCGGCGGCATCGGCGCCAAGATCCCGGAGGCCGCTCCGCGGGACCCGGGCGAGAAGGCCGCGGAGGAGCTCCGGCAGAACCTGGAGAAGCTCTCCGCCGAGCAGCAGTCCAACATCGTGTTCTACGCGGGCGCGAAGGGTGTCCTCGGCCTCGGCACCCGCTGGGGCAGCTGGACGCTGGCCGAGGAGCTCGTCCCCCAGCCGGGCCGCGAGATCCATGACTTCCGCGCCTGGGACGTCGTCCGCAGGATCCACGACCAGCTGACCCTGCTGGAGCGCGGCTCGATGAAGACGGGGTTCCCCAAGCCGACCGTCAAGCACTGGATCGTCTCCCCCGTCGGGGAGGGCGCCGACGAGGTCACCCGCCCCGAGGGCGACAGCATCGTCCACTACCAGGTCAAGCCGCACGAGATACAGCGCATCTGCAACGACCAGCAGTTCGGCGCCGGCAACCGGCACTACCTCGGCGTGCAGTTCACGCTCTGGGACGGGAACCTGGTCCTGACGATGATGGTCACGGTGACGTCCCTCCTCCACACCCTCCGGATCGAGGTCACCGGGCACGCCCTCGGCCCCGTGCACGGCCTCTTCACGACGAAGCCGAAGGCGAAGACCAAGGAGGTCTCCAAGACCGTCCGCTTCTGGGAGACCAAGGAGATCAAGCAGCCGCTGATGACGACCGACGAGGTCGTCCGGCTCGCGGTCCGCGCCCCGCTCACCTGGTACCCGCCGGTCCTGGACTTCCTCGGCGGCAAGCTCGTCCTGCCCGAGCCCTTCGGGCTGCGGCACATCTGGGCCGGGCCGCTCTGGAAGAACCGCTTCATGGCCGACGACGCCATCCGCATGGCGACGCCGGTGCTGCGCGCGGTCCACTCCGCGACCCTCAAGATGCTCGACGAGCACAACGTGGACACGGAGCGCTTCACCAACCGCTCGCTGTTCCTCAGCGGCGGCGTCCAGGACCCGGGCCCCAAGAAGGCCGACGTCTACGAAGCCTGAGCTCCGCCGCTGCCCGTACGGATCAGATGGTGGCCGGCCAGGCGTCGGCCAGCATCTTCCGGGTGTCCGCGAGCAGCTGCGGCAGCACCTTGGTGTGACCGACGACCGGCATGAAGTTGGTGTCCCCGCCCCAGCGCGGCACCAGGTGCTGGTGGAGATGGGCGGCGATGCCGGCGCCGGCGACGGCGCCCTGGTTCATGCCGATGTTGAAGCCGTGCGCACCGGAGGCCGCCCGCAGCGCGACCATCGCGCGCTTGGTGAAGTCGGCGAGCTCCGCCGTCTCCGCCACGTCCAGATCCGTGTAGTCGGCGACGTGACGGTAGGGGACGACCATGAGGTGCCCGCCGTTGTACGGGTACAGGTTGAGGACCGCGTAGACGCTGGCGCCGCGGGCGATCACCAGACCGTCCTCGTCCGACTTCGCCGGGATCGAGCAGAACGGACAGCCGTCGTCGGCCCCCGGCCCGGTCGGCTTGTTCTCGCCCTGGATGTACGCCATCCGATGAGGCGTCCACAGGCGCTGGAACGCGTCCCGCGTCCCCACTCCGATCTGCTGCTCCGGCTCAGTCGTCATGCTGTGCAGCATATTGCGTCGCCCGTTCGGAACGTGTCGCCGGGGCGGAAGATCCATGCAGCGGCCATGCTGATCCGATGAGCGAGAGGCCCCCGAAACCGCCACGGCAGGAACGCTGGGACCGCCGCATGGAGACCCCGCTCGCCGTGGCCTCCCTCGTCTTCCTGACCGGCTACGCGGTCCGCGTCCTCGCCCGCCACGGTCTCCCCCGGGCCTGGCTCGAGCTCTGTCTCGCCGTCACCGTCGCCGCCTGGGCCCTGTTCGCCGTGGACTACGCGGTACGGCTCCGCCTCAGCGGCATGCGTCCGCTCCGCTTCGTCCGCACCCATCTCCTCGACACGGTCGTCCTGGTGCTGCCGCTGCTGCGGCCGCTCCGGATGGTGACCCTCTACGACCGGGTCCAGCGCCGCCGCGACAAGCCGCGGCTCGGCCTCTACGCGCGCGTGATGCTGTACGCCGGGCTGAGCGTGGCCCTGCTCGGCTTCGCGGGCGCGCTCACCGTCTACCACCACGAGGCCGACGCCCCCGGTGCCACGATCCTCACCTTCGGCGACGCGATGTGGTGGACCTGCGCCACGCTCGCGACCGTGGGGTACGGGGACGTGGCGCCGGTGACCCCGATGGGCCGGGTGACGGCGGTGGGCATGATGGCCTGCGGTCTCGCGCTCCTGGGGGCGGTGACGGGTTCGTTCTCGTCCTGGCTGGTCCAGTCGTTCACCCGGGAGGACGACAAGAGGCCCCCGGGGGATTCCCCGGGGGCCTCCTGAACGCTCAGGGCGTCACACCTGGACGCGGTCCTCGACGATCTTGGCGATCTTGGCGAGGGCCTCGTCGACGGGGATGCCGTTCTCCTGCGAGCCGTCGCGGTAGCGGAAGGAGACGGCGCCGGCGGCCATGTCCTCGTCACCCGCGATGATCATGAACGGGACCTTCTGCTTCTGCGCGTTCCGGATCTTCTTCTGCATCCGGTCCGAGGAGGAGTCGACCTCCACGCGCAGGCCCTGCTTCTTCGCCTTGGCGGCGAACTCGTACAGGTAGTCGACGTGCGCGTCACCGATCGGGATGCCGGTCGCCTGGACGGGCGCCAGCCACGGCGGCATCGCGCCCGCGTAGTGCTCGAGGAGCACCGCGAAGAAGCGCTCGATCGAACCGAACAGCGCGCGGTGGATCATGACCGGGCGCTGCTTGGTGCCGTCCGGAGCGGTGTACTCCAGGTCGAAGCGCTCCGGCAGGTTGAAGTCGAGCTGCACGGTCGACATCTGCCAGGTACGGCCGATGGCGTCCCGCGCCTGCACCGAGATCTTCGGACCGTAGAACGCGGCGCCGCCCGGGTCGGGGGTCAGCGGGAGGCCCTGCTTCTCCGCGACCTGCTGGAGGACCGCGGTGGCCTCCTCCCACACCTCGTCGGAGCCGACGAACTTCTCCGGGTCCTTGGTGGACAGCTCCAGGTAGAAGTCGGTCAGACCGTAGTCGCGGAGCAGGTTGAGGACGAAGGTGAGGGTCTTGTCGAGCTCCTCCGCCATCTGCTCCTTGGTGCAGTAGATGTGCGCGTCGTCCTGGGTGAAGCCGCGGGCCCGGGTCAGACCGTGCACGACGCCGGACTTCTCGTACCGGTACACGGTGCCGAACTCGAAGAGGCGCAGCGGCAGTTCACGGTACGAACGTCCGCGCGCGTCGAAGATCAGGTTGTGCATCGGGCAGTTCATGGGCTTGAGGTAGTAGTCCACGCCCTCGTCGAGCTGCATGGGGGGGTACATGCCCTCGGCGTACCAGTCGAGGTGGCCCGACTTCTCGAACAGCTTGCCCTTGGTGGCGTGCGGCGAGTAGACGAACTCGTAGCCCTCCTCCTCGTGCCGCTTGCGCGAGTAGTCCTCCATGACCCGGCGGATGATGCCGCCCTTGGGGTGGAAGACCGCGAGGCCGGAGCCGATCTCGTCGGGCACGGAGAAGAGGTCCAGCTCGTTGCCGAGCTTGCGGTGGTCGCGCTTCTCGGCCTCGGCGAGGAAGTCGAGGTGGGCCTTCAGCTCCTCCTTCGACGGCCAGGCGGTGCCGTAGATGCGCTGGAGCATCGGGTTCTTCTCGCTGCCGCGCCAGTAGGCGGCGGCGTTGCGCATCAGCTTGAACGCCGGGATGTTCCGGGTGGTCGGCAGGTGGGGACCGCGGCAGAGGTCCTTCCAGCACAGGTCGCCGGTCTTGGCGTCGAGGTTGTCGTAGATGGTCAGCTCGCCGCCGCCCACCTCGACGTTCGCGCCGTCGTCGGTCGAGGCGGAGCCCTTGATGCCGATGAGCTCCAGCTTGTACGGCTCGTCCGCCAGCTCGGCGCGGGCGTCCTCGTCGGTCACCACGCGGCGGGCGAAACGCTGGCCGCGCTTCTGGATCTCCTGCATCTTCTTCTCGATGACCTTGAGGTCCTCGGGAGTGAAGGGCTTCTCGACGTCGAAGTCGTAGTAGAAGCCGTCCCGGACCGGCGGGCCGATGCCCAGCTTGGCCTCGGGGAAGAGCTCCTGCACGGCCTGCGCCATGACGTGCGCGGTCGAGTGGCGCAGGATGTCGAGACCGTCCGGGGAGGAGATCTCGACGCCCTCGACGACATCGCCGTCGGCGAGCTCGTACGACAGGTCCTTCAGCTCACCGCCGACACGGGCGGCGATGACGGTACGGTCGTCGGCGAACAGGGCGCCGGCGGTGGTGCCCGCGCTCACCGCCCTCTCCTCTGCTTCCGAGGCGGACTGGACGGTCACACGGACATCAGACACGAATGTTCTTCTTCCTTTGGGGCGCGGACAGACACGAGGTGCCGGCGCCGGCGGTGCGCGACAGGTACGAGGTGCCGCGCACCGCCGATGGTACCGAGGTGACCGTCCCACCCGCGAAACGGTTTCCCTCGTGCCTCACCCCTCGTCCGGGCCGCAGACCTCCTCGAAGAAGTCGAGGTTCTCCTGGAGTGCCTTCATCAGCCGGTCCCGTTCCGTCTCGTCGACCTGGACGGGGACGACCCCGGAGGCGTCGGTGAGGCGGCGGAAGCCGCCCCGGCTCTCCAGGCGGCCCACCACCCGGATCGGGAGCCCCACGAGATGGGCCTGGCCCGCTGTGCGGTACGCCTCCTCGTCGAGGGTGACGCGGACGTGCGGGACCTCCGCCCCGGCGAGCACCCGGAGGCGTACGGTGCCGTCGCCGCGGGGACCCGAGCGGCGCATGCGGACGACGGCGCCGGTGAGCCGGACCGGCACGGACGGCTCGCCGGTGAGGTAGCGGGCGCTCGCCTCCCGCAGGGCCGGCAGGTCGCCCGGCGAGAACTCGACCGGTTCGGGCCGGGGCGCACAGCCCTCCGGCGCCCCGGCGGACGGTGCCCACTCCAGGGCGATGCGGGCGCCCTCGGTGCCGCGGACGAGGGCGACGAGGGCCTCGGTGAGCTCGCGGCTGACGCCCGCGGCGACCGCCGCGTCGAAGGCCTCCATGCCGCCGGTGGCCCGCTGGTAGTCGGTGGCCTCGCGGGCCGCGTGGAGCGCGTGGTAGAGCCGGACGGCGATGGGGCGGCCCGGGTCGACCGGCAGGAAGGCGGTGAGGCCGCGCCCGCCGGGCGCCGCGCCGACGACGACGGTCTCCAGGGAGGCCTGCGCGGGGCGCCGGTGCCGGGCCCCGTAGTAGCCCGCCCTGCCGCGCACGGCGAGGGCGCCGGCCAGGAGCAGCTGGCGGGCGGCGGACCTGAGCTGTTCCTGCACGGTCCAGGGAACGGTGCCGGCGGGCCCCGGGGGCACGTCGCGCCACCAGCGGATCTCGTCGCTGGGCACGGCCAGGCCGGTGAGGACCTCGCGGGCGGACGGTGTGGCGCTGCGGGCGAGGGCGGTGAGCGCCTCGCCGAGCAGGTCCTCGCAGTCCGGGAAGGCCCGGCTCTCCGGGACGAGGAGGCTGGTGCCGGTGCCGCTGCCGGGCGGGGTCCAGCGGCTGTAACGGCCGGCCGCCCCGCCGCGCCGCCGCCATCCGTGGCGGGCGAGGAGGGCGCCGAGGACCCGCGGGTCGACCCTGCCCGGGTCGGGTGTGCCCTGGCTGTCGGCCCAGGGTCCGGCGGGCGGCGCCGGGACGCCCGTCCAGGGTCCGGGGAGGTCGCCGGGGGCCGGGTGGGGCCGGTAGGGCGGGGGAACGGAGACGGGGCCGTCCCCGGCCCCCTCGTCCCCGAACCTCGGTTCGTCGATCGGTCGGTGCATCAAGGTCTCCCTCCCACGCCGACCCGGGTCATGATCTCGCAGAGTGCCCGGTCGTCGAAGATCCGCGCCGTCGGGACGCGCACGGTGGTCCGGCGCCGTCCCGTGACCGGGTGTCCGGCCAGGTTGATCCAGTAGCAGCAGTGCCGCAGGTCGAGCCGGTCGTGGCTCGCTCTCAGCCAGTCCTCCTGTGACCTCGGGACGAGCATCACGACGAGGATCTTGTGCACGGACACCGGGGTCCTGGCGAGTTTCACCAGGTGGTCGTTGTCGAGAGTGAACGAGAACGCCCCGGACGTGCTCCCGGGCGCTCGCGGCGGTATCTGGTAGGTGCACTTGAGCTGCACCTTGATGGTCACCTCGTCGTCGACGGTGTGGCCGGGAGAGCCGTGACTGACGTGCCAGTCGATGCCGTTGTCCGGAAAGGGCTGGGACAGCGAGCAGCCGGCCGCGGCGGCGACGGCGTGCAGGTATCCCACCTGAAGGGTCTCCATGCAGGCGGTGGTGGCGAGTGAGCCGCGCGTCGGTGCCAGCCGCTGGGGCGGCAGCCCTCCCGACTCGGGCTGGGCGAGCGCCATGTCGATTTCCTTCCCCGTCCCTTGTGTTGTGACCGGTCCGCGTACGGCGCAAACAGTCCGGGTATCACCGTTTCGGGGCAGGGGGTTGGCCATCTGCCGCACGTGTGCAGGGAGTTCAGGGATGACGATGCACTGGTACGAAGGGCCCCTGGCCGCTTTCGACACGGAGACCACGGGAGTCGACGTCGAGGACGACCGGATCGTCTCGGCCGCCCTGGTGGTGCAGGACACCGCGGGGGCACGGCCGCGGGTGACGCGCTGGCTGGTCAATCCGGGCATACCGGTGCCTGAAGGGGCCACCGCGGTCCACGGCCTGACGGACGATCACCTCCAGCGGTACGGCCGCTGGCCGGCTCCGGTGATGGAGGAGCTGGCGCGCGCGCTGGCCGAGCAGGTCGCGTCGGGACGGCCGCTGGTGGTGATGAACGCGCCGTTCGACCTGACGATCCTCGACCGCGAGCTGCGCAGGCACCGGGCGTCCACGCTCGGCGACTACCTGCCGGGCACCCCGCTGTGCGTGCTCGATCCGCGGGTCCTCGACAAGCACCTGGACCGCTACCGGAAGGGCCGCCGGACGCTCACGGACCTCTGCGCGCACTACGAGGTGGAGCTGGCGGGGGCGCACGACGCGGCGGCGGACGCGACGGCGGCGCTCGACGTCGTACGGGCGGTGGCGCGGCGCTTCTCGTCCCGGCTCGAGCGGCTGACGCCGGCGGAGCTGCACACGCTGCAGGCGGTGTGGCACGCGGCGCAGGCCCGGGGGCTCCAGGCGTGGTTCTCGCGGCAGGGGACGCCGGAGACGGTGGACCCGGCGTGGCCGCTGCGGCCCGAACTGGGCACGGCGGCGTGACACATGACAGAGGCCGGTCCGTCTTTCGACGAACCGGCCTCTACCCGGTGGGCGATACTGGGATCGAACCAGTGACCCCTTCGGTGTGAACGAAGTGCTCTCCCGCTGAGCTAATCGCCCGGGAACGGGTTGAACCATACAGGGCCCCGCGCCCTTCGTTCAAACCGACAGGAGGTGGGCCGCGAGCCCCCGCCGCCCCCCGCGCATCATCAACGCGTGGTTGACGCGGAAGACGGGCCGCCCCGGGACCGCGAGGGCCCGCAGGAGGCGGGCGCGGACCTCGACCTCCTGCTCGTACACGGCGCGGGTCCCTGACCGTTCGGGGACGAGCGTCCAGCGGGCCCAGCCCTCCAGGTCGCCGCCGAGGCCGACCTCCAGGACGCGGGCTGCCGGGTCACGGCGCACCGCGCGGGCGGTGACGACGAGCTCGTACGGGAGGAACGAGCGGAAGCGCGCCGTGCCGGTGGTGTCGTCGAGCGGGACGACCTCGCGGACCTGGGGCCACCAGCGGGGGTATTCCTCGGCGCGTTCGAGTACGGCGTAGACGGCGTCGGGCGGGGCGGCGAGCCGCCAGACGCTGCGGAAGCGGTACCTGCACCAGTCCATGCCCCCAGTGTGGAGGTACTCAGACGGCGAGCGCCGGAAAGATGAGTACGGGGACGCATTCCCGCCAGATGGGGCCGGGGCCACACTCCGGATATGGACACCTCACTGCCGCCCGCCGACGAGCTGGTGCTCGTCGACCGCGAGCTGGCGCGACTCGACGCCCGCCGGTCCCAGCTGCTCGCCCGGCGTGCCTGGCTGCTCCAGGTCCTGTACGCGCCGGCCAGGTCGACGGCGGCGTCGCCGCCCCGGCCGCCGGTGGCGGACTCGACACCGCGGAGCGCGCAGAACGTCCTGCTGACCCTTGGCGGCACCCTGCTGACGATCGCGGCGGTCGCCTTCACCCTGGTGAGCTGGGGCTCGATGGGCATCGGCGGACGGGCCGCGGTCCTGTTCGTGGTGACCTCGGCCGCCCTGGCGGCGCCGGTGGTACTCCTCCGCAGGAGCCTGGTGTCGACGGCCGAGTCGGTGGCGGCTCTCGGGCTTGCCCTGATGGTGCTCGACGCGTACGCGCTGCACCGGGTGGCACTGCCGGAGACGGACGGCCTCGGGTACGCGGCGGTGGCGTCCGCGGTCCTCGCGGGCGCGTGGACCGCGTACGGCACGGCCCTGTCCCGGCTGCGGATCCCGCTGCCCGTGGCCGTGGTCGCCGGGCAGCTGCCGCTGCCGCTGGGGGCGCTCGCGGCGGGAGGCGGGCCGACGGCCTTCGCGTGGGCGGCACTCGTGACGGCCGCCGCGGACGGGGCGCTGATCCTGTGGACCCGGCCGACGCCTGTCCGGATCACGGCGGTCACCGGTGCGACGCTCCTCGGCGGCTGGGCGCTCCTGACGGGCGGCTGGCTCTCGCTCACCGCGCCGTGGAGCGGCGCGCCGCTGCTCCTCGCGGGTGCGGCGGTGACGCTGTACGTGGCGTGGCGTACGCCGGCGCTCGCGGCGGCGGCCTCCGTGGTCTCGGGTCTTGCGGCGGTGGCGGCCCTGGGCGGCCTGCTGCGGGCGGCCGTCCCGGCGGACTGGACGGTACCGGGGTACGTGCTCTGCGCCCTGGCCCTGGCCTCGGTGTGGCCGCTGACCGCGCGGGTCGGGGCGTCTGCGGACGGCGTGACGACGGGCTCGGGCCCGGAGGGCGGCGGCTTCCGGCCGCCGCGTGGGGTGCGGCTCGGGCTGGCCTCCGCCGGGGCCGGTGTGGCGGCGCTCGGGGTCGTGTGGGCGCTGCCGCCGGTGGCGGCCGGGCTGCTCGGACCGATGGCGCGGACGACGGGCGTGTGGTCGGGCGAGCACGCCGAGCGTGTGCTGACCTCGTACCCGGCGACGGCGGTCCTGGTGGTGACGGTGGCCGCCGCCGCTCTCGCGGCCGTCCCGCGGCTCTGGGCCCGGTGCGGGGCCCTCGCCCTAGCCTGGGCGCTCCTCACGGCCCTGCCGGTCTCGCTCGGCCTGCCGTACGCGGCGACTCTGGTCCTCCAGCTCCTCACGACCGCTGCGGCCCTGTGGATCACCGTCCGTCCGGCCCCGCTGACGCGCGGTCTGCGTCCGAGCGCGGCGCCCGCCGCCCCGTCCGCCCTGCCGACCGCACCGGGGACTCCCTGGGCCTCCTGGGCCCCCAAGCGTCCCGGGCAGGGCTCGGCCGCCGTGGAGCCCGGGACCGTCCTGGGGTGGTGCGCGTACGTCGGTGGACTCGCGTCCGCCATGAGCGCCCTGGCGCTGGCCCTCGACGTACGGGGAGCCACCTTCGCCGTTCTCGCTGTGGTGCTCGGGCTCCTCACGGGCGTGGCGGTTCTCGGGACCGACGCCCGCAGGGTGGTCTCGGCCTGCGGCGCGGTCCTCACGGCGACCGGACTCGTGGGGGCCGTGGCGGCCGCCGGCGGGTTCGAGGACCACTGGACGGCCCTGGCGCTCCTGCTGGTCCCGGCGGGCACCGCCGCCGTGGGGGCCCGGACGCGCCCGCGTGCGGTGGCCCTGGCGACGGAGATCACCGGTGCGGCCGTGGCGCTCCCGGCGTTCGGCCTCGCCGCGTCCCGGCCGGCGTTCCTGGCGCTCGCCCTGGCCCTCGGCGGGGTGATCGCGGCGGCGACGGCGGTACGGCCGGAACGGCGGCGGTTCGCCTCGTGGACGGCGGCGGCGCTGCTCCTCCTCGCCACCTGGGTGCGCCTTGCCGACTGGGAGGTGACGACCCCGGAGGCGTACACGCTCCCGGTGACCGTGCCCGCTCTCGTCGTCGGGTTCCTGCGGCGGCGCGGGGACGCCGAGGCCTCGTCCTGGACGGCGTACGGCCCGGGGCTCGCGGCGACGCTCCTGCCGAGCCTCGTCGCGGTCTGGACGGACCCGGAGTGGCTCCGCCCGCTGCTCCTCGGGGTCGCGGCCCTGGCGGTGACGCTGATCGGCGCGCGGTCCCGGCTCCAGGCGCTGCTGGTCCTCGGCGGCGTGGTCCTCGCCCTGGACGGGCTGCACGAGCTGGCGCCGTACGTGGTGCAGGTGGTGGGCGCGCTGCCGCGCTGGCTGCCACCGGCCCTCGCCGGGCTCCTGCTGCTCGCGGTGGGCGCCACGTACGAGCAGCGGCTGCGGGACGCCCGGAGGCTCCGGGACCGGGTCGCGCGGATGGGGTGAACGCCGAAGGCCCGGAGACGGTCTTCCGTCTCCGGGCCTTCGGTCCGGGTGGTGGGCGATACTGGGTTCGAACCAGTGACCCCTTCGGTGTGAACGAAGTGCTCTCCCACTGAGCTAATCGCCCCGGTGCACCGCAAACATTACCGCATGTCAGCGGGGCTCCCGAACCATCCGAGGGTCACTGGTCGATCTTCCACGGCATGACGAAGCCGAACTTCCAGAGGTAGATCCCGAGCAGCACGGCGATGATCACCAGGCCGACGGTGGTCAGGATGATGTTCCGGCGGCGGACCTTGGGGTCGAGGGCGCGCTGGGCGGCCTCGGTGACCTTGCGCTTGGTCCAGCGGAGCACGAGCTGTGCCCAGACGAACTCGGTCGCCCAGATCGCCATGCCACCGAAGATGACCAGCCAGCCGGGCCCGGGCAGCGGCAGCATCACCACTCCGGCGCCGACCACGGCGAGTCCCACGATGAAGACGCCGACCTGCCAGCTCAGATGCAGGCCTCGCCGGGACTTGATGAACTCCGGTGCGCGGGATCCCAGTTCGGCTTCTTTGCCGCCTGCGGACTCCCCGGCGCGCTCGTCACTCTCCGCATTCATGCCTCCCAACTTACCGGACGGGGCGCCGTCACCGGAACGGTCGTATTACCGCAGGTCACAGTCCTCCGAACGAGCTACCTGAACACTCACAAAACCGACAGAGGGGTTTACAACGCCACCGGAGGTGGCATGTCGATTTCGCCGACGTGCGAATCCCCGAGCGCACACTGAGCGAAAGGCCCTGGCGCTTATGAACACCACGGTCAGCTGCGAGCTGCACCTGCGCCTCGTTGTGTCGAGCGAGTCCTCACTGCCTGTACCCGCGGGCCTGCGGTATGACACGGCCGATCCCTATGCCGTGCACGCCACCTTCCACACCGGAGCCGAGGAGACGGTCGAATGGGTCTTCGCCCGCGACCTTCTCGCCGAGGGGCTGCACCGGCCCACCGGCACGGGCGACGTCCGCGTCTGGCCGTCGCGTAGCCACGGTCAGGGAGTCGTCTGCATCGCGTTGAGCTCCCCCGAGGGAGAAGCCCTGCTCGAGGCCCCGGCGAGGGCCCTGGAGTCGTTCCTGAAGAGGACCGACGCCGCCGTGCCACCGGGCACCGAGCACCGGCACTTCGATCTCGATACGGAGCTCTCCCACATCCTGGCCGACAGCTGAGCCAGGCCGAGAGCCGCACGGCGCCGTCCGACTCGGGGCGACGGCGCCGCGCGGGCAGCCACATAGGCACGACACCGGCGTCCCCCACCGCGCAGCCGGCGCGGTGGTGGGCGCCGTTGTCCTTTTCCCGGTCGCGCTAAAGTCAGCGCCATTCCGCGGGCACCCGCCCGCGGCCGGCCAGGGAGCGAATCGTGCTGATCCCCCACGACACCCGGATCGCCCTCGACACCGTCGTCGATCTGATGAACACCGCGCCACAGGGCGACCGCGCCGACGAGCTCGCCGACCTCCCGGGGCTGCGGACCTTCGTCCACGCGCACAAGATCAGCGACGTGGGTGATCTCGACGCCGACGACCTGCGGGCCGTCCGCGAGGTGCGCGAGAAGTTCGCCGCGGTCTTCTCCGCGCCCGAGGCGCGGATCGCGGCCCCCCTGATCAACCAGCTGGTGGCGGGCGCGGGCACCACGCCGCAGCTCACCGACCACGACGGCTACGACTGGCACGTGCACTACTTCGCGCCGGGCGCCTCGGTGGCGGACCACCTCGCGGCCGACTGCGGCATGGCCCTCGCGTTCATCGTGGTGGCGGGCGAGCAGGAGCGGCTGCGGCGCTGCGAGGCACCGGACTGCGGCCGGGCCTTCGTCGACCTCTCCCGCAACCGCTCACGCCGCTACTGCGACAGCCGCACCTGCGGCAACCGTCTGCACGTGGCCGCGTACCGGGCGCGCCGCAAGGAAGCGGCGGGCTGAGGCGGGGGCCGTCACAGGACGAAGAGGTCGTGCACGGCCGCCATGAGCAGCAGACAGCCGATCACCCCGAGGAAGATCATCAGTGGGGGCTGGGAGAGCGCGAACAGACAGCCGCGCGGCTCTTGGACAGGGACATCGGGGGCGGCGGGGACGGTGTCCCGCGAGGTATCCAGCATCTCGGGGGGATGATCGCGCACCCGGGCCCCGGGAAATCACGCAACACGCCCCACCGGCAAGGCCGTTCATCCCTTCCCGTGGATCATGGGAACGCGAACCGCCAGAAGCGGTCAGATTCCGTGCTTCTTCAGAATCGCCTCGATGTCGCTGAAGTCGTCCCCCGCGGCCTGGCCGGCCCCGGGCTTCGCCGTCACGGCGCGCGAGGGCGCCGACGCCCCCGGGGCCACCGCTCTCGGCTCGGCCCCACCGGTGGTCTCCTTGCGGCCGCCCCGGCGCCGCTCGACGGCCCGGGTGGACAGGAAGAGCAGCCACGCGGCACCGAGCACACCGAATCCGGCCCAGGCGACCGGGCTGAACGCCGTGCCCGCGATCCACTCGACCGCGCCCGTCATCACCAGGCCGATCGGCACCAGGGCGTAGGCCACGATCCGGGCAGCGGTCAGGAAGCGCTTCCGGTACGCCGTGATCGCGGCGATGCCCAGGCCCGCCGCGGACACCGCGGAACAGATGGTCTCGGCCAGCATGCGGTCCTCCAGGTCCCGGGTGATACGTCCCTTCCATCCTGCACCGGCGGGGCCGTCCGGGGCCATGTCCCGAGGCCGGTCTCAGGGAGATCTCCGGGTCGTCCCCTCCGGATCTCCTCCCCAGGTCCCGGTGAGGGAGACTGCTGTCATGAGTGACTCCACCACCGCGCCCGCCTCCCCCGTCGTCCTCGAGGCGTGGTTCGACCTCCAGTGCCCCGACTGTTTCCAGGCCCTCGACGACGTCCGGGCGCTCCGTGAGAAGTACGGCGACCGGCTCGCCGTACAGCTGCGCCACTTCCCGCTGGCGAAGCACAAGCACGCGTACGCCGCCGCCCAGGCCGCCGAGGAGGCCGTCGACCAGGGCAAGGGCTGGCCGTACGTGGAGGCGCTGCTCGCCAGGACCGCCGAGCTCGGCGAGCGGGGCGAGCCGGTGCTCATGGAGATCGCCGGCGAACTCGGCCTGGACGCCGAGGAGTTCGACACCGCCCTGATCGACGGCCGGCACCTCCTGACCGTCGACGCGGACGAGGCCGAGGGCAAGGCCATCAAGGTCACCGGCACGCCGACCTATGTGATCGGCGGCGAGCGCCTGGACGGCGGCCAGAGCCAGGACGGACTGCGCGAGCGCGTCGAGGAGATCGCCGACCGCCTCCTGAAGGCCTGACGGCCCTCCCCTACCGCAGCACCTTCGCGCTGTTGACATAGGTGGTGCGGTAACCGAGCGACTCGTAGAGCCGGATCGCCGGGGTGTTGCCCGCGAAGACGTGCAGTCCGAGCAGGGTCTCCCCGGCCTCCCGGGCGACCCGCTCGGCGAGCAGCATCAGCGCCCGCCCGTAGCCGCGTCCGCGCTGCTCCTCGTCGACCTCGATGTCGTACACGAAGGCCGCCCACCGCCCCGGTTCCAGCTCGATCCGGCCGGTCCACAGATAACCGGCGGCCCGGCCGTCGCGGACGACCACGTGGATCGCGACGCCGGGCGTGGCCAGGCCCTCCGGCAGATACGTCAGGTGGCTGTTCTCCGCCTTGGTGCGGGCCTGGTCCTCGGGGACCCCCCGGTCGATCCAGCTCCGCGCGAAAGCCTCCTTGGCCCGCGCCTCCCACCTCGCGTACTCGGCCTCCGTCATCGGCCGGACCTCGACGCCCTCCGGCAGCGCCGGCGGCTCGGCGGGCAGTTCCTTGACCATGTTCCGGCTGCGCTCGGTGTAGCCGAGCGAACGGGCCATCCGCAGCGCCGCCTCGGCGTCGGCGGGCACCGATATCTGCACCTCGACGCAGCCCCAGTTCCGCAGCACCTCCTCGGAGGCGAGCGCCGCGACCGTCCCCCGGCCCCGGCCCCGGTCGGGTTCGTCGACGCCGAGGCGGCTGATCACGCCGGAGGCGGCGCCGAAACCGGGATCGGTGGAGAGATGGACGGAACCGACGCGACGGCTGTTCACGCACACGTCGTAGGTACGGGAGCGGCCGCCGTCGGGCGTCTGCTGAAGCGGCTCGGCCGGCCGCAGGGTGGTGGTCATCAGAGGTGTTCTACCCACCCCGGGGCCGTCCGTCATCAGGTTTTACCCGAGGCGCGGGTCCCGGTCCTCCGCGGCCCGCTCATCGAAGATCCGCATCGCCTTCGCGGTGAC
Organism: Streptomyces sp. NPDC028711; assembly: GCF_055565415.1. Lineage (NCBI taxonomy): Bacteria > Bacillati > Actinomycetota > Actinomycetes > Kitasatosporales > Streptomycetaceae > Streptomyces > Streptomyces sp. NPDC028711. The sequence goes on along the minus strand of NZ_JBVHUJ010000006.1, from coordinate 296,302 downwards.
CGGGCCGGGCGTCGCCGACAGCTCCCGGTCGTCGACCCGGTGCACGGCCTGCACATCGCGGAGGGTCGAGGTCAGGAAGATCTCCTCGGCGCTCTCCAGGACGTCCAGCGGCAGGTCGGTCTCCCGCGCGCCGGTCCATTCCACGGCCAGGGCGCGGGTGATGCCCGCGAGGCAGCCGGAGGAGACGGGCGGGGTGAGGATCCGGCCGTCGACGACGACGAAGACGTTGGAGCCGGTGCCCTCGCAGAGCTGCCCGACGGTGTTGGCGAAGAGCGCCTCGGACGCCCCCCGCTCGCGCGCCCTGGCGAGGGCGACGACGTTCTCGGCGTACGAGGTGGTCTTGAGGCCGGTGAGGGCGCCGCGCTCGTTGCGGGTCCAGGGCACGGTGATCACGGCGGTGGAGTCGGCGCGGCGGCCGGTCTCGCCGAGGGCGACGACGAGGCTGGCACCGGCGTCGCCGCGCTCCGACCCGAGCGGGGAGAGACCACCGGTGTACGTGATGCGGAGCCTGCCGAGTTCCATCGGGTTCGCCTCGAGGACCGCGGCACAGGCGCGGCGGACCTCGTCGAGGTCGGGGTCCGGCAGGCCGAGGCCGCGGGCGGAGCGGGTGAGCCGCTCCAGGTGAAGCGTCAGGGCGAACGTTCCGCCCCGCTCGGCCTTGACCGTCTCGAAGACACCGTCGCCGACGGTCAGTCCGTGGTCCAGTACGGAGACCAGGGCGGTGTCCGCGTCGTGCAGCCCGCCGTTGACCCAGAGTTTCATCGAGAAGTGGCCTTTCCGCTCGCCTCAAGGGCGCCTGACTCGTAGGCGCCCGACGCTATCGCGACGAGCCGGGCCGCCTTGAGCTCGGTCTCCTCCCACTCGCGCTCCGGGTCGGAGCCCCAGGTGATCCCTGCTCCTGTGCCGAAGCGGAGCACCCCCTCGGGGCGGTCGATCCAGAAGGTGCGTATGCCGACGGCCAGCTCGGCGGTGTCCAGGTCGGCGTCGACCCAGCCGACGCCTCCGCAGTACGGGCCGCGGGGGGCGGTCTCCAGGGCCTCGATGATCCGCAGGGCACTGGACTTGGGGGCGCCCGTGACGGAGCCGGGCGGGAAGGTGGCGTCGAGGAGCTCGGGCCAGCCGGCGTCCTCGCGCATCAGGCCGGTGACCGTGGAGACGAGGTGCACGAGCCCGGGGTGCTCCTCGATCGCGCAGAGGGCGGGGACGGCGACCGAGCCGGTCCGGCTGACCCGCCCCAGGTCGTTGCGGACCAGGTCGACGATCATCACGTTCTCCGCGTGGTCCTTGGGGAGGAGGTCGGCGGCGGTGCGGCCGGTCCCCTTGATGGGGCCGGAGGTGATCGTCGCCCCTTCCCTGCGGAGATAGAGCTCCGGGGAGGCGGTGGCGACCTCCACGCCGTGCGCGGGCAGCCGAATCGTTCCGGCGTAGGGGGCGGGGTTCCCCCTGGCGAGGAGCGCGGTGAGTGCGTCGACGTCGGCGAGGGCCGGCTCCGGCAGCGGCGCGGTCAGCACCCGGCAGAGATTCGCCTGGTAGACCTCGCCGCGCGCGATGTGCTCGCGCACGCGCCGGACGCCCTCGATGTACGCGGCGCGGTCGAGGGACGACGTCCAGTCACCGGCGGCGGGGCCGCGCCAGGCGCCCGGGACGGGCGCGCGGACGGGGTCGAGCCGCACGTCTCCGAAGCGGGCGCAGGTCAGACGCCCTTCGAAGTCCGCGCAGACGGCCCAGAAGCCGGAGGAGTCCAGGGCTTCGGGGTCGTGGGTGACGTCCCGGAGGTCGGTCGCGACGAGGCCGCCGAAGCGGGCCAGGGGAGCAAGGTCGTGCACGCGTCGAGTCTAGGTCTGCCGAGGGTGGGACACCGGACGCTTGTCCGATGGCGGCTCCGTGCCACTCGGGGAACACGGCGAGTGAACGCCACGGGAACCCTCCGGGACGCCCTGCCGGGCACCGGGGTCGGCGCGCAGGTCAGCACGCTGCGGAAACGCGTTTTTGTGCTGGCCCAGGAATCCGCTAGAGTTCAACACGTCGCCGGGACGCGCAAGCGAAACGGAAACGACAAGCGGACGTGGCTCAGTTGGTAGAGCATCACCTTGCCAAGGTGAGGGTCGCGAGTTCGAATCTCGTCGTCCGCTCGATGTGGGGGATCTTCCCGAACCCCTGTATTCACTCCTGGTGGAGTGGCCGAGAGGCGAGGCAACGGCCTGCAAAGCCGTCTACACGGGTTCAAATCCCGTCTCCACCTCCAAGGACGATTAGCTCAGCGGGAGAGCGCTTCCCTGACACGGAAGAGGTCACTGGTTCAATCCCAGTATCGTCCACTGGACCTTCGGGTCCTGGATCTTCGGATCCCCCGCGCGATTAGCTCAGCGGGAGAGCGCTTCCCTGACACGGAAGAGGTCACTGGTTCAATCCCAGTATCGCGCACGCAGTACGCAGTGCCTTCGGGTACGACGTGTGCACCACCCCGCGCGATTAGCTCAGCGGGAGAGCGCTTCCCTGACACGGAAGAGGTCACTGGTTCAATCCCAGTATCGCGCACCACCAAGAAGCCCCCGGCCGCATCTCGCGGCCGGGGGCTTTCTCGTACCCCTCAGGAGGAGAAGAGCATCCGGCCGAAGCCGCGCTGGCGGTAGTGACCGCCGCCGTGGTGGCCGCCGTGGTGCGGGGCACCCCAGGCGGGAGCGGCGGGGGCGGGCTGCGCCGGGTACGCCTGGGGGGCCGGCGGCGCGGGCGGGGCCGGCTGGGTCCACTGGGACTCCAGACGGGTCAGGGCCTCCAGCTCGCCGTAGTCCAGGAATATCCCACGGCAGCCGCTGCACTGCTCGATCTGGACACCGTTGCGGTTGTAGGTGTGCATGGCCGCGTGGCACTTGGGACACTGCATGGGTCGGGTCAACTCCCTGACATCGCCGTTCGTATGGTGGCTTCACCTTATGTGGACGCCGAAGGGGCCGGGTCGGTTCGATGTCCGGCGATGCGGGCGCAGGTGTCGATCATCACCTCCTCCACCTCGTCGAGCGGTCTGCGCTCGGCCCTCGACTTGGCGAGGGCCAGGGCGGCGGTCTGCACCGTCAAGGCGCGGGCGGGCCCGTCGAGTTGGACCCAGGGGTCGGCGCCCACGGCCGGGCCGCCCGCCTCCCGGTACGCGCCGAGGAAGCGGGACCAGATCTCCGGGGGCAGGATGCCGGCGGCGAACCAGGCCGCGGGGCGAGCCAGATCCCAGGCCGGGTCGCCGAGGCCAAGGTCGTCGATGTCGATGAGCCGCCAGGGGCCGGTGTGCGCGGGCCGGGGGCCCGGGACCGGCTCCGGCCCGGTGGCGCGGACCAGTTGGCCGAGGTGGACGTCGCCGTGGCAGAGGAGCCGGGGGCCCGGTGCGGCACGGTCGGGGACGGACCGCCAGGCGGCGAGGACGGTCGGGGCGGCCGGGTGTTCCGGGGCCGTCCGGCGCATCCGCTCGACGGCGAGGGCCGCCTTGACGGGGGCCCGCATCTCCGGAAGCCGGCCCGCGACCTCCGGCGGGGGCGGAGTCCGGTGGAGGAGGGCCAGCAGCCGCGCCGCGTCCTCCCAGGGGGCGGCGTCGGGGTCCGCCGGGTCGACGGGCGGGCCGTACGGCCAGACCGTGACGGGGCGGCCGTCGACGTCCTCGGGGCCGGGCGCCGGAAGCGGCGGGAGGAAGACACCGGCGACGTCCGGGTGAGCGGCAAGGGCCAGCCGCGCGCGGTGCGCCTCGGGGTCGGTGCCGGGTGCGTGGGCCTTGGCGACGAGCCGCCCGTGCCGTACGACGGTCCCGTCGTCCCGGTCCGCGAGCACCCGGACGAGGCCGCTCGCGCAGCGGCAGGGGTCACCGGAGCGGTGGGCGGCGGTGCGGGCGAGCTCGGCGAGTCGGTCGAGCGGGGGGCGGTCGGTGGAGTCCACGGGGGCGAGCGTACGGGGAGGGGAAATCCGGGGGCGCGTACGGGGAGGGGAAGTTCGGGAGCGTACGGGAAGGGTCGTGCGGGGCCGGTTTCTTCGGGGAAGCGCGAGGGCCGGTCAGCTCCCCAGCTGACCGGCCCCACGCTGCCGTCCGCCGCACCCCCGTCCCCACGGGGTTGATGGCCGGATGTCCCGACCCGGGCCGCTCTCCCGGGTCCGGGGCGCTGCTCAGCGCCCCAGCATCACGCCCACGGACGACGCCTGTGTGACCACCGCTTCCCAGCCGCCGAAGACGACGACGAGCAGGGCCGCGAGAGGGAGGACCATGGCGGTGGCCACCAGGGGGTGACGCCGGCTCGAAGGCCGGGTGCTCGTCCGCGGTGCCGTGTAAGCCATGGTTCCTCTCCTGTCATGTCTGGCGCGGCGGGTGCGTGACCTCGGGGGACGAGTGCTGCACCCGCCGCTTGACCTCAACATTAGGGAGCCGGGAGCGCCGGGACGTCATGCCCTCGTACCGACTTCCGGGCCTCCCGGAGGATGAGGGCCGCCCGTGCGACGTACTCCCCTGGGTGGAGACGGGGGCGTGGAACCCCGGGTCTTCCCCCAGGGGGCCCGGAAGAGCCGCCGGAAGGGTGACATGGCTCACTTCGCGGGCCGCCTCGCGAACACCCTGGTCCGAAGGGTCCGGAGCGCGCCTCCGGGGGCCTCCGGCGCGGCTCCCGACTCCTCGTCAAGTGGATTGTCGGGTACGGGTGTTGGAGCGTGCCGGGGCCGCACGCATCGGGCTCTCCTCCCCGTCAGCACTGACAATCGATCGCGGTGCGAGGGCGCGGCCTATGAGCACGTGCGGGCGCCACTACGTAAGCTGTGCCACGTCGAACGGACGAGGGGACGGACATGGCGATGATGCGGCTCCGGCGCGAGGATCCGCGGATCGTCGGGTCGTTCCGGCTCCACCGCAGGCTGGGGGCCGGCGGGATGGGCGTCGTGTACCTGGGGTCCGACCGGCGCGGCCAGCGGGTGGCGCTGAAGGTGATCCGGCCGGACCTGGCCGAGGACCAGGAGTTCCGGTCGCGGTTCGCCCGTGAGGTGTCGGCCGCCCGGCGGATCCGCGGCGGTTGCACGGCCCGGCTCGTCGCCGCCGACCTGGAGGCCGAGCGGCCCTGGTTCGCCACCCAGTACGTGCCCGGCCCCTCTCTGCACGACCGGGTCGCCGAGGAGGGCGCGCTGCGCGCCGCCGACGTCGCCTCGATCGGGGCGGCCCTCTCGGAGGGGCTCGTCGCCGTCCACGAGGCCGGGGTGGTGCACCGGGACCTCAAGCCCTCGAACATCCTGCTCTCCCCCAAGGGCCCGCGCATCATCGACTTCGGCATCGCCTGGGCCACCGGTGCCAGCACCCTGACCCATGTGGGCACGGCCGTCGGCTCGCCCGGCTTCCTCGCGCCCGAGCAGGTGCGCGGAGCGGCCGTCACCCCCGCCACCGACGTGTTCTCGCTCGGCGCCACCCTGGCGTACGCGGCGATGGCCGACTCCCCCTTCGGGCACGGCAGTTCCGAGGTCATGCTCTACCGCGTGGTGCACGAGGAGCCGCAGCTGCACGGGGTGCCCGACGCGCTGGCGCCGCTGATCAGGGCCTGTCTCGCGAAGGACCCCGAGGACCGTCCCAGCACGCTCCAGCTGTCGATGCGGCTCAAGGAGATCGCGGCGCGCGAGGCACAGGGCCTGCCGGTCTCGCGACCGCCCGTGCAGCGGGAGCGGGCCGAGGAGCGGAACACCGCACGGCCGACCGAGCGGTACACCGAGCGGGACGTACCCGGTCGCGGAACGGAGCGGGGCGCCGAGCGCGCGACCGAGCGGGGTGCCGACCGTGGCCCCCAGGGCCGGGGCCCCGGGCCGTCCTCCCGGCCGTCCGCCGGGCCGCGCACCGGGGGCCGTCCCACGACCCGGCCGGGCGTCCGCACCACGTCGACCGGCCGCCGCCCCGCCAACCCCCGGCTGCTGCGGCAGCGGCTCTTCGTCTTCGTGGTGGTGACCCTGGTGGTGGCCCTGGGCATCGCCGCCGCCCAGGCCCTCCAGGGCTAGGACATCGGCGGTCAGGACTCCGGTCGGCCCGTCGCCACCGCGTAGAAGGCGACCGCCGCCGCCGCGCCCACGTTCAGCGAGTCGACGCCGTGGGCCATCGGGATCCGGACCCATTCGTCGGCGGCGCGCAGGGCCTGCGTGGACAGGCCGTCGCCCTCTGCGCCCAGCATCAGGGCCACCCGCTCCAGACGGTGCGGCGCGGCCTCGTCGATCGAGGTGGCCTTCTCCGCGGGGGTGAGGGCGAGGAGCTTGAAGCCCGCCTCCCGTACGGTCTCCAGACCCCGTGGCCAGCTGTCGAGGCGCGCGTACGGGACGGAGAAGACCGCGCCCATGGAGACCTTCACCGAGCGCCGGTACAGCGGGTCCGCGCAGTCGGGCGAGAGCAGCACGGCGTCCATGCCGAGGGCCGCCGCGCTGCGGAAGATCGCGCCGATGTTGGTGTGGTCGTTGACCGACTCCATCACGACCACACGGCGGGCGCCGACCAGCAGTTCGGCGGCGTCGGGGAGCGGCTTGCGCTGCATGGAGGCGAGGGCGCCCCGGTGCACGTGATAGCCGGTGACGCGTTCGGCGAGGTCCGGCTGGATCGCGTACACCGGCGCCGGGACCTCGTCGATGACGTCCCGCATGACGTCGACCCACTTGGCGGAGAGCAGCATCGACCGCATCTCGTACCCGGCCTGCCGCGCCCGGCGGATGACCTTCTCGCCCTCCGCGATGAACAGGCCCTCGGCCGGCTCGCGTCTGCGGCGCAGCTCGACGTCGGTCAGGCCGGTGTAGTCGCGCAGGCGCGGGTCGTCGGGGTCGTCGATCGTGATGAGTTCGGCCACGAGGTGATACTGCCTTGTCCGGGGTGTGGTGCCAATGTGTGCGAGGTGCTGGTTACCGCTGGTTACGTCGCTTGACGCCTCCCCCGGTCACTTCACCGGTTCGCCGGGGCCCTCGGTGACGACGTCGCCGATGACGATGACCGCCGGCGGGCGGACCTCCTGCGCCTTCACGGTCTCCGCGACCGTCGCGAGGGTGGCGTCCACCCGGCGCTGGGACGCCGTCGTGCCCTCCTGCACCAGGGCCAGCGGCGTCTCCGGGTTCTTGCCGTGCGTGATGAGCGCCTCGGCGATCTTCCCGATCTTGTCGACGCCCATGAGGATGACCAGGGTGCCGGTGAGCTTCGCGAGGGACGCCCAGTCGACGAGGGAGCGCGGGTCGTCGGGGGCGACGTGACCGCTGACCACCGTGAACTCGTGCGCCACCCCGCGGTGTGTGACCGGGATGCCGGCGGCGCCCGGCACCGAGATCGAGCTGGAGATGCCCGGGACCACCGTGCAGGCGATGCCCTCGGCGGCCAGCGCCTGGGCCTCCTCCATGCCGCGGCCGAAGACGAACGGGTCGCCGCCCTTCAGACGTACGACGGACCTGCCCGCCTTCGCGTGCTCGATCAGCGCGTTGTTGATGGCCTCCTGGGCCATGAAACGGCCGTACGGGATCTTCGCCGCGTCGATCACCTCCACGTGCGGAGGCAGCTCGTCCAGGAGGTCACGGGGGCCCAGGCGGTCCGCGATGACCACGTCGGCCTCCGCGAGCAGCCGGCGGCCGCGCACCGTGATCAGGTCCGGGTCGCCGGGGCCGCCGCCGACCAGAGCGACGAACGGGGTACGCGCGCGGTGCGCGGGCGCCGCGATCGAACCGTCGCGGAGGCCCTCCACGATCGCGTCGCGCACGGCGGCGGAACGCCGGGGGTCATGGCCGGTGAGCACGGCCACCGTGACGCCCGCGTCCCGGCCGGTCGCCGGGGTCCAGGCGGTGGCCGCCTCGGCGTCGTCCGCGCGCACGCACCAGGTCCTCGTCCGCTCGGCCTCGGCGGAGGCGGCCGCGTTCGCCGCCGGGTCGGTGGTGGCGACCAGGGCGTACCAGGCGTCGGCGAGGTCGCCCTCCTCGTACCGCCGCTTGATCCAGGTGATCTCGCCGGCCTCGGCCATGGCGTCCACGGAGGGGGTGGCGGACGGGGAGATCAGTGTGATGTCGGCGCCCGCGGCGATCAGGGCGGGCAGCCGGCGCTGGGCGACCTGGCCGCCGCCGAGGACGACGACGCGGCGGCCGGCGAGGCGGAGGCCGACGGGGTAGGCGGGGTGCGTCGCCGCTTGCGCGGTGGGATCGGCGTGCTCGGCCATGGCGGGCGGCTCCTCGGAAGGATGTGTGCGGGGCCGCTGCTGCGGTGGAGCGGCTGGTGGGGCGGGGTTTCGGTTGCCCACCCCCACGATATCGGTGACGGGACCCTGTCACGCTGTGATGGATCTCCCCGTGGGGGGTTCGAGGGACGAGACGCCTTCCAGGGCGCGTGCCGGACCGTGGGGCGTGCGGCTCTGTCGCCGCGCCGCACCTCGCCTTCTCCGTCCCGGCCCTGGGTCCCGCGCGTCCCCCACACCCTCCGCGGGCGGGGGGACGCGTCCTCGGTCCTACTTCTCGGTGACGCCCGCCGAGTCGAACGTGGCCACCTCGTGCATCGCGCGGGCCGCGCTCTGCACCAGCGGAAGGGCGAGCAGCGCGCCCGTGCCCTCGCCGAGGCGGAGGTCCAGGTCGACCAGGGGGCGCAGGCCCAGCTTGTTGAGGGCGGCGACATGGCCCGGCTCGGCGCTGCGGTGGCCCGCGATGCAGGCCGCGAGCGACTCCGGCGCGATGGCCCGGGCGACGAGCGCGGCGGCGCCGGTCGACACGCCGTCGAGGATGACCGGGGTACGCAGGGATGCCGCGCCCAGGATCAGGCCGACGAGGGCCGCGTGCTCCAGGCCGCCGACCGCCGAGAGGACGCCGATCGGGTCCGCGGGGTCCGGCCGGTGGAGGTCGAGGGCACGCCGGACCACGTCCACCTTGCGGGCGTGCGTCTCGTCGTTGATGCCCGTGCCGCGGCCCGTGACCTCGGTCGGGTCCACGCCGGTGTAGACGGAGATCAGGGCAGCGGACGCGGTGGTGTTCGCGATGCCCATCTCACCGGTGAGCAGCGCCTTGTTGCCGGCCGCGACCAGGTCCCTGGCCGTCTCGATGCCGACCTCGATCGCGGCCAGGACCTCCTCACGGGTCATCGCGAGACCCGTGGTGAAGTCGGCGGTCCCGGGGCGGACCTTGCGGGGCAGCAGGCCGGGGGTGGCCGGGAGTTCGGAGGCCACGCCGACGTCGATGACGCAGACCTCGGCGCCGACCTGATGGGCGAAGGCGTTGCAGACCGCTCCCCCGCCGAGGAAGTTGGCCACCATCTGACCGGTGACCTCCTGCGGCCAGGGCGTGACGCCCTGGGCGTGCACGCCGTGGTCGCCCGCGAAGATCGCGACGGCCGCGGGCTCCGGGATCGGCGGCGGGCACATCCGGGAGAGGCCGGAGAGCTGTGCGGAGATGATCTCCAGCATGCCCAGGGCCCCTGCGGGCTTCGTCATGCGCTTCTGGCGCTCCCAGGCCTCGCCGAGCGCCTTGGCGTCCAGCGGGCGGATGCCGGCGACGGTCTCCTGGAGCAGGTCGTGCGGCTCCTCGCCGGGCAGAGCACGGCGGCCGTACGTCTCCTCGTGGACGACCCAGGCGAGCGGGCGGCGCTTGGACCAGCCCGCCTGCATCAGCTCGGGCTCCTCGGGGAACTCGTCGACGTATCCCACACAGAGGTACGCGACGACTTCGAGGTGCTCGGGAAGGCCGAGCGTGCGGACCATCTCGCGCTCGTCGAAGAAGCTGACCCAGCCGACGCCGAGGCCCTCGGCGCGGGCGGCGAGCCAGAGGTTCTCGACGGCGAGCGCCGAGGAGTACGGGGCCATCTGCGGCTGCGTGTAGCGGCCGAGGGTGTGGCGGCCGCCCCGGGTGGGGTCGGCGGTCACCACGATGTTGACCGGGGTGTCGAGGATGGCCTCGATCTTCAGTTCCTTGAACTGCTTCGCGCGGGCCTTCGGCAGCGACCTGGCGTACGCCTCGCGCTGCCGCTGGGCCAGCTCGTGCATCGTCTGCCGGGTCTCGGCGGAGCGGATGACGACGAAGTCCCAGGGCTGCGAGTGGCCGACGCTGGGGGCCGTGTGGGCGGCCTCGAGGACGCGGAGCAGCACCTCGTGCGGGATCGGGTCGGAGCGGAAGCCGTTGCGGATGTCGCGGCGCTCGCGCATCACGCGGAGGACGGCCTCGCGTTCGGCGTCGTCGTAGCCGGGCGCGGGGGCCGACTCCGCCACCGGCTCCTCGCCGTCCGCGTCCGCGCTCGGGTCGGCAGCGGCCGGTTCCTCAGCCGGGTCGGCTTCGGGGGCGGCGGTCTCCTGCGGGAGCGCCTCGGGGGCGTCCGTGGGAGCGACGGCCTCGGCGACCTCGGCGACCTCCGTGACCTCGGTGGTCTCGACGGCCTCTGCTGTCTCGACGGCCTCGGCGGCTTCGATGGCTTCGACGGGCTCGGGGAGGGCCTCCGCCGGCTCGTCGGTCAGGGGGGTCTCGTCGGTGGGAGCCGGCTGCTCCTCCGGGAGCACGGCTGCGGCTTCCGGGGCCGGCTCGGGGTGGGCCTCGGGGGCCTCCTCCGGAACGAACGGGACGTCGTGGGCGAACGCCTCCACGGCGGCCTCTTCGGGGGCCGCCTCCGGGGTCGCCTCGGGGGCGGACTGCGGGGTCGTCTCCGGGGTCGCGTCGGGGGCGGACTGCGGGCTTGTCTCCGGGGTCGCCTCGGGGGCCACCTCCGAGGTCGGCTCCTCCAACGGGAGCTCCGCGGCCGTGACCGGTTCGGCCGGGGCCTCGGCGGCGGGCTCCGGCTCGTCGGCCGGCTCGGGCTGCGCCTCGGCCTCCGGGGCCTGGTCTGCCTCGGGCTCCTCGGCGGCCGCGGTCACCGGCTCGACGGAGGGCTCGCCCTCGCGCGGGGCGGGGACGGTCGCCTGAGGCTCCGTCGGCTCGGCCGGCGTCTCGGGGGCGGTCTCCGCGGGGGCGGTCGGGGCCTCGGCGGACGGCACGGCCTCGGGCAGCTCCGGCTCGGCGGCCGGGACCGGCTCGGCCACGGGCTCGGCCACTGGAGTCGGCGCCAGATGGGGGGTCGTCGGGACGGTGCCCTCGACCTGGACGAACTGGCCGGTCACCGGGACGACCGTTTCTGCGGGGAGGGCCTCGGCCGCCGGTGCCATGGGCTCCTGCGGCTGCGCGGCCCACGGCTCGGCGCCCTGCGGGGCGAGCTGCTGGTCCTGCGCGATGTCGAAGTACTCGGGGCCGGTGGTCGGCGGACCCGGGTTCCGTACCGGCGTGGGCGCGGGGCCGGTGGCCACGAGCGACTCGGGGGCGGGGGCCGGCGCGGGCTGCGGGGCGGCGGGCGCGGCGGCGGGGCCGCGGTCGGCCAGCGAGAGCACGACGCCGCCGGCCTCGGGGACGGCCGGGCCCATGTGCAGCGGGCGGCGCGCGGGCGGCGGGGTCGGGGCCGTGGCCGGCGGGGGTACGCGGACGCCGCCGAGGTCGACGGAGCCGGAGTCGCGGCCTGCGGCCTCGTGGGCGCCGGTGTCGAGGATGCCCGGTTCGTAGCCGTGGCCAGGGGCCGACTCCTGCGGGGCGACGGGCACGCCGTGCGCCGGGGTGCCGGTGAACTGGTCGGCGGGGACGCCGTGCGCGGGCGTTCCGGTGAACTGGTCGGCGGGAACGCCGTGGGCGGGAGTGCCCGTGAACTGGTCCACCGGCACGCCGTGCGCGGGAGTGCCCGCGTGCTGGTCGAGCGGGATGCCGTGCGGCGGGGTGCCGGGAGGCGTGGTGAGCGGGACGACCTGCGGCGGGGTCTGGCTCTGCGGGGCCGTAAGGACGTCACCCAGGGCGACGGAGTCCAGCGGGCCCGTCAGCGGATCCGGCAGCGGGTCGGTGAGCGGGTCACCCGTCGGGGCCTGCGCTTCCGGGGCGGCCTGATGAGGCACGGCCGCGTGCGGCACGCCCTGCTGGGGCGCCGCCTCGCCCGGCACGGCGGGTCCCGCCGGCGGGGGCGGCACGGCGACCGGCGGCGCGGGCGCGACGCCCGGCGGATGCTCGCTCCAGGCGCCCTGGGCCCCCGGCATCAGCAGCAGGTCGTCGTCCTCGGTGGTCTGGCCGGAGGGGTCCAGGAAGGTGTACGCGTCCGGAGCGGGGATGCCCGGCTGCTCGACCATGCCTGCGTTCTCCGGCAGTCCCTCGCCCGGGACCTGGCCGGTGTCCGTCATGCGTACCCCTCGCCCATCGCTTGTGCTTCCTTCAGACCTGCGCCCGTCGACAAGAACGAGCGCGCGCGCCGCGCGGCACGAAGGACACGCGGACACCCACACATTGTCGCGGCCCCCCGCCATCGTGGCAGGGAGATTCGCCACGGCGGGCTGTGGACTGCGCCACGTCGCGCGGTCCCCCCTGATCGCGTACCACGTCAGCGGCGCAAAGTGGCCACCAATTCAGGACATTGACGAACGAAGCGCCGAACATCCGGATGCGGTACAACAATCGGCCAGCCTACCTGGCCCGCCGGGGCGGCACCGTCACGGGTGGGGGACGTCGGTCCTGCGGCCGGACAGCAGGAAGACGACCGAACGCTCGCGTTCCGACCAGTCCTCCGGGTCGAGTCCGATGGTCTGGAGGAGGAGGCTCTCGACCGTGTAGCCGCCGTCGGAGAGCGCCGCGCCGATCGCCTCGGCCTCGTCGCGGGTGGAGGCGTGGGCGACGATGCGTTCGGGACGCCGGTCGGTGCAGGCGGTGACGACGGGGACCCCGCCGGCCGCGATCCGGACGACATCGGGCTCGGGCAGGCTCTCCAGGACGTGCGGGGCGCGGCCCGGGACGGTCTGGAGCGGTACGCCGTGGCGGCGGGCGCTCTGCTCGGTACGGGCGCAGGCCTCGGGGTCGATGTCCACGGCGATGACGGCGGCGCCGAAGCGGGCGGCCTCGACGGAGAAGGCGCCGCGCGCGCAGCCGATGTCCCAGACGAGGTCGCCGGTGCGGGGTCCGAGGCGGGCGAGCTGGGCGGCGCGCAGGGACGGGTCCTCGCCCGCGCCGCTCCGGGTCGGGCCGGGGCCGACGGCGGAGCCGTATCCCTGGACGTCGTACTCCTCCGTGGGCAGGCCCCAGCCGCGTACGGGACGGGCGGTCGGGTCCTGGCCCATCAGCCAGGGGGCCGCCGGCGGGCCGCCCGTGGTGGGGCCGATGACGAGGACGACGTTCGGGTCGCGCCAGGAGTGGTCGGCGGCCTTGTCGGAGGTGAGGACGGAGACCTGTTCGCGGCTGGTGCCGAGTTCCTCGCAGACCACGAAGGTGCGGTGGACGCCGTCGAGGAGAAGGGCCAGTTCGGCGGGGCCCGCGCCGGGCGAGGTGAGGACGGCGACCTTGGGGTGGGCGCGGCAGACGTTGACGGCGCGGCGGAGGGTGCGCTGGTGCGCGACGACGATCCGGGCGTCCTCCCAGGGCATCCCGGCCCGTGCGAACGCGGCGGCGACGGAGGAGACGGCGGGGACGACCTCGACCTCGAGGCCGTGTTCGGGGGCGCGCAGGGTGCGGACGACACCGAAGAAGCCGGGGTCGCCGTCGGCGAGGACGACGGCGGTGCCGCGGTGGCCCGCGATGCGGCGGGCGGCGAGGTCGACGCTGCCGAGGCGGATGCGTTCGGCCGTGGGCGGCACTTCGGGCAGCGCCAGGTGGTGGGCGGCCCCGGCCACCAGGGTGGCGGCGGAGAGCGCGGACCTGGCCGCCGCGGTGAGCGGTGAACCGTCCCAGCCGATCACCGTGACGCGGTCCGCCATCGTCGTCTGTCTCCTGGTGTCGTCGCAGGTCGGGGGCGTGCCGAGCGTACCCCGGGTCGGCTGCCGGGCTCAGCTCCAGTCGGTGTACGAGGAGTAGCCGGCCTCGGCCATCTGGTCGGCGACGCCGTCGAGGTCCTCGGGGAGGAGGCCCCAGACGATGAAGTCGGTGCGCAGTTCGGTCCAGTCGCCGTCCTCGGTGCGGGTGCGGGCTATGCAGGCGTTCCGCAGGACGCCTTCGCTGATGCAGCCGATCTTCTGGGCGACCTGCTGGGAGGCCGTGTTGTCGGCGGCGGTGCGCAGCTCGAGGCGCTCGAACTTCTGGTCCCCGAAGAGCCACTGGGCGGTGGCGAGCGCGGCCTCGGAGGCGTACCCCTCGCCACGGGCCCAGGGGGCGACGATGTAGGAGAGCTCGGTGGAGCGGACCCGCCAGTCGGTCCTGCCGAGCTGGATGACGCCGACCAGGCGCTGGGTGAGGAACTCGGTGACGGCGAGGTCGATGCCCCGGCCCGCGGCGCGTTCGGCGGGCGCGTACTCGGTGATCCAGGTGCGGGCGGCCGCTTCGGTGAAGGGCTGGGGCACCGTCGTCCAGGCGCCGACGAGTTCGTCGTTCATCATCGCGGTGAGAGCGGGGGCGTCCGCCTCCTCGAACGCGCGCAGCACCAACCGGTCCGTGTTGATGGAGATGTCCGGAAAGGTGGTAGTCATGCGCAGCTCCATGCCGTGGACCGTCCGAATCGACCGTGAACGCACAGCATGCAGCATGCGGCCGCCCGTGCGCATGGCCGGGTGGGTGTGGCGAAGGCCCCCGCGCACCGGACGGGGTGCGGGGGGGCCTTCTGCGCAAGGACTGTACGGGGGAACCGGTCTGACGGTCCCTCGGACGGCGGGCCGGACGGGCCGGACCGCTGCGGCGGCCTTACTCGGCGGCGCCGAAGGCCGGGATGACCGAGCCCTTGTAGGTGTCCTCGATGTACTTCTTCACCTCGGGCGAGTTGAGGAGCTTCGCGAGCTTCTGCACGCGGGCGTCCTTCTCGTTGCCCTCCTTGACGGCGAGGAAGTTGGCGTACGGGTTGCCGTCGGCCTTCTCCAGGACGAGGGCGTCCTTCGCGGGCTGCAGCTTGGCCTCGATGGCGTAGTTGCCGTTGATGACGGCGGCGTCCACGTCGTTCAGGGCGCGGGGCACGGTGGCGGCCTCCAGCTCCTTGAACTCCAGGCCCTTCTTGTCGGTGATGTCGGAGAGCTTGGCGTTGGTGCCGACACCCGGCTTGATGGTGATCAGGCCGTTCTCGGCGAGCAGCTGGAGGGCGCGGCCGCCGTTGGTGGTGTCGTTGGGGACGGCGATGGTCTGGCCGGCCTTGATGTCCTTCACGGACTTCAGGCTCTTGGAGTAGAGGCCCAGCGGCTCCAGGTGGACGTCGACCACGGGGACGATGGTGGTCTTGTTCTTCTTGTTGAAGTCGTCGAGGTACGGCTTGTGCTGGAAGAAGTTGGCGTCGACCTGGCCGGACTGGGTGGCGGTGTTCGGCAGGACGTAGTCCGTGAACTCCTTCACCTCCAGCTTCAGACCGGCCTTCTCGGCCAGGTTGTCCTTGACGTAGTTGAGGATGTCGGCGTGCGGCGTCGGGGACGCGGCGACGACGAGCGGCTTGTCGGCGGAGCCGGCCGTGTCCTTGGAGGAGGACGGGTCCGAGGAGGTGCCGCAGGCGCTGAGCCCGAGGGCGAGGGCGGCGGTGGCGGCGATACCGGCGGTGAGCCTGATGTTCTTACGCACGAAGAGTGCCTCTTTCCGGTGGTGCGGTGGACGCCTGGACAACAAGTCCGGGCTGTTTCGTCTAAGGACGAAGTCGGGGTGGCCGGGGAGCCGTTACGCGGTACGGCCCCGGCGGGCGAGGAGTCGTACGACTCCGTCGCCGATGAGCTGGACGACGGTCACGATCAGGACCAGGACGACGACGGTGACCAGCATGAAGGTGGTGTCGAAGCGCTGGTATCCGTAGGTGACGGCCTTGGAGCCGAGGCCCTCGCCGCCGACCGCGCCGGCCATCGCCGAGTAGCCGATGAGGACGATGACCGTGGTGGTGACGCCCGAGACCAGTGAGGGCAGGGCCTGCGGGAGCAGCACCTTGCGGACGATGGTGGGGATGCCGCCGCCCATGGCCTGGACGGCCTCGACGAGCCCGTGGTCGACCTCGCGGATCGAGGTCTCGACGAGGCGCGCGAAGAAGGGGATGGCGCCGATGGCGAGCGGCACGATCATCGCGGTCGGGCCGATGAAGGTGCCGACGACGAAGGTGGTGAAGGGGATGAGGGCGATCAGCAGGATGATGAACGGCAGCGAACGCCCCACGTTCACGATCGCACCGACGATCTTGTTCACCGGCCGGTTCTGCAGCAGTCCGCCCTTGTCCGTGAGGACGAGGAGGATGCCGAGGGGCAGGCCGCCGAGGACGGTGACGACGGTGGCCCAGAGGACCATGTAGAGGGTGTCGACGGTGCCCTGCTCAAGGAGGGGCTGCATCTCCGACCAGGTCACTTGGCACCTTCCTTGACCAGCAGGGGCGTGGTGTCTTCCACGATGTCCTCCACGAGCTCGACCTGGAGGCCCTGCTCGCGCAGGAAGCCGACCGGGACGACGTTGTCCTCGTACCGCCCGGGCAGTTCGATCCGCATCCGGCCGATCTGCCGGCCGCCGACGGTGTCCATCGCCGCCCCGAGGATCGAGATGTCGATGTTGTACGTGCGGGAGAGCTGCGAGATGACCGGCTGGGTGGCGGACTCACCGTGGAAGGTGACGTCGACGACCGTGCGGTCGGGGCCGGTGGCGGCGCCGCTGACCGGGAAGAGCTCGGCGGCGAGCTGGGAGCCGGGGGTGGCGAGCAGTTCGGCGACGGTGCCGGACTCGACGACGCGGCCGTGCTGCATCAGGGCGGCGGAGTCGCAGATCGTCTTCACGACGTCCATCTCGTGCGTGATGAGCAGGACGGTCAGGCCGAGCTGCTGGTTGAGGTCGCGGAGCAGCTGGAGGATGGAGCGGGTGGTCTCCGGGTCGAGGGCACTGGTCGCCTCGTCGGAGAGGAGGACCTTGGGCTCGCCCGCGAGGGCGCGGGCGATGCCGACGCGCTGCTTCTGGCCGCCGGAGAGCTGGCCGGGGTAGGACTTGGCCTTGTCGGCGAGGCCGACGAGGTCGAGGAGTTCCAGGGCGCGGCGGGAGCGCTCGGCGCCGGAGACGCCGAGGATCTCCAGGGGGAGCTCGATGTTGTCCTTCACCGTGCGGGAGGACAGCAGGTTGAAGTGCTGGAAGACCATGCCGATGCTGCTGCGCGCCCGGCGCAGGTCCTTGCCCGCGCGGCGGCCCTTCCCGGCGAGTGCGGTGAGGTCGACGCCGTCGACGGTCACGGTGCCGGAGGTGGGGCGCTCCAGGAGGTTGACGCAGCGGATGAGCGAGGACTTGCCGGCGCCGCTCTGGCCGATCACGCCGAACACCTCGCCCTCGCGGACGTGGAGGTCGACGCCGTCCAGAGCGGTGACCTGCCGGCCGCGCGACTCGTAGACCTTGGTCAGGCCCGAAGTGGTGATCACAGGGGTTTCCGTCACTGTCGAGTGCGCGACGCGGGGTCCGTCACGCACGGGGCATTCGTCTTCGGACAGTCAGGCGCACGGAGGCCGGTCCGGCGGGTGGCCGGGCACCGGTGGTGCGCGGGGCGGGCACGGTCCACCGCCTGTCGGCGGGAGGAACGGCGCGGCCGTCGGGTCTCGCTTCGGGGCGCGAAACTCAGGCGGGGGCCCTCAGAAGGCGCACATTCGACACATACAACGAGCACCGGGCGTCGTGATCGCCTCGGTCGCAAGGATGCGGCTGCTCGTCGTGGTCATGTCTGCAAGTAAAGCATGCGCAGTCGCGAACGAAAGGAGGCTGTCCGAATAGCGGACGCCGTTGAGACGCCATACGGACACTCCGGAGGCGGTCGTTCCGCCCCGTTCCCCGTGTGCGGCCTGCGCGGATTCCCGGGCGCGGCCTGCTCGGACGGGTGCGGCGGATCGGCGGCCGGGAGCGCGGACCGGGCAGGTGCGGGCGCGGGTTGTGGCCAAGGCCACGGTCCCCGAGCCGGTCGCCGAAGGGGGGCCCGCGCATCAGGCCTTATCGACCGTAATACCCTCGGGCGCATGCTTGACGCCCTGACGGTCGCGGTCTCCGTGGCCGCGCTCGCCCTCGCCGCCTGGTGCGGCTTCGCCGCCTTCCGCGACCAGCCGACCAAGGACTGGCACTTCATCGGCATGGCCGTGGTGACCTTCCTCGTCCTCGTCCAGCTGATCGTCGGCATCGTGCAGCTGGTGCGCGGCGAGAAGGCCGAGGAGGGCGCGACGATCTTCGTCGCCTATCTGCTCGGGGCACTGTGCGCGGTGCCCATCGCCGGTTTCATGTCGCTCGCGGAGCGCAGCCGGTGGGGTACGGCGACGGTGGCGGCCGGCGCGGTCGTCCTGGCCGTGCTCGAAGTGCGTCTCCACGACATCTGGACGGTGGGCTGACCATGACCACGACGGAGAAGGCGGCACCGGGCACGAGGACCCGCCTCGTCACGGGCCCGGGCATTCTGCTCGTCTGGCTGTACGGCGTGATGTCGGTCGGCGCGGTCTCCCGCTCGATCTACCAGATCGCCACGGAGTTCGACCGGGCGCCGCTCGCCTACGCCCTGTCGGCGGTGGCGGCCGTCGTCTACGCCTTCATCACGTACACGCTGGTACGCGGCGGGGAGACGGCCCGCAGGGCGGCGCTGGTGTGCTGCGCCGCCGAGCTCGCGGGCGTGCTGGTCGTCGGGACCTGGACGCTGGTCGAGCCGTCCGCCTTCCCGGACGCGACGGTCTGGTCGGACTACGGCTACGGCTACCTCTTCATCCCGGTGCTGCTGCCGCTGACCGGGATCTGGTGGCTGCGCAGGTCGCGTACGGCCGTCTGACTCAGGCGGCCTTCTCCAGGGTCACCAGGGTGAGCCTGGGGCCGAGCTCGCGGGTGGCCACCTGCGCGTACCCCTTGCTGCGGTAGAGGCGCAGATTGCCCTCGCTGCGGTGGCCGGTGAAGAGCTGGAAGCGCTTGGCGGGCGGCGCCACCTGCTCGGCGGTCTCCGCGAAGTGGCGCTCGATGCCGTCGAGGAGCCGGCCGCCGAGGCCGTGCCGCCGCATGCGGGGGTGGACGATGAGCTTGGCGATCCGTACCGTGCCGTCCTCGTCGAGGCGGGCCCGCACCGAGGCGACGACCTCGTCACCGAGCCGGGCCACCAGGCCGTGGCCCTCGTCGAGTTCGGCCCGCAGGTCGGCGAGCGACTGGGTGAGCGGTTCGATGGACCAGTCCCCGTACAGCTCCGCCTCGCTCTGGTAGCAGAGGTACTGCAGCTTCAGGATGTGCTCCGCGTCCCGCGCGTCCGCTGCCGAGATGGTCACGCTCAGGCCCATGTGTGCACGCCTCCCGCTCATCTGGTCGATCATCGGTTTACCGCACCCTTCCCCGTCGACCGGGGGCGGGAACCTCCGCAGCCAGCATTCTGCGCAGGCATCCCAGGCAACGGGAACGCATCGGTCCCAGACTGCCCTGTGAGATACCCAACTCTCCTGCGATTTCCCGGTAGGTGGGGTCGCCCGGGTCGAGCATCGCGGTCAGTACGCGGGGGCAGCGGCCGGGCGTCCGGGTGACGGCGGCGCGCAGCGTGCGCCGGCCCTCGGCCTCCAGGAGCGAGTGTTCCGGTGAGCCGCCGGGCCCGGAGCCGCCGGGGTCGTGTGCGGGCTCGTCGCGGTAGGGGCGTTCCCTGTCGCTGGTCCTGCGGGCGCGGCGGGCCTCGGCGCGGACGGCCCGGCGCAGCCATTCGGCGGGCCGCTCGGGGGCGGCGCCGGTCGCCTGGAGCTGTTCGAGGAGACGGAGCCAGACGGCCTGTTCGAGGTCGCGGGGTTCGACGCCGGCGGCCGGTGCCTCGGCGTCCGACTCGGCGGCGAGCAGTGGGGCGAGGGCGGCGAGGAGTTCGGGGGCGGGGTCCGGGTCCGCCTGGGAAGCGGTCGCGCGGGGGGTCGGGTGCGGCGTCTCGGGGGTGGTCATGACCGGCACGATGCCGGGGCACGCGGGCGTGGTTGCGGCAGCGGGCTCAAACCACCCGGGAGGAGGTCGTGCGGGCGGCCGGTCGGGGGAGCTCGTGCGGGCCGGCCGGGCGGGGGAGCTCGTGCGGGCCGGCCGGGCGGGGGACCGCATGCTCCGGGGGCCTCGTGCGGGCCCGGTCGTCGGGCCCGCACGTGTATACGGGATCAGGCGCGGGCGCTGTGGTCCGCCGCGCCCAGGAGTGCGGTGTCCGGGTTGTCGGAGAAGATGCCGTCGATCCCCGTCTCCAGGTACCGCTTGAGGGCGCCGAAGGAGTCCCCGTACGCCGCCGGGTCCGTGCCCCGGCGGAAGTCCACGGGCAGGAAGGCGTTCTCGTTTCGGTGGGTGTACGGGTGGAGGATCAGGCCCTGCGCGTGCGCGTCGCGGACCAGGGTGGTCGGGTCACCGAGCCGGCCGCTCGCGTCCTTGGGGATCACCAGGTCGAGGGTGGGGCCGATGCCCTTCGCGTACGAGGCGATCCAGCGCAGGCCCTCGGGCGTGACCAGGTCGGCGACCGTGCGCGGGTCGCCGGCCGCGACGAAGTCCCAGGGGCGGCTGGTCGCGCCGGAGAGCAGGACGACGCCGGGCGAGTCCACCAGCTTCGCGAGCCGCTGGATGCTGCTGGGCTCGAAGGACTGGAGGAAGACCGGGGAGTTCGCACGGTGGCGTCCGTACCGGCGCAGGAGCCCGGCGAGCCGCTCCTCGAGGCCGAGGCCGAGGGAGCGGAAGTAGGTGGGGTGCTTCGTCTCGACGTGCAGCCAGATCTCGCGGCCCCTGCGGCGGCCCTCGTCCTCGGCCCAGCGCAGCACCTCCTCGAAGGTGGGGACCGTCCAGCGGCCGTCGTAGAGGGTGTTCTCCTGGCGGGTGCCGGGGATGCGCTCCTTGGCCCGCAGGGTCTTCAGCTCGGCGAGCGTGAAGTCCTCGGTGAACCAGCCGGTGTACGCGGTGCCGTCGACGCTCTTGGTCGTCTTCCGGGACGCGAATTCGGGGTGGTCGGCGACGTCGGTGGTGCCGGTGATGTCGTTCTCGTGGCGGCAGACGAGGTGCCCGTCCTTGGTGGGGACGAGGTCCTGCTCGATGACGTGGGCGCCGAGGTCGAGGGCGTGCCGGTAGGAGCCGAGGGTGTGCTCGGGGCGGTAGCCGCTGGCGCCGCGGTGGGCGATGACGGTGGGGACGGGGAGGGAGCGGTAGCCGCGGCCCCCGCCGTGCGGACGGCCCGCCGCCGCGGCCCGCTCGTCGGCGGCATGTGCGGCGCCGGTCCCGGCCGCGAGGGCCGTGGACGCGCCGAGGACGGTGGCGCCCGCCGCTCCGAGAACCGTGCGCCGTGCCGGGGTCCGGCGTTCGCCCTGGGTCATGAGGTGTCCTCCTGTGTCATGTCCCGCACCTGTCGACGGGTGCCCCCGACGCTAGGCACCAACCCCCTCCGCACGGCAGACCTCGGCCGAACATGGCGGAAACACACGTCAACACTGCGTATCCACTCGGTGAACCCGATGTGCGCACGGAGGTGACCCGCGAGTATCGTCGCCAGCTGCACCGTCAGCTCGACTGACCCGCGTCCCACCGGAGGAACCGTTGTCCCGTCTCGCGATCATCAAGGCAGTGCTCGGGCCGGTCATGCGCCTGATGTTCCGCCCCCGCGTGGAGGGCGTCGAGAACATTCCGGGGACCGGCCCCGTCATCCTCGCGGGGAACCACCTCACCTTCATCGACTCGATGATCATGCCGATCTGCCTGGACCGTCCGGTCTACTTCATCGGCAAGGACGAGTACGTGACGGGCAAGGGCCTCAAGGGCCGGGCGATGGCCTGGTTCTTCACCAGCGTCGGCATGATCCCGGTGGACCGGGACGGCGGCCGCGGTGGTGTGGCGGCCCTGATGACCGGCCGCCGGATCCTGGAGGAGGGCAAGGTCTTCTCGATCTACCCGGAGGGCACCCGCTCCCCCGACGGCCGGCTCTACCGGGGCCGTACGGGCATCGCCCGGCTCACCCTGATGACGGGGGCGCCGGTGGTGCCGTTCGCGATGATCGGCACCGACAAGATCCAGCCGGGCGGGGCCGGGTTCCCGCGCCCGGGCCGGGTGACGGTCCGCTTCGGCGAGGCGATGGAGTTCTCGCGGTACGACGGCATGGACCGCGACCGCTATGTGCTGCGGGCGGTGACGGACTCGGTGATGGCCGAGGTGATGCGCCTCTCGGGGCAGGAGTACGTGGACATGTACGCCACCAAGGCGAAGGCGGCGTAGCCGGTACGCGGACGCGTGAGGGTGCCCCGTACGGCTCGGCCGTACGGGGCACCCTCATGCGCGGGGCGCGTCAGTGCTCGACGCCGCCCTCCAGCTTCTGGCCCCTGAGCAGGAACCAGGCCGCGACCGCCGTCGCGAGGAGGACCGCCGCGCCGACGCCCGCCGCGATCCGCAGACCGTCGACGAAGGCCTCCTGCGCGGCCGACACCAGGGCCGTCGCCGTCTCCGGGGAGAGGCCCCCGGAGGCCTCGACCGCGCCGCCGAGCGACTCGTGGGACGCGGACGCGATGTCGGTGGGGACACCGGGCGGGGTGGCGAAGCCCCGGTAGACACCGGTCACGATCGAGCCGAGCACGGCGATGCCGAGCGCGGCGCCCAGTTCGTACGCGGTCTCGGACACCGCCGAGGCCGATCCGGCCTGCTCCTTGGGGACGCTGGAGAGGATCACGTCGGCGGTGACGGTGAAGGCGAAGCCCGCGCCCACGCCGACGACGAGCAGGGCGGCGCCGAGCAGCGGGTATCCGGTGTTCTGGTCGAGCGTCGTCAGGACGGCGAGGGAGAGGCCGACCGCCGCGAGACCGCCGGCCACCACTGACCGTACGGAGAAGCGGCGGGCCACGACGCCGGCGATCAGACCGGCCGTGACCGCGCCGACGGCCGCGGGGAGCTCGGCCAGACCGGCCTCGAGCGGCTGACGGCCCTGGACCAGCTGGAAGAACTGGGACAGGAAGAACACCAGGCCGGAGAGGCCGAGGATGGTCAGCAGGTCGGCGAGGACGGCGCCCGAGAAGCCGCGGTGGCGGAAGAGGCGCATGTCCAGAACGGGCGTGGGCAGGGTCAGCTGCCTGCGGACGAACCAGGTCAGCGCGGCGGCACCGGCGAGTGCGGCGAGGCCCGCGTCGAGGGAGGGGCCGTGGGAGGCCAGTTCCTTGATCGCGTAGACGACGCCGATCATGCCGACGAGGGAGAGCGCGACGCTGGGCAGGTCCCAGGGGCCGGGGTTCGGGTTCTTCGACTCGGGGATCAGCTTGATGCCGACGAGGACGAGGACGGCCATGACGGGCAGGTTGATGAGGAAGACCGAGCCCCACCAGAAGTGCTCCAGGAGGAACCCGCCGACGACCGGCCCGACGGCGGCGCCGGCCGAGGCCATGGCGCCCCAGATGCCGATGGCGAGGCTGCGCTCGCGCGGGTCGTGGAAGAGGTTGCGGATGAGCGCCAGGGTGGACGGCATCAGGGTCGCGCCGGCGACGCCGAGCAGCGCGCGGGCCACGATCATCATCTCGGGGCTGGTCGCGTAGGCGTTCAGGACGGAGACGGCGCCGAAGGCGGTGGCGCCGATCAGCAGGAGCTTCTTCCGGCCGATGCGGTCGCCGAGGCTGCCCATGGAGACCAGGAGTCCGGCGATGACGAAGGAGTAGACGTCGCCGATCCAGAGGAGCTGGTTGCCGGAGGGCTTGAGGTCCTCGGAGAGGAAGGGGGTGGCGAGGCCGAGCACCGTGGCGTCGACCGCCACGAGGAGGACGGCCAGGACGAGGACGGAGAGGGCGAGCCACCGGCCGGGGCGGCGCACGCCCTCGGTATGGCCGGGGGTCCTGACGGTGCTGGTGGTCACTTCTCCACGCTCCTGCGCGCTCCGCCGAGCAGCAGCTCGGCGATCATGTACTGGAAGTCCTTGGCGGCGACCCGGCCGTCCTGCACGGCCCAGGCGCCGGAACCGATGAGCCCGTAGAAGGCCTCGGTGAGCCAGGCGGGGGTCAGATCGATGCGGAAGACGCCGTTCTCCTGTCCGCGCCGGAAGAGCGCGGAGACCCGGGCGTCGAGCCGTTCCCAGCCCTCGTTCTGCTGGTCGCCCTCGAAGAGCTGGTTCTCCGTGACGAGGAACGACAGCAGGGGTGCGACGTGCTCCACCTCGGCGACGAGCCGGCGTACGGCCTCGTCCTCGGGCCCCTCGTCGAGCCCGGCCCGGTCGATGGCCGCCTCCATCTCCTGGAGCCCGAGCTCTTCGAGCGCCCGCACCAGGGCGTCCCGCCCGGCGAACTGCCGGTGCAGGGTGGCACGCCCGATCCCGGCGGCCCGTGCGACCTCGTCCATGGTGGCGGTCGCCTTGCGGGAGAGCAGGGCGGCGGCGGCGCGGAGCACCTGGGTGCGATCGACTGACATGAGACAACCATACACCGAATGAGACATGAACGTCTCATCAGATAAATCAGCGCCTCATGGTGGGCGAGAGCGGGCCTCACCCCCGGACTGCCGGAGCTGCCGTTCGTCGACTGGCCCCAGATGCACGGAAAGGCCCCTCGCGGGACCTGTACGTGGAGGCGAACCACCGCGCCGCCGCCCTGCTGCTGCACGTCGACCCCCGGATCGGGCTGATCCGGCCGGACTTCGACGCGCTCGCCGAGTGGGCGGCGGCGCTGTAGGACTACGGGGTCAGTTCTTGGCGGTTGCCCAGGCGTGCTGGATGACCAGGTCCGCCTTGACCTCGACGAGCTGGGTGGCGACCGCCGAGGGGGCGGTGCCGCCGCGGCCGTCGCGGGAGGCGAGGGCGCCCGGGACGTTGAGGACCGTACGGACCTCGGGGGTGAGGTGCTCGGAGATCTTGGCGAACTGCTCGTCCGTGAGCTCGTCCAGCTCCTTGCCCTCCGACTCGGCGACCTTCACGCACTCGCCGGCCACCTCGTGCGCCACCCGGAACGGCACGCCCTGCTTGACCAGCCACTCCGCGATGTCCGTCGCGAGCGAGAAGCCGGCCGGGGCCAGCTCCTCCATGCGCTCCCGGTTGACGGTGAGGGTCCCCATCATGCCGGTGAAGGCGGGCAGCAGGACCTCCAGCTGGTCGCAGGAGTCGAAGACCGGCTCCTTGTCCTCCTGGAGGTCCCGGTTGTAGGCGAGGGGAAGCGCCTTCAGGGTGGCCAGGAGGCCGGAGAGGTTGCCGATGAGGCGGCCGGACTTGCCGCGGGCCAGCTCGGCGATGTCCGGGTTCTTCTTCTGCGGCATGATCGACGAGCCGGTGGAGAAGGCGTCGTGGAGGGTCACGAAGGAGAACTCCTTCGTGTTCCAGATGATGATCTCCTCGGCGATCCGGGAGAGGTTGATCCCGATCATGGCGGTGATGAAGGCGAACTCGGCGACGAAGTCACGGGAGGCCGTGCCGTCGATGGAGTTGCCGACGGAGCCGCGCTCGAAGCCCAGGTCCTTGGCGACCGCCTCCGGGTCGAGCCCGAGCGAGGAACCGGCGAGGGCGCCGGAGCCGTACGGGGAGACCGCCGTCCGGGTGTCCCACTGCCGCAGCCGCTCGGCGTCCCGGGAGAGGGACTGGACGTGGGCCAGGACGTGGTGGGCGAAGAGCACGGGCTGGGCGTGCTGGAGGTGCGTACGGCCCGGCATGGCGACGTTCGGGTGCGCCTCGGCGAGGCCGACCAGGGCGTCCTGGAGGTCGGCGACGAGGCCGCCGATGATCCGGGCGTGGTCGCGCAGGTACATCCGGAAGAGGGTGGCGACCTGGTCGTTGCGGGACCGGCCGGCGCGCAGCTTGCCGCCGAGGTCCGGGCCGAGGCGCTCCAGGAGGCCCCGCTCCAGGGCGGTGTGGACGTCCTCGTCGGCGATGGTGCCGACGAAGGAGCCGTCGGCCACGTCGGCCTCCAGGAGGTCGAGACCGGCGAGCATGCGGGTCAGCTCGTCCTCGGTGAGCAGCCCGGCCTTGTGCAGCACGCGCGCGTGGGCCCGGGAGCCGGCGATGTCGTAGGGCGCGAGCCGCCAGTCGAAGTGGACCGACGCGGACAGCTTCGCCAGGGCCTCGGCGGGACCGTCGGCGAACCGTCCGCCCCAGAGCCGGACATCACCGTTGTTGCTGCTCACTGCTGCTCCTCGGAAGGTGGTGGACCGTGGCCCTCCCACACGGACGGGAGGGCAGCCTGTTCAACGGGGGCGGGTCACGCCGGGCCGGTGGCGCGGCGAGCGTTCCAGTAGGCATAACTATGCGGTGCACCGTATGTTTTGTCAAAGGGCGGCTCCTGACGGAAACCGGGAGGCGGCACCACGGCACCCGGCCCTACGCTCCGGCCATGCGGAACAGCGCGTTCGACGAGATGGAGCAGCACCTCGCCCGGGTCCTCCGAGGCGAGGACCCGGGCGCCTGGGCCTGGCTCGACGACGACATCCGGAGCAGGCTCCGATGGCGACCCGTCCCGCCTGCTCACCGCTGGTTCCCGAGCGGCGCCGGAAGTCGTCGGCCGACCACCTCGGAACTGGCCTTCGCCCTGTGCGGCCCCGACGGCCGGATACGGGAGGCCGCCCTCGCGTACGTGACGGACGTCCCCGCCCTCCTGCCGCTCGCCGTCATCCGGTGCGCCGACTGGGCGGAGCCGGTACGGGAACGGGCGCGCGCCGTCCTGCGCACGGAGCTGCCGGGCCTGCGGCCCGAGGCGCTCGAACCGATCGCGGCCGTCGTCCTCCGGACCGCGGGACGGCGGCACGGGGACGCCGCGCGTGAACTGCTGCTCCAGGTACTGCGGGAGGGGCCCGAGGCAGGCGCGACCGCCCTCCTCGCGAGCGAGGACCGGGCGGCCCGGCGGCTCGCCCACCGGATCGCCGTCGAGCGCGGGCTCCTCTCCCCCACGCGCCTGGCGGCGACCGCGGCCCGCGACGCGGACGTCGTCGTCCAGGATCTCTGCGCGAACGCGCTGCTCGCCACCGCCACGCCCGACCCGGCCGCCCTCGCCGTCCTGTTGACCGCCCGGCCGGGCCGGGTACGGGCGGCGGGCGTCACTGCGCTGCGCCGGGCGGGCCGGGCCGAGGAGGCCGAACCGTTCCTGTACGACCGCTCGGCGCTGGTGCGGGCCTGCGCCCGATACGTGCTGCGACAGGCGGGGGCCGACCCGCTGCCGCTCTACCGGGCGGCCTGCGCGGCCGGGGACGGGACGCCCGACCACGCTCCCCTGGGGCTCGCCGAGTGCGGCGACCGGGCGGCGGACGTGCCGACGCTCTGGTCCCTCATCGGCCACGCGCGGCCACCGGTGCGGGCGGGCGCCGTGGCGGGACTGCGCCTGATGGACGCCGTCCGCCCCGGGCGTCTCGCGCCACTGCTCGACGACACTTCGCCCCGGGTCGTACGGGAGACGAGGAAGGCGTTGTCCCCGTGGGCCGAGCGCGTTCCGGCCGGCGGTGTCCCGCCCCGGGACGTGCACCCGGCCGCGGCCGACTCCCCGGCCCCGCTCCCGCGACCCTGGCTGCTCCGAGCCCTCGGGCTCAACGGGCGACGCGGCCGGGCGTGACGGCCGGGGCGTGAGACGCGGACGCCCCTGAAGGGCGGAGCGGGCAAAATGCCGGCCATGGGAAAGACATATGACCGTATCGACGGACGGCTTCGGGCCTTCATCGAGGACCAGCCGGTCTTCTTCACCGCCACCGCTCCCCTCTCCGGCGACGGCCACGTCAACCTCTCCCCCAAGGGGCGTCGCGGCACCCTCGTCGTGCTCGACGAACTGACCCTCGCCTACGTGGACTTCGGTGGCAGCAGCGCCGAGACGATCGCGCATCTGCGGGAGCCGGGCAACGGGCGGATCACCCTCATGTGGACCTCGTTCTCGGGGCCGCCGACCGTCGTACGGGTGCACGGAAGCGGGGAGGCCGTGCTGCGGGACGACCCACGCTGGGCGGAGTTGTTCGCGCGGTTCCCGGCCGAGGCCGTCGAGGGGCAGGGCAGCGCGCGGGCGATCGTCCTGGTGCGCGCGCGGCGGGTCAGCGACTCCTGCGGGTTCGCCGTCCCGCTGATGGAGTACCAGGAGGACCGGACGCTGCACGCCGAGTACTTCAACCGGAAGACGGACGACGAGTTCAGCGCGTACTGCGCCGGCAAGGAGCACATCGCCACCAGCCTCGACGGACTGCCCGCGCTGCCGCTTCCCCTGCCGCCGCTGCCCTCCACCTAGGGGGTGTCACACATCGCCGTCGGAACGCGGGGCGGTCCGACGGCGATCGTGCGCTTACTGCTGCGCCAGCTTCAGGAGGTGGTCGGCGAGTGCCTGGCCGCCCGCCGGGTCGCGGCTGATGAGCAGCAGGGTGTCGTCACCCGCGATCGTGCCGAGGATGGCGTGGAGTTCGGCCTGGTCGATGGCCGACGCGAGGAACTGGGCAGCGCCCGGCGGGGTCCGCAGGACCACCAGGTTCGCGGACGCCTCGGCGGAGATCAGCAGTTCGCCGGAGAGGCGACGCATGCGCTCCTCCTTGGCGGACTCGCCGAGCGGGGCCTGCGGGGTGCGGAAACCGCCCTCGCTCGGCACCGCGTAGATCAGCTCGCCGCCGGTGTTGCGGATCTTCACCGCGCCCAGCTCGTCGAGGTCGCGGGAGAGCGTCGCCTGGGTGACGCTCAGCCCGTCGTCGCTGAGGAGCTTCGCGAGCTGGCTCTGCGAACGCACCGGCTGCCGGTTGAGGATGTCGACGATCCTGCGGTGGCGTGCGGTACGGGTCTGCGGAACGGACGGCCCGCCGTGCTCATTTTCCTGCGCGTCGGTCATCGTCGTCTCATTCTCCGGTTCGTCCTTGCCCGTTCGCCACGTCGAGGACCCCGGGCAGGGCCTGGAGGAAGGCGTCCGCCTCGGCGTCGGTGAGGACCAGCGGAGGCATGATCCGTACGACATCGGGGGCGGGCGCGTTCACCAGGAGGCCGGCGTCCTGAGCCGCCTGCTGCACCTGGGGTGCGAGGGACTCCGTGAGCACGATACCCAGCAGCAGACCCGCACCACGGACGTGGGAGACCAGCGGGTGCCCCAGACCCTCGATTCCCTGCCTCAGCCGCTCCCCGACCGCCTTCACATGGTCGAGGGCCGCGTCGGCGCCGAGGGTGTCCAGGACGGCGATGCCCGCGGCGCAGGCGACCGGGTTGCCGCCGAAGGTGGTGCCGTGGTGACCGGGCTCGAAGAGCTCGGCCGCGGGACCGAAGGCGACGGTCGCGCCGAGCGGCAGTCCGCCGCCGAGGCCCTTGGCGAGGGTGACGACGTCCGGCTCGACGCCCTCGTGGGCCTGGTACTCGAACCAGTGGCCGCAGCGGCCGACGCCGGTCTGCACCTCGTCGAGGACGAGGAGGGTGCCGGTGGCGCGGGTGATCTCGCGGGCGGCCTTCAGATAGCCGGGGGGCGGGACGACGACGCCGTTCTCGCCCTGGATCGGCTCGATGATCACCAGGGCGGTGTCCTCGGTGACCGCGGCGCGCAGCGCCTCCGCGTCGCCGTACGGGACGTGGGTGACGTCGCCGGGCAGCGGCAGGAAGGGGGTCTGCTTGCCGGGCTGGCCGGTGAGGGCGAGGGAGCCCATGGTCCGGCCGTGGAAGCCGCCGTCGGTGGCGACCATGTGGGACCGGCCGGTGAGCCGGCCGAGCTTGAACGCGGCCTCGTTGGCCTCGGCGCCCGAGTTGCAGAAGAAGACCTTGCCGGGCCGGCCGAAGAGGGCGAGGAGCTTCTCGGCGAGGGCGACGGGCGGCTCGGCGACGAAGAGGTTGGAGACGTGGCCGAGGCTCTGGATCTGCCGGGTGACGGCCTCGACGACCGCCGGGTGGGCGTGGCCGAGGGCGTTGACGGCGATGCCGCCGACGAAGTCCAGGTACACGTTGCCGTCGGCGTCCCAGACCTTGGCGCCCTCACCGCGGACGAGGGGCAGCCGGGGGGTGCCGTAGTTGTTCATGAGCGAGCCCTGCCACCGCTGGGTGAGTTCCCCGTTGGTCACGATTCCCCCTGTTCCTCGGTGTCCTCGGCGGCGTCCGTGCCGTCGGGTACGACCATCGTTCCGATGCCCTCGTCGGTGAAGATCTCCAGCAGGATGGAGTGCTGGACCCGGCCGTCGAGCACGCGGGCCGTGGTGACCCCGTTCCGTACGGCGTGCAGGCAGCCCTCCATCTTGGGAACCATGCCGCTGGAGAGCTCGGGCAGCAGCTTCTCCAGCTGGCTCGCGGTGAGCCGGCTGATGACCTCGTCGCTGTTCGGCCAGTCCTCGTAGAGGCCTTCGACGTCGGTCAGGACCATCAGCGTCTCGGCGCCCAGCGCCGCAGCGAGTGCCGCAGCCGCCGTATCAGCATTGACGTTGTAGACATGTCCGTCGTCCTGGGAGCGGGCGATCGAGGAGATGACCGGGATCCGGCCGTCGTCCAGGAGCGCCTGGATGGCGCCGGTGTCGATGGAGGTGATCTCACCGACCCGGCCGATGTCGATCTGTTCGCCGCCGATGACCGGCCGGTGCTTGGTGGCGGTGATGGTGTGGGCGTCCTCGCCGGTGAGGCCGACGGCGAGCGGGCCGTGCTGGTTGAGGAGCCCGACGAGCTCGCGCTGGACCTGGCCGGCGAGGACCATCCGTACGACGTCCATGGCGTCCTCGGTGGTGACCCGCAGGCCCGCCTTGAACTCGCTGACGATGCCGTGCCGGTCGAGGGCGGCGCTGATCTGGGGGCCGCCGCCGTGCACGACGACCGGCTTGAGGCCGGCCTGGCGCAGGAAGACGACGTCCTGGGCGAAGGCGGCCTTGAGGTCCTCGTCGATCATGGCGTTGCCGCCGAACTTGATGACGACGGTCTTGCCGTTGTGGCGGGTCAGCCAGGGCAGGGCCTCGATGAGGATCTGCGCCTTGGGGAGGGCCTTGTGCCTGCGCGTGGGGTTCTCGCTCCGGGGCTCGCTCATGAGGAGTACGCGCTGTTCTCGTGGACGTAGTCGGCGGTCAGGTCGTTCGCCCAGATGACGGCGGACTCGGTGCCTGCGGCGAGGTCGGCCGTGATGGTGACCTCCCGGTACCGCATGTCGACGAGGTCGCGGTCCTCGCCGACGGAGCCGTTCCTGCAGACCCAGACGCCGTTGATGGCGACGTTGAGCGCGTCGGGCTCGAAGGCGGCCCGCGTGGTGCCGATCGCGGAGAGCACCCGGCCCCAGTTGGGGTCCTCGCCGTGGATGGCGCACTTGAGGAGGTTGTTACGGGCGATGGACCGGCCCACCTCGACGGCGTCGTCCTCGGTGGCCGCGTTGACCACCTCGATGCGGATGTCCTTGCTGGCGCCCTCGGCGTCACCGATGAGCTGCCGGGCGAGGTCGTCGCAGACGGCCCGTACGGCCTCGGTGAACGCGTCCTGCGCCGGGGTGACGCCGGAGGCGCCGGAGGCGAGGAGGAGCACGGTGTCGTTGGTGGACATGCAGCCGTCGGAGTCGACCCGGTCGAAGGTGACGCGGGTGGCGCCCCTGAGGGCGTCGTCGAGGCCCTTGGCGTCGACGTCCGCGTCGGTGGTGAGGACGACGAGCATGGTGGCGAGACCGGGGGCCAGCATGCCGGCACCCTTGGCCATGCCGCCGACCGTCCAGCCGTCCCGGGAGACGACCGCCGTCTTGTGGACGGTGTCGGTGGTCTTGATGGCGATGGCGGCCTTCTCGCCGCCGTGCTCGGAGAGTTCGGCCGCGGCCTTCTCGACGCCGGGGAGGAGCTTGTCCATGGGGAGCAGGATCCCGATGAGGCCGGTGGAGGCAACGGCGACCTCGCCGGCGCCGACGTCCGTGCCCTGCGCGCTCAGGACCTCGGCGACCTTCTCGGCGGTGGCGTGGGTGTCCTGGAAGCCCTTCGGGCCGGTGCAGGCGTTGGCCCCGCCGGAGTTGAGGACCACGGCGGTCAGTTCGCCGTCGGCGAGGACCTGCTGGGACCAGACGACGGGCGCGGCCTTGACGCGGTTGGAGGTGAAGACTCCCGCGGCGGCGCGGCGGGGCCCGGTGTTGACCACGAGAGCCAGGTCCGGGTTGCCGTTCTGCTTGATCCCGGCGGCGATGCCCGCTGCCGTGAATCCCTTCGCTGCGGTGACGCTCACTGTGCTTCTCCGTTCGCTTCTCCGCCCGCGCTGGGGGTACCGCCCGCCGAAGGCAGGGGGAGCAGCGGTGCGGGTTTCGTCGTCGTCTGCGGACCGGTGGCCGCGCGCGCGTCGCTCACGGAGCGACTCCAATCGTGGAAAGTCCTGTGGCCTCAGGGAGGCCGAGGGCGATGTTCATGCTCTGCACCGCGCCGCCTGCGGTGCCCTTGGTGAGGTTGTCGATGGCGCTGATCGCGATGATCCGGTTCGCCGCCGCGTCGTGGGTGACCTGCACCTGAACGGCGTTGGAACCGTAGACGGACGCCGTCGCCGGCCACTGCCCCTCGGGGAGCAGGTGGACGAAGGGCTCGTCCGCGAAGGCCTTCTCGTACGCGGCCCGTACGGTCTCGGCGGTGACGCCCGGCTTCGCGGCGGCCGTGCAGGTGGCGAGGATGCCGCGGGGCATCGGCGCCAGGGTCGGCGTGAAGGAGACGGTGACCCGCTCCCCCGCCGGTCCGCTGAGGTTCTGGATCATCTCGGGGGTGTGCCGGTGGCCGCCGCCGACGCCGTACGGCGACATGCTGCCCATGACCTCGCTGCCGAGGAGGTGCGGCTTGGCGGCCTTGCCGGCGCCGGAGGTTCCGGAGGCGGCGACGATCACGGCCTCGGGCTCGGCGAGACCGTTCTCGTACGCCGGGAAGAGGGCGAGCGAGACGGCGGTGGGGTAGCAGCCGGGCACCGCGACGCGCTTGGATCCCGCCAGAGCGGCGCGGGCGCCGGGGAGTTCGGGGAGCCCGTAGGGCCAGGTCCCGGCGTGCGGGGAGCCGTAGTACGTCTCCCAGTCCGCGGGCTCCTTCAGCCGGAAGTCGGCGCCCATGTCGACGACGAGGACGTCGGGACCGAGCTGCTCGGCGACGGCGGCGGACTGTCCGTGGGGCAGGGCGAGGAAGACCACATCGTGCCCGGCGAGCTCGTCGGCGGTGGTGGGCACGAGGACGCGGTCCGCGAGCGGCAGCAGATGGGGCTGGAGCGCCCCGAGCCGCTGGCCGGCGTTGGAGTGGCCGGTCAGGGCACCGATCTCCACGTGGGGGTGGGCGAGGAGGAGACGCAGGAGCTCTCCGCCCGCGTATCCGCTCGCACCCGCCACTGCTACTCGTACCGTCATCGAAACCCTCCTCATGGATGGCATGACTATACGTCGCTCCGCAGTTTTATGCAACGACGTACGGAGTGGACCCGGGGTGCCGATTCACCGACGGTCCACTCGGGCCGGGCGGGGAGGGGTGTGCGGGGGCAACGGTCGGGTCCACCCCCGACGGATCACCCGTTCGCTCGCCACAAGGCGACCGTACGGGACCCGTCACCCCGACGCCACGGGGTCCGGAGCGCGTTTCCGGATGGCCGGAAACGGCGATTCCACAAGCCCCCACGGGCACCCCTTTGCATGACCATGCGAGATGATGCATACTCTTCCTATGTCCAAGGTCCTCACCTCCCTGCCCGCCGGCGAGCGCGTCGGCATCGCCTTCTCCGGCGGCCTCGACACCTCCGTCGCGGTCGCATGGATGCGCGACAAGGGCGCCATCCCGTGCACCTACACCGCCGACATCGGCCAGTACGACGAGCCCGACATCGCCTCGGTGCCCGGCCGCGCCAAGACCTACGGTGCCGAGATCGCGCGCCTGGTCGACTGCCGCGCGGCCCTGGTCGAGGAGGGTCTTGCCGCACTCACCTGCGGGGCGTTCCACATCCGCTCCGGCGGCCGCGCCTACTTCAACACCACGCCGCTCGGCCGCGCCGTCACCGGCACCCTCCTCGTCCGGGCGATGCTCGAGGACGACGTCCAGATCTGGGGCGACGGCTCGACCTTCAAGGGCAACGACATCGAGCGGTTCTACCGCTACGGCCTGCTCGCCAACCCGCACCTGCGGATCTACAAGCCCTGGCTCGACACGGACTTCGTGACCGAGCTCGGCGGCCGCAAGGAGATGTCGGAGTGGCTGCTCGCCCATGAGCTGCCCTACCGCGACAGCACCGAGAAGGCGTACTCCACCGACGCCAACATCTGGGGCGCCACCCACGAGGCGAAGACCCTGGAGCACCTCGACACCGGCGTGGAGACCGTCGATCCGATCATGGGTGTCCGCTTCTGGGACCCCTCGGTCGAGATCGCCACCGAGGACGTCACCATCGGCTTCGACCAGGGCCGCCCGGTGACGATCAACGGAAAGGAGTTCTCCTCCCCCGTCGACCTCGTCATGGAGGCCAACGCCATCGGCGGCCGCCACGGCATGGGCATGTCGGACCAGATCGAGAACCGGATCATCGAGGCCAAGAGCCGCGGCATCTACGAGGCGCCCGGCATGGCCCTCCTGCACGCGGCGTACGAGCGCCTCGTCAACGCGATCCACAACGAGGACACGCTCGCCCAGTACCACAACGAGGGACGGCGCCTCGGCCGGCTGATGTACGAGGGCCGGTGGCTGGACCCGCAGGCGCTGATGGTCCGCGAGTCCCTGCAGCGCTGGGTCGGCGCGGCCGTCACCGGCGAGGTGACGCTGCGGCTGCGGCGCGGCGAGGACTACTCGATCCTCGACACCACGGGCCCGGCGTTCAGCTACCACCCGGACAAGCTGTCCATGGAGCGCACCGAGGACTCGGCCTTCGGCCCGGCGGACCGGATCGGCCAGCTCACCATGCGCAACCTCGACATCGCCGACTCCCGCGCCAAGCTGGAGCAGTACGTGGG
Organism: Streptomyces sp. NPDC028711; assembly: GCF_055565415.1. Taxonomy (NCBI): domain Bacteria; kingdom Bacillati; phylum Actinomycetota; class Actinomycetes; order Kitasatosporales; family Streptomycetaceae; genus Streptomyces; species Streptomyces sp. NPDC028711. The sequence goes on along the minus strand of NZ_JBVHUJ010000006.1, from coordinate 261,656 downwards.
CCTCGGCCTGATCGGCAGCTCCAACCCGGCCATCGGTGCCGCCCAGGCGGCCGCGACCGGCCTGATCGGCACCATGACGGAGCTACCCGAGGGCGGCGCGGAGGCCATCGCCTCCCGCGGCGAGGTCTCCGACGACGACGAGATGCTGGACCGCGCCGCGATGGAGTTCGGCACCGACTGAACCACCCGCCGGGCGGCCCGCTCGGCGCCCCCTGCCGAGCGGCAGGCTCGGCACCCCCCGTCGAGCGGCTCGCTCGGCACCCCGGAAGGCCGGTTCGACGCCCCGCGCGTCGGACCGGCCTTCTTCCGTTCTGTCACATCCCCGCGGGCCCTCACGTCAAGCCGGTGACGGAACCGACGAGGAGTGAGGCGCCATGCCGGACGACACCTTTCTGACCGCCCTGACCGGGCGCTTCGACGCCCACGAGGAGCGACTGCGGCGCGTGGCCCTGCTCATGACGGGCTCGCCGGCCGAGGCCGAGGAGGCGCTCGGGGCGGTACGGGCAGGGCTGGGGCGGGACGGCGGGACAGCGGCGGTGGCGGCGTGGCTGACGGCGCTGGTGGGACGGGAGTGCGCGCGGGGGGTTCGGGGGCGGCGGGCCGGGCCGGGTGAGGGTGGCGGGCCTGGTCAGGGCGGACGGTCTCGCGAGAACGGGCCTCGCGGAGGTGGCGTGACCCCTGGGGCCACCGGCGCGGACGCGGCCGGGGTCGAGTTCCTCTGGCTCGCGCTGTTCGTCGCGCTGGAGTCCCTCGGGGCGGACGAGCGGCTCGTCTACGTCCTGCACGACGTCTTCGGGCTGCCGCCCCACGAGACGGCGCGGATCACCGGCGGCTCCCCCGGGGAGGTCACGCGGCTCGCCCGGCGGGCCCGGGAGCGGATCCGGGGCGCCGGGGCGGCCCGTACCGACGGTGACGCGGGGCGGCAGCGGGCGGTGGTGGACCGGTTCCTGACGGCCGCACGCGCGCGTGACGCCCGTACGCTCGCCGACGTCCTCGACCCGGACGTGGTCGCCTGGTCCGAGAGCGGCCCGGTGCACGGCGCCCCGGCCGTCGCCGAAGGGGCGGCCGCCTTCGCCCGGTTCGCGGATGTGGCCAGGCCCGCGCTCGTCGACGGGTCCGTCGGGGCGGTCGCCTTCATCGCCGGCCGGCCGGTCTCCGCGGTGGCGTTCACCCTCCGCCAGGACCGGATCGTCGCGCTCGACATCACCACAGGCGAGGAGCGGGTACGGGCGCTCGACCTGACCTTTCCCGACTGCTGACGGACACGGCGGAACAGGCGCGGGCGAAAGTCGGATGCGGCCCGGCCCCCGCGGAGGTTAGCCTCGACGGCATGTCGACGCCCCGAATCTCCTAGCTGAGGACCCGCACCCACGCCACCCGTGTGTCCTCAAGCCCTTTCGGAGCGTTACCCCATGATCACCGTTCGTGGTGCCGACGTGCGCGTCGGCGCCCGGCTCCTGCTGTCCGGCGTCTCCTTCCATGTCGCCCCCGGCGACCGGATCGGCCTCGTCGGCCGCAACGGCGCCGGCAAGTCCACCCTTCTCGACACCCTCGCCGGGCTGCGCGCCCCCGCCGCCGGCACCCTCACCCGTACCGGCTCCGTCGGTCATCTCGCCCAGGATTCGCGGGCCGCCGACCCCACCGTGACCGTCACCGACCGGATCCTCTCCGCGCGCGGTCTCGACCGGGCGGTGCGACGCCTTGCCGAGGCCGCCGGACGGCTCGGTGCGGCGCCCGACGCGCGGGCGCTCGCCGCGTACGACCGGGCCGAGGCGGCCTTCGAGGCGGGCGGCGGCTACGCGGCCGAGGCGGAGGCCGCACGCGTCGCCGCCGGCCTCGGTCTGCCCGCCGAGGTCATGGACCGGCCCGTCGGCCGGCTCTCCGGCGGCCAGAAGCGCCGGGTCGAGCTGGCCAGGATCCTCTTCGCGGGACACGGCCGGGACGACACCCTGCTGCTCGACGAGCCGACCAACCACCTGGACGCCGACTCGGTCGCCTGGCTGCGCGGCCACCTCGCCGCCCACCGGGGCGGTCTCGTACTGATCAGCCACGACGTGCGACTCCTCGCCGACACCGTCAACCGGGTCTTCCACCTCGATCCGCACCGTGCCGCGCTCGACGTCCACAACACCGGCTGGGACGCGTACCTCGCCCAGCGGGAGACCGACGAGCGGCGCCGGGTGCGCGAGCGCGCCAACGCCGAGCGCAAGGCCGCCTCGCTGCACGCGCAGGCGGACCGGATGAAGTCCCGGGCGGCGACGGCGACGACGGCCCGCAGCATGGCGCGCCGAGCCGACCGGATGCTCGCGGGGCTCGACCCGGAGCGGCAGGCCGAGCGCGTCGCCCGCATCCGGCTGCCCGAGCCCGCGCCCTGTGGCCGGATGCCGCTCGGTGCGGTCTCGCTCACCAAGGCGTACGGGGAGCGGCCCGTGCTCGACGGGGTGGACCTCGCCGTGGACCGGGGCAGCCGGCTTGTGGTGCTCGGCCTCAACGGCGCGGGCAAGACGACGCTGCTGCGGCTCCTCGCCGGGGAGGAGACCCCCGACGCGGGCCGGGTGGTACGCGGGCACGGGCTGCGGCTCGGCTACTTCGCCCAGGAGCACGACACGCTCGCTCCGGACCGCACGGTCAGGGAGAACCTCGCCGACGCGGCTCCGCACCTGACGGACGGTGAGGTACGGACGGTCCTCGGGGCGTTCCTGTTCCGGGGGGACGACGTGGACAAGCCGGCCGGGGTGCTCTCCGGCGGCGAGAAGACGCGGCTCGCGCTGGCCGCCCTCGTCCACTCGGGCGCGAACGTGCTGCTCCTGGACGAGCCCACGAACAACCTGGATCCGGCCTCCCGCGAGGAGGTCCTCGCGGCCGTGGGCACGTATCCGGGCGCGATCGTGATGGTCACGCACGACGAGGACGCCATCGACGCGCTGCGCCCGGAGCGGGTCCTGCTGCTGCCGGACGCGGACGAGGACCTGTGGAGCGAGGAGTACCGGGGGCTGGTCGGCCTGGCGTGACGGCGGCCGACCCCGCCTGAACCTCCGGTACGCCGACGGGGCCCGGGCTCCTGGCTCGCGGCCCCTAGGGGGTGTCTTGTCGAGCCCGGCCTGATCGGCAAGACACCCCCTAGGCCGTTCGTACCGCCCGCAGGACCACGAACTTGGCGTCGCTCGCGACGAGTTCGCTGTTGCCGAAGAGCCGGCGGAGGGTGACGTGGTAGCCGAGGTGCCGGTTGCCGATGATCCACAGCTCGCCGCCCGGCCGCAGTGCGCGCCGCGCGTCCGCGAACATGCGACGGGCCGTGCGGTCGGTGGTGGCCTGGTGGCTGTGGAACGGGGGGTTGTTGAGGACGAGGTCCACCGAGCCGGCGGGCAGGTCGGTGAGCCCGTCACCGACGAGGAACTCGGCCTTGCGGCCGGGGCCCACGTGGGCGCGGAAGTTCTCCTCGGCGGAGGCGACCGCCTGGTACGACTCGTCGGCGAAGACGAGTTCCGCGTCGGGTTCGGAGAGGGCGATGGCCAGGCCGACCACGCCGTTGCCGCAGCCGAGGTCGGCGACGCGGGCCCGGCCGATGCCGCCGGGGAGGTTCGCGAGGAAGAAGCGGGTGCCGATGTCGAGGCGGTCGGCGCAGAAGACGCCGGCGTGGTTGGTGACCGTGAGGCCGGGGAGTCCGGGCGCCGGGGTGTCCGACGGGAGGTCGTACCGGAGCGGCCAGGGGTTGGGGCGCGGAACGGTCGCGGGGTCGGGGGTGGTGTGGATCAGCCGGGCCTTCTTCACCGCGAGCGAGGTGCGGGTGGGGCCGAGGATCCGCTCGAAGAGCCGGAGCGTGGAGGTGTGGATCTCCTTGACCATGCCGGCGCCGACGATCACGGTGCCCTCGTGCACGGCGGGGGCGAGCCGGTGGAGCTGGTCCTCCAGGAGCGCGAGGCTCTTGGGGACGCGGACGAGGAGGACGTCGATCCGCTCGGGCGGCGGGTCCTGGGTGGTGAGCAGCCGGACGGCGTCCGGGGCGGCTCCGGAGCGGGCGAGGTTGGCCCGTGTGGCCTGCCCGGTGAGGTACGAGTCGGTGATCTGGACGAGCTCGCCGGTGCCGGCGGCCCGCAGCGCGGTGACGAGGGCTCCCCAGCGGTCGCCGAGGACGGCGACGGTGCCGGACAGGTCGGTACCGCTCTCGGCCAGCTGGCCCAGGAGGTATTCGTCGGCCGCGTCCCAGGCACGCAGCTGGTCGCGCGGGTCCTCGGGGAAGCGGGTCAGCGTGAAGGCGCCCCATGACGTGGTCAAACGGTTCATCGTGCTCTCAGGCTAGCCGGTCGCGGCCGCCGGCTCTTCCTGCCACATGCCGACAGGGGTCCGGAGAGCCCTGCCCGGCTCGCGGCACCCGGGCGGAGGCCGGGGCGGCTCGCGGGCGAAGGGGGTGAGCGGCGCGCTGGTGTTCAGTGCGGGGCCGTGTCGAGCTGGAGGTGCCAGAGGCCGGGGCGGCCGGTGAGGGTGACGGTGGAGAGGGGGCGGACGTCGACGTTCCAGTAGGTGGCGGGCGGTGCCTTCAGGGCGTACACGAGGGCGGCCCGTACGACGGAGGGTTCCGCGACGGCGACGATGGCGCCCTCCTCGGCGGGGCGGGTGTCGAGCCAGTTCCCTATCCGCCTGATGAAGGCGAGGAGCGGTTCGCCGCCGTGGGGGGCGGTGCGGGCGTCGGTGAGCCAGGCGTCGACGGCGGCCGGTTCGAGGGCGGCGACCTCGGCGAGGGTGAGGCCCCGCCAGCGGCCCATGTCGCAGTCGCGCAGCGCGGGCTGGGCGAGCGGGGCGTAACCGAGGGCGGTGCCGGTGGCGCGGCTGCGCGGAGTCGGGGAGCAGTAACGCAGTTCGGCCGCGCCGAGCGGGATCAGGGTCGGCGCGGCGAGCTGCACCTCGTACCAGCCGGCCTCGTCGAGCGGCCGGTCGTCGTCGAACCGTTCGGCGAGCAGCGAGGAGCTGCGTGCCGCCGTGACGAGCGTCACCCGAAGACTCATGGCCGCGATCGTGAGGCCGGGGGCTCCGCAGGTCAAGGGGTCATTCCACGGTGCCGGAGGGACTCCGGCTCAGTGCTGCCCGAGAGCCATCCACTTGTCCGAATTCTGCAGTGGCGTGAAACCGACCTTCTCGTACATGCCGTGCGCGTCGGCGGTGGCGAGCATGATGCGGCGCAGTCCGTACGGTGCGAGGTGCTCGCGGACGGCGGTGACGAGCGCGGTGCCGAGGCCGGTGCCGCGGGCCGGCCGGTCGACGTAGACGTCGCAGAGCCAGGCGAAGGTGGCGTAGTCGGTGACGACGCGCGCGTAGGCGGCCATCTCGCCGGTCTCCCGGTGGTAGGCGCCGAGGTTGAGCGATCCCGCGATGGCCGCGTCCTGCTTCTCCCGAGGTCGGCCGAGGGCCCAGTAGGCGTCCGTGGACAGCCAGTGGTGGACGCGGTCGGCGTCGATCCGTGCGGGGTCGGCTGAGATCTCGTACGTCCCGTGCATGACGGGGATGTCCGGGGTCGTGCTGTCGCTCATGCCCGCAGGCTTCCAGTGACCGCGGGGCTTGTCAGGTGAATTTGCTGCCCGCACATCGTCCGGCCCCGGCGTTCAGGCGGTGAGCTCGTCGACCGCCGCACGCAGGCGGCGCACGCCCTCCACGATCTCGGTGGGGCCGGCGACACCCGCGAAACTCAGCCGGATGTGCCCCGCGGGGGGTTCGGCACAGAAGTAGGGGCGGCCGGGAGCCGCGGCGACGCCGGTCCGCAGGGCGGCGGCGAGGAGGGCGGACTCGGGGACGGCGTCGGGGAGGCGGAGCCAGAGGTGATAACCGCCGTAGGGCACGTGCGGCAGGGCGAAGCCGGGGAGATGCTGGGCGACGGCGCGGGACAGCACGTCCCGGCGACTCCTGAGCTCCTGACCGACGGCCCGCAGGTGCCGGTGCCAGGCGGGCGATCCGACGAGTTCCAGCGCGGCCTCCTGGAGCGGCCGGGGGACGAAGAAGCTGTCGACGACCTGGATGGCGCGCAGGCGTTCCAGGACGGGGCCGCGGGCGGCGAGGGCGCCGACCCGGAGGCTGGGCGAGGTGGCCTTGGTCAGCGAGCAGACGTGGACGACGACGCCGTCGGGGTCGTCGGCGGCGAGCGGGGCGGGCAGCGGCGGCGCGTCCTCGTGGACGAGACGGCGGGCGAAGTCGTCCTCGACGACGAAGGCCCCGGCGGCACGGGCGATACGGACGACCTCGCGGCGCCGCTCAGGCGCGAGCACAGCGCCGGTCGGGTTCTGGAAGAGCGGCTGGCAGACGAGGACGCGGGCCCCGGTGGCGCGGAACGCGGCTTCGAGGAGCTCGGGCCTGACTCCTTCGGCGTCGGCGGGCACGGGCACGGGCCGCAGTCCGGCGGCGCGGGCGACGGCGAGCATGCCCGGATAGGTGGGCGACTCGACGAGGACGGGGGTGCCGGGCGGGGCGAGGGCGCGGAGGGCGGTGGTGATGGCGGACTGGCCGCCGGCGGTGATGAGCAGATCGGCCGCGGTGACGCTGCCGCCGATCTCGCGGGCGAACCACTCGCGCAGCTCGGGCAGTCCGTCCGTGGGCGGTCTGCCCCAGGCGCCGGGGCGGCGCCCGGCGCGGGCGAGAGCGGCGGCGAGGGCCCGCTGGGGCTGGAGCGAGTGGTGGAGGTAGCCGCCGTTGAACTCGATCACGCCCGGCGGCGGTGCGGAGAGGGTGACGAGGACGCCGGAGGCGTCGACGGCGCGGGGGACGAGCTCCGTGGCGGTGTCGGCGCTGAGCGCGACCTCCTGCCAGGAGGTGTCGCCGGTGACGGGGGCGGCGGCACGGGGCTCGGCACGGTAGGCACCGGCCCCCGGGCGGGTGACCACGAGCCCTTCGGCGGCGAGCTGGGCGAGAGCGCGGGTGACGGTCACCGGGGAGACCCGGTAGCGCTCGACGAGCGCACGACTCGACGGCAGCTTTCCACCAGGTGAGTAGCGGTTGAGGTCCTCCCTCAGGGAATGCGCCAGTTCCGCGACACTGCTACGCTCATTCATGAGAGCACAGAATAGCGCTACTGCTTCCACGACGATAGCGGTTCCCGCCACCGGCACCGTGGTGAGCACCCCCTCGGGAAGCGCCCCGCGCGGCGCCGCCGACCCGCTCCCCCGCGGCACCCTGCTCGCCGCTCTCGGCGTGGTGTCCTTCTCGCTCACGTTCCCGTCGACCGTCTGGGGCCTGGAGAGCTTCGGCCCCTGGTCCCTGGTCGCCGTGCGCTCCACGCTCGCCGCCCTCATCGCGGGCGTCTTCCTCCTCGTCGGCCGGGTGCCGCTGCCTGAGCGCCGGCACTGGGCGGGCCTCGCCGTCGTGGCCGGCGGTGTCGTCATCGGCTTCCCGCTCCTGACGACCCTGGCCCTACAGACCTCCACCACCTCGCACGCCGCCGTCGTCGTCGGCCTGCTGCCGCTCACCACGGCGACCTTCGCCGCCGTGCGGACCGGGCGCCGCCCGTCCCGCACCTTCTGGTTCGCCGCCGTGTCGGGCGCGGTCGTGGTGATCGCCTTCACGCTCCACCAGAGCGGCGGGGCCCTGTCGCGGGGCGATCTGTACCTCTTCGGCGCGCTCCTCGTGTGCGCGGCCGGTTACACGGAGGGCGGGCGGCTTGCCCGGCTCATGCCCGGGTGGCAGGTCATCGGCTGGGCGCTCGTCCTCTGTCTGCCCCTGATGACGGTCGGCTCCGCCGTGGCGCTCTCCTTCGAGCCGGTGCACCTGAACGCCCATGGCGTGATCGGCCTGGTCTGGGTCGCCGCCGGCTCCACCTTCTTCGGCCTGTACGTCTGGTACCGCGGCATGGCGTCGATCGGCATCCCGAAGGCGAGCCAGCTCCAGCTCGCGCAGCCGCTCCTGACCCTGGTCTGGTCGGTGTCCCTGCTGGGTGAGACCCTGCCGCTCGCCGCCCCGCTCGCGGCCGTGGCCGTCCTGGTCTGCATCGCGGTCACGCAGCGGGCGAAGAGCTGACGCGACGGATCGGGGTGACCCGGGTCACAATGACAGACGTAGGCTGCGAACAGGAGAAGCCCGGTCGCGAGGAGGCCACCCCGATGCAGGCGAACGTGGGCGACAAACTGCTGGTGCACGGCCGGACCGTCGGTCACCACGACCGTACGGCCGAGATCCTTCAGGTACTGGGGGAGAACGGCACTCCCCCGTACCGCGTGAAGTTCGAGGACGACGGTCACGAGGCCCTGATGTCGCCGGGCCCCGACTCCGTCGTACGCCATCACCCGGAGGCGGAGTCCCGCTGACCCCAACGGGTCCGTCGACCCCAAGAAGGCCCGCCGGCCCTAGGAGTCCCGCTGACCCCGAGAGTCCCACTGACCCCTCTCTCTCGGCGGACGGACCCTGGTCGGGTAGTGATCGGCCACCACGGCGGCCATCGCCCCGATCCGGTCCGTCATGACCTCCTTCGCCGCGAAGAAGCAGTGGCCGCCGACCGACGGGTGGCCGGCGGCGAGGTCCAGGTGCCGTGACAGTTCCTTCGGGTCCTGCCAGGCCGCGGGCTGGGCCGGGTCGCCCGCCTTGTAGAGCGCCTCACCGACGTAGAGGCCGACTCCGGTGCCCCGGACCACGGCGTCCCACCAGGGCAGCAGCTTGGCGTAGTCGGCGGCGGGCAGGCCGATGTTCCAGTAGAGCTGGGGCACGACGTAGTCGATCCAGCCCTCCCGGATCCACTTCCGGCTGTCGGCGTACAGATCGTCGTAGGTCTGCACCCCCGCCTGGGTGTCCGAGCCCTCCGGATCGGTGGAGGCGTTCCGCCAGACCCCGAACGGGCTGATCCCGAAGGCCACGTGCGGCTTGATCTCCTTGATCCGGGCGGCCGTGCCGGAGACCAGCAGGTCGGTGTTGTGCCGCCGCCAGGACGCCCTGTCGGGGAAGTTCCCGCCGTACCGCGCGAACGCCTCGTCGTCGGCGAAGACCTCACCCGCCACCGGGTACGGGTAGAAGTAGTCGTCCCAGTGCACGGCGTCGATCTCGTAGCGCCGCAGCGCGTCCAGCATCGCCTCCTGGACGAAGCTCCGGACCTCGGGCAGGCCGGGGTTGTAGTAGAGCTTCCCGCCGTAGGGCACCACCCACTCCGGGTGGATCCGGGCCGGATGATCGGCGACGAGCCGGGTCGGGTCCGTGTGATTCGCCACTCGGTACGGATTGAACCAGGCGTGCAGTTCGAGCCCCCGCTCATGGGCCTCCGCGACGGCCGTGCCCAGCGGGTCCCAGCCGGGGTCGCGGCCCTGCGTCCCGGTGAGGTACTGCGCCCACGGCTCGTACGGCGAGGGCCACAGCGCGTCGGCGGTCGGCCGCACCTGGAGGACCACCGCGTTGAGCCGGCGCTCGACCGCCGTGTCCAGGTGGGCGAGGAGTTCGGCGCGCTGCGCCTCGGCGGTCAGGCCCGGCCGGGAGGGCCAGTCACGGTTGGCGACCGTCGCGATCCACACGCCGCGGAACGCGGGACGGCGCGGTCTCCGTGCGGCCGGCAGCGGGGCCGCGGCCGCCGCCTGCCCTGTCGACCCCGTCACGGCGAGCACCGTTCCCGCCGCTCCGGCCACGAACCCTCTTCTGCCGATAGGCCGCACTTGTACCCCTCCTCTGTCGCATACCTCACACCCACCCGGACAGCATGCCCACCCCGGACGATCGATCATCGGTTAATGAGCGGTAACGTCGTGGGGTCGAGGCGGACGCATCGGAATCACACGGGCCCCGCCGCCAGAGAAGAGCGAAAGGCACGAGGTGACGGACTCCATGGCCGACATTGAGCGCGTCGGAGTGGTGGGCTGCGGCCAGATGGGCGCGGGCATCGCAGAGGTGTGTGCCCGGAGCGGCCTTGACGTGAGGGTCGCCGAGACCACCGGCGAGGCGCTGGAGATCGGCCGCACGCGGCTCTACAACTCGCTGGCGAAGGCCGCCGAACGCGGCAAGATCACCGAGGAGGAGCGGGACGCGACCCTCGCTCGCCTCAGCTTCACCACCGACCTCGGCGAGTTCGCCGACCGCGACCTCGTCATCGAGGCGGTCGTGGAGAACGAGCAGGTCAAGACCGAGATCTTCCAGGTACTCGACCAGGTGATGACCCGGCCGGACGCCATCCTGGCCTCGAACACCTCCTCCATCCCGCTGGTGAAGCTGGCCGTGGCGACCTCCCGCCCCGACCAGGTCATCGGCATCCACTTCTTCAACCCGGCCCCGGTGCAGAAGCTCGTCGAGCTGATCCCGGCCCTCACCACCTCCGAGGGCACGATCAGCCGGGCGCAGGCCTTCGCCGAGAAGACGCTCGGCAAGCACGCGATCCGCGCCCAGGACCGTTCCGGCTTCATCGTCAACGCGCTGCTCGTGCCGTACCTGCTCTCGGCCATCCGGATGTTCGAGTCGGGCATCGCGAGCCGCGACGACATCGACAACGGCATGGAGTTCGGCTGCGCCCACCCGATGGGCCCGCTCAAGCTCTCCGACCTGATCGGTCTGGACACGATCGCCTCGATCGCCGACTCGATGTACGCGGAGTACAAGGAGCCGCTGTACGCCGCTCCCCCGCTGCTCCAGCGCATGGTGGACGCGGGCCGGCTCGGCCGGAAGTCGGGCTCGGGCTTCTACCCGTACGCCTGACCCCACAGGCCCGTACGCCTGCCCCCCAGGCCCGTACGCCTGACCCCACGGGTCGCGTACGCCTGACCCCCACAGACCCCGGACGGCCCGTACACACGCACAGGTACGGGCCGTCCGGCATGTCCGCGTGCCTCAGCCGAGGCGCAGATGGTGGAGCATCAGCAGCCCGGCGGCCATGTTGGCGGCCGGGATCTCGCCCCTGGCGATCATGTCGGGGACCTCTTTCAGCGGGACCCAGGCCCGCCGGGAGGACTCGAAGGCGTCCTCGGGCGGTCCCGTGTACGTGGCCCGCTCGGCCCAGTACAGGTGGTGCCGCGCGTCGGTCAGGCCGTTGGACGGCTCGACGGTGAGGAGGTGGCGCAGCGGGCCCGGGCGCCAGCCGGTCTCCTCCTCCATCTCGCGGGCGGCGGCCGCCTCGATGTCCTCGCCGTCCTCGACGACGCCGGCGGCCAGCTCCCAGCCCCAGCTGTCGGTGATGAAGCGATGGCGCCAGAGCATCAGTACTTCGTCGGCCTCGTTGACGGCGGTCGCGACGGCGACCGGGCGGAGCCGGATCAGATAGTGGTCGAGGTGGCGGCCGTCCGGGAGTTCGACGTCCGCGAGGTTCACCCGGAACCAGCGGTTCTCATAGACAGAGCGTTCGCTCAGTTTCGTCCACTGCACGTTCTTGCCACCTTCCGACTGGACGGTGCTTGTTTGGTGGCAATATCGCAGCAGTTCGACGCTCACAGGGGAACGCGCAGGGCTCCGTCGATCAGAGCCGCCGCCTCCCGGGCGTCCCCGCCCCCGCTCGCGAGGAGACGCTCCCGCACCTCCCGCAGCCGGTCCCGCAGCCGCCGCGACTCCATCCCCCGCGCCCGCTCGGTCATCTCCACGGCCGTCCGCGCCGCCCCGTCGGCCTCCCCCTGCCGCAGCTCGATCTGGCAGAGCATGGCGAGCCGGTGCACCCGGCCCCGGTCGTGGGAGGGCGTCCCCACCGCCATCGACGCGTGCTCGTGGGCGGCGGTGAGATCACCCAGACCGAGGAGGGCCTCGGCGACCTGGACGTTGACGAAACCCGGCTGGACATAACCCGTCTCGGCCGGCTCCTCCCCCGGAGTGATCCGCTCCGCCGCCGTCTCGGCCCGCCGGATGCAGGCCAGCGCGGCCACCCCGTCGCCCAGGTGCGCGTACGCCTTCGCCTGCATCGCCGTCAGATCGGCCGCGAGCGCCGGCGTGATCTGCCGCCCCGCCGCCCGCAGCGCCGCCTCGGCGAACGCGACCGCCTGCCGGTACTCCCCCATGAACAGCGACTGGTTGACGAGGAGCGCGATCACATAGGCGCCGAGGCCCCGGTCCCCGCTCGCCTTCGCGAGCCGCAGCGCCTGATGGAAGTAGCGCTGGGCGAGACCGTGCGCGTCCGCGTCGTACGCGCAGATGCCCGCCACCGCCACGAGTCCGCCGGTGGCCCGGTGCAGCCGCCGTCCGAGGGCATCGCTGTACGAGCCCCGCAGCAGCGGCGCGGTCTCCGCGGTGAGGAAGCCGACGATCCGGGCCCGGGTCGCGATGCCCCCGGCCTTGCGGTACATCTGCTCGTAGTGGGACCGTGCGGCGCTCAGCACCGCGATGTCGGCGGCCGAGACCGTCGTCCGTCCTGAGCGGGAGACGTCGACGTCCTCCGGCGGGTTCTCCCACTCCCACACGGGCATCACCGCCGGGGTACCGGTCACGGCCGGCGCACCCACTATGTGCGGCCGCTGCTGCTCGTCGGAGCGCCACAGCGCGGCCGCCCGCTCCACGAAGCCGGAGAGCGGCGAACCGGCCGCGGGCAGCGGCCCGTCCGGCATCCCGTAACCGATGTCGTCCAGGGTCACCTGCCGGTGCAGCCGGGCGGCGAGCACCTCGCAGATCAGGTCGGGCACCTGGCCGCGCGGCCGCTGACCCTTCAACCAGCGGGCGACGGCGGTGTGTTCGTAGCGCAGGGCGAGGCCCCTGGCCCGGCCCGCCCGGTTCACATGGGCGGCCAGGCCGGCGTGGGAGACACCCGCTTCGTCGAGCAGGGCGTCGAGCAAGGTGTTGGGCTGCATGGCCGCTCCGGTCACTCCGGTCGCTCGGTGAACTCAGCGTAGCGGTGGCCGATTTCGTACGGGACGATTTCGCACGGGGTGTGAACGAAGTACTCGTTCTTCCGGTCCGCGTACTCTGCCGTACTCGTCCCCGTACCGGTTGACTGTGCTTCTCGCCGCAAGGCGACGACCGGGCCGCCGGCTCCCCCCTCAACAGTGCGGCCGCCCGGTCCGCGTCGCCCGCCCCGCTGATCTGCCCGACACTCCGTGGCGGGGCGGGCGGCGCCGGCCCCGGTCCCCCTCCGCTCACCAGTGGGAGGAGGGGGCGGGCCGGGAGCGGCGCAGCCCGGGTTCGGCGGGCTGCGCCGGGACCCGGACACGGTCGTTGCGTACGACGAGCAGCGCGACGTCGTCGGTGAGCCGGCCGCCCGTGTGGTGCAGCAGGGCCGTCTGGACGCGTCGGACGAGCGCGGCGGGAGCCTCACCCGGCCTCCCGGCGAGCGCGGTGTCAAGGGCGAAGAACCGCCCCCGGTGGTCCCGGGCGTCCTCGGCGCCGTCGGTGTGCAGGACGAGCGTCTCACCGGGCAGCAGCCGGGCCGCCGTGTACGGCACGGGCACGGCGGGCAGGGGCAGCACCCCGAGCGGCGGAAGCGGATCGCCGACCGGCAGCCGCTCCGCCACCGGACCCAGCCGGTACGGCCCCGGGTGACCGCAGTTGAACACCGAGAGCCGCCCGTCGGCACCGACCTCCATGAGCAGCAGCGTCACGAACTCCTCCGCCGCCGGATGCTCGGGATCCGTCCCGGTCCGCGCCGGGTGCTCGTCCCGCGCCCGCTCCCGAAGATGCCGCTCCAGGGCCCGTTCGAGCCGCCGCAGCACACCACCGAGTTCGGGTTCGTCGTGGGCGGCCTCACGGAAGCTGCCGAGCACCGCCACCACCGCGCCGAGCGCCGCGAGACCGTGGCCCCGGACGTCCCCGATGACGATCCGCACCCCGTACGGGGTGGCCACCGCCTCGTACAGGTCCCCGCCGACGGACGCGCCCCGCGAGGCGGACAACTGCCCGGCCGCGAGCGCGAGTCCGTCGAGCCGCGCGGGCGGCGGGCGCAGCAGCACCCGCTGGGTGGCGACCGCGACGGCCCGCACCCGCGCCAGTTCGCGCACGAGCCCGCGCCGGAGGCCGAAGACAAGCCCGATGCCGACGGTGAGGAAGACGACGCTGGTGGCGATCCTCATCGGCAGCCCGGGCTGCCGGGCGAGCGGACAGCCGAACTTCCAGGCCACGGCCACCGCGCCCCAGGCGGTGGGAAGAGCGAGCGGGGCCAGCCGGCGGCGCCGGGAGCCATCGGAGACCAACGACCTCGTACGGATCATGCACGGCCCTTCCCGAGCCCCGACAGCGCCCGAAGGCCCTGCGGCACACAGGTCCGCGCCTGCGGCCGCGTCGATTCTGCCGACCGTACGGGCCACCGGGGAACACCCCCCGACGATCTCACCCGAAGGAGTGAGCACCCCCGGCGCGCCGCCCTTCGCCAGGCATGCGCCACGCGAACGGGCAGGTGAGGTTCGCACTCATGTACCCGATCGTGGCCCCGGCGCGGGACGGCCGTGGCGGGCACTTCCGGGAGAGGAGTTCATCCCCACCAGATCTTCCTCATGTGCTCCCTGGCATCGCCCGGCGCCTCCAGGCGCTCGAACTCGTGTGGCAGTGACCGGAAGAGGCAGTCGATGCCGTAGCGGTGCAGGAGCGCGATGTCCGCGTCGGCCGGGCGGACCGGGAACAAGGCGCTGAGCCTGTCGGCCGGGACGGGGCTGTGAGGTGCGTAGTCCAGCAGCTGGCCCAGCGCCTCCCGCACGTAGCCGTGGGCGCTGCCGCTCTTGGCCTCTATGATCTCCGTGCCGTCGACTCCCACCACGTGGAGATCGGTGATCCCGGACGGTGTCCGCAAACGGTCGACCGCGTCGCCGTGCAGAGTCGCCTTGTACTCCGCGACCAGGAGCGGTTCCGTCCGACGCACCTCTATGTCCCGCTCGTCGCGCCGGTAGGTGGCGTGGGGCGTGTGGAACCCTTCGACGGGAACCACCTTGGTGCCCTCGGCGATGGCCCTCGCCACCTCCGCGTCGCGAACATTTTTGCGCCGCGCCTCGGTGGACGTGCCGATTCCCAGCCCCTGGAGAATCTCCTCGGCCTTGTCGCCCTCGAGTATCCGCAGGCCCATGAAGTTGTCGCCCGCGTTGAAGCTCGGCAGGTCCCATATTTCCGAGTAGGGGATCTCCGTGTCCCGGAACGCGAGAAGGCTGTACACGTTGTGCCAGCTCCCCTTGTCCGCGTCAGGTGTCCACAGGGTGTCGGCGAACTTCGCGTTCCTGAACGTGCAACCGACCTCGCCGATACCCCTGACCAGGTTCTTCCCGGTGAAGAGCACCACGTCGCCCGTACGGAGCCGGGTCATGTTCTTGTCCTGCGCCGACGTCGCTCCCCAGAACCGGGCCGAGCCGGAGCCGTGCAACCTCATCAGGGCTTCGTACTGCTCCGTGGACAACGCGGCCGCTCGATCGCCCGATCCGAAGGCCACTTCCTTGTCGAGCGTGTCGCCCCAGTGCCGCCGCGCCACCGGATTCCCGTAGGAAGGCTGAATCGCAACAAGTGGCATCTCGCCACCCCCCTTTCGAAGCTCTCTGGCACGCTCCGAAGATCGTGCCATAGCGAGGTTCGGCGCCCCCGTCGCCGATCGCCCGAGGTCTGGGCCGTCGGCGGCGACTCGGCCGAACTCCCTTGGCTCTCCAAGGGTGTCCGACGGTCGACGGACGACCTCGGCCGGACCGCCGGCCCTCGAAGTCCGTCAGAAACGGCGGAGGGCCGCCCCGGGGATTCCCGGGGCGGCCCTTCTGGTGGTGCCGTGTCGGTCAGGCGCCGCGGAGGACGGCGCCCGTGCGCTCCGAGGCCAGGGCCACGGCCGCGTCGCGGGCCGCGGTGGCCTCGTCGACCGTGAGGGTCCGGTCCGGGGCGCGGAACTTCAGCGCGTACGCAAGGGACTTGGTGCCCTCGCCGAGCTGGTCGCCGGTGTAGACGTCGAACAGCCGGACGGACTCCAGGAGTTCACCCGCGCCCTCGCTCAGGGCGGCCTGGACCTCGGCGGCCGGGACGTCCTGGGCGACGACCAGGGCGACGTCCTGGGTGGCGACCGGGAAGGAGGAGATACGGGGGGCCCTGAGCGGGCCCTCGTTCGCCGCCTCGACCAGGTCGAGGTCGAGCTCCATCGCGCTGGTCCTGGCCGGCAGGCCGAAGGACTTCACCACGCGCGGGTGCAGCTCGCCCGCGTAGCCGACGGTCCGTTCCTCGCCGTTGACGAGGACGAGCAGTTCGGCGCAGCGGCCCGGGTGCCACGGACCGTACTGGCCCTGGCGCACGATCAGCTCGGCGCCCGTCTCCCGGGCCACCGTGCGGGCGGCCTCGACCGCGTCCGCCCAGTCGGACGGGCGGCCCTTGCCCCACCAGCCGGTCTGCTCGCGCGCACCGGCCAGGACGACGGCGGCGTGCCGGGGCTGCGCGGGCAGGGCCGCGTTGACCTCGGCGATCTCCTCGTCCGTGGGACGGCGGTCGACGGGCAGCCGGACGGCGACGCCGCTCCGCTCGCCGGCCAGGAAGACCAGACCGGTCTCGAAGAGCGCCAGGTCGTGGCTGCCGCGGCTGTCGTTGCGGCGGAGCGCCCCGAGCAGGCCCGGCAGCAGCGCCGTGCGGAGCACGGGCTCCTCGTCGGAGAGCGGGTTGACCAGCTTCACGACCCGGCGGCAGGTGTCGTCCGCCTCCAGGCCGAGCTGGTCGAAGACCTGCTCGCCGATGAACGGGTAGTTCAGCGCCTCGACGTAGCCGGCGCCGGCCAGGGCGCGGCCCACCCGGCGGTGGACGCGCTGGCGCTCGGTGAGCCCGCGGCCGGCCGGGGGCTTGGGCAGCGTGGAGGGCAGGTTCTCGTAGCCCTCCAGGCGGATGACCTCTTCGGCGAGGTCGTTCGGCGCGGCGAGGTCGGGGCGCCACGAGGGCACGGTGACGACGAGCTCGTCCTGGCCGTAGACGTCGCAGCCGACCTCCTGGAGGCGGCGGACGACGGTCTCACGGCCGTAGTCGACGCCCGCGACCCTGTCCGGGTGGTTCGCCGGCATGGTGATCGTGCGCGGCGCGGACGGGGCGCTGATCTCGGTGACGCCGGCCTCGGCCGTGCCGCCAGCGAGCAGCACGAGCAGGTCGACGGTGCGCTGCGCGGCAGCGGCGGCGGCCTGCGGGTCGACGCCCCGCTCGAAGCGCTTGGACGCCTCGGAGGACAGCTTGTGACGGCGGGCCGTGCGGGCGATCGAGATCGGGTCGAAGTGCGCGGCCTCGATGACGACCTCGGCGGTGCCGGTGACGTAACCGGTCTCCGGGTCGGTCTCCGGGTCGGCGATCTCCGTGTGGGCACCGCCCATGACGCCCGCGATGCCGATGGGGCCGCGGTTGTCGGTGATGACGAGGTCCGCGGCGTCCAGGACGCGCACGGTGCCGTCGAGGGTGGTGATCTTCTCGCCGGCCTCGGCGCGGCGGACGCCGATGGGGCCGTCGAGCCGGCTGCGGTCGTACGCGTGCAGCGGCTGGCCGAGCTCCAGCATCACGTAGTTGGTGACGTCCACGGCCAGCGAGATCGGGCGCATGCCGGCCTTCTGCAGCCGGCGCTGGAGCCAGATCGGGGACCGGGCCTCGGGTGCGAGGCCGACCACGGTGCGCGCGGTGAAGCGGTCGCAGCCGATCGGGTCGGTGATCTGGACCGGGTAGCCGTACGAGTTCGGCGCGGGCACGTCGAGCAGCGCCGGGTCGCGCAGCGGCAGGCCGTAGGCGGTGGCCGCCTCGCGGGCGACACCGCGCATCGAGAGGCAGTAGCCGCGGTCCGGGGTGACGGCGATGTCGAGGACCTCGTCGAACAGCTCCAGGAGGACCGTGGCGTCGGTGCCGACCTCGTGCTCGGGCGGCAGCACGATGATGCCGTGCGTACCGTCGTCGCCCATGCCGAGCTCGTCGCCGGAGCAGATCATGCCCCGGGAGACCCGGCCGTACGTCTTGCGCTCGGCGATCCGGAAGTCGCCGGGGAGCACGGCGCCGGGCAGGGCCACGACGACCTTGTCGCCCGCGGCGAAGTTCCGGGCGCCGCAGATGATCTCCTGGGGCTCGCCGGTGCCGTTGGCCTGGCCGACGTCGACGGTGCAGAAGCGGATGGGCTTCTTGAAGTCCGTCAGCTCCTCGATGGTGAGGACCTTGCCGACCACCAGCGGGCCGGTCAGGCCGGCGCCGAGCCGCTCGACGGCCTCGACCTCGAGGCCTGCCGAAATGAGCTTGGCCTGGACGTCGCGGCCGGTCTCCGTCGCCGGCAGGTCGACGTACTCCCGCAGCCAAGAAAGCGGGACCCGCATCAGATCTCCATCCCGAACGGCCGGGTGAACCGGACGTCACCCTCGACCATGTCTCGCATGTCGTCGACGTTGTGGCGGAACATCAGCATCCGCTCGATGCCGAACCCGAAGGCGAATCCGCTGTACTTCTCGGGGTCCACACCACAGGCGACGAGCACCTTGGGGTTGACCATGCCGCAGCCGCCGAGCTCGATCCAGCCCTCGCTGCCGCAGGTGCGGCAGGGGCGGTCCGGGTTGCCGACGGACTCGCCGCGGCAGACGTAGCAGAGCATGTCCATCTCGGCGGACGGCTCGGTGAAGGGGAAGAAGTTCGGCCGGAGCCGGGTCTTCATGTCCGGGCCGAAGAGCGCCTGGACCATGTGGTCCAGGGTGCCCTTGAGGTCGGCCATGGTCAGGCCCTCGTCGACGGCGAGCAGCTCGATCTGGTGGAAGACCGGGGTGTGCGTGGCGTCGAGCTCGTCGGTGCGGTAGACGCGGCCGGGGCACACCACGTAGACCGGGGGCTCCCGGTCGATGAGGGTGCGGGCCTGGACCGGCGAGGTGTGGGTACGGAGCACGACACCGGACTCGTCGCCCGTGGTGGCCTTTCCGTCGGGGGAGGTTCCCCGGACGAAGAAGGTGTCCTGCATCTGCCGGGCCGGGTGGTCCGGGACGAAGTTGAGGGCGTCGAAGTTGAACCACTCCGCCTCGACCTCGGGACCCTCGGCGACCTCGTACCCCATGGAGACGAACACGTCGGAGACGCGCTCCATGAGCGTGGTCAGCGGGTGGCGGGCACCGGCCGGGACGCGGTCGTACGGCAGGGTGACGTCGACGGCCTCCTCGACGAGGACGCGGGCGTCACGCTCGGCCTCCAGCTCGGTCTGGCGGGCGGCGAGCGCCTTGGAGACGACGCCGCGGGCCTGGCCCACGAGCTTTCCGGCGGCGGCCTTGGCCTGCGGAGGCAGGGCGCCGATCTCCCGGTTGGCGAGCGCCAGCGGCGAGGTGCCACCGGTGTGCGCGGTCTTCGCATGCGCGAGCGCGTCGAGGTCGCCCGCGGCGGCGAAGGCGGCGAGCGCCTCGTCCCGCATGCGCTCGATCTCTTCCGGTTTCAGTGCCTCGACCTCAACCGGGTCGTACGACTTATTGGGTGCGGACATCTCTTCCCGTGCTTCCGTTGGCTGGCTGGGCGGCCCCGCTCGACGTCAAGGGCGCAAACGTGCCAAAGGACGAGTCTAACGGGGTGGGGGGACGCGAATGAGCCCGTGGGCGGCCCGGCTGGCTCCTGATCTCGTACGGTCTCGCCTGCTGAGACGTCAGAGGAGATGGGCCGGGGTGCCGACGGGCAGGATAAATCGGAACTCGGCCCCGCCCCGGGGGCCCCTTCCGACGGTGATCGTGCCGCCGTGGGCCTCGACGACGCCCTTGACGATGTACAGACCGAGGCCGGTGCCGCCGCGCTTGCTGCCCCGCCAGAAGCGGGTGAAGACACGGCTCATGGACTCTTCGGGGATGCCGGGGCCCTCGTCGCTCACGGTGACCTCCGTCCCCTCTTCTCCGTCGTCGCACGTCCTGGCGGGTGCCACCTCGATGGTGACGGTTCCCTCTCCGTGGCGCACCGCATTTTCGAGGAGGTTGCCGAGGATCTGGTCGATCTTGTCGGGGTCGGCCCACAGCGGCGGCAGCTCCGGCCTGATCCGTACGAAGAAGCGGTCCGGGGACTGGCCCGCGGTGGTGTGCACCTGGACGTGGCGGCCGACGGCGGCGGCGATGTCGACGGGCTGGCGGCGCACTTCGAGCCGTCCCGAGTCGATCCGGGAGATGTCGAGGAGTTCGGCGATGAGCCGTTTGATGCGGCCGGCGTCGGCGTCGACCGTCTCCAGCATCAGCCGCTTCTGCTCGTCGTTGAACCGCTCCCACTTGCCGAGGAGGGTGGCGGTGAAGCCCTTCACGGAGGTGAGCGGGGAGCGCAGCTCATGGGCGACGGTGGCGATGAGCTCGGCGTGGCTGCGCTCGGTGCGGCGGCGGGCCTCGGTGCCGCGCAGGGAGACCACGACCCGGCGGACCGGGCCCGTGGGGTGCTCGCGGACGTACCGGGCGGAGACGAGGACCTCGCGGCCGCCGGGCAGCAGCAGGTTGCGCTCGGGCTGGCCGCGGCGGGTGGCGATGCCGCCGTACGGGTCGGTCAGGGTCCACCAGCGGCGGCCCTTGAGGTCTTCGAGGGGCAGCGCCTGGTCGAGGGGGAGGCCGAGGGCACGGTCGCCGGGTACGGCGGTGATGCGGCTGGCGGCGGTGTTGAAGCAGACGACCCGGCCGGTCTCGTCGGCGATGACGAGACCGTCGGGAAGGTCGTCGGGGTGAACCCCGGCGAAGCCGACGGGAGCCGCCGGCTCTTCCGGTCGTCCCGGGGCCGCGGTCCCGGCCTGGCCGGCCGGCTCCGGTGGTTCCGGGGCGTGCGCGGCGGCGCTCCGTGCCTGTGCGGGACTGTCCGTGCCGGCCGTCATCCCCGTATCCCACCTCTCCGTGTAGCGCAGTGGGCCCCCGAGTGCGTCACTCTACTGGGCGGGAAGGGCGGAACGGGCCCTTCAGGCGGAGGTTCGGGGGCGCTGGGCGCGAGCGGAGGCGTACAGGCAGACCGCGGCGGCCGTGGCGAGGTTGAGGCTCTCGGCCTTGCCGTGGATCGGGACGCGGACGACGGCGTCGGCCAGGGCCCGGGTCTCCTCGGGCAGCCCCCAGGCCTCGTTGCCGAAGATCCAGGCGGTGGGTCCGCCCATGGTGCCGGCGTCCAGCTCGGCGTCGAGGTCGTCCTGGCCCGCGCCGTCGGCGGCGAGGATCCGTACGCCCGCGCTCTTCAGTCCGGCGACGGCCTGCTCGACGGGGACGCCGACGGCGACCGGCAGGTGGAACAGGGACCCGACGGAGGCGCGTACCGACTTCGGGTTGTAGAGGTCGACGGAGGCGTCGGTGAGGACGACGGCGTCCGCGCCGGCCGCGTCGGCGCAGCGCAGCACGGTGCCGGCGTTCCCGGGGTCGCGTACGTGGGCGAGGACGGCGACCAGCTTGGGCTGTGCCGCGACGATCTCCTCGAACGGCGAGTCGAGGAACCGGCAGACGCCGACGAGCCCCTGCGGGGTCACGGTCTGGGAGACCTCGGCGAGGACGGCGTCGGAGGCGTGGTGGACGCGGGCGCCCGCGGCGAGGGCGGCCTCGATGATCGGGGCGTAGCGCTCGGCGGCCTCGACGGTGGTGAAGAGTTCGACGAGCGTCGGCTCTCCGGTGGAACCGCGGTGCTCGACGGCCTCGCGGACGGCCTGCGGGCCCTCGGCGATGAAGAGGCGGTCCTTGCCCCGGAAGTTGCGCTTGGCGAGCCGCCGGGCGGCGACGACGCGCGGGGAACGCGGGGAGATCAGCTCGGGGGTGACCATGAGGTGCTGCGGTTCTCTCTTCGGGGCCGGGGACTACGGGATCCGGGCGCCGCGCGACCGGGTACGGGGAGGGCCGGGCGGGTGCTTCGGGGCCGACGCACCCGGACCCGCAGGCGCGAGCGCGCCTGCGGGTCCGGGCAGAGGTACTGCGGCCTGGAAGATCAGGCGGCGGCCTTCGGGGCGTTGACGTCAGCCGGCAGAGCCTTCTGCGCGACCTCGACCAGCGCGGCGAACGCGTTGGGGTCGTTGACGGCCAGCTCGGCGAGGATCTTGCGGTCCACCTCGATGTTGGCGGCGTTCAGACCCTGGATGAGGCGGTTGTACGTCATGCCGTTCTCGCGGGCAGCGGCGTTGATGCGCTGGATCCACAGACGGCGGAAGTCGCCCTTGCGCTTCTTGCGGTCGTTGTAGTTGTAGACCAGCGAGTGGGTGACCTGCTCCTTGGCCTTGCGGTACAGGCGCGAACGCTGACCGCGGTAGCCCTTGGCCGCCTCGAGGATCGCCCGGCGCTTCTTGTGGGCGTTGACTGCCCGCTTGACGCGTGCCACTTGTTAACTCCTTGTAGCGGGGTCGTGGTTGGACTCACACGACCCGAAAAACGAATGGGTCCCGGACCTGGCCGGTAGCCCTCGTCGCCGAGGGCGGGTGATCAGATCAGATGCCCAGCATCTTCTTGATCTTGGCCGCGTCGCCCGGGGCCATCTCGGCGTTGCCGGTGAGGCGACGCGTCAGCTTGGACGACTTGTGCTCGAGCAGGTGGCGCTTGCCGGCGCGCTCGCGCATGATCTTGCCGGTGCCGGTGACCTTGAAGCGCTTCTTGGCACCGGAGTGCGTCTTGTTCTTCGGCATCGCGCCGTATCTCCTCGTCAGTGGCGCTCCCCCCGGTGCGGGCACCGAACATACGGGAGCGTCAATTCTTCGTCTGGTGGTTCCGGGCGGGGCCCGGGGCTGCCTGGAGGGCAGCCCCTCGGGTCACGCCTCGGGGTTCTCGACCGGAGCGTCGGCCTCGGCCTCGGTGACCGGAGCCTCGACCTCGGCCTCGGCCTCGGCCGGAGCCTCGGACGTCTCCTCGGCGGTGACGCCCTGGCGCTCGGCCTTGCGTGCGGCCTGAGCCTCACGCGCCTCGGCCATGGCCTCGGTCTTCTTCTTGTGCGGGCCGAGAACCATGATCATGTTCCGGCCGTCCTGCTTCGGGTTGGACTCGATGAAGCCAAGCTCCTCGACGTCCGACGCCAGCCGCTGCAGCAGCCGGAAACCAAGCTCGGGGCGGGACTGCTCACGACCACGGAACATGATCGTGATCTTGACCTTGTCGCCCTGCTTGAGGAACCGGACGACGTGACCCTTCTTGGTGTCGTAGTCGTGCGGGTCGATCTTCGGCCGGAGCTTCATCTCCTTGATGACCGTGTGCGCCTGGTTCTTGCGCGCCTCACGGGCCTTCATGGCCGACTCGTACTTGAACTTCCCGTAGTCCATGAGCTTGCACACGGGCGGACGGGCGTTCGCCGCGACCTCGACCAGGTCGAGGTCGTACTCCTGTGCGAGCTCCAGGGCCTTGGCAAGCGGAACAATCCCGACCTGCTCGCCGCTGGGTCCGACAAGTCGCACCTCGGGAACGCGAATCCTGTCGTTGATGCGGGGCTCGGCGCTGATGGATCCTCCTAGGTAGCACCACGCGACCGCCTGGCGGACGGACGCGCAACGTCTGTTTCTGAGACCAACCGCGCCGGCACATGAAAAACGCCCCGGACGGGACACAGGCGGGGCTCCAGGGGAATACCGGAACACCGCCGCGGTCAACCGCGGGGCGCACATCGGGCGGCTCCATCGTCCGTACGGAACGATGGGCGCCACCTGACCGGTGACCCGCCACCCGCGAGGGTGGTCAGGTGGGAGTTCGGAGCCTCCACTTGTGGGCCGGGCACACACGTGTCCGGCCGGTCGTTACACAAGGTTAGCAGGACCCGGCGGTCTCCGCTAACCGAGGACCGGCATATCGTATGAGGCATGAGCGAGACGCCCCAGAACGAGTCCCCGGACTCCACAGTGCCCCCGGAGTCCTCTGACTTCGACGCCATGACCCGCGACATCGCGGAGGTCCCGGCGGTCGAGGTGATCGTGACGGTCGCCGTCAACCTGATGAGCGCCGCCGCGGTGAAGCTCGGGCTCACCGAGGAGGGCGACAAGTACAAGGACCTCGACGAGGCCCGCAAGCTGGTGCACGCGCTCGCCGGTCTGCTGGACGCCGGCGCGACGGAGGTCTCCTCCTTCCACGCCGCTCCCCTGCGGGACGGCCTGAAGTCCCTCCAGCTCGCCTTCCGCGAGGCCTCCCTGATCCCGGACGAGCCGGGCCAGGGGCCGGGCGAGAAGTACACGGGGCCGGTGTACGGCTAGGGCCTGATCGGGGGTACGGGGGTCGCCCCCCGGAAGAGTGCAGTCACGGGGCCGGTGTACGGCTAGAAGCCGGTAGGCAGGTAGGTAAGTAAGTAAAGAAGTAGGGCGTGCCCTACTTCTTTACGTAGAAGGGCTCGCCCGGAGGGGCGGCCGAGGCCGGCAGGAGTGCCAGGTCGAGGCCCCGCACCAGGCGGGCCCTCAGTGTTTCGTCGGCCGCCAGGGCGCGGGCCACGCGCTGGGCCGCCTCCGCCGGGGAGGCGTCCCCGGCCAGGACCAGGGCCAGGGTGCCGTCGGCGGCGCCGGGACCCAGGTGGGCGCGGAGCACCGCGGGCTCGGCGGCGACGGCGGCCCGTACCGCTTCCCGTACGGCGGGGTCGTCGAGCGGGTCGGCGCTGGTACGGCCCTCGGCGAGGGCGAGCAGGGCCGGACCGGTCAGCTGGTACGGCACGGGGCCCGCGAGGTCCAGGACCACCGTGTCCGCCTTCTCGTGCGCGGCGGCCTGGAGGGCCTGGTGGAGCGGGACGGCCACGGGCCGGGCCTCGGGGTCCCACAGGGCGAGCGAGGCGATCGAGGTGAAGGCGGGCAGGGCCCGCCGGTCACCGGCCGTGAGGGTGGGGACCGCCATGTCGCTGGTCTTCTCGCGGCGCAGGCCGTTCTCGTCGGTCTCGACCTCGCCGAGGACGGCGACCACGGGGACGAGCAGCCGGGCGTCCCGCAGCGCGTCGAGGACCGGACCGTGGGCGGTTCTGTCCTCCGCCCAGGCCGCGAGGGCCGCGGCGAGCCGCGGGTCGGCGGTGCCGTCGTCGTCGGAGAAACCGGGGTCCGGGATGTTCTTGAGCGCCACGCACCGAGCCTAACCGGCGCGGCCGGACGCCCGGCCCGCCGGGTCCCCGGGCCTGCCGGCTCCGGTCCTACGAGCTCCGGTGGGCGCGTCCCAGGACGACGGCGGTCAGGAGCAGCAGGGCGCCGAGCCCGCCCGCGAGGGGGGCGAGCAGACCGATGGGACGGCTCTCCTCGACGGCGGGGAGGGGGCCGGGGCCGAAGTACCGGCCCCGGTATCCGCTGGTGGTGGTCTTCGGGTCGCCGCCCGTGAGCCCGGCGCCCGCCTCGATCGCGGCTGCCGGGTCGACCGTCCCGTACCCCTTGGCGTCGCTGCGGCCGCCCTTCGGCCGGTTGCGGGCGGTGTCGATGAGCAGGCGCTTGATCTGGGCCGGGGTGAGGTCGGGGTGGGCGGAGCGGACGAGGGCGACGGCTCCGGAGGCGAACGCGGCGGCGGCGCTGGTGCCCCAGCCCTCGTAGTAGCGGCGGTCGGGATAGGCCATGACGACGTCGACGCCGGGGGCGCTGACGGTGGCGTACCAGCGGCGGGTGGAGAAGGAGGCGTGGGTGCCGTAGCGGTCGACGGCGGTGACGGCGATGACGCCGGGGTAGGCGGCGGGGTACGAGATGTGGTCGCCCTTCTCGCCGCCGTTGCCGGCGGAGGCGACGACGGAGACGCCCTTCCCGAGCGCGTACTGGACGGCGGCGTCCTCGCGCGCGTCGGGATGCGCGGACTTGGAGTCGTCGCCGAGGGAGAGATTGATGACGTCGGCGCCGTGGTCGGCCGCCCAGCGGATGCCCTCCGCGAGGGCGGTGCCGCGGGTCTTGCGGGCCTTGTCGCGGGCCTTGTCGGTGCCTTCGAGGATGACCCGTACGGGGAGGATCTCGGCTTCGGGGGCGATGCCGAGGACGCCGTCCCCGCCGTCGTACCCGTGGCCGTGTCCGGCGATGATCCCGGCCATGGCCGTGCCGTGCTGGGCCCAGGAGCGGTCGCCCCTGGACGCGCCGAAGCCGATGAGGTCACGTCCCGGGAGGACGGAACCCACCAGGTCCGGGTGCTCGGCGTCGACGCCGGTGTCGAGGACGGCGACGACGATGCCCTCGCCCTTGGTGGTACGCCAGGCCTCCGCCGTGTGGAGCGCTTCGAGGCCCCACTGGCGGGCCCGGATGGTGTCGGCGTACGCGGGCGCGGTGGTGGCGGGGAGGACGGCGAAGGCGGCGGCGAGGAGGACGGCCGCGGCGGTGCGGGTGGGTCGGGTCACCGGTCGTTCTTCTCCTTGGCCGCGGCGGCGGCCGTCGTGCGGAGCAGCCGCTCGAAGCGCACCGTGATGCCCTTGGCCTCGTGGCCGAGGCCGGACTGCGCGGCGGCGTCGGTACGACCGGGGGCCACGGCCCGGTCGGCGGGCTGCGGGCTCTCGACGGCCCGGCCGTCGGCGAAGCCGGAGACGGCGGTGACGACGACGGGGAGGTCGGCGGGGGCGTTCAGCCACCAGCTGGCGCGCTGGCCGGCGCCGAAGCGGGCGGCGACGGTGCCGGGGCCGGGGAGCGCCGGGGGGACGTCCGCGCCGAGGCGACCGGTGAGGCCCTGGCCGAGGGTGCGTTGCGTGGGGGCGTCGGCGTGGGTGAAGACGAGGCCGACGGTGATGACGCTGCTGGCGGTGGCGTCGGTGTACGTGGCGCGCAGGACACGTTCGCAGCCGAGCGGCCGGAGGGTGGCGAGCAGGCCCTTGGCGAGGACGGCGGGCGTGCAGGCGGCGTCCGGGGCGACGACGATCCGGGTCCAGGTGCGTGCGGCGGCGCCGGGGCCCGCGCCGGGGCCCGCGAGGGTACGGGGGAAGAGGATGTCGACGGGGGCGTTGTGCCAGAGGTCCTTCGCCTCGGCGTACCCGGCGGGTTCGGCGGGCGCGCCGGGCTCGGCGGCGGCCAGCCACATCCCGGCGAGGGCGCCGCCGATGAACCCGACCCCGAGCACGGCACAGACGGCGACGGCGACCCGCCGCCCGGTCCGCCGCTCCCGCACGGGCCGAAGCCGCGTGGTCGTCTCGACGGGCACCTCGGGCGGCAGGGCGCCGGGGGCGCCGTAGGTGTGGCCGTAGGGGATGACGGGGGGCCGGGGGGAGGGCAGGGCACCCGGCAGGTGCCGGCCGGGGACGGAGGCCTCCGGCGGGGCGGAGAGGGGTGCCCGGGGCGGGGGCGGAACGGCGGACGCGGGGGCCTCCGGCCGGGCGGGACCGGTGGGCGCCGGGCCCCCCGGCCGCGCCGGAACGGCCCCGGGCCCGGGCCCGGCGGGAGCGGACGAACCGGCGGCGGCCCGAGCCGAGGCCTCAGGAGCGCGCACCGGCGGGGGCGGGGTCGCGGGTGCCGCAGCAACCTGGTCGGCCGTGCGAGGTGTGACCGGCGGTCCGCTCGGCGGCGCCGTGCGAGGTGTGACCGGAGAACCGCTCGGCGGCGCCGTGCGAGGTGTGACCGGAGAACCGCTCGGCGGCGCCGTGCGAGCGGCGGTCGGAGGCGCCGTACGTGGTGCGGTCGGAGGCGCCGTACGTGGTGCGGTCGGAGGCGCGGGTGGGGGCGGGGGTGTCCCCGGGGCGTTTCCCTTGCCGTGACCGTTTTCGTTGCGCGCCGCGTCCCGTGGGGCGTCCGGGTGGATCACGCGGAGGCGGGTCGTCGTCTCCATCGGGGTCGGTTCGTCCGTGGGGAGCAGGGCCTCCGTGATGCGGGAGGGCGTGCGGGGATGCTGCTCGCCGGTCATCCCCGTTCCCCCGCTCGTGTCGACAATGCCCGTCACTCTACGGGCTGTTCCGCCCCGCGCGGGAACCCAGGGGCTACCCACCCGTAAACACGTCTGGCAAGCTCGGGCCATGACTCCCCGTGCCGCCGACCGGGCCCGTTACGACCGGGCCACCGCTCATCTCGACGCGCCCGTGGCGATCGTCGATCTTGAGGCCTTCGACGCCAACGCGGCGGACCTGGTGCGCCGGGCCGGGGGCAAGCCGGTGCGGGTGGCGAGCAAGTCCGTGCGGTGCCGGGCGCTCCTGGAGCGGGTGCTCGCGCGGAAGGGTTTCGCCGGGATCATGTCGTTCACGCTCGACGAGTCGCTGTGGCTGGCGCGCGCCGGGTTCGAGGACGTCCTCCTCGCGTATCCGTCGGCGGACCGATCCGGCTTCGGCGAGCTGGCACGGGACCCGAAGCTCGCCGCCGCCGTGACGGTGATGGTCGACGACGTGGCGCAGCTGGATCTGATCGACGCGGCTCGCGCGGGCGGGACGGAGGAGGTCCGGGTCTGTCTCGAGCTGGACACGGCGCTGTCCCTGCTCGGGGGGCGGATACGGGTCGGCGCGCGGCGCTCTCCGCTGCGGGAGCCCGCCCAGCTGGCCGAGCTGGCCCGGTCGGTGGCGCGACGCCCCGGTTTCCGGCTGGTCGGGATCATGGCGTACGAGGGGCATGTCGCCGGGGTCGGCGACGCGGTCGCGGGCAGGCCGCTGCGGTCGCGGGCGATCCGGCTGATGCAGGCGGCGGCCCGCCGGGAGCTGGCGGAGCGCCGGGCGGCCGTGGTGCGGGCCGTGCGGGCGGTGGCGCCGGACCTGGAGTTCGTGAACGGCGGCGGTACCGGCAGCGTGCAGCACACGGCCGCCGAGGAGGCGGTCACGGAGATCGCCGCGGGTTCGGGCCTGTTCGTGCCCCGGCTCTTCGACAACTACACGTCGTTCAGCGCGAGGCCCGCCGCGCTCTTCGCGCAGCCCGTCGTCCGCCGTCCGGGCGTCGGCGTGGTGACCGTGCTCGGTGGCGGCTATCCGGCGTCCGGGGCGGCGGGCCGTGACCGGCTGCCCGTGCCGTATCTCCCGGAGGGTCTGCGGTACGACCCGCGGGAGGGTCCCGGCGAGGTGCAGACCCCCCTGCTCGGCTCGCCGGCCGACGACCTGCGAATCGGCGACAAGGTGTGGTTCCGGCACGCGAAGGCCGGCGAGCTGTGCGAGCGGTTCGAGAGTCTGCGGCTGATCGAGGGCGATCGGATCACGGCGACCGTGCCGACGTACCGGGGCGAGGGGCAGACCTTCCTCTGACGTGACCGGCGGTCAGTACACCGTGTCGGTCTGGTCCGGGATCACGCTTCCGTCCGGGCGGCGGACCGGTTCCGGCGTGCCGTCGCTCGCCGTGTAGCCCGTCGTGGCGCAGGGGTACGGGGTCGTCTTCGGCTGCTTCGGCTCGATGAACATGGGGTTGACGATCCAGCGGCCGTCACCGTTCTCGTACGCCCGGCACATGAGTTCGACCTTGTTGCGGTTGAGGACCAGGCGCAGTCCTGTGGCGTCCCGCAGGAAGGAGACGTCGGTGTCGGAGTCTCCCGCGGCGAGGACCTGGCGCCGGGAGGCGGGTTGTACGCGTTCGGCGGCGGGGCCGTGGACGCCGAGGATCTCCTGGTTGATCCAGCAGCGCTTGCCGTCGATGTAGGTGATCATCCGGTCCTCGCCGTCGCGTACGGTGCCGCAGCCCTTGAGGTGGGCGGTGAGGCGGCCGTGCTCGACGGTGTTGCGGATGCCGATGGCGTGGGAGGGGTGGACGCCGATGCCCTTCGCCCAGACGTCGACGACGGGTTCGGGCGAGGCGGAGACGATCCAGACGTCGAAGCCGGCGTCCTGGAGGGTCCGGATCAGGTCGCGCTGCTGGGCGTAGTGGCGGACCCAGCCGGTGACCCGGGACGTGCCGACGCCCTGGGTGGCGCCCTGGGGGGCGGCGAGGTTCTCGGCTCGCGCGGCGGCGGCGAAGGACTCGACCTGGCGGGTGGTCCAGCCGCGCAGGAGCTGGGCGAGCCAGGCGTACTGGGGCTCCATGCGGCGGTGGTCGAAGCCGGCGAAGGCGGCCGTGCCGCCGGTGGTGGTTCCCGTCCCGTAGACGGAGAGCATCTCGTCCGCGCAGCGGGTGTCGGTGGCGGTGGGGAGAGTGCGTACGCCGGTGGGGCACGCGGCGCCGAGGGCGGCGGCCGCTCCGGGGGTGAGGTGGCGGCTGGTGGTGGCCCAGTCGCCGTCGCGAGGCGGGCGTATGCGGTCGTTGCGGAGGAGCCAGTAGAAGGTGGCGTCTCCGACGTCGTTCTTGATGACGGTGTTGTCCCAGTCGAAGACCGCGACGGGCTTCTTCCCCTTGTCGAGGCAGTGCTCGGCGATCAGCGCGTCGAGCCGGGCCTTGTTGTCGCCGTACCAGCCTTCGGAGACCTTCAGGGTCGGGCAGGCGCGGGGTCTCGCCTCGGCCACCGTTCCGGAGGCGAGGCTCGTCGTGGCGAGGGCGAGGGCGAGCGCGGCGGTGGACGCGGACGTACGGAGTCGGCGGTTCATGGTCACTCTCCGGGTCGGTACGCGGAACAGCCGGGCGCCTTGCGACGCCCGGCTGCCGGGTGGGGGGGGAACGGGGGTTCTAGAGCGGCGTCACGTACGCGCCCGCGATGCCTCCGTCGACGAGGAAGTCGCTGGCGTTGACGAAGGAGGAGTCGTCGCTCGCGAGGAACGCGACCGCCGCGGCGATCTCGTCGGCCTCGGCGAAGCGGCCGACCGGGATGTGGACGAGGCGGCGGGCGGCCCGCTCGGGGTCCTTGGCGAACAGCTCCTGGAGAAGGGGGGTGTTGACCGGCCCGGGGCAGAGGGCGTTGACGCGGATGCCCTCGCGGGCGAACTGGACGCCGAGCTCGCGGGACATGGCGAGGACGCCGCCCTTGGACGCGGTGTAGGAGATCTGGCTGGTGGCCGCGCCCATGATCGCGACGAAGGAGGCGGTGTTGATGATGGAGCCCTTGCCCTGGCGGCGCATGTAGGGAAGGGCGGCCTTGCAGCAGAGGTAGACGGAGGTGAGGTTGACGTCCTGGACGCGCTTCCAGGCCTCCAGGCCGGTCTCCAGGATGGAGTCGTCGTCGGGCGGCGAGATGCCGGCGTTGTTGAAGGCGATGTCGACGGAGCCGTAGGTCTCGAAGGCGGTGCGGAACAGCGCCTCGACCTCCTCCGGGTCGGTGACGTCGACCTTCACGAAGGTGCCGCCGACCTCCTCCGCCGCGGCCTTCCCCGCCTCCTCGTCGATGTCGCCGCAGACCACGTTCGCGCCCTCGGAGGCGAACCGGCGCGCGGTGGCGAGGCCGATGCCGCTGCCGGCTCCGGTGATGACGGCAGTACGGCCGACCAGGCGGCGGCAGATGTTCTCTTCGGTGCTGCTCATGGGTGCTCAGGCCTCCGTGCTGATGAAGACGTTCTTGGTTTCGGTGAAGGCGGTCAGGGCGTCGGGGCCGAGTTCACGGCCGAGGCCGGACTGCTCGTAGCCGCCGAACGGGGTCCAGTAGCGGACGCTGGAGTGGGAGTTGACGGAGAGGTTGCCGGCCCGGACGGCGCGGGAGGCGCGCAGGGCGCGGCCGACGTCGCGGGTCCAGATCGAGCCGGACAGGCCGTACTCGGTGGCGTTGGCGAGGCGGATCGCGTCGGCCTCGTCCTCGAAGGGGAGGACGACGGCGACGGGTCCGAAGACCTCCTCGACGGCGCAGGGCGCGTCCTCGGGTACACCGGTGAGGACGGTCGGCGGGAACCAGAAACCGGGGCCTTCGGGGGCCTTGCCCCTGATGCCGGTGAGGTCGTCGGTGACGTAGGAGCGGACGCGGTCGAGCTGGGCGCGGGAGATGAGGGGGCCCATCTGGGTGCGCTCGTCGGCGGGGTCGCCGACGACGATCTCCTCGATCGCGGGGGTGAGGAGTTCGAGGAAACGGTCGTACGCGCTCCGCTGGACGAGGATGCGGGTGCGGGCGCAGCAGTCCTGGCCGCTGTTGTCGAGGAAGGCCATCGGCGCGGCGGCGGCGGCGGCTTCGATGTCGGCGTCGGCGAAGACGATGTTGGGGCTCTTGCCGCCGAGTTCGAGGGTGACCCGCTTCACCTGGTCGGCGCACTTCGCCATGATCGACTTTCCGACCTTCGTGGAGCCGGTGAAGACGATCTTGGCGATGCCGGGGTGCTCGACGAGGGCGTTGCCGGCGACGGGGCCGGTGCCGGGGAGGACCTGGAAGAGGCCTTCGGGCAGGCCGGCTTCGAGGGCGAGTTCGGTGAGGCGGAGCGCGGTGAGGGGGGTGGTCTCGGCCGGTTTGAGGAGGACGGCGTTGCCGGCGGCGAGGGCGGGCGCGGTGGCCCAGGCGGCGATCGGCATGGGGAAGTTCCAGGGCGCGATGACGCCGACGACCCCGAGCGGTTCGAGGATCGTGATGTCGAGGCCGCCGGCCACCGGGATCTGGCGCCCGTTGAGGCGCTCCACTCCCCCGGCGGCGAAGTCGAGCAGGTCGCGGACGTTACCGGCCTCCCAGCGGGCGTTGCCGATGGTGTGGCCGGCCTCGGTGACCTCGAGACGGGCGAGTTCCTCGATGTGCCCGTCGACGACGGTGGCGAAGCGGCGGAGCAGCCGGGCCCGGTCGGCGGGCGCGGCGGCTGCCCAGCCGCGCTGGGCGGCGGCGGCCCGTGCGACGGCGGCGTCGACGTCGGCGGGGGTGGCGGCGGGGACGGTGGCGACGCGTTCCTCCGTCGCCGGGTTCAGTACCTGGAGCAACTCTCTTCTCTCTTCTGTCGCGGGCACTGTCGTCACAGGCGTTCGAAGGAGCGGCGCAGCTCCCAGTCGGTCACCGCGGCGTCGAAGGCGTCGAGTTCGACGCGGGCCATGTTGCGGTAGTGGGCGACGACCTCGGGGCCGAAGGCGGCCTTGGCGATCTCGCTGGTCTCCCAGAGTTCGGCGGCCTCGCGCAGGGTGGTGGGGACGTGCGCGTACTCGGCGGTGTAGGCGTTCCCGGCGCAGGGCGGGGGCAGTTCGAGGCGCTGCTCGATGCCGTGCAGTCCGGCCGCGACCATGGCGGCGACGGCCAGGTACGGGTTGACGTCTCCGCCGGGGAGCCGGTTCTCGAAGCGGGTGGAGCGGCCGTGGCCGACGACCCGGAGCGAGCAGGTGCGGTTGTCGTGACCCCAGGCGACGGCGGTGGGGGCGAAGGAGCCGGGCTGGAACCGCTTGTAGGAGTTGATGTTGGGGGCGTAGAGGAGGGAGAAGTCGCGGAGGGCGGCGAGCTGTCCGGCGAGGAAGTGCCGCATGGTCTCGGACATGCCGTGCTCGTCGTCGCCCGCCATCACGTTCACGCCCGCCTCGTCGACGGACTGGAGGGAGAGGTGGATGTGGCAGGAGTTGCCCTCGCGCTCGTTGTACTTCGCCATGAAGGTGAGCGAGTAGCCCTCCTGGGCGGCGATCTCCTTGGCGCCCGTCTTGTAGACGGCGTGCTGGTCGCAGGTGACGAGGGCCTCGTCGTACTTGAAGGCGATCTCGTGCTGGCCGGGGTTGCACTCGCCCTTGGCGGACTCGACGGTGAGTCCCGCGGCGGTCATCTCGTTGCGGATGCGTCGCAGGAGGGGTTCGATGCGTCCGGTGCCGAGGACGGAGTAGTCGATGTTGTACTGGTTGGCGGGGGTGAGGCCGCGGTAGTTCGCGTCCCAGGCCTGCTCGTAGCTGTCCTTGAAGACGATGAACTCGAGTTCGGTGCCGACGTGGGCGGTGAAGCCGTGTTCCGCGAGGCGCTCCAGCTGGCGGCGGAGGATCTGGCGGGGCGCGGCGACGACGGGGGTGCCGTCGCCCCAGGCCAGGTCCGCCGTCACCATGGCGGTGGCCTCGTTCCAGGGGAGGCGGCGGAGGGTGGTGAGGTCGGGGTGCATGGCGAAGTCGCCGTAGCCGCGGTCCCAGGAGGACATGTCGTAGCCGTCGACGGTGTTCATCTCGGTGTCGACGGCCAGCAGGTAGTTGCAGCCCTCGGTGCCGTGGCCGAGTACCTCGTCGAGGAAGAACGGGGCGGCGAACCGCTTGCCCTGGAGTCGCCCCTGCATGTCGGGGAAGGCCAGGACGACGGTGTCGATCTCGCCGCTCGCGACGAGGGCGCGGAGCTCCTCGACGGTGAGCGGGGGTGTGCGGTCTGCCACGGGATTGCTCCTCCTTCGGCCTGCCGGAAGTCATAAGGTATTGCGGAAGACCTTTACTTGGGAAGTGTTGGAGAAGGGGAAACGAGAACGTGGCCAGTACGAGTGAATCGGCGGACCGCCTTACGCCCGTGCTGCGGCCGGTGCGGGCGGGCAACGGCTTCGAGGAGGCCCTGGAGCAGATCCTCCAGGTGGTACGGCTCGGGCTCGTGCCGGGCGGGGAGCGGCTGCCCGCGGAGCGGGAGCTGGCCGACCGGATGGGGATCAGCCGGGTCACCCTCCGCGAGGTCCTCAAGGTCCTCCAGGAACAGGGCCTCGTGGAGAGCCGGCGCGGCCGGTACGGCGGAACGTTCGTGCTGCCCCGCGTCCAGACGGCCGACGAGGACGAGCTGCGCCGCCGGATCGCCTCGGTCGACATGGAGGACACCCTGCGCTTCCGGGAGGTACTGGAGGTCGGGGCCGCAGGGCTCTGCGCGGCCCACGGTCTCGACGCGGCGGGCGCCGAGCGGCTGCGGGCCGCGGTGACGGCCACGCATGACGCCCCGCTGGCCGATTACCGCCGCCAGGACACCCTGCTGCACCTCACGCTCGCCGAGCTCTCCGGCTCGCCGACGCTGACGGCCCAGTACGCGGCGGTCCGGGCCACGGTGAACGACCTCCTGGACTGCATCCCGCTGCTCGTACGCAACCTGGAGCACTCCCAGCACCAGCACACGGCCGTGATGGAGGCGGTCCTGGACGGGGACGCGGACGCGGCGCGCGAGGTGATGCGGGAGCACTGCGCGGGGACGGCGGCGCTGCTGCGGGGGTTCCTGACGTGAGGACGCCCGGGTTCCCCCCGTAACCCGAAAGTAACGCAGGGGGGTTGCGCTCCCCCGCCGGCCACCGCAAAGGTATGGCTCCAATCCATTGGTCCCGTTGCGGGGAGCTGACGCTGCCATGACGCTCGAAGACACGACCGGGAGCACACCCGGGGGCAAGCCAGGGAGCACACCCGGGGGCGCCCCGCCCGAGGACGACTATCTGGAGCGCCGCGCGCTGCGCCGCGGCAGCGCCGGCTGGCTGCTGCTCACCGGCCTCGGCGTCGCCTACGTCGTCTCCGGGGACTTCTCCGGCTGGAACATCGGCCTCTCGAAGGGCGGCTTCGGCGGGCTCGCCGTCGCCACCGTCCTGATGGGCGCGATGTACGCCTGTCTGGTCTTCGCGCTCGCCGAACTGTCCGCCATCCTGCCCACGGCCGGCGGCGGGTACGGCTTCGCCCGCCGGGCCCTCGGCACCTGGGGCGGCTTCCTCACCGGCACCGCGATCCTCATCGAGTACATCCTGGCGCCCGCCGCCATCTCGATCTTCATCGGCGACTACGTCGAGTCCCTCGGCCTCTTCGGCCTGGAGTCCGGCTGGCCCGTCTACCTCGTCTGTTTCGCGCTCTTCATCGGCATCCACCTGTGGGGCGTCGGCGAGGCCCTGCGCTTCAGCCTCGTCGTGACGGCGATCGCCGTCGCCGCCCTCGTCGTCTTCGCGCTCGGCGCGTTCACCGACTTCCACGTCGACGGACTGAACGACATCCCCGTCGACGGCGAGGCCTTCGGGGCCAACTCCTGGCTGCCCTTCGGGCTCCTCGGGATCTGGGCCGCGTTCCCCTTCGGCATGTGGTTCTTCCTCGGCGTGGAGGGCGTGCCGCTCGCCGCCGAGGAGGCGAAGGACCCGGTGCGGTCGATGCCGAAGGCGCTCGCGATCTCCATGGGCATCCTGGTGCTGCTCGCCGTCATGACCTTCTTCGCCGCGACCGGCGCGCGCGGTGCGGCCGCCGTCCAGGAGGCGGGCAACCCGCTGGTGGTGGCGCTGCAGGGCGACGGGGAGCCGACGGCGCTCAGCCGGTTCGTGAACTACGCGGGCCTCGCCGGTCTCGTCGCCTCCTTCTTCTCCCTCATCTACGCGGGATCGCGCCAGCTCTTCGCCCTCTCCCGGGCCGGCTACCTGCCGCGCTTCCTCTCCCTCACGAGCCGCCGGAAGTCGCCGTACCTGGGGCTGCTCATCCCGGGCGCGATCGGCTTCGCGCTCGCCGCGGGGACCGGGGACGGCGCCCGGATGCTCAACATCGCCGTGTTCGGCGCGACCATCTCGTACGCCCTGATGGCGCTCTCCCACATCGTGCTGCGGCGCCGCGAACCTGGCCTTCACCGGCCGTACCGCACGCCCGGCGGGACCGTGACCTCCTCGGTGGCGTTCGTGCTCGCCCTGTCGGCCCTGGTCGCGACCTTCCTGGTGGACCGGACGGCGGCGTTCATGGCGCTCGGGGTGTACGTGATCGCCCTCGCCTACTTCGCGTTCTACAGTCGGAAGCATCTGGTGGCCCGTGCGCCCGAGGAGGAGTTCGCGGCGCTCGCCGCGGCCGAGGCCGAACTCGAACGCGACTGATCCACCCGATGCTCCACACCTCTGGAGGACCTTCCGTGACCCAGCCGCTCATCGGCGTGACCACCTACCTCGACCGGGCCCGGTGGGGGGTGTGGGACATGCGGGCCGCGCTGCTCCCCGCCGCGTACCCGCGGCTCGTCCAGGAGAGCGGGGGGCTCGCGCTGATGCTGCCGCCGGACGGGCCGGCCGCCGCGGCGGCCGTCGTGGCCCGGCTCGACGGCCTCGTCGTCGCGGGCGGGGCCGACGTCGAGCCCGTACGGTACGGGGCCGAGCCCGACCCCCGTACCGGCCCGCCCGCCCGGGAGCGGGACTCCTGGGAACTCGCCCTGATCGACGCCGCCCTCGCCTCCGGGACCCCGCTGCTCGGCATCTGCCGGGGCATGCAGCTCCTCAACGTGGCGCTCGGCGGGACGCTCGTCCAGCACCTGGAGGGGCACGTGGAGGCGGTCGGGGTGATCGGCCGGCACGCGGTGAAGCCGGTACCGGGCAGCCGGTACGCCTCCCTGGTGCCGGAACTGACCGAGGTCCCGACCTACCACCACCAGGCCGTGGACCGGCTGGGCGCGGGGCTCGCGGCCTCGGCCCACGCGGAGGACGGCACGGTGGAGGCGGTGGAACTGGCCGACCCCGCGTGGGTCCTCGGTGTCCAGTGGCACCCGGAGATGGGCGAGGACCCGCGGGTGATGCGGGGCCTCGTGGAGGCGGCGGCCCGGCGATAGCGGCGGGCCGGTGACCCGCCGGGGTGACGGGCCGCGTCTCAGCGTCCCGGGGCCCTCGATCCGGGTCCGGGTCTCCGGGCCCGCCGCGCCCTGGCCGCCGTCGTGTCACGCGTCGGCCAGGGCGGCGAGCCGGGTGCGGTCGTTGCGCATGAGGAGGGCGTAGAGCGCGGCGGAGACGCCCATGCCGACCGGGAGGGAGAGGTCGACGCCGCCGAGGGCGGTGGCGATCGGGCCCGTATAGAGGGTGTTGACGCAGAGGGCGGCCGAGGTGAGGCCGATGACGAGGGCGAGGGCGCCGGCCGGGTTGACGCCCCCGGTGTACCAGAAGGGGCTGCCGGGGGTCTCGTCCGAGAGCGCGAGGCCGTCGTAGCGGCCCCGGCGCAGCAGGACATCGGTCGCGTAGACGGCCATCAGGGGCCCGATGAGGACGACGATCACCTGGACGGCGTTGCTGACGGTGTCCAGGAAGTTGGAGACGAGCAGTCCGTAGAGGGTCAGGGCGACGGCGGCGACGCCGTCGAAGAGGACGCTGACGGAACGGCGGACGCGGAGGCCGACGGCCTGGAGGGCGAGCCCGGCGCTGTACGCGGTCAGGGCGTTGATGGCGATGGTGCCGAGCACCAGGGCGAGCAGGAAGACCGGGACGAACCAGCCGGGCAGGATCTCCTGGAGCGCGGTCTGCGGGTCCGTCATGTCGACGGCGGTGGCCGCGAAGGCGCC
Organism: Streptomyces sp. NPDC028711; assembly: GCF_055565415.1. Lineage (NCBI taxonomy): Bacteria > Bacillati > Actinomycetota > Actinomycetes > Kitasatosporales > Streptomycetaceae > Streptomyces > Streptomyces sp. NPDC028711. Next base: position 224,106 of record NZ_JBVHUJ010000006.1, on the reverse strand, counting down.
GAGCGCGCAGACGACGACGCTGGGCAGGAAGGCGCCGAGCGCGGTCCAGCCGGTGATCGCCTTCCTGGAGGCCGTACGGGGCAGGTAGCGGGAGAAGTCGGCACTCGTCGTGTACGAGAGCGGGCCCGAGGCGATCATCGTGGTGCCCGCGAGGAGGAGCGCCCAGAGGTCGACGCCGGTGGGCGGCGCCTCGGGGGCGTACGAGAAGTCGGCGTGCCGCAGGACGGCGAACGCGACGACCGTGAAGGCCCCGGTGAGGGCCAGGGTGATCGGCAGGTACAGCTTGATGATCAGGGCGTGTCCGTAGACGCTGATGGCCAGTGTCAGGGCGGCGATGACCACGATGACGGCCACCTTGACGGGGGTGTTCGCCGTGACGCCGGCCTTCTCGACGAGCGCGAAGGCGGCGGTCGCCGCGGCGGCCAGGTTGAGGGCGAAGTAGCAGACGGAGACGAGCCAGCCGCCGATCGCGTTGTTCACGCGGTTGCCGAGGACGCCGTACATGGCCCTGGTGATCACCTCGCTGGGTGCTCCCGCGGCCGGCCCCGAGGTGGCGAGGAGGCCGGTGAGCAGCCAGAACAGGTTGCCTATGACGATCACGGCGAGGGCCTGCCAGAGGCTGAGGCCCATGAGGACGAGGGCGCCGCCGAGGACGAGGCTGAGGTAGTTGACGTTGGCCGCGGCCCAGACGGAGAAGAGCTCACGGGGGTGTCCGTGGCGCTCGGCGTCGGGGATGCGGTCGATGCCGTGGGCCTCGACGCGGCCGGGCCGGTCGGCGGCCGACGGAGTGACCTGGGTGCCCGGGGAGCCCGGGTGCGGGTCGGGGATCGTGGAAGCCATGCGGCCCTCCGGATGCGTGTCGTGCCCACCTGGTTGCTTATTGGTCGCACACTCAATAGCATCCGGGGTATGTCGTCAAGCGTCCAGCGCAAGCGAGTTCGGAAATCCCCGGAAGCCCGGCGGGCGGAGATCGTGGAGACAGCGGCACGCGTCGCCCTGACCGAGGGGCTCGAGTGCGTCACCCTGCGGCGGATCGCCGAGGAGCTCGCCGTCCGCCCCGGTCTGATCAGCCACTACTTCCCCTCGGCGGAGGATCTGGTGGGCGAGGCGTTCACCGTGGCCGCCACTGGCGAGCTCGACGCCCTGCTGCCCGCCGACCGCCCCCACGGCACCCCGACGCAGTACCTCGCGCGCTATTTCGCCCTCTCGGCGGGCGAGGCGTACGACGACATCAGCCGCCTCTGGATCAACGCCCGTCACCTCAGCCGCTACCGGCCCGCCTTGCGCGACCGGGTCGCCGAGCAGGAACTCGCCTCCGACGACCGCCTGGAGACGCTGATCCGCGAGGGCGTCGAGCGGGGTGAGTTCCGGACGGACGACCCGCGGGCCGCGGCCATCCAGATCCTGGTGGTGATCGACGGGCTCGGCGTCCACGCCAACACCGACCGGAGCAACCGCCCGGAGGCGGTGACCCGTATGGCCGTCACCACGGCGGAACGCGCACTCGGGCTGCCCTACGGGGCGCTCACCGACGTACCGGCACCGGCGGAGCCCGCTGAGGCTGCTGAGGCTGCTGACCTACCCACTCCACAACCTGCCGACGTACCGGCTCCGCAGCCTGCCGACGTACCGGCGTCGCCCGCCGACCCGGCCTGACGCCACCGCCCCCTCCCCCGCCCGTCCCCTTCCTGGAGCCACCGTGAGCACCCGACTCGTTCTGCTCTCCGCCCGTCTGCTCGACCCCGGCACGGGGGCGTCCCTGCCCGAGACCGCGCTCGCCGTCTCCGACGACGGCCGGATCGGCGCCCTCGGCGACGACCGGGAGGTCCGCGCGCTCGCGGGACCCGGCACCACCGTCGTCGACCTCAAGGGCGCCGTGGTGACCCCCGGTCTCGTCGACGGCCACGTGCACCCGGTGTCCGGCGCCGAACTCACCCACGGCCTCGACCTGTCGTACTGCGCCGACCTCGACGACGTACGGGAGGCCCTCGCCCGCGAGGTGCGGAGCCTCGGCCGGGGCGCGTGGCTCTTCGGCTGGGGGCTCGACCCGAACGTCTTCGGCGACCGGCCCGTCGGGATCGCGCCCTTCGACGCCGTGCTCGACGGAGTACCGGCGTTCCTGCTGCTCTTCGACGCCCACTCGGCGCTCGCCAGCCGGCGCGCGCTCGAACTCGCCGGGGTCGACGGGCCCCGCACCTTCGACCAGGCGTCCGCCGAGGTCGTCTGCGACGCCGACGGACGCCCGACCGGGCTGCTCCAGGAGGACGCGGCCTGCGAGCTGGTCGAACGGGTCGCCCCGAGGCCGACGCGCGAGGAGAGCCGGGAGCGGCTCGCGGCGGCGCTGCGATCCATGGCGGCGGCGGGGCTCACCGGTGGTCACGCGATGGACGCCAACGGCGAGAGCCTCGCGCTGTACGGGGAGCTCGACGCGGCCGGTGAACTGCCGCTGCGGCTCCGGGTCGCGCCCTGGTGTCAGCCCGGTACCGACGCGGACGGCGTACGGGCCCTGATCGCGCAGCAGGGCACGGGCGGGGAGCTGTGGCGGGTCGCGGGGGTGAAGCTCTTCATGGACGGGACCATCGACAACGGCACCGCGTGGCTGGAGCGCCCCGACTGCCACGGTGAGTCCACGCACGCGTTCTGGCCGGACCCGGCCGCGTACGCCCACATCGTCGGGGAGCTGCACCGGGCGGGGGTCCCGACCGCGACGCACGCCATCGGCGACGCGGCCGTGCGGCACGTCCTCGACTCCGTCGAGAAGGCGCGGGCCGGCGGCGGGGCCGAGGTGCGGCACCGGGTCGAGCACATCGAGACCGTGCCGGACGACACCCTGCGGCGCTTCGCCCACCTGGGTGTCCTCGCGTCGATGCAGCCCACGCACTGCTGTGACTTCACCCGCGCCGACCACACCGACAACTGGTCGCGCCGGCTCGGCGAGGAGCGTGCCTCGCGCGCGTGGCGCTGCCGGGACCTGGTGGACGCCGGGGCCACGGTGGTGCTCGGCTCCGACTGGCCGATCGCTCCGTTCCCGCCGCTCGGTGTGATGGCCGGGGCCCGGCACCGGCGCCCGAGCCGTGACCTCGGCCGGGCGCCGCACGGGCCCGAGCAGGCGCTGACGGCCCTGGAGGCGCTGCGGGGCATGACGACGGCGCCGGCGTACGCGGCGGGCGAGGAGCATGAGGCGGGGCGTCTCGCGCTTGGCTTCCGGGGCGATCTGACGGTCCTGGGCGCCGATCCCCTGACGACGGCGGCGACGGAGCTGGCGGACGTTCCGGTCCGGCTGACGGCGGTGAACGGGCGGGTGACGTTCCGGGCGTCGGATCTCTGACGGAGGCGGCGGGCGCCGGTTCGCGGGCGTACGTTCTGCCGGGAGGACGGGGGTACGGACAGCCACCGGCCCGTACCCGGATGCGAGGCGGACAGGCCCTCAGCCGCGTGTCAGGGACAAGAGGTCGCGGGCCGGGCCCGTAGGGCGGTGGCCCGTGGGCCAGACCGCGCGGAGGTCGCGGCGGAGGAGGACTCCCGCCACCGGAATGGCGACCAGGCGGCGGGAGGCCAGTTCCTCGGCGATCGCCAGCTCGCTGAGGACCGCGGGGCCGGCGCCGCTCACCGCGGCCGCCTTCACCGCCGTCGTGGAGGCGAGTTCGAGGAGCGGCTGCGCGAGGCCGCCGTGGGCGGAGAGCGCCGAGTCGAGGACCTGCCGGGTGCCGGAGCCGCGTTCCCGCAGGACCAGCGGGGTCGCGGCCAGCTCCGCCGGATCGAGCGGGCCCCTGCGGCGGGCCCACGGGTGCGAGGGGGCGGCGACGACCGCGAGCCGGTCGTGCGCGACGACCACGCCGTCGAGGCCGTCGGGCACGGCGAGCCCCTCCACGAAGCCGATGTCCGCCTCGTTCGCGAGGAGCCGTTCCGCGACCACCGCCGAGTTGCCCGCCTGGAGCGACACGGCCGTGTCGGGGCGGTCGGCGCGCAGCGCGATCAGCCAGCCCGGCAGCAGGTACTCGGCGATGGTCATGGACGCGGCCACCCGCAGCCGGGAGTCCCGCCGCCCGCGCAGCGCCTGGGCGCCCGCGTCGAAGGCCTCCGACGCCTCCACGATCCGCCGCGCCCAGTCCGTGACGAGCGCGCCGGCGTCGGTGAGCCGTGAGCCGCGCGGCGAGCGGTCGACGAGGGCCACGCCGAGCTGCCGCTCCATCGAGCGGATGCGGCTGCTCGCCGCGGGCTGGGTGATGCCGACCTCGCGGGCGGCGGCGCCGAGGCTGCCGTGCCGGGCGACGGCGAGGAGCAGTTCGAGCGCGCCCAGGTCAGGGACCCGGTGGTGGAGCTGCCCCCTGACCGCAGCGCCGTACGCCTCGGCGTCGCGAGGGTCGTCCCCGTACGTGTCGCCGCCCCGCTTCCGTCCACCCATAAAGCCAGCTTATGACGTCATAGCCGCAGGATCCCTGGTGGGGGCCGGGAAACAGGGCGACGGTGGAGCCATGGCAAGCCTCGCACCTTCTCGTCCGGCCCTCGGCGCCACCACCCCCGGCGCCCGGTCGGCCGCTCTCCCGGCCCGTTCCGTCCGTCACCTCGGACCCCACTGGTACGCCTCCGTGATGGGCACGGCCATCGTGGCCAACGCCGGCGCCGGGCTCCCGCCGCACGTCCCCGGCCTCCGTGCGTTCTGCGCGGCGGTCTGGGCGCTGTCGCTCGCGATGCTGCTCGTCCTGGTCGCCGCCCGGGCGGTGCACTGGCTCCGCCACCGCGACCAGGCCCGCGCCCACCTCCTGGACCCCGCCGTGGCACCGTTCTACGGCTGTCTCTCGATGGCCCTGCTCGCGGTCGGCGGCGGGGCGATGATCGTGGGCCGGGACTGGATCGGACTCCAGGCTGCCGTGGCGCTCGACACCGTCCTGTTCACCGCCGGCACGGTCATCGGCCTCGCGGCCGCGGTGGCCGTCCCGTACCTGATGGTGGTCCACCACCGGATCGAGAGCGCGTCCCCGGTCTGGCTGCTGCCGGTCGTCGCCCCCATGGTCTCCGCCGCCCTCGGCCCGCTGCTCGTGCCCCATCTGCCCGCCGGGCAGGCCCAGGAGACGCTCCTCATCGCCTGCTGGGCGATGTTCGGGGTGAGCCTGCTCGCGACCCTGGTCATGCTGCCGCTGGTGTTCGGCCGGCTCGTGACCGGCGCTCCGCTGCCGCTCGCGCTCACCCCCACCCTCTTCCTCGTCCTCGGCCCGCTGGGCCAGTCGACGACCGCCGCGAACAAGTTCGCCGACGTGGCGCCGGGCGTCCTGCCCGCCCCGTACGCGCACGGCTTCGCCGCCTTCGCCGTCCTCTACGGGGTGCCCGTCATGGGCTTCGCCCTGCTGTGGCTGGCGCTCGCCGGGGCGATGGTGCTGCGGGCACGCCGGCAGGGCATGGGCTTCGCGATGACCTTCTGGGCGTTCACCTTCCCCGTCGGCACGTGCGTGACCGGCGCCGAGGGCCTCGCCCAGCACACCGGACTCGCCGTCTTCCGCTGGCTGGCGGTCGGCCTGTACGTGTTCCTCGTCGCGGCCTGGCTGGTGGCCGGGCGGCACACCCTGCGCGGTCTGGTCAGCGGCGCGCTGCTCGCAGGGCCCGCGCCAGTGCCTTCGGCGCCTCGGCCAGGGACGGCCCGTACCAGGTGAGCAGACGTCCGTCGACGAGAGCGGCGGCGGTCCCGGGGAAGGCCTCGGGGCCGTCGTCCCGTGTGAAGCGGTACGGCTCGTCGGGCAGGACGACCAGGTCGGGGGCGGCGGCGCGGAGCTCGTCGAGCGGGACGCGCGGATAGCGCTCCGGGTGGCCGGCGTACAGATTGCGCACCCCGAGGCGGGCGAGCAGATCGCCGGCGAAGGTGTCGCGGCCGAGGACCATCCAGGGGCGGCGCCAGATGGGAACGACGGCGGTCAGGGGTTCCCCGCCGACCGTGTCCGGGGTGACGGCGTCCCATTCCGCCTCGGTCTCGTCGAGCCACCGGGGCCGGCGGGGCGCGCCGCAGGCGCCGAGGACCCGCTCCAGCTCCCGCAGTCCCTCGTCGAGGGTACGGATCTCGGTGACGAGGACGTCGAGTCCCGCGGCCCGCAGGGCGGCGAGGTCGGGGGCGCGGTTCTCCTCCTCGTTGGCGAGGACGAGGTCGGGGCGGAGGGCGACGATCGCGGGGACGTCCGGGTTCTTGGTGCCGCCGATCCGGACGACGTCGAGTCCTGCGGGGTGGCTGCACCAGTCGGTGGCGCCGACGAGAAGACCGGGCGCGGTGACGGCGACGGCCTCGGTCAGCGACGGCACGAGGGAGACGACCCTCATCGCGGCGGGGCCGCCGTCACCGGGGGCGGGGCCGTCATCGTGGCGGTTCCCCTCGTGGCCCGAAGCGTGGTGAGGCCGTCCATGGGTCGAGGCCTCGCCGCGGCCAGGCCCTCACCGTGGCGAGCCCTCATTCCACCTCGGCCTCGACGTGGTCGGCGACGGCGACGACGAGGAGGCGCGTGCCGGGTTCGGTGGCGCGCCAGCGGTGCCGTACACCGCCGGAGAGGTAGAGGGTGTCCCCGCGGCCGAGCCGGTGCGCGCGGCCCTCGGCCTCGACCTCGGCGGCGCCGTCGGCCACGTACAGCAGCTCGTCGTTCCGGTGCTGGAACTCGCGCCCCGCGTCCTGCTCGCCGGTGAACTCCAGAGCGTGCAGCTGGTGGCGGCCGCGGACGAGCCGCCGGACGCCCGGCGGCAGGGCCGGGGAGGTGTCGTCCGACCGTACGACGTCGACGGTACGGGAGGCCTCGGCGGCGGCGAGGAGCTCGCCGGCCGTCGTCTCCAGGGCCTCGGCGACGAGCTCGAGGGAGCGGTGGCTGGGGCGGGCCCGGTCGTTCTCGACCTGGCTGAGGAAGGGCACGGAGAGACCGCTGCGGGAAGAGACGACGGCCAGGGTGAGCTGGAGCGCTCTGCGTCGTCTCTTGACGGCCGCGCCCACACGGGCTGATTCCTTCTCGTCCATGTCGGCTCCCTCCCTCGTGCCTCGTGCGTACCCGTACCGGGCGGTTACCTGAACCTTACGCAGCTTTGGGGCGGGGTTTCGCGTCGTGCCGAAAAGGGGTGGTCGCCGAACACGTTCGGCGACCACCCCTTTTCGGACAGCAGTCGGCTGTCGCTCCCGGGTGTTACTGCGGGGCGAGCTTCTCGGCGAGACCGGGATTCCGCTCCAGCCAGTCGCGGACGGCCTGCTGCTCCTTGCCCTTGCCGGTCTCCTGGATGACGGCCTCCAGGCCGGTGAGCTGCTTCTCGGTCAGCGAGAAGTTCTTCAGCCAGGCACTGACCTCGGGGTTGTCCCCGGTGAATCCCTTACGGGCGAGCGTGTGGACACCGTCGCCCTTGCCCCAGGAGCCCTTGGGGTCGGAGAGCTTCTTCAGGTCGTGGGCGGAGTAGGCCCAGTGCGGCGACCAGAGGGTGACGACGACGGGTTCCTTGCGCTCGTACGCCCGCTTCAGCTCGGCGAGCATGCCGGGCGTGGAGCCGTCGACGACCTCGTACTCGCCCCCGAGGCCGTACTCCTTGAGCACCTTGTCCTTGAGGATGCCCATCATTCCGGCGCTCGGCTCGATGCCGATGATCCGGCCCTTGAACTGTCCGGCCTTGCCCTTGAGGTCGTCGAGGGAGTCGACGCCCTTCACGTACGAGGGGACCGAGAGCTCCAGGGACGTGGGGCCGTACCAGGAGCCGAGGTCCTCCAGCTTGTTCTTGTACTTCTCCCAGTACTGGGCGTGGGTGACGGGGAGCCAGGCGTCGGTCTGGAAGTCGAGCTGCCCGCCGGCCAGGCCCGTGTAGAGGGCGCCTGCCTCCAGCTGCTTGGTCTCGACCTCGTACCCCCGTCGCTCCAGGAGCTCCTTCCAGAGGTACGTGGAGGCGATGCCCTCGTCCCAGGGGATGTAGCCGATGCTGATCTTCTTGCCGTGGCCGCTGTTCTGGCCCGAGGCCGTCGTGGAGGTGGCGCCGGAGCCGCCGAGGAAGCCGGTGCCGCCGGCGACGAGGGCGAGGACGACGACCCCGACGAGAGCGGTGACGGGCTGCGGCCGGTGCGCCCAGAGCTTCGCTCCGGGCCGCTTCGCGCTCAGCGCGGCGCGGGCCTTGGCGGCGGCGCGGCGGCCCAGCGGGGAGACCTGGCGGCCGAGGGCGCCGGTCATCCGGTCCAGGTACATGGCGAGGACGACGATGGAGACGCCCGCCTCGAAGCCGAGGCCGATGTCGACGTTGCCGATGGCCCGGTAGACCGCGCCGCCGAGCCCGCCGCCGCCGACCATGCCGGCGATGACGACCATGGAGAGGCCGAGCATGATGACCTGGTTGACGCCGGCCATGATCGTCGGCAGGGCGAGCGGCAGCTGGACGCGCAGCAGCGTGTTGCGCGGGGTGGTGCCGAAGGCCTCGGCGGCCTCGACGAGTTCGCCGTCGACCTGCCGGATGCCGAGCTCGGTCATGCGGACGCCCGGGGGCAGCGCGAAGACGATGGTGGCGATGATGCCGGGGACCACGCCGACGCCGAAGAAGATGATGCCGGGGATGAGGTAGACCATCGCCGGCATGGTCTGCATGAAGTCGAGGACCGGACGGAGCACGGCGCTGACGGTGTTCGAACGGGCCGCCCAGATGCCGAGCGGTACGGCGATCACCAGCGTCACCAGAGTCGCGACGAGGACGAGCGAGAGCGTCGCCATCGCCTCGTCCCACAGCTGGACCGAGTCGACGAGCGCGAACCCGCCGAAGGCGAGGACACCGGCGGCGAGACCGCGCAGCCACCAGGCGACGACGGCGAGGATGCCGGCGAAGAGCAGCGGCTGGGGCGCCGACAGGACGGCGTCGATGCCGTCGTAGAGGCCGGTGACGCCGGTGCTGACGGCGTCGAAGAGCCAGGAGAACTGGGCCTGGAGCCAGTCGACGGAACCGTCGACCCACTCGCCGAGGGGAAGCCTAGGCACGGGCGGTCACCTCCTCACCAGTGAGACCGCCCATGGCGGCGAGCAGCCGTTCCCGCGGTACGACTCCGAGGACGGTGCCGTCGGAGTCCTCGACGGTCACGGGGTGCGCGGCGCGGGCCGCGACGGCGCACAGGTCGGCGACGAGCGTGTCGGGGCCGACGGCCTGGCAGAGGCAGTCGGCGGGACAGTCTTCCGGGACGGCGCCGCCGGTCATCACGGCGGAGGCGGTGAGCACCCGGGAGCGGTCGACGTCCTGGATGAAGGAGGCGACGTAGTCGTCGGCGGGCCGGACGAGGATGTCCTCGGCGGTGCCGAGCTGCACGATCCGGCCGTCGCGCATGACGGCGATGCGGTCGCCGAGGCGCATGGCCTCGTTGAGGTCGTGGGTGATGAAGACGATGGTCTTCTTCAGCCGCTGCTGGAGGACGAGGAGCTGGTCCTGCATGTCGCGGCGGATGAGCGGGTCGAGCGCGCTGAAGGACTCGTCCATGAGGAGCAGGTCGGCGTCGGTGGCGAGGGCGCGGGCCAGACCGACCCGCTGCTGCATCCCGCCGGAGAGCTCGTCGGGCCAGGACTTCTCCCAGCCGGCGAGACCGCACAGTTCGAGGGCCTCGGTGGCCCGGGTCTCCCGCTCGGCGCGCGGCACGCCCTGGACCTCCAGGCCGTAGCCGGCGTTCTCCAGGACGTTCCGGTGCGGGAAGAGCGCGAAGTGCTGGAAGACCATGCTGATCTTCGTGGAACGGACGGTCCGCAGCTCGCGGGGGGAGAGCGCGGTGAGATCTCGGCCGTCGAAGAGGACCCGGCCCGCGGTGGGTTCCAGCAGGCCGTTGAGCATGCGCAGGAGGGTGGACTTGCCGGAGCCCGAGAGCCCCATCACGACGAAGATCTGACCGGGTTCGACGGTGAAGCCGGCGTCCACGACGGCTGCTGTCGTCCCCTCGGCGCGCAGCTCCTCGCGGTCGGCACCGTCGGCGAGCCTGCGGACGGCTTCGTCGGGTCGTCTGCCGAACACCTTGAACAGGTGGTCGGCCTGCAGCCTGGACACATATACCTCACGGGTAGCAACGAGAACGGCCCCCGCCACCCCCGCGCGGCCGGGCCGTGGAGCGGGCGGGATCGGCCCGCGGGCCCGTCGCGTACGGGGATTTCTTAGTTGAATCCCGTACCGGGTTCCGCTCCGGGCACGCGCCTGCCCGCCTTCCGGGGGCGGAAACGGAAAGGTGACGGGGGTCACGTGGGGGATACAGGGCGGGCAGGGGCCGGCTCCAGCGCCCCGAGGCGGGCCGAGCCCTAAAATGAGGGAGGTGACTCGACGCCTGATGCTCCTCGACACCGCCAGCCTCTACTTCCGCGCCTACTTCGGCGTCCCGGACTCCGTGCGGGCCCCCGACGGCTCGCCCGTGAACGCCGTGCGCGGGCTCCTCGACTTCATCGCCCGGCTCGTGCAGGACCACCGCCCCGACGACCTGGTGGCCTGCTGGGACGAGGACTGGCGGCCGCAGTGGCGGGTGGACCTGATCCCCTCGTACAAGGCCCACCGGGTCGCCGTCGAGACGGCGACCGGCCCGGACGAGGAGCAGATCCCGGACACGCTGTCCCCGCAGGTGCCGGTGATCGAGGAGGTCCTCGCGGCCCTCGGCATCGCCCGGATCGGAGCGGCGGGGTACGAGGCGGACGACGTGATCGGGACGCTGGCGGGCCGCGCCGAAGGGCCCGTGGACATCGTCACCGGTGACCGGGACCTGTTCCAGCTGGTGGACGACGCGCGGGGCGTACGGGTGCTGTACCCGCGCAAGGGCGTCGGCGACTGCGACCTGGTGGACGCGGAGCTGATCCGTACGAAGTACGGCGTGCGCCCCGACCAGTACGCGGACTTCGCGGCGCTGCGCGGGGACGCCAGCGACGGGCTGCCCGGGGTGAAGGGCATCGGGGAGAAGACGGCGGCGCAGCTGATCACGGAGTACGGGGACCTGGCGGGAGTACGGGCGGCGGCGGAGGACCGGTGGTCGAAGCTGACACCGGCCAAGCGCCGCGGGATCGTGGAGGCGGCCGCGTACCTGGACGTCGCTCCGACGGTGGTGCGGGTCGCCGGGGACGTACCGCTGCCGGAGTTCGACGCGACCCTCCCGAGGACTCCCCGTGACCCGGAGGCCCTGGACGCGCTGGTGAAGCGCTGGGGCCTCGGCGGGGCGATCGGGCGACTGCTGCCGGTCCTGGACCGCTGAGGGGCAGGCCTGGACCACTGAGGGCCGGGGCCGCTGAGGGACGGGCCGGGGCGGGAGAGGTACGAGGGCGGGGCGGGCGGCACTGGGTCGACGGCGCACGAGATGCTAGCTTAGGCATACCTAAGTACGTCGAGTCAGGAGAGCACCTCGTGGCAGAGCAGCCGGCCCGCAAGGCACCGAAGGCCACCGAAGCGCGCGTGGTGCGCACCGAGCGCATCACTCCGCACATGGTGCGGGTCGTCCTCGGCGGCCCCGGCCTTGAGGGCTTCGAGGTCGGGGCGTACACCGACCACTACGTGAAACTGCTGTTCGCCCCGGAGGGGGTCGCCTACCCGGAGCCGTTCGACATGGAGCGGATCCGGGCGGAGTTCCCCCGCGACCAGTGGCCGACGACGCGGACGTACACGGTACGGGCCTGGGACCCGGTGCACCGCGAGCTGACCGTCGACTTCGTGGTCCACGGCGACGAGGGCCTCGCGGGCCCGTGGGCGGCGCGGGCCACGGCGGGCGAGACGGTGCGCTTCCTGGGCCCCGGCGGCGGCTACACGCCGGACCCCGCGGCGGACTGGCATCTGCTGGCGGGCGACGAGAGCGCGCTGCCGGCGATCGCGGTGGCCCTCGAGGCGCTGCCCGCCGGCACGCGGGTGCACGCGTTCGTGGAGATCCCGGACGCGACCGAGGAGCAGAAGTTCGCGACGGCGGCGGGTGTCGACGTCACCTGGCTCCACCGCGGCGGCCGGCCGACGGGCGAGGCCCTGGTGGAGGCCGTGCAGGCGCTGGACTTCCCGGAGGGCGACGTGCACGCCTTCGTCCACGGCGAAGCGGGCTTCGTGAAGGAACTCCGCCGACACCTGCGGCTCGACAGGGGCGTGCCGCGCGAACGCCTCTCGATCTCGGGCTACTGGCGCCAGGGCAAGTCGGACGAGGCGTGGCGAGCGATCAAGCGCGACTGGAACGACCAGGTGGAGCGCGAGCAGGAGAGCTGAGCCGGGCGCGGCGGTCGGGGCGCCCGGCGCCCCCTCCCCCTCGCCCTCCCCCTCGCCCGACTAGGGCCTGTGTTTCAGATCCGGCCTGATCCGAAAGACAGGCCCTAGGTCGCGCGGCCGAAATACCGGTCCGAGGCGTCCGTCTGGGCCATGCGCCGCAGGGCTGAGAAGATCGCGTCGCCGACGACCGTGCCGACGACCACGCTCTCCACCAGCTCCTCGCGCACCACTTGGTGCGCCACGTATTCGAGGTCCGCCCGCGCCACCCGCTCCGCCGCGTCCGCGTACGCGCCCAGCGCCTCGATGAACGCGCCGTGGCCGACCTCTTCGAGAGCGTCGAGGGCCACCGCGAGCGCCTCCGGAGCCGGGCCGCCCGGCTGTACGCGCCAGCCCCGCTCGGCGATCAGCGCGCCGACCCGCTCCCGCATCTCCTCGATCCCCGCGCCGGGCTCGCGGTCGTACCGCGGCACCATCCGGGAGGCGACAGTACCCAGCACGTCGTGCACCGGGCGCCCCGAGTCGTCGATCGCGACGATGACCTCCCGGATCGCGGCGACCGACAGACCGCCCACGTCGAGCAGCGCCCGGATCAGGCGGAGGCGCTGCACGTGCGCCTCCGCGTACGAGGCCTGGTTCGGGCTCGTCAGCTCTCCGGCCGGCAACAGCCCTTCCCGTACGTAGAACTTGATCGTCGGCACGGACACCCCGGTCCTGCGACTCAACTCACCGATGCGCACTGCGCGTTCACCTCTTCGACCTTGCCCCGGCCTTGCCGACCGGCACCCCCATCATAGATAGTGGCGCTATCAGATAGCGGCAAGTGCCACTATCTATAACTTCCCACGGGGGGATCCGTATGTCCTCACTGACAGCCAGCCCACTCACTCGACTCCACCGGCCACTGGTCTGGTTCGCCGCCTCCATGGGCGTTCTCGCCCTGGTCTCCGCCGTCGGCATGGCCGTCGACGACCGCGTCCTGGTCGGCGTGCCGATCTGGAGCAAGCCGTTCAAGTTCTCGGTGTCGTTCGTCGCGTACGCCCTCTCCCTCGCCTGGATGCTGTCGCTGCTGCCCCGGGGCCGCCGGGCGGGCTGGTGGGCCGGGACGGTGGTCGCCGTCGCCAGCGCGGGCGAGATGGTCCTCATCACGCTCCAGGTGATCCGGGGCGAACAGAGCCACTTCAACCAGGCGACGCCCTTCGACGGCGCCGTCTTCCAACTCATGGGCGGCACCGTCGTCGTGCTCTGGCTCGGCGCCCTGGCCATCGCGGTCCTGCTACTGCGCGCCCGGATCCTCGACCGGCCCATGGCCTGGGCCGTCCGGCTGTCCTCGCTGATCGCCCTGGCGGGCGCCGGCGTGGGCTTCCTGATGGTGCGTCCGACTCCCGAACAGCTGGCGGTCGAGGACCCGCCGGTCGTCGGCGCGCACGCCGTGGGGGTACCGGACGGCGGCCCGTCGATGCCGCTGACCGGCTGGGCCGCCACCGGCGGCGACCTGCGCGTGGCGCACTTCTTCGGCATGCACGCGCTCCAGCTGCTGCCGCTACTGCTCCTCGTCCTGGCCGCGCTCGCACCGCGCTTCGCCCGCCTCGCGGACGAGCGGGTCCGGCTCCGGCTCGTCCTCACGGCCTCAGCCGCCTACGCGGCGACGTTCGCCCTGCTGACCTGGCAGGCCCTACGGGGCCAGGCACTGTGGGCCCCGGACGGCGCGACGCTGGCGGGGGCGGGGGCGATCGTCCTCCTCGGCGGCGCGGCAACAGCACTGTCCCTCAGGGCGCCGTCCCGACGGTCGGGACCGCGCCGACGGGAACCGGCTCTACTCTGACCGCATGCGAGACATCGACCGATCCGTGGGCGCCGTCCTCGGCTCCGCCGCGGGTGACGCCCTGGGGGCGCCCTTCGAGTTCGGGCTTCAGGGCGTCTTCCGGGAACGCTTCCCCGACGGCGTGGGCGAGTTGTGCGGAGGTGGCGGCTGGGACCCCGGCGAGGCAACGGACGACACACAGATGGCGGTCCTCGTCGGCGAATCACTCCTCGAACGGCGCGGTCTCGACCTTCCGGACATGTTCGACCGGTTCCGTCGCTGGGCGGAGGCCGACCCGAAGGACATCGGCCTCCAGACCGAACAGGTCCTCCTCGGCGGAGACCCCTGGGACCTCGCGGCCTCACTGCATTTCCAGATCAACTCACGGGCCGCGGGGAACGGTTCGCTGATGCGGGCCTCGACCTCCGCCGTGTACTTCGCGGCGGAGGGAAGAACCGAGACGATGGAAGCCGGCCGCCGGATCAGCGCCCTGACCCACGGTGACGGAGCGGCCTGGGAGGGGACCGCGATCCTCCACGAGCTGATCCGCATCGCCCTCCTCGGCGAGGACCCGGTCGCCGCCCTGCCCGCCACGCTCGCCGAGGCCGACCCGGCGCACCGGGAGCGCTGGGCGACGGTCCTCGCACCCGGCTGGCACCCGGATCACGCCACCGAGTTCAACGGCGCCGTCTGGCCCTGTCTTGGATCGGCGATGTGGGCGCTGCGCACGACGGGCTCCTTCGAGGAGGCGCTCGTCGCGGCGGTCGACCTGGGCGGTGACACCGACACCGTGGCGGCGGTGACCGGCATGCTCGCCGGCGCCGTGTACGGTGCCGCCGCGATCCCCGCCCGCTGGACGTCCATCCTGCACGTCCCCCTACCCGGCTACGGCGACCGCGTCCTGAGCGCCGACGACCTCCGGGACCTGGCGACGGCCCTGGCGACGGCCCCCCACCCTTCCTGACCCGCTGCGCCGCCCCGTTCGCGGTCCAGTTTCCGTACCCGGCCCCGATCCTGGGTCCCGTCCCCGCCCCCTATCGCCCCCGCCCCCTCACCCCCGCGCCCGTACCGTGGCCAGGACATCCCTGTCCGGTTGGAGCGTGAGGCTCGGGACCGGGCGGATGTCGGTGGTGGTGAGGTCCAGGTGGTAGCGGCGGGCGAGGACCGCGAGGACCAGGACCGATTCGACGAGGGCGAAGCGGGTGCCGAGGCAGACGCGTGGGCCGCCGCCGAACGGGAACCAGGCGTATTCGGGTATCTCCTCGGCGGGTCGGCCGTCCTCGGTGGTGAGCCAGCGCTCCGGGCGGAAGGCTTCCGCGTCGCCGTACCAGCGGGGGTCGCGGTGGGTGGCCCACTGGCTGGACCAGACGCGGGTGCCGGCGGGGACGGCCGTACCGCCGAGGGTCGCGCCTTCCTTCGCGAGGCCGGTGATGAGCCAGACCGTCGGATAGAGCCGCAGCGTCTCCTTGATGACGGCCTGGGCGTACGTCAGGGACGCGTAGTCCTCGTAGCCCGGTTCGTGGCCGGCGAGGACGCGGTCGAGTTCCTCGGCGAGCGCGTCGCGGACCCGGGGGTTGCGGGAGAGCAGATACCAGGCCCAGACGAGGGTGGAGCTGGTGGTCTCGTGGCCGCCGATGTAGAGGGTGACAGTCTCGTCGCGGATCTCCTCGTCGGACAGGGGTGCGCCGGTCTCGTCCCGGGCGGCGAGGAGCCGGCTGAGGAGGTCGGGGCGCTCGGTCTCGCCTTCCCTGTGGCGGGAGACGACGCGGGAGACCTCCGCGTCGATGACGGCGGCGGCGCGCTTGATGCGGGCGCGGCCGGGGGTCGGGACCCAGTCGGGCAGCACGGCTCCGATGCCGCTGAACTCGGCGCCGATCTCCTTCTGCGCGATATCCATGGCCCGCCCGATGGCTTCGGCGTCCGCGGCGGTGTCGACGCCGAAGATGGTCCGGACGGCGATGAGTTGGGTGAGGGCGGCCATCTCCTTCTTGACGTCGATCCGCTGTCCGTCGGCCCACCGATCGGCGAGGGCGACGGCGCATTCGGTCATGGTCGCCGCGTAGGAGCGGACCTGCTTGGGGCGCACGGAGGGCTGCACCAGGGATCGCTTGCGCCGCCAGTCGGCTCCTTTGGAGACGATGACGCCGTTGCCGAGGAGGGTGCGGAAGGCGATGCCGAGGTCGGGCTGGTCGAAGCTGCGCTCGACCTCGGTGAGGAGTTCGCCGACGGTGTCGGGGTGGGCGATGAAGAGGGAGGGCTTGCGGCCGAAGCGCCAGCGGACGATGTCGCCGCGGTCCCGGAGCTGTTCGAAGAAGCCGAGCGGGTCCTTGCCGAAGGCGGGCAGGCTGCCGAGGAGGGGTACTCCCCGGGGGCCTTCCGCGATGGCCGGTGACGGCGGTGCGGTGCCACCGCGTGTTCCGGCGTGCGGATGACCTGCTTGCGTGGTCATGCGAGTCCCCTCCCCAACGTGCCTGCCCTGCTTGTGAGTCCATGCAAGCGGACGGAGCCCGGCCCGCGCCACCCCTGTGGACAACCGCCTGTGGACAACGCCGGTCGGCTGCCTGACAACGCCGCGTGCCCGTGGCCTGATCGCCACGGGCACGCGTCGGAGAAAGGGAGAAGGGGCGACGTCGTCAGCCCACCGAGCTGTACGCGACGACACCCCGCAGCAGCGAGTCCACGGCCTTGCGGGCGTTCTTGGCGACGGTGCTGTTCTCCCTGGGCGCCGCCGCCGCGATCTGTCCGAGGACGTCGATGACCTGCTTGCACCAGCGGACGAAGTCACCGGCGGGCATCTCGGCCTCGCGCAGCACCTCGTCGAGGCTCTTGTCGGAGGCCCACTGGTAGGCGGCCCAGGCGAACCCGAGGTCGGGCTCGCGCTGGCCGACCCCCTCCGCCTGGTTGATCTTGA
Source organism: Streptomyces sp. NPDC028711 (assembly GCF_055565415.1). Classification (NCBI taxonomy): domain Bacteria; kingdom Bacillati; phylum Actinomycetota; class Actinomycetes; order Kitasatosporales; family Streptomycetaceae; genus Streptomyces; species Streptomyces sp. NPDC028711. The sequence continues at coordinate 207,226 of NZ_JBVHUJ010000006.1, read as the reverse complement.
ACTCCTCTTCGAGGGCGTCCAGCCGGCCCCAGATCCTGACCATCTCGCCGAGCGCCGCCTTGGCGTTGCCGGCGGGCAGCTTGGGTGCGACGGCGTCGTCGGACTGGCGCGCCTCGAACACCAACGCGGAGACGCAGGCGGCCAGTTCGGCCGGTGAGAGGCCTTCCCAGACGCCGTCGCGGAGGCATTCGCTGGCCAGCAGGTCGAGTTCGCCGTAGAGCCGGGCGAGCCGCTTGCCGTTGTCGGTGACCTCTCCGCCGCGGAGGTAGTCGAGCTCGGTGAGGAGTGCGACGATCCGGTCGAAGGTGCGGGCGATGGTGTTGGTGCGGCCTTCGATGCGCCGCTCCAGCTGCTGGGTGTCGCGCTGGAGGCGGTGGTAGCGCTCGGCCCAGCGGGCGTGGTCCTCACGCTCGTCGCAGCCGTGGCAGGGGTGGGCGCGGATCTCGGTGCGAAGCCGGGCGATCTGACGGTCGTCGGCGGCGGCGGAGCGCTGCTTGTGGTGGCGCTCGGGATTGATGTGTCCGGCCTTGCTGCGCAGCGCGGAGGCGAGGTCGCGGCGGGACTGCGGGGAGCGCGGGTTGAAGGACTTGGGGATCCTCATCCGCTCCAGTGCCTCGACGGGGACCGGGAAGTCGATCGAGGCGAGCCTCTTGACCTGCCGTTCCGCGGTGAGGACGAGGGGGCGCGGTCCGTCGTGGTGCTCGAAGCCGCGGTGGCCGTTGGTGCGGCCCGCCGGGATGCCGGGGTCGAGGACCAGGGCGAGTCCGGCGAACTTGCCCGTGGGGACGTGGATGACGTCGCCGGGCTTGAGCTTCTCCAGGGATCCGGCGGCCTGGGCGCGGCGCTGGGCGGCTCCCTGCTTGGCCAGTTCGGTCTCGCGGTCCTTGAGCTCGCGGCGGAGCCGCGCGTACTCCTCGAAGTCGCCGAGGTGGCAGGTCATGCCCTCGCGGTAGCCCTCGAGTCCCTCTTCGTTCCTCTGCACCTGCCGGGAGATGCCGACGACGGAACGGTCGGCCTGGAACTGGGCGAAGGAGGTTTCGAGGAGTTCGCGGGAGCGGTGCCGGCCGAACTGGTCGACGAGGTTGACCGCCATGTTGTACGAGGGTCTGAAGCTGGAGCGCAGGGGGTACGTGCGCGTGCCGGCGAGCCCGGCGAGGTGCTCCGGGTCGAGGCCGCGCTGCCAGAGGACGACGGCGTGGCCCTCGACGTCGATGCCGCGGCGTCCGGCGCGGCCGGTGAGCTGGGTGTACTCGCCGGGGGTGATGTCGGCGTGCTGCTCGCCGTTCCACTTGACGAGCTTTTCCAGGATGACGGTGCGCGCGGGCATGTTGATGCCGAGCGCGAGGGTCTCGGTGGCGAAGACCGCCTTGACGAGGCCGCGGACGAAGAGCTCCTCGACGACTTCCTTGAAGGTCGGGAGCATGCCGGCGTGGTGGGCGGCGATGCCCCGTTCCAGGGCTTCGAGCCACTCGTAGTAGCCGAGGACGTGGAGGTCTTCGTCGGGGATGGAGGCGGTGCGCGCCTCGACGATCTCGCGGACGCGTCGGCGTCCCTCGTCGTCGTTGAGGCGGAGGCCCGCGTAGAGGCACTGCTGGACGGCGGCCTCGCAGCCGGCGCGGCTGAAGATGAAGGTGATGGCCGGCAGGAGTCCCTCGGCGTCGAGGCGCTCGATGACCTCGGGGCGGCCGGGGGTCCAGATGCGGGTGCGCTGGCGGCGCTCGCGCTCGCGGTCGGCCTCGCGGACCATCTTGCCGCGCCGCCGGTCGCGCGGGTTGTACGTGTTCGTGTTCTCGGTGCGGGCGAGGCGGAGGAGGTCGGGGTTGAGCTCGCGCCGGGACGCGCCGCGGCCGCCGTGGTCCGTCTCCTCCTCGAAGAGGTCGTACATCCGGCGTCCGGCGAGGACGTGCTGCCAGAGGGGGACGGGGCGGCTCTCGGAGACGATGACCTCGGTGTCGCCGCGGACGGTGTCGAGCCAGTCGCCGAACTCCTCGGCGTTCGACACGGTCGCGGAGAGTGAGACGAGGGTGACGGATTCGGGGAGGTGGATGATCACTTCCTCCCAGACGGCGCCGCGGAAGCGGTCGGAGAGGTAGTGGACCTCGTCCATCACCACGTAGCCGAGGCCGGAGAGGGCCTGGGATCCCGCGTACAGCATGTTGCGGAGGACTTCGGTGGTCATGACCACGATCGGCGCGTCGCCGTTGACGCTGTTGTCGCCGGTGAGGAGGCCGACCTTGTCGGCGCCGTACCGTCTGACGAGGTCGGCGTACTTCTGGTTCGACAGCGCCTTGATGGGCGTCGTGTAGAAGCACTTGCGGCCCTGGGCGAGGGCGAGGTGGACGGCGAACTCGCCGACGATGGTCTTGCCGGAGCCCGTGGGCGCGGCCACGAGCACGCCCTTCCCCGACTCGAGCGCCTGGCACGCCTCGATCTGGAAGGGGTCGAGGCCGAACTCGTACATCTCGCGGAAGGGGGCCAGCGCGGTGGCCTGCTCGGCGTTGCGGGCGAGTGCTGCCGCGTACGCCTCGGCTGGTGTGAGGTCCTCTGTCATCTTGTTCTCGAGCCTACCCGCCCCCTGTGACAGTGACGCGATCTTTATCGAGGGGAAGCGGAGGGGTCCGCTCCGGGGGCGAGAACGCGCAGGGCGCCGGGGACGCATTCCACGGTGAGGGGCAGCGGACCGAGGGGTTCTCCGTCGGCGTAGCCGGTGGTGTCGGGGGCGTCGAGAACGAGGGAGCGGACCCGGTACGTGGTGACCTTGGGGTGGCCGAGGTGCGTGCCCTTGTAGACGCGGGGGAAGACCTTGAGCAGGGTGGTGCGGTCGCAGTCGCCGACGACGGTGACGTCGAGGAGTCCGTCGTCGGTGCGGGCGTCGGCACAGATGCGCATGCCGCCGCCGTAGGAGCTGCCGTTGCCGACGGCGACGAGGGTCGCGTCGACCTCCACGACGTGGTCGCCGTCGAGGGTGAGGCGGTACGGGACGGGCCGGAAGCCGACGAGCTCGGCGAGGATCGCGAGGTCGTACGTGAAGCGTCCGGCGGGGATGCGCATGCGGTTGCCCCGGTCGTTGACGCGGGAGTCGAAGCCGGAGGCGAGGACGGTGGCGTACCAGCGGGCGCGGGCGTCGCCGTCGGCAGTCGTGCCACCACCGTCGGCGGCCGGGGTGGCGCCGCCGTCGGCAGCCGTCGCACCGCCGTCAGCGGTCGAGGCACCGCCGACGCGTCCCAGGTCGACGTCCCGGCCACCCGTCGTCTTGAGGACCTCGGCCGTGACGCGCGCCGCGGCGGCGGGGTCGCGTACGGGTAGGCCGAGGGTGCGGGCGAAGTCGTTGCCTGTGCCCGCGGCGATGATCCCGAGGGGGGTACGGGTGCCGGCGACGGCCTGGAGCGCGAGGGAGATCATGCCGTCGCCGCCGACGGCGACGAGGGCTCCGGTGCCGGATGCGACGGCCTCACGGGCGCGTCGCAGGGCGTCGGCGGCGTCGTGTCCGAGGACGGTGCGGACGGCGAAGCCCGCGTCCCTGAGGGCGCGGGCGGCGGGCTGGGCGGCGTGGGCGCCGCGGCCGCGGCCCGCGGTGGGGTTGACGAAGAGGGTGATGTCGCTGGCCATTGGGGGTCCCCCCGGACGGAGTCTGGGGGGACCCTACAAGATCAGGTGATGTCGTCGTAACCGTTGACCCGGTGCGGGCTGATCGCGCCGGGCTCTCCGCTCGCCTGCTCGGGCAGGGCACGGGAGGCGGCGACCGGTTCGACGGCCGCGACGGGCGCGGGGCTGAGGTCGAGCACGGAGGCCTCGTCGTCGTCGAGTTCGGCGTCGGGGTTGTTGCGCTCGCGTCGCCGGTCGTTGAGGAGTGCCACACCGACCGCGAGGAAGTAGAGGACGATGATCGGACCGGCGAGGGCGATCATGCCGAGGGGGTCGGTGGACGGTGTGGCGACGGCGCCGAAGACGAACGTGCCCATGATCATGGCCCGCCACCAGCCGGCCATGCGCTTCCCGGTGACGACCCCCGTGAAGTTCAGCATCATCAGGAGCAGCGGCAGCTCGAAGGCGAGACCGAAGACGAGCACCATCCGCGTGGTGAAGTCCAGGAGATCGTCGAGTGAGAGGAAGTTCGACGCGACGTCGGGCGTGATGCTGATGAGGACCTTCACGCTCACCGGCATGATGAGGTACGCGGTGTACGTGCCGGCGGCGAAGAGGGGTACGGCGACGGCGGCGAAGTAGTACGTGTACTTCTTCTCGCTCTTGTGGAGGCCCGGCGCGACGAACGCCCAGAGCTGGTAGAGCCAGACCGGGGTGGAGGCGATGACACCCGCCAGCATGACCACCTTCACCGTCGAGGTGAAGGGCGACAGCATGGTCTGGTAAGCGATGATGACGCAGCGCCCGCCGGTGTTCTCGGACACCGAGGTGTCCGGCGGGCATTTCGGCACGGGCGAGGACAGAAGGTCCATCAGCTGCTGGCTGAAGAACGCTGCCACGACGGAGGCCACGACGATCGCCATCATCGCCTTGGCCACACGGTTGCGCAGCTCACGCAGATGATCCGCGAGCGGCATCCGCCCCTCGGGATCCTTCTCCTTCTGTGTGCGGGCAGACTTCGGCAACCCACGTCCTCATCTCATGCGGCAGGCCACTGTACGGCGACCTTGGGGGCGAGCAGGTCGAACCAGGATCAGCGCTGAGTGGTGTCCGTGGTCTCGGTGACGGGCCGAGCCGTGGTGACATCGCCGGGAGCGGCCTTGATGGTGCGCGCGGCCGGGGCGGGGGTCGGCTGGTCGGCCGGCGGGCCGGCGGGGGCGGACTCCGCTCCCTCCGTCTTCATGGCCTTCGCTTCGCTCTTCAGGATGCGGGCGGACTTGCCGAGGGAGCGCGCCATCTCCGGGAGCTTCTTGGCTCCGAAGAGGAGCACGATGACGAGGAGGATGAGGCTGATCTCGAGCGGACCGATCTGACGGAACATGGCTGTGGTCTACCTTCTCACCGAGGCGGCATTGGAGTGCGTGCCCGGCGGGTCGGACAGGCGTCCGGCCACCGCGCTGCCTGCGATCGTAACCCGCACGAGTAAACGCGGGGCAATGCCCGTGCATACTCGCGATTGCGTCCCCCGGGCCCGGCCCGAAGCCGCTTCGTGCAGCGTACGGCACGGACTCAGCGCAGTGACTCTCCAGTTCGGGCCAGGTCGGAGGCGGCGTCCTCCAGCTCTTCGGCTGCCTGGCTGATCCGCTGTGTGGTACGGGCCACTTGACGGCCGAGGCGCTGGACCTCGAGGAAGACCTTGACGGCGAGGACGCCGAGAACGGCGAGACCGAGGAAGCCGAGGGCGATGGCGAGCATGGGCCAGAACATGGAGCGAGCCTAGACGTTGGGCCGGGACGCCCGGACGGTGTGCGGCCGGGCGCGGGGCGTTCAGACGGTGGTGTGGAGGCGCAGGGTGCGGACGCCGCCGCCGGTGAGGAGTTCGATGATGCGCTCGCCGGCGGGCTTGCGGACGGAGCTGCCGCACTCGGGGCAGGTGAAGGAGTAGAAGGTGGTGCGGCGGCTCGCCCCGATGGCGAGGCGCAGGGCGCTCGCGGAGAGTTCGAAGCGGGAACGGCAGTCGGGGCAGGCGGCCTTGAAGAGGACCGGGGCCATCGTCGCCGTAAAACCATGCATCACGGACATTTCCCTCTCATCTCTCGGTCTCCCCGTCTCCCACGCGCCCGCGTACGCCTGAACCGGTCACGTACGTCCGCATCGCGCCCGCGTACGCCCGAACCGGCCCGCGTACACCCGCACCCGCACCCGCCCGCGTACGTCCGAACCCGCGCCCGCGTACCTCCGCACCGCGTCAGAGGCTACGTCCGTATCAGCGTCCCCCGGGCGGAGAACGTCACTCGCCGTCGTACGCGGCGAGCGCCGCCGCGGCCACCGTCCTCGCGCTGTCGGCGAGCTCCTGCGGCGCGACGATCCGCCCGTCGCTGCCGAGACGCAGCGCGAGCCGGCGCAGCGAGGCCGGGTCCGGGGTGCGCAGCGTGATCCGCAGGCCGCCGTCGGGCAGCTCGTCGGCCCGGTCGTGCGGGTAGTACTCGGCTACCCAGCGTCCGCCGGGGCCGACCTCGACCACGACCTCCGGGTCGTCGGCGGACGGCTGGACGAGACCCTCGGAGAGGTCGCGCAGCTCCAGCTCCGGCGGCGCCGCGTGCTCGTCGAGGATGCGGATCTCGACGACCCGGTCGAGCCGGAAGGTGCGGCGCGCCTCGGAGAGCCGGCACCACGCCTCCATGTACGTGTGGCCGACCGCGAACAGCCTGATCGGGTCGACCTCGCGCTCGGTGAGCTCGTCGCGCGCGGGCGAGTAGTAGCGCACCCAGAGGCGCCGGCGCTCGGAGATCGCGCGGTCGACCTCGGCGAAGACCCCGCCCTCGGACTCGAAGGTCACGGAGAGCCGGGAGCTGGCCCCGGCCGCCTCGCCGGCCGCGGCCTCCAGCTTGGCGGTGGCGCGGAGCAGCGCCTCCCGGTCACCCTCGCGGAGTCCCGGCAGGGTGGCGACGGCACGGGCGGCGACCAGGAGGGCCGTCGCCTCGTCGGCGGCGAGCCGCAGCGGCGCGGCGGCCTCCGCGCTGAGTGCGCTCGGATTGCGCCACCAGATCCGGTCGCCGTCGGTGTCGATGTCGAGAAGGTCCCCGCCGCGGAAGCTGGTGCCGCACATGGGCAGCACGTCCAGGTCGGAGATCAGCTCGTCCTCGGTGATCCCGAAGGCGCGCGCGACGTCGGCGACGTGCGCGCCGGGGCGCTCCCGGAGATAGGTGACGAGCGAGAGCATCCGCCTCGTCTGGTCGATCGCGTTGGCAGCCATGCGGTACGTCTCCCCCTCAGCCCTTGGCCACGGCGCGCAGCCGGTCCACCACGTCGGCCCGCAGATCGGCCGGTTCCAGTACGACGACATCGGGGCCGAACTCGACGAGCCAGGCGTCGAGCCCGTGCCCGTACGGGATCTCGAGGTCGTCCCAGCCGTCGGCGCCCTCGCTCACGGACTGGGCGCGGGCCCGCAGCGGGTAGCCGCAGCCGGTGCGCAGCCGGATCCGGGCGGAGCGGGTGGCGGTCTCCCCCGCCCAGCTCTCCACGGTCTCCCGGACGGTGACGACGTCGGGGACGGGCGCGGTGAAGGCGCCGGCCCGGGAGCGGACCTTGCCGGTGATGCGGGAGAGCCGGAAGACGCGCTCGGCGCCCCGGTCACGGTCCCAGCCGGCCAGGTACCAGTGGCCGCGCCAGCATTCGAGGGTCCAGGGCTCGACGTGGCGGGTCCCGGGTCGGGCGGCGTTGGCCTTGCGGTAGTCGAAGACGACGGGCCTGCGGTCGCGGCAGGCCAGCATCAGCGGCTCGAAGGCGGCCTCGTGGACCGGGATGCGCGGTTCGAGGGCGCTGGGCTGGGTCTCGTACGAGTCCTCCGCCTCCGGCATGCCGGCGGCGCGGAGCTTCTGCAGGGCGCCGCTGGCGGCCCCGGCGAGGCGGGCCTGCTGCCAGACCTTCGCGGCGAGACCGAGTGCCGCGGCCTCCTCGGCGTCGAGGGTGATGGGCGGCAGCCGGTTGGAGTCGCGGCGGGCCAGGTAGCCGGTCTCGCCCTCCAGGTTCTCGACGGTCTCGATGACCAGGCCGAGCTCGCGCAGATCGTCCTTGTCGCGCTCGAACATGCGGTTGAACGCGTCGTCCCCGCTCGCTTCGAGGTAGGCCTCGATGGAGCCGCGGAGTTCCCGCTTGCTCAGCGGGCGGCGCGTCCCGAGCAGGCACAGCGCGAGATTCATCAGCCGCTCGGACTTGGCAATCGCCATCGACGCCCCGCACCTCTTCTGCCGGATCCACTTGTCGGACGTCCGACCGTACCGCCCCCGGGGTGTCGGGGCCAAAGCCGAGGGCCCCCGCCATGGACGGCGGGGGCCCTCGGAGTGACCGGACGGTCACGGGGTGCGCGGGTCAGCGCTTCTTCACGGCCACGAGGTCGCAGACGAAGATCAGCGTCTCGCCCGGGGCGATCTTGCCGCCGGCACCGCGGTCGCCGTAGGCGAGGTGCGCGGGGATGACCAGCTGGCGGCGGCCGCCGACCTTCATGCCCTGGACGCCCTGGTCCCAGCCCTTGATGACCTGGCCCTGGCCGAGGTGGAAGTCGAGCGGGGCCCCACGGTTCCAGGAGGCGTCGAACTCCTCGCCGGAGTCGAAGGACACACCGACGTAGTGGACCTTCACGAAGTCACCGGCTTCGGCGAGCTCGCCGTCGCCCTCCCAGATGTCCTTGATCTCCAGGTCCTTCGGCGGCTCGCCACCCGGGAAGTCGATCTCGGGCTTCTCGATGCTCACTGAACTGCTCCTCATACTGATGAACTGCGTGATCGGGACAGTCTTACATCTTCGTCAGGATGTCCACGGCGAACACCAGCGTGGAGTTCTTCGGAATGCCCTGCTGCTCCTTGTCGCCGAACGCCTCGGACGGCGGGGCGACGATGAGGACGCGGCTGCCGATCTTCTTGCCGACGAGACCGTCCTTGAGGCCCTTCAGCGTGAGCTGCGCGAGCGGGAAGTTCGCGGGCTTGCCGGTGGTGTACGTCGAGTCGAAGACCTTGCCGTCCTTCCACAGGGCGGCGACGTAGTTCACGACGACCGTGTCGGTGGCCTTGACGGCCTCGCCGTCGGCCTCCAACACGTAGTTCGCGACGAGCTTGGCCGGCGGGTCGGTCTTCGGAACCGTCAGCGTGGGCGCCTTGCCGTCGGTGTTCGTCCCGACCTTCGGCAGGTCCTTGTTCTCCTGGGCGACGGGGGTGCCCGTGGCGGACTTGGGGATCGTGACGGACTTCAGGATGTCCACGACGAAGACGAGGGTGGCGTTGGGCTTGATGTCGCCCTGGCCCTGCGCGCCGTAACCGAGCTCCGGCGGGATGCCGATCTCGACGCGGCTGCCGACCTTCTGCCCTTCGAGGCCCTGGTCCCAGCCCTTGATGACGCTGCCGGCCCCGAGGGTCAGATCGAACGGCGTACCGCGGTCGAAGCTGTTGTCGAAGGGGGTGGCGGAGTCCCAGGCCTGACCCAGGTAGTTCACCTGGATCGCGTCACCCTTCTTCGTCACCGCGCCTTTGCCCTCGCTGATGACGTTGACCTTGAGTTCCTTGGGCGGGGCGCCCTCGCCCTTGGCGAGGGTCGGCTTCTCCCCGAACTTGGCACCCGCGGTGATGGCGGGCAGTCCGTTCTTCATCGAGGCGGAATCGGAGCCCTTGTCGTCGCTGCCGCACGCCGCTGTCGAGAGCAGCAGCAGCGGGACGACGAGAAGGCCGGCAAGTCGGCGCACGTGTTCCTCAGATCTCAGACGGCACAGTAGTTGTGCCGACACTCTAGGGGACCCTCCTGTCACGTCGAGGGCCCCGCACGCCAAACGTGCGGGGCCCAGCGGCCGATACGACCTGCCTACATTCCGGCGATCAGCTTTTCGACACGGTCGTCGACGGAGCGGAACGGGTCCTTGCACAACACCGTGCGCTGTGCCTGGTCGTTCAGCTTGAGGTGGACCCAGTCGACGGTGAAGTCCCGCCGCTGCTCCTGGGCGCGGCGGATGAAGTCGCCGCGGAGCCTGGCCCGAGTGGTCTGCGGGGGCACCGACTTGCCCTCGAAGATCTTCAGGTCGTTGCAGATCCGCGCCGCCTGCCCGTTCTTCTGGAGCAGGTAGTAGAGCCCACGACGGCGGTGGATGTCGTGGTACGCGAGGTCTATCTGCGCGACCCTCGGGTTGGACATGGTCATGTTGTGCTTGGCCCGGTAGCGCTCGATGAGCCGGTGCTTCATGACCCAGTCGATCTCGGTCTCGATCCGGTCGAGCTGCTCGCTCTCGATCGCGTCGAGCGTACGGCCCCACAGCTCCAGGACCTGCGCGACCGTTCCGGACCGGATCCCGCGGCGGTCGACGAAGTCGACGGCCTTCTCGTAGTACTCGCGCTGGACCTCGAGCGCCGAGGCCTCGCGGCCGCTGGCGAGCCGGACCTTGCGCTGGCCGGTGATGTCGTGGCTGACCTCGCGGATCGCCCGGATCGGGTTCTCCAGGGTCAGGTCGCGCATCACCGTGCCCGCCTCGATCATGCGGAGCACCAGGTCGGTGGCGCCGACCTTGAGCAGCATGGTCGTCTCGGACATGTTCGAGTCGCCGACGATGACGTGCAGCCGGCGGTAGCGCTCGGCGTCGGCGTGCGGCTCGTCCCGGGTGTTGATGATGGGCCGCGAGCGGGTGGTCGCGGAGCTGACGCCCTCCCAGATGTGCTCGGCGCGCTGGGAGACGCAGAAGACCGCGCCCCGCGGGGTCTGGAGTACCTTTCCGGCGCCGCAGATGAGCTGCCGGGTGACGAGGAACGGAATGAGGATGTCCGCGAGCCGGGAGAACTCTCCGTGACGGGCGACGAGATAGTTCTCGTGGCACCCGTACGAGTTTCCGGCCGAGTCGGTGTTGTTCTTGAAGAGGTAGACGTCGCCCGCGATTCCCTCCTCGTGCAGGCGGCGTTCGGCGTCGACGAGCAGGCCCTCGAGAATGCGCTCGCCTGCCTTGTCATGGGTGACCAGTTCGGTCACGTCGTCGCATTCCGGTGTGGCGTATTCCGGATGCGATCCCACGTCCAGGTACAGGCGGGCGCCGTTCCGCAGGAAGACATTGCTGCTGCGGCCCCATGACACGACACGGCGGAAGAGGTAGCGCGCCACTTCGTCAGGAGACAGTCGGCGCTGTCCCCTGAACGTGCACGTGACGCCGTACTCGTTCTCCAGCCCGAAAATGCGGCGGTCCATGTCTGAACATTACGCCTGACGGCCTGTGCTGAAACCGGGTTGGACGTTCCCGTTTCGATCATTTTCCGATCAGTGCGTGTTCTTTTCGCTGTGTACGGAGGTGGGGGCGCCCGCACCGACGGCGTGTCGCGCGTCGGCCTCGGCGGTGCCGGAGGCCGTCGGGGCACCGAGGACGCGGCCGGTGGCGAGGAGGACGAGGAGGGCGACAAGACCGCCCGCACCGGCGACGGCGAATCCGGTGGCCGTCCCCGCGAGTTCGACGGCGGGCCCCGCGACGGCCGAGCCGAGGGCCGAGCCGACGCCGAAGGTGGTGACGAGCCAGGAGAAGGCCTCGGTCACGGTGCCGCGCGGCGCGTGCCGGTCCACGACGATGAAGGCGCAGGCGAGGACGGGCGCGAGGAACACGCCGGAGAGGACCGAGAGACCCGTCATGGCCACGGGGCCCGGCGTGAGCGCGAGCGGCAGGTAGCAGACCGCGAGGAGCAGGACGAGGACGCGCAGGCGCCGCTCCGGCTCCCCGGTCCACTGCCGGGCGCCGTAGGCGACACCGCCGAGGAGCGCGCCGAGACCGAGGGCGGCCATCAGCCAGCCGTAGACGGACGGGGTGCCCCGGTCGTCGGCGTAGGCGACGGCGGCGACGGTGATGGAGCCGAGCGCGAGGCCGACGAAGAAGAACGAGCCGAGGAGGGCGAGGAGTCCCGGCGAGCGCAGGGCGCCCAGCCAGTGGGCCTCCCGTGGCGCGGAGCGCCAGGCCCGGGAGGGCGCGGAGAGGACGACGGCGAGGGCGCCGAGGACGCCGAGGAGGTTGATGACGAGGAGGGCGGCGGCGGGCGACCACAGGGAGACGAGGAGGGTCAGCAGCAGCGGGCCGGCGGTGAACATGACCTCCTGCGCGACCGCGTCGAGGGCGTACGCCCGGTGGACCCGGTCCTCACGGCCCAGGACGCTCGGCCACAGGGCGCGCAGTCCGCCCTCCAGGGGCGGGGTGAAGAGGCCGGCGAGGACGACGGCCGCGTACGCGAGGGCGAGGTGGCCGATGCCGGTGAGGGCGAGGAGGGCCATGCCGAGGGCGGAGAGGACCGCGGCGGGCAGCTGGACCCGGGGCTGGCCCTTGAGGTCGACGGCGCGGCCGAGGAGGGGCTGACCGACGGCGGTGGCGACGCCGTAGGCGGCGATGAGGCCGCCGGCGAGGGTGTAGCTGCCGCCCTGGTCGCGGACGAAGAGGGTGAGGGCGATGGGGCCGGTGCCGTTGGGCAGGCGCCCGACCAGGGTGCCGGCGAGCAGCCGGGCGGCGTGCGGTGCCCGGAGTATGTCGAGATAGCCGCCTCGCGCCGGGGCCTCGGTGGCCATGTGGTCTCCCCTCGCCCCGGATCACCCCGAGGTTTTACGTATAACGTCCGTGGTCATACGTACCATGGCGCCTGTACGCGGGTCCACCCCGCGACCGGGCCGGGCCCCCGCCCGCCCGCGCCCGCGAACGTCCGACCCGGAGGCGTGAGTGCAGACCCCGGAACCGCACGGCGGCACCCGCCCCACCAGCCGGGACGTCGCCCGGGCCGCGGGCGTCTCCCAGGCGACCGTCTCCCTCGTGCTCGGCGACAAATGGCGCGGCCGTGTGTCGGAACGCACCGCCGACGCCGTACGGGAAGCCGCCCGGAACCTCGGCTACCGGCCCAACCTCGCCGCCCGCAACCTCCGGCTCGGCCGCACCAGGACCGCCCTCCTCGTCGTCCCCGCCCTCACCAACGAGTTCTTCGCCCACGTCTACACCGGCGCCGCCACCGCGGCGGCCGCACACGGCTTCGGCGTCGTCCTCTACCCCTCCCCCGACGGCCTCGGCCCCGCACGCGACCCCTTCGCCTCGGCGCAGGCGGCCCTCGACGGCGTGATCGCCTCCTCGATGGCCACCCACGCCCTGGAGGCCTTCCGCGGCACCGACCTCCCGCTCGTCATGCTCGACAGCGACCCGGCCGACCCCGGCGCCGCCGCCCATGTGAACCTCGACGTCGCCGACGGGATGCGCCGCATCACCGGCCACCTGCTCGGCCTCGGCCACCGCCGCTTCCTGCACCTGGCGTCCGCCGCCCCGTCCTGGACCTTCGACGTGCGGGCCGCGACCCTCGCCCACGCGCTGCGCGGGACGGACGTCCGCACCGTACGGTCACCGCTGAACGTCGCGGACGCCTGGGAGGCGGCAGGCCTCGCCCTCGCCGCACCCGGACCCCGGCCCACGGCGGTGATCTGCGACGACGACATCCTCGCCGCCGGCGTCTGCAAGGCGGCGCGCCGGCTCGGGCTGCGCGTCCCCGAGGACCTGTCGGTCACCGGCTTCGACGACATGGCTCTGGCGACGGTGGTCGAGCCGGAGCTCACCACCGTGCGGCTGCCCGCCGAGGAGTTCGGCCGACGCGGCATGGAGGCGCTCCTCGCCGTCCTCGCGGGCGCACCGCCCCGCCCGCACTCCCTGCCCGTGGAACTGATCCCCCGGGGCTCCTCGGGCCCCGCACCGGCCTCCTGAGGGCAGGCCCGACCTCACCGGGGGTCGGACAGACCGAAGGGGCCCCGGTCCGCTCACGCGCGCCGGGGCCCCTTCGACGGAAGCGATCGAGGTGCCTACTCCTCGGGAGCCTCGTCCGACGGCTCGTCCGTCTTCGCCACCGCCGCGTTGTCCGCCTGCAGGAGGCGGGACAGCTGACGGCCGACGATCCGCTTGAACTTCCGCTGCTGCGGCCGCGTACGGTCCAGGACCGCCACCTCGAGGCGCTCGGCGGGGATCTCCCGCTCGCTGCCGTTGGTGTCCCGCGAAAGGGCCTGCACGGCCAGCTTCAGGGCCTCGGCCAGGGACATGCCGTCCCGGTGGCGCTGGTCCAGGAAGGAGCTGATCTGCTCCGCGTTGCCGCCGACCGCGACCGAGCCGTGCTCGTCCACGATCGAACCGTCGTGCGGCAGCCGGTAGATCTGGTCGCCCGAGGCGTCGTCGCCGACCTCGGCGACCACCAGCTCCACCTCGTACGGCTTCTCGCCGGCGCTGGAGAAGATCGTGCCCAGCGTCTGGGCGTAGACATTGGCCAGGCCGCGCGCGGTGACGTCGTCCCGGTCGTAGGTGTAGCCCCGCAGGTCGGCGTAGCGCACACCGCCGATGCGGAGGTTCTCGTACTCGTTGTACTTGCCGGCCGCGGCGAAGCCGATCCGGTCGTAGATCTCGCTGAACTTGTGCAGTGCGCGGGACGGGTTCTCACCGACGAAGACGATGCCGTCGGTGTACTGGAGGACGACCAGGCTGCGGCCTCGGGCGATGCCCTTGCGGGCGTACTCCGCCCGGTCGGCCATGGCCTGCTGGGGTGAGACGTAGAACGGAGTGGACACCGGCGGTCCGTCCCTTTCTTCTGGGCTTCTACAGGGCGACGAGTGGTCAGAGCAGGGCGGCGCGCGGCCCGTCGGGCTGCTCGAGGCGCCGCTCGGTGACCGACCGGGCGAGCCCGGAGGACTCGGCCTCGCTGAGCCTGCGGTAGCCCTCGTCCGTGATGACCGAGACGATCGGGAAGATCCGGCGCGCCATGTCGGGACCGCCGGTCGCCGAGTCGTCGTCCGCCGCGTCGTAGAGCGCCTGGACGACCAGGGTGGTGGCCTCCTGCTCGGTCAGGTCGGCGCGGTAGAGCTTCTTCATCGAGCCGCGCGCGAAGATCGAACCGGAGCCGGTGGCGGCGTACCCCTGCTCCTCGGAGCGGCCGCCGGTCACGTCGTAGGAGAAGATCCGGCCCTTCTCCTTGGCCTCGTCCCAGCCCGCGAAGAGCGGCACGACGGCGAGTCCCTGCATGGCCATGCCGAGGTTGCCGCGGATCATGGTGGAGAGACGGTTCGCCTTGCCCTCGAGGGAGAGCGTGACGCCCTCCACCTTCTCGAAGTGCTCCAGCTCCAGCTGGAACAGCTTGACCATCTCCACGGCGAGACCGGCGGTGCCGGCGATGCCGACGGCCGAGTACTCGTCGGCCGGGAAGACCTTCTCGATGTCGCGCTGCGCGATCATGTTCCCCATGGTGGCCCGCCGGTCACCGGCGAGGACGACCCCGCCGGGGAACGTGGCCGCCACGATGGTCGTCCCGTGCGGCGCCTGGACGACGCCCTCGGGGAGCGTCCGGTTGCCCGGGAGCATCTCCGGCGAGTGGCTGCCCAGGAAGTCGAAGAACGAGGACGACCCCGGCGTCAGGAAGGCCGCCGGCAGACGCCCGGTGCTACGAGGGTTGGCTTCCACGCGATTCCTTCCGGGTGGGAGAGTCGGCCCGCCGTGGGACGCGCGGGCCGATCTTGGTTGCTGTGCACGGACCTTACCCGTGCCACCGCTTGTCATCCGTCCCCGGAGCCACGGCTTTCTCCGGGGCTCCGGGGACGGAGGACGACAGGCGCGTGAGGCGGCTACTCGCCGCCCTTCTGCACAAACGACCGGACGAAGTCCTCGGCGTTCTCCTCGAGCACGTCGTCGATCTCGTCCAGGACGGAGTCCACGTCCTCGCTCAGCTTCTCCTGGCGCTCCTGGAGGTCGGAGCTCGCCTCCGTGGTGGTCTCCTCGACCTCCTCCGTGGAACGCGTCGCCTTCTGCTGTCCGCCGCCGGTGTCCTTGGTCGCCATATCCCTCACCCCGCTCGAATCGGCCCGCTCGGTTGAGTCCGTACAAGATCAGACCCTATACGTGGGGTCCGACTTCGGCCCCGTGGTTTCCACAACGCCCGGGCACTGTTTCCATGATTCCCAGTGCCGGGGTATTTCAGGCCCGTGCCGGGCCTCCGATCAGCCGCCGGAGAGTACCCGGACCAGTTCCTCGGCCGTCCGGCAGCGGTCGAGGAGCGACTTCACATGGGCCTTGGTGCCGCGCAGCGGCTCCAGGGTCGGGACCCGCTGGAGCGAGTCACGGCCGGGCAGGTCGAAGATCACCGAGTCCCAGGAGGCCGCGGCGACGTCGTCCGCGTACTGCTCCAGGCACCGGCCCCGGAAATAGGCCCTGGTGTCCTCCGGAGGCGCCGTCTCGGCCCGCTCCACGTCGGACTCGTCCAGGAGCCGCTTCATGCGCCCGCGGGCCGCCAGGCGGTTGTAGAGGCCCTTCTCGGGGCGTACGTCCGCGTACTGGAGGTCCACCAGGTGCAGGCGGGGGGCGTCCCACTCCAGGTCGTCCCGGCGCCGGTAGCCCTCCATGAGCTCCCGCTTGGCGATCCAGTCGAGCTCGCCGGCCAGGCTCATGGGGTCGTTCTCGAGCCGGTTGAGGGTGTCCTCCCAGCGGATCAGGACGTCCTTGGTCTGCTCGTCGGCGTCCGCCCCGTACCTCTCCTCCACGTACTTCCTGGCCAGCTCGAAGTACTCCATCTGAAGCTGCACCGCGGTGAGTGTCCGGCCGCTGCGGAGCGTGACGAGGTACTGGAGGCTCGGGTCGTGGGAGACGTGGTGGAGGGTGCGCACGGGCTGGTCGACGGCGAGGTCCACGGTGATGAACCCGTCCTCGATCATCGACAGGACCAGCGCGGTGGTGCCCAGTTTGAGGTAGGTGGAGATCTCGGAGAGGTTCGCGTCGCCGATGATCACGTGCAGCCGGCGCCAGCGCTCGGCGTCGGCGTGCGGCTCGTCCCGGGTGTTGATGATGGGGCGCTTGAGGGTCGTCTCCAGGCCCACCTCGACCTCGAAGTAGTCGGCCCGCTGGCTGATCTGGAAGCCGTCCTCCCGGCCGTCCTGGCCGATGCCGACCCGTCCCGCGCCGGTGACGACCTGGCGGGAGACGAAGAAGGGGGTGAGGTGGCGCACGATGTCCGAGAAGGGGGTCTCCCGCTTCATCAGGTAGTTCTCGTGCGTGCCGTAGGAGGCGCCCTTGTTGTCCGTGTTGTTCTTGTAGAGGTGGATGGGCTGGGCCCCGGGGAGCTGGGCGGCGCGCTCGGCGGCCTCCGCCATGATCCGCTCGCCGGCCTTGTCCCAGAGGACGGCGTCGCGCGGGTTGGTGACCTCGGGCGAGCTGTACTCGGGGTGGGCGTGGTCGACGTAGAGCCGGGCCCCGTTGGTGAGGATGACATTGGCGAGGCCGATGTCCTCGTCGGTGAGCTGGCTGGAGTCGGCGGCCTCGCGGGCGAGGTCGAAGCCGCGGGCGTCCCGCAGCGGGTTCTCCTCCTCGAAGTCCCAGCGGGCGCGGCGCGCCCGGTGCATCGCCGCCGCGTAGGCGTTGACGATCTGGGACGAGGTGAGCATGGCATTGGCGTTCGGGTGTCCCGGGACGGAGATCCCGTACTCCGTCTCGATGCCCATTACTCGCCGTACGGTCATGCGGCCCTCCTTGCCCGGCGGCGCTCACTGTGCGCGACTCGGCGGTACCGATGAGCCTAGAGCGGCTCCGCGCTTGTGGGGAGATCAGTTGCGTGTTTTCCCTGTGATGCCGGGGAAATGCTGGATGGAATGCGTCGGCTGCGGATGCCGGGTTTCCGGACATCCGCAGCCGGTGGGCGTTTTACAGGTACTGACCGGTATTGGCCACCGTGTCGATGGAGCGTCCGGTGTCCGCGCCCTGCTTTCCGGTGACGAGGGTGCGGATGAACACGATCCGCTCGCCCTTCTTTCCGGAGATACGGGCCCAGTCGTCGGGGTTGGTGGTGTTGGGCAGGTCCTCGTTCTCCTTGAACTCGTCCACGCAGGCCTGGAGGAGGTGGGAGACGCGGATGCCCTTCTGGTTGTGGTCGAGGAAGGCCTTGATGGCCATCTTCTTGGCCCGGTCGACGATGTTCTGGATCATCGCGCCGGAGTTGAAGTCCTTGAAGTAGAGGACTTCCTTGTCGCCGTTGGCGTACGTGACTTCGAGGAAGCGGTTCTCCTCGGATTCGGCGTACATCTGCTCGACGACCGACTGGATCATGGCGTGGGCCGCGGCCGCCTTGGAGCCGCTGTGCTCGGAGAGGTCGTCCGCGTGCAGCGGCAGGGTGGCCGTGAGGTACTTCGCGAAGATGTCCTTCGCGGCCTCCGCGTCCGGACGCTCGATCTTGATCTTGACGTCGAGCCGGCCGGGCCGCAGGATCGCGGGGTCGATCATGTCCTCGCGGTTGGAGGCGCCGATGACGATGACGTTCTCCAGGCCCTCCACACCGTCGATCTCGGCGAGCAGCTGCGGGACGATGGTGTTCTCCACGTCCGAGCTGACACCGGAGCCGCGGGTGCGGAAGAGGGATTCCATCTCGTCGAAGAAGACGATGACGGGGGTGCCCTCGCTGGCCTTCTCCCGGGCGCGCTGGAAGACGAGGCGGATGTGCCGCTCGGTCTCTCCGACGTACTTGTTGAGGAGCTCGGGGCCCTTGATGTTGAGGAAGTAGGACTTCCCCGCGGGCTGCCCGGTCACCTCGGCGACCTTCTTGGCCAGGGAGTTGGCCACGGCCTTGGCGATCAGTGTCTTGCCGCAGCCGGGCGGGCCGTAGAGCAGGATGCCCTTGGGCGGCCGCAGTTCGTGCTCCTTGAAGAGGTCCGGGTGGAGGTAGGGGAGCTCGACCGCGTCGCGGATCATCTCGATCTGGCCGCCCAGACCGCCGATCTTGTCGTAGTCGACGTCCGGGACCTCTTCGAGGACGAGTTCTTCGACCTCGCTCTTGGGGACCACCTCGTAGACGTAGCCGGACCTGGAGTCGAGCAGCAGGGCGTCGCCGGCGCGGATGGTGACGTCCAGCAGAGGCTCGGCGAGCCTCACCACCCGTTCCTCGTCGGTGTGCCCGACCACCAGGGCGCGCTCGCCGTCCTCGAGGATCTCCTTGAGGGTGACGATGTCCCCGGCGCGCTCGAACTCCATGGCCTCGACCACGTTGAGCGCTTCGTTGAGCATGACTTCCTGGCCGCGCTTGAGCTCGTCGAGCTCGATGCTCGGGCTGACGTTCACCCGGAGCTTGCGGCCCCCGGTGAAGATGTCGCATGTGCCGTCCTCGTTGGCCTGCAGGAAGACACCGAAGCCGGCCGGCGGCTGTGCGAGCCGGTCGACCTCCTCCTTGAGGGCCACGATCTGGTCGCGGGCCTCACGGAGCGTGTTCGCGAGTCGTTCGTTCTGCGCGGACACGCCGGCCAGGTTGGTCTGCAGCTCGACGATCCGCTCTTCGAGAATCCTCGTGTGTCGCGGAGAGTCGGCGAGCTTGCGGCGCAGGACGGCGATTTCCTGCTCGAGATAGGCAACCTGGCCGGCGGGGTCCTCAGACCCTCGCCCCGGCCGGATGCCGCGGTTGATGTCGTCGTCGTGGGCTGCCACGGTCCTCACCTCCTCCAAGGGGAGCTGGACGCTTCCTGACCCTACCTGCGTGGGTGGTGATTGAAACCCCTAGATCAAAAAGACTCCGAGGTGTGTCCGATCTTCACCCTTGCGCTTCCCCTCTCGCCAGGAGGAATACCCACCCTTCACGGCTTGAAAGCGGGCGGTTGTATCGTCGTCATGGGCCAACACCCTTCGGAGGGGGCCCGACTTACCGGCGAGAAGCGATTCGAGAAGCAGGAACGGCAGGAGATATGACCGTGCAGCACGAGGTCCCGACCGCGGGCGCCGACGAGGCCCTGGAGGTCTGGATCGACCAGGACCTGTGCACCGGGGACGGGATCTGCGCGCAGTACGCTCCCGAGGTCTTCGAGCTGGACATCGACGGGCTCGCGTATGTGAAGAGTGCCGACGACGAGCTTCTGCAGGACGTGGGGGCGACGACCCCGGTTCCGCTGACGCTGCTCCAGGACGTGGTGGACTCGGCGAAGGAGTGCCCGGGCGACTGCATCCATGTGCGGCGGGCGGCGGACAAGGTGGAGGTGTACGGCCCGGACGCGGAGTGACGGGTCAGGCGCTCCGCGCGTCGGTCTCGCCGGTGCGTACGAAGGCGCCGCTCCGCCAGCGCCAGCTGACCTGCTCCTTCTCGTCGGGGCAGCAGCGGGGGACGTCGGGGGACGAGTAGCCGAGCAGGGTGGCGAGGACCGTTCCGTCGCGTACGTCGAGCTCGCCGACGTTCTTGCGCAGTCCGGGTTCGACGAGGGTGGCGACCACGCGCGCGGGGGCGCCGGTGGTCCGGTCGTGGGTGAGGACGTAGACGCCGCTGGGCGGGGTTCCGGAGCCGGCTTCGCAGTGCACGACCGCAACGGTCTCGGGGTTCCCGTCGCCGTCGAGGTCCCCGGACGCCCGCTTGGCGACCGTACGGGGTGCTCCGGCGCAGTCCAGTGGGTAGGCGGCTCCGGCGGCCTCGGGGGCGGGTACGGGGCGCGGGGCGCCGGGGGCCGCGGTGGCTCCGGCGGGGCCGGGCTGGAGCAGGCCCGCGAGGGCGACGACCGCGGCGGTCGCGGTGGCGGTGGCGAGCCAGTGGGCCGGCCGGGCGAGGGTGTGGGCGAGCTCCGCGAGGTCCGGGGTGGCGGAGGGCTGCACGCGAGACGTCTCCTGTGGTGCGGTGGGTTTCGGGGCATCGTGCCACACGTCACAGGGGGACGGAACAGGCGGGGTCGTACGGGTGGGCCGGTCCCTGTCGTGGGGTGAACATGAGGACGCCGCCGTCGAGTTCCCTCGCGTGGGCGGGGAACTGGACGGCGGCGTACCGGGGGTGTCGGGACGTCAGCCCTTGTTGGGGCCTTCGTAGTCCTCGCCGTAGGCGCCCTTGGCGGGGCGACGGCGGCGCATCGGGGGTTCGACGCCGTCCGCGAGGCGGCGGGCGGTGACGAGGAAGCCGGTGTGGCCGATCATGCGGTGATCGGGGCGGACGGCGAGGCCCTCGACGTGCCAGTTGCGGATCATGGATTCCCAGGGCTGCGGCTCGGCGTAGCAGCCGAACTCGCGGATGGACTCCACGGTGCGGGCGAGCTGGGTGGTGGTGGCCACGTAGCAGCAGAGGATGCCGCCGGGGACGAGCGCCTTGGAGACGGCCTCCAGGCACTCCCAGGGGGCGAGCATGTCCAGGATGACGCGGTCGACGTCGGTGTCGGACAGGTTGTCCTGGAGGTCGCCGACGGTGAGCTGCCAGGCGGGGTGGGGTCCGCCGAAGTAGCGCTCGACGTTGCCCTTGGCGATCTCGGCGAAGTCTTCGCGGCGCTCGTAGGAGTGCAGCATGCCGCTGTCGCCGATGGCGCGCAGGAGGAAGCTGCTGAGCGATCCGGAGCCCACCCCGGCCTCCACGACGCGGGCGCCGGGGAAAATGTCGGCGAAGGCCAGGATCTGCCCCGCGTCCTTGGGGTAGACCACGGCGGCGCCGCGGGGCATGGACAGGACGTAGTCGGGGAGCAGGGGGCGCAGCGCGAGGTAGGCGACGTTTCCGGTGGTGCGGACAACGCTGCCCTCGGGGGCGCCGATCAGTTCGTCGTGCGGGAAAGAACCCTTGTGGGTGTGGAAGTTCTTTCCCTCTTCGAGCGTGAACGTGTAGTGACGGCCCTTGGGGTCGGTCAGCTGAACCTGGTCCCCGACCTTGAAGGGCCCGCGTCGGCGGGCGGCACCGGTCGGTTCGGACATGTGAGCAGCTTATCAAGGGCTTCCTCGCCTCCGGCCCGCCGGAGTCGGCGCCGACGCGGCCCTTCGGCCCGGAAGCCGGAAACCGGGGTCACGAGCCGGGTCGTGCCATGGCCCTGACGAAGGCGCGTTCCACGTCGGTGGTGGCGAGGACGCCGTAGATCTCGCCGGTGTCCTCGATGACGAGGTACTCGGTGGCGGGGCTGGCGCGGAGGTGGTCGAGGAGGGGCTGGCCGGTGAGTTCGGCGGGGACGCGCATGCCGTCGGTGAGGTCCTGGGAGAGGGTGCTGACGGCGACCCAGGGGCGGCGGTGCTGGGGGACGGCGGCGATGGCGGCCTCGCGGACGATGCCGGTGGGGCCGCCCTGGCCGTCGACGACGACGAGGGCGCGGGCTCCGGCCTCGTTGGCGCGGCGGAGGGCCTCGGAGAGGGGGGTGACGGGCTCGACGGGAAT
The DNA here is from genome assembly GCF_055565415.1 of Streptomyces sp. NPDC028711. Classification (NCBI taxonomy): domain Bacteria; kingdom Bacillati; phylum Actinomycetota; class Actinomycetes; order Kitasatosporales; family Streptomycetaceae; genus Streptomyces; species Streptomyces sp. NPDC028711. The sequence goes on along the minus strand of NZ_JBVHUJ010000006.1, from coordinate 185,516 downwards.
GGCGCGGCGGGTGAGGCTGCGGGCGGTGAGCTCGGGGAGGTGTTCGCGCAGCCGGGCCATGCGGAGGCTGTTGCCGGCGCCGGTCCAGATGATGGCGGCGAGGATGGCGGCGAGCAGGGCGTCGGTGACGGTGTCGAGGCCGCTGATGTCGTCGGTGGAGTTGCCGAGGGCGCCGGTGCGGGTGAGGAGGGGGAGGCCGATGAGGACGAGGACGGCGAGGGCGCGGCCGACCCAGGCGGCGGCGACGGTGCCGCTCATGGGCTTGCCGGTGATCTTCCAGATGACGGCGCGGAGCATGCGGCCGCCGTCGAGGGGGAGGCCGGGGAGCAGGTTGAAGGCGGCGACGATGAGGTTGGAGATCATCAGCCCGGCGAGGAGGACGCCGGGGACGGTGCCGGGCTCGACGGCGTAGAGGGAGAGATAGAACACGCCGGCGAGGACCAGGGAGAGGAGGGGGCCGACGAAGGCGAGGACGAATTCGCGGCCGGGGGTCTCGGTCTCCTTCTCGATCTCGGAGACGCCGCCGAAGAACTGGAGCTGGATGCGGCGCACCGGGAGTTTGAAGCGGAGCGCGGCGATGGTGTGGGCCAGTTCGTGGACGAGTACGGAGGCGTAGAAGGCGACGGCGAAGAAGAGGGAGACGAGGTAGCGGGCGGCGCCGAGTTCGGGCAGGACGCGTTCGATCTGGTCGCCGAAGACCCAGGTGATGAGGGCGGCGACGAGGAACCAGCTGGGCGCGACGTAGACGGGCACGCCGAAGGGGCGGCCCATGAGGATGCCGCCGCCGGGCTCCTCGGTCCGCTGCGGCTTGGGCTCGTCCTGGTTCACGGGTTCCTTTCGTCGCGAGGTGTGACCCACGTCGCTGTGTCACGGTTCGATCATGCAGTGCGACGGGGTCCCGGGTCGATGGTATTCCGCTCGCTGTCGGTGGCGGGTCGTAGGGTCTTCGTCATGAGTACGAGCGAGCAGGTGCCGGCGGAGCCCCGGGCGCCCATGTCGTTGTCGCCTTCGCGGGCGAGCGATTTCATGCAGTGTCCGCTGCTGTACCGGTTCCGGGTGATCGACCGGCTGCCGGAGCGGCCGAGTGCGGCGGCGACGCGGGGCACGCTGGTGCACGCGGTGCTCGAGCGGCTCTTCGACGATCCGGCGGTGGAGCGGACGGCTCCGCGGGCGCGGGCGATGGTTCCGGGGCAGTGGGACCGGCTGCTCGAGTCGAAGCCGGAGCTGGGTGAGCTGTTCGCGGAGGATCCGGACGGCGAGCGGCTCGCGGGCTGGCTGGGTGAGGCGGAGCGGCTGGTCGAGCGGTGGTTCACGCTGGAGGACCCGACGCGTCTTGAGCCGGCCGAGCGTGAGCTGTTCGTGGAGACGGAGCTGGATTCCGGGCTGCGGCTGCGCGGGGTGATCGACCGGATCGACGTGACGCCTTCGGGTGACGTGCGGATCGTCGATTACAAGACGGGCAAGGCGCCGCGGCCGGAGTACCGCGACGGCGCGCTGTTCCAGATGACGTTCTACGCGCTGGTGGTGTGGCGGCTGAGGCAGGTGATCCCGCGGCGGCTGCAGCTGGTCTATCTGGGCAGCGGTGAGGTGCTGACGTACGACCCGGTGGAGGCGGATCTGCTGCGGGTGGAGCGGAAGCTCCTTGCGCTGTGGGAGGCGATCCGGCTCGCGACGGAGTCGGGTGACTGGCGGCCGCGGCCGACGAAGCTGTGCGGCTGGTGCGATCACCAGGCGGTCTGTCCGGAGTTCGGGGGGACTCCCCCGGTCTATCCGCTGAAGATCGTCTCCGCGCGCCCGCCGGAGTCGGGCGAATCGGGGCAGGGCAGAATGGACCCGGCCCCGTCGGCACCGTAGTGCCGGCGCACCTCGTGAGCTCAGCCCCGTGAAGGAGCCCTTGTGACGATCCGCGTCCTCTTGGTCGACGATCAGCCGCTGTTGCGCACCGGCTTCCGGATGATTCTGGAGGCGGAGCAGGACATCGCGGTGGTGGGTGAGGCCGGGGACGGTCTCCAGGCGCAGGATCAGGTGCGGGCGCTGCAGCCGGACGTGGTGCTGATGGACATCCGCATGCCGCGGATGGACGGGGTGGAGGCGACCCGGCAGATCACGGGTCCCGGCCGGGACGGTCCGGCGAAGGTGCTGGTGCTGACGACCTTCGACCTCGACGAGTACGTGGTGGAGGCGCTGCGGGCGGGGGCGAGCGGTTTCCTCCTGAAGGACGCTCCGGCGAACGAGCTGGTGCAGGCGATCCGGGTGGTGGCGGCCGGTGAGGCGATGCTGGCGCCGTCGATCACGCGGCGGCTGCTCGACAAGTACTCGGCGCATCTGCCGACGGGTGAGGAGCAGATGCCGGACACGCTGACCCGGCTGACGGACCGTGAGGTGGAGGTCCTGAAGCTGGTGGCGCGGGGTCTGTCGAACGCGGAGATCGCGGCGGATCTGTTCGTCAGCGAGACCACGGTGAAGACGCATGTGGGTCATGTGCTGACGAAGCTGGGGCTGCGGGACCGGGTGCAGGCCGCGGTGTACGCGTACGAGAGCGGTCTGGTGCGGCCGGGCGCCGGCGGTCAGTAGCGGGGACGGCGGGAGGGCCCGGTGCGCGGTGCGCGCCGGGCCCTCCTGTCGTGTGCGGGGGGGGTCAGCCCTTGCGGATCTCCCAGAAGCGGAAGACGGTCGAGGCGTCGAGGGTCCATTCGAGGCCGGTGACGTCGTCGCGGGCGACGGCGTACTGCTTGCCCTGCCAGAGCGGCAGCAGGGGGAGCTCCTCGGCGACGAGGTCCTGGAGCTTTCCGTACTCGTCGGCGGTGGCGGCGCGGTCCGGGACGGCGGCGGTCTTCGGGAGGAGGCTGCCGGTGATGGTGGTGTTCTCGTAGTGGTTGCCGAGGACGTTGCCCTCGCCGAAGAAGGGGGCGGTGAAGTTGTCGGCGTCGGGGTAGTCGGGGACCCAGCCCTTGACGTAGACGCCGTACTTGCCGGCCTCGATGTCCTTCTCGTACTGGTCGTAGGGGATGGACTTGACGTCGGCGTCGAAGAGGCCGCTGGCGTTGAGCTGTCCCGCGATGGCCTGGAGCTCCTGGTCGGTGGCCGGGCCGTAGCGGCTGGGGGTGGACCAGAGGGTGAGCTTCACCTTGTCGGTGATGCCGGCGGCGCGCAGGGCCTTCTTCGCCTTCGCCTTGTCGGGGGCGCCGTAGGTGTCGTAGAAGGCGGTGTTGTGTCCGGCGATGCCGGCCGGGACGATCGAGTAGAGCGGTGTGGCCGTCGACTTGTAGACGCCTTCGACGAGGGCCTCGCGGTCGACGAGGTGGGCGATGGCCTGGCGGACGCCGAGCTTGCCGACGACCGGGTCCTTCATGTTGAAGACGAGGTGCTGGACCTCGGCGCTGCTGCCCTGGGTGACCTCGATGCCCCGTTCGCCGGTCGTGGCGGAGTTCTCGAGGGCGGCGATGTCGTCGGCGGAGAGGCCTCGGTAGGCGACGTCTATCTCTCCGGCCGTGAGGGCCTTGGAGAGGGCGGAGCGGTCGCCGCGGTAGAGCTTGAGGGTGACGGAGTCGTTCTTGAGCTGTGCGGTGCCCCGGTAGGCGGAGTTGGCGGAGAAGGTGGCCTCGGAGTCGCTGAGGGCGTTCAGCTTGTACGGGCCGGACCCGGTGGCCTTGCCGTCGGTGCGGAGCGCGTCGGCCGGGTACTCGCGGTGGTCGACGATGGAGCCGGCGCCGGAGGCGATCTTGCTGGGGAAGGTGGCGTCGGGGACCTTGAGACGGAAGACGACGGTCCGCTCGTCGGGGGTGTCGATCCTGTCGATGGTGGAGAGCAGCGGCGCGGGGCCGGCCGGGTCGGCGATCTTGAGGGCCCGCTCGAAGGAGTACTTGACGTCCTTCGAGGTGAGCTCGTTGCCGTTGGAGAAGGTGAGGCCGTCCCGCAGGGTGCAGGTGTAGACGGTGCTGCCGGCGGAGAAGCCGCACCTGTCGGCGGCGTCGGGCTCGGGCTCGGAGCCGCCCTTGGGGAAGGCGAGGAGGGACTGGAAGACGTTGTTGAACAGCAGCCAGGAGCCGGGGTCGTAGCCGGCCGCCGGGTCGGCGCTGAGGATCTCGTCGGACATGCCGACGCGTACGCCGTTGCCGGAGTCCCCCGCGCCACCCTGCTCGGTGCCACAGCCGCTGAGGAGGGCGGCGGCCAGGCCCGCGGCGAGGGGCGCCGTCAGCCACTTGTTGTGCGTCTTCACAGAACGTGCCTCGTGATCTCTTGTCAGGCCGGCCGCGCGCGGGTGCGCGGCCGGTGTAACCGATCCAGTCGACGGGGTGAGGGCCTGTCGGACAGGCCCTAGGCGGTGCCTCGGCCCAGTTCCCAGAGCAGCAGGTCGGAGGACGTGTTGAGCGCGTACTCGACTCCGTTGAGGTCGTCCCGGGCGGCGACGTACTGCTTGCCCTGCCAGAGGGGCAGGACGGGCACGTCGCGGGCGACGATCTTCTGGATCTGGTTGAAGACGGGGCTTGCGGCGGTGCGGTCGGCCTGGCGGCGCGAGCGCGGGATGAGCTGGTCGCGGACGACCTTGTTCACGTACGGGGTGTTGAGGAAGTTGTCGCTGTCCAGGAACGGCGCGATGTAGTTGTCCGGGTCCGGGAAGTCCGGGAACCAGCCGAGGCCGTAGACGGCGTAGTCGCCGCGCTTCTGGGCCGTGCGGAACTTCGACCACTCGGTGCCCTGGACGGTGGCGTCGAAGAGCTCGGTGGCGGTGAGCTGCTTCTTCAGCGCCTCGAACTCCTCGGCGGTCTCGGCGCCGTAGTGGTCGGTGGTGTAGTTCAGGGTGACCTTGACCGGGGTCTCGACGCCGGCGTCCTTGAGGAGCTTGGCGGCGCGGTCGCGGTCGGGCTCGCCGTACTCGTCGAAGAAGGGGGTGGCGTGGCCGGTGATGCTGGAGGGGATGAGCGAGTACAGCGGCTCGGCGGTGGGGCCGTAGACCCGGTTGACGAGGGCGCCGCGGTCGACGACGGCGGCCATGGCCTGGCGTACGGCCTTCTCCTGGACCGCGGGGGCCTTGGTGTTGAAGCCGAGGTAGCGGATCTCGAGGCCGGGGACCTCGATGATCTCGATGCCGTCCTTGGGCGTCTCGGTGAGGTCCTTGACCTGCTGCTGCGACAGGGAGCGGGCCATCATGTCGATGTCGTCGCTCTCCAGGGCGCGGCCCATGGCGACGGGGTCGCCGTAGGGGCGCAGTTCGACCTTGTCGTTGCGCAGGGTGATGTCGCCCTTGTAGGCGGGGTTCTTGGTGAAGACGAAGCGGGTGGCCTTGTCGCCCGAGCGCTCGACCTTCATGGTGTACGGGCCGGAGCCGTCGACGTCGAAGCCGTCACGGAGCTTGTCGGCGGCGTACTTGTCCTTGCTGAGGATGCCGGCGACCGGGGTGGAGAGCTTGTACGGGAAGGTGGCGTCGGGGGTCTTCAGGTGGAAGACGACCTCGTCGGTGCCCTTGGTCTCGACGGTGTCGACGTTCGAGAGGAGGGCGGCCGTGCCGTTGTCCGACTTGATCTTCAGGACGCGGTCGACGGAGTACTTGACGTCCTCGGCGGTGATCGGGGTGCCGTCCGCGAAGGTGAGGCCGGGGCGGAGCTTGCAGCGGTAGCTCTCGCTGGCCTTGTCGGAGAATCCGCAGCTCTGGGCGGCCTCGGGGACGGGCTCGCCGCCGCCGCGGGGCACGTGCATCAGGGTCTGGACGGTCTGCCGCAGGATGTTCCAGGCGCCGGTGTCGTAGGCGAAGGCCGGGTCGAGCGGGGCGGGGGCGTCCGCGGTGGCGATGAACTGGTCCGTGGTGCCGACGACGATCGCTGCGCCGTCCTCGGCGCCACCGCAGGCGGCGAGCAGAGGGGCGAGCAGTCCGGCCACGGCCGGCAGCACCAGGGTCTTGCGGTTCATCAGGGACGATCTCCTCATCCGGCACTGGGATACAGCGGTCAGTGGAACTCCGCCGCCGGCCGCCCGGTCGGGGCGGGAGCGATCGGGCCGGGTGTTGCGATCGGTCCTGTGTTCACGGCGACTTGGGTGTGTGCCGGTTGCACGCGGTTATGCGGCGAAGTACTCGCGAAAGATTAGTGGGCGGCGCACCTATTGCCCGACCACGGGTCCGCGCGGGGGTAATCGCACAGTGATCATGAATGCGTGGCGCTCGATAGTCATGCGGCGGATGATGCGGACGGGGGCGAGCGAATCGGGACACATGGGGACGTCGAAACATCCTCTTTTCGGGCGTGGGCACGACGAAGGCCACCCACCGTCAGGCACGCTGGGTGACCAAGGTCACGCAGCGGCCCTTTCGGTGAATGGCCTGATCGTTTTCGCGTGGCGAAAGGGCATTCCGCCGGCGCGGCCCGCGGAAAGCTCAGGGAAAGCTCAGATCCCGGTGATCAGCGTGCGGAGAAAGGGCACGTCGACCTCTTCGAGGGACCGTACGACGACCCGGCCGGGAGAAGGGGCGATCGGCGCGACGGAGGGCACCGCGACGACCCGGCAGCCCGCCGCCTCCGCGGCCGCGACACCGGTCGCCGTGTCCTCGACGACGGCGCACAGCGAGGGGTCCGCCCCGACGCCGTGGGCGGCCGTCAGATACGGCTCGGGGTGCGGCTTGGTCCTGGTGACCTCGTCCCCGGCGACGGTGAGGGCGAAGCGGTCACGGCCGAGCGAGTCGAGGACCCGGTCGATGATCCGCCGGTGCGAGGCGGAGACCAGGGCGGTCGGGATGGAGTGCCGGGCCAGCTCGGCGAGGAGCCGTTCGGCGCCCGGCATGAGCGGCACGCCCCGGTCGATGCGCCGCTCGAACTTCTCGTTGAGCAGGACGGTCAGCTCGGCGAGGGTGATGTCCGCGCCGGTCGACTCGATGAGGTAGCCCGCGCTGCGGGTCATCGGGCCGCCGACGACGACGTCCCGCCAGGCCTCGTCGAGCCGGTGACCGAGGTCGGCGAAGACCTCCACCTCCGCGTCCCACCAGAAGCCCTCCGTGTCGACGAGGGTCCCGTCCATGTCGAGGAAGACCGCCTGGAGGGCGGAGCTTCCGTTCGTACGGATCAGGGACGCGGGGACCGTACTGGTCATCCGGCACACCTCCATGGAGGGACGAGAAGGCCGGCCCCCTCCCCGGTACGGGGAGGGCGGCCGGCCTGCACTGGACCGACAAGTGTACGTCCCGATCATCGGAAACGTGCGGATTTACCCCTGGGCGGTCACCTGGCGTTGAAGTACTTCGCCTCCGGGTGATGGATCACGATGGCGTCGGTGGACTGCTCGGGGTGGAGCTGGAACTCCTCCGACAGGTGGACGCCGATCCGCTCCGGCTCGAGCAGCTCCGCGATCTTGGCGCGGTCCTCGAGGTCGGGGCAGGCGCCGTAGCCGAGCGAGAAGCGCGCGCCGCGGTACTTGAGGTCGAACATGTCCTGGACGTGGGCGGGGTCCTCGCCCGCGAAGCCGAGCTCGGCGCGGACGCGGGCGTGCCAGTACTCGGCGAGTGCCTCGGCGAGCTGGACGGAGAGGCCGTGGAGTTCGAGGTAGTCGCGGTAGGAGTCGGAGGCGAAGAGCTCGGCGGTGGCCTCGCCGATCTTCGAGCCGACGGTGACGACCTGGAGGCCGACGACGTCGGTCTCGCCGGACTCCTCCGGGCGGAAGAAGTCCGCGAGGCACAGGCGGCGGCCCCGGCGCTGGCGGGGGAAGGTGAAGCGGGTCCGCTCGTTGCCGGCCTCGTCCAGGATGATCAGGTCGTCGCCCTTGGAGACGCAGGGGAAGTAGCCGTGGACGACGGCCGCCTCCAGGAGGTTGCCGGTGTGCAGCTTGTCCAGCCAGCCGCGCAGCCGGGGCCGGCCCTCGGTCTCGACGAGCTCCTCGTACGAGGGTCCGTCGCCGGCCCGGTTCTGCTTGAGGCCCCACTGGCCCTTGAACAGGGCGCCCTCGTCGAGCCAGGAGGCGTAGTCCTTCAGCGGGATGCCCTTGACGACACGGGTGCCCCAGAACGGCGGGGTCGGCACCGGGTTGTCGACGGCCACGTCGGAACGGCCGCCGGGCTCCGGCTCGTCGACCTGAAGGGGCGCGGCCGCCTTGGCGACCCGCCGCTGCTTCAGCTCCGGGAGTACGGCTCCGGGGACGCCGCGCTTGACGGAGATGAGGGCGTCCATGAGCCGCAGGCCCTCGAAGGCGTCGCGGGCGTACCGCACCTCGCCCTGGTAGATCTCGTACAGGTCCTGCTCGACGTACGCCCTGGTCAGGGCCGCGCCACCGAGGATCACCGGGTACTTGGCCGCCAGCTCGCGCTGGTTCAGCTCCTGAAGGTTCTCCTTCATGATCACGGTCGACTTCACGAGGAGACCCGACATGCCGATGACGTCGGCCCGGTGTTCCTCGGCGGCCTCCAGGATCGCGGAGACCGGCTGCTTGATGCCGATGTTGACGACGTTGTAGCCGTTGTTGGAGAGGATGATGTCGACGAGGTTCTTGCCGATGTCATGCACGTCGCCGCGAACGGTGGCAAGCACGATCGTGCCCTTCCCGTCCGCGTCCGACTTCTCCATGTGCGGTTCCAGGTACGCCACGGCCGTCTTCATGACCTCGGCGGACTGGAGCACGAACGGCAGCTGCATCTGGCCCGAGCCGAACAGCTCGCCCACCGTCTTCATGCCGTCCAGGAGGATCTCGTTGACGATCTCCAGGGCGGGCCGGATCGACAGCGCCTCGTCGAGGTCGGCCTCCAGACCGTTCTTCTCGCCGTCGACGATCCGGGCCTTCAGCCGCTCGTCGAGCGGAAGCGCGAGCAGCTCCTCGGTCTTGCCGGCCTTCATCGACTTGGTGTTGACACCCTCGAAGAGGGCCATCAGCTTCTGCAGCGGGTCGTAACCCTCCGCGCGCCGGTCGTAGATCAGGTCGAGGGCGGTGGTGACCTGCTCGTCGTCGAAACGGGCGATCGGCAGGATCTTCGAGGCGTGGACGATCGCCGAGTCCAGACCCGCCTTCACGCACTCGTCGAGGAAGACGGAGTTGAGGAGGATACGGGCGGCCGGGTTCAGACCGAACGAGATGTTGGACAGACCCAGCGTCGTCTGCACGGCCGGGCGGCGGCGCTTCAGCTCACGGATCGCCTCGATCGTCGCGATGCCGTCCTTCCGCGACTCCTCCTGACCCGTGCAGATCGTGAAGGTCAGCGTGTCGATGAGGATGTCCGACTCGTGAATGCCCCAGTTGCCCGTCAGGTCGTCGATCAGCCGCTCGGCGATCGCCACCTTGTGCCCGGCGGTCCGCGCCTGACCCTCCTCGTCGATGGTCAGCGCGATGAGCGCCGCACCATGCTCCTGCGCCAGCCGGGTGACCTTCGCGAAACGGGACTCGGGCCCGTCACCGTCCTCGTAGTTCACCGAGTTGATGACAGCCCGGCCGCCGAGCTTCTCCAGACCCGCCCGCAGGACGTCCACCTCGGTCGAGTCGAGGACGATGGGGAGGGTGGAGGCGGTCGCGAAGCGGCCGGCCAGCTCCTCCATGTCGGCGACACCGTCGCGGCCCACGTAGTCCACGCAGAGGTCGAGCATGTGCGCGCCCTCACGGATCTGGTCGCGGGCCATCTCGACGCAGTCGTCCCAGCGGGCCTCCAGCATCGCCTCGCGGAACTTCTTCGAACCGTTGGCGTTCGTGCGCTCGCCGATCGCCATGTACGCGGTGTCCTGCCGGAACGGCACGGTCTGGTAGAGCGAGGCGGCGCCGGGCTCGGGCTGGGGCGTGCGCTCGGGGGGCGTGAGGCCCTGGACCCGCTCGACGACCTGGCGCAGGTGCTCGGGCGTGGAGCCGCAGCAGCCGCCGACCAGGGACAGGCCGTAGTCGCGGACGAAGTTCTCCTGCGCGTCGGCCATCTCGGGCGGCGTCAGGGGGAAGTACGCGCCGTCCTTGGTGAGGATGGGCAGGCCGGCGTTGGGCATGCACATGAGCGGCGTCCGCGAGTGGCGGGCGAGGTAGCGCAGGTGCTCGCTCATCTCGGCCGGGCCCGTCGAGCAGTTCAGGCCGATCATGTCGATGCCGAGGGGTTCGAGGGCGGTCAGCGCGGCGCCGATCTCGGAGCCGAGCAGCATGACGCCGGTGGTCTCGAAGGCGAGCGAACAGATCAGCGGGACGTCGACGCCCAGGGCGTCCATGGCGCGGCGGGCGCCGATGAGGCTCGACTTGGTCTGGAGGAGGTCCTGGGTCGTCTCCACGATCAGGGCGTCCGCGCCGCCGGCGAGCAGGCCCTCGGCGTTCTGCTGGTAGCCGTCCCGCAGGACGCCGTACGCGATGTGGCCGAGCGAGGGCAGCTTGGTGCCGGGGCCGATGGAGCCGAGCACCCAGCGCTGGCGGCCGTCCTGGGCGCCGAACTCGTCGGCGACCTCGCGGGCGATCCGGGCGCCGGCCTCGGAGAGCTCGAAGATCCGGTCCGCGATGTCGTACTCGCCCGCGGCGGAGTGGTTGGAGCCGAAGGTGTTCGTCTCGACGCAGTCGACGCCGGCCTCGAAGTACTCCCGGTGCACGGAACGCACGATGTCGGGCCGGGTGATGTTGAGGATCTCGTTGCAGCCTTCGAGGTTCTGGAAGTCCTCGAGGGTGGGGTCCTGGGCCTGGAGCATGGTGCCCATGGCTCCGTCGGCGACGACGACGCGGCTCGCGAGCGCCTCGCGGAGGGATGCGGCACGGTTCCGGCTGTCTGCGGAAGGGGTCGGCAACGAGGCCATGGATGAGCTCCCTGGAATGCGACGGCTGTCGGCTTTGCACCTCGGTGGAGGGTGCACGGGGCCAGCGTAACCGCGAGGGGGCCGGGGTGGACACGGCGTCCCACGGGCCGGACGGCATCCTGTGTGCGGGGACTCCCGGTCCGGCCCGTTCTTGTCCGACACTGTCTTGTGTGACACAAGGTCGGCATCGACCGATATTGTTCAGCATTGTCGAACAACGTGAGAGGAGAAGGCCGGGCGATGGCGAAGAACATCCAGTCGCTTGAACGGGCGGCGGCCATGCTGCGACTGCTCGCGGGCGGCGAGCGCCGGCTCGGCCTGTCGGACATCGCGTCCTCGCTCGGGCTCGCGAAGGGCACCGCCCACGGCATCCTGCGCACCCTCCAGGCGGAGGGCTTCGTGGAGCAGGACGCCGCCTCGGGCCGCTACCAGCTCGGCGCGGAGCTGCTGCGGCTCGGCAACAGCTATCTGGACGTGCACGAGCTGCGGGCCCGGGCCCTGGTCTGGACGGACGACCTGGCGCGGTCCAGCGGCGAGAGCGTGCACCTGGGGGTGCTGCACCAGCAGGGGGTGCTGATCGTCCACCACGTCTTCAGGCCGGACGACAGCCGCCAGGTCCTCGAGGTGGGCGCCATGCAGCCGCTGCACTCCACGGCGCTCGGCAAGGTCCTCTCGGCGTACGACCCGGTGGCGCACAGCGAGGTCCTCGAGGTCGAACGGGAGGCGTTCACGCCCCGTACGACCACGGAGCTGAGCGCGTTCGAGTCCCTGCTCGACATGACCCGGGCGCGCGGCTGGGCGGCGGACGTGGAGGAGACCTGGGAGGGCGTGGCATCGGTGGGGGCGCCGATCCACGACCGGCGCCGGATGCCGGTGGGCGCGGTGGCGGTCACGGGCGCCGTGGAGCGGCTCTGCCCCGAGGGGGAGCTGCGGCCCGAACTGGTGGCGGCGGTGCGGGACTGCGCCCGTGCCGTGTCGAGGGATCTCGGGGCCAGGCGCTTCTGAGCCTCCCCCGTCCCACCTGACCCGCCGGTAACGATCCCGTTATCGGCGGGTTTTTCGCATCCCGGACCCTTGACGCGCTGTTAACCAGGGGGCAAAACTTCCGTTCACCGGTCGGCATTGCCGAACACTTAACGGCAATACACGTTAGAGTGTGGCAGTGCCAAGGGCCGGTGACGCCCTCACACGAGGGCGCGGACCACCGGAGGGACCCGGGGTTCGCCTTCCCCTGGACGAAGGACAAAGGAGTCGCGGGTGTCCAGCTCCGACATCTTCCTCGGCGAGACCATCGGTACCGCCGTTCTCATTCTGCTCGGCGGCGGTGTGTGTGCCGCCGTCACGCTCAAGGGCTCCAAGGCCCGCAACGCGGGCTGGCTCGCGATCACCTTCGGGTGGGGCTTCGCCGTCATGACGGCCGTCTACATGACGGCTTCCCTCTCGGGCGCCCATCTGAACCCCGCCGTCACGGTCGGAATCGCGATCAAGGACGGCGCGTGGGGTGACGTCCCCGTCTACATCGCGGGTCAGATGCTCGGCGCGATGATCGGTGCGGCACTGGTCTGGGTGGCCTACTACGGCCAGTTCCAGGCCCACCTCACCGACCCGGAGGCCGCGGCGAAGGAGCCGATCGAGGGCCCCGGCCCGGTGCTCGGCATCTTCTCCACCGGCCCCGAGATCCGGAACACCTGGCAGAACCTGGCCACGGAGATCATCGGCACCGTCGTGCTCGTCCTGGCCGTGCTCACCCAGGGCCTCAACGACAGCGGCAAGGGCCTCGGCGTCATAGGCGCCCTGATCACCGCGTTCGTCGTGGTGTCCATCGGCCTCTCGCTCGGCGGCCCGACCGGCTACGCGATCAACCCGGCCCGTGACCTCGGCCCGCGCATCGTGCACGCCCTGCTGCCGCTGCCGAACAAGGGCGGCTCCGACTGGAGCTACGCCTGGATCCCGGTCGTGGGACCGCTGTTCGGTGGCGCCATCGCCGCGGGTATCTACACCATCGCGTTCGCCTGAGCCGTCCTTCTCCCAGACCTCCCTTGGAGCACACCGTGACCGACGCACACACCTCCGGCCCGTTCATCGCGGCCATCGACCAGGGCACCACCTCCTCCCGCTGCATCGTCTTCGACAAGGACGGCCGGATCGTCTCGGTCGACCAGAAGGAGCACGAGCAGATCTTCCCGAAGCCGGGCTGGGTCGAGCACGACGCCGCCGAGATCTGGACCAACGTCCAGGAGGTCGTCGCCGGCGCCCTGACGAAGGGCGGCATCGCCGCGGCCGACGTCAAGGCCATCGGCATCACCAACCAGCGCGAGACCACGCTCCTCTGGGACAAGAACACCGGCGAGCCCGTCCACAACGCCCTCGTCTGGCAGGACACCCGCACCGACGCGCTCTGCAAGGAGCTCGGCCGCAACGTCGGCCAGGACCGCTTCCGCCGCGAGACCGGCCTGCCGCTCGCGAGCTACTTCGCCGGCCCGAAGATCCGCTGGATGCTCGACAACGTCGAGGGCCTGCGTGAGCGCGCCGAGGCCGGCGACATCCTCTTCGGCACGATGGACTCGTGGGTCATCTGGAACCTCACGGGCGGCACCGACGGCGGCGTGCACGTCACCGACGTCACCAACGCCTCCCGCACCATGCTGATGAACCTGCACACGCTGGCCTGGGACGAGAAGATCGCGGAGTCGATGGGGGTCCCCCTCAACGTCCTCCCCGAGATCCGGTCCTCCGCCGAGGTCTACGGCCACGTCAAGGACGGCGCCCTCGCCGGCGTCCCGGTCGCCTCGGCGCTCGGCGACCAGCAGGCAGCCCTCTTCGGCCAGACCTGTTTCGCCGAGGGCGAGGCGAAGTCCACGTACGGCACCGGCACCTTCATGCTGATGAACACCGGTGACAAGATCATCAACTCCTACAGCGGCCTGCTGACCACGGTCGGCTACCAGATCGGCGAGCAGAAGCCGGTCTACGCCCTGGAGGGCTCGATCGCCGTCACCGGTTCGCTGGTGCAGTGGATGCGCGACCAGATGGGCCTGATCAAGTCCGCCGCCGAGATCGAGACCCTCGCGTCCTCGGTCGAGGACAACGGCGGCGCCTACTTCGTGCCGGCCTTCTCCGGCCTCTTCGCCCCCTACTGGCGCTCCGACGCCCGCGGTGTCATCGCCGGTCTCACCCGGTACGTCACCAAGGCGCACATCGCCCGCGCCGTCCTCGAGGCCACCGCCTGGCAGACCCGCGAGATCACCGACGCCATGACCAAGGACTCCGGCGTCGAGCTGACCGCGCTCAAGGTCGACGGCGGCATGACCTCCAACAACCTGCTGATGCAGACCCTCTCGGACTTCCTGGACGCACCCGTCGTGCGTCCGATGGTCGCCGAGACCACCTGCCTCGGCGCCGCCTACGCCGCCGGTCTGGCCGTCGGCTTCTGGCCGGACACCGACGCGCTGCGCGCCAACTGGCGCCGCGCGGCGGAATGGACCCCTCGCATGGACGCCGACAGGCGGGACCGCGAGTACAAGAGCTGGCTCAAGGCCGTGGAACGCTCCATGGGCTGGCTCGATGACGCATCCGAGGAGTAAGACATGACCACCCTGCAGAGCGTCCCCGCCCTTGGGACGCATCCGGCGTCCGGCTCCCTCCCGAGCCGCGCCGAGACCCGGGACCAGCTTTCCAAGGCGACGTACGACCTCCTGGTGATCGGCGGCGGCATCCTGGGCATCTCCACCGCCTGGCACGCCGCGCAGTCGGGCCTGCGGGTGGCCCTGGTGGACGCCGGCGACTTCGCCGGCGCCACCTCCTCCGCCTCCTCGAAGCTGCTCCACGGCGGTCTGCGCTACCTGCAGACCGGCGCGGTGAAGCTGGTGGCGGAGAACCACTTCGAGCGGCGTGCGGTCTCCCGTCAGGTGGCACCGCACCTCGCCAACCCCCTCACCTTCTACCTGCCCGTCTACAAGGGCGGCCCGCATGGCGCGGCCAAGCTCGGCGCCGGTGTCTTCGCCTACAGCGCCCTGTCGGCGTTCGGCGACGGCGTCGGACACCTGCTCTCCCCCGCCAAGGCGGCGCAGGACGTGCCGGAGCTCCGTACGGACAACCTGAAGGCCGTGGCCGTCTACGGCGACGACCAGATGAACGACGCCCGCATGGCCCTGATGACGGTCCGCGCGGCGGTCGACGCCGGTGCCACCGTCCTCAACCACGCCGAGGTCACCGGGCTTCGCTTCACCCACGGCCGGGTCACCGGCGCCGAGCTCAAGGACCGCACCAGCGGCGACGAGTTCGGGGTCAGCGCCCGTCTCGTGCTCAACGCGACCGGCCCGTGGGTCGACCACCTGCGGAAGATGGAGGACCCGAACGCGGCCCCCTCCATCCGCCTCTCCAAGGGCGCGCACCTGGTCCTCAAGCGGACCTCGCCGTGGAAGGCCGCCCTGGCCACCCCGATCGACAAGTACCGCATCACCTTCGCCCTCCCCTGGGAGGACATGCTGCTGCTCGGCACCACCGACGAGGAGTACGAGGGCGACCCCGGCCAGGTCGAGGTCACGGAGAAGGACACCGCCCAGATCCTGGACGAGGCCGCTTTCTCCATCCGCGACCAGCAGTTGTCACGCGACCTCATCACCTACTCCTTCGCCGGCCTCCGGGTGCTCCCCGGCGGCCCCGGAGACACCTCCAAGGCCAAGCGCGAGACGGTCGTCACCGAGGGCCGCGGCGGCATGCTGTCGGTGGCCGGCGGCAAGTGGACGACCTTCCGCCACATCGGCCGTACGGTGATGAGGAAGCTGGAGCAGCTTCCCGGCCACCCGCTGGGCGAGGACTACGCGTCGGTTTCGACGCTGCCCAAGCGGCTGCCGCTGCCCGGCATCGCCAACCCGAACGCGGTCGCGCACCGGCTGCTCGTCGACGGTCCGGCGCCCGGCCCCCGGATGGCCGCCGACACCGCCAAGCACCTGGCGACGCACTACGGCTCGCTCTCCTTCGACATCGCCCGCATGGCGAACGAGAACCCCGAGCTCGCCCGCCGCATCCACCCGGACGCGCCGGAGATCTGGGCCCAGGTCGCCTACGCCCGTGACCACGAGTGGGCCGAGACGGCGGACGACGTGCTGCGCCGCCGCACGACGCTGACCATCCGCGGTCTGGCGACGGACGAGATCCGCGCCGGGGTCGAGTCCATGCTGAGCAGGTAACTCCCGTACGCGCAGGGGGCGGTCCTCGTCGAGGGCCGCCCCTGACGTGTGCCCCGCGCGGCCTCTCGCCGGTGAACTCCTGTCCGCGGCCGACCGGTTGGAACAGGACGTCACGCTCGGCGTGACGACCGTGTGCGGAGGCGCGTTCCTGGGTAGTCGATCAAGGCCGCACGGGTTTTCGGGGACGTCCGGGGGCTGCGGACGGGCCTGGAGAAAGCCGTAAGGTTGGTCCGTACGACAGGAACTTCGAAAAGGAGGCGCTGGGTGATCGAGCTCGAGGGGGTACCCGAGCTGATCGACCCGGTCATGGTGGCCGCGTTCGAGGGCTGGAACGACGCCGGCGACGCCGCCTCCACCGCGGTCGCCCACCTGGACCGGGAATGGAAGGGCGAGGTGTTCGCGGCGCTCGACGCCGAGGACTACTACGACTTCCAGGTCAACAGGCCCACGGTCTTCCTGGACAACGGCGTACGGAAGATCACCTGGCCGACGACCCGGCTCTCCGTGGTCCGGGTCGGCGGCGAGAAGCCCCGCGACCTGGTGCTCGTGCGCGGGATCGAGCCGTCGATGCGCTGGCGCTCCTTCTGCAACGAGATCCTCGCCTTCGCGCACGAGCTGGGCGTGGAGATGGTCGTGATCCTGGGCGCGCTGCTCGGGGACACCCCGCACACCCGGCCGGTCCCCGTCAGCGGGGTGACGTCCGATCCGGATCTGGCGCGCACGATGGACCTGGAGGAGACGCGGTACGAGGGCCCGACGGGCATCGTGGGCATCCTCCAGGAGGCGTGCACGCACGCGGGCGTGCCGGCGGTGAGCCTGTGGGCGGCGGTGCCGCACTACGTGTCGCAGCCGCCGAACCCGAAGGCGACGCTCGCGCTCCTCAACCGTCTGGAGGACCTGATCGGCCTGCGCATCCCGCTGGGCGAGCTGCCCGAGGACGCGCGGGCCTGGCAGCTGGGCGTGGACCAGCTGGCCGCCGAGGACAGCGAGGTGGCCGAGTACGTGCAGACGCTCGAGGAGGCCCGGGACACGGCGGAGCTGCCGGAGGCCTCGGGCGAGGCGATCGCCCGCGAGTTCGAGCGGTATCTGCGGCGGCGTGAGCCGGGCACGGGGCCCGGTCCTGGCGTGGCGACGGAGGGCGGCGACTCCCCGTTCCTGCGGGACGCCGGAAGCGGCCGTACGAGGCCGCCGAAGCCGGAGCAGCCGGGCCCGGAGGCGGTACCGGGCGAGACGCCCGCGTCACCGGAGGCGGCGGGCCCGGAGACAGCGGGCCCGGAGGTGTCGGGTCCTGAGGTGTCGGGCCCGGAGGTGTCGGGTCCGGAGGCGTCGGGTCCGGAGGCGTCGGGTCCGGAGGCCGAGGCCTCGGGGCCGGCGGAGGGCGCCTCGGGCGAGGCCGACGGGCCTGAGGGCCGTGAAGGGCCCGAGCCGCCCGGCGACGACGCCGAGAAGTGACCGGTACGGGAGGGGTGGCGCGGCCGCCCCTCCCGTACGGCGTTCGTACGGCGTGGTCCACCGCGGCGCGCGGCGGGACGGGAACGGGACCGCCCCCGGACTTCCTGAGAAGTCCGGGGGCGGTCGCGTGCCGGCAGGGCCCCTCGTTACAGGGCGACGCCGAGGAGCGCGTCGACGGCGCGGGAGACGAGACCGGGTGCGGAGTCGTCGGTGCCGCCCCCGGCCGTCTGGAGCGCGGCCCAGCGGTCGACCGCGGCGAGCGCGGTGGGGGTGTCGAGGTCGTCGGAGAGGGCCTCGCGGAGCTCCTCGACGAGCGCGTCGGCGGACGGGCCGTCGGGACGGGACACGGCGGCGCGCCAGCGGCCGAGCCGCTCAAGGGCGTCCTCGAGGACCTGGTCGGTCCACTCCCAGTCGTCGCGGTAGCGGTGGGAGAGGAGCGCGAGCCGGATGGCGGCCGGGTCGACGCCGTCGCGGCGGAGCTTGGAGACGAAGACCAGGTTGCCGCGGGACTTGGACATCTTCTCGCCGTCGAGGGCGACCATGCCGGCGTGGACGTACGCCTTGGCCATGGGGAACTCGCCGGTGAGCGCCTGGGCGTGGGAGGCGCCCATCTCGTGGTGCGGGAAGATCAGGTCGGAGCCGCCGCCCTGCACGTCGAAGCCCATGCCGAGGTGGTCGAGGGCGATGGCGACGCACTCGATGTGCCAGCCGGGGCGGCCGGCGCCGAGGCTGGCGCCGTCCCAGCTCGGCTCGCCCTCGCGGGCGGCCATCCAGAGCATCGGGTCGAGCGGGTTCTTCTTGCCGGGGCGGTCCGGGTCGCCGCCGCGCTCGGCGGAGAGGTGGCGCATCAGCTCGGTGCTGTAGTTCGACACCTGCCCGAAGTGCGGGTCGGCGTCGACGGAGAAGTAGATGTCACCGTCGAGCTCGTAGGCCGCGCCGGAGTCCCGGAGGCGTTCGACGAGCGGGACGATGCCGGGTATGGCCTCGACGGCGCCGATGTAGTGCTGCGGGGGCAGCATCCGCAGGGCGGTCATGTCCTCGCGGAAGAGGGCGGTCTCGCGCTCGGCGAGGCCGACCCAGTCGATGCCGTCGCGGATCGCGCGCTCCAGGAGCGGGTCGTCCACGTCCGTGACGTTCTGGACGTAGTGCACCTGCCGCTTGGTGTCGAGCCACACGCGCTGAACGAGGTCGAACGCGTTGTAGGTCGCCGCGTGACCCATATGGGTCGCGTCGTACGGCGTGATGCCGCAGACGTAGAGACGGGCGACGGGGCCGGGGGCGAGGGTCAGTCGTCCACCGGTCGCGGTGTCGTGGATCCGGAGGTCGCGGCCCTTGCCAGGAAGGGCGGGGACCTCAGAAGCGGGCCAGGCATGCATGCCCCGAGCGTAACCGGACAGGTGTTCCGGATACGAACCGGATCCGGGATCTTGACCGATTAGGCGCTCTTGCGGGTCGGAGGCCTGCGTGCATACCCCCCAGGGGTGGCGAGCCGGCCCGCGACCTTGGCCGAAACCTTTCGGCCAAGGTCAGACCGGCGGCCAGGGGATCGCGGGCCACTGCCCGGAGGGCTCCGGGTGCCGTCCGGTGGTGCGCAGCGCCCCCACGCGGGCGCGTACCGCCGCGACCTCGGCGGTAGTGAGCAGTTCCGCCAGACGGGCGGCGAGGGGCCCTCCCGGCGCCAGGGAGCCGTCGAGCGCGTCGAGCACCCCGGCCGCCTCCGCGGGCAGCCGCTCGCCCGCCCAGCCCCACAGCAGGGTGCGCAGCTTGTCCTCGACGTGGAAGGTGACGCCGTGGTCGATGCCGTAGAGGCGTCCGTCGGGCGCCGGCAGGAGATGGCCTCCCTTGCGGTCGCCGTTGTTGATGACGGCGTCCAGGACCGCGAGCCGCCGCAGCTCGGGGGTGTCGGCGTGGACGAGGAGCGCGGTGCGTTCCTCGTCGAGCTGGGCGGGCCCGACGGCCTTCCAGCCCTCGCCCGCCTCCTCGTCCTCGGTGAGGGCGAGGAGCCGGGCCTCCGGGTCGGCCTCGATCCACAGCTGGACCATGCCCTCCCCGTACGGCCCGTCGCGGAGCACGGTCGGCGGGACCAGGCCCCAGCCGGTGGCCTCGGAGATCTCGTAGGCGGCGACCTCGCGCTGGGCGAGGGTGCCGTCGGGGAAGTCCCACAGCGGCCGCTCACCCGCGACCGGCTTGTAGACGCAGAAGGCCTCACGGCCGCCGTAGGCGACGGAGCAGTACAGGACGGCGTTGGAGGCCTCGCGGACCTGGCCGCGCACGGTCAGCTCACCACGGGCGAGCAGCTCGGCGTCCGGCGGCGTCGGGGGGCTGCTGCTCATGCTCCGCGGCGGTATCCGTTCTGGCGCGGGCAGACGTGCCCCTCGGGGTCGAGCGGCAGGCTGCACAGCGGGCACGGCGGGCGGCCCGCGTTGACCACGTCCAGGGCCCGCTTGGCGAAGGCGCGCGCCTGGGCGCCGCTGAGGCGGACCCGGAGCATCGGCGGGCCGTTCTCCTCGTCCTGGAGGAGGCGCTCCTCGGCCTCGGCCAGGTCCTCCTCGGACTCCACGTCGAGCTCGACGAGCGCCTGCGCCTCGACGATCATGCGCTGCTCGTCGCCGTCCCAGGCGAGCGCCATGGTGCCGACCCGGAACTCCTCCTCGACGGGTACGTCGAGGGGGGCGGTGTCGGCGACCTCGGCGGGGGCGACGGCGGGCACGGGCGCGTTGCCCCCGGTGCGGCGCACGACCTCGTCGAGGAGTTCGTCCATGCGCTCGGCGAGGGCCGCGACCTGTGTCTTCTCCAGGGCGACGCTGGTGACCCGGCCGCCGGCGGACGCCTGGAGGAAGAACGTACGGCGGCCAGGTAGCCCGACCGTGCCGGCCACGAAACGCTCCGGTGGGTCGTAGAGGAACACCTGACGGGACACGTTTCCCGGCTCCCTTGCGTCTCGACAGTCGTACTACAGCGGCGCGTCCACCCTACTGCGCGAGGGGATCACGGTGCGCCCGCACCGCCCCCGACCTCAGCCGTCCCACTGCTGTCGGGGTGGTCCCGGGGGCCGAAGCCGCCGAAGTCCCCTGTGTCGCCGAGGCGGACGAGGAAGGGACGCAGGCGCGTGTAGCGGATGACGGTGACCGAGGAGGGGTCGACGTGGAGGCGCTGGAAGTGGTCGAGGTGGAGGCCGAGGGCGTCGGCCACGATCGACTTGACGATGTCGCCGTGCGAGCACATGACGTAGCAGGCGTCCTCGCCGTACTCGGCCTCGATCCGCGCGTTCCAGTCGTGCACGGCGTCGACGGCGCGGGCCTGCATCGCGCGCATGGACTCGCCGCCGGGGAAGGCGGCGGCGGAGGCGTGCGCCTGGACGATCTCCATCAGCGGCTCGTCGTTCAGTTCGGCCAGCTTGCGGCCCGACCAGTCGCCGTAGTCGCACTCGTTGATCCGGTCCTCGACGTGCAGCGGGAGGTCCGGGCGGGCTTCGAGGAGGGGCCGTACGGTCTCCCGGCAGCGCTGGAGGGGGCTGGAGACGACGGCGGCGAGCGGGACGTCCGCGAGGCGCCCGGGGAGCGCGGCCGCCTGCGCGGCCCCCCGCTCGTCGAGGGAGATCCCGGGCGTGCGCCCGGCGAGGACCCCGGAGGTGTTGGCGGTGGAGCGTCCGTGCCGGACGAGGATCAGCGTGGCCATGGCGGCCAGCCTAGGCGGTGTCCTGTTGATCGGGCCGGGCTCCCGGCACCCGCGTCCCGCCGCCGGTGGCCGGTCGACACCCCGTGGGGAGGGATCCGGAGGGGTCCGCGTGTGCATGGCGGGGCCGTTCGGGGGGAGAATGCGGCGCGTGATCGTCGACTCTGCCATCTATCGGGACGGGCGCCGCACGGACGGGCCCGCCGACCTCTCGGACGCCCTGGACGAGGCGCGGGCCAGCGGTGACGCCTTCCTCTGGGTGGGGCTCCACGAGCCGACGGAGGCGGAGTTCGACCACGTCACCTCCGAGTTCGCGCTGCACCCGCTGGCCGTGGAGGACGCCCTGAAGGCGCACCAGCGGCCCAAGCTCGAGGTCTATGACGACAGCCTGTTCGCGGTGCTCAAGCCGATCGTGTACGAGCCGGCGAGCGACCGGGTCTCCTCGGGCGAGCTGATGCTGTTCGTGGGCGACTCGTTCGTGGTGACGGTCCGGCACGGCGAGGGCGCGCCGCTCGCGGAGGTGCGCCGCCGTCTGGAAGCGGATCCGGAGCTGCTGAAGCACGGGCCGACGGCGGTCCTGTACGCGGTGAGCGACGCGATCGTGGACCACTACCTCGATGTGGCGGGTGAGCTCCAGGTGGACCTGGAGGAGCTGGAGGCGGACGTCTTCGCGCCCACCGGGGGCAATCCTGCGAACACGGCGGAGCGGATCTACACGGCGAAGCGGCAGGTCCTGGAGTTCCGCCGGGCCAGCGGTCCGCTCGCGGGTCCGCTGGCCCGGCTCACGGCCGGTTCGGTGCCGTTCGTGAACGAGCGCTCGCAGCCGTTCTTCCGGGACGTCAACGACCATCTGCTGCGCTCCAACGAGCAGGTGGAGGGGCTCGACCGGCTCCTGTCCGACGTGCTGTCGGCCCATCTCGCGCAGATGGGGGTGCGGCAGAACGACGACATGCGGAAGATCTCGGCCTGGGCGGCCATGGCGGCGGTCCCCACGATGGTCGCCGGGATCTACGGCATGAACTTCGACCACATGCCGGAGCTGCGCTGGGTGGGCTCGTACCCGGTGGTGATCGTCGTGATGACGGGCATCGTCCTCGGGCTCTACCGGCTGTTCAAGCGGCGCGGCTGGATGTGAGGCCCCGCCCCGGGAACCGGCGGGGGGCTCACGGGGGTTCAGTAGGCGGGGGCGGGGGTCGCGGGTCCGCCGAGGGCGTCGAGCCGCTCGGGCATCCGCAGGTCGACCATGTTGTGCCATCCCGCGGCGCGCTCGTACACGTACATGCCGCGGATGCCGGCGGCGAGGGCGGCGGCCTTGGGCCGGGGCCAGCGCAGGATCCGCCCCATGTGACGCATCACGGCGAGGCTGACGTCGCGGTAGACCTGGATCTCGACGAGGGCGGACTCGCGCAGGGTCCGGTGGATGAGCCGGCCGTGGCCCTCGCGGGCGAGGCGGAGCAGTTCCTCGTGGCAGTAGGCGAGGTGGTTCGCCTCGTCGTGGTCGATCATGTGGATGGCCCTGCCGAGTTCGGGATGGTCCCCGAAGTACGTGACGAGCATGTCCATCTGGTCGGCTGCCCGCTGCTCGGTGACCCGGCTGTGGGCGAGGTAGACGATGATGTCCCGCTCGGTGAGCGGCTCGTCGCGGCGCAGCTTGTCGTGCGCGAGGCCGATGCCGCGTTGTTCGAGCAGCATCGTGTAGTCGGTGTCGGGAGGGACGGGGACGGGTTCGAGGCCGCGCTTCTTCATCAACGCGTTGAAGATCCGGCCGTGCTTGTCCTCGTCGGCCCCGTGCCGGGTGATCTTGGGTGCGAGCTCCCGCATGCCGGGCGCGACGAGGGCCGCGATCCGGGCGTTCTCCCAGCCGCCCTGGGTCTCACCGCTCGCCGCGATGGAGCAGAAGAGCCGGAAGGACTCGTCGTTGTCGATGATCTCCTGGAACAGACCCTTGGCCGTGAGCATCGCCGCCACCTCCGTGCGTGTCCGCACTCCGTACGCCCCCGGGGACAGAACGAGTCAAAGACGGTCCGGGGCGGCGGGCAACAGGAGGGGCGCCCGACTCGGCCGAAAGAGTGAGTGCCGGGGGCGTAACCGGGGACCCCGCGGAGCCGTTGTGCTGCGTGACGGCCGTGGCGGGGAAGACCCCCGAGCCCCCACCACGGCCGCGGACCTCTTCTCTCCACGGCGCTCCGGGCTACGCCAGACCCGCCCGCTCCATGGCCTCCACGCCCGCCCGCAGGGCCGCCACCCGCTCGTCCAGGGTGAAGCCGGCCGGGGCGAGGGTGAGGGTGGTGACACCGGCCTCGGCGTAGGCCGTCATCCGGTCGGCGATCCGCTCGACGGAGCCGAGCAGCGCGGTCTGGTCGATGAGGCTGTGGGGCACGGCGGCCGCGGCGCCCGTCTTGTCGCCTGCCAGGTACTTGTCCTGGATCTCGGCGGCCTCCTTCTCGTAGCCCATGCGCCGCGCGAGCTGGTTGTAGAAGTTCTGCTTGCGGCTGCCCATGCCGCCGACGTAGAGCGCGGTGTACGGGCGGAACACTCCCGCGAGGGCCTCGACGTCGTCGCCGAGGGCGAGCGGGACGGTGGGACAGACGTCGAAGCCGTCCATCGTCAGACCGGCCTTCTCGCGGCCCGCGCGCAGCGGCCGGAGCGCGGTCTCCTCCAGGTGGGCGGCGGAGGGGAAGATCAGCAGGGCGCCGTCGGCGATCTCGCCGGTCTGCTCCAGGTTCTTGGGGCCGATCGCGGCGATGTACAGCGGGATGTGCTCCCGCTGCGGGTGGACGGTGAGCTTGATGGGCTTGCCGGGGCCGTCGGGGAGCGGCAGGGTCCAGTGCTCCCCGTCGTGGGTGAGGCGCTCGCGGGACATCGCCTTGCGGACGATCTCGACGTACTCACGGGTCCTGGCGAGCGGCTTGTCGAACTTGACGCCGTACCAGCCCTCGGAGACCTGCGGCCCCGAGACGCCGAGACCGAGGCGGAAACGGCCGCCGGTGAGCGAGTCGAGGGTCGCGGCGGTCATCGCCGTCATGGCGGGCTGACGGGCGGGGATCTGCATGATCGCGGAGCCGACGTCGATGCGTTCGGTCTTCGCCGCGACCCAGGCGAGGACGGTGGGGGCGTCGGAGCCGTACGCCTCGGCGGCCCAGCAGACGTCGTAGCCGAGGCGGTCCGCCTCCTGGGCGACGGCGAGATTGTCGCCGTCCATACCGGCGCCCCAGTAGCCGAGGTTGATGCCGAGCCGCATGTCCACGCACCCCTTACCCATCGGTAACGTCCCTGTGGGCCGGACTCTAGCGCGCGGTCGGGCGATCCGTCAGGACGCGGTTGTCCACAGGCTCTCTCCGCGTGGTGCCCTGGCCAGTAATCTCGCGCCCATGGAGCAGAGGCATCTCGGACGTACCGGCCTGCGTGTGTCGCGCATCGGACTCGGCACCCTCACCTGGGGCCGGGACACCGACGAGCACGACGCCGCCGAGCAGTTGAAGTCGTTCTGGGACGCGGGCGGCACGCTCGTCGACACCGCCGACGTGTACGGCGGGGGCGAGGCGGAGTATCTGCTCGGCCGCCTCATGGAGCGGCTCGTCCCCCGGCAGGACCTCGTCCTGTCGACGAAGGCGGGCAGCGTGCCGGACCCCGACCGGCGGACGGACGGCTCGCGCGGCCATCTGCTCGCCGCGCTCGACGCGTCCCTCGCCCGGCTCGGCACCGACCACGTGGACCTGTGGCAGCTGCACGCCTTCGACCCGCACACGCCCCTGGAGGAGTCGCTCCAGGCGCTCGACATCGCCGTACGCAGCGGGCGGGCGCGGTACGCGGGCGTGGCGAACTTCTGCGGCTGGCAGCTCGCCAAGGCGGGCACCTGGCAGCTCGGCGGGGACCGGACCCGGCTCGCGGGGGCGCAGTTGGAGTACTCGCTGCTCCAGCGCGGTGTGGAGCGCGAGGTGCTGCCGGCCGCGCAGGACCTCGGGATAGGCCTGCTGCCGTCCTCGCCGCTTGGACGCGGGGTCCTGACGGGCAAGTACCGCGGCGGGACGCCCACGGACTCGCGGGGCGCGTCGGAGACGATGGCGCCGTTCGTCGAGCCGTATCTCGACGTGGCCGCGAGCCGGATCGTGGACGCGGTCGCGACGGCGGCCGACGGACTCGCGTCGACCCCGCTGCACGTGGCGCTCGCCTGGGTCCGTGACCGGCCGGGAGTGACCGCCCCGATCGTCGGCGCGCGCACGGCGCGGCAGCTCACGGCCGCGTTGTCGGTGGAGACCCTTAGTCTTCCTGACGAGATCTGTCGGGCGCTGGACGATGTGTCGGCGCCCGTGCACCGCTATCCGGATCACGACTGGAGCACCTTGTGACCGAGCCTTCCGGGGAGACCGCGCCCGAGGCCGTGGAGCCCGCCGAGAACCTGCAGGAGGATGCCGTCGGGACCCCGGGCCCCGAAGCGACCGAGGAGCCGGGCGGCACGGCCGAAGAGCCCGGTGCCGCCGAGGAGCCCGCCGAGGGGTCGGGTACGGCCGAAGGGCCCGGTGCCGCCGAGGAACCGGCCGGTGGGTCGGGTACCGCCGAGGGCGTCGCCGCCGCCGAGTTGAGTGACGCGCAGGCCGAGCTCGCCGCGCAGCGGGAGCTGCGGGCCAGGATCGAGGCGCGGAAGGCCGAGAAGGAGGGGCCGGTCGTCAGCGGCACCAAGCTGAGCGGCACGGCGGCCGACCTGCTCGCCGCCGTCCGGGCCGTGGAGGGCGGCGCCGCATCGGGCAGCGCGTTCTACGAGGCCCCCGAGCCGGCGCCCCGGCGCCCCGCGCCCGAGACGGCCCCCACCGTGACCGTACGGCCTCCGGCACCGGTCCCCCCGTCCGAGCCCGCGCCCGGCACCACGGCCGCCGTGCGGGAGGTCCTCGCCAAGGGCGGCGCCCCCGAGGCGCTGGCCGGGCAGGTCGCCGCCGCGCTCGGCGAGGGCGCGGCGGCGGCCCTGCTCGACGACCCGTGGCTGCTGCTCACGGTGCCCGGGGTGCGCCCGGAGCAGGCCGACGGCTTCGCGCGGGCGCTGCTCGGCCCCGCGTGCGGCCCCGACGACCCGCGCCGGACCCTCGCCCTGACGGTGTGGCTCCTGGAGCGGGCCGCGCTCCAGGGGCACACGGCCCTTGAGATCCAGGCCGTCCGCGCCGGACTCGCCGGGCACGCGGTGCCCGATCCGGAGTCCGCCGTCGAGGAGGCGGTCTCGGCGGGCGCCGTCCTCGTCTTCCAGGAGGAGGAGACGGCGGAGGAGCAGCCCGAGGAGGACGAGGAGAGCGCGGAGGACTCGATGCCCGCGGAGGCCGGCGACGAGGGACCGGCCGCGCCCGTGCTGCTCGGGCTCGACCGGTACGCACTGGCCGAGGAGAGCCTCGCGGACGCGCTCGCCCGGCTGGTCAGGACGGTGAAGCCCGCCGAGTGGGACGGCTCCGAGCTGGAGCGCGCGGCCGGTGCGCACGGCCTCGTCCTGCACACGGGCGGCGAGGCGTCCCGCGCCGAGCCGGTGGCGCTGGCTGTGGCCGCCCAGGCGCGCGGCCTCCGTGCCCTGATCACCGTCCACGCGGACGACGGGCGGCGCACGGCCGCCGCCGCCGGGGTGAACGTGGTCACGGTCGCCGATCTGCTCTCCGGGGCGGTCGGTCCCGGCCGCGACGAGGAGGGCGCGCTCGCCCTCGACCTCCTCGTGGTGCTCGACGCCCCGCAGCTGGACGTGGAGACGGCCGCCGTGCTGCTTGAGTCGCTGCCCGACGGTTGCCGTCTGGTGCTGAGCGGCGACCCGGAGGTGCTCGGCGCGCCGGGTGCCGGTCAGGTCTTCGCCGACGTGCTCGCGGCCCGGGTGTGCCCGCGGATCGCCTCGCGCCTGCCCGACCCGGGGCCGCTCGGCGAGCTGGTCTCGGGCATCGGCGCCGGCGAGTTGAACCAGGTCGAGGCGCCCGGCAAGGAGATCGTGATCGTCCCGGTGCGGGACGCGGGCGAGGCCGTGCACCGTACGGTCCAGCTGGTGGCCGACTCGGTGCCGCGGGCGATCGGGGTGCCCTCCGAGCAGACACAGGTCGTGACGGTCGGACACGGCGGCTCGGCCGGTACGCGCGCGCTGAACGCCGCCCTCAAGCAGCGGCTCAACCCGGGCCCCGGCCGCTTCGGCGGCTACGACATCGGCGACCGGGTGGCGTACGCGCCGGCGCCGGGCCGGACGGTGACGGGCACGGTGCTGTCGGCCGACGCGGAGGGCCTGCGGCTGCGGTGCGGGGACGAGGCGCTCCTCGTACCGAAGGAGCGGGTGGAGTCGACGCTGCGGCACGGCTGGGCGGTCACCGCGCACCAGGCCGCCGGGACGCGCTGGCCCGCGGTGGTCGTGGTGCTGCCCGGTGACGCGGCCGGCGGCCTGAGCAGGGCCTGGGTGTACACGGCCTTCGGCCGGGCGGAGCGCCATCTGTCGGTCGTGCACGGTGTCGACCAGGCGCTGCCCCGCGCGGTGTCCGAGGGGGTGGCTCCGGAGCGTACGACGCGGCTGCGGCCGCTTCTGGCGGCGCTGCTCGCCACGCCCGAGGAGTAGGACCGGCCGGGCGGAACGGCGGAGGGCCGGACACCGATCGCGGTGTCCGGCCCTCCGCCGTCTCCCCCTCAGGAGTCGGAGCCTCCGGGCCCTTCGTCCTCGTCGTGGTCCCCGTCGTCGTCCTCTTCCTCGTCGAAGACGGAGCTGACGTCGAAGCGGCAGACGATCCGCTCCGGGTCGGCGTGCTCGAAGGGGGCGTTGAGCCACTCCCCCGGTTCCGGGAGTTCCTCGGCGGCGGTGACCCAGAGCGTGGAATCGCCCTCCTCCAGGCCGAACTCCTTGTGCCGGGAGGCGATCTCGTCCGGTTCGTACTCGCCGAAGAGCACGCCGAGCGCGGCGAGCGGCGAGACACCGGCCCTGGCGGCCGGCCCCGGGGTGTCCGTGTCGCCCTCGATCTCGGCGACGCGGCGGGCCTGGGCGAGCAGCCGTTGCGGTTCCGCCACGGCGTAGTCGCGGCGGATCAGCAGGCTGAGGGCATGGGGTTCGTCAGGTCCGGAGTAGGGCGGCAGGGCGCCGTCCGCTCCGGGGATCTCGAAGGGAGTGACCTCGTCGTAGCGGTCGTAGAGGAGTTCGTCGTACGCCTCGGCCGCCGTGGCGAGGGCGTTGAAGGCTTCGTAGACGGCCGTGTCGTCGTCCCCCGTGCGGCGTTCGACCGCCGCGAGGTGACGGTCCAGTGCGGCTTTGACCGCCTCGGCGGCGGCACGTACCTCGGCAGCGGTGGGCTGCGCAGCATCAGACATGGGACAGACGCTATCCGTACCGGGCCGGTGCCCGCACAATAGATGCGATGCCGGAATACGAATTTGTCGACGTGTACGTGCCGCGAGGGGTCTCCCGCAAGGAGGCGACGCGGCTGTTGACCGACCATGCCGAGTACGGACACTGGGAGTTGGACCGTCTGAGCCTGCACCGCGACGGGAGCCGCAGAGTGCGGCTGAAGCGGCGGATCATCCGCCAGGTCCGGGCGACCTGGTAGCGAGAACAGGACAACGAGAAGGGGCCCCGCGGTCTGCGGGGCCCCTGTGCGTGGTGCGTCGGGCTCAGGCCGCGCTGCGGGTGCGGCGGTAGATCAGCGCACCGGCGAGCAGCAGTCCGGCGCCGGCGGGGAGGATCACGCCGAGCGGACCGGAACCGGTCTCGGCGAGCTCCTCGATGGCACGGGGCGGGGTGACGCCGTGCTCACCGGGGGTGTTCGAGCCACCCTCGTCGCCGGGGAGTCCGGGCGTGCCCGGGGTGCCGGGGTTACCGGGGGTGCCAGGGTTACCGGGGTTCCCCGGATTACCGGGGTTGCCGGGGTTGCCCGGATTCCCGGGGTTCCCGGGGTTCCCGGGGTTCCCGGGGTTCCCGGGGTTCCCGGGGTTACCGGGGTTGCCGGGGTTGCCCGGCTCCTCCTCCCCGTATCCCGTGTCCCCGCCGTTCGCGCAGTCGTTGCCCCCGGCGGCGTTGCCGAGGCCGATGCCGGTGACGCTGTTGCCGCACGCGTTCACCGGAACGTCGACCGGCACCTCGACGGTGTTGCCGGAGCCCACGCCCGGCGAGTCACTGGTGTGCCCGCCGGCGGAGGAGCCGCCGCCCGGCTTGCCGGGCTTCGAGGTGTTGGCACAGGTGTTGCCCATCGCCGGATTCAGCAGTCCGACGACGTTGACGGTGTTTCCGCAGACGTTGACCGGCACGTGCACCGGGACCTGGACGGAGTTTCCGGACGCGATGCCCGGGGAATTCGTGGCCGCACCGTTCGCGCCGGAATCGGCGTGCGCATAACCGCCGCCGACCGCGGCGAATACGCCTCCGGCGGCCGCAACGGTGATAAGACCCTTGCGGGTGACCTGTCGCATAGCTTGTTCCCTGCCTGCTCGGCTTCGAAAGAGTGCCACCGGGCGGAACGCCCGGGGCGGGAAATGGCGACCGGCCCCGGAGTGCATGGCACGCACTCCGGGGCCGGACCGGCTCACACCCTCACGGGGCGAGGCTCAACGTCAGGCGTTGACGCAGGTGTTGCCGAAGGCGGGGTTCAGCAGGCCGGCCACGGAGACCGTGTTGCCGCACAGGTTCACCGGGATGTGAATGGGCACCTGGACGACGTTGCCCGAGAGGATACCGGGGGAAGCGATGGCGGCACCCTGGGCACCCGAGTCCGCAACGGCCATGCCCGCACCCGCGAGCACGAGACCGCCAGTGGCAGCCGCAGCAGCGACGACCTTCTTGAGCATTGTTCCTCCTAGTTGGAAATGCGGCCCCAGCCGCGGACCGCACACCTGTAACGAGGGGGAAAGGAGTGGGCTACGAACCTACAAGTTCATTCACTCTTTTCGGTGAAATTCAAACGCGCGCCCGAATTCAGCAGGCGTCGATGAAGCGATCCAGGACCCGGGCGCCGAACTTCAGACCGTCCACCGGCACCCGCTCGTCCACGCCGTGGAACATGCCGGCGAAGTCGAGCTCCGGCGGCAGCTGGAGCGGGGCGAAGCCGAAGCAGCGGATGCCGAGGTCGTCGAAGGACTTCGCGTCGGTGCCGCCGGAGAGCATGTACGGCACGGCGCGGGCGATCGGGTCCTCGGCGCGCAGCGCCAGCTGCATGGCGTCCACCAGGGCCCCGTCGAAGTCGGTCTCCAGGGCCTTGTCGCCGTGCACGTCCTCGCGCTTCACGTTCGGGCCGAGGATCCGGTCGAGATCGGCGAGGAACTCCTGCTCGTAGCCGGGCAGGAAGCGCCCGTCGACGTGCGCGGTGGCCTGGCCGGGGATCACGTTCACCTTGTAGCCGGCGCCGAGCATGGTGGGGGCGGCCGAGTTCCGCAGGGTGGCGCCGACCATCTTGGCGATGCCGCCGAGCTTGGCGAGGGTGCCCTCCATGTCCTCGGGGTCGAGCGGGGTGCCGAGCGCGTCCGAGAGCTCGTCGAGGAAGGAGCGCACGGTCTTGGTGACCCTCACCGGCCACTGGTGGCGGCCGAGGCGGCCCACGGCCTCGCAGAGCTCCGTGATCGCGTTGTCGTCGTTGGTCATCGAGCCGTGGCCGGCCGTGCCCTCGACGGTGAGCCGCATCCAGTGCATGCCCTTCTGGGCCGTCTCCACCAGGTAGAGGCGCAGGTTCTCGTTGACGGTGAAGGAGAAGCCGCCGACCTCGCCGATGGCCTCGGTGACCCCGTCGAACAGGTCCCGGTGCTTGTCGACCAGGTGCCGGGCGCCGTAGGTGCCGCCGGCCTCCTCGTCGGCGAGGAAGGCGAGGACGATGTCGCGCGGGGGCTTGCGGCCGCTGCGCAGCCGGTCGCGTACGACCGCGAGGGTCATCGCGTCCATGTCCTTCATGTCGACGGCGCCGCGCCCCCAGACGCAGCCGTCGGCGATCTCCCCGGAGAAGGGGTGGTGGGTCCAGTCCTCGGCGTTGGCCGGGACGACGTCGGTGTGGCCGTGGATGAGCAGGGCGGGCCGCGACGGGTCCTCGCCCTCGATGCGGGCGACGGTGGAGGCCCGCCCCTGGTGCGACTCGATGATCTTCGGCTCGAGGCCGACCTCGGCGAGCTTCTCGGCGATGTACTCGGCCGCCGCGCGCTCGCCGGGGCCGGAGTGGTCGCCGTAGTTGCTGGTGTCGATGCGGATGAGCTCGCTGCAGAGGTCCACGACCTCGTTCTCGGCGGTCTCGGCGGTGCCGCTTCGTCCCGTTTTCGACTCGCTCACGCTGCTTCCTCCCACTACGTGCCCCACATGATTGCTTCGATGCTCGCCCCATCCTCCCGCGTGGACCCCCGACCTGGGGTGGTGATCGACCACCCCGAATGTTTGCTATGGTTTTCCTCGTCGGAAGGGCCCAGCGGCCAGAAGACAGACACCTTGTCCGGGTGGCGGAATGGCAGACGCGCTAGCTTGAGGTGCTAGTGCCCTTTATCGGGCGTGGGGGTTCAAGTCCCCCCTCGGACACCAGCGAAAGACCCCACATCATGTGGGGTCTTTCTTGTTACGGCGGTTTCGGCGGTAGGACCCGGTGCGACGCAGATCCAAGGCCCCCTCCTCGCCCCTCCCCCAGCGGGACGGGATCGATCCGGTGCGGGTGCGGTTGCCGGAGGATCCCGAGGGGGTCTGGGGAACCGTACGGGAGCATCTGCTCGACCGGTACGCGGGCGCCATCGGTGCCGGTCGGGTCGAGGACATGCTGCTGACCGGCCGTTTCGTGGGCGCGGACGGCCCCGTCGGCGGGGACGAGCCGTACGCCGTGGGGCGGTACCTCTGGTTCCACCGGGACTTTCCCGAGGAGACGCCGGTGCCCTTCCCGATCGGGGTGGTGCACCGGGACGAGCGGATCGTGGTCGCCGACAAGCCGCACTTCCTGGCGACGATGCCCCGGGGCCGGCACGTCACGGAGACGGCGACGGCCCGGCTGCGGCGGGAGCTCGGCCTGCCGTCCCTGCAGCCCGCGCACCGCCTGGACCGGCTGACCGCGGGGCTCGTGCTGTTCGTCGTACGGGAGGAGGACCGGGGGGCGTACCAGACGCTGTTCCGGGACCGGCTCGTGCGCAAGGAGTACGAGGCGGTGGCGCCGTACGATCCGGCGGTCGCGCTGCCGGTGACGGTGCGGAGCCGGATCGAGAAGGAGCGGGGGGTGATGGCCGCCCGGGAGGTGCCGGGCGAGCCGAACAGCGAGAGCCGGATCGAGCTCGTCGGACACTCCGGAGGGCTCGGGCGGTACCGGCTGGTGCCGGTGACCGGGCGGACGCATCAGCTGCGGGTGCACATGAACGCCCTGGGGCTGCCGCTCCTGCACGATCCGGTCTATCCCGTCGTGCGCGAGGACGGGCCGGAGGACTTCTCGCGTCCGCTGCGGCTGCTCGCCCGGACGCTGGAGTTCACCGACCCGTTCACGGGTGTGGCGATGCGCTTCGAGAGCCGGCTGGCTCTCAGTGGCCCCTGCTGAGCCACTCCTCCAGGTGCGGGGCCTCGGCGCCGATCGTGGTGGTGTCGCCGTGGCCGGTGCGGACCACCGTCTCCGGTGGCAGGGTCAGGAGCTTCTCGCGGATCGAGTCCACGATCGTCGGGAAGTCCGAGAAGGACCGGCCGGTGGCGCCGGGGCCGCCCTGGAAGAGGGTGTCGCCGGTGAAGACCGTGCCGAGCTCGGGGGCGTACAGGGAGACCGCTCCGGGCGCGTGGCCCGGGGTGTGCAGGACGGTGAGGTCGGTGCCTGCGATGGTCAGGACCTGGCCGTCGGCGAGGTCGCCGTCGGGGCTGTGGTCGGGGTGGGTGAGCTTCCACAGCGGCTGGTCGGCGGGGTGGAGCAGGATGCGGGCGCCGGTGGCGGCCGCGAGCGCCGGGGCCGCGTCGATGTGGTCGTCGTGGGCGTGGGTGCAGACGATGGCGCGCAGCGTGCGGCCGTCGAGGGCGGCCAGGATGGCCCCGGCGTCGTGGGCGGCGTCGATGACGATGGCCTCGGAGTCGTCGCCGACGATCCAGACGTTGTTGTCGACGTCCCAGGTGCCGCCGTCGAGGCTGAAGGTGCCGGAGGTGACGAGGTGGTCGATGCGGGCGGCCATCACAGCACCACCACCGAGCGGAGGACGTCGCCCTCGTGCATGCGGGCGAAGGCCTTCTCGACGTCGCCGAGGGCGATGGTCTCGGTGACGAAGGCGGCGAGGTCGATGCGGCCCTGCTGGTGCAGGTCGACGAGCATCGGGAAGTCGCGGGAGGGCAGGCAGTCGCCGTACCAGGAGGACTTGAGCGCGCCGCCGCGGCCGAAGACGTCGAGGAGCGGGAGTTCCAGCTTCATCTCGGGGGTGGGGACGCCGACGAGGACGACGGTGCCGGCGAGATCGCGGGCGTAGAAGGCCTGCCGGTACGTCTCGGGGCGGCCGACGGCCTCGATGACGACGTCGGCGCCGAAGCCGCCGGTGAGTTCGCGGATCGCCTCGACGGGGTCGGTGGAGCGGGAGTTGACGGTGTGGGTCGCGCCCATCGTCCTCGCGGTCTCCAGCTTCCGGTCGTCGATGTCGACGGCGATGATCCTCGCGGCTCCGGCGAGGCGGGAGCCGACGATCGCCGCGTCGCCGACGCCGCCGCAGCCGATGACGGCGACGGTGTCGCCGCGGCCGACGTTCCCGGTGTTGATCGCGGCGCCGATGCCGGCCATCACGCCGCAGCCGAGGAGGCCCGCGACCTCGGGGGCGACGGCGGGGTCGACCTTGGTGCACTGGCCGGCGGCGACGAGGGTCTTCTCGGCGAAGGCGCCGATGCCGAGGGCCGGGGAGAGCTCCGTGCCGTCGAGGAGGGTCATCCGCTGCTTCGCGTTGTGGGTGTCGAAGCAGTACCAGGGGCGGCCTCGCCGGCACGCACGGCACTGGCCGCACACCGCGCGCCAGTTGAGGATCACGTAGTCGCCGGGGGTGACGTCGGTGACGCCCTCGCCGACCGACTCGACGATTCCCGCGGCCTCGTGGCCGAGGAGGAAGGGGAACTCGTCGTTGATGGCGCCCTGTTTGTAGTGGAGATCGGTGTGGCAGACGCCGCAGGCCTGGATCTTCACGACGGCCTCACCGGGGCCGGGGTCGGGGATGACGATCGTCTCGACCCGTACCGGTTCGTTCCTGCCGGGGGCGATGACCCCCTGTACGTGCTGTGGCATCGCGAACTTCCCTTCCTCCGACCGGATCTTGTAAGGCTCTTGCGTACCACTATCTCCTGACAAAAGGCGAGACCCCCGCAGGCTGTGCCTGCGGGGGTCTCGCCCGGTCCCGTGGGGGGAGGTCAGTCGCGGTTCGCCGCGGCGGTCGTACGGACCCGCTTGCGGACGAGGAACCAGCCGCCGACGAGGGCCGCCGCGATGAGCGGCAGGCAGTTGACGGTGGTGCGGCTGATGCCGCCGTCCATCCACATGAGGACGAGGACGGAGCCGAGGAAGACGAGGGTCACGATCTGGGTGTACGGGGCCCAGGGCAGGTTGTAGCCGGGGCGGGTGAGCTTGCCCTCCTGGGCGTTTCGCCAGAACAGGAGCGAGCAGACCATGATCATGGCCCAGGTGCCGATGATGCCGATGGAGGCGAAGTTGAGGACCAGCTCGAAGGCCTCGCCGGGCATCACGTAGTTGAGCGCGACACCCATGACGCCGAAGGCGGCGGTGAGCAGGATGCCGCCGTAGGGGACGCCGCCCTTGTTCATCACGCCGGTGAACTTCGGAGCGGAGCCGGAGAGCGACATGGAGCGCAGGATGCGGCCGGTGGAGTAGAGGCCCGAGTTGAGGCTGGAGAGCGCGGCCGTGAGGACGACGAGGTTCATCACGCCGGCGGCGCCGGGGATGCCCAGCTTGTCGAAGACGGTGACGAAGGGGCTCTGGTCCCCGGAGTACGCGGTGTACGGGAGGATCAGCGCGAGCAGGACGACGGAGCCGACGTAGAAGAGGCCCACGCGCCACATGATCGAGTTGATCGCCTTCGGCATGATCTTCTCGGGGTTCTCGGTCTCGCCGGCGGCGACGCCGCAGAGCTCGACGGAGGCGTAGGCGAAGACGACGCCCTGGATGAGCAGCAGCATCGGCATCATGCCGTTGGGGAAGATGCCGCCGTTGTCGCTGATGTTGGCGAGGCCCGGGGTGCTGCCGCCGACGTCGTGCGAGGTCACGACGAGGAAGATGCCGATGAGCATGAAGGCGACGAGGGCGCCGACCTTGATGATCGCGAACCAGAACTCCATCTCGCCGAAGTACTTCACGGAGATGAGGTTGGCGGCGAGGACGACCGCGAGGGCGATCAGGGCGAGGATCCACTGCGGGACGTCGCTGAACATCGCCCAGAAGTGGGCGTAGGTGGCGGCCGCGGTGATGTCGGCGACGGCGGTGGTCGACCAGTTGAGGAAGTACAGCCAGCCGGCCGTGTAGGCGCCCTTCTCGCCCATGAACTCTCGGGCGTAGGAGACGAAGGCGCCGGAGGAGGGGCGGTAGAGCACCAGCTCGCCGAGGGCGCGCACCACGAAGAAGGCGAAGACGCCGCAGACGGCGTAGGCGATGAAGAGGGAGGGTCCTGCCTGGGACATCCGGCCGCCGGCGCCCAGGAAGAGGCCGGTGCCGATGGCGCCGCCGATGGCGATCATGTTGATGTGCCGGGACTTGAGGTCCTTGCGGTATCCGGCGTCGCCGGCGTCGACGTGGGGGGCGGCCGGGTTCGCCGGTGCGGCGGACAGCGGGTCGGCCGCGGTGACGCGGTCACTCATGGAGTTGTTCGCCTTCGTGAGGGGGGGCAGTGCGGTACCCGGCCGTGCCTCGTGGGGGTCTCCCGGCACGGCCAGCGGACATCCTCACGGCAAGGGGCGCCCCCTGACTGTGGCGCATGTCACTGAACGCCCATATTTGAGCTAGTTCAGAGCTTTACGGGCCTCTTACGGCGTCGTGAAGGGGGGCTTGCGGGGGTCTTACGGGGCGAGGACGTCCAGTTCCTGGAGGGCGCCGACCGCGATCTGGCGGGTGAGCTCCTCGGCGCGGGCCGCGTTCCGCTCCCGTACGGCCTCGGCGACCTGGACGTGGAGGGTGACGGCGGCCGGGTCGGGGTCCTCGAACATCACGTGGTGGTGGGTGCGGCCGGTGAGGACCTCGGCGACGACGTCGCCGAGGCGGGCGAACATCTCGTTCCCCGAGGCGTTGAGCACGACCCGGTGGAAGGCGATGTCGTGGACGAGGTACTCCTCCAGGCGCCGGCCGCGCGAGGTGGCGACCATGCCGAGGGCCTGTTCGGTGAGCTGGCGGCACTGCTCCGGGGTGGCGTTCTCCGCGGCCAGGCCGGCGGCGACGGGTTCGACGGCGGAGCGGAGCACGGTCAGGGAGCGGAGCTGGCGGGGGCGGTCGGCGCCGGCCAGGCGCCAGCGGATGACCTGGGGGTCGTACACGTTCCAGCTCGCCGTGGGGAGGACGGTCACGCCGACGCGGCGGCGGGACTCGACGAGGTGCATGGACTCGAGGACGCGGACGACCTCGCGGATCACGGTCCGGGAGACGTCGAAGCGCTGGGCGAGCTCGTCGGTGCGCAGCACGGTGCCGGGCGGATACTCCCCGGCGGTGATCGCCAGGCCCAGGGTGGCGAGGACGTGGGAGTGGAGCCCCTGGGCCGGTGTCGTCATGACAGCAAGCCTATGCGGGCCCGGCTCGTTGATCACATCGGGAATTAAAAGTACTACTTTTATGTCACAGCCTCTTGAATACGTCGTACCCAATGGGTTTCATGAGCGCGACGGGTCGATGTCGAAGAAGACAGCGAGGCAGCACCATGAGCACCACCCCCCACCCCCAGGCACGGACGGTCGTCGTCGTGATGGGCGTCGCAGGAACCGGCAAGACGACGATCGGCCCCCTGGTCGCCGAAGCGCTGGGCCTCCCCTACGCGGAGGGCGACGACTTCCACCCTGCGGCGAACGTCGCCAAGATGTCCGCCGGCATCCCCCTGGACGACACCGACCGGGAGCCCTGGCTCGACGCCATCGGCGCCTGGGCACACGACCGGGCCGGGCTCGGCGGCGTGGTGAGCAGCTCCGCGCTGAAGCGGAGCTACCGGGACCGGCTGCGCGCCGCGGCCCCCGGCGTGGTCTTCCTCCATCTGACCGGCGACCGGGAGCTCATCGAGCGGCGCATGGGCTCCCGTACGGGCCACTTCATGCCGACGGCGCTTCTCGACTCCCAGTTCGCCACCCTGCAGCCGCTGCAGGACGACGAGGCCGGCGTCGCCGTCGACGTGTCCGGCACGCCAGAAGAAATCACCGCCAGGGCCGTCGCCGCGCTGCGCCGGCTCGCCCACTGACCGCAGAGGAACCCACCGTGACCAGTCTCAGCGTCGAGATCCTGGCAGCGGACGCCGCCGAGCCGATCACCTCGGCAGGCAACGCCCAGCTCGGGATCGCCGTGCTCGCCGGCATCGCCGTCATCGTCCTGCTCATCACCAAGTTCAAGCTGCACGCGTTCCTGGCGCTGACCATCGGGTCGCTCGCCCTCGGCGCGTTCGCCGGGGCGCCGCTCGCCGACGCCATCAAGTCCTTCACCACCGGCCTCGGCAGCACCGTCGCCGGCGTCGGCGTCCTGATCGCGCTGGGCGCGATCCTCGGCAAGCTGCTCGCCGACTCGGGCGGCGCCGACCAGATCGTCGACACGATCCTGGCCAGGGCGAGCGGCAAGGCCATGCCCTGGGCGATGGTCCTCATCGCCTCCGTGATCGGCCTGCCGCTCTTCTTCGAGGTCGGCATCGTGCTGCTGATCCCGGTGGTCCTCATGGTCGCCAAGCGCGGCAACTACTCGCTGATGCGGATCGGCATCCCGGCCCTCGCCGGTCTGTCGGTGATGCACGGGCTCATCCCGCCGCACCCCGGCCCGCTCGTCGCGATCGACGCCGTCGGCGCCAACCTGGGCGTCACCCTCGCCCTCGGCCTGGTCGTCGCGATCCCGACCGTGATCATCGCGGGCCCGCTCTTCTCCCGGTACGCCGCCCGCTGGGTGGACATCCCGGCCCCCGAGCACATGATCCCCACCCGCCCCTCCGAGGACCTGGAGAAGCGCCCCGGCTTCGGCGTCACCGTCGTGACCGTGCTGCTGCCCGTCGTCCTGATGCTGGTCAAGGCGCTCGTGGACATCGTCGTCGACGACCCCGAGAACGGCGTCCAGAAGGTCACCGACGTCATCGGCTCGCCGCTGATCGCGCTGCTCGCCGCCGTCATAGTGGCCCTCTTCACCCTGGGCCGGGCGGCCGGCTTCACCAAGGAGCGGCTGTCCTCGACCGTCGAGAAGTCCCTCGCCCCGATCGCGGGCGTGCTGCTGATCGTCGGCGCCGGCGGCGGCTTCAAGCAGACCCTGATCGACATCGGCGTCGGCCAGATGATCCTGGACTTCTCCAAGAACTGGTCGATCCCGGCGCTGCTGCTCGCCTGGCTGATCGCGGTCGCGATCCGGCTCGCGACGGGCTCGGCGACGGTGGCGACCATCTCGGCCGCCGGCCTCGTCGCGCCGCTCGCGGCGGGCATGTCGACAAGCGAGACGGCACTCCTCGTGCTCGCCATCGGTGCGGGTTCGCTCTTCTTCAGCCACGTCAACGACGCGGGGTTCTGGCTGGTGAAGGAGTACTTCGGGATGAACGTCGGCCAGACGATCAAGACCTGGTCGGTGATGGAGACGATCATCTCGGTCGTGGGCATCGTGTTCGTGCTGCTCCTTTCGCTGGTGCTGTGACGTAGCTCCCCTGGTACGTCCCTGAGGGCCGGTCATGGCTGACACACTGTCGGCCATGACCGGCCCTCACGCGCTCAAGCCCTTCCTCCTCGCCTTCCCCGGCCCGCTCCGCGACCGGCTCGTCGCCGCGGTCCTCTCGGGCGAGAAGGTCGCCACGACGGGGCTCCTCGCGGAGTACGAGATCGAGAACGAGGAGCTGCCCGAGGTGGGCGAGCGCTCGGCGCTCATCGACTCCGCCGGGCGCGAGGTCGCGGTCGTCGAGCTGACGGAGGTCCAGGTCCTGCCCCTGGGCGAGGCGGACCTACGGCTCGCCCTCGACGAGGGCGAGGGCTTCCTGTCGGTGCCGGAGTGGCGGGAGGCGCACGAGCGCTTCTGGCACGGCGAGGAGATGCGGGAGGCGCTGGGGGACCCGGGGTTCGTGGTGGACGACGGGACGAGGGTGGTGGTGGAGCGGTTCAGGGTGGTGGAGTTGATTCAGGGGCACTGAGTGGCGAGGACCGTGAGGAGGCGCTGCGCGAGTTCTCGGATCTCCCGGTGGTCGTCGGTCGCGGCTGCCCGGCGGAGTAGCGGGAGGAGCTCGGGGTCGTCGCGGCGGAGGTCCACGAGGACCCGGAAGGCGGTGAGCCGGACCGAGGGGTCGGGGTCGTGGGCGAAACGGTCCTGTGCCAGGGCCGCCAGCTCAGGGCCGCCGGCGCACTCCAGGAGGTACCCCAGGACGGTGGCCCGTACCTGGCCGGCCTCGTCATGCACGGCGAGGTCGTGGGCCAGGCGCACCGCCTCCACGCCGTCGTCGTCCTCGGTCATCAAGTGTCCGACCACCGCGACGCGCACGTCCGCGTCGGGGTGGTTCCGCGCAAGTTCGACGGCCAGGCCGTGCGCCCCCTCGTGATCCAGGGACTCGAGCCACATCAGAGCCTGGGCGCGGACCTCCGGACTCGCGTCGTTCCGACCCCGGTCGAAGAGGAAGTCCCGGACCGCCACCTCGTTCTCGCCGTGTGCCACCAGGAGATCCAAGCCGTACTGACGGATCCAGCCGAACTCGTCGTACGTCAGCCGATCAGTGAACAGGTCTGCCAACGGCCCGTCCGGGATCCCCGCCTCGGCCAGGCAGCGGAGGGCGGCCCAGCGCACGGTGAGGTTCTCGTGCCGGGTCAGCTCACAGAGGTGCGCGTGCGTGCCCGGCTCGTCCGACCCGATCTCCCGTACGGCGTCGATCGCGGCGGACACCACCTCGGGGCTGCCGTCTTTCCTCAGCAGGTCTTGGACGAGCGCACGGACCGCCGGCTCATCGCCGGTCCTCGTCACCACGGCGGTCAGTGCCGTACCGCGGAGCACGGGATCGACGTCCTCCAGCGCGGACCGCAGCAGCTCGACCGCTTCTGTTCCGTCCTCGGCGTGCAGGGCGAGCGCCCGTACGACCGGGTCACGCAGGTTGGGATCGTCGCGCAACCCGTCGAGCGCGACCCGGGCTTCCGGCGTGGCGATCCGGTGACGCTCCAGACATTCGAGCGCCACTTCGCGCACATCCGTGTCCGCGTCACCGAGCCGCTCCACGGCGAGCCGGGCCACCCAGTCGGGGGCGGCGTCCTCGCTGTACTTCAGGCGTCTCATGAGCGCCGCCCTCATCGCGGCACTCGGTTCCTGCCGAAGGCAGTGCGCCAGCCACTCCCCCGACGCCGTGTCACGGCCCGCCCAGTCCATGAGCAGGCCCGCCGCACTGAGCCGCGCCGCCCTGCCGGATCCGGTCAGGGCTGTGTCGGCGAGGAGTTCGGCGCTGGGCGGCTCCCCACCACCGCGCAGGAACAGGTGGATCCGCATGGCGAGCCGGCTGATGGAGCCGTCCAGCACCAGCCAATCCTCCTGGTCCCCTCGGGTCCACGACAAGCACCACCGCAGATAGTCGTCCCGGCCCGCCCAGTCGGCGCCGAGAGACGTCAGCGTCGGCCCCAGGGACTTCACGTGCTCGGAGGGATGGAAGGTGGCGATGCCCAGCTCTCGGGTGAACGCGAACAGCCGGA
The DNA here is from genome assembly GCF_055565415.1 of Streptomyces sp. NPDC028711. NCBI lineage: Bacteria > Bacillati > Actinomycetota > Actinomycetes > Kitasatosporales > Streptomycetaceae > Streptomyces > Streptomyces sp. NPDC028711. Next base: position 144,732 of record NZ_JBVHUJ010000006.1, on the reverse strand, counting down.
TCGTCCGCCGCACCAGTGCCCTGCTCTGCGGGGCCAGTGCCCCGATGCGGCGGGTCTCCGCCAGGCAGCGGGCGACGAAGGCCACTCCGGCGAAGGCCCCGTCCGTACGGTCTCCCACCGGTGTCTCGATGAGCTTCGGCGCCAGCAGCCGGTCGATCACCCCCGCCACGAACCGTTCGTCCAACAGCCCCACCAGCAACAGCAGGATCTCGTGCCACGTCGGGTCGTGGACCTTCGTCGCGAAGAGGTTCTGGAGGTCCCCCTCCGACAAGCTGCGTTCGTGGTTGAAGCGGTGGGCCAGGTCCGTCGCCGTGAGGTACTCGAGGAACGTGCGGTGGACGAAGCCGTAGATCTCGCCGCCGAAACGGCTGAGGATGAAGTTGCGGTGGCGGAACTGGTCCAGCATCACCCGGGCCGCGGTGGCCGCGCGGTCCGGAGCCAGCGCGTAGCGGTCCTTCAGGTACTCCTCGAAGCTCTTGAGGAGGTCGGGGCCCGCGATGTGGTTGCCGGAGACGCCGCCGTGGCCCTCCTGCATCCGGCGGGCGATGAGCCGCAGGAGTTCTCGCTTGTCCTCGGGGCCGAGGTACGGGAGGTGTTCCTCGACCTGACGGTCCCTGAGGTATTTGCTGGGGTCCCAGTGCTCGACCAGCACGTCGACGGCGTGCTCGTACACCGTGCGCCGGTCGCGCGGGAGTTCGCGTCGGCGGCCGATGATGGCGAGGATCGTGAGGATGAGGGGGTTGCCCGCGAGCTCCCGGACGGAGGTGGACGTGTCGACGGCCGTCGTGACGCGTTCGATCAGTCTCCTGGCCTGCTCGGGGTCCTCGGGGTACGCGAGCGAGAACCACTGCTCCGCGAACGCGCCGATCTGGGCCCGGTCGAGGTCCTGGAGCATGAAGTCGGTGAAGCCGGCACCGTCGAGGACCGCCCGCTGGTAGCCGTATCCACGTGAGGTGACGACGACGCGGGCCCGGGGATGGCGCGCCGCGAATCCCGCGATGCGGCGGGTGACCGCGTCCCGGATGTCCTTCTCGAAGAGTTCGTCCAGGCCGTCGAAGATCACGAGAGCCGTGTACGGGCCTTCCCCCGTCAGGAGCGCGGCCAGCTCTCCGGGTGGAAGCCCCAGGCCCTCCGTCGCGTACTGATGGGCGAGGAAGTCCTCGAAGGACCTCTCGCGCCAGGCGGGCTGCGCGTACTCCCGGAGTTCGACGATCAGCGGGAGGCTGCCGTGCAGTGCGTGGAGGCCCGGAGGGGGCTCGGGGGACGTGAGGACGAGTGCCAGATAGCGGGCCAGGGTGGACTTGCCCGAGCCGGGGTGGCCGAGCAGGACGACGCGGTCGTGCTCGGGCGCGGTCAGGACGTCGAGTACGGGCAGCGGCGGACGCTCCTGGTAGGCGCGGCGGACACGGTCGACCGTCTCGCGGTCGATGCCCGGCGGCAGGTCGTGGAGCTCCGCCTCCGTGGGGTCCATGAGGCGGCGCAGGAGTTCCTGCGGCAGTTCGACGGGCGGCGGGTCGGCCCGCACGGACTGCGGGACGAAGACGTCCCGCAGCTGCACGACCGGGTGCTCGTCCTGTTCGCGGAGGGGAGTGAGGACCTCCAGGTCGAGGCGACCGTAGCGCTGGCGGACGCGGGTGGCGTAGGCCGCGCGGGCCGACTCGAACTCCGGCTCCACGGGCTGGGGCGGCACGGATCCGAGGGTGACGTGGACGTCGCCCTGGACCCCGCTGATCTGGGTGAGGGGCCCCTGGACGGTGGCTCCGGACGCTGTCTGGGGCGCCTTCCGGCGCTTGAAGAAGCCCCTCATGGGGCGGAGGGGGCCGGAGGTTCGATGCGTACCGAGCCGCCCACCCCGTCGATCTGGTGCAGGTTCCCCGCCGTACGCGTTCCGTGGGCCGACTGCGTTCCGCCGCCCCGGCCCTCGGCGGGGGCGGCGGTGGGCGGGGCGGCCGTCGTCGGGCCGCCGCCGGTGATCACGACGTCGCCCGTGACGTTCCTGATCTGGTGCAGCCCGCCGCCGGTCACCGCGTGGTCCGCGGACTGCGCGGAGCCCCGGGCGAGGAAGGCCCCGAGGGCGAGCACGAAGCCGCCGATCGTGAAGAACAGGCTGAGGACGCTGCTCCACTTGTCGGCGGCGTCCAGGCCCTGGAGGACGAGGAACGTCACGAGGCCCCCGAGGGTCAGGACCGCGCCAACAGAAATGAGCAGTACGCGTTTTGTCACCCCGTCATACTGCCCTGCCCACTCCCTCGTCGTCAGCCCACCGCCTTCGCCGCCGCCCTGCCCGCCGCCCTGCCCGAGAAGACGCAGCCGCCGAGGAAGGTGCCTTCGAGGGAGCGGTAGCCGTGGACGCCGCCGCCTCCGAAGCCCGCTGCCTCGCCGGCCGCGTAGAGGCCCTCCAGGGGTTCGCCGCCCTCCGTCAGGACGCGGGAGTCCAGGTCGGTCTCCAGGCCTCCGAGGGACTTGCGGGTGAGGATGTTGAGGCGTACGGCGATCAGGGGGCCCGCCTTGGGGTCGAGGATGCGGTGCGGGGTCGCCGTGCGGATGAGCTTGTCGCCCAGGTATCTGCGGGCGCCTCGGATCGCCGTGACCTGGAGGTCCTTGGTGAAGGGGTTGGCGATCTCTCGGTCGCGGGCGGTGATCTCGCGGCGCAGCGCGGCCTCGTCGATCAGCGGTTCGTCGGTGAGCGCGTTCATGCCGCGGACGAGGGCGGAGAGGTCGTTCTCGACGACGAAGTCGACGCCCTTGTCCATGAACGCCTGGACCGGGCCCGGTACGTCGGCGCGGGCGCGGCCGAGGACGTCGCGGACGGACTTGCCGGTGAGGTCGGGGTTCTGTTCGGAGCCGGAGAGGGCGAACTCCTTGCCGATGATCCTCTTGTCGAGAACGAACCAGGTGTGGTCGTGGCCGGTCCGCATGATGTGTTCGAGGGTGCCCAGGGTGTCGAAGCCGGGGAAGAGCGGGACGGGCAGCCGCTTGCCGGTCGCGTCCAGCCAGAGGCTGGAGGGGCCGGGCAGGATGCGGATGCCGTGCCGGGCCCAGATGGGGTTCCAGTTCTCGATGCCCTCGGTGTAGTGCCACATCCGGTCGCGGTTGATGTGGCGGGCGCCGGCCTTCTCCGCGACGCCGAGCATCAGTCCGTCGACGTGGGCGGGCACTCCGGAGAGCATCCTCGCGGGCGGGGTGCCGAGGCGCTCGGGCCACTGCGCGCGGACCAGGTCGTGGTTGCCGCCGATGCCGCCCGAGGTGACGATCACGGCCTGGGCGCGCAGTTCGAAGGCGCCGGTGGGGGTGCGGGTGCTCGCGGTGCCACGGGCGGCCGCGGAGGGTTCCAGGATCTCGCCGGTGACGGTGTCGACGGCGCCGGCGGTACGGCCGAGGGCGGTGACCCGGTGGCGGAAGCGGAGCTGGACGAGGCCGCGGGCGACGCCCTCGCGGACCGTGCGCTCGAAGGGGGCGACGAGGCCGGGGCCCGTACCCCAGGTGATGTGGAAGCGGGGGACGGAGTTGCCGTGCCCGTTGGCGTCGTAGCCGCCGCGCTCGGCCCAGCCGACGACGGGGAAGAAGCGCACCCCGCGCGCGTGGAGCCAGGCGCGCTTCTCGCCGGCGGCGAAGTCGACGTACGCCTCGGCCCACTTCTTCGGCCAGTGGTCCTCGGTCCGGTCGAAGCCGGCCGTGCCGTACCAGTCCTGGAGGGCGAGGGCGTGGCTGTCCTTGACGCGCATCCTGCGCTGTTCGGGCGAGTCGACGAGGAACAGGCCGCCGAAGGACCAGTGGGCCTGGCCGCCGAGGGACTGCTCGGGTTCCTGGTCGAGGAGGATCACGGTGCGGCCGGCGTCGACCAGCTCGGCGGTGGCGACGAGGCCGGCGAGGCCGGCCCCGATCACGATCACATCTGCGTCGTAGGACATGGACCGCATCTTGGATACACGGATGTATCGAGTCAACCTTTTCTCCGGTCGCACACCTCTCCCACTTTGTAATGTCGGACATTAATATGGAGGTATGGCGAGAACATCGGGGCCTGAGACCCGGGAGAAACTGATCCGCGCCGCGGAGGAGCTCTTCGCCGCCCAGGGCGTCCACGGCGCCCAGCTGCGGGACGTCGTGGCCCGCGCCGGGCAGGCCAATCCCTCGGCCGTGCAGTACCACTTCGGTTCGCGCGACGGGCTGCTCGACGCGGTGATGGCCGGCCGCCAGGCGCGGACCGAGACCGTGCTCGCCCCGCTGCTCGCGGCCGCCCCCGACGAGCTCCGCGCCCTGGTCGCGGCCCTCGTCACGGCCGAGGCGAGCGAGCTGCGCACCGACCGGGGACGTCGCTGTCTGCGGATCTCCGCGCAGCTCAGCCACGAGAGCGGCGTACGCGCCCGCACCCCGCACCCCACGCTCGCCGGCACCGGCTACTGGCGGCTGATCGAGCGGATCGCGGACCGCCTCGCCGACGACGGGCTGCCCGAGCCCCTGCTCCTGGAACGCCTCGACCTGGCCCTCACCGTGGTCGGCGCGGCGATGGCGGACCGGGCCCGGCAGTACCTCGACGGCACCGAGCCCCTCACCGGCGAGGAGCTCTTCCTCGCCGATCTGGTCGGGACCACCACCGCCCTGCTGCGTGCCGCACGGCCGGAGCGGGCGCACCACCGAAAGGATCCTTCATGAACGACCTCACCGGCAGGACCGTCCTCATCACCGGCGGCGCCCGTGGCCTGGGCGCCGAGGCCGCCCGGCAGGCGGTGGCCGCCGGCGCGAACGTCGTCCTCACCGACGTCCTCGACGAGGACGGCAGGGCGACCGCCGACGCGCTCGGCGAGCGGGCCCGCTTCCTCCGCCACGACGTGACCTCCGAGGAGGAGTGGGCGGCGGCCGTCGCGTACGCCGTGGCGGAGTTCGGCGGGCTGCACGGTCTGGTCAACAACGCGGGCATCTCCACCGGCGCCTTCCTGGAGACCGAGTCCGTCGAGCACTTCCGCAAGGTCCTCGACATCAATCTGACCGGTGTCTTCATCGGCATGAAGGCCGCGATACCGGCGATGAAGGAGGCCGGCGGCGGCTCGATCGTCAACATCTCCTCGGCCGCGGGCCTGATGGGCCTCGCCCTGACCGCCGGATACGGCGCCTCCAAGTGGGGTGTGCGCGGTCTCACGAAGATCGGCGCGGTGGAGCTCGGCACGGCGGGGATCCGCGTCAACTCCGTCCACCCGGGCATGACGTACACCCCGATGACGGCGTCCGTCGGCATCGAGCGCGGCGAGGGCAAGTACCCGAACACGCCGATGGGCCGGGTCGGCGAGGCCGACGAGATCGCCGGCGCCGTCGTCTTCCTGCTGTCGGACGCCGCCTCGTACGTGACCGGCGCCGAGCTGGCGGTCGACGGCGGCTGGACCACCGGCCCGACGGTCAAGTACGTCATGGGGCAGTGAGCCGGCGGGCGCCTTCGGCCGCCGGGCCGTTTGGTTGGATGACGGCATGAGCGCCGAAGAGATCCTTGACGTCGTCGACGAGCACGACCGGGTGATCGGACAGGCCCCGCGCGGCGAGGTGTACGCGCGGGGTCTGATCCATCGCTGCGTCTTCATCCGCGTCCGGGACGCCGAGGGCCGGGTCTTCGTCCACCGCAGGACGCCGACGAAGCTGGTCTTTCCCTCGATGTACGACATGTTCGTCGGCGGTGTCGTCGGCGCGGGCGAGTCCTACGACGAGGCGGCACTGCGCGAGGCCGAGGAGGAGCTGGGCGTCTCGGGGCTCCCCCGCCCCGAGCCCGTCCTGCGTTTCCTGTACGACTCCGGGGGCGTGGCCGGGAAGTGGTGGTCGGCGGTGTACGAGGTGCGGTGCGAGCTGCCCGTGGCACCGCAGACCGAGGAGGTCGCCTGGCACGCCTTCCTCACGGACGAGGAGCTCGCCGGGCGGCTGCGCACCTGGGAGTGGGTGCCGGACGGCCTCGCCGCGTACGAGCTGCTGCGGGCTCGTGGGATGGGCGGCGCGGACTCTGACGGGGCCTAGGGGGAGCGAGCCCGGCATGATCGGCGAGACACCGCCTAGGGTGCAGGTGTGAGCGACTTCGTACAGAGCCTGCGGCTGTGGTTCGCACCGCAGCGGATCCGGGACGAGGGAGAGACCCCCGACTACCGTTTCTCCCTCGCCAACGAGCGGACCTTCCTCGCCTGGATCCGGACCGCCCTCGCCCTGGTCGGCGGCGGGTTCGCCGTGGACCAGTTCCTGCCGGACCTGCGCTGGGGCGTACGGGTCGGGCTCGCGCTCGCCCTCCTCGCGGCCGGAGTCCTGTGCGCGCTGCGCTCGGTGAACCACTGGGTGCGCTGCGAGCGGGCGATGCGGCGCGGCGACGACCTGCCCGGGTCCCGGTTCCCCGCGGTCCTGAGCCTCGCCGTGGCGGTGGTGGCGCTGACGATGATGGTGGTCGTGCTCTTCGGCTGGGCGGAGCGGTGACGACGGCGGTCGAGGCCCGTGACCCCGGGCTCCAGCCGGAGCGGACGCGGCTCGCGTGGCGGCGTACGACCCTGTCGTGCACGGTCGTGGCGGTGCTCGCCGTCAAAGCGGCCCTGCACGACGACATCACGGCGCTGGGACTCACCGGGCTCGCGCTGTCGGCGCTGGTGTGGATCGGGTTCCTGGCCGTCGCCCACCGCCGGATCCGGACCCTGAGCGCGGCCAGACCCGCTCCCCTCTCCCACCGGGGCGCGCTGCTCGCCGCGGTCTGCACCCTCGCGCTCGCCGTCTTCGGGGCGGCGATGATCTGGTGACCGTGGACGTGACCGGCGGGGCGGGGGCGGTGCGGTGCCCGTGGCCGGTCGCGGCGCGCGGTCGCGGTCGTGGTTTCCCGTGAGCTCGGCGGGCTGGCACTCTTCCCCTGTCCGGTCAGGCTCTCCACCGGGGGAATCCCTTTGTCTGCCACCACCGATCCCTATGTGGTCACGCTCGCTCCGCACGTCCACGCCTTCGTCCAGCCCGACGGCGGCTGGTGCCTGAACAACGCCGGCTTCCTCGGCGACGCCCGCGAGTCCCTGCTCGTCGACACCGCCGCCACCGAGCGCCGGGCGCGGCTGCTGCGCCGGGCGGTGCTCGCCGAGGGACTTCCGCTGCCGGGGACCGTCGTCTCCACCCACCACCACGGCGACCACACCTACGGCAACGGGGTGTTCCTGCCGGAGGCGCGGATCGTGGGTCACGAGAACTGCCGCAGCGAGCAGCTCGCCGCCGGCCACCAGCTCCATCTCCTCTGGCCCGGAACCGACTTCGGGAAGATCGACATCCTGCCGCCGTCCGTCACCTACCGGGACCGGCTGACCCTGTACGTCGGGGACATCGAGGTACGGGTGATCCACCCGGGCCCCGCGCACACCACGGGCGACTCGATCGTCCACCTCCCCGAGCAGGGCGTGGTCTTCACCGGCGACCTGGTCTTCCACGGCGGGACGCCGTTCCTGCCGATGGGTACGCTCTCCGGCTCGCTGCGCGCCCTGGAGCTGTTGCGTTCGCTGGACGCGCCGACCGTGGTGCCGGGGCACGGGCCCGTCGCCGACCCCTCGGTGTACGACGCGACGGAGCGGTACCTGCTCCGGGTGCGGGAACTGGCCGCCGAGGGATACGCGAAGGGGGCCACGCCGCTGGAGACGGCGCGGCGGGCCGAGCTCGGCGAGTTCGCCGCGTGGCGGGAGAGCGAGCGGCTGGTGGCGAACCTGCACCGGGCGTACGCGGAGCTCGACGGCCTTCCGGAGGGAGCGCCGCTCGATCCGGTGCGGGTCTTCGGGGACATGGCGGCGATGAATGGTGGGGAGCCGGTGGCCTGCCACGCGTAGCCCTGCGGCGGGCGGCGGGCAGGCTGCCGGGTGCGGGGCCTCGCAGGGTGCGGGGCCGCTGGTGGTGCGGGTACGCGCGGGGGGGGCGGAGGCGCCCGCCAGGGCGCCGTCCCGTGTGCCCACACGGCGGGGCAGGGGTTACCACTTGGTGGGAGTCCAGTCCGGCCTCGCGCGCCTCATCGCCGCCGTGTCGTCGCGGTCGCGGAGGGTGCCGTCGTCGTCCAGCCAGCGGCGGTGCAGGGCCGCGAGGGCGGGGTGGTCGAGGTCGACGCCGAGGCCGGGGGCGTCGGAGACGGCGAGCCGCCCGTCTTTGAAGACGGGGCGGGTGGTGACGACGTCCTCGGTCTGCCACGGGTAGTGGGTGTCGCAGGCGTGATGGAGCTCGGGAAGGGTGGCGGCCACCTGGGTCATGGCGGCGAGGCTGATGCCCAGATGGGTGTTGGAGTGCATGGAGAGCCCGACGCCGTACGTGCGGCAGAGCGCGGCCAGTTCGCGGGTGCGGTGCAGTCCGCCCCAGTAGTGGTGGTCGCAGAGGACGATCTGTACCGCCCCTTTCGCGAAGGCCTCGGGCACCTCCTCGAAGGTGGTCACGCACATGTTGGTGGCGAGCGGCAGGTCGGTGCGGGCGGCCACCTCGGCCATGGCGCCGGTGCCGCTCGCGGGATCCTCCAGGTACTCCAGTACGCCCTTGAGTTCGCGGGCCACGGCGAGCGAGGTCTCCACGGACCAGGCGCCGTTGGGGTCGAGGCGGAGCGGACGGCCGGGGAACGCCTCGGCGAGCGCGCGGATGGCGGCGATCTCCCGCTCGGGCTCGAACACCCCGCCCTTCAGCTTGAAGGACCGGAAGCCGTGGGCGCGGTCGAAGCGGCGGGCCTGGGCGACGATGCCGGCCGGGTCGAGGGCCGGGCCCCAGTCGTCCGCCGGGGCGCCCGCGCCCGGGTGGGCGGCCCAGCGGTAGAAGAGGTAGGCGCTGTACTCGACGGTGTCGCGGACCTTGCCGCCGAGGAGGGCGTGGACGGGCAGGCCGAGGGTCTTGCCGAGCGCGTCGAGGCAGGCGGTCTCGAAGGCGGAGACGACGGAGAGGCGGAGCTTGTCGGCGGTGCGGACTCCGCGCAGTCCGCCGGCGTTCACTCCCGCGCCGTCGGGCTCGTCGACGGCCAGGGCCGGGTCCGGGTCGCCGGACGCCGGGTCGACCGCCGCCGCCAGGGCGAAGAGTGCGTTCACGTCCGTGACCGGATGGCCCGGCAGTGCGTCGGCCAGCGGGCGGGCCAGGTCCAGGTAGGCGGTGTCGCCGTACGTCTCGCCGAGGCCGCTCACCCCTCCCCTGGTGATCACTTCGACCACGAGCCGGGGCGTGTAGGGCTGATGGACTCCCTGGACGTTGAGAAGAGGCGGGTCGGAGATGAGGATCGGGGTCAGCCGGACTTCCTCGACGATCAGCTTCGCATCCATATGTGAACCCTATTCAGGGACACGATCAGAGACCAGAGTGCGGGAGGCGCTTTCCGTGCTCCCCCTGGACGACATACCGACTGGTCGGTCATCATGAACGCCGACCGAAGCCGATCCGGAGGTACGCACGTATGAGTTCCGCCCCGCCGCCAGGTCTCGACCCCGAGCAGCTGCGCCGCTTCCTCGACCGCGAGCGCCCCGGCCTGGTGTCCGGCCCTCTCGAAGCCCGGCTGATCGAGGGCGGCCGGTCGAACCTGACGTACGTCGTCACCGACGGCACCGGCCGCTGGGTCGTCCGCCGGCCGCCGCTCGGCCACGTCCTCGCCACCGCGCACGACATGCGGCGCGAACACCGCGTCATCAGCGCGCTGCACACCACGGACGTGCCCGTCCCGGAGACGCTGCTGCTCTGCGAGGACGATTCCGTGCTCGGCGCCCCCTTCTACATCATGGAGTTCGTCGAGGGGACGCCGTACCGCTCGGCCGGGGAGCTCGCCCCGCTCGGCCCCGAGCGCACCCGCGCCGCCGTCCTCGGTCTGGTCGACACCCTCGTCGACCTGCACGCCGTGGACCCGGCCGCCGTGGGGCTCGGCGACTTCGGGCGGCCCGACGGCTTCCTCGACCGGCAGCTGCGCCGCTGGGGCAAGCAGCTCGACGCCTCGCGCGGCCGTGAACTGGCCGGGATCGACGAACTGCACGCCGCCCTCGGCCGGTCGCTGCCCGTCTCGCCGCAGCCCACCGTGATCCACGGCGACTACCGGCTCGACAACGTCCTCATCGACGGCGACGACCGCATCCGGGCCGTCCTCGACTGGGAGATGTCCACCCTCGGCGACCCGCTCACCGACCTCGGGCTTCTCGTCATGTACAGCACGCCGCTCGGCCTGCCGGACTCCCCCGTCTCCACCACCGCCACGGCCCCGGGGCACCCGAGCGCCGCCGAGCTGGTCGAGCGCTACGCGGCCCGCTCGGGCCGCGACACCTCCGCCCTCGCCTGGTACACGGCCTTCGCCTGGTTCAAGCTCGCCGTGATCCTGGAGGGCATCCACTACCGCTGGACCCTCGGGCAGACCGTCGGCGCGGGCTTCGACCGCATCGGCGACCTCGTCCCCGTCTTCATCGAGCACGGTCTGACCACCCTTCAGGAGGGCTGAACCACCATGGACTTCGCCTACGACGCCCGCACCGAGGAACTGCGGGCGAAGCTCCTCGCCTTCATGGACGAGCACGTGTACCCGGCCGAGGCCGTCGCCGAGGAGCAGCGCGCCCTGCTCACCTCCCCGTGGGACACCCCGGCGGTCGTCGAGGAGCTCAAGGCCGAGGCCAAGCGGCAGGGCCTCTGGAACCTTTTCTTTGTAGACCAGCACAGCCTTCCCGACGCCGAGTACGGTGCCGGGCTGACCAACCTCCAGTACGCGCCGCTCGCCGAGATCACCGGACGCAGCCCGCACCTGGCCCCCACCGCCCTCAACTGCGCCGCCCCGGACACCGGGAACATGGAGCTGCTCGCCCAGTTCGGCGACGAGGCGCAGAGGAAGCAGTGGCTGGAGCCGCTCCTCGCGGGCGAGATCCGCTCGGCGTTCGCGATGACCGAGCCCGAGGTGGCCTCGTCCGACGCGACGAACGTCGAGACCCGGATCCGGCGGGACGATGGGGGCACCTCCCGCTCGAGCGGAGCCGAGAGTGGGGGATCGTACGTCGTCGACGGACGCAAGTGGTACATCTCCGGGGCGATGAACCCCGACTGCAAGGTCTTCATCGTCATGGGCAAGACCGACCCCGACGGGGCGGACCCCCGGCGCCAGCAGTCGATGATCCTCGTGCCGCGCGACACCCCGGGCGTCGAGGTGCGGCGCGCGATGCGGGTGTACGGGTACGAGGACCACTCCCACGGCGGCCACGCCGAGGTGATCTTCGAAGGGGTCCGCGTCCCGGCCTCGAACCTGATCGGCGAGGAGGGCGGCGGCTTCGCCATCGCGCAGGCCCGGCTCGGCCCCGGCCGCATCCACCACTGCATGCGGCTCATCGGGATGGCCGAGCGGGCCGTGGAGCTGATGTGCCGGCGCGCGGTCTCCCGTACGGCCTTCGGCAAGACGCTCGCCCAGCAGGGCGTCGTGCAGAACTGGATCGCGGACGCCCGGGTGACGATCGAGCAGCTGCGGCTCCTCGTCCTCAAGACGGCCTGGCTCATGGACACCGTCGGCAACCGTGGCGCCCACACCGAGATCCAGGCCATCAAGATCGCCACTCCCCGAGCGGTCGTCGACATCATCGACAAGGCCGTGCAGGCGCACGGGGCGGGCGGGGTGTCGCAGGACTTCCCGCTGGCCGAGCTGTGGGCGGCGGCGCGGACGCTGAAGCTCGCGGACGGGCCGGACGAGGTGCACCAGCGGTCGCTGGCGCGCCGGGAGCTGAAGAAGTACCTGTAGCGGTACGACGGAGGGGCCCGCGACCGACCGGTCGTGGGCCCCTTCGTCATGGGTACGTCTCAGGGGCGCAGGGCCCGCAGGAGGAGGTCGGCGAGGTGGCCGGCTACCTGTTCGGGGGTGAGCGGGCCGTCCGGGCGGTACCAGGTGGAGAGGTGGTGCACCGAGCCGAAGTGGTAGTCGACGACCAGGTCGGCGGGGGTCGCGGAGGAGAACACCCCGGTGCGCTGGCCCTCCTCGACGAGGGCGCGGAACCGCTCATGGTAGCGGCGGCGCTCGGAGCGGACCTGCTTGTTCTTCTCCGGGCTGAGGTGGTGCATGGAGCGGAAGAAGATGGCGGCGTCGTCGAGGTTCTCGATGGTGGTGACGACCACGTCGGCCGCGGCGGAGCGCAGCCGGTCCTCGATGGGCGCGTCGGCGTCGGCGTACGCGTCGAGACGCTCCTGCTGGAGGCGGAGTACGCGCGCGTAGACCTCCTGGAGGAGGTCCTCCTTGGAGCCGAAGTAGTGGTAGAGGGCGCCCTTGGTGACCCCTGCGGCCTCGACGATCTCCTGGACGGAGGTGCGGTCGTACCCCTGCTCGGCGAAGAGCCGGGTGGCGGCGGCGAGGAGCCTCTGGGGGACGGGTGTACCGCTCCCGTCCGTCGTCCTGGCCATGCTCCGCCGCCTTCCTTGGTGATCGTTTTCGGTCAGGGGAACAGGTTCCCGCCGCTAGATCTTCCCATCGATCCGGGCACCGGTTAACGGGTACCCGTCTCCCAGGCCTGCTGGACGTGGTTCATCGTGGTCAGCCAGCGCTCGGGATCGGTGGCCCGGTTGCGGTAGTAGCCGGCGACCTCGGGGTGCGGAAGGACGAGGAAGCGGTCGGCGGCGATGGCGTCGAGGAGGGCGTCGGCGACGTCCTCGGGCTCGATGGCGGTGGGGGCGAGGACGAGTTCGCCGGCCGTTCCCGCGGCGGTGAGCATGTCCGTACGGACGCCCTGCGGGCAGATGGCGTGGACCTCGAGGCCGCGGTGCCGGTAGGTGAGGGAGAGCCATTCGGCGAAGGCGTACGCGCCGTGCTTGGAGACGCTGTACGGCGCCGCGCCGATCATGGTGAGGAGTCCTGCGGCGGAGACCGTGGAGACGAAGCGGCCGCTGCCGCGCTCCAGCCACTCAGGGAGGAGGGCGCGGGCCGCGCGGACGTGGGCCATGACGTTGACGTCCCAGGCGGCGGCCCAGACGTCCTCGTCGGCGAAGGCGTCGCCGGGCGAGGAGAGCCCGGCGTTGGCGCACCAGACGTCGACGGTGCCGCCGAGGGCCTCGCGGGCCTCGTCGACGACGGCGGAGGCGTCCCCGGGGACGGCGAGGCCGCCGATCTCCTCGGCGACGGCCTTGGTGCGGACGGGGTCGAGGTCGTTGACGACGACCCTGGCGCCTTCGGCGGCGAACCTGCGGGCGAGGGCGGCGCCGATGCCGCCGCCCGCTCCCGTGACGACGACTCCCCGGCCCTGGAGCTCGTTCCTGTCCGCGTTCATGGACCCACCTCTCGGCTGTGACGACCCGGACAGACTAACCAGTCGGTATGTGACGGGGGAAGACCCGTTCCGCACGCCTCGTTCCCCGGGGCGGCCAGGAGCGCTAGCGTGCGTGCCCATGTCACCCCGAGGAGGTTCCATGGGCCTGTCGCGACGGAGTCTGCTGGCCGCCGGAGGCGCGCTCGGGGCGGTGGCGGCCACCGCGCCCACCGCGTCGGCCGCCCCCGGGCACGGCCGCGTGCGGACCGGCTTCGAGCGGCTCGCGGCCGACGGGTACGGGCTCCTGGCCGGCGAGCGGGTCGGCGTCGTCACCAATCCGACCGGGGTCACCCGGGAGGCCCGGCACCTCGTGGACGTGATGCACGCCGACGAGCGGGTCGACCTGGTCGCCGTCTTCGGCCCCGAGCACGGCTTCCGCGGCACCGCGCAGGCGGGCGGCTCCGAGGGGCGGTACGACGACCCCGCGACCGGACTGCCGGTCTACGACACGTATCTGAAGAGCGGGCAGCCGCTCGCGGACGTCTTCACCGCCTCTGGCGTGGACACGGTCGTCTTCGACATCCAGGACGTCGGCGCCCGCTTCTACACCTACATCTGGACCCTGTACGACTGCATGGTGGCCGCCGCCCTGGCCGGGAAGCGGTTCGTGGTCCTGGACCGGCCGAACCCGGTGACCGGGCGGGCCGCGCTCGGACCCGTCCTTGACCGGGCGTTCGCCACGTTCGTCGGACGCGAGCCGATCGCGCAGGCGCACGGCATGACGGTGGCCGAGCTGGCCCTGCTGTTCAACGGCGAGTTCCTGACCCGGCCGGTGGCCCTGGAGACCGTACGGATGGCGGGCTGGCGGCGCGCGGAGTTCTTCGACGCGACCGGGCTGCCCTGGGTGCCGCCCAGCCCGAACATGCCGACGCCGGAGACCGCGCTCGTCTACTCCGGCACCTGCCTCTTCGAGGGGACCAACCTGTCCGAGGGTCGGGGCACCACCCGCCCCTTCGAACTCCTCGGCGCCGAGGGGATCGACCGCCGGTGGGCGGAGGCGGCGAACGCGCTCGGCCTGCCCGGAGTCCGGTTCCGTGAGGCGTACTTCGCGCCGACCTTCTCCAAGTTCCAGGGGAAGACCGTGGGCGGGGTGCAGCTCCACGTCGACGACCGGGAGTCCTTCGACCCGGTACGGACGGGGATCGGGCTCCTGATCACCGCCCGGAGCTCGTGGTCCGGCTTCGCCTGGCGGGCGGACCACTGGATCGACAAACTGACCGGCTCCACACGGGTGCGGACGCTGGTCGACGCGGGCGCGGGCGTCGACGAGACCGTGGGGGCGTGGCAGGCGGACCTGTCGGCCTTCCGTGCGGTGCGGGAGGAGTACCTGCTCTACCGGTGAGGGCGGTGGGGACGCCGACGGACGGGCGGGCCGACGGTGAGGGCCGCTGGAGCGCTGTCGGCCGGGGGCTGTCCCCCGGTCGACACGGGTGCGGGCGGGATGTTCCCGGGGGTGTCCCTCCGGCCACGCTGGTCCCATGAACCTCTCCTTACGACGCCGACTGCCCCTCGTGGGACTCCTGGTGGCCGTCTGCCTCGGCACCCTGGCACCCGCCGCCGGCGCGGCCCCGGCTCCCACCGTCTCCGACCCCGCCCGTGAACTCGCCCGCACGGCCCAGCCGCTGACCGACCTGCGCCCGCTCGACCGGATGATCGGCTCGGCCAAGGTCGTCGGGATCGGCGAGGCCACCCACAGCTCGGCCGAGTTCTTCACCACCAGGCACCGGATCTTCGAACACCTCGTGGAGCGCCGGGGCTTCACCACCTTCGCCCTGGAGGCCAACTGGTCCACCGGGCTCCTCGTCGACGAGTGGGTCCGCACCGGCCGCGGCGACATCCGGGCCATCATGCGGGACGAGTTCCAGGAGTCGTACCGCCTCTGGAACACCGAGGAGTACCTCGACCTGTTCCGCTGGATGCGGCGGCACAACCAGCTCCACCCCGGCCATCAGGTCCGCTTCATGGGCAACGACCTCGGCTACGCGGGCGCGAACCTCTTCGACGAGGTCACCTCGTACGTGGCCCGCACCCACCCCGCGCTCCTCCCCCGCTTCCAGGAGCTGTACCGGGCCTCGCGGCCCACGGGCGAGGTGCGGACGTGGATGCAGGGGTACATGGCCAGGCCGCTCCCCGAACGGCGGCGGATGGCCGACGAGGTGAACACAGCCCTCGCGCTCCTGGAGCGCCGGCGTCCCGCCCAGGACGCACGCGCGCGCGAGGACGCGGCGTGGGCGGTCCAGCACGCGCGGGCCATCGCCCAGGTCGGCACCGAGTACGCGCACGACGTCCTCTCGGACACGGGGCTCGCCGAAGCGATGCTCTACCGGGACCGGATCATGGCCGAGAACACCGTCTGGTGGCAGCGGCGGACCGGCGACCGGATCGTGCTCGCCGCGCACAACATGCACGTCGGCTACGAGACCGCGAAGGCGGACCAGTACCCGCGCGTGCAGGGCGCCTTCCTCCGGGACGCACTCGGCCGGGACTACGTGACCGTCGGCACCTCGTTCGGGCAGGGCTCCTTCAACGCGCACGACACCGGGGCGCCGGGCGAACCGCTCCGGTCCTTCACCGTCGGCACCCTCGGCCCCGACAGCAGCGCCCACACCCTGGACCGGGTCTCGCCGGGCCCCTTCTACCTGGACATGCGGCGCGCGACACCGGCGGCCCGTGACTGGCTCGGCATCCCTCGGCCGAGCCGGACCATCGGGACCGCGTACCCCTGGCCGGGTGCCGAGGCCCCGGTCCGGCTCTCCACCGCGTACGACCTCCTGCTCCACTTCCCCCGGATCACGGCGGCCCGGGTGCGCTGAGGCCGTCCCGCACGTCTGGACGGGGCCGTGCGCGGGCATGCTGGCCATGGAGCCGCCGCCCGCGCACGGGGCGCACTCGGTGTCGCGGCCCCCTCGACGTGGAGGGACGGTCGGGCCGTGACCGGGATGAGTGTGGAGCCGTACCGGGAGATCACCTTCGACAAGGAGGGCGAAGGACCGCCGGGGCAGTCCGCGGCCCTCGTCGCACTGGCCCGCCAGGGCGTCACCGATCTGGTGGTGTTCGCGCACGGATGGAACAGCTCCCCTTCCGGCGCGACCCGTCTCTGCTCCGACTTCTTCGCTCCCTTCCCCGGTCTCCTCGCCCCCGGCGTCGAGGCCGGGTACGCGGGGGTGATCTGGCCGTCGATGATGTTCACCGGTGAGCCGGTGCCCGACTACCGGGCCCTCGTGACGGTCCTCCCGGAGAAGGAACCGGTCCTCGACCGGCTCACGGAGCTCCTCGTGACGGCGCCCGCCGACGAGGGCGCGTTCGCCGAGTTCGGGGCGCTGCTGCGGGAGTTGACGGACGTGGCCGACGGGGGTGTCCTGGCGGGCGCCGCCGGGCCCCGGGAGCCGGTGCCGGAGTTCCTGGTGGCGGACACGGTGGAGGTCTGCGCCCTGTTCACGGAGGCGCTCGAGACGGAGACCGTCCCGGCGGAGGGCTTCGGCCTCGGTGAGGGCGGTGTCCCGGCGGAGGGCTTCGGCGAGGGGCTCGGGCGGTTCTGGAAGGGCGCCAGGGAGGCCCTGCGGCAGGCCACGTACTACGTCATGAAGAAGCGGGCCGGGCGGGTCGGGGAAGCGGGTCTCGGGCCGCTGCTCGGCGAGGTCGCCCGGGCCGCACCCGGCCTGCGGGTCCATCTGGTGGGCCACAGCATGGGCGCCCGGCTCGTCGCGTACGCGCTGAAGGGGCTGCCGTCGGGGGCCCGCCCCGTCGCCTCGGTGACGCTCCTCCAGGGCTCCTTCTCGCACTACGCGTTCGCGGGGCGGCTGCCGCACGATCCCGGGCGGTCCGGCTCGCTGCGGGACATGCAGCTGCGGGTCCGGGGGCCCGTGGTGGCCTGCTATTCGCGGCACGACACGGCGCTCCGGGTGATCTATCCGCTGGCGTCCAGGCTCGCACGCGACTCCGAGTCGTTCGGGGGCGTGCCGGGGCTGCTCGGCGCGGGCGATCCCCGCTGGGGCGCGATCGGGTACGACGGCGTCCAGGCGGTGCCGGGGACGGCGGTACGGACCCTGGCGGCGGCCCTGCGCGAGGGCGTGCCGGCCTCCGGGTGCGTGAGCGTGGACGCGGCGGAGGTGATTCTCTCGCACAGCGACATCCGCCGCCCGGAGCTGGCCCGCCTGGTGGTGTCCGCGGCCCGGGCCGGCCGCTAGGGGGTGCCTGGTCAGCGACCTGCGAGGGCTGACCGGACGCGTGGGTTCCGCCGGGCTCCAGGGGCTCCTTCCGTGCCACTGATGGCTGCCATCCGAATTTCGATGGAACACGGCGGCGCGCTCGTTCGTCCCTCTGATATCGCGGAATGACCAGCGACGGAGGTGGCGGGAGATGGCCGGTTTCCGGAGTCTCGCGAGACAGGTGCGCGATCCGGGGTGCGACATGGCGCTGCGCAGGTACTCACTGCGCAAGTGCCTGGAGCGGTTCGCGCCGTACGGGCACCGGGCGACGTGGGACCACCTGTGCCGCAGGCACAGATTCGGACCCGAGGACCGGGAGCTCGATCCCGGGCGGCTGATCGCCGCGCTCGACGAGCTGGAGGAGGCGCGGGCCGTCTGGCTCGCGTACGAGGAGGAGTTCGCCGCCCGGCGGCGGCGCGAGAAGCAGGAGGGCCTGCGCCGCCTCGGGGCGCTCGACGACTGGCACCGGCGGGTCTGGGGCGGCAACGGGGTGGTCCGGTGCGGCGATCCCGCGGTGCACCCGTCGGACCCGCTGCCGGAGGTGCTGCGGCGGCTGATCACGGCCCTGGAGCGCGGCCCCGGCGACGGCTGCCCGGTGTGCGCGGGGCCGCGGATCGAGTGGGCGGGCCCGAGTGAGGCGTACGAACCGTGGCACGGCCCGGTCTGCGGGGACTGCGGGGTGGGCGTGCCGCGCGCGGTGCTCACCTCGGGGGCGCTGGCCCGCGCCCGGGAGGAGCGGAGCCGGTCGCTGGCCTCGGCGGCGTGAGCGCGGGGGCGGACACGGCCCGGCCCCGCCGTACCGCCCGGCGTACCGGCTGGAGGCGGGGCCCTCGGGGCGTACCGGCAGGAGGCGGCCCTCAGGACGCGGGCGTACCGTCCGGGGCGGTCCTGCGTACGGGCAGCAGGCGGGAGCCCGCCATCTGTTCGCCGATGACGTCGTCGGGGTTGGACAGGACACAGGTCTCGAGCGACAGGCAGCCGCAGCCGATGCAGTCCGTCAGGTGGTCGCGGAGCCGGCCGAGTTGTTTGATGCGCTCGTCGAGTTCCGTGCGCCACGCGCCCGAGAGTCGGGCCCAGTCCTCGTTGGTCGGGGTGCGCTCCTCGGGAAGCTGGGCGAGCGCCTCGCGGATCGTGGCCAGGGGGATGCCGACCCGCTGGGCGGCCCGGACGAAGGCGACCCGGCGCAGGGTGTCGCGGCCGTAGCGGCGCTGGTTGCCGGCGGTGCGGCGGCTGCTGATGAGCCCCTTCGCCTCGTAGAAATGGAGGGCGGAGACGGCGGCCCCGCTACGGGCGGAGAGCTGGCCGACGGTGAGCTCGTGGATCTTCTCTGGAATCTGCGGCACCCCGCGACCCTACTGGTCCGTTGACAGCGCCCCCCTCACCCCCACATGCTGAGCAAGCGCTTAGATACCGACCATTGGGTATGCCGTACCAGAAGGGATCAGGAGACATGGCCGAGCCGAGGATCTTCACCTCCGCCGACGAGCTGCGCGCGGGAATCGGCGAGCAGTTGGGACACAGCGACTGGCTGGAGGTCGACCAGAAGCGGATCGACCTCTTCGCGGAGGCGACCGGGGACCACCAGTGGATCCACGTGGACCCGGAGCGCGCCGCCTCCGGCCCCTTCGGCACGACGATCGCGCACGGCTATCTGACCCTGTCGCTGCTGCCGCTGTTCGTCCCGCAGGTGCTGCGGGTCGAGGGCATGAAGATGGGCATCAACTACGGCACGGAGAAGGTGCGTTTCCCCGCGCCCGTGCCGGTGGGCTCGCGGCTGCGCGCCACCGCCGTCCTGACGAAGGTCGAGGAGGCGGGCGGCGGTGTGCAGGTGACGGCCGCGGTGACCGTGGAGCGCGAGGGCGGCGACAAGCCGGTCTGCGTCGCCGAGTCGGTCTCCCGCTACTACTTCTGAACGCCGACCATCCGGAGGACGAGGTCGGCGTAGAGCGCGCCGACCTCGTCGGGCGTCCTGCGGCCCTGGGTGTTGAACCAGCGCGAGACGTCGATGCAGAGGGAGAGCACGGCCACCGTCGTGCCGGCGACGTCCGGCACGTCGAACTCGCCCGCCGCCACGCCCTCCTCGATGATGCGCCGCACCGCCGCGTCGGACTCCCGGCGCAGCTCGACGATCTCGGCGCGGTGCTCGGGGCCGAGGGCGTCGAGCTCGTACTGGACGACCCGGGCCGTGGTGTGGCGCTCGGCGTGCCAGCGGACGAAGGAGCGGACGGCGTCGGCGAGGCGCTCGGCGGCGGTGCCGGGGCCGTCGGCCGAGGCCCGGAGGATCTCCAGGGCCTTGTCGTGACCGATCCGGCTGATCCGGTGGAGCAGCTCTTCCTTGGTCTTGTAGTGGATGTAGAGCGCGGCGGGGCTCATCCCGGCGCGGCCCGCGATGTCCCGGGTGGTCGTGGCGTGGTAGCCCCGCTCGGCGAACGCCTCGACGGCGGCCACAAGCAGCCGCCGGGCGGCCTCGGGCGTGACCTCGCCCCAGGGCATGTCCTCGGCCCCGGGCGTCTCCTCCGCCACGCTCATCCCGCACTCCTTCTCGACCCCGTCAGGACGAACACCATACAACGAGGGTGAGCAAGCGCTTAGATCCTGGCCGGTCAGAGCTTCTGGAAGGGGTCGTGCTCGGCGAGGAGCTTCTCGAGGCGGGCCTGGTCGACCCGGCTGACGATCTGGCCGGCCTCCTGGCGGTCGCGGACGACCTTGGCGAGCGTGAACGCCGAGGTCGTGAGGTAGAGGACCGCGACGGCGAGGAAGGCGCGCACCCAGGCGCTGGCCTCCAGCTGGAAGATCCCGATGGCCACGGCCGCGAGGGCGATCCCGAAGGAGAGGACGGCCTGCATGTAGTAGGCGGCGGTGTTCTGCTGCTTGACGGCTGTGTCGCTCATGAGGACAGCATCGGCCGGATGTGGCGGGTGCCACATCCGTCCGCGTACTCATCGACGTACTCAGAAACGGGGAGGTGGAAGCCGGGCGTCAGAAGGCCGAGACCCCGGTCAGCGCCCGTCCGATGATGAGCTTCTGGATCTGGCTCGTGCCCTCGTACAGGGTCATCACACGGGCGTCGCGGAGGAGCTTGCCGACCGGGTACTCGTCGATGTAGCCGTAGCCCCCGAAGACCTGGAGGGCGTTGTTCGCGGCGCGGACGGCGGCCTCGGAGGCGTACAGCTTCGCCTTGGAGGCGGCGGTCGCGAACTCCTGGCCCCGGTCGATCAGGTCGGCGACCCGCCAGGTGAGCAGCCGGGCGGCGTCCACGTCCACGGCGATGTCGCTGATGAGCTCCTGGACGAGCTGGTACGAGGCGATGGGCTTTCCGAACTGCTCGCGCTCCCCCGCGTACCGCACGGCGGCGTCGAGGGCGGCCTGGGCGATGCCGACGCAGCCGGCGGCGACGGACATGCGGCCCTTGGCGAGGGCGGACATGGCGACGGTGAAGCCCTTGCCCTCGGGGCCGAGCATCGCGTCGGCCGGGACGCGGACGTCCTCGAGGACCAGTTCGGCGGTGGCCTGGCCGCGCAGGCCGAGCTTGCCGTGGACGGGGCGGCGGGTGAGACCGGGGGTGTCGGTGGGGACCAGGAAGGCGGAGACGCCCTTGTGGCCGGGGGTGTCGTTGGTGCGGGCGAAGAGCAGCACGACATCGGCCCAGGTGCCGTTGGTGATGAACATCTTGGTGCCGTTCACGACGTAGTCGTCCCCGTCCCGCACGGCCCGGGTGGCGAGGTTCCCCGCGTCGGATCCGGTGCCGGGCTCGGTGAGGCCGAAGCAGCCGAGTGCCTCGCCGGCGGCGAGCCGGGGCAGCCAGGCGCGCTTCTGCTCCTCGCTGCCCCAGGAGGCGATCGTCTTGGCGACCAGGCCGAGGGAGACGGAGACGATGCCGCGCACCGAGGAGTCGCCGCGTCCGAGCTCCTCGGTCACGAGGCAGTACGCGAGGTGGTCGCCGCCGGAGCCGCCGTACTCCTCCGGGAGCGTGAGCCCGAGGAAGCCGACGTCGCCGAGCTTCTTCAGGAGCCCCCGGTCCACCTCCTCCGCGCGGTCCCACTCCACGGCGTGCGGGGTCACCTCGCGGGCGACGAAGTCCTCGGCGAGCCGCCGTACGGCGTCCTGCTCCTCGCTCAGTGCCAGATCCACCGTGTCACCCCTCACCCGGGTCGCCGCCCGGCCGCTCGTTAATTACCACTGCTAGTTTTCAGGTGCAGGCCTACTATGTGCGCCATGGCCCGACCGCGCAAGCCCCTGCTCAGCCGAGACCGCATCGTCGAGGCGGCGGGCGCGCTCGTCGACGCGGAAGGGCTCGGCGCGCTCTCCACGCGCCGGCTCGCGGCCGAGCTCGGGGTGAGCGGGCCCTCGCTCTACAACCACTTCCGCACGAAGGACGAGATCCTCGACGCCGTCGCCGACGCGGTGAGCGCGAAGATCGACCTGTCGATGTTCGCGGAGGGCGACGACCGCGACTGGCTCACGGCGCTGCACGACTGGGCCGTCTCCTACCGCGCCGCCCTCGCCGACCACCCGCACATCGTCCCGGTCCTCGCGCAGGGCCCCGGCCGCCGCCCGGCGGGCCTGCGGGTCGCGGACGCCGTCTTCGGCGCGATGGTCCGCGCGGGGTGGCCGCCGGCCCAGGCCACCTCCATCGGCGCGCTGATGCGGTACTTCATCACCGGCTCCGCGCTCGGCTCCTTCGCCCGCGGCTTCGTCGACGACGAATCGGCCTACGACCCGGCCGACTACCCCCACCTCGGCCAGGCCCACCTCCTCGCGGAGCACCGCCAGAAGGTCGACGAAGGCGCCTTCTCCACGGGCCTGCGGGCCCTCCTGGACGGCCTGCGGCTCCAGTACGAGGCACTCGCCCCCCGACCCGGGAACCCTCTCGACACGTCGGCCGCCGCCGAAGCATGAGGGGCCGGCGGCCCGGGAAACCCACTCAACAGTTCGGCCGCCGCCGAAGCGTGAGTGCGGGAAGCTGGGCTCATGGCAGCCAGTGACCTCGCCGCGCTCGCGGCGCTCCTCGCGGACGAGACCCGCGCCGCGTTCCTGCTCGCCCTGCTCGACGGCCGGGCCTGGACCGCCGGGGAACTCGCCCGGCACGCGGGCGTGGCGCCGTCCACCGCCAGCGAGCACCTCGGAAAGCTCGTCGCCGGCGGGGTCCTCGCGGAGGAACGGCAGGGGCGCCACCGGTACGTACGCCTGGCCGACCCCGGCATCGCGCACCTCGTGGAGGACCTGGCCGCCCGCTCCGAGCCGGCGGTGGCCCCGCCGCCCCGCTCGCTGCGGGCCGCGAGCGCCGGCCGGGCGATGGCCAGGGGGCGGACCTGCTACGACCACCTCGCCGGACGGCTCGGCATCGTCGTCACCGAGGCGATGACCGCGCGCGGACTGCTGCGCCAGGACACCGGGTTCGCGCTCACGGACCGGGGCCTGGCCTGGTTCGACGAGCTGGGCGTTCCCCTCGTACGCCGGGGGCGACGGCCCGTCGCGCGCGGCTGCCTCGACTGGACCGAGCGGCGTCCGCACCTGGCGGGGGTCGCGGGCGCCGCGCTGTGCCGGCACGCGCTGGACGCGGGGTGGTGCGTACGGATCGGGTCGGAGCGGGCGGTGAAGGTGACCGCGGAGGGCGAGAGCGCACTGCACGCGTCCCTCGGAATCACGGCGGCGGAGCTGCGGTGAGCCGGGGGCCGGGGATATTGCGGTGAGGGCCGAAGCGTTCGCGTCCTACGGTCGGGCCATGCAGAAGCAATCCTCCCGGCTCGCCCTCGCCGCCGCCGGTGTCACCGTCGTCCTGTGGGCCTCCGCGTTCGTCTCCATCCGCAGCGCCGGGGCGGCCTACTCCCCCGGCGCCCTCGCGCTCGGGCGGCTGCTCGCGGGGGCCCTCGTCCTCGGGGCCGTCCTCCTCGTCCGGCGGGAGGGGCTGCCGCCCCGGGCCGCCTGGCCGGGGATCGTGGTCTCGGGCCTGCTCTGGTTCGGGGTCTACATGGTGGCGCTCAACTGGGGCGAACAGGAGGTCGACGCGGGAACGGCGGCGATGGTGGTGAACATCGGGCCCGTCCTGATCGCCCTGCTCGGCGCCCGCTTCCTCAAGGAGTCGCTGCCGCCGAGGCTGCTCGCGGGCATGGCGGTGTCCTTCGCGGGCGCCGTGGCCGTGGGCCTCTCGATGTCCCGCGACTCCTCCGGCGGCCACGCCTCGGTGCTCGGGGTGCTGCTCTGCCTCGTGGCGGCGGTGGCGTACGCGGGCGGGGTCGTGGCGCAGAAGCCGGCGCTCGCGCACGGCAGCGCGCTCCAGGTGACGACCTTCGGGTGCCTGGTGGGGGCGGTGGCCTGTCTGCCCTTCGCGGGGCAGCTGATCGACGAGGCGGGCCGCGCCCCGCTGTCGGCGACCCTGAACATGGTCTATCTGGGCGTGTTCCCGACCGCGCTCGCGTTCACGACCTGGGCCTACGCCCTGGCGCGTACGACCGCGGGAAGGATGGGCGCCACGACGTACGCCGTACCCGCTCTCGTCGTCCTCCTCGCCTGGCTGCTCCTGGGTGAGCTGCCGGGACTCCTCACCCTCGCCGGGGGTGCGCTGTGTCTGGCCGGTGTGGCTGTTTCCCGCTCACGGCCGCGGTCTGCCTCCGCGGCCGGAACGGCCGGATCCACCTGACAGGCCATACCCCCGGTTCCGGTCACTTCGCGGACGGCCGGCGCGGGGCGACCCCCCGCGACCTGGGGAGGAGACGGCCGTCAAGCCCCCGTTTCGGCCCCGCGGACCAGAACGTACGTTTCATGGCCGCTCGGCCGGATAGTTTCGAGTCGGTCACAGGCGTGGGCCGGAACATAACGCTCCGGCACCTTCTGGCAAGCCGACGGGGGAGCGACTCATGGCGATACAGCAGCGGGCGGAACGCACGAGACAGGAAATCCTGTCGGCGGCCGCGAGGGTGTTCGACGGGTTGGGGTACGAGCGGGCGTCCCTCGCCAGGATCGCCGGCGAGGCCCGGGTGACGACCGGGGCGCTCGTCTTCCACTTCGCGACGAAGGCGGATCTGGCGACGGCGGTCCGCGGACGGGCCCGTGCCGTCACCCGGATCACGGTCGAGTCGGCCTGTCTGTCCACCGAAGGGGTGGGCGGCACCGCGATCGACAAGTTAGTCATCGCCACGCACGCGCTGATCCGGCTCTTCGAGACGGATCCCATGGCGCGTGCGGGCGAACGACTCGCACGGGAACTGCAGTTGACCGACCCCTCCCTCTCCCGCGACTGCCCCTGGCGGCGCGAGGTGGCGCGCCTGGCCCGTTACGCGGCGGCCGAGCAGGCCTTCCGCCCCGGCGTGGACGCGGCGGCTGTCGCGGCGCTCATCGGCTATGTGATCACCGGGGTCGAACTGGAGATGCGCTGCCCCCGCACGCCGGCGGACGAGCTCTGGTCCGTCGAGGAGTCCCTCACCACCGAGAGCGGCGTTCTGCACTGCCCTGCCGAACAACGGCTCGGGAGCATCTGGGAGTTGATCCTCCCCGGCCTGGTCCACCCGGCCGGGGACCCCGCTCGGCGGCTTGGCCTGGTCCCGCCGGGCGCGGGCCAGCACGGCGCGTAGCAAGAGACCACTCGGGGGGCGGGCCCCCGGGCACCTGGAACCCCGGCCCGCCGGAGCCCGCCCGTACGGCGCCGGCCTCGGGGCACCTGGCCCCGCCGTACCCCCGTACCCCAGCCCTTCCCTCACGCCCCCGAGCGCAGCAGGTGGCGGGCGAAGTCCGCCAGGGCTCGGCCGATGCGCTCGGTCGACAGGCCGAGTTCCTGACGCTGGAACTGGAAGAGCTCGGGTGACAGCGGCCCGAGTGCGATGTCGATCATCGGGTCCGGGTCCCGGACCCCGTGGTCGACGAGCAGGATGCGGACATGGACGCGCCAGAAGCCGTAGGCGCCCGTCCGGAAGCGCGCGGGGCCGGTCTCCGCCCCGAGCGCCAGCGGCAGATGCCGTTCGAGCAGGTCGAGCATCGCGAGGTAGAACGCGGCGAGCCGCTCCCCCGCGGGGGCCCCGGGGCCCAGCGGGGGCGGGCCGTAGATGAGCTGCCCCTGGAGCCGGCGCTCGTGCTCGTCGAGGAGCGCGACGGCGACCGACGACGGGTCGGGGAAGCTCCGGTAGAGCGTGGCGCGACCCACCCCGGCGGCCTTGGCGATCTTGTCCATGGTGACCGAGCGCGGGTCCTGCTCGGCGAAGAGCCGTTCGGCCGCGGACAGGATCTGGGCACGGTTGCGTTCCGCGTCCGCGCGTCGGCGCGGGGCGACCGGCTGCTCCTCGGCCGCCTGGAGATCGCCGAGGAGCCCGCCGACCCGGTGCACGGAGGCGGCCCCATGTCCGCGCTGCTCGTCGTCGCTCATGGACCAGACCTTACTTCCCCCAGAGCTAAGTGGACACCTTGTCCGCTTGGCGTCTCCCGTGGCATGCTAACCGGACTCAGTGTCCACTTAACCGCTCACCATCCCGCCCCCAGGGAGATCAAGATGCACACCGCGCTTCTCGCCGCGGCCCTGCTGGTCGGCTGCCTCCTGGCCGTCCAGGCCTCGGTGAACCTCCAGCTCAACTCGGCCGTCGGCACTCCGTACGGCGCCTCGACCATCCAGCTCGGCGTCGCGACCGGTCTGCTGACCGTGCTCGCGGTGGTGGCCGGAGCACTCGGCGCGCTCGGCAAGCTGCCCGACGTCGAGCCCTGGCAGCTCCTGGGCGGACTGGCCAGTCCGCTCTACATCACCAGCGGCATCCTGCTCTTCCCGCGGCTCGGAGCCCTCGCCGCCGTAGGGCTCTTCGTCACCGGCCAGATGTTCGCCTCGCTCGCGCTCGACCTCTTCGGCCTCCTCGGCCTGGAGCGGAAGGACCTCAGCGCCGGGATCGTCATCGGCGCCCTCGCCGTGCTGGCCGGCATCGTCGTGATCATCCGGGGCATGAAGGCCGCCGCCCCTCCCGGCGCCCCCAAGATGTCGGGCGCGGGCCGCGCCGGCTGGCTCGCCCTCGGCATCGTCGCCGGCGCCGTGCTGCCGGTGCAGGGCGCGGTCAACGCCCAGCTGCGCGCCCAGCTCAAGGAGCCCATCACCGTCGCCGTGATCAGCTTCGCCGTCGCGACCTTCACCATCGCCGTCGTCCTGCTCGTGCTCTACGCGACCCGGCGCACCCCCAAGCCGAAGATCGCTCCGCTGAAGAAGATGCCCTGGTGGGGCTGGCTCGGTGGCGCCTGCGCCGCCGCCTATGTCACCGGCACCTTCCTGCTCATCCCCTCCATCGGGGCGGCGGTGACCATCGCGCTCACCGTGACCGGCCAGCAGCTGACCTCGGCGCTGATCGACCACAAGGGCCTGTTCAAGCTCCCCCAGCGCTCCCTCACCAAGCCGCGCGCCCTGGGCCTCGGCCTGCTGATCGCCGGCTCCCTGACCATCCAGCTCGTCTGACCCGGCCCGCCGGCTCCCCGGGGAGCGCCCGGGGACACGGCCCGCTCGGTGCGTCATGAAAGGTGTGTCATGAAAGCGTCCTACACCGCCGGGCCGGACATCCACGTCCTCCCCTCGGCGCTGCCCATACCGGGGCTCGGCGACCAGCCGGTCAACGCCTTCCTCGTACGGTCCCGCCAACCGATCCTGGTGGACACCGGCATGCCCGTGGACCGGGAGGAGTTCCTGGACTCCCTCTGGTCGCTGATCGACCCGGCGGATCTGCGCTGGATCGTCGTCACCCACGACGACCGCGACCACACCGGCGCCCTCGCCGCCGCCCTGGCGGCCGCGCCGCGCGCGAAGGTGCTCGCCAACGCGATATCGGTGACGCGCATATCGGAGGAGTTCAGCATTCCGGAGGGCCGGGTGGTGACCGCGAACCCGGGAAGCCGGGTGAAAGTCGGGGACCGTGAGCTGAGTTTTCACCGGCCGCCCACTTTTGATTCACCGGGAACACTCGCCGTGTTCGACCATTCCGATGGAACGCTCTACAGCTCCGACAGTTTCGGGACCGTCGTCGAGGAAATACAGCAGGAGTTCACCGAACTTTCCGAGGAGGATTTCTTCCACGGCTTCGACGTCCTGAACCGTGCGATAGCCCCGTGGACCACGCTGGTCGACGAGGCGAAGTTCCTCCGGCCGGTGCGCGAGCTGGCCGCCCTGCGTCCCGCGCGACTGCTGAGCGCCCATGGGCCGACCGTCCGCGAGGCGGCCGTACCGCGGCTCTTCGACGCGATGGCCCGCATCCCCTCCCTGCCCGCCTGGCTGCCGGACGCCGACCTCGATCTCGAGGCGGCGCTCGACGCCGTCGAGTCACCCGCCGGCTGAGCCCCGCTCCGCCGCACACGAACCGAGGAGAACCATGTACGACCCGACCACCGCCGATCTGACCCCGCCGCGCGGAGTCATCACCGTCTTCTCCGACATCTGGTGTTCCTTCGCGCACATCGCCGTGCACCGGCTGCACGCCACCCGGGCCCGGCTCGGCCTCGAGGAGCAGGTCTCCTTCGACCTGCGCGCCTTCCCCCTCGAACTGCTCAACGACGCCCCGAGCCCGCGCCCGGGCACGGACAGCGAGGTCGCCCGGATGGCGAGCCTCGAGCCGTCCGCCGGCTGGCAGCTGTGGCAGGCCAAGGACTGGCTCTACCCCTCGACGACCCTGCCCGCCCTGGAGGCGGTGCTCGCCGCCAAGGAGCAGAGCCTGAAGGCCTCCGAGCAGCTCGACCTCGGCCTTCGCCGGGCCTTCTGGGCCGAGTCGCGCTGCATCAGCCACCGCAAGGTGATCCTGGACGTGGCCGCGGACACCGGAGCGGTCGACGTCGACGCCCTCACCGAGGCGCTCGACGACGGGCGCGCGCGCCGGGCGCTCGCGGACCAGGCCGCGCAGTCCGCGACCGACCGGATCAACTGCAGCCCCCATCTGTTCCTGCCCGACGGCTCCGACCAGGCCAACCCCGGTGTCGACGTGGGCTGGGAGGGCTCGTACGGCATCGGCTGGCCGGTGATCCACTCGGACGACCCGAAGGTATACGAGGACATCCTCCTGAAGGCCGCCACTGAATAGTTGAAAACGCCGCCAAAAGCGGCGGACGATACGCGAACGACGGCCAGGCATTCCTTTTCGAGGAATGCCTGGCCGTCGTTCCTTTTTTTCGCCGACAGAACATCGCGGTGATTATTAATTGCGTGACCCGGCCGTTATTCGCAAGGCCGCTCGAAGCTCCTAAAGTCGTTCACGCCGCCGGAATTCCGGACGGAGATTCGTATCGACAGCGGGAGTTCTCATGTCGTTGACCGACAAGGCAGACGTCAGCACCTTCGTCGACCTCACCCAGCACGAGATCGAAGCCCTGAAGACGCGGTTCAACCTCGCCGACGCGCACACCCACCAGCGTCAGTCCGCGTCTCAGGAGCAGATCGTCTCGCGGCTCCCCGAGCTCTGGCACGAGTCCGAGTCGAAGCAGCAGGCGCACTTCGAGCGCCAGTTCCTCGACGCCTTCTTCCGGCTGCACCAGCAGCCCACCGCCCGTGCGATGGACCGCACGCTTCTCTCCTACTCCGCCAGCGTCTCGACGATGGTCGCCGGCATGTTCCTGAAGCAGCGCGGGATGTCGGTGCAGCTCGTCGAGCCGTGTTTCGACAACCTGGTCGACCTGCTGCGCAACATGCAGGTGCCGATCTCCCCGCTCGCCGAGTCGGCGCTGCACGAGAAGGACGCCATCTACGAGCGGCTCGTCGAGCAGGTCGACGCGGACGCGATCTACCTGGTCGACCCCAACAACCCCACCGGGTTCACCCTGCTCGCCGAGAAGCTGGACGGCTTCCGGGAGGTCGTCCGCTACTGCGTCGACCACGGCAAGGTCCTGGTGATGGACTTCTGCTTCGCCTCCTTCGCGCTCTGCGACGAGGGCATCGGCCGGGTCGACATCTACCAGCTCCTCGAGGAGTCCGGCGTCACGTACATGGTCATGGAGGACACCGGCAAGACCTGGCCGATCCAGGACGCCAAGTGCGCCATGATCACGGCCAGCCGGGACATCCAGGAGGAGGTCTACAACCTCCACACCAGCGTCCTCCTGAACGTCTCGCCCTTCGTCCTCAACATGGTCACCCAGTACGTCGAGGACTCCATCTCCGACGGTTTCGCCTCCGTGCGCGACATCATCCGCACGAACGGCGAGGCCGCCCGCGAGGCCCTCAGCGGCACCATCCTGGAGTTCCAGGAGCCGGTCGTCGGCACCAGCGTCGCCTGGTTCCGCATCAAGCCCGAGCACCTGACCGCCACCCAGCTCCAGGCCGTCCTCTTCGACGAGGAGGTGTACGTCCTGCCCGGCACCTTCTTCTACTGGAACACCAAGGAGAAGGGCGAGCGCTTCGTCCGCCTCGCCCTGGCCCGCGAGCCCGAGGTCTTCGCCGGCGCGATGGAGCGGATGCGGAAGGTGCTCGAGCGCTATGCGGGCTGACGCGGACGCGGTGGTGTTCGTCGACGCCACCCTCTTCATGGGCATGCACAGCAAGGACGACGCCGTCCGCCTGGCCGCCAAGGCCTTCTTCGCCGGCCGGCTGGCCGCCGGAGACGCCGGGCGGGTCCTGATGAGCTGGGAGCAGGTCGGCCGCTGCGACGACCTGGTGTGGGCGTACGAGCGGGGGGTGCAGGACGACTACTACCCCTTCATGGACGTCCTCCACACCGACCTCACCATCGAGCGGATCGGCTACGACGAGGACGACGTCCGCCGGGCCCTCACCACGCCGGAGCTCGACGGCCTGCCCACGCACGAACGGCTGCTGCTCGCCCAGGTCATCGGCCGCGGCGGCGTCCTGCACACGGCGAGCCCCCGGCTGACCGGGGCGACCGGCCTGCCCGTCGTCCCGGCCGTGCCGGCCGGCGCTCGCGGCCCGGCCGGGGAGGCCTCGTTCCCCGCGTATCTGGAAGACCTCTACCAGCGGTCGCTGGTCCTGACGGTCGTCTCCGAAAACCTCTGAAGCATTCCGAAGGGCACCCCTCTCATGCCTGACACCTACTCCGGGACCGTCGTCCCGCTGATCACCCCCCTCGACGAGCACGGCACCGTCGACGAGCAGAGCGTCGCCCGCCTCCTGGACCACGTCCGGGCCGAGGTCTCCGGTCTCATGCCGGCCCTGACCTCCGGCGAGGGCTGGAAGCTCGACGCCCGGCAGTGGCAGGACGTCGTCACGTACACCGTCGAGCACGCCGGCGGCCTGCCCGTGCTCGCCGGCATCCAGCTCCCCGACACCGCCTCGGTGATCGACCGGGCCCGCACGGCCGCCGAGATCGGCGCCGACGCGGTCGTCGTCACCACGCCGTTCGGCGCGGACGTGACGCAGGACCAGATCGTGGACCACTACCGGGCGATCCGCGCGGCCCTCGACATACCGCTCTTCCTCTACAACGAGGAGGCGCTGTCGGGCAATCGCATCGAGTTCGACACCCTGCTGCGGATCTGCGAGATCCCCGGGATCGCCGGCATCAAGGAGTCCAGCGGCGACGCCGCCTTCACCCGGAAGATGGCCGAGGCCGGCACCGGCATCCCGGTCTTCGAGGGCTGGGAGAACCTGCTCGTCGACGCCCGTGGCATCCAGGGCTTCATCGGCCCGCTGGCCAACCTCGAACCGGGCCTGTGCAACGCGATGCTGGTCGACCCGACCCCGGACCGCCAGGCGGAGATCAACACCGTCTGCGAGCGGTACGGAGTCTTCCGCGACGACTGGTACCGCTGGGTCAAGAAGGAACTGCACCGGCGCGGAGTGATCTCCTCCCCCACCACGCACGAGGAGGCGAAGGCGGCATGAGCACGCCCTCGTCCCACCTGTCCGTCCCGGTGGCCGCGCACTCGGTCGCGGCCCCGGCCGCGACCGCGCAGCGCGAACTGCACAGCCTCTACCGGCGGGTGCCCAACCTCGGCGACTACGGGTCGATGACCGCGATCGAGGAGCGGTGGATCCTGCCGAAGGCGCGGGCGTACGAGGCCTCGGCGCCGTCGTTCGGCTCGGCCGGCGAACTGCTCCAGGCGCTCAAGGGGTTCCTCGGCGAGGAGGAGGCCGCGATCCCGGAGAGCGCGACCTTCCTCGCCGAGCACGCGACGCTCGACCAGTTCAAGGTCGTGGTGGGGCAGTTCGCCCTCGACGGTCTCACCGAGTCCGAGTCGCTGCTGCCCGTGGTGCCCCGGCTGCCGTACCGCTCGGCGATGGCGGTCTTCCGGGTGCTCATCGACGAACTCGGCTGCGGCAACGAGGAGAAGGCGCACTCCCAGCTCTACCGGGACCTGCTCACGGAGCTCGGCATGAGCCTCCGGCTCGACGACTACCTCGACGAGACGGTCCCGGAGTGCTTCGCGTACGTCAACATGTTCCACTGGCTGGCGAGCCGGGCGCCCTCGCCCCAGTACTTCCTGGGCGCGTACGCCTACTTCGAGACCAGTGTGCTGTACGCCTTCCAGAGCTTCGCGCGGGCCGCGCGGCGGCTCGGGATCCGCCACGACGCCTACTACACCGAGCACCTCTACATCGACTCGTACCACAGCAACCACATGCGTACGGCGATCCGCGCGCTCGACGAGCCGGACCTCGCGAAGATCTGGGCGGGGGTCCGGCTGGCCTCCGACATCGTCGGCACGGCCACGGAGGCGGCCGTCGCACGGGCGCGGGAGACGGTCGCGTGACGGCCGTGCCCGCCGGGCGGCGGAGCTCCGACGAGCCCACCGTCCGCCAGGTGACGGAAGAGCTCGTCCTGGTCGAGGCCGGCGGCCGCAAGGTCCTGGCAGCCGCCGTCTGCCCGCACCGCGGGGGCCGGCTCAAGTACGGCAGGGTCGACGGGGACAGGCTGCGGATCACCTGCCCGCTGCACCACACGGTCTTCGACCTGACGAGCGGCGAGCGCCTGTCGGGCGCGGCGTGCGCGGCCCTGCGGGTCGTCGACGTCCTGCCGGGCGAACTCGCCGGGCAGGAACCGGACGGGGACGGTCGGTCCCCCTCCGGGCAGGCGCCGCCCGGGGGCGGGCAGTCCGCCGCGCCGAGCACGGTCGGGGGCGCTCTGCCCGCCGCCCGGCGCGCGGCCGGGGACCGTCGGACCTCCGGGCCGAGCACGGTCGGGGGCGCTCCATGACCACCACACCGACCGGGGCGGCGTCCGTCGTGACGCCGCCCCGTGCGGGGGCCGGCCACGACGGCATCGCGCCGGTCCCCGAGGCCGAACGCACCTCGACGCCGGGCGACTTCGGGTGGATCTGGCCCTCCGCCCAGTTCTCCTTCGGCACGGTCGTCCTCGGCGCGCTGCCCGTCGTCTTCGGCCTGGGCTGGTGGGCCTCGGCGAGCGCCATCGCCGCGGGCGTCGCCGTCGGTACGGTGCTCCTCGCGCCGCTGGCCCGGTTCGGCGTCCGTACCGGCGCCAACGACCCGGTGGCGAGCGGGGCGCACTTCGGCGTACGGGGCAGGATCGTCGGCAACGTCCTCACCGTGGTGACCGCGCTCGGCTTCTTCGCGATCGCCGTGTGGACGGGCGGCACCGCCGTCATGGTCGCGGGACACCGTCTCCTCTCCACCCCCACGGGGCCCGGCGCGCTGACCGCCGCCATGTTCGTGACGGCGGCGGCGGTCGCGCTTGTCGCCGTACGCGGTCACGAGGCGCTGGTGCGCACCTACAAGGTGACCGCGGTCACCGGCGGCGCGGTCCTCCTCGCCACCGTGCTCGTCCTCGCCCCGGACTTCGACGCGGGGTACGCCGGCGGAACGCTCGCCCTCGACAGCGCCTTCCACACATGGCTGCTCGCGGCGACCGCGTCCGCCACCGTTCCCCTGTCGTACGCCACCTTCCAGGGCGACTACACGCGCTTCATGCCGGCCTCCACGCCGACCGGCCGGGTCGTGCGGGCCAGCGGGATCTCCATGTTCCTCAGCAGTCTCGCCGCGCTGCTCACGGGCGCGTACGTGACGACCCTCTTCCCCGTCCCCGACGAGCCGTGGCTCCAGGGCCTGACGGACGCGGTGCCCGGCTGGTTCGCGGTGGCGGTCGTGCTCTTCGGCTTCGCGGGCACCCTGCCGCAGGCCGGTCTCTGTCTGTACGCGGCCGGGCTCTCCGCCAACTCGGTCTTCTGGCGCTCCTCACGGGCCGCCGTGACCACGGTGGTCGCGCTCCTCGCGGCGGCCGTGCTGTACCTCGGGGCGGTGGTGTACGACGCGATGGACGCGATGTCGGCGTTCGTGACGCTGCTGCTCACGGTCGTCGCCCCGTGGGCGGCCGTGCTCTCGGTCGGGTACGTGCTCCACCGGGGCCGGTACGACGCGGAGGCGCTGCGCACCTTCACCACCGGAGGGGGCGGGCGGTACTGGTACAACGGCGGGGTCAACCCACGGGCCGCCACCGCGTTCGCGGCCGGGTCCGTCGTCGGGGTGCTGTGGGTCAACAACCCTCTGTACACGGGCCCGTTGACGGGCCTGACGGACGGCGTCGACCTGAGCCTGCCGGCCTCGTTCCTGGTCGCGGCGGCGCTGTACGGGGCGCTGTGCCGGGTGTGGCCGGAGCCGCTGCTTCCGCCGTCACGAACCGAGGTGACGCCATGACCAGGCTGACGGTCCGGTCGACCGTCCGGGAGGCCGAGGGCGTCCTGGGGCTGCTGCTGGCCGACCCCGCGGGCGGGGAGCTCGCCGCGTGGGAGCCCGGCGCCCATCTGGAGGTGACGCTGCCGTCCGGGACGGTCCGGCACTACTCGCTGTGCGGCGACCCGGCGGACCGGAGCACGTACCGGCTCGGGGTGCTGCGCGAGTCGGCGGGCCGGGGAGGCTCCGAGGAGATCCACACCACCGTCGGGGAGGGAACGGTCCTGGACGTCCGGGGCCCGTTCAACCGCTTCCCGCTGGTGCCCGCCGAGCGGTATCTGTTCGTCGCCGGCGGCATCGGCATCACACCGCTCCTTCCGATGATCCGCTCTCTTCCGGCGGGCTCGTGGTCCCTGCTGTACGGCGGACGAAGCCTCGCCTCCATGGCGTACCGCGAGGAGCTCGCCGGGCTCCGGGGTGTCACGCTCGTCCCCCAGGACACGGCCGGGCTGCCCGATCTGGACGGTGTCCTCGGCGGTCTTCCGGCGGGGACGGCCGTCTACTGCTGCGGCCCGGAGGGGCTGCTCCGGGCGGTGGAGGAGCGGTGGCCGGGGCCGCTGCACACGGAGCGGTTCGGTGCGGCGCCCTCCGAGGCCGCGGCGCCCGCCGAGGCGACCACGACGTCGGGCGGTTTCGAGGTCGAGCTGCGGCGGACCGGACGGACTCTGCGCGTGGAGCCCGGCCGGACCCTGCTCGACGCCGTGCGCGAGGTGGTGCCGGGTGTGGCGTACTCCTGCGAGGAGGGGTGGTGCGGCACCTGCGAGACGAAGGTGCTCGCCGGGACGCCGGAGCACCACGACTCCGTCCTCAGCGAGGAGGAGAAGGCCTCGGGCACGACGATGATGCTCTGCGTGGGCCGCTCGTGCGGCCCACGCCTCGTCCTGGACCTCTGAAGGCGCAGAGGCTCGTACCGGCTGCGGCTGATCCGCCGGTACGGGCCTCTGCGCGTGCTGTCAGTCGAAGACCACCAGGGCGCGGCCGCCCTTGCCCGCGAGCATGTTGTCGAAGGCGCCCGGGATGCCGTCCAGGGTGATCCGCTCGGTGACGAGGGCGCCGAGGTCGAACCGGCCGGCCCTGATGTGCTCGGCGAGGACGGGCAGGTCCTCGGCCGGGTTCGAGTTGCCGTAGACGCAGCCGGAGAGGGTGCGGCCCCAGTGGAAGATCTCCAGGGCGTTGAAGGTGACCTGCTGGTCCTTGCCGCCGATGCCGACGACCGTGGTGCGGCCGCCGCGCCGGGTGGAGTCCCAGGCGGTGCGGATGGTGACGGCGCGGCCCACGCACTCGACGGCGACGTCGACGCCCTGGCCGCCCGTCAGCTTCCGGATCTCCCTCGCCGTGGTCTCGGAGGCGACGACGTACTCGGTGGCTCCCGCCGCCCGGGCGAGGGCCTCCTTCTCCGGGGAGACGTCGACGGCGACGATCGTGGACGCTCCCGCGATCCGGGCGGCCTGGAGGGTGGCGAGACCCACCCCGCCGACGCCGAAGACCGCGACGGACTCGCCCTCGCGGACCCGGGCGGAGTGGTGGACCGCGCCCCAGCCGGTGAGGACGGCGCAGCCGAGCAGGGCCGCGTCGGTGAGCGGGACTCCGTCGGGGACGGGCAGGACGCACTTCGCGGCGACGACCGTCTCCTCGGCGAAAGCGCCGACGTTGAGCCCCGGGTGGAGCTCGGTGCCGTCCTCGGTGCGGGCGTGGACGTTCGCGGCGCCGGCCAGGGCGTCGGCGCAGAGCCAGACCTCCCCGAGCGTGCACGGGTGGCAACGCCCGCAGGACGGCGCCCAGTTGAGGACGACGCCGTCCCCGGGGGCGACGTGGGTGACGCCCTCACCGACGGAGACGACCGTGCCGGCGCCCTCGTGGCCGAGGACGGCCGGGACCGGCAGGCGCATGGTGCCGTCGGAGAGGGACAGGTCGGAGTGACAGACGCCGGCGGCGGCGAGCCGGACCCGGACCTGGCCGGGGCCGGGCTCCGGGAGCTCGATGCCGGTGATCTCCAGGGGAGAGCCGACGGCGGGCAGGACTGCGGCGCGGATCACGCTCACGTGGGGTGCTCCTCGGGGCTCAGAACTGGAGGGATTTGGTCTGGAGGTACTCGGAGAGGCCGTGTGCGCCGAGTTCCCTGCCGACGCCGGACTGCTTGTAGCCGCCGAAGGGGGCCAGCGGGTTGAACCGGCCGCCGTTGATGTCGACCTGGCCGGTCTCCATGCGGCGGGCGAAGGCGACGGCCTCCCCGGGCTCGCCCCAGACGGCTCCGGCGAGGCCGTAGACGGTGCCGTTGGCGATGGCGAGCGCCTCGGCCTCGTCCTCGTACCGGAGGAGGGAGACGACCGGCCCGAAGATCTCCTCCTGGGCGATGGTCATCTCCGGGGTGACGTCGGCGAAGACGGTCGGGGAGACGTAGTAGCCGGTCTCGCGCGGGGCCTCGGGGCCGCCGGCGACGAGCCGGGCGCCCTCCTCGACGCCCTTCTCGATGTAGCCGCGGACGCGCTGCTGCTGCTTGGCGTTGACGAGGGGGCCGACGCGCTCGCCGGGGACGTACTTGGCGACGGCCTCGGCGGCGAGCGCCACCGCCTCCTCGTACCGGTCGGCGGGGATCAGCATCCGGGTCCAGGCGCTGCAGGTCTGGCCGGAGTTGGACATCACGTTGGCGATGCCGACGGCGACGGCCTTGGGGAGGTCGGCGCTGGGCAGGATCACGTTGGCGGACTTGCCGCCGAGTTCGAGGGCGACCCGCTTGACGGCCCCGCCGGCGAGGGCGCCGATGCGGCGGCCGACGGCGGTGGAGCCGGTGAACGAGACGAGGTCCACGTCGGGGTGTTCGGCGAGGGCCTGTCCCGCGACCGGGCCGAGCCCGGTGACCAGGTTGAACACACCGGCGGGGAGTCCCGCCTCGTGCGCGGCCTCGGCGAAGAGCTGCGCGGTGAGCGGGGTGTCCTCGGCGGGCTTGAGGACGGTGGTGCAGCCGGCGGCGAGGGCCGGGGCGACCTTGGCGACGATCTGGTGGAGCGGGTAGTTCCAGGGGGTGATCGCGGCGACGACACCGACCGGCTCGGAGTAGACCGTCGAGTTGCCGACCTTCTCCTCGAAGGGGTGCGTGGCGGCCAGTTCGGCGTACGAGCCGGCCACGGCGATCGGCAGTCCGGCGTGGACGGCGGCGGCGAGCTGGGGCGGCGCGCCGAGTTCGGCGGTGACGGTGGCGGCGATCTCGTCCGCGCGCGCGGCGAGCGCGTCGCGCAGGGCGGCGATACGGGCGCCGCGCTCGGCGGGCGGGGTCGCGGCCCAGCCGGGCAGCGCGGCACGGGCGGCGCGTACGGCGGCGTCGACGTCCTCGGCCGTGCCGGCCGGGACGTGTCCGATGACCTGCTCGTCCGCCGGGTTGATGACGGCGATCCTGTCGGGTCCTGACGCGGGGCGCCACTCCCCGCCGATGTACATCGCGTCGTGCGCGTCGTGGGCCTTCATGCGCTTCCCTCTCCTCACCCGGCCGACCGGTTCGGCGGCACCGACCCAAACTAGCGCCGTTAGTTTTCTGGCGCCAGGGTCCTGGACCGTGCCCCCGGTCTCAGTACCGGACCGATCGTGCCGCCCCGGCACGGTGCTGTCCACGGAGGGACCGGACAGCCACCGGGCTCCGGAACTGGCCCCGGGCTCCTGGACAGGGCCGCGCACACGCCACCGCGTCCGGCGGGCACGCCGGACGGCGGGCCCGCCGGACGCGGCGGGGAGGGGCGGGGCCGACGGAGCGGCTGGGATCCGTCGGACCGGTGGCCCGGACGAGCTTCGGTACGGTACTCCCGGCGGGCCTCCGGTCAGATCTTCTGGGCGATGTCGGTCAGGTGGGCGAAGACGACGATGTTCGCCTCGTAGCCCGTCTTCCGGTCGAAGGTCCCGCCACAGGTCAGCAGCCGCAGTTCGGGCCGCCCGGTGGCGCCGTACACCTCCTTGTCGGGGAACTCCGCCTTGGCGTACGTCCGGATGCGGTCGACCGTGAAGACCGCGACCTTGCCGTCGGCGCGGGCGACCCGGACGGTGTTGCCGGGGCTGAGCGAGTCGAGGTTCAGGAACACCGCGGGCCCGGTGCGGGTGTCGCGGTGACCGACGACGACGGCGGTCCCCCGCTCACCCGGCGTGGCGCCCTTCGCGTACCAGCCGACGACCTGGGGGTTGTCGACCGGTGGTGTCGCGAGCCGCCCTGCCGCGTCGAGACCCAGCTCGATCACGGGCGCCTCGATGGTGATCGCCGGGACGGCGACGGTGGTCGGGCGCGAACGGGCCAGCGGTGCGGGCGGGGGCGCCGGCCGGGGCGGCGGGGTGACCTTCGGCGGAGGCGCGGTCCGCGCCTTGTGGTCCAGAGCGGCCGGCGCTCCGGCCGCGGCGGCCGGCCCGGGCCCGCCGGGAGCGGCCGGGCCGGCGGCGAGCGCCGGACCGGCCGGCTCCTCGTCGCCGGCCCACCAGACACCGCCGGTCACCAGGACCACGGTGACCGTCACGGTCCTGGCGAGCCGGAACAGGCGCCGACGCCTGCGCGTGAGGCGGGAGGACCTACGCGGCGCCATCGTTGCGGCGGCGCGAGCGGCGGATCATGACCAGTCCTGCCGTACCGGCGAGACCGGCGGCGACGGCCGCTCCGACACCGAAGGCGGAGGAGTCATCGGCCGCGATCTCCGCGCTGCCGCCGCCGCCGGCGCCGACCGGGCCGTGCGGGGGCTTGTGGTGGCCGCCGTTGCCGCCGTTGCCGCCGTTGCCGTTGCCCCCGTTGCCGTTGCCTCCGTTGCTGCCGTTCGGCGGCTTGACGTCGTTGCAGTCGACCTTGAAGACCTTGCTCTTCTTGGCGCCTTGCTGGGTCGGCCAGGTCCACTCGATCTTGTACATGCCGTCGGGGAGTTCGATGTCCGGGGTGAGCCCGTTGCCCGCGGCGTCGATGGTGATCGCACCGGTTCTGACCGAGCCGCCCTTCGGGGGCTGCGGCGCGATCGACCAGTTGAGCAGCGGGAGCCCGTCGAAGCCGAGTGCGGCGACGTAGAAGGTGCAGACCTTGGGCTCGTTGCGCTGGTCGGTCGGCCACGTGCGCGGCGCCTCGTCGGGGCGCCCGGCGTGGTGGATCTTGACGTCGCCGTCGTCACCAGGGGCGGCGAACGCGGCGGGTGCGCCCGAGAAGGCGAGACCACTGAGGGTGAGAGCGGCCGCGGCGGCGGTCAGGGGCCGGGCGAGACGAACGGACATGGGGTTCCTCCGGGAAGGATGTCGTCGGACATTTCAACCGATATTCCGACTATCAGTCATGACACGGACACGGAGGGTGGCGACATGCGCGTCGCCACCCTCCGTTTCCCCCGTCCGGCCCAGACCGCCCCGAACCGCTCGGGCCTCCGGCCCTCAGATGATCCCGAAGAGGAGGCCCGCGCCGAGCACCACGAGCGAGGTCAGCGCGGCCCACTTCACCGTGAACCGGGTGTGGTCGCCGAACTCCACCTTCGCCATGCCGACGAGGACGTACACGGCGGGAACCAGCGGGCTCGACATGTGCAGCGCCTGCCCGACCAGCGAGGCCCGCGCGATCTCCAGGGGGGACACGCCGTGGGCGGCGCCCGCCTCGGCGAGGACCGGCAGCACACCGAAGTAGAAGCCGTCGTTCGACATGAAGTAGGTGAGCGGGAGGCTGAGCACACCGGTCACCAGGGCCATGTGCGGGCCCATGCCCGCCGGGATGGCGCCGACGAGCCAGTCGGCCATGTGCTTGACCATGCCCGTACCGGTCAGGACCCCGGTGAAGACGGCGGCGGCGAAGACCATGCCGGCGACGTTGAGGACGTTGTCGGCGTGGGCGGCGATGCGGGCCTTCTGCTCGTCCATCTTCGGGTAGTTGACGGTGAGCGCGAGCGCGGCGCCGAGGAGGAACAGCACCGGGATCGGCAGCAGTTCGAGGATCATCGCGGTCAGCAGCGCGAGCGTCAGGCCGGCGTTGAACCAGTACAGCCGGGGGCGGAGCGTCGCACGGTGCGGGTCGAGGCCCTGGAAGCCGTCGCCCGTGCCCGAGGGCGTGGTCGCGCCCGGCGTGTCGCCGGAGCCGCCCGCCGCCTTCTTGGTGAGGTCCACGCCACCGCCGCCCGCCGCGACGAGCACCGTCTCGGTCTCCTTCTCGGGCACCAGGACCTCGTCGAGCGTGAGGTAGCCGATGCGCCTGCGCTCACGGCGTCCCAGCACGTACGCGAGGGCGAAGACGAAGAGCAGGCCCATGCCGAGCGCGGGGATCATCGGTACGAAGATGTCGGCGGCGTCCAGCTTCAGCGCGGTCGCGGCGCGGGCCGTGGGGCCGCCCCAGGGCAGGGTGTTCATGACGCCGTTGGCGGTGGCGGCGACACCCGTCATGACCACAAGGCTCATGCCGAGCCGCTTGTACAGCGGATACATCGCCGAGACGGTGATCATGAAGGTGGTGGAGCCGTCGCCGTCCAGGGAGACGATCGCGGCGAGCACCGCGGTACCCACGACGACCCGTACGGGGTCCGCCTTGCAGAAGCGCAGGATGCCCCGGACGATCGGGTCGAAGAGGCCGACGTCGATCATGACGCCGAAGTAGACGATGGCGAACATCAGCATCGCGGCGGTCGGCGCCAGCTTGCCGACGCCTTCGATGACGTAGTCGCCGAGCTGGGCCCCCTGCCCGACCGCGACGCAGAAGAGTGCGGGGATCAGCACGAGCGCCGCGATCGGCGACATCCTTTTCATCATGATCAGGACCAGGAAGGTCGCGATCATGGCGAAGCCGAGGACGGTCAGCATGGAGGGCACCTCACGTTCACCGTTGAACTGCCGCCGAGCGGCGGTCCGGATGACGGTAGGTGCCCTCTTCTGCCGTTAACAAGACGTTGACGCGTGAGCAATACGAGCAAAACCCCAGGTCAGCGCAGGGGGCCCGGGACGGCCGTCACGGCAGGGGTGATACCTCGACGGGGAAGCCGTTCAGCACGGCCGTACCCGACAGCGGGTCGATCCGGGAGCCGTCGAGCAGCTGGTTGACGTTGACGCCGGGGCGCGCGGACGCCACGGACAGGCGGGTGCCCGGCCGGTCGTGTCCCCAGCCGTGCGGGAGGCTCACCACTCCCGGGCGGACCCCGTCGGTCACCTCGACCGGCACCTCGAGCTCGCCGCCCTCGCCCTTGACCCTGGCCCTGCCGCCGTCGGCCAGTCGCAACCGGGCCGCGTCCTCGGGGTGGACCTGGAGCGTGCAGCGGTTCGAACCTCCGCCGAGGGCGGGGGTGTTGTGCAGCCAGCTGTTGTTCGAGCGCAGATGGCGGCGCCCGACGAGCCGGAGGGTGTCCGGGTCGGGTACGGCGTCGAGCCCGGCGCGCAGCCGGGGCAGGTCGGCGGCGAGGGGGGCGGGGAACAGTTCGATCCGTCCGCTGCGGGTCCTCAGGACCTGCTGGAGGCGCGGCTTCAGGGGCCCGAGGTCGATGCCGTGCGGGTGGGCCCGCAGCTCGTCGAGGGTGAGCCCGTACGGGCCGAGGCGCAGCATCAGGTCGAGCCGGCGCTCGGCACCGGTCTCCCCGGTGAGCCGGGCGGCGAACTCCTTGGGGTCGGCGCCGTACGCCGGTGAGTGCTCCTGGGTCACGGCCTTGGCGAGGGTGGTGTCGACGGCGAGGTCGTCCACGGCCGACGGCGGCGCGCCGTGCATCCCGGAGACGGCCAGGATCAGCCGGGCATGGATCTCGCACTCGTCCATGCGGTCCGCTTCGAGGGGTAGGGCCGCCGGGGTGTAGCGGACCTGGTCGCGTACGGCGAAGCCGTTGAAGGCGAAGTCGAAGTGGGCGCTGCGGGAAGGGGGCGGCGGGGGCAGCAGGACGTCGGCGTGGCGGGTGGTCTCGTTGAGGTACGGGTCGACGGCGACCATGAGGTCGAGGGAGCCGAGGGCCGCGTCGAGGCGGTTCCCGTCGGGTGCGGAGAGGACGGGGTTGGCGGCGACGGTGATCACCGCGCGGATGCGCCCCTCCCCCGGCGTCTCGATCTCCTCGGCGAGCGCGACCAGCGGCAACTCGCCCTTGACCTCCGGGTGGTGCGAGACCCTGCTGTGCCGGCGCCCGAGGGCGAAGCCCCTGCCCGGTCCCGCGGGGCGCGGGGCGGGCGCGGTGGCGGAGAGCGGGAAGAGGGCGCCGCCGGGCCGGTCGAGGTTGCCGGTGAGGACGTTGAGGACGTCGACGAGCCAGTTGCCGAGGGTGCCGTACTCCACGGTGGAGCTGCCCATCCGCCCGTAGACGGCGGCGGTGGGCGCGGCGGCGAGTTCCCGGGCGAGGGTTCGGATGGTGTCCGCGTCCACGTCGCAGGCCGCGGCGACCGCCTCGGGGCTGAACTCCCGTACCGCCGCCCGTACCTCCTCGCCCCCCTCCACCTGGGCGGCGAGCGGGCCGAGGTCGGTGAGTCCCTCCGCGAAGAGGGTGTGGACGAGCGCGGCGAGCAGGAGCGCGTCGGCGCCGGGGCGGATCGCGACGTGCCGGTCGGCGAGCCGTGCGGTGCGGGTCCGCCGGGGGTCGACGACGGTGAGGGTGCCGCCGCGCCTGCGCAGCGCCTTGAGCCTGCCGGGGAAGTCGGGGGCGGTGCACAGACTTCCGTTGGAGTCCAAGGGGTTGGCTCCGAGGATCAGCAGGTGATCGGTGCGGTCCAGGTCCGGCACGGGGATGGCGAAGGGGTCTCCGAACAGCAGGCCGCTGGAGACGTGCTTGGGCATCTGGTCGATCGTGGACGCCGTGAAGAGGTTCCTGGTGCGCAGCGCGCCGAGCAGCAGGGGCGGGTAGAGGGCGCCGGCGATCGTGTGCACATTGGGGTTGCCCAGGACGACACCCACGGCGTCCGGCCCGTGCTCCTCGATGATCGGACGGATTCTGGCGGCGATCGTGTCGAACGCCTCCTCCCAGGTGGCTTCCTGGAGGCGTCCTTCCTTGCGGACGAGGGGGCCGCGGAGCCGGTCGGGGTCGGCGTCGACCTCGGGGAAAGCGGCGCCCTTGGGGCAGATGAACCCCTTGCTGAAGACGTCGTCGCGGTCACCGCGCGCTCCCGTGACGCGGGTCCCCTCGATCGTCAGGGTCAGTCCGCAGGTCGCTTCGCAGAGGGGGCAGATGCGCGGGACGGTGGACATGGCGTCTCCCTGGAGCGGCGTCGGGTGGCCGAGCATACCGACCGGTAGGCACGTACGGGAGGGGTCTGCGGGTGGTTACGCGAGCGAGGGCGCCAGGTACGCGTGGAGCACATGACGGGTCTCGGTGATGAGCGCCGGGTCTCCGGCGGGGTCCGCGCGGAAGGCGAGCCGGACGAGGGCGTCGGCGGTCTCGACGCCGACCAGGACCTTCCGTCGCAGGTCGTCGTCGGCGGGACGGTTCAGATGGGTGGCGAGGAGGGCGCAGATCCGTTCGGCCACGAGCCGGTTGGGGTCCTCGACGGCACTCCCGCCCGAGCTGTCGCGGATCCCGTCACCGCCGCCGCCGTCGCCGTTTCCGTTGCCCCCGCCAGCGCCTTGGCCGTTTCCGTCGCCGTCGCCGTCGCCTTCGCCGCCGCCTTCGCCGCCGTCTTCGCCGCCGTCTTCGCCGCCGTCTTCGCCCTCGCCCGGGCTTTCGCCGGGCGCGGTGGCGGGCACCCCGAAGTCGACGAGCGCGAAGCCGGGGACGGTCCGCTTCATCGCGATGAACTCGTCCAGGACGCCGTCGATGGCCCCGTACGCGTCGAGGAGCGGCGCCCCGGCGAGGCGGTCGGAGACCCTCCGGGCGTACTCGTCGAGGTTGCGGTGGGCGAGGGCGGCGACCATCGCCCGCTTGTTGCCGAAGAAGCGGTAGACGGAGCCGATGGGGACTCCGGCGCGGCCGGCGACGGCGCGGGTGCTCAGCTGCTCGTAACCGGTCTCGTCGAGGAGCGCGGCACAGGCGTCGAGGATCCGGGCGAGCCGCTCGGCGCTGCGCTGCTGCACCGGCGCCCGGCGGAGGGCCGGCGGGGTCTGGGGGCGGGTCTGGGGCACGGGGACCATGATGCCGCTCCGGTCGGGTTGTGGCACCGAGCGGTCGGGGCTCCG
The DNA here is from genome assembly GCF_055565415.1 of Streptomyces sp. NPDC028711. Classification (NCBI taxonomy): domain Bacteria; kingdom Bacillati; phylum Actinomycetota; class Actinomycetes; order Kitasatosporales; family Streptomycetaceae; genus Streptomyces; species Streptomyces sp. NPDC028711. The sequence goes on along the minus strand of NZ_JBVHUJ010000006.1, from coordinate 100,650 downwards.
GGCGAGCGGATCGGTGACACCTCCTCCCCGTGCCCCGTTGACGGGAGCCGCGCGGAATCCTACGGTCATCCATAGGATTCCCTTGTGGGCTTCCCTTGTGGGCTCAGGACAGGAGCGGGCGATGACCACGGAGCAGGCCAGGAAGACGGCCGAGGCGCTCAGCTACAGCACCGGTTTCGGCAACGAGCACAGCTCGGAGGCGGTCCCCGGCGCGCTGCCGCACGGCCGTAACTCGCCGCAGCGGGCACCTCTCGGTCTCTACGCCGAGCAGCTCAGCGGCAGCGCCTTCACCGAGCCCCGGGCTCACAACCGCCGTTCGTGGCTCTACCGGATCCGCCCCTCGGCCGCGCACCCGCCGTTCACGCGGACCGACAACGGCGCCCTGCGCGGCGCCCCCTTCACGGAGACCGTCCCCGACCCGAACCGGCTGCGCTGGAACCCGCTGCCGGAGCCCGCGCCGGGCACCGACTGGCTGGCCGGCCTGTGGACCCTCGGCGGCAACGGCGACGCGACCCAGCGCACCGGCATGGCCGTGCACCTGTACCACGCGAACGCCTCGATGGAGCGGGTCTTCGGCGACGCCGACGGCGAGCTGCTGATCGTCCCGGAGCGCGGCGGCCTCCTCCTGCGCACCGAGTTCGGTCTGCTCGCCGCCCACCCCGGTGAGGTCGCGCTGATCCCGCGCGGGGTCCGCTTCCGCGTCGAACTCCTCGACGAGAGTGCCCGCGGGTACGTCTGCGAGAACTACGGGGCTCCGTTCCAGCTCCCGGACCTCGGCCCGATCGGCGCCAACGGCCTCGCCAACGCCCGCGACTTCCGGGCCCCCGTCGCCGCCTACGAGGACGTCGAGGGTCCGGTCGAGGTGGTCAACAAGTACTGCGGAAACCTGTGGTCGGCGACGTACGGCCACTCCCCGCTGGACGTCGTCGCCTGGCACGGCAACCACACCCCGTACGTCTACGACCTGCACCGTTTCAACGTCATCGGGACGATCTCGTACGACCACCCCGATCCGTCGATCTTCACGGTCCTCACCTCGCCCTCGGACACCCCGGGGCTCGCGAGCGTGGACTTCGTGGTGTTCGCCCCGCGCTGGCTGGTCGGCGAGGACACCTTCCGTCCGCCGTACTTCCACCGGAACGTGATGAGCGAGTACATGGGCCTGATCAAGGGCGCGTACGACGCCAAGGCCGAAGGCTTCGTCCCGGGCGGCGGTTCGCTGCACAACATGATGTCCGCGCACGGCCCCGACCGGGAGACCTTCGACAAGGCGAGCGCCGCCGAGCTGAAGCCGCAGAAGATCGACGACGGTCTCGCCTTCATGTTCGAGACCCGCTGGCCGGTGACGGCGACCCGGCAGGCCGCGGACGCCGACCATCTGCAGAAGGGGTACGACGACGTATGGCAGGGTCTTGAGCGCCACTTCCGGCCGTAGTGTCTCGGCCGTAAGCCCGTAGCCTTCGTACGGAGAACCCGTGACCGCCTTCGCTCCCGACTCGCTGGTCCTGAACCGCAAGCTGCCGCTCTGGTATCAGGTCTCGCAGTCGCTGCGCGCCTCGATACTGGGCCGCACGCCCGACGCCTCGCTGCGGCTGCCCACCGAGGAGCAGCTCGCGGCCCACTACGGCGTGAGCGTGCTCACGATGCGCCAGGCCCTCAAGGAACTCGAGGAGGAGGGCCTGATCAGCCGGCACCGCCGGCGCGGGACCTTCATCGAGCCGGGCGCCCGGCGCTCCACACCGCGTCGGCTGCTCGGCTCGATCGACGCGATCGTGGCCCAGCAGTCGGGCGAGCGGACGACGGTCCTCGGGCACGGCACCGCACCGGTGCCGGGAGAGCTCGCGGAGTACTTCCCGGACGTGACGGAGGTCGTGGCGTACCGGCGGCTGCGCCGCGACGGGGAGAGCGGCGAGCCGACGAACTGGGCGGAGAACGCGGTGCTCCCCGGGCTCGCCGCCGCGATCGACCCGGCCGATCTGGAGCGCTGGCCGATGACGAAGGTGCTGCGGGACGTCGTCGGGGTGCGGATCAGCCGCATCACGGACACGGTCGAGGCCCGCCTCGCCGACCCGGAGACGGCGGCTCTGCTGGAGGTCCCGCTCCTCTCGCCGATCCTCCACTACACCGGCGTGACCTACGACGAGGACGGCAGGGTCGTCGACGTGGCGCGCATCCGCTACCGCGGCGACCGCTTCTCCTTCACGGTGACGGTGGAGGCCCAGTAACCGCGGGGGGCGGCCCGGGCCCCACAGCGGTCGTTAGCATGCGGGGCGTGACGGAAGCCCCCGGAGCGAACGACGACGACCTGCCCCTCCTCGACGACCTCATGCCGTGGTCCGTCGCGCCGCTGCGTTTCGGCCGCTCGTGGATCGTGGCGCCGGACGCGCGGACGCTGCGGTCCCGCTGGGACCGTCTGGTGGCGGCGGAGGGCGCCGAAAGGGAAGCCCTGTTCCGGCCCAGCCGGGCGCGGACCCCGGCGAGCGCGGTGGCCGCGCTGCCCGGGCAGCGGACCGGGACCGTGCGCTGGGCCCGTGAGTCGGGGCCGTGCCCGGAGCCCGTACGGGTCGCGCGGGGTCCGTTCGACGAGCAGTGGCTGCTGCCCGACCACCGGCTGATCGACACCGCCCGGCCGGAGCTGTGGCGGGTCGCCGGGGAGCCGCAGCTGTTCGCCGTCGAGCAGGGGTACGTGCCGGGGGCGGCGGGACCCGCGCTCCTGGTGACGGCCGCGCTGCCCGAGGGCCGCTCCCCCGCGGGCCGGCCGGGCCGCATCCGCCCGCTGTTCCGGCGCCCCGGGGGCCGGGAGCCCAATGTCGCGCCGGGTCTGCTCGCCTTCCTCGGGGAGCGGTACGGGCATGAGGTCGGCGCCCTGGAGTGGCTCGCGTGGACCGTGGCGGCGGCCCGGCCCTCCCCCGCCGGGTGCCGTGTCCCGCTCCCGTCGGACCGGGAGGTGTGGGCGGCGGGTGTGGCGCTCGGCCGGGACCTCGTCGACGCCCAGGCGCGGGGCGCCCTGAGCGGGACGAAGCCGCGGCTGCCGGGCGGGCGCCGCCCCTATGTGCGGGCGGCGGTCCCGGCGCGCCCCGGGGCGATGACGTACGAGGCCGGCGACGAGGCGCTGTGTCTGGACGGGGGCCGGATCTCGCCCGTACCGGAGGAGGCCTGGGAGTTCCGGGTGGGCGGCGCGCGAGTCCTCGAACAGTGGTTCGCACACCGGACCGCCCCGGTGGAGCCCGGTTCCCTGGAGGCGATCGGCCCCCCGGCCTGGCCGCAGGAGTGGACGTCGGAGCTGCTCGACCTGATCACGGTCCTCGCGCTGCTCGGCGCCCGGGAGCCGGAGCGGGCCACCTTCACGGCGGGAGTGGCCGGCCGGGAGGAGCTGCGGGCGGCGGGGGTGCTGCCCCCGCCGCCGGGGTCCCGCCGTCCCGCGTCCGTCCTGGACCATCAGGAGGAGGGGCCGGAGGGGCAGTTCATGCTCCTGTGACCCGTGGGGCGAACGAGTCGAGGAGGCGGGCGATGCCGAGGGCGAAGATCTCGTCCGCGTCGGCGGGGGCGGGGGACTCGGCGAGCAGCCGGGCGAGGTGGGGGTACCGTCCGCTCGCCACCTGTCCCGCGAGGTAGGCCCCGCGCACCGCCTGTTCCTCCTCCTCCGACCAGGGCAGTCCGCGGGCCCGTTCGGCGATGGCCTGCTCGTTGGCGACGGTGACCATGACCGTGCCGTTGACCATGGCGATCAGCTGCATCTTCAGTCCGGCGGGGGCGTCCAGGGGCTCCAGGCAGCTCAGGCACCACTCCAGGAAGCGGAGGGCGTTGGGGCTGAACCCGTAGGCGGTGGTCATCACCCGGGGGAGCCAGGGATGCCGGTACATGATCGCGCGGCTCTGGTGGGCGACCGCGGTCATGTCGGCGCGCCAGTCGCCGCTGGGCTTCTCGGGGTACGTGTACTCGCCGCTGACCGCGTCGACCATCAGCTCGTACAGGTCCTCCTTGCGGGGGACGTAGTTGTAGAGCGACATGGTCCCGCAGCCCAGCTCGCCGGCGACGCGGCGCATGGAGACCGCCTCGATGCCGTCGGTGTCGGCGATGCGGACGGCGGCGTCCACGATGTCCCGTCGGCTGTACGCCGGTTTCGGGCCTCGGCCCGCGCGCTCGGGGCGCGCCCAGATCACTTCCGGTTCGGCCGTTCGGCCCGTCATGGATCATCACCTCGCTCCCCATCGTAGTTACGTACACCGTACGGAGTGCGGTACGGTCACACCATGACAACTACGTACGCTGTACTTAGTGAAGGTCTGCAGAAGCGTTACGGCGAGGTCCACGCACTCCGCGGCCTCGATCTCGCCGTTCCCGAGGGCTCCGTCTGCGGAGTCCTCGGTCCCAACGGCGCCGGCAAGACCACCGCCGTCCGCGTCCTCACCACCCTCGTCACGCCCGACGCCGGGAGCGCGCGGGTCGCTGGGCACGACGTGGTGCGCGACCCGGCGGGGGTGCGCCGGCACATCGCCGTCACCGGGCAGTACGCCTCGGTCGACGGCGATCTCACCGGCGCCGAGAACCTGCGGCTCTTCGCCCGCCTCCTGCGCGCCCCGCGCGCCCGCGCCGACGAACTCCTGGAGCAGTTCGGCCTCACCGCCGCCGCCGGACGGCCCGCCCGCACGTACTCCGGCGGCATGCGGCGCCGGCTCGACCTGGCGGCGAGCCTGCTCGTACCGCCGCGCGTCCTCTTCCTCGACGAGCCCACCACCGGGCTCGACCCGCACAGCCGCAACGGGATCTGGGACGCCGTACGGGGGTTGGCGTCCCGGGGCACGACGGTGCTGCTGACCACGCAGTACCTGGAGGAGGCCGACCAGCTCGCCGACGACATCGTCCTGATCGACGAGGGACGGGTCGCCCAGCGCGGCACCCCTGCCGAGCTCAAGGCGCTCGTCGGCAGCTACGCCGAGGTCGTCGTCGCCGACCCCGCCTCCCTCGGCGCGGCCGCGGCCGTCCTCGACCAGCTGACCGGCTCGGCCCCCGTCCTCGACGCCGAGCGCGGCACGGCCGGCGCGGTGACCACGGACACCACCCTCACCCTCCCCCGGATCGTCCGCGAACTCGACGCCGCCGGAGTCCTCATCGTCGACGCGTCGCTGCGTCCGCCCACCCTCGACGAGGTGTTCCTGCGCCTCACCGACCGGAAGGAGCTCGCCGCGTGAGCGCCCTCGTCCACGACGGAACGGCCGTCCTCGGCCGCCACCTCCAGCGCGTCCGGCACGCGCCCGCGATCACCGTCATGACCCAGACGATGCCGATCGTGTTCCTGCTGTTCTTCGGGTACGTGTTCGGCGGCGCGCTCGCCATGCCGGGCGCCGAGTACCGCTCCCAGCTGGTGCCGGGCCTGCTCGTGGCGACCGCCGCCGGCGGCCTCATGACCGGCATGTTCCAGTCCGCCCAGGACTCCCACCGGGGGGTCATGGACCGATTCCGGACCATGCCCGTGAGCCGGGCCGCCGTCCCCCTCGGGCAGGCCCTCGCCGATCTCGTGGCGAGCGCCGTCGGCACGGTCCCGCTGATCCTCGTCGGACTCGCCATGGGCTGGCGGATCGAGGGGACGGCGCCGGAGGCCCTGGGCGCCCTCGGCCTGCTGCTCCTCTTCCGCTTCGCGATGACCTGGGTGGGCATCCTGCTCGGGCTTGCCTCGAAGAGCGAGGAGGCGGCGGGGCAGCTCGGCAGCGCCACGTTCATGCTGCCGCTGCTGTCCAACGCGTACATCCCGACGGACGACATGCCGGACGTGCTGCGCACGGTCGCCGAGTGGAACCCGATCTCGGCGGTCACGACGGCGGTACGGCTCCTCTTCGGCAACGCGCCCGTACCGGCGGACGCGGCCTGGCCGGTGGCCCACCCGGTCGCGGGGGCGCTGCTCTGGTCGCTCAGCCTGATCGCCGTCTTCGCCCCGCTCGCGGTACGCCGTTACGCCCGGGGCTGACCCCGGCCCCCCGTGACGCACGTCCCGGTGACAAGGGCCGCCCCCGCAGGGTAGGCAGGGCTTCCATGAGCACTCAGCCACTCCCCCTCGAAGGGATCACGGTCGTCGCCGTCGAGCAGGCCGTCGCCGCCCCCTTCGCCACCCGGCAGCTCGCCGACCTCGGCGCCCGCGTCGTCAAGATCGAGCGCCCCGACGGCGGGGACTTCGCCCGGGGGTACGACACGGCCGCCCGGGGCCTCGCCTCCCACTTCGTGTGGTGCAACCGGGGCAAGGAGTCCGTGGCGGTCGATCTCAAGGACCCCCGCGGCCTCGCCCTCGCCCGGCGCCTTCTGGCCGGCGCGGACGTCTTCGTCCAGAACCTGGCCCAGGGGGCGGCGGCCAGGCTCGGTCTCGACGCCGCCACCCTGTGCGCCGCACACCCGCGACTGATCGCGGTGGACGTCTCCGGGTACGGGGCGGAGGGACCGTACGCGCACAAGCGGGCGTACGACATGCTCGTCCAGTGCGAGGCGGGCCTGGTGTCCGTGACCGGTACGCCTGAGCAGCCGGTCAAGTCGGGGATCCCGGCGGCCGACATCGCGGCCGGCATGTACGCCTTCTCGGGCGTTCTCGCCGCGCTCGTCCGGCGCGGGACGACCGGCCGGGGCGGGCCTGTGGAAGTCTCCCTGCTCGACTCCCTCGCCGAGTGGATGGGGCACCCGTTGCACCACGGGATGCATGGAGGCACGCCCCCGGCGCGCACGGGGCTCGCGCACGCGGTGATCGCGCCGTACGACGCCTATCCGACGGCGGACGGGGGTCTTGTGCTGCTCTCCGTGCAGAACGACCGGGAGTGGCGGCGGCTGGCCGAACAGGTCATCGGCCGACCGGAACTGGCCGACGCCCCGGCCTTCGCGACGAACACGGCACGGGTGGCCGGGCGCGCGGCGACGGACGCGGTGGTCGCGGAGGCGCTCGCCCCGCTGACGGCGCCCGAGGCGCTGGCCAGGCTCGACGCGGCGGGCGTCGCCTGCGCCCGGCTCAACTCGGTCGCGGACCTCGCGGACCATCCTCAGCTGACGGCGCGGGACCGCTGGCGGGAGGTGGGCTCGCCGGTCGGGCCGCTGCGGGCGCTGCTGCCGCCGATCGTGTTCCCCGACGCACCGGAGCCCCGGATGGACCGGATCCCGGCCCTCGGACAGGACACGGAGGAGGTGCTCGCCGGGCTCGGGGTGACGGAGGCGGAGGTGAAGGAGCTGCGGAGCGCGGGGGTGATCGCCTGACACCGCGCGGGGTGCTGGTCGGGGGCCGCCGGCGCGCGGGTGCCGGTCGGGGCCGTCGCCGGGTATGACTGAGCGCCGGACGGGCGGGGACACGTCCGGCGGTGTCGCAGTCGGAGTCGTACGGGCTGCCGGGCGGCGGCGGGCGGGAACCTCGGGGTGCCGCGGCCCGGCGGCGCGGCTAGCGGCGCGTTCCGAAGAGGGAGCGGCGCAGACGGCGGAGCGGGGCGAAGAGCGAGACCCGCGCGCTGCGGCTGCGGTGACCGTGCACCGGCACCTCACGCGTACGCGTCGTCAACTCCCGCATCAACAGCGTCGCCTCGGCCACCTCACGCTGGGGCACGGCGGGTCCGCCGAGCACCGCGAGATGGCGGTCGAGCCGCGAACTGGTCGCGCTGCTCCCGCAGGTGATGGCAGGCACGCGAGGCCTGCTGCGCATTGCTATCTGTTCCATGTCACTCCCCACCCGTACAAGGGCACCCGACCCAGGGCAGGTTAACCCTATCGCCCCGCCATGACACCCGTGTATCCCGCCGACGGTATGCAGCGCACTCGTACGAGGGTTGACGGTCACTGTCCGAATCCATCTGATTCCAGGGCGAGTTGGACAGGGTTCGAACATCTGCCGAACCGTCACGAACCATCCTGCACTCCGGGACCTCGTCCACGGGAACCCGGGCCCGTGTGATCTCCACCACCAAGATCCTTCCCTCCGCGCGGCCGACGGACCGGCGCCGTCGGGACGCCCCTCGGCTACCGTGGATCCATGACGGTGATCGCGGGTCGTTACCGGCTTCTGGACGTCCTCGCCGAGGGCGCGGCGGGCACCGTCTGGCGCGCCCTGGACGAGACGAACGGCCAGGACGTGGCCGTCAAGGAGTTCCGGGCCCCGGCAGGGCTCCCCGCGGACGAGGTGCCGCTGCTGTACGCGCGACGCGAGCGCGAGGCGCGGGCCGCCGCCCGGATCGCGCACCCCTCTGTCGTACGCGTCCTCGGAGTGGCCACCGAGGACGGCCGGCCCTGGGTCGTGACCGAGCTCGTGCGCGGCCTGACGCTCGCCGAGACGTTGGAGGCCGCAGGCCCGCTGCCCGCACGCGAGGCCGCGCGCACCGGCGCCGAGGTCCTCTCCGCGCTCCGGGCGGCACGCGAGGCCGGCGCCCCGCACCGGGGCGTGGAGGCGCGGCACGTCCTGCTCGCCAACGACGGGCGGATCGTCGTGACCGGTTTCGGCGCGGCTCCGGGGGACGCGCCGGGGCCGGAGGCGGAGCTGCGGTCCCTGGGCGCGCTTCTCGACGGAGCGGTGTCCGCCCTGCCCTCGGCGGACGACAGGACCGGGGCGCTCCGCGCGGTGGTCGAGGGTCTCGTACACCCGGACCGGGAGCGTCCGCCGACGGCGGAGCGGGCCGAGGAGGAGCTGCGCCGCCTTGCCGCGGGCGGGGCGCGGCCCCCGCGGACGGAGTTCGGCGCTCCGGCGGGCGGGGCTCCCGCGGGCGGCGAGCCGGACGGGCGTGAGTCGGCGTCCACCGCCAACCAGGCTGCCGAGGCGGGCCGTTCGGCCGCTCCGCCGCGCCGGAGACGGTCACCGCGCCGGAACCACGTACTCCTCGCCGGGCTGATCGGCGTGCTGCTGATCGCGGCGGCTCTCGTGTATCAGGCGGTACGGGACGGGGACCGGGGCGCCGGGCCCGGTCCGGGCGGTGTCACGAGCACCGCTCCGGCCGGTCCCGGCGCCCCGGGCGCGAGTGGCGGGGTTACACCACGTTCCTGAACGAGGGCAGGTAGCCGCCCGACTGTCCGGCGGCGGTCGGGTGGTAGGACTCCCCGATGTTCAGCCAGTTGACGCTGTGCAGCCAGGAGGAGCCGGAGCAGATCTCGTGTCCGGTGAAGGCCGGGACGACGCTGGAGAAGGTGTAGCCGTGGTCGGCCGCGCGCTTGGCGACCGCCGCGTTGAGGTGGTCGGAGGCTCCGTTGATGGCCTTCCGCTCGTTCTCGGTGAGGCCGGCGACGCAGTTGCCGGCCAGCTGGTAGAAGCGCGGGTAGCCGAGGACGACCACGTGGGCGGCGGGTGCCTTGTTCCTGATGGCCGTGTAGACGGAGTCGAGCTTGCCGGGCAGCGTGGTGTCCACGTAACTCTTGGCCTGATTCACCCGGCTGATGCAGGTGGCCTCGGACTGGAGCACACAGGTCGTCATGACGTCGGCGAATCCCGCGTCATTGCCCCCGATCGTGAGGGAGACCAGGTCGGTCGCGGCGGAGAGCGGGCCGAGCTGATTGGCGGTCACATCGCCCGTCCGGGCGCCCGAGCAGGCGGTGAACGCGAAGGAGGAAGGGGCGTTCGCGTTCTTCCACAGCACCGGATAGGCCTTCGTGGAGCGCTTGCAGTCACCGCTCGCGCTGTCGTAACTCCCGGCGCCGACACCGGAGGAGTACGAGTCACCGAGCGCCACGTAGTCGAGCGCGGCGGTCTCGGCGGCCTGGGCGGCACCCGCCCCGGTGAGGGCGAGGACGGCGCCGAGCAGGAGCGAGGACGAAAGGGCGGTGATACGGGACAGCCTCATGGAACCTCCCTGTAGCAGGATCTCTGCGCTACCAGGTAGTAGCATCGGATCCGCCCGGCCGGAAGTGTTCATGTCAAAAGTGGGGGTGAACGTCTTCCGATCCTCCGTCAGGGACCGTCGAGATCAGGCCAGCTCGGGAACCGGAAGTTCCGGTCCCGCGATGCGCTCGAACGAGATCGCGACACATTCACACAGCAATGCACAGAAGTGCGGTCACGCCCCACTGTTCCCCGCGCGCAAACGGATTGATCAAATCCGATCGGGACGGTTGCACATCTGACCGGCGAAGCTTCGCCAAACTACGGAAAAGCGGGCCACAGATCCGGGACTTGCCATACAGTCCCATTCATCAATACCGTCGTACATCTCACCCGCACCGGTCCATCATGCACAGCGGCTCAGGGGAGGGCTCTAGCGTCGCGATGGATCCGGGGTGGGGCGCGGTAGGGGGGTGCCGTGCTCGGTGTTCGTACGTGCGCCGAGTCGCGGGTACCGCGCGGCCGGACATGCCAACTCACCGATCCCGCAAGGAGTTCCTTTCCGCGCGGGCAAGGCGAGAACCCCCCTTTCGAACCGGATACACCATCGGACCGCCCAAGGGGTGGGCGGCCCACCGGACGAGAGGGAAACCAGACCCATGAGCTCGTTCCTGCGCCCGACCGCCACGGGCCGAGAATTGACCGAGCCGAGTCGAATAGCGGCCCAGTACCGGGCCATCACCTCACATCTGGCGATCACTCCGCCGGTGAGTGTCGTCATTCCCGCGATGAACGAAGCGGAAAATCTTCCGTACGTCTTCAAGACGCTGCCGGAATGGATTCACGAAGTCGTCCTCGTCGACGGAAATTCCACCGACAACACGGTCGAAGTCGCCCGTGAACTCTGGCCGGACGTCAAAGTCGTCAAACAGGTCGGCAAGGGCAAGGGCGACGCGCTGATCAGCGGCTTCGCGGCCTGCACGGGCGACATCATCGTCATGGTCGACGCGGACGGCTCGGCCGACGGCCAGGAGATCGTCTCCTATGTCTCCGCCCTCGTCGGCGGCGCCGACTTCGCCAAGGGCTCCCGTTTCGCCAACGGCGGCGGCACGGACGACATGACGACCATCCGCAGACTCGGCAACTGGGCCCTCTGCACGCTCGTCAACCGCAAGTTCGGCGCCCGGTACACCGACCTCTGCTACGGCTACAACGCCTTCTGGCGCCACTGCCTCGACAAGATCACCCTCGACTGCACCGGATTCGAGATCGAGACCCTGATCAACATCCGGGTCGTCACCGCCGGTCTCAAGGTGCAGGAGGTGCCGAGCCACGAGTACAACCGCATCCACGGCGTCAGCAACCTGAACGCCGTGCGTGACGGCATCCGCGTCCTGAAGGTCATCCTCCGGGAGAAGTCCGTCGCCAAGGCGGCCCGCCGTCGGCCCGCCCCGTTCTCGGTCAACATCCCCCGTGGAGAGGTGTCTTGAGCGACCGCACGTCCCCGAACGGCTTCTCGGTGGTGATCTGCGTCTACACGGAGGAGCGGTGGGAGGACATCCTCGCCGCCGTCGACTCCGTACGGAAGCAGTCACTGCCGCCGCTGGAGACGCTGCTCGTGGTCGACCACAACGAGCGGCTCCTCTCCCGGCTCACCGAGGAGTACGCGGACCAGCGGCTCCACCAGGAGGTGCGGGTGCTCGCCAACGCGGGCCCCCGCGGCCTCTCCGCCGGCCGCAACACCGGGATCGCCGCCTCCCGCGGCGCGTTCGTGGCCTTCCTCGACGACGACGCGGTCGCCGAGCGGGACTGGCTCCACCACTTCGCCGCCGCCTACGACGACCCGCGCGTCATGGCCGTCGGCGGCCGGACCCTGCCCGCCTGGGCGTCCGGCCGGCGCCCGGCCTGGTTCCCCGAGGAGTTCGACTGGGTCGTCGGCTGCACGTACCGGGGCCTGCCCCCGGGCCGGGTCCCCGTCAGGAACGTGCTCGGCGGCAACGCCTCGTTCCGCCGTACGGCCTTCGACGCGGCGGGCGGCTTCGCCACCGGCATCGGACGCGACGGCGACCGGCGGCCCCTCGGCGGCGAGGAGACCGAACTGTGCATCCGGCTCTCCAAGGCGCTCCCCGGGGCGATCCTCCTCATCGACGACCGGGCCGTCATCCACCACAAGGTGCCCGCGGTCCGCGAGCGCTTCGACTACTTCCGCACCCGCGTCTACGCCGAGGGGCTCTCCAAGGCGCTCGTCGCACGGAGCGTCGGTGCGCAGAAGGGCCTGGAGTCCGAACGGCGCTACACGACACGGGTGTTGCCCTCGGGCGTCCTGCGCGGGGTCCGTGACGCACTGCGCGGACGCACCGGCGGCGCGGGCCGGGCCGGGGCCATCGTGACCGGGGTGACGGTCGCCGCCGGCGGCTACGCGCTCGGCACGCTCCGGGCCCGGCGGAGCGGGACGACCTTCGCGTGGGGACCGATCGAACGGACCACGTACGGGGATACCCGTAACGGCACCGGCGGGAGCGGCACCCGGGCGAGCGGCGCCGGGGCCTCCGAAGAGAGGGCCCGGTGAGCGACACCACGGCCGTGCCCGTCCTCATGTACCACGCCGTCGACCCGGACCCCGCCCCCGCCACCCTGGGGCTCTCCGTCACCCCCGAGGCCTTCGCGGCGCAGATGGAGGTGGTCGCCGAGCGGGGGTTCACCCCGCTGACCACCGCCGGCCTCGCCGGCGCCTGGCGCACCGGCCGTCCGCTGCCCGCCCGGCCGCTGCTCGTCACCTTCGACGACGGGTACGAGGGCGTGCACCGGTACGCGCTGCCGGTGCTCGCCGCGCACTCCTTCGTGAGCACCGTCTTCGTCTCCACCGGCTGGCTGCCCGGCCGGCACGCGACGGGCGGCGCGCTCGACACCATGCTCGACTGGGCGCAGGTGCGGGAACTCGCCGACGCGGGAACGGAGATCGGCGGTCACAGCCACACCCACCCGCAGCTCGACCAGCTCGACGCGCGGCGGCTCCGGTTCGAGACGCTGCGCTGCCGCGAGATCCTCGGCGAGGAGCTCGGGACCGCCCCGGTCTCCTTCGCCTACCCGTACGGGTACTCCAGCCGCCGGGTCCGCCGTACCGTCCGCGAGGCCGGCTTCACGCAGGCGCTCGCCGTCGGCAACGCGCTGGCCAGACGCCGCCAGGGTCCGTACGCCCTGGAGCGGGTCACCGTGCGCCGGTCGACGGACGTCGAGGAGTTCACGCGGCTCGTCGAGGGCCGGGCGATCGGGCGGAACTTCGCGGCGGACCGGGCCCTGACGAAGGGGTACGCACTCGCGCGGCGCGCCCGGGGCGCGGTGCGCGGCCACTGGATCTGACGTACCGCCGGACCAGGGGACTTGGGGGAAGGTCCCGTTCAAAACCCGGTGCACGCCCTGCCCGGTTGCCGGATCATGGGCGCCATGGCTGACACCCCACCGGTACCGTCGGAGCCCCAGCGGTCGCTGCCGATCCGGCTCAACCTCGACGACAGCGACTCGCCCTCGGACGTCGTCGACGCGCTGTTCCTCGGCCGCTTCGCGACCGGGGAGCAGCCCCACGCGCACAGCACCACCCTGGACCGGGTCAGGCCCGACGCGACCCTGCTCCCGGCGGGCGCCAGCGTGCTGCGGGCCGCGAAGGACGACGACCGCAGCGCCCTGCTCGCCGAGGGCGAGGGCTGGACGCTCCTCGTCTCCCGCTGGAGCCGGGGCGCGGACATCACCGTCACGGCCGCCGACGCGGAGCTCGCCGAGCGCGTCCTGAAGGAGGCGACCGACGGGGCGAAGGACGAGCCGGAGCCACAGCCTGAGAACGTGACGATGGGGTTCTGGTACGTCTCGCCCCGGCGCGGCCCGCACCGGACGACCCGGCAGATCAGCGCCGGGACGTGGGAGGAGGTCCGGCCCAACTACTCGGCGCCGGTGGCCGAGTCCATGGACCGGCTGATGAAGGTGACGCCCGACTCGATCGCCGGCCGGCTCCTGCTGCTGCACGGCCCGCCGGGCACCGGCAAGACGTCCGCGCTGCGGACACTGGCCCGGTCCTGGCGCGACTGGTGCCAGGTGGACTGCGTCCTCGACCCCGAGCGGCTCTTCAACGACGTCGGCTATCTGATGGACATCGCCATCGGGGAGGACGAGGGCACGGCGAAGGGGCGCTGGCGGCTGCTGCTCCTCGAGGACTGCGACGAGCTGATCAGGGGCGAGGCGAAGCACACGGCGGGCCAGGCCCTCTCGCGGCTCCTGAACCTGACGGACGGTCTGCTCGGGCAGGGACGCAACGTCCTCGTGGGAGTCACCACCAACGAGGACCTGGAGCGGCTCCACCCGGCGGTGGTCCGCCCGGGCCGCTGTCTGGCCCGCATCGAGGTGGGGCCGCTGACCCGGGCGGAGTCGGTGTCCTGGCTCGGCCGCGAGGAGGACGTGCCGCGCGAGGGCGCGACGCTGGCGGAGCTCTTCGCCCTGCGCCGCGGAACGCCCCCGACGGGCCTCCCCGAACCGCGCACGGCGGGGGCGGGGCTCTACCTGTAACCGATGACCGAACGGCGGTCGCCGCCCCCGCTCGCGGTCAGCCGTCGTACGCGGCGCGGTCAGCCGTCGTACGCGGCCCTCAGGGCCTCGTTCACCGCCGCCTCCGCGGCCTCGCGGCCGAGGCCGAGGCGGCGGGCCTCCTCGGCGAACTGGGCGGCGGCGGTGGCGGCCCGCCGGGTCGCCGCGTCGCCCGCCGCCGCGACGAAGGTCCCGTGGCGGCCGCGCGTCTCGATCACCCCGTCCGCCTCCAGCGCCTTGTACGCCTTGGCGACCGTGTTCGCGGCGAGGCCCAGCTGCTCCGCGAGCCCTCGTACCGTCGGCAGCTTGTATCCGACCGGCAGTCTGCCCGACCGGGCCCGCTCCGAGATCTGGGCACGCAGTTGTTCGTAGGGAGCGGTGGTGGATTCGTGGTCCACGGCGATGGTGAGTGTCACGCCGCCGATTCTGCCCCCACCCCACCGGAAAAGGGGAGGCGGCGGCGGGCCCGCGGCCCGTAGCGTGCGACCCCATGACAGTGATCGTGCGTGATGTACAGGCCGAGGACGCCGAGGGATTCGCCCGGGTCCGGCGGGCCGCGGTCCCGTTCATGCTCGCGACCGCGGAGCAGCTCCGGTTCGACTGGGCGCACGCCCATCCCGAGAGCCACTACCGTCCGCTGGTCGCCGTGACCGGGGACGGCGGGATCATCGGGACCGCCCAGGTGGGGATCGCCCACGACGCGCCGGAGCCGGGCATCGGCTATGTGAACGTGTACGTGGACCCGGCGCACCCGGGGCGCGGTGCCGGGACGCTGCTTCTGCGGGCCGCCGAGGAGTATCTGGCCGAGCGGGGCGCGCGCACCCTGTACAGCTGGGTCCTCGACGAGCCGGCGAACCGTTCGTGGGCCGAGCGGCGGGGCTACGCGCCGAGTCGTTCCGCGCACTTCCTGCGGCTCGATCTGACCACCGCCGAGCTGCCGCCGCTCGCCGCCGCACCCGCCGGTGTCGAACTGCGCACGGCCGAGGACTTCGCGGCCGACCCCCGGCCGCTCTTCGAGCTCGACGCGGTGACGACCGCCGACGAGCCGGGGGACGTGGGGGCCGCGCTCGACGACTACGCGCACTGGCTGGCGACGACCTGGGAGCATCCGCTGCTCGACCGGGCGCTGACGACGGTCGTGATGGTGGACGGGGTTCCGGCCGCGTTCACCGCGGTGCGGACGGACGGTCTGGGCCGGTACGCCACGGGGATGACCGGTACGGCCCCGGCGTTCCGGGGGCGGGGGCTCGCCAAGCTGGCCAAGAACACCTCGCTGCACCGGGCCCGTGCGGCGGGCTGCACCGAGGCGTTCACCGGGAACGACGCCGGCAACGAGCCGATGCTGGCGATCAACGAGTGGTTCGGTTACGAGATCGGCGCGACGGAGGTGCGGCATGTCCGGACGATCGGTTGAGGTCACCCTGACGAAGGCGGGGCGGACGAAGATCCGCTATCCGGCGGAGGTGCTCGCGGAGGACGGTGCCCGGCTTTCGGTGCGCGCTCCGTGGGCGGCCGAGGGCGTACGGGACTTCGGCTTCGTGCGGTTCGAGCCGGGTGACGTCCTCGTGGAGCACTACTGGCGGGACCGCTGGTTCACCGTCAAGGAGGTGTGGTCGGCCGGGGGCGTTCTCAAGGGCTGGTACTGCGACATCACCCGGCCGGCCGTGTTCGACGGCTCGGGCGTGCGGGTCGAGGACCTGGACCTGGACCTGTGGGTGTCGGCGGACGGCAGCGAGGTGCTGCGGCTCGACGAGGACGAGTTCGCGGCGAGCGGGCTCGCCGCCTCCGACCCGGAGGCGGCGGCGTGTGCCGTCGTGGCCCTCGACGAGCTGGAGGTGCTCGGCCGTGAGGGCCTGATCGACCTGCTGCGGTAGCGGGTCCCGCCGTCAGCGGAGTTCGACGGCCGATTCCTCGACGGCGAGGAACGCGGGCGTCGGCAGGCCCGATTCCCCGGTCGTGAGCTGCATGAGGGCGGCCCGCACGCGGGCCGCTCCCGGCTTGTACGCGGGGTCCTTCACGACGGCGGTGTTGATCCACTCGTGGAGGTGTCCGTCGCAGACGGCTCTGGTGCCGCCGATCCCGGCGGAGCGGTCGCCCTGGACGAGGGTGGAGCCGACGAGGACGGGGCCCGCGCTGTCGTCGAGGCAGCGGTAGGTGCCGGAGAGGGTGACCGTGCCGTCGTCGCCGATGGTTCCGTAACCGAAGACGGAGAGGGCGTCGGCCCCTTCGGCGTAGGCGAGGGGCGCGACGGCGGTGGTCCCTTCCGCGTGGGCGAGGGGGACGGCGGCGGCGAGCAGGGCGCCTGTGGCGAGGGCGAGTCGGACGCGCATGAGCGGGGTCCTTTCGGGGTGGGGGGATGGTGCTGCCCGCCAGGGATACCGGATCCGGCCGCCACCTGTCCGAAACTCACCCCATCGGGGGCGCGTTGACGTCCGTCATACCGTCACATCACGGCGGCGGATGATCACCTTCCTCAGCAGGGGCCAGGCGAGGAGCAGCACCACGACCGCGTACACGGTGACCGAGAACGGGGTGTTGACCAGGCCCGTCACCGAGCCGTCGCTGATCTGCAGGGCGCGGCGCAGCTGCTGTTCGGCGGCCGGGCCGAGGATGACGCCGATGACGGCCGGCAGCACCGGCAGGCCGTAGCGCCGCATCCCCAGGCCGATCAGTCCGATGACGAGCAGGACGACCAGGTCGAGCGCCTCGCCGCCGACCGCGTACGCGCCGACGGCGGCGAAGAAGAGGATGCCGGCGTAGAGGTACGGGCGCGGGATGCGGAGCAGCTTGGCCCAGACGGGCGCGAGCGGCAGGTTGAGCGCGAGCAGCAGCACCATGCCGACGAACAGCGAGGCGATCAGGCCCCAGACCAGGTCGGGCTCCCGCTCGAAGAGGAGCGGTCCCGGCTGGATGCCGTACTGCTGGAACGCGGCCAGCATCACGGCGGCGACGGCCGTCGTCGGCAGCCCGAGGGTCAGCATGGAGACGAGCGTCCCCGCCGCCGAGGCGGAGGCGGCCGACTCGGGCCCGGCAACGCCCTCGATGGCGCCCTTGCCGAACTGCTCCTTGTGCTGGGAGAGACGCTTCTCCGTCACGTACGAGAGGAACGTGGGGATCTCCGCGCCGCCGGCCGGGATCGCGCCGAACGGGAAGCCGATGAGCGGACCCCGCAGCCAGGACTTCCAGGTGCGCTTCACATCGTCCCTGCCCAGCCACGGGCGTCCGACCGGGATGGCCTCCCCCGCGGTGCGGCGCAGGTGCGCGGCGACCCAGAGGGCCTCGCCGATGGCGAAGAGGCCGACCGCGACGATGACGACGTCGACGCCGTCGGCGAGCTGGAGCGAACCGAAGGTGAGGCGCTGCTGTCCCGTCATCTGGTCGAGGCCGACCAGACCGATCGTGAGGCCGATGAGCAGGGAGGCGAGCCCCCGGATGCGGGAGGAGCCGAGGACCGAGGTCACCGCGATGAAGGCGAGGACCATCAGGGCGAGGTAGTCGGGGGCGCCGATGTCGACGGCGAGCGCGGCGACCGTCGGGGCGAGGACGACGAGCAGGATCGTGCCGATCATGCCGCCGGCGAAGTGGCCGATGGCCGCGGCGGCGAGCGCCTGCGCGCCGCGGCCCGCCTTGGCCATCGGATTGCCCTCGATGGCGGCGACGACGGCCGCGCTCTCGCCGGGGGTGTTGAGGAGGATCGAGGTGGTGGAGCCGCCGAACATGGCGCCGTAGTAGATGCCGGCGAACATGATGAACGCGCCGGTCGGTTCGAGCCCGTACGTCACCGGGAGCAGCAGCGCCACGGCCATCGCGGGACCGATGCCGGGCAGGACGCCGATGGCGGTGCCGAGGAGCACGCCGATCGCGGCCCACAGCAGGTTCATCGGGGTGAGGGCGGTCCCGAAGCCGTCGATGAGGGAGTTCAGGGAATCCATGGGTCAGATCACTCCCATCAGCGGGCCGCCGGGCAGCGGGACGCCGAGCAGCTTGTCGAAGACGACGTAGGTGAGGAGCGAGAGGGCCGCCGCGATCAGCGGGTCGCGGTGGAGGTGGCGGCTGCCGAGGGCGTAGGCCGCGCCCCAGAAGAGGAGCGCTCCGGCGACGGGGAAGCCGACGGGTCCGATGAGGACGGCGAAGGCGAGGAAGACGCCGGCGAGGAGCAGGACCGTACGCCAGTCGGCGGGTTCGCTCAGGTCGACGTCCTCGCCGGCCTCGGCCTCGCCGCGGCCGCCGCGCAGGACGTCGACGGAGAGGAGTACGGCGACGACGAGCAGGCCGCAGCCGACGACGAGGGGGACGGTGGCGGGGCCGACGGGCCCGCGCCCCGTGAGGTCGGCGTCGAGGGTGAGGGCGTCGGTGAGGACGAGGACGCCGAGGAGAAAGAGGAGGGCGCCGACGCCCAGCTCGGAGCGTTCGCGCAGCCAGGACTTCACTGAGGTCTTCACAGCCCGAGCTCCTTCAGTACGGAGCCGACGCGCCGGTCCTGCTCGGCGAGGAAGGTGCCGAACTCCTCGCCGGGCAGGAAGGCGTCGTCCCAGCCGTGGGTCTTCAGCGACTCGCGCCACTGCGGGGAGTCGTGGAGCGCGGTGACCAGGGTGACGAGCTTCTCGCGCTCGGCGTCCGAGAGGCCCGGCGGGGCGACGATGCCGCGCCAGTTGGTGAACTCGGTGTCGAGTCCCGCCTCGCGGAGCGTGGGGGCGTCGAGGCCGGGGACGCGCTTCGGGCCGGTGACGGCGAGGAGGCGCAGCTCCCCCGCCTTGATCTGGTCGAGGTACTCGCCGACGCCGGAGACGCCGAAGGCGACCTTGTCGCCGAGGATCGAGGCGAGGAGCTCGCCGCCGCCGTCGAAGGGCACGTAGTTGACGTCCTTCGGGGCGATCCCGGCGGCCTGGGCCATCAGCATCGGGGCGAGGTGGTCGGGGCCGCCGGGCGAGGAGCCGCCGCCGACGGGCAGCTTGCCGGGGTTCTTCTTCCAGGCGGTGAGCAGGTCCTGGATGGTCTTGTACGGGGAGTCCTTGCCGACCACGACGATGTCCTGCTCCTCGGTGAGCCGGGCGATCGGGGTGGTGTCGGCGAGGGTCCTGGGGGTCTGGTTGGTGTGGACGGCGCCGACGACCCCGAGGCCCATGGACATGGCGAGCCGGCCGTTGCCGCGTTCGCCGACGAGCCGGGTGAGGCCGACGGTGCCGCCCGCGCCGGGCAGGTTGAAGACCTCGATGTCGCCGGTGAGGTCCGCCTCCTCGGCGTTCTTGGCCGCGGTGCGGGCGGTGATGTCGTATCCGCCGCCGGGGGTGTTGGGGACCATGAAGCGCAGGCCGGGTATCCGCGTGCCGGTGTCGGAGCCGCTGCCGGGGCTGAGCAGCGGCGGAGCCACCAGGACGAGCAGTGCGGCCCCGAGGAGGGCGAAGGGGGTGCGCAACCGCACGTGTGCCGCCTCTCAGGTTGAAGGGGAAGGGGGGTGTGAGGTGGCCCACATGTTGCCCGCGCGTTAAGAAGCTGTCTCCCTTCCGCAACCAACGGACGTTGTGGTCGTTGTGGTCGGGACCTAGCGTGGGTCGTCGTGACGAACGTGCTGGTGGTCGACGACGACTTCATGGTCGCCAAGCTGCACTGCCGCTATGTGTCGGCGGTGGCGGGCTTCTCGGTGTCCGGAGTCGCGCACAGCGGCGCGGAGGCACTGCGGGCGGCCGAGCGGCTGCGGCCCGACCTGGTGCTGCTCGACGTCTTCCTGCCCGACATGGACGGCGTCCAGGTGCTGCGGGAGCTGCGTGCGGCGGGCCTGGGCATGGACGCGCTCTTCATCACGGCGGCGCGGGACGTGGGCACGATCCGGGCGGCGCTGCGGGCGGGGGCGCTGCACTATCTGATCAAGCCGTTCAGCCAGGCGGCGCTGCACGAGCAGCTGCGGCACGTGGCCTCGCTCCGCAGCCGCCTCGACGAGCTGGACGAGGCACGCCAGGAGGACGTCGACCAGATCTTCGGCACCCGCCCCCGCGGCTCCCGGGAACTCCCGAAGGGCCTCGCCGCCCATACCGCCGATCTGGTCGACTCCGTCCTCCGCGCCCACCCGGAGGGCCTCTCGGCCACGGAGTGCGCGGAGGCCGGCTCCCTGTCCCGGGTGAGCGCCCGCCGCTACCTGGAGTACTTCGCGGAGACGGGCCGCGCGGAGATCACGCTGCGGTACGGGGGGACGGGACGCCCGGAGCGGCGCTACCGACGGCTGGGGTAGACGGCAGGTTCCTCAGACGGTGCTTAGCGGCTCCTTAAAGCGGTCCTAAGAATCGGCGTCTGCCCTCCTTCACCGGCTATTTCGCGGACGGCGGCGGCTAGCTTCCTTGCTACCCCCCGCCTCACCCTCGCGAAGGAGCTGTCCCCCCATGACCTCTCGTCGTACCGCCGCAGCCGTCACCGCCGGCGCCGTGCTCGCGCTCTCCGGGCTCGCCTCCGCTCCCGCGTTCGCGCACGGGTCGATGACCGATCCGGTGAGCCGGGTCTCGGCCTGTCACGCGGAGGGGCCCGAGGCCCCGAGGTCGGCGGCCTGCAAGGCGGCGGTGGCGGCGAGCGGGACGCAGGCCTTTTACGACTGGAACGCGGTGAACATCGCGAACGCCGCCGGGAAGCACCGGGAGCTGATCCCGGACGGCAAGCTGTGCAGCGCGGGCAACGACAAGTACCGCGGGCTCGACCTGGCGCGGGCCGACTGGCCGGCGAGCGGCATGAAGTCCGGCGCGCACACCTTCCGTTACAAGGGGACCGCACCGCACCGGGGCTCGTTCGCGCTGTACGTGACGAAGGACGGGTACGACCCGTCGAAGCCGCTGAGGTGGTCGGACCTGGAGGCGGAGCCGTTCGCCACGGTGACCGACCCGCGGATGGAGAGCGGCGACTACGTCTTCGAGGGCACGGTGCCGAACAGGTCGGGCCGCCACCTCATCTACTCGATCTGGCAGCGCTCCGACTCCCCCGAGGCGTTCTACACCTGCTCGGACGTGGTGTTCGGGGAGGAGACGGGCGCTCCGGCGCCGAGCGCCTCCGCGCCGAGTGACGAGCAGACCGAGGACGGTCAGGACGAGTCCTCGGTCGAGCACGGCGGGCACGGGGACGGCGGCCCGACCACGGGCGCGCGGGAGACGGCGCCCGCCTCGTCGGCCGCGCCGGTCCCGTCGGCCGCCACCACTCCCGCTCGGGTACCCGCGCCCGACGCACCTGCTCCGGAGGCCGGTTCGGGCTCCGGTGTGGAGCTGGCGGAGACGGGGAGCGACGCCACCACCCCGTATCTCGCGGTCGGTGGCGCCGCCGTGCTCGCGATCGGCGCGGCCGTGCTCTTCGGGGCCGTCCGGCGGGGGCGGACGGCCCGGTAGGGCTAGCCGATCACCGAGAGGCAGGTGGTCGGGGTCGCGTGGGTCGGGTCGAGGGCGTTGGCCACCTCGTGGAAGGTGACCCGGTCCACCGTGCCGATCGCCACGTGCTCGGACAGGTCGAGGGCGCACTTGTCCTGGATGAGGACGTTGGTGACGTTCGGGCCGCTCAGGAACTGCGAGCGGTACGGGGTGACGACCTCGTCGTAGCGGGTCGCGATGACGTGGTAGCGGACCCCGGGCACCGTGTCGCCGCCCTCGTTGAGCTCGGTGAGGAAGGGCGAGCCGGCGATCTGGTCGGCGAGGCCCGGCGTGGTGGCGCTGATCAGGTCCTCGGCGCCGGGGAAGTACGGAAGCAGTCCGGTGAGGCCGAGGAGGGTGGTGCCGTGGTTGTCGGGGGCGATGCCGACGAGCGCGTTCACCTTCTCGGCGCCGCCGAGGAACTTGAGGTACCAGCGGGGCATCATGCCGCCCTG
This sequence comes from Streptomyces sp. NPDC028711, assembly GCF_055565415.1. Lineage (NCBI taxonomy): Bacteria > Bacillati > Actinomycetota > Actinomycetes > Kitasatosporales > Streptomycetaceae > Streptomyces > Streptomyces sp. NPDC028711. Next base: position 78,487 of record NZ_JBVHUJ010000006.1, on the reverse strand, counting down.
CGAGTGTCCGACGAGGTCCACTTCGGGGGCGCCGGTGGCGGCGAGGACCCGGTCGACGTAGCCGTCGAGCTGTCCCGCGGAGGCGGCGATGGGGCCGAGCCCGTGGAAGAACGGCACGTTCGGCAGCTGACCGTAGTCGAGCGAGAAGACGCAGTAGCCGCGGTTGACCAGGTACGGCGCGAGGACGAGCCAGTTGTCGACGGAGTTCCCGAAGGTCCCGTGGACGAGGACGACGGGGCGCGGGTGGGCGGCGGAGGGCTTGCAGGAGAAGTCGTTCCAGCCCCGGCTGGTGGTGGCGGTCTCGGTCTGGGCCGAGGCGGCGGTGGTCGGGGCGAGGGTGGCGGCGGCGGTGAGGAGCAGGACGGACAGCGCTCTGACGGCGTGCTTCCAGGGGGTGCGGGGGCTCCAGGGCAGCATCGGGCGATCTCCTTGCGGCTCAAGGGGATGGTGGGGGTGCTACGCCCTGCGGTCCGGACCACAAGTGGGGATGCGTTCCCAGCCAAGCTACGCACGGGTAGCGTTGGCTGGGAAGTTACGCGTCGGTAAAAAGTGATGTGCCGTCAAGAATGAGTACTGGCAGGCCTGTTAGGCCGCGAGTGAGCCCGGCAGGATCGCCTTCGGCCCGAATTTCGCCCGTGCCCGGTCCGCCACCGCCTCGATCCGCCGGGCCTTCTCGTCCGCCGGGTCCAGGGACAGCTGGTGCGCGGCCCCCTCGGCGCCCGTCAGCCCCTCGGCGCGCAGGGCGATGCCGCGGACCCGGGCCCGCTGGAGGCCGAAGGAGTCGTGGACGGCGTACGCGAGGGTGGTGAGCGCCACCGAGTGGGCGGTGGGTTCGGGCAGGGTGCGGCTGCGGGTGGTCGTGGTCCGGTCCGCGTACCGCACGGTGACGGCGAGCCCGCGGCACACCTGCCCCTCGGTCCGCAGCCGGGCGCCCAGCTCCTCGGTGAGCGAGAGGAGGGCCCTGCGCTGTTCCGTCCGGTCGGTCTCGTCGCGCGGGAAGGCGCGTTCGGCCGCGAGGGACCGGGAGGCGGCGTGCGGGACGACGGGGGTCCGGTCGACGCCCCTGGCCCGTTCCCACACCTCGCGGCCGGCTTTCGCGCCGACGAGCCGCTGGACCACGGCGAGCGGCGCGTCCGCGACGCGGCCCGCGGAGTCGAGCCCGTAGCCGCAGAGGGTGCGGGCGGTGGCGCGGCCGACGCCGTCGAGTGCGGCGACCGGCCGGTCGCGCAGGAAGGCCGCGGGGTCGTCGACGACGAGGGTGGCGCCGGGACGGGCCTCGCGGGCGGCCATCCGGGCCAGCATCGGGTTGGGACCCGCGCCGATGACGCAGTCGACGCCGTACAGGGCGAGCGCCCTGACCCGGATGACGGAGGCGAGTTCGGCCGGGGTCCGGTCGAAGTAGCGCAGGGCGCCGCTGATGTCGGCGAGCGCCTCGCCGGGCGGGGCCGCCTCGACGGTCGGGGTGAACTCGCCGAGGAGGTCGACCAGTTGGGGGAAGAGGACTTCCCACATCGGTTCGAGACGGAACCGTACACAGAGGATCATCCCGCGCTCCCCGGACTGCTGTGCCACAGCTTCCTTCCGCTCGGGGCGCCTTCGCCCGCCGGCTTGAGGTCGGCCCAGGGGTTCATCTCGAAGCCGGTGGGCATCGTGATGCGGCGGCCGGAGTCGCCGCTTCCGGCGGACGGGGTGGGTTCGGCGGACGGCGTGGGCGTGGCGGACGGCGTGGGTTCGGCGAGGCGCTCCCCCACCGCGTCGAGGCCGCCGGACGCCCGCAGTTCGACGAGTTCGGCGAGGTTCCAGGCGGCGGCGCCGACCACGCTGACGCTGCGGGGGCCGCGCCGCTGCACCACGCCCCGGACCAGGAGCAGCCAGGAGTGGAAGACGGTGTGGGCGCAGCGCTCGTGGGCGTCGTCGAAGAAGGCGAGGTCGACCAGGCCGGTGCCGTCGTCGAGGGTGGTGAAGATGACCCGCTTGCCGGAGCGGATCGGCGGGGTCTGGGTGGCGGCCTTGGCGCCCGCGACGAGGACGGTCCGGCCGTGCGGGGTCTCGCGGAGGCGCTGGGCGGAGACGACGCCGAGCTCTTCGAGGAAGGCGTGGTGGTCGTCCATGAGGTGGCGGGAGGCGTCCATGCCGAGGATGCCGAGTTCGGCGCTGAGGCGTTCCGTCTCGTCGAGGTCGGGCAGGCCGACGGGTGCGGTCCTGCCGCCCTGGGCGAGCGGGAGCTGTCCGCCGTGGGAGGCGGCTCCCCGCTGGACGCGCCGGAGTTCGGTGAGGTGCAGGAGGAGGTCGCGGCGGTTGGCGCCGAAGGCGTCCAACGCGCCGACCTGGGCGAGGCGTTCGGCGACGGGGACGCGGGGGCGGGCGCGCTCCCAGAAGTCGAGGAGGGAGGCGTAGGGCTGTCCTGCCTCGATGCGGGCGCTCTCGGTCTCGCCGATGCCGTGGACGTCGGTGAGTCCGAGCCGAAGTCCCCACCGCACAGGGGAATCAGACACCAGTTCGATACGGTGAGCGACCGCCGAGCGGTTCACGTCGAGCGGCAGCACCGGCACCCCGCGCCGCCGCGCGTCCGCGAGCAGCAGCCGCTTGGGGTACATGCCGGGGTCGTGGGTGAGCAGCCCGGCGTAGAAGGCGGCCGGGTGGTGCGCCTTGAGCCAGGCCGACTGGTACGTCGGCACGGCGAAGGCCACCGCGTGCGCCTTGCAGAACCCGTACGAACCGAAGGCCTCCACGATCTCCCAGGTCCGGGCGACGACCTCGTCCGCGTATCCCCGCGCCGAGGCCCGCCGGGCGAACCAGAGCCTGATCCGGCCCTGCGACTCGGGATCCGAGAGCGCGCGCCGGACCTGGTCGGCCTCGTCACGACGGCAGCCGGTCATGATGCGGACGATCTCGATGATCTGCTCGTGGAAGACGACCACGCCGTACGTCTCCTTCAGCGTCTCCTCCAGGTCGGGGTGCGGGTAGCGGACCGGGGCGCGGCCGTGCCGGGCCTCGATGAAGGGGCGGACCATGTCGGCGGCGACCGGCCCCGGCCGGAAGAGCGAGATGTCGACGACGAGGTCGTGCAGGGTCGCGGGCTGGAGCCGGCCGACCAGGTCGCGCTGGCCGGGCGACTCGATCTGGAAGCAGCCGAGGGTCTCGGTGGAGCGGATGAGCCGGTACGTCTCGGGGTCGTCCTGCGGGATCGCGTCGATGTCCGGCCGGGTGCCCGTGGCCCGCTCGACCTCGGCGACGGCATGGGCCATCGCGGACTGCATCCGCACCCCGAGGACGTCCAGCTTGAGCAGCCCGAGGTCCTCCACGTCCTCCTTGTCGAACTGGGACATGGGGAACCCCTCGCCGCTGGTGGGCACCACGGGGGTACGGCTGAGCAGCGAGGCGTCCGAGAGCAGCACGCCGCAGGGGTGCATGGCGGTGCCGCGCGGCAGCGCGTCGAGCGCCTCGACCAGCTCCCAGAGCCTGCCGTGCCTGGGCCTCTCCCCCGCGAGCGCGCGCAGCTCGGGCAGTTCGTCGAGGGCGGCGAGCGCGTCCCGGGCGCGGATGTGCGGGAAGGCCTTGGCGATCCGGTCGATCTCGGCCGGGTCCATGGAGAGGGCCGCGCCGACGTCCCGTACCGCGTGGCGGACCCGGTAGGTCTCGGGCATGGAGACGGTGGCGACGCGTGCGGTGCCGAAGCGGTCGATGATCGCCCGGTACACCTCGAGGCGGCGGGCGGACTCCACGTCGATGTCGATGTCGGGCAGGACGGTGCGGCGCTTGGAGAGGAAGCGTTCCATCAGCAGGCCGTGCTCGACCGGGTCGGCGTGGGCGATGCCGAGGAGGTGGTTGACGAGGGAGCCGGCGCCGGAGCCGCGGGCGGCGACCCGGATGCCCATGCCCCGGACGTCGTCGACCACCTGAGCGACCGTCAGAAAGTAGGCGGCGAAGCCGTGGTGGGCGATGACGTCCAGCTCGCGGTGCATCCGGTCCCAGTGGCCGCGCCGCTTCTCGTACCCCTTCAGGACCATGCCGGCGGCGGCCCGGGAGGCGAGGACGCGCTGGGCGGTGCGGTGCTCGGCGCCGACGAGGTGCGGTTCGGGGAAGTGGGCGGAGCCGATGCCGAGGTCGTCCTCGGGGTCGACCAGGCAGGCGGCGGCGACCGCGGCGGTCTGCCCGATGAGCCGGTGGGCGGTGTCGCGGCGGAAGCCCGCGGCCTCGACGATCCGCTCGGCGGCGGCCGACATGCCGTCGGGTCCTTCGAGGCCCTTGAGCCAGGCCTCGCCGCTGTCGAGCTCCTTGCGGGGGTCGATGGGGACCAGGCGGCGGGCGGAGTCGAGGACGTCGGCGACCGGGCCCTGGCCGGGATCGGCGTAGCGGACGGCGTTGCCGAGGACGGGCCGGACGCCCTGCTCGGCGGCGAAGCCGACGGTACGGGCGGCGAGCCGCAGGGAGCCGGGCCCCGCGCCGGTCCGGCCGTGGTCGACGGCCATGAGCCGCAGCGCGTCGCCGTACCGCTCGCGCCAGGGGGCGAGCAGCCGGGCGGCCCGGTCGGGGCGGCCGGCGGCGAGGGCGCGGCCGACGTCGGACGCGGGGCCGAGCAGGGCGAACACGTCGTCGTCGCGCAGGGCGGACCAGGGCAGCAGGGGCCGCTCCTCTCCTCCGGCGTGGGCGGCGGTGACCATCGCGCAGAGGGAGGCCCAGCCGGCACGGGAGCGGGCGAGGAAGAGGGCGCGGGGCGCGGACTCGTCGACGAACGCGCCGCCCCGGACGGGCACCCGCCGGACATCCCGGACGCCCCCCGGACCGCCGGGCCCGGGCGTCGGTCCCGGCGCGGCCGCCCCGTACGCGAGGTCCACGCCGAAGAGGGGGCGGACGCCCTCCTTCGCGCAGGCCTTGGCGAAGCGGATCGTGCCCGCGAGGGTGTCGCGGTCGGTCAGGGCGAGCGCGTCCATGCCGCGCTCGGCGGCGCGGGCGGCGAGCCGCTCGGGGTGCGAGGCGCCGTAGCGCAGGGAGTAGCCCGACGCGGTGTGCAGGTGCGTGAAACCCGGCATGGCGCACCTCCCGCACTCCCGCATCGATTCGTACGTACGTTCCCACCCCCTCGCTCTTCACCATAACCCATTTCGAACGCACGTACGATAAGCGAGACCGGCCCCTCTCCCCTCAGCCATTCGGGCGCATCCCACCTGCGGAAACACCCCCCGCCCCGGAGCGTGGGGGCATGAGTCTCGTCGACGAACTGAAAAGCGCCGTCACGCCCCGAGCCGCCCTCCTGGTCGTCGGCGTCCTCGCCCTCCAGCTCCTGTTCATCGCCTCGTACGTCGGAGCCCTGCACCACCCCAAGCCGAGAGACGTGCCCTTCGGCGTCGTCCCGCCGCAGCAGGTCTCCGCCCAGCTCCTCGGGCAGCTGGAGCGGCTCCCCGGCGAACCGCTCGACCCCCGTACCGTCGACGGCGAGGCCGAGGCGCGGAGGCAGATCCTGAACCGGGACATCGACGGGGCCCTGATCGTCGACCCCCGCGGCCGCACCGACACCCTGCTCGTCGCCTCCGGCGGCGGCACCGTGCTCTCCTCCGCCCTGGAGACGATCTTCACCCGGGTGGAGGCGGCACAGCAGCGCACCGTACGGACGGTCGACGTGGCCCCCGCCTCCGCGGAGGACTTCGACGGGCTCTCGGCCTTCTACCTCGTCGTCGGCTGGTGCGTCGGCGGCTACATCTGCGCCGCGATCCTGGCGATCAGCGCGGGCTCACGGCCCGCCAACCGCGAGCGCGCGGTCATCCGCCTCGGCGCGCTCGCCGTCTACTCGGTCCTCGGCGGCCTCGGCGGCGCGGTCATCGTCGGCCCGATCCTGGGCGCCCTGCCCGGCAGTGTCGCCGCCCTGTGGGGCCTCGGCACCCTGGTCGTCTTCGCCGTCGGCGCCGCCACCCTCGCCCTGCAGTCGGTCTTCGGGATCGTCGGCATCGGCCTGGCGATCCTGTTGATCGTGGTCGCCGGCAACCCCAGCGCGGGCGGCGCGTTCCCGCTGCCGATGCTGCCCCCGTTCTGGAACGCGATCGGCCCCGCCCTGCCCCCGGGCGCGGGCACCTGGGCGGCGCGCTCGATCGCGTACTTCAAGGGCAACGCCATGACCGGCTCCATGCTGGTCCTCGCGGCCTGGGCGGTCGTCGGCGCCGCGGTCACCCTGGTGATGTCCTCGCTGAGGCGCGAGCCGGAGGCGGAGCCGATCGCCGGTGAACTGAACGACGCCCGGGTCTGATCCCCGGCCGCAGGGAGAGGCCCCCGGCGCGGGTGCGCCGGGGGCCTGCCGCTGTGCGCCGGGGGCCTGCTGTGTGCCGTCGGCTAGTAGAGGCTGACCCGGTACTTGGCGAGGGCCTCGGGAACCGGCTGGTAGAAGGTGGTCCCGCCGGTGGAGCAGTTGCCGCTGCCGCCCGAGGTGAGGCCGAGCGCCTTGGTGCCGTCGTAGAGCGCGCCGCCGGAGTCGCCGGGTTCGGCGCAGACGTTGGTCTGGATCATGCCCCGGACGGTGCCGCCGCCGGAGTAGTGGACGGTGGCGTCGAGGCCGGTGACGGTGCCGCTGCGGGTGCCGGTGGTGGAGCCGGAGCGCTTGACGGGCTCCCCCACATAGGCGTTCGCCGCGGTGAAGCCTCCGGTGTGGGCGAGCGAGGCGTTGTCGTAGCGGACGAGCGCGTAGTCGTTGCCGGGGAAGCTGGATCCGACGGTGGCGCCGATCAGGGTGGACTGGGCCGAGTTGGCGTACCAGGTGTTCACTACGTTGCCGCAGTGGCCCGCGGTGAGGAAGTAGTACGTGCTGCCGCTGCGCACGTTGAAGCCGAGCGAGCAGCGGTAGCCGCTGCCGTAGATGGCGTCGCCCGCGCCGAGGAGGGGCTTGAAGACGCCGGGGGTGCGCTGGACGTGGAGGGCTCCGGCGTCGGCGCCGGCCGCCTGGCGGATCTTCGCGATCCCCGCGTCGGTGACGGTGGAGTCGGCGGTGACGACGACCCGGCCGGCCGCTCTGTCCACGTACCAGGCGGTGCCGCCGACACCGGCGGCGTCGACGGCGGCGTCGGCGCGGGCGAGCTGGGCGGCTCCGGCCGGGCCGGGGGTGGGGGCGGCCTGGGCTCCGGGGAGTCCGACGGCCGTCACGGCCGCGATGCCGGCGACGAGGGCGAGCAGACGGGTGCGGGTGTTCCTCACAGTGCTCCTCACAGTGCTCCTTCTGGGAAGCGGAGGGGCCCGTGGGTGGCGGGCCCGTGAGGCGCCATCAGGTGACGTGCTCCTGACATGCACCGTCAGCGATAGTGGCCCTCTCTGAGCGGACGCACAAGACCGCCGAACGGACGGATGCCCCCGCCGTCCTGGCCAGGGGCACCCACCGTTCCGCGCCGTCTCGGGTCAAAGCCCTGATCAGGCGGGGTTCAGCCGCCGCTCCCCCGCCGGGACGGCGGTGTCGAGCGTGTTCCCCGGCGGCGGGAAGGGGCAGATGAAGTGGTCCACGAAGGCGCACGGCGGCAACAGCGCGCGGTTGAAGTCCACCGTCACCGAACCGTCCGCCGCCGGCGCCGCCGGACGGAGGAAACGGAAGCGGTAGCTGTCCCGGCCGCTGGTGGCGTCCGCGAAGACCGCCCACAGCGAGCCGTCGTCCTCGACGGCCACCCGCAGGGTGTGCTCGCCGCCGTGCAGCTCGAAGACCAGCTCCCCGGAGAGGCCGAGACCGCGCTCGACGCCGTCGGCGTTCTCGACCCGCACGCTGCGGGTCTCCCCGTACGGGCGGAAGACGCCGGGCACCACCCAGCGCTCGTCGTACGGGGTGGCCTCGATGCCCCGGAAGGCGCGGCGCGCCTCCGAGCCGGGGTCGAAGTCCCGTACCGCCCAGTGCCCTTCGCGCCGCAGGACCACGAGCCGCCGTCCCGCCGACGCGACCCGGGACTCATGGATCGGCCCGTGGTCGGCGGTGAGCCGGACCGTGCCGCTGAAGGGCTTCCCGTCGACGGTGAGCCCGTCCTCGGCGCCCGCCGAGAGGAGCACCTCGTCGCCGTCCTCCCGCCACTCGCCGGGCACGCCCGGAAGCCGCCCCTCCGGGAAGTCCGCGAGCCAGTGGGTGCCCGTGAGGGAGAGCGGGCCGTACGAGGAGGAGACCGCGGCCTCGCGCTGCTCGTGCCAGTGCTGCCAGTCCTGCTGTGGATCCGTGCTCATGGTGTTCCAGCCTTCCATACGGGCCCGGGAAGCCCGAGGTGCTCCCGGAGCGTCGTGCCGGAGTACTCCGTACGGAAGACTCCGCGTTCCTGGAGCAGCGGGACGACCCGGTCGACGAAGTCGTCGAGGCCGCCGGGGGTGAGGTGCGGGACGAGGATGAAGCCGTCGGCGGCGTCCGTGGCGACGAACTCCTCCAGAGCCGCCGCCACCGTCGCCGGAGTGCCGACGAAGGACTGCCGGCCGGTGGACTCGACGACGGTCTCGCGGATCGAGAGGCCCTTCGCCTCGGAGAGCGCCCGCCACTTCCTGGCCACCGCCACCGGGTCGGCGATCCGCACCCGGCCCTGGACGAGCGTCGATTCGGGGTCGGGGTCGATGTCCGGGAGCGGCCCGTCGGGGTCGAGGCCGGACAGGTCGCGGCCCCAGATCTGCTCCAGGGCGAGGATCGCGTTCTGCGGGGAGACCTGCTGGTGACGGATCTCGGCGGCGCGTTCCCGTGCCTCGGCGTCGGTGTCCCCGAGGACGTACGTCACGCCGGGCATGATCTTCAGGTCGCCGGGCTCCCTCCCGTACCGGGCGAGCCGGCCCTTGACGTCGGCGTAGAACCCCCGGCCGGCCTCCAGGGTGGAGTGCCGGGTGAAGATCACGTCGGCTGCCGAGGCGGCGAGCTCCCGGCCCTCGGCGGAGTCCCCGGCCTGGATGACGACCGGATGCCCCTGCGGGGAGCGCGGGACGGTGAACTCGCCCTCGATCCCGAACTGCTGCCCGCTGTGGGCGAAGGGCCGCGGGACGCCGTCCGGGGTCCAGGAGTCCCACAGCTCCCGGGCGGTGGCCAGGAACTCGGCGGCCCGCGTGTACCGGTCGGCCCGGTCGAGGTAGCCGCCGCGCCGGAAGTTCTCGCCGGTGAAGGCGTCCGACGAGGTGACGATGTTCCAGGCGGCCCGGCCCGCGCTGAGGTGGTCGAGCGAGGCGAACCGCCGGGCCAGTTCGTACGGTTCGTTGAAGGTGGCGTTGACCGTGCCGGCCAGACCGAGCCGGTCGGTGACGGCGGCGAGCGCGGTGAGGACGGTGATCGACTCGGGCCTGCCGACGACGTCGAGGTCGTGGATGCGCCCGTTGTGCTCGCGCAGCCGCAGCCCCTCGGCCAGGAAGAAGAAGTCGAAGAGGCCGCGCTCGGCGGTCCTCGCGAGGTGCTCGAAGGAGGAGAAGTCGATCTGCGATCCGGAGCGCGGATCGGCCCAGACGGTGGTGGAGTTGACACCGGGGAAGTGCGCGGCGAGATGGATCCGCTTCCGGCCCGCGGGAGTGCTCACGCGCCCGCTCCCGTCGTGGCGTACTGGCTGACGGGGCGGGTGAGCCCCAGGTGGTCGCGGAGGGTGGTGCCCCCGTAGGCCGTACGGAAGAGGCCTCGCTCCCTGAGCCGGGTCACCGTGCCGGCGGTGAACCGCTCCAGGTCCCGTTCGGGCACGGCCGGGACGAGGTGGAAGCCGTCGACCGCGCCGCCGCCGTGCCAGCCGGCGATCAGCTCGGCGAGCGCCCCCGGCCCGCCCTCGTACGCGTCGAGGTCGACGGTCGCCGACAGCAGGACGCGCAGCTGCCCGGAGTCGCGGCCGTGGGCGCGGGCCGCCCGGTGCAGTTCGGCACGCAGGGCCGCGGCCTCCTCGGCGGACGAGGCCCTGATCAGGGCCACGTCCGCGTGGTGGGCGGCGGTCTCACGGGCGGCGGGGCGGGTGGCGTCGACGACGGTCACCGGGTTGCCCTGCGGCGGCCTGGGGACGATCGAGGGGCCCTTGACCGAGAAGGTCGCGCCCTGGAAGTCGACGTGGTGGAGCTTGCGGCGGTCGACGAACCGCCCGGTCGCCGCGTCGCGTATCTCGGCGTCGTCCTCCCAGCTGTCCCAGAGCTTGCGGGAGACCTCGGCGACCTCGCCCGCCTCCTGCCAGAGCTCGGCGGTGGGCGGGACCTCGCGACGGCCGAAGAGCCGGGCCTCGGCCGCCGTCGGGGAGACCCCGATCCGCCAGCCGGCCCGGCCGCGGCTCACCCAGTCGAGGGTGGCGACGGCGGCCTGGACGTGGAAGGGCTCGGTGTGGGTGGTGGTCACGGTCGGCACGAGGCCGACGGACCGGGTCTCGGGCGCGATCCGGGCGAGGACGGCGAGCGCGTCGAGGCCGGGCCGGGCGAAGGAGTCGTCATGGGTGAGGAAGTCGAGCGCGGCGGCCTCGGCGAGCCGGGCGAGCGCGACCGCACGCGCGGCGGAGGTGGGAGGGGCGGCACTCGGGGCGCTGCCGGGGCCCGGGGTGAGCTCGGCGGCGAGATGGAGCGGTCGTGTGCTGGTCATGCGGTCTCTCTCGGGACGGAGCGGAGGGGCGGATCGCGCGAGCGGATCGCGCCGTACGGGGCGGGTCGGTTCTCGCTGCGGAGTCGGTCGGCTCCCGCCGCGGGGGCGGTCAGGTCTCGGGTGCTGAGCCGGTCGGCTCCCGCCGCGGGGGCGGTCAGTTCTCGGGTGCTGAGCCGGTCGGCTCCCGCCGCGGGGGCGGTCGGCTCCCGCTGCGGCGGGGGGCGGTCAGTTCTCGGTGCGGGGCAGGCCCGGCGGGTTGATCTCCGACTTCTTCACGGCCTCGCCGTCGAGGCCCCACCGCTTGAGGACCTGGGCGTAGGTGCCGTTCTCGATGACGTGGTCGAGGGCCGCCGCGTAGGCGGCGACGAGCCCGCTGTCCTTCTTCGTGGCGGCCGCGATCTTGCCCTGGAGCCCGGCGCCCGCACCGGAGAACCTCCCGACGATCTCCGTCTGTCCCGCGGAGAGCACGTGGTAGGCGGCGACGGGGTTGGGGCCGAGGTAGCCGTCGATCCGGCCGGACTGGAGCGCCAGGTAGTAGTCCGAGGTGTTCTGGTAGTACGTGATGTCGACCGGCTCGCGGCCCGCCTTCTCGTTCTGCGCCGACCAGTCGACGAGGATCTTCTCCTGGTTGGTGCCGGAGCCGACGGCGATCTTCTTCCCGGCCACGTCCGCGGGCCCCTTCACCGTCCAGCCGGAGCCCTTCTTCGCCTCGAAGGCGAGGTCGTCGAGGCGGTAGGTGGCGAAGTCGTACCTGTCCTTGCGCTCCTCGGTGACGGTGATGTTGGAGAAGACGGCGTCGTACTTGCCGCTGTCGAGGCCGACGAAGAGGTTCTCCCAGGAGACCGGGTGGAACTCGGGCTTCAGACCGAGGGTGTCGGCGACCAGGGTGGCGAGGTCTACCTCGACGCCGATCAGCGTCCTGTCGTCGGTGGCGTGGAAGGCGAGCGGCGGATTGCCGGTGGCGGAGACGCCGAGGACGAGCGTGCCTCTCTTGCGGACGGCCTCGGGCAGCCGCGCGGCGAGTGCGTCGACCTTGGGGGTGTGGACGCGGTTCTGCTCGGGGCTGAGGTTGATGCCGCCGCCCTTCTTCCCCTCGGGCTTGACCTCATGGGTGGCCGCGTCGCCCGAGCCGCAGGCGGTGAGGACGCCGAGGGCGGTGAGCGAGGCGAGGGCGGTGAGGACGGTGCGACGGGTCTTCATGGCTGTACTCCTGAGCGGGAAGGGGCGGTGGTCAGAGGACCTTGGAGAGGAAGGCACGGGTGCGCTCGTGGCGCGGGCTTTCGAGCACCTCGGCCGGCGGTCCCTGCTCGACGATCCGGCCCTCGTCCATGAAGACCACGGTGTCGGCGACCTCGCGGGCGAAGCCGATCTCGTGGGTGACGACGATCATGGTGGTGCCGGAGGCGGCGAGGTCCTTGATGACGTCGAGGACCTCGCCGACCAGTTCGGGGTCGAGCGCGGAGGTCGGCTCGTCGAAGAGGAGCAGGCCGGGTTCGAGCGCGAGCGCGCGGGCGATGGCCACCCGCTGCTGCTGTCCGCCGGAGAGCTGCTTGGGGTACGCCTCCGCCTTGTCGGCGAGGCCGACGCGCGTCAGGAGCTGCCGGGCCGCGGCCTCGGCGTCCTTGCGGGGGCGCTTCAGGGCCGAGACGGGGGCCTCGACGATGTTCTCCAGGACGGTCAGGTGCGGGAAGAGGTGGAAGTTCTGGAAGACGAAGCCGATCCGGGTGCGCTGCTTGAGGATCTCGCGCTCGCGGAGCTCGTAGAGCCTGTTCCCTGAGCGGCGGTAGCCGACGAGGGTGCCGTCGACGCTGACGGTGCCGCTGTCGACCTTCTCCAGGTGGTTGATGGTCCGCAGGAGGGTGGACTTGCCGGAGCCCGAGGGGCCGAGGACGACGGTGACCTCGTCGGCGCGGACGTCGAGGTCGATGCCGCGCAGGACGTGCAGCGGGCCGAAGGTCTTGTGGACGGCCCGGATCTCGACCTTGGCGGTGGCGTCGGGCGGGGTGGCGGAGCTCATCGGACGCTCCCCTTCGCGTAGTGGCGTTCGACGTAGTGCTGGACGACGGAGAGCGCGGTGGTGAGCAGGACGTACCAGGCGGTGGCGACCATCAGGAGCGGGACGACCCGTCCGTTGCGGCCGTAGACGACCTGGACCTGGTAGAAGAGTTCGCCGATCGCCATGACGGAGACGATCGAGGTGCCCTTGAAGAGCGAGATGATCTCGTTGGCGGCGTTGGGCAGGATCGAGCGCATCGCCTGCGGCAGCACGATCCGCCGCACCTGCCGGAGCCTCGGGATGCCGAGCGAGGCGGCGGCCTCCGACTGGCCCTCGTCCACGGCGAGTACGCCGCCGCGGACGATCTCCGCCGCGTAGGCCGCCTGGTGCAGGGCGAGGCCGAGGACGGCGGCGCTCATCTCGCCGACCAGGCCCGTCGTCTCGAAGGAGAAGAGGCTCGGCCCGAAGGGGATGCCAATGCTCAACTCCTCGTAGAGATAGGCGAGGTTGAACCAGAAGAGCAGCTGGACGATGAGCGGGATGGAGCGGAACGCCCAGATGTAGCCGAAGGCGACGGCCCGCAGGAACGGGCTGGCCGACAGGCGCATGAAGGCGAGCACGATCCCGAGGGCGAAGCCGAGGGCGGTGCCGTGGAAGGTGAGCTGGAGGGTGACCCAGACGGCCTGGAGGATCGTCTCCGTGGTGAAGAACGCGGCGAAGACGTCCCACTCCCAGCCGGGGTTGGTGACGAGGCCGTGGGCGAACTGGGTGAGCAGGACGGCGGTGGCGGCGACGGCGAGCCAGCGCCAGGGGTGCCGTACGGGCACCACGACGGTCACGGCGGGCGCCGGCGTGGCGGGCGGGTCCTTCACGACGCTTTCGGTGGCGGGCGGATCGCTGGTGACAGGCATGGCGGTTCCTCGGAAGGGGCGGAAGAGAGGCGGGAGGTGCGCGGAGTCAGGCGCTCAGCGGCGCCGGCAGCCGACACGCCCGGTCGCGCAGGAACGTCAGCGCGGCCCGCGCGGTGACGTCGTTCTGCCGGAAGGGAACCCCTCCGGTACGGGGCCGGGTGAAGGCGCTGTCCGTGCGGGCGGTGGTGTGCGGACCGAGCGCGAAGCGGCGCGGGTGCGGGCTTCCGTCGCGCTCCAGGATCCGGCCGTCGACGGGGTCGACGACGAGGAGGCCGCTGGTGGTGGCCCGTGCGCCGTCCTCGTGCAGGGCGCGGAGGAGCGGGCTGCGGGTGAGTTCGAGGGTGGGGTCGGGGAGCCGGGCCTCGACGAGGGCGCGGGCCTCGGTCCACTCCCCCGGTACGGCCGCGGAGGCGGCCCGGAAGAGTCCGCGTGTCTCGTCGGCCTCGACGGTGACCTGGGGCCCGAGGAAGCGGACGACTCCGGCGCGGGAGAGGGCGAGGAGCCGGCGCAGCCGGGGGCCGGGCGGCCCGGAGGCGAGGTAGCTGAAGAAGCCGTGCCACCAGCCGCCGAGGTCGACGCGGTCTCCGAGTCGCAGGAGCTGTCCGTAGACGGAGAGCAGGCCGGCGAAGACGGCGGCGTCGGAGCTGTGCACGGGGTCGTGACGGCGGGCCAGGTCGGCGGTGATGTAGTCGCGCAGTCCGTCCTGGAGGTCGTGCGCCGAGGTGAAGCGGATGCCGTCGAGGGGGTGGTCGAGGGCGTCCAGGTCGAGCCGGTCGGCGGGGTCGGGGACGGCCGCCGCGACGAGGGCGGCGAGTTCCGCCCCGCGCGGCGGCGCTGCCGCGTAGGCCCGCTCGAAGGCGGACCAGGCGAGTGTGGTCCGCTCGGGGTGGGTGGAGAAGAGCCGGTGGTAGTGGGCCCAGCCGAGTTCCTTGTCGACCAGGGGCCACACGTCGCGCCGGAAGTCGATCGGTGCGCGCCGTCTCAGCAGGGCGTCGGTCTGCCCGGGGCCGAAGAAGCGGGGCAGTGGGGGCCGTTCGCCGTCGAGGACGTAGCCGATCTTGGAGTGGTACGGGACTCCCCGCCGCGATCCGACGTGCAGCACCGGCTCCTTGCCCGAGGGCACGTAGACGAGCGCGTCGCCCTCGCCCTCGTACCGCCCGCCGCGGCCCTCGGTGAGCAGCACCATCAGGTCGACGAAGGCGAGGCCGAAGCCGCGGACGAGGACGGACTCGCCGGCGGGCAGGGCCGTGAGGTCGGTGTCGGCGGTGAAGTCGGGCGGCAGGTGGACGAGGCCGTGGCGGGCGGCGAAGTCGGTCAGGGCCCGCTGCTCGGGGTCGGGTTCGGCGTCGAGGTGGCCGACGGTGAGGACGACGAGGTCGGCGAGGAGGGGCAGGGCGCTGCCCTCCAGCCAGACCCGCTGGCGTCCCTCGCGGGGGCCGCCGATCCGCAGGGCGGTGGTGCGGTGGTCGTGGACGGTGACGGAGGCGGGCAGCGCGGCGCGGGCCCGCTCGTACACCCAGCGCAGATAGGCGCCCTGCTGGGGGCGGGTGGGGAAGGCGCGTCCTTCGATGCCGGCCCATTCGGCGACCGTGGGTCCGGGCCGGACGGGGCCCGCCAGGTCCACGGTCTCGTCGGTGAACATGGTGACGTCCTCGGCCCGGGAGTTCATCCAGAGCAGCGGGGACTGCGCGGTGCGCCAGATCCGGCCGGGCCCCGGCGGGTGCGGGTCGACGAGGTGGAGGTCGAGGGGGCCGTCGCCGTACAGCTCGGGCAGGTTGGCGGCGAGCCGTTCGAGGAGGCCGGTCCCGCGCGGCCCGGCGCCGACGATCACGATCGACGGGCGGGCGCTCATCGCGCACCGGCCGTGCCGCGGGCGTAGTGCCGCTCGACGTAGTGCTGGCCGAGGCTGAGGACCGAGGTGACGGCGACGTACCAGAGCGTGGCGACGAGGAGCAGCGGGATGACCTCGTACGTGCGGTGGTAGACGAGCTGTGTGGAGTAGAGCAGGTCCTGGACGGCGATGACGGAGACGATCGACGTGCCCTTGAGGGTGCCGATCAGCATGTTCCCGGCGGGCGGGACGATGGCGCGCATGGCCTGCGGCAGCACGATCCGGAAGAGCCGGCGCCCCCGGCCGAGTCCGAGGGACTCGGCGGCCTCGATCTGTCCCCGGTCGACGGAGAGGATGCCGCCGCGCACGACTTCGGCGGCGTAGGCGGCCTCGTGCAGGGTGAGGCCGATGACGGCGACGGACAAGGGGCCGAGGAGGTTGACCGTGTTCACGCCGAGGATCTGCGGGTAGAGCGCTCCGATGTTGAACCAGAAGAGCAGCTGGACCAGGATCGGGGTGGACCGGAAGAACCACACGTATCCCCAACCGACCGCGCGGAGCACGGGGTTGGCGGAGAGCCGGAGGACCGCGAGCAGCGTCCCGAGGACGAAGCCGAGGGCCATGACGACGGCGGTCAGCCACAGGGTGAGGCCGAGGCCGCGCAGGACGGACGCGGAGGTGAAGTAGTCGGCGACCACGTCCCACTGGAAGGCCTTGTTGCGGACGACCGAGACGAGGACGAGGGCGAGGAGGACGAGGACGAGGGCCGCGGCGGTCCACTGCCCGGCGCGGCGGGCGGGGACGACGCGAGGCGGTGGTTCGGCCGACGGGGCCGTGGAGGGGGTGGTGAGCAGGGTCGCGGACATGGCGAGGACTCCGTGGATGCCAGAGGCGGATCGAACACGGGGGTGGCGCCTTCACACGCACTGAGCACACGCACTGAGCACGGATCCGGGCCCCTCAGCCCGATCCGCCCTTCGAGGCTATGCGGTCAACACGGCCCGCTGTCAAGGGTGTCCGCACTGTGAGCCGTACGTCTCATCGCGGTTGACGGGGGAACGGTTGCCTGTTCCACTGGGGCCATGCATCCGCAGCAGCTGGTCACGCGCTCCCACATCGACTTCGGTCGCGTGTGGTCCTCTTCCTGTTGAGCCGACCCTCCGCTGTGCCCCGCCCGCGTGCTGTTCTCCGCGGCGCCTTCACCTCAAGGCCCCTCGTGGCTGCCTGAGCTCTCCCCTCCCCTCGCCCTGCCCTGCCCTGCCGTCCTCCTTCCTTCCGAGGGACGACGCCGCCCTCCTTCGTCCTGAAGGACCGTCATGACCTTCGCGTTGTCCGTGCACCGGACCACGACCACCGACGCCCTTGCCCGCCCGCTCCTCGACGAGCTGGCGCACGAGTACACGACCCGGTACGGCTCCGCGCACGATCTGAGCCGCTACCCGGCGGAGGAGTTCGCCCCTCCCCACGGCGCCTTCCTGCTCCTCCTGGAGCAGGGAAGGCCCGTGGCGGGCGGCGCCTACCGCCGCTACGACGACCGCACCGCCGAACTCAAGAGGATCTGGACGGACTCGGCACACCGCAGGCGCGGCCTCGCCCGCCGTGTCCTGACCGTGCTCGAACGGGAGGCCGCCACCTGCGGCTACACCCGGATCTTCCTGACGACCGGACCGCGCCAGCCCGAGGCCAGGGGCCTCTATCTGGCCGGCGGCTACCGCCCGCTGTTCGACGTGACCGCCGATCCCGAGTCGATCGGCCCGCTGCCCTTCGAGAAACTCCTGGAGAACCCGAAGCCATGAGCACGCCCACGAGTTCCGGTACCGCCCGCACCACCGTCGCCTTCGCGCTGATCACCGCGGCCGCGCTCACGCTCACCGCCTGCGCGGGCGGCGAGCCCGCGACGGCGCCGGCCGGGGCGGCGGGTGCCCCCGCGACAGCGCTCCCGACCGAGGACGTGGTGTCGGCGGTCGCGAGGAACGAGGCCGCCGCGAAACTGCTCCCCGCCGAGGTACGGCGGCGGGGCAGCCTCACGCTCGCCTCCTCGGTCGCGACCCCGCCCAGCTCGGCCTATCTGCCGGACGGCACGACCGTGGTGGGCGTGGACGCCGACTTCGCGGGCGCCGTGGCGAAGGCCCTGGGTCTGGAGCTGAAGCGCGAGGTGGTCGGCTTCGAGGCGATCCTGCCGGCGCTCGGCAGCGGCAAGTACGACGTCGGCACCGGGAACTTCGGTGTGACGGAGGAGCGGCGCGAGGCCATCGACTTCGTCACGTACATCAACGACGGGCAGGGGTTCGCGAGCCGTGCCGACAGCCCGCTGAAGCCGGTCACCGACCTCACCCAGCTGTGCGGCCTGAAGGTGGCCGTGAACGCGGGCACCACCTTCGAACGGACCCTGGAGCAGAACAAGGGCCGCTGCGCGGAGGCCGGCGAGAAGCCGTACGAGGTGAACGTCTACAGCGAGACGGGAGCGATCTGGATGTCGCTCCAGCAGGGCCGCAGCGACGTCGTGATGAACACGATCAACGGGGTGCGGTACGCGGTGACGCAGCAGCGGAACGTGAAGTTCCTGGGCGAGTACCGGCGCCTCGACGTCGGCTTCGCCTTCAGGAAGGGCACCCCGCTCGCGCCCGCCTTCCAGGCCGCGGTGAACGGCCTGAAGGCGGACGGGACGTACGACAGGATCCTGCGGAAGTGGGGGGTGACGGCGTCGGGGATCGAGCGGTCGCGGATCTCCCCGCCGGAGATCCCGGGACCGGCGAAGTGAACGGCCGTCAGCAGTCGCAGCCGCAGCCGCAGTCGCCGCAGCAGCCCTCCCCCTCGCAGCAGGAGGAGCAGTTGCTGCAGCAGTCACAGCAGTCGCAGCAGTTGCCGGGGTCGCACTGCTGGCAGAGCCCGTCGCGCCGCTGACGGCTCCAGGGGTCCTCGAAGGACCCGCAGCACATCTGGCAGGTGCAGGCCAGGCCGACCCAGAGGGCGCATCCGGCGATCAGCCCGCGCCGGTTGGGCGGTCCGGGCGGGAGCGGCCCGCCGGGACCACCGGGGCCGCCGGGACCGGGGGCGTACGGTCCGCCGGGGCCGCCGGGGCCGCCGGGACCGGGGGCGTACGGGTTGCCGGGCACGGGTCCCGGGCCGTTCGGGGCGTACGGGTTCCCCGGCACCGGCCCCTGACCGTGGACGGCCCCGTGGCCGTGGCCCGCTCCGTGATCGTGGCCCGCTCCGTGCCCCTGTCCCGCCTCCGCCCCGGGCGCCATGTGCGAGCAGCTCGTCGTGCCGAAGGCGCGGTTCACCGAGGTGCGGAGTTCGTGGGCGAGGAGGACGTGGGCCAGCTTGCCGTCGGCGAACTCGGCGTCCCGCAGCGCGAGCCGGATGCCGTGGAGGGCGTCGTCGGCGAGCCTGCGGGCCTCCTCGCGGGAGGTGCCGGTCGCGGTGAGCGGGTTCCAGGCGCCGCTCGCCGCGTCGGCGGCCTGGTCCTCGACGGCGTCCAGGAGGTGGGCGAGGCGGCCGAAGAGCCGGCCCGCCTCGGCGAGCGGTTCCGCGTTCCCCGGCCGTCCGGCGAGGACGGCGGTGTGGGCGAAGGCGGCCGCGGTCGCGGTCTCGGTCGGTTCGGTGACGGCGAGCAGGGAGGTGCCGGGCCCGGCGAGGGCCTCGATCCCGGTCTGGCGGTCGACGGCGTCGACGAGCACCGCGGTGTCGAAGCCGAGGGCTCGGCCGGTCCTGGCGCCGGCCCGGTCCCAGGAGCGGGCGACCCGGCGGGCCGCGGCGGCGACGGGCCGCCGGGCCAACAGGCCGTCACGGTCGGCGACGTGGTCGCGTACCTTCGCCGAGGCGAGGACGAGCGAGACGGCGGCGGCGAGGCGCGCGCCCTCGCCCTGGGCCACGGGAGCGGTCCGCATCCCGCGCAGCGGGCAGGGTCCCGCGGTACGCCGGCCGCTGGTGACCGCCCCCGTCTGAGCCTCCGTCAGGACGGAGACTATGAGTCCGTCGTAGTTGGTGACGACGCGGGCGAACTGGCCGTGGTCGGCACGAAGTGCCAGGCAGAGGCCGCAGAGGTGGGCCATCCACTCGACCTTGAGGCCGTCGGTGAGCCGATGTGTGCAGGGCCTGACGATTCCGAACAAGAGACTCCCCCGTGGGCTGTGCGCGGCGCCGCCGAGCGGCCTCGCGGCATGGTAGCGAGCGGGTGTGTTCACCCGTACGCGCCCATCGTCACCCTTCCGGCACGACTTTCATATTTTCAGCTACATGGCTCACCCTCAGCCCCCGCATACCGCAAGTTTCCTGACGAATCGCCAGGAAACGGTGCTCACGTTCTGCACCAGTACCGTCACGAATCTCCAGCGCGGCGCCCAACCACTTGGCGCGCGATCCGCATCATGGACGACGATAGGGACATGCGGAACCACAAGTGACCGCGCGAAAGGAGGCGTCCATGGGATCGGTGCGCAAGGCGAGTGCCTGGCTGGGACTCGTCGAGGACAACGACGAGCGTTACTACGACGACGAGTACGCCGACGGTGCCGAGGGCGGCGACGCCTGGGTGACGGACCCCCGCGTCCGGGTGGCCACGGACACCGCCGAGGAGCGGGGCCGCCGGATCGCCACCGTCTCCCCGGACGGCTTCCGGGACGCCCGTGGCATCGGCGAGCTCTTCCGGGACGGGGTTCCGGTGATCGTGAACCTCACCGCGATGGAGCCGAACGACGCCAAGCGCGTGGTCGACTTCGCCGCCGGTCTCGCCTTCGGTCTGCGCGGTTCGATCGAGCGCGTGGCGACGCGGGTCTTCCTGCTGACCCCGGCCGACACCCAGATCGTCACCGGCGAGACGGGCCGACGTCGGCAGGACGGTTTCTTCAACCAGAGCTGAGCGGGTCCGCCGGTACGGCCGGGCACCTCCCGAACGATCGGGTCAGTGCGCCGGACGCCCCGAGCCGGCGGGCTCGATCGCTTCCCGGGTCGCGGGCACCCGCGGCTCGGACGGTCGGGCGAGCCCGGCCGGCTCCACAGCCGCGACCGCCGCCGGGGGCCCCGAAGGCTCCGAGGGCCCCGAGCACTCCACCCGCTTCGAAAGACCCCGCACGGCCGACTCCACCGCCGGTTCCGCTGTCTCTTCCGGAGCGACCGGATCCACCGGGCACTCCATCACCCGGGGCAGCCGCCGCGCCATCACCGCGCCGAGGAGCAGCAGCCCCGCGCTCACGAAGAGCGTGATGTGCAGCCCGTTCACGAAGGCGTGCCGGGCCGCCTGGTGCAGCGCGCCGCCGGCCGCGCCGCCGAGCTGGTCGGCGACCTGATAGGCCTCGCCGAGCGAGTTCGCGGCGGCCCTGCTCGCCTCCTCCGGCACCCCGGGGACGGCGGCGAGCCCGGGGCCGTAGGCCGCGTTCATCACACTGCCGAGCAGCGCGATGCCGATGCCCGCGCCGAGCTGGTACGAGGTCTCGCCGATCGCGGCCGCACCGCCCGCGCTGCGCTGCGGCGCCTCGCTGAGCATCGACTCGTACGCCGAGAAGAGCGTGGTCTGCAGACCGAAGCCGAGCAGGACGAAGCCCACCGTGAGCAGCAGCGGCCGGTCGTGCTGTCCCATGAACGTGAGGAGCAGCACGGCGGAGGCGGTGAGGACGAAGCCCCAGCCGACCATCCGGCGCGGCCCGATCCTGCGCAGGGTGTACGAGCCGGTGGCGCCCGCGGCCATGGCGGCGAAGGTGAGCGGGAGCAGCCGGAGCCCGGTCTCCAGGGGGGTGAGGCCCAGGACCAGCTGGAGGTACTGGACGGCGATCAGCTCCAGGCCGACCAGGGCCAGCATGCCGATGACGATGCAGCCGACCGAGGTGGTGAAGGCCGCCCGGGAGAAGAGCCCCATGTCGATCAGCGGGTGCAGGCGCCGCTTCTGCCGCCGTACGAAGAGGACGAGGAGCGCGGCGCCGAGCAGCAGCGGCCCGGCGGTCGGCAGGGCGAGGATCGGATCGCCGGCCCCGGCGCGCTTGACGCCGAGGACGCAGCCGAGCACTCCGGCGGCGGCCATGAGCGCGCCGAGGACGTCCCAGGGTCCGTCGGCCGTCCCCCGGGACTCGGGGAGGAGGCGGCGGCCGAGCGGCAGGATCAGTGCCATCAGCGGAATGTTGATGAGGAAGACGGAGCCCCACCAGTAGTGCTCGACGAGGAAGCCGCCGAGGACCGGTCCCGCGGCGGCGCCGACCGCGGCGACCGCGGTCCAGACGCCGATGGCGGTGGCGCGCTCCCGCCGGTCGGGGAAGACCGTCCGGAGGATGGAGAGCGTGGCGGGCATGATCATGGCGCCGCCGACGCCGAGCAGCGCGCGGGCCGCGATGAGGACCGAGGGTTCGGTGGCGAGGGCGGCGACAGCCGAGGCGATGCCGAACAGCGCGTAGCCGAGGAGGAGGATCCTGCGCCGTCCGACCCGGTCCCCGAGGGTGCCGAAGAGGATGAGGAGCGAGGCGCAGATCAGGGGGTAGGCGTCGACGATCCAGAGCAGCGCGGTGGAGCTGGGGCGCAGGTCCTCGGTGAGCGAGGGGACGGCGACGTGGAGGATGGTCGCGTCGAGGGCGACCAGGAGAAGGCTGACGCAGAGGACGAGGAGGACGACCCAGCGGTTGACTCCGCCGACGGCGGCGGGCGTTCGCTCTTGGGCCGTGTTCGTCCGCGACATGTACGTACCTCCCAGTGAAGCTCTCGCGCTCGGCGGGCCCCGACCAGGGCTTATGCCCCTGGGGCGGCCCGGCATCGACGGGCGAGTGAGCCGTCAGCGTACGCGAGTCCGAGGCCCGAGCGCGTGGTGCAGCTCTCACCCCGGCGGCCCCGCCGGTGTGGCGTACGCCACTCGGGGCGGCGCGCGCGTCGCATGGAATTCCGTACGGACGTCTGTTTGACGCAATTCCCGCGCGTTCAAACACCCTTCCGGAATGACCCGTGCGGCAATAGGGCGGAAGGTCATCGGATTTCCCGACGGACGTCGGTAATAGGACGCCCACTGAGACCTACTCCACATCACATCAACATCACGAAGGGAGCGGATCGACCGGGTCTGCTTCTCACTCCCTGTAACGTCGATTGGGTGCGTACCGACATCTTTGCCCGGCTGGACCGGGAGCCGGAACCGCCGAAGATAGAGGTCCCGCGGATGACCCGCACGCGTCTCGCCCTCTTCGGCGGGACGTCGGCGTTCTATCTCGCCATGGTCGTCGCCGTGCTCCTGTCGACCTGGCTGGTGACCCTCGACTGGAAGATCATGCTCTTCCGGCCGTACCAGCAGTGGCCCGGGATCCACGGCTTCCTCGACTACTACGTCGTCCTCGGTCAGCGCGGTCCCACGGCCGTCATGGTGGCCGCCTGGCTGGGCTGGCGCTCCTGGCGCCAGCACACCCTCCGCCCCCTGCTGTGCCTCGGCGCCGCCCTCCTGCTGCTCAACGTGTCGGTCGGCGCGGTCAAGCTCGGCCTCGGCCGCCTCGGACCGCACTACGCGACCCAGGTCGGCTCCGCCGAGCTCTTCGCGGGCGGCGATATATTCCCCTCCGGTCACACCGCCAACGCCGTGGTGACGTGGGGCATCCTCGCCTATCTGGCGACCACGCCGAGGGCCAGGCGCTATCTGTCGGCGCTCTCCGCCGTGGTCGCGCTCGGCGTCGGACTCACCACCGTCTACCTGGGCACGCACTGGCTGAGCGACGTCCTCCTCGGCTGGGCGGCGGGGCTCCTCATCCTGCTCGCGCTGCCCTGGTGCGAGCCGGTCCTCGCCGTGGCGGAGTCGTGGATCCTCGCCGTGCGCGACCGGGTGCGGGAGCGGCTGCGGGACCGCCGCCGTCTGGTGCCCTCGCTGCCCGTGGCCTCCGGCGGCCCGCGCCCGGGGTTCTTCCCGCCGCGTCCGGCCGGCTCGGAGGAGCCGGTCCGGGAGGCCGTGGGAGTGGCCGCCCGCCGCACCCCGGCGACCCGCGGCTGACCACCGCCGCGTCACGACGCACGACGAAAGGGCCCCGGCCGTCATCGGCCGGGGCCCTTCGCGTGTCTCCGTCAGCCGACCCAGCAGCGGGTGACCGTGCCGTCCTCGACCTCGAAGTTGATGCGTCCGACGAGGTACTCCATCGTGATGATCGAGCCGGGCGGCAGGGACCTGACCGTGCTCCAGCCCCTTGTCCTCGCGAGCTGTGCGGCGCCTTCCGCGTCGAGGCCCACATAGGACTCGGGGCTGTCGCGGGGCGGTTCGGGAGTGCGCGATGTGGGTGCCATGTGCCTCACGTTAGTCCCTCCGCGGTCACGCTTGTGTCACAAGTCGCCGACATCTGTTTGCCATGATCACCGTCACCCGGAGAGACGGTTTCCGGCCGTTTCTCCAGTAATTCCGCGAGACCGCGGGCAGTTCGCACGAAGGGGCCGGAAGCGGGAACGGAAGGGCCGTCAGGAAAGGCCTCATTCCCTCTTCCCCCGCATCCGCCCCGAATTGCGTCGGCGACGCGCACGCGAGCCGCTCACTCTTCCCTTACACAATGCTTACGCTGTCCGGACGCCCGGAGACGCGGAGCCGGGACGACGGCGAGGCGGAGGCAGGATGGGCATCGGGACAGTGACCGCGACCGCCGAATCGGCCCGGCAGCGGCACGGCCGCGTGCTGATCGACTGGATGACCACGACCGACCACAAGAAGATCGGCCACCTCTATCTGGGGACCTCGTTCGTCTTCTTCCTGATCGCCGGGCTCATGGCCATGCTGATGCGGGCCGAGCTGGCCAGGCCGGGGCTCCAGATCGTCTCGAACCAGGAGTTCAACCAGGCCTTCACCCTGCACGGCACGATCATGCTGCTGCTCTTCGCGACCCCCACCTTCGCCGGCTTCGCCAACGAGCTGGTGCCGCTCCAGATCGGCGCGCCCGACGTCGCCTTCCCGCGGCTGAACATGCTCTCGTACTGGATGTTCCTGCTCGGCGGCCTGATGGTCCTCGGTTCGCTGCTCGTGCCCAGCGGGCCGCCGGCCTTCGGCTGGACCGCGTACACACCGCTGAGCGGCCTCGAACGCTCCCCCGGCATCGGCGCCGACCTGTGGATCACCGGGCTCGCCCTCTCCGGCTTCGGCACGATCCTCACCTCGGTGAACTTCCTGGCGACGATCATCGGGATGCGGGCGCCCGGCATGACCATGTTCCGCATGCCGATCTTCACCTGGAACGTGCTGTTCACCGCGGTCCTGGTGCTGATGGCCTTCCCGGTCCTCGCCGCCGCGCTGCTCGTCCTGGAGTCGGACCGGCGCCTCGGCTCCGTGGTCTTCCAGGCCGAGAACGGGGGCGCGCTGCTCTGGCAGCACCTCTTCTGGTTCTTCGGCCATCCCGAGGTCTACATCATCGCGCTGCCGTTCTTCGGGATCGTCAGCGAGATCATCCCCGTCTTCGCCCGGAAGCCGATCTTCGGGTACACGACGCTGATCGGCGCCACCATGGCGATCACCGGCCTCTCGGTGGTCGTCTGGGCCCACCACATGTTCGCGACCGGCGCGGTGCTGCTGCCGTTCTTCTCGATGCTCTCGTTCCTCATCGCGGTGCCCACCGGGGTGAAGTTCTTCAACTGGACCGGAACGATGCTGCGGGGCTCGCTCTCCTTCGAGACCCCGATGCTGTGGTCCGTCGGCTTCCTGGTGTCGTTCCTCTTCGGCGGTCTCACCGGGGTGATCCTGGCCTCGCCGCCGATGGACTTCCACGTCACCGACTCGTACTTCGTGGTGGCCCACTTCCACTACACGGTGTTCGGCACGGTCGTCTTCGCGACCTTCGCCGGCTTCTCCTTCTGGTGGCCGAAGTTCACCGGCCGGATGCTCGACGAGCGGCTCGGGAAGATCCACTTCTGGACCCTCTTCACCGGCTTCCACCTGACGTTCCTCGTGCAGCACTGGCTCGGCGCGGAAGGGATGCCCCGGCGGTACGCCGACTATCTGGACGCGGACGGCTTCACCGCCCTCAACACCGCGTCCACGATCGGCGCCTTTCTGCTCGGCGCGTCCACACTGCCGTTCCTCTACAACGTGTGGCGGACATGGCGGTACGGGGCGAAGGTCGACGTGGACGACCCGTGGGGGTTCGGGCGCTCCCTGGAGTGGGCGACCTCCTGCCCGCCGCCCCGGCACAACTTCACGAGCGTGCCCAAGATCCGCTCGGAGGCCCCGGCCTTCGACCTGCACCACCCGGAGTTCGTGGAGTACGAACGGCTGCGGCTCACGAGTCCGCCGCCGGAGCGCCGGCCCGGCGGTCGAGAGCGCGGGACAACAGGTCCCTGAGCGTCCGCACCCGGTCGACCAGCTCCGGCGGGTCGAGCACCTCGAACTCGAAGCCGATCATCGACACGTGGATGGCCATCACGTCGAGGCTGTGGGCGCCGGTCCGCAGCAGACAGGCGTTCTCGCCGTCCGCCGTCAGGACTCCGGCGGCGGCGCCGACGGCCTCGGCGGCCTCGGCGAGCGGCACGTGCAGCCGGATCGTCGCCTCGGTCGCGTACGCGCCGGTGGACACGCCCTTCGCCACATAGGCCGCCAGGTCCTCGGCGGGCGGCTCGCGGGGCGTGAAGCGGGGGCCGTGCGGCGGCGTGGGTGTGATCCGGTCGGCCCGGAAGGTGCGCCAGCCGGCCCGGTCCACGTCCCAGGCGACCAGGTACCAGCGCCGCTCGCTGCACACGAGCCGGTGCGGCTCGACGGTCCTGCGGGTGGCCGTCCCGCCGTGGTCGCGGTACTCGAAGCGCAGCCGTTCGGTGTCGCGGCAGGCGTTGGCGAGCTCGGTGAGCACGGCCGGGTCGATCCGCTCGCGCGGGGTGCGGAGCATCGGCACGGTGAAGGCGTTCAGGGCGCTCACCCGGCGCCGCAGCCGCCCCGGCAGCACCTGTTCCAGCTTGGCCAGGGCGCGTACGGAGCTCTCACCGATGCCCTCGACGCCCTGCCCGGCGGCGGCGCGCAGGCCGACCGCGACCGCGACGGCCTCCTCGTCGTCGAGGAGCAGCGGCGGCAGCTCGGCCCCCGCGCCCAGCTGGTATCCGCCGCCGGTCCCGGGGCTGGCGTTGACGGGGTAGCCGAGCCCGCGCAGCCGGTCGACGTCCCGCCGTACGGTGCGGGGCGTGACCCCGAGCCGCTCGGCGAGGTCGGCGCCGGACCACTCGCGATGGGCCTGGAGCAACGAGAGCAGACGCAAGAGCCGTGCGGAGGTCTCCACCATGCCGCCGAGTCTGCCAGCCCTTGCGGACACCTTCTGTCCGCAGGGGTCACCGCTCGTCAGCGGAAGCGGCGGACCAGCCGGCCCACCTTCGCCTTCAGGGTGTAGACCGCGTCGACGGCGCGGCCGACCTCCCGGTGGAGCGATGCCTTCCCCGGGGAGTGGGTGCGCCGGCCGGCGCCCCGTTCGACGAGCTCCGTCCAGAGCGCCTCGTGCCGGGCGGCGATCCGGGCCGGGTCGAAGCGCTCGGAGGCGGCGAGCGCCGCCCGCGCCGTCTTGGCGCGCAGTTCCTCGTCCTCGACGAGCCGGCGCAGCGCCCGCGCGAACGCGGCGACGTCGTCGACCGGCACGAGGAGCCCGTCGACCCCGTCCTCGATGATCTCGCGCGGCCCGTGCGGGCAGTCGGTGGAGACGACCGGGAGTCCACAGCGCATCGCCTCGACGATGCTCATGCCGAAGGACTCGCGCTGCGAGGTGACGGCGGCGATCGAGCCCTTGGCCCACGCCGGTTCCATCGGGGTCACGGAGCCCATGAGGAAGGCCTGCCCGCCGAGGCCCCGGTCCTTGATCTGCCGCGCGAGGGCTCCCTTGACGTTCTGGACCGCGTCGCCCGCGCCGTAGATCCGCAGCTTCCAGTCGGGGTGGTCGGCGGCCACCTCGGCGAAGGCGTCGATCAGCAGGTCGTACCGCTTGACGCGGGTCAGCCGGCCCGCCGCGACGACGGTCTTCGCCGCGGGGTCGGCGGGCGGCACGGAGGGCGCGGGCACGCTGTTGGGCACGGCCTCGATCCGTACGCCGGGCAGGCCGAGGCGTCGGTAGGTGCGGGCGTCCGCCTCGGTGACGGTCGTGACGGCGTCGAGCAGCGGGTACTCGTGGCCGATGTCCCGGCGCAGCCGGAAGCTGTGGCCGTCCAGGATCAGGTGCTCCTGCCCGACGAGGACCGGTCCCCGCCTGGCCTGCCGGGCCAGGTGGACGTTGAGCCCGGGGCGGGTGCCGACGAGGACGTCGGCCTCGACGCCGCGCAGGTGCTCTCCGATCCGGGCGTCGGTGAGCGCGCTGTACTGCTTCCAGCGTCCGTCGCCGCGCGGAAAGACCTCGGCGGGCATGTGGTAGTCGGGGTGGTCGCCGTCGTACCCGGGGCTGTCCTCGCGCAGGTCGACGAGGTGGCGCAGGGTCACCCCGGAGGGCAGGCCGAGGCGCGGACGGTCGCGGTGGCGGAACACGGAGACGATCTCGACCTCGTGGCGTTCCGCCAGTTCCTCGGCGAGGGTGAAGGTCGTCTGGATCGTGCCGCCGTAGTGGTAGCCGTTGTGGAGCAGAAAGGAGATACGCATCGCGCTGCCGGTTCCCCCCGGTCAGTTGATCGGTCGCCCGACTGTACTGCCGGTGACGGGCCGCCGTTCACGGGCGCGGCCCGGCGGGGGTCACGGGCGGTAGCCGAGCTGGGGCACGGTCGCGCAGTTCTCCGTCATCTCGCCCTGGCTCACCCAGCCCCGGCCGTCCTGCCAACGGGCCACGGACAGGCAGGTGTTCCGTGTCGCGGGCGGCCGCGCCAGGTGTTCGTAGCGGACGGGGAGCAGCAGTCCACGGGCGGTGTACGGCTCCGGGCGGTTCATGAACGCCTCCACACACGCCCGGGTGAGTCCGGCTCCGGCGAGGCAGGAGCGGGCCGCGTCGGTGAACCACATCGCCGCCGCCCATCCCTCCAGCTGCCACTGGGACAACGGCCGCCCTCCCATGGCCGCGCGGAACTCGCGGACCGCCGGGTGTCCGGTGTCCTGGTGGTTGCGGCTGGCGCCGGTCACCCACAGGGCGTCCCGGCAGCCGGGGGCGCGGGCGTAGTCGCGGGCGACGGACGAGGACCAGTTCTGTACGTTCGTGACCTTGGCGGCGACCCGTACCCCGAGGGTCTCCATCGCCTCGCAGAGGCGCACGTTGCCGTGGGTGTCCATGGCGTCGAAGAGGACGTCGACGTGCTGGGCGCGCAGATCGGCGGCGACCGCGCGGAAGTTGGGCAGGGCGAAGTCCACCTGTTCCTCGACGACCCGGTAGCCCTCGGCGCGCAGCCCCCGGGTGACGAGCCGGGCGTACGCGGCGGACGCGGCCTGGTTGTAGGAGACGACGGCGGCGGTGCGGGCGCCCCGCTCCTTCGCGAACCAGCGGTAGACCTCGGTCCCGCCGTACAGGACCCCGCCCCAGCCGGGTTCGCGGCCGGTGCGCGGGGCGGAGCTGCCGTAGATCCCGTAGAGGTGCGGATACGTGTCGTACGCGGGGGTGAGCGGCTGGCCGCCGATGTCGGGGACGCCGGCGCGGGCGACGAGCGGGGCGCCCGCGTAGTCGAGGGCGGTGGTGGCGACGAGGGCGAAGACCCGGCGTTCGTCGACGAGCCGGTGCACGCAGGCGTTGTTGCCGACGCCGCTGCCGCCGTCGTCGCAGGTCTCCACCTCGATGCGGCGCCCGTCGAGGCCGCCGCGGGCGTTGAGGGCGGCGAACCAGGCGCGGGCGCCGTCGCGGGGCCCGGTGAGCGCCTGCCCGCCGACCGGGCTGGTGGCGCTGGTGATGATCCCGACGCGGAGCGGCTCACCGCCGGAGGGGTGCGCGGTGGGCCGCGTCCCGAAGGCGCGCTCGGGGAGCCGGCTGCCGCAGGCCGCGAGGAGGAGGAGTGCGAGCGCCAGGAGCAGCGCCGCTCCCGCCTCAGCAGCCCTGGACGGTGACACCGCTCAGCTCGACCAAGCCGCACAGGGTCTTCACGGAGACCTTCCAGGTGTCGTCCTGGAGCACGGAGGTGCCCTGCGCGCCGGGCAGGGCCGGGGTTCCGCCGACCACCAGGTCGTAGGTCACGTTGGCCCCGGTGGCTGAGGTGAACTCGACGCCCGTGACCTTCGCCGAGGTCATGGCCGCGTTCTTGTCACCGGCGAAGGCCCCGAGGACTCCCCGCATCCGCTCCCCGTCCTCCAGGAGCTTCACCTTCTCGCCCTCGGGGGTCTTCGGGTTGAAGAACGCCGTCCAGTTCCTGGTGATCTCCGCCTCGGCCGCGGCGGGGTCGTCGGGCTCGTCGGCGCCCGGGGGCTCGGCCGTCATCCCGGGCGGTGCCGAGGTGTCCATCTCCTCGGAGCGGCCCTCGCCGTCGTCGGCGCAGCTCGCGAGGGCGGGTGTCAGGACGAGGACGGCGGCGGCCGCGAGAGCCGCCAGCCGGGGACGTCTGCCGGGTCGTTCGAAAACCATCTGGCTCACCACCGGGTGTCCCTCGGGGCCGTATGGCCGGATGCTTCCAGAGTGGGGCGGATCGGAGCACAGTGCAAGATCAGGGGCATAGTGCAGTATCGGGGGCATCGCGCAAGGAAGAGGCGAGGGAGGCTCCGTGCCGACATCCCGGATCCTGCTGTGGAGCGGCCTCGCGGCGGCCGTCGGGGGCGCGGTCCTGTGCGTGCTCGGCTGGTACGGGATCTCCGGCGAGCGGTTCGCGGAGCGGCAGCTGCCCTATCTGGCCTCGTGCACGGTGCCGGGGGCGGCGCTGATCGTGGCGGGAGCGGTGCTCGTCGTCGCCGCGTACGCCCTTCCCGTACGCCCTCCCGAACCGCGCGGGGCGGAGGAACCTCCCCCGGAGCCCCCGGCCCCCTCCTCCGACGGCCCGCCGCTCCGCGTCCCGGGCGGGACCCTCGCGCACCGGCCGGACTGCCCGCTCGTCGCGGGCCGGGCGACGGCCGTGGAGGCGGCGGACGACCCGTCCCTGAAGCCCTGTCCGGTGTGTGAGCCGTGGCCTCCCTGACGTACGAGCTGACGCTCGCCGGCCTCGCGGTCGGCAGCGCGGCCGCGCTCACCGGGATCGGCCTGATCGTCACCCACCGGACGACCGGCGTGCTGAACCTGGCGCACGGCGCCGTGGCCATGATCTGCGCGTACGTGCTGCGCCAGCTGGTGGTCGAGGGCAGCTGGCCGCTGCTCCCCGCCGCCCTCCTCACCCTCCTGGTGGTCGCCCCCGGCATCGGTCTCGTCCTGGACCGCGCGGTGTTCCGGCCCCTCGCCCGGCGCGGGGCGAACCCGGCGCAGTCGCTCGTGGCCTCCGTCGGCGTCTTCGTGCTGCTCATCGGCGCGGCGGTGCTGCTCTGGGGCCCGGGGGCGCGGGACGACGCGCCGGTCCTCCTCGGCGACGACCCGTGGGCGCAGCTCGGGGCGGTGGTGGCGCTCGCCTGCCTGGTGGGGGCGGTGACCCGGTGGACCCGGTTCGGACGGGAACTGCGGGCCGTCGTCGACAACCGGCCGCTCGCGGTGCTCTCCGGGATCGACGCGGACCGGGTCGCGGCGGCCGGCTGGGCGTTCGGCTCGTTCACCGCCGGCCTCACCGGCGTCCTGCTCGCCCCGTACGTACGGCTCGACCCGTACGGGATGCCGCTGCTCGTCATCGAGGTGATCGCGGTCGCGGTCATCGCCCGGATGCGGTCGCTGCCGGTCGCGGTGGCGGCCGCGCTCGTCATCGGCGTGGCCCAGGCCCAGCTGACCCGGCTGCACCCGGAGGGCTGGGCGGGCCCGCTGCTGCAGGCCCTCGGGGCGAACCTGTTCGTGGTGGCGCTCCTGGCCGCGGCGCTCGTCCTGCCGGGGATCGGCGGCAAGGGCGTGGACGCGCTGCCGCCGCCGGTGCGCTCCGGGCGGGTGCCGGGAGGAGTGTGGGTCGTCGTCGGCGTCCTGTTCCTCCTCCCGCTCGGCTTCGCCGGCTCGGACCTGCGCACGGCCATCCAGGTGCCGGCGCTGTCGGTGATCCTGCTGTCCCTCGTCGTGGTCGCGGGGCGGGGAGGCCAGATCGCCCTTGGACAGGCGGCGTACGCGGGCCTGGGCGCCCTGTTCACGGCGCTCCTGACGGCACGCGGGGTCCCCGGTCTGGTGGCGCTCGGCCTCGCGGTGCCGCTGGTGGCCGTCGTGGGCCTGCTGACCGGCCGCCCCGCGATCCGGCGGCACGGCCTCGCGCTGGCGCTCGTGACCCTGGCGACCGGGGTGGCGGTGAGCCGCTTCGTCCTCACCCAGCCGTACGCGACGGCCGGCCTCTCCCTCGACCGCCCGGCGGGCTTCTCCGACGACCGCGCCTTCTACGCCCTCGAACTCCTCGTCCTCGCGGGCTCCCTGGGCCTGGTGGCGGCGCTCCGCCGGGGCCGCACGGGCCGCGCGCTCGCCGCGCTGCGGGACCACGAGCCGGGCGCGGAGGCGGCGGGCGTCGCCGTACCCCGCCTCAAGCTCCTCGCCTTCGTCCTGGGCGCGGCCCTCGCGGCCCTCGGCGGCGGCCTCCTCGGCATGGGCCTGCGCGCCTTCGACCCGGAGGCGTACGACCCGGTGCGCGGCCTGCTCTGGTGCGCGGCGGTCCTGGTCCTCGGCGCCGACAGCCTCCTCACCCCGATGGCCGCGGCCGCCCTCCTGACCACCCTGGACGCGGGCCCCGCCGCAGGCACGGCGGCAGCCCTCCTGGGCCTTCTGACCACCCTCACGGGCCGCATCCCACCCCTGACGAACCTGCTGCCACAGGGGAGACGGCCGGGCGCCGAGGGGCCGAGGAGAACCCGACCGACCACGCCTGGCCCAGCAGAGCCCAGGGCAAGCCTGCCGACTACGCCGGGCCCAGCGGGGCCGAGGACGCGCCGCCCGGTCCGGACGGGCGCCGGTCCTCCCGCCCGCCCGCCGTCGGCCGCCGACGGCGCCGAGCCCCCCACGGGAGAACCCGCACCTCTGTCGACAAGTGGGACGGGGGCTCACCGGCCCGCACCCATCCCGGCCCTCCACGCCCACCACCTCACCCTCACCTACCCCGGAGGGGTCACCGCTCTCGACGACGTCACCCTCACCCTCGCCCCCTCCCGCATCACCGCCCTCATCGGCCCCAACGGCGCGGGCAAGTCCACCCTCTTCGACTGTCTCGCCGGCACCCTCCGCCCCCGTCGCGGGCGGATCACGCTCGGTGGAACCGACATCACCTCACGCTCCGCCCACGTCAGGACCCGCCTCGGCATCGCCAGGACCTTCCAGCGGCTCGCCGTCTTCCCCTCCCTCACCGTCGAGGAGAACGTCCGCCTCGGCGAGGAGCAGGGCCATGTCCGGAACGACCCCGCCGCCGTCGAGCGCGGTCTGCGGCTGCTCGGGCTCGCCGGGCCCGTACGGCACGAGACGGCGGCGGAGCTGCCCACCGGGACGCTGCGCCGGGTCGAGCTGGCCCGCGCGCTCGCCGGGCAGCCTCACACGCTGCTGCTCGACGAGCCCGCCGCCGGTCTGGACGCCGCCGAGACGGCCGCGCTGGCCCGGATCCTCGCCGCGCTCGCCGCCGACGGCCTGACGGTCCTGGTCGTCGAGCACGACCTGGACCTCGTCGCCGGGATCGCCGACACGGTGCACACCATGGAAGGCGGCCGGATCGTGTCATGAGCGTCGAGATCGCCCTGCGCGCCGCCCGGGTCCGCTACGGCCCCCTGGAGGCCCTGCACGGCCTCGACCTGCCCGTGCCGGCCGGTACGGTCACCGTCCTCCTGGGCCGTAACGGCTCGGGACGTACGACGGCCCTGCGCGCCCTCGCGGGCACGGTGCGCCTCTCCGTGGGCCGGGTCGTGTGGCGCGGCACCGACGTGACCCGGCTGCCGGCCCACGACCGGGCGCGCCGGGGGCTGTGCTTCGTACCGGATCTGGAGGCGGTGTACGCGCACCTCACCGTCGCCGAGAACCTCGCACTGGCCGCACCCGGGACCGGGACCGGACGCGGGACCCCTCCCCCGTACCCCGAACTCGTCCCGCTCCTGTCCCGGACCGCCGGCACCCTCTCCGGCGGCGAGCGCCGCATGCTGGCCCTCTCCCGCGCCCTCCTCGCGGCACCCGCGCGCGTGCTGCTGGTCGACGAGCCGTCGCTCGGCCTGGCCGCGCCGGTCGCGGCCCGCACGTACCGGAGGCTCGCGGGCCTCGCCCTGGAGGGCGGGGCCGCGGTGGTCCTGGCCGAGCAGCGCGTACCGGACGGGCTGCCGCCCGGCTCCCTGGTGCACGAGCTGCGCCGCGGCTCCCTCGCGTTCAGCGGGGAGGCGGCCGAGCGCGCAGGACCGGCCGCGCCCACCTGAGGAGCACCGCACCGAGCGCGCCCGACCGGCCGCGCCCGGCTGAGGAGCGCCTCAGAGCGGGTGGAACCGCAGCATGGTCCCGACGACGATCCGGTTCGGGTCGGCCCCGATCAGGCCTCGGTTCGCCGCGTACAGCGCCTGCCAGCCGCCCTTGACGCCGAAGCGGCGGGCGATGGAGCTGAGCGTGTCGCCGGGCTGGACGGTGTGGACGCGGCCGCTCAGGCCGTACCGCTTGGAGCAGACCGGCCAGGCCCCCCAGCCCTGGGTGCGGAGGACCTCCTCCGCGACGGAGATCTGCTGCGGGCGGGTCGCCAGGTCGGCGCGCGGGGCGTACTTCAGGCCGCCGTGCTCGACCCAGGTCGGCTGCCAGAACTGGAGCCCGCCGTAGAAGCCGTTCCCGGTGTTGATGTGCCAGCGGCCGCTGCTCTCGCACTCGGCGACGCAGCCCCACGGCCACTGGTCCTTCGCGCAGGCGTACGCGGGCACGGCGGCGGCCGCGCGCAGCCCGTCGGACACGTCCCGCAGCACGGCGGACGCGTCCCGGGCCCCCACCGGCACGTCCCGCGCCGAGGCGGGCGCCGGAGCGAGGGTCAGCAGCGCGGCGGCGGACGCCGCAACGAGGGAACCGGTCGTCCAAAATCGGATCTTCGACATCGAGGCAGGCTAGGCAGCCCCCGGCACCCCCGGTCCGTGCCGCGCGGAACACTGTTCACACCCCACCCGGTCGGAGTCACCGGCCCCGCCGCACGAGCCGGTGGCAACTTGCCTCGCTTCCGCGCGTGACCCCGGCGGAGCCTGACCCGTTGAACTCGGCATGAGACGACCGGGAACGGCCCGGCGTCCGCCCGTACCGAGTCCAGGGAGCCCCCCGTGCCGCGCATGCTCGACGTCAGCGAGGACGTACGCGCCGAGATCGGCGACGAAGAAGCGGACCGGCTGGTCGCCGGCGACAACGCCCCGGGCAGCTACGACTGCACCTCCTGCCGCACGCCGGGCGACTCCGAGCAGGAGCGCACCAGCACGGTGCTGTTCGTCGGCGAGGAGACCGCCGTCCTCGCGTTCGCCCACGCCAGCTGCATCCCCTCGCAGGTCGTCCGGGTCGCGGAGGAGCAGCTCCAGGGCGCCGTCGCCTCGATCACCGCGTCGGACGCCGCCGACGCGCTCTCCGCCGCCCACCCGGAGCAGGCCGTGCTCGGCGTCACCAGCGGTCTCGTCCTGATCGAGGGCGAGCTGCACCCGGCGCTCGTCGTGGAGCCGACCGCCCCGGTCGCCCGGCCGGGTTCCGACGGTCTCACCGACGAGTTCCTCCCGCTCCTGACCGAGCAGGGGTTCCAGCAGGTCATGAACCTGAACGAGCGTCCGGCCGCGCTGCCGGGCTGGTCGGTCCTGGTCGCCATGGGCCAGCTGCACTCCGTCCTCCAGCCCGGCCCCGACGGCACCGGTCAGGCCGCCTGGTGGCAGGCGCACCAGCCGCTCCAGGTCACCGAGGGCTGGCGCGCCGCGGCCAACAAGTCGCACACGGTGCTGGTCTTCGCGGCCCCGGTCGGCTCGATCGGTCAGCAGCCGCGTGAGGACCTGCTGCGCGACGCGCTGGAGAAGGCCGCGGCGAACGGGCGCCTGGTCGCCGCCGCGATGCCGCTGGCCGGTACCTGATGGACGACTCCCGGCCGGGCATAGGGTGGGCGCGGGTGACCGGCGTACCGACGGGATCCGCCGGTCCCGCGGGGCCGGGGGCCCCGACCGTGCCGCGTCCCCGGCGGGCCGCCCATTCGGAGAGCCGCCCGCATCCGACGGGCGGCGGGGTCGTTGGCACCTACGTGCACCCATACGACCCCCTCCCCCAGCCGTATCCGAGTCAGATCCCTTCGATGCGCCCCGCGCAGGACGTCACGGCGGGCTCTTCGCCCACGCCGATCTACGACGCCCTGTACTCGGAGTACCGCAGGTCGTTCCGCACGCTGCCGGGTGACCGCAGCGGCGAGGAGGAACTGACCTTCCGGGCCTTCGGTACGGCGGTGAGCACGGGCGTCTACGGACACGGGCAGGGACACCGCTACGCGACGGCGTATCCGACGGCGTGGTCGGCGCAGCACCCCCCGACGCAGACGCAGGCGGCGCTGCCGCCGGGACCCCGCAGGGGCATCTAGGCGGTACGGGGGGACACGGCTGAGGGCCGGAGCTGAATGCTCCGGCCCTCAGCCGTGTGTCACCTCGCGGGTGCTACTTCTTGCGGCCGCGCTTCTCGCGCACCCGCACCGAGATGTGGATCGGCGTGCCCTCGAAGCCGAACTCCTCACGGAGACGGCGCTCGATGAAGCGCCGGTAGCCGGCCTCCAGGAAGCCCGAGGCGAAGAGCACGAACCGGGGCGGCTTGGTGCCCGCCTGCGTACCGAAGAGGATGCGGGGCTGCTTGCCGCCGCGGATCGGGTGCGGGTGGGCGGCGACGATCTCACCGAGGAAGGCGTTGAGCCGGCCGGTGGGGACGCGGGTCTCCCAGCCGGCGAGGGCGGTCTCGATGGCCGGGACCAGCTTCTCCATGTGGCGGCCGGTCTTGGCGGAGACGTTGACCCGGGGCGCCCAGGCGACCTGCTGCATCTCGGTCTCGATCTCGCGCTCGAGGTAGTAGCGGCGCTCCTCGTCGAGCTCGTCCCACTTGTTGTAGGCGATGACGATGGCGCGGCCGGACTCGACCGCCATCGTGATGATGCGCTGGTCCTGCACCGAGATGTTGTCGGTGGTGTCGATGAGGATGACGGCCACCTCGGCCTTCTCGACGGCGGCGGCCGTCCGCAGGGAGGCGTAGTAGTCGGCGCCCTCCTGGAGGTGGACCTTCTTGCGGATACCGGCGGTGTCGACGAACTTCCACGTCACGCCGCCGAGCTCGATCAGCTCGTCGACCGGGTCGCGGGTGGTGCCGGCCAGCTCGTTGACGACGACGCGGTCCTCGTTCGCCACCTTGTTGAGCAGGGAGGACTTGCCGACGTTCGGGCGGCCGATGAGGGCGATGCGGCGCGGGCCGCCCACCACGTTGCCGAAGCGCTGCTCGGGGGCCTCGGGCAGCTTCCTCAGGACCTCGTCGAGGAGGTCGCCGGTGCCGCGGCCGTGCAGCGAGGAGACGGGGAACGGCTCGCCGAGGCCCAGGGACCAGAGCGTGGCGGCGTCGGCCTCGCCGGACTGGCCGTCGACCTTGTTGGCGGCGAGGACGACCGGCTTCCCCGCGCGGCGGAGCAGCTTGACGACGGCCTCGTCGGTGTCGGTGGCGCCGACGGTGGCGTCCACGACGAAGAGGCAGGCGTCGGCGGCCTCGATGGCGTACTCGGCCTGGGCGGCGACGGAGGCGTCGATGCCGAGGACGTCCTGCTCCCAGCCGCCGGTGTCGACGACCTTGAAGCGGCGCCCGGCCCATTCGGCCTCGTAGGTGACGCGGTCGCGGGTGACACCCGGCTTGTCCTCGACGACGGCCTCACGGCGGCCGATGATGCGGTTCACCAGGGTCGACTTGCCGACGTTCGGGCGGCCGACGACGGCGAGGACGGGGAGCGGGCCGTGGCCGGCCTCCTCGATCGCGCCCTCGACCTCTTCGACGTCGAAGCCCTCTTCCGAGGCGAGCTCCATGAACTCCGCGTACTCGGCGTCGCCAAGTGCTCCGTGGTCGTGCTGGTCGTTCATGAAGTCCGTTCCTTGATCATTCGTGGTCGGTGGGTCCCCGGGCCGCGGGGCCCACTACTGAAAGTCTCGCTCAACGCCCGGTGAGGCGCCTGGCGTTTTCCAGGTGGTCGGTGAGCTTCCCCTGGATCCGTACGGTGGCCTCGTCGAGGGCCTTGCGGGTGCGGCGGCCGGAGCCGTCGCCCGCCTCGAAGGCGTCGCCGAAGACGACGTCGACGCGGCCGCGCAGCGGAGGCAGTGCCTTGACCAACCGTCCCCGGCGCTCGGTGCTTCCCAGGACGGCGACCGGGACGATGGGCGCGCCGCTGCGGACGGCGAAGTACGCCAGGCCCGCGCGGAGCGAGGCGAAGTCGCCGTCGCCTCGGGTGCCCTCGGGGAAGATCCCGAGCACGCCGCCCTGCTCCAGGACGCCCAGGGCGTTGCCTATCGCGTTCCGGTCGGTGCTCTCGCGGTCGACCTTCACCTGCCCGATGCCCTCCAGGAAGGGCCCGAGGGGCCCGACGAACGCTTCCTTCTTGATGAGGAAGTGCACGGGGCGCGGGGCGGTGCCCATGAGCATGGGGCCGTCGATGTTGTGCGCGTGGTTGACGGCGAGGATGGCGGGGCCGGAGGCCGGCATCCGCCAGGCGCCGAGGACGCGCGGCTTCCAGAAGCCGTACATCAGCCCGATGCCGATGCGTCGGCCGACGGCGGCGCCCTTCTCGGAGGGCAGGGTCACTTGGCGCCCGCCCGCTTCTCCTCCACGAGGGTGACGACGCACTCGATGACCTGGTCGAGGGTCAGCTCGGTGGTGTCGACCTCGACGGCGTCGTCGGCCTTGGCCAGCGGGGAGGTCTTACGGCTGGAGTCCGCCGCGTCCCGCTTGATCAGGGCCTCCTGCGTCGCGCGCACGTCGACGCCCTTGAGCTCGCCGGAGCGGCGGGCGGCGCGGGCCTCGGGCGAGGCGGTGAGGAAGATCTTCAGGTCGGCGTCGGGGAGGACGGTGGTGCCGATGTCCCGGCCCTCGACGACGATGCCCTGCCCGGCGCCCTTGGCGATGGTCCGCTGGAGATCGGTGATGAGCGCCCGCACCTCGGGGACGGCGCTGACGGCGCTGACCCTGGAGGTGACCTCCTCCGTACGGATGGGGCCCGCGGCGTCCGCTCCGTCGACGGTGATGGTGGGCCGGCCCGGGTCCGTGCCGGAGACGATGACCGGCTTGGAGGCGGCGTTGGCGACGGCCTCGGCGTCGGTCACGTCCACGCCGTTGCTGATCATCCACCAGGTGATCGCCCGGTACTGGGCGCCGGTGTCGAGGTAGCTCAGCCCCAGCTTGGCGGCGACCGCCTTGGAGGTGCTGGACTTGCCCGTGCCGGAGGGCCCGTCAATGGCGACGATCACGGATTCCACGGTGGGAACACCTTCCTGGGTGAGTGGCGGGACCCGGCGGAGATGCGGGGGGCCACCACAAGGTTACCGAGTCCCCGGCACCCATTCGGCCCAGCGCCCCAAAGCCCCAGGTCTGCGGGCCCCGCCCACCCCGGTACGGCCCCCGGGAACCACCCACCACCGCACCTCACGCGGCGACACCCGCCCCGCTGTCCCCGCCACCCCCCCCGTGTGGGCAATCGTCCCGCTGGGGCGGGACGGGTGGGCACACGGGACGGCGCCCTTCGGCGGGCGCCTCCGCCCCTTGTGCCTGGACCCGCACCGACTGTGCGCCGCACACCGGGTGCGGGTTCGGGCGCGGAAGCCTGGGCCCGGCAAGGGGCGCCGTCCGTTGTGCCCACCCGTTCCGCCCCAGCGGAACGATTGCCCACAACGTTGTGGGCACCGCCCCAGCGGAACAGATGCCCACAACGAGGGTGGGCGAGGGCACCGCCCCGCTGGGGGTCAGCTCGTGCGGAGGGACCAGCCTCGTTCCTGGAGGGCCGCGCCCAGTACCGGCGCCGCCGACGGTTCCACCATCAGCTGGACCAGGCCCGCCTGCTGCCCCGTCGCGTGCTCTATGCGGACGTCCTCGATGTTGACCCCCGCCCGGCCCGCGTCGGCGAAGATGCGGGCGAGCTCGCCCGGCCGGTCGCTGATGAGGACGGCGACGGTCTCGTACACCGTGGGCGCCGCCCCGTGCTTGCCGGGGACGCGGGACCGCCCCGCGTTGCCTCGCCGCAGCACGTCCTCGACGCCCGAGGCCCCGTCCCGGCGCTTGTCCTCGTCGGCGGACTGCAGGGAGCGCAGCGCGCGGACGGTCTCGTCGAGGTCGGCGGCGACGCCGGAGAGGACGTCGGCGACGGGCCCGGGGTTGGCGGAGAGGATCTCGACCCACATGCGCGGATCGGAGGCGGCGATCCGGGTGACGTCCCGGATGCCCTGCCCACAGAGGCGTACGGCGGACTCGTCGGCCTCCTCCAGGCGCGCGGCGACCATCGACGACACGAGTTGCGGGGTGTGGGAGACCAGGGCGACCGCCCGGTCGTGGGCGTCGGCGTCCATGACGACGGGCACGGCCCGGCAGAGGGCGACGAGCTCGAGCGCGAGGTTCAGGACCTCGGTGTCGGTGTCCCGCGTGGGCGTGAGGACCCAGGGGCGCCCCTCGAAGAGGTCGGCGGTCGCCGCGAGCGGGCCGGAGCGTTCCTTGCCGGACATCGGGTGCGTACCGATGTACGCGGTGAGGTCGAGGCCCAGTGCCTCCAGCTCCCGCTTGGGGCCGCCCTTGACGCTGGCCACGTCGAGGTAGCCGCGGGCGAGCCCGGCGGTCATGGCCTCGGCGAGGGTGGCGGCCACGTGGGCCGGGGGGACGGCGATGATCGCGAGGTCGACGGGTCCCTCGGGCGCCTCGTCGGTGCCCGCGCCGAGCGCGGCGGCCGTGTGGGCGCGCTCCGGGTCGTGGTCGCGCAGGTGGACGGTGACGCCCCGGCCCGCGAGGGCGATCGCGGCGGAGGTGCCGATCAGTCCGGTTCCGATGACGAGCGCTGTTCTCACTGGGCGATGTCCTTGCGGAGGGCGGCCGCGGCGCCGAGGTAGACGTGCGCGATGCGGGACTTGGGCAGATCGGTCTCGACGTGGGCGAGGAGCCGGACGACCCTCGGCATCGCGCCTTCGATGTCGAGCTCCTGGGCGCAGATCAGGGGGACGTCGACGATCCCTGTGCCCCGGGCCGCCGCGGCGGGGAAGTCGCTGTGGAGGTCGGGCGTGGCCGTGAACCAGATGCTGATGAGGTCGTCGGCGGTGAGGTCGTTGCGCGCGAGGACGGCGGTGAGCAGTTCCTCGACCTGCTCGCGCATGTGTCCGGCCTCGTCCCGCTCCAGCTGGACGGCTCCTCGGACCGCTCGTACCGCCACGTCGTGCTCCTTCGCCTGCGTCAGTGCTCCGTTCAGCCTAGTCAGCGGCGGGGGGCGCTTGTCGACGGCGCCCGCCCTCCGAGACGGAGTGCGGGCGGTCCGACACTGCCGAGGTCGTGTCCCGCCATGGTCCTGCCTTCCGTCCGGTTCGAGACAGGCTCAATGTCACTCGATCCAGGGTGTTCCGCCACTCGGCGTACGGGCCCGGCCGGGACCGCCGTGCGGGGGAGCCGGGCGCCGGGTCCAGGCGTGTTGCGGGACCCGGGTGCGCCGCGCGGCCAAGCTGGCGGCATGACTTCACGCGCCACCCCCCGCCGTACCGTCCTGATCGCCGCCGCGGCCCTGACGACGGGCTGCGGCTCGGACGGCGGGGGTGACGGCGGTACGAGGACCGACGCCCCGGCCACGCCGAGCGCTCCGCCCGGCACGTCCGCCTCGGCGGCGTCCCCCTCCCCCGCTTCCCCCTCGGCCGGCGCCCGCCTGGCCGGCACCGCCGAGATCCCGGTCGGCGGGGGCACGGTCTTCGCGGAGGAGAAGGTCGTCGTCACGCAGCCGACGGCCGGGGAGTTCAAGGCCTTCTCCGCGATCTGCACCCATCAGGGCTGCACGGTGAACAAGGTCGCGGACGGCACCATCAACTGCCCCTGCCACGGTTCCAAGTTCCGTATCGCCGACGGCTCGGTGGCGAACGGGCCCGCCACCCGCCCGCTGCCGGCCGAGCAGATCACCGTATCCGGGGACACGATCACTCTCGCGTAGCCTGACCCGCATGACTCCGGACGACCTGGTGCGCGAACACACGATCTACTCCTG
Organism: Streptomyces sp. NPDC028711; assembly: GCF_055565415.1. Taxonomy (NCBI): domain Bacteria; kingdom Bacillati; phylum Actinomycetota; class Actinomycetes; order Kitasatosporales; family Streptomycetaceae; genus Streptomyces; species Streptomyces sp. NPDC028711. The sequence continues at coordinate 37,166 of NZ_JBVHUJ010000006.1, read as the reverse complement.
TGTCATGGGCTCGCGTGCCTTCGGACTCGCGACCGACGACAGTGACACGGACGTCCGGGGCGTCTATCTCGCCCCGACGCCGCTGTTCTGGCACTTCGAGAAGCCCCCCGCGCATGTGGAGGGGCCCGGCGAGGAGCAGTTCAGCTGGGAGCTGGAACGATTCTGCGAGCTGGCCCTGCGCAACAACCCGAACGTCCTGGAGTGCCTCCACTCCCCCCTGGTCGAGCACGCCGACGAGCTCGGCCGTGAACTGCTCTCGCTGCGCGGGGCCTTCCTCTCCCGGCAGGCCCATCAGACCTTCGTCCGGTACGCCGGAGGCCAGCGCCGCAAGCTCGACGCGGACGTGCGCCAGTACGGCCATCCGCGCTGGAAACACGCCATGCATCTGCTGCGGCTGCTGACCAGCTGCCGCGACCTGCTGCGCACGGGCGAGCTCAGGATCGACGTCGGCGAGGAGCGCGAACGTCTCCTCGCGGTCAAGCGCGGCGAGGTCTCCTGGCCGGAGGTCGAGTCCTGGATGGACCGCCTCCAGGAGGAGGCGGACCGCGCCCATGACACGACCCCGCTCCCGGCCGTGCCGGACCACGCGCGCGTGCAGGACTTCCTGATCCGCGCGCGCCGCGCCTCGGCGGCGGACGCGCTCTAACAGCTCTTCGACCGCGCCCGTACGACGAGGTCGTGCAGCAGGTCGTGGGCGCGGACCGCCGCCTCCCGGAGACCGGACGCGGCCTGGGCCTCGTCGAGGACCCCGTGCAGCGCCTCCGTCTCGGCCCGTACGACCTCGACCGGCACGTCCGCGGGCCCATGCTCCGCCGCCGCCTTCGCCGCGACGAGGTCGGGCAGCCGTGCGGGCGCCTCGGCCACCTCCCCGACCAGGGTCGGCAGATGGGCCTGCACCTCGCCCGAACGCATCAGGTGGATGCCGGTGAGCAGCGCCCGGTAGGTGTAGAGCAGCGGCTTGAGCTCCCCGCTGCTCTCGAAGAGCCGCCACTGCGTCCCGGCGAAGCCCCGGTAGTGGTGGGCGTGGTGGGAGGTGAGCACCTCGGGCACGAGGGAGATCAGCTCCGCGTGCGTCTCCGTGGTGTGCGCGACGAGCGGGGAGGTGAGCTGCTCCAGGACGTAGCCGTTGCGGCGGAGCATCAGCCGGGCGAACTTCCGCAGGTCGTGGGTGACGAGGTCCATCTCGACGCCGTCCCTGCCCCACATCCTGCTGCGCGTCTCCTCCGGCTCGCGGAGGCCTATGAGGGCCTCCACGGGCAGCAGGTGCGCACCGCGCAGGTCCACGTCCGAGTCACGGGACGGGAAGCCGTACAGGTGCGCGCCGGTAACGGTCGCGAAGAGCAGGGGGTCGGGCTGCTCCGCCACGACGGCGGAAAGGTCCAGGTCCAGGGAGAGCGTCATGGATCAAGCGTCCCAGAGCGCGCCGAGGGTCAGCAGGTCGCTCCGGTACTCGACGCGCTCCGCCCACTCCTTCGGCCAGGCGTCGGCGCCGAGGTGGGCGCCGGCGAAGGCTCCCGCGAGGGCGGCGATGGAGTCGGAGTCGCCGCGGGTGCAGGCGGCGCGGCGCAGCACGGTGAGGGGCTGCTCGGGGAAGAGGAGGAAGCAGAGGAGCCCGGTCGCGAGGGCCTCCTCGGCGATCCAGCCGTCACCGGTGTACGTGCAGGGGTCGAGCTCCGGGTCGGCGGTGCGCTGGACGGCGTCCAGGCGCTCCAGGATCGCCAGGCACTCGTCCCACCCTCGCTGGATGAAGGAGAGCGCGGAGGGGTCCTGGGAGCGGGTCCAGAGGTCGCCGAGCCAGTGCTCGTGGTAGCGGGAGCGGTTCTCGTACGCGTACGAGCGCAGCTGCCCGACGAGTCCGGCGGGCTCCACTCCCTGGGCGAGGAGGTACACGGCCCGGGCGGTGAGGTCGGAGGCGGCGAGCGCGGTGGGGTGGCCGTGGGTCAGCCCGGACTGGAGCTGCGCGGCGCCCGCCCGCTGCTCCTCGCTCAGGCCGGGGACGAGGCCGATGGGGGTGACCCGCATGTTGGCGCCGCAGCCCTTGGAGTCGATCTGGGAGGCGTCCTGCCAGGGCCGGTCGCCGTCGAGGAGCCGGCAGGCGCGGAGGCAGGTGTTGCCGGGGGCGCGGTTGTTCTCCGGCGAGTGGTACCAGTCGACGAACTCGTCCCTGACGGGCCTGGCGAGACGCAGCGGGGCGAGCACGCCCCGGTCCATGGCGGTGCGGATGCCCCGGGCGAAGGCGAGGGCCATCTGGGTGTCGTCGGTGACGTACGCCCTGCCGTTGCGGACGGGCAGCGCCATCTCGCGCCAGGGTCCGACCTTGGCGAGGATCGACGGCACGTCGTTGAACTCGGTCGGGAAGCCCAGCGCGTCGCCGAGCGCCAGCCCGATCAGGGAGCCGGTCGCGGCCTGCTTGGTCGCGGTGCGTGCGAGGTTCACGCGGATCGTCCTTCCGGTCGCAGGAGGGGCGGGTGGAGGGTGGTGGCCCCGCCCGCCCGGTAGAGAGCGGCCGGTTTCCCCCGTCCGCCGGTGAGGCGCGGAGGTCCTTCCACGGCCTGGACGAAGCCGGGCGTGGTGAGGACCTTGCGCCGGAAGTTGGGGCGGTCGAGTTCGACGCCCCAGACCGTCTCGTAGACCTGCCGCAGCTCGCCGAGGGTGAACTCGGTCGGGCAGAAGGCGGTCGCGAGGCAGGTGTACTCCAGCTTGGCGCCGACCCGTTCGTGGGCGTCGGCGAGGATCCGGTCGTGGTCGAAGGCGAGTCCCCTGACGGTGTCGTACGGCAGCCACCGGGCCTGGGCCGCGTCGCCGCCGCCGCGCGGCTCGGGAGGGTCCGGGACGAGCGCGGTGAAGGCGACGGAGACGACCCGCATCCTCGGGTCGCGGTCCGGCTCGCTGTAGGTGCGGAGCTGTTCGAGGTGGAGTCCGGCGACGGTGGCCTCGGAGAGGCCGGTCTCCTCGGCGAGTTCACGGCGGGCGGCCCGCTCGGCGGACTCGCGCGGCAGTACGAATCCGCCGGGGAGCGCCCAGGATCCGGCGTACGGCTCCTGGCCGCGCTCGACGAGCAGGACGTGGAGGCGTTCCTCGCGGAGGGTGAGGACGGCGAGGTCGGCGGTGACCGCGAAGGGTTCGAAGGCGTACGGGTCGTATCCCTCGGGCACCCGGTGGCCGCTCATCGGCGCTCCGGCAGGGGGTCGGTGAAGTGCCATCCCTCGGCGAGCAGCGCGTCCACGGCGGCGACGGCGGCCGCGAGCCGCTCCTCGTGGGGGCCGCTGAGGACGGCCGCACGGCGGCCGCTGTGGGTGAGCTGGGTGAGGAAGCGGGCGGTCATCCAGGGCCGGAGGTGTTCCCCGTCGCGCAGTCCGTCGTCCTCGAAGCCGACGCCCCGGTGGTCGGTCAGCAGCCAGAGGTGCTGCCGGCCGCGGGCGGCGATCTCGCCGGTGGCGGGGCTGGTGGTGCCCATGTACCGCTCGTGCCAGATGGTCGTGGCGAAGGCGTCGGTGTCGCAGAACAGCACGGGCGAGCCGTCGCGGGCCGCCTCCTCCTCCAGTTCGGCCTGGCGCTGGGCGATGACGGGGAAGTCGGAGGAGTGGAAGGTGACGTCGGCCCAGGTCGCCCCGGGGCGTTCGGCGCGGAGTTCGGCGAGCTTGAGTTCGCTGTACTCACGGCCGTACTCCGGTACGTACCGGGTACGGGCCCAGACTCCGCCGCGCCGCCGGTAGTGGTCGGCGAGGGCGAGGGCCATGGTGGTGGTGCCGGTGGACTCGGCGCCGAGGACGACGATCCGCCGGGTGAGCGCGGCCCGCACGGGCGGTGCGAGGAAGTCCCAGCAGCCGGCGGGGTCGGCGCGGACGGCGGTGCCGGAGACGGGGAAGCGGGTGCGGTCGGGGTCGACGCAGACGGATGCGGCGCCGAAGCGGCGGGCGAGCTCCTCCCCGTACGGCTCCGAGGTGAAGACGGCGTCGACGCGCTCGGGCACGGCGGCCCGGAAGACGGCCATGTGGGCGTCCCAGACGTCGGGGTCGTGGAGGTCGACGGGGATGTCGTCGACGGCGCCGACGACGAGGGCTTCGGGGTGGATCTCGCGCATCCAGGCGACGCGTTCGTCGAGCGGGACGGACTCCACGGAGGAGGCACAGACGAGGACGGTGAGGCGCTCGCAGCGGTCGAGGGCGGTGCGGACGAGGTGGTGGTGGCCGGCGTGCGGCGGATAGAACTTGCCGAGGACGAGGCCGTGTCCGTAGCGCTTCACGCCGCCGTCCGCTGTGTCGTGGTGCTTCACGCCGCCGTCCGCTGTGTCGTAGCGCTGCACGCCGCCGTTCGCCGTGTCGTAGCGCTGCACGCCGCCGTTCGCCGTGTCGTGGTGCTTCACGCCGCCGCCTCCGTCGGGAGGGCGCGCCGGGCGCCGAGGTCCCTGGTCCAGCCGCGCAGGCCGAGGACGCAGAGCGTCAGGAAGCCGACGTACAGCAGGGAGGTGAGGTACAGCTCCTTGTGGGCGTACAGCGGTATGTAGACCACGTCGGCGGCGATCCACAGCCACCAGGACTCCACGCGCTTGCGGCACTGGCCGTAGGTCGCCATGAGGGAGAGCGCGGTGGTCAGGGCGTCCCAGAAGGGGACGGTGGAGTCGGTGGCGCGGTCGAGCAGCAGGGCGAGGGCGAGGGTCCCCACCACCCCCGCCGTGAGCAGCCACGTCCACTCGGTGCGCGTGGTGCGGCGCACCGGGAGGGCGTCGGAGCCTGGTCCACCCCCGTGGGTCCAGGTCCACCAGCCGTACACGGCGAGGGTGATGAAGACGATCTGGAGGCCGGCGTCGGCGTAGAGCCCCGCCTGCGAGAAGAGCAGGACGAAGAACAGGTTGTTGGCGATGCCGATGGGCCAGTTGGCGAGGTGCTGCAGGGCGACGAGCCAGACGCAGAGCGCTCCGCTGCCGAATCCCAGGACCTCGGTCCAGCTGACCGGGGTGTCCAGGACCGTGAACAGCGGCTGCTGCAACGGTTCGAATATGTCCGCGAGGCTCACGCCCGCCTCCTTAAGAGTCATCCTGACTATAAAGGGGGACGGCCTTCGGCCACAAGACCGAAAAACGCGGCGAGGCCCGTGACCGCCGGGCGGTCACGGGCCTCGCCGTGTGGAGCGGGGGGCTTACATGCCGACTTCCTTCATCAGCATGCCGACCTCCGTGTTGGTGAGCCGGCGCAGCCAGCCCGACTTCTGGTCGCCGAGCGCGATCGGGCCGAACGCGGTCCTGACCAGCTTCTCGACCGGGAAGCCCGCCTCGGCCAGCATGCGGCGCACGATGTGCTTGCGGCCCTCGTGCAGCGTGACCTCGACCAGGTAGTTCTTGCCGGTCTGCTCGACCACGCGGAAGTGGTCGGCCTTGGCGTAGCCGTCCTCCAGCTGGATGCCGTCCTTGAGCCGCTTGCCGACCTCGCGGGGCAGCGGGCCGGTGATGGCCGCCAGGTAGGTCTTCTTCACGCCGTACTTCGGGTGCGTGAGGCGGTGGGCCAGCTCACCGTGGTTGGTGAGCAGGATGATGCCCTCGGTCTCCGTGTCGAGCCGGCCGACGTGGAAGAGCCGGGTCTCACGGTTGTTGACGTAGTCGCCCAGGGACTGACGGCCGTCCGGGTCCTCCATGGTGGAGACGACGCCGGCGGGCTTGTTCAGCGCGAAGAAGAGGTACGACTGGGTGGCGACGGTCAGGCCGTCCACCTTGATCTCGTCCTTCTCCGGGTCGACCCGCTTGCCCTGCTCCATGACGATCTCGCCGTTGACCTCGACCCTGGCCTGCTCGATGAGCTCCTCGCAGGCACGCCGCGAGCCCATGCCGGCCCGCGCGAGGACCTTCTGCAGCCGCTCGCCCTCCTGCTCGGCGCCGGGGAAGGTCTTCGGGGTCTTGATCTCCGGCCGGCCCTCGTACCGCTCCCGGTTGCGCTGCTCGATCTTGGCGTCGAGCTCGCGCGAACGCGCCGGGGCCTGTCGCTGCCCGTGCGGGCCGCGACGGGGCGGCGTACCGCCCTGGGGGGCCTTGGGGCCGCCCTTGGCGCCTCCACGGGCCGCGGAGCCGCGACCCTTCTTGGGGGCCTCGGCGGGGGGGCTCACGTCGTAGGAGCGCTCCTCGGGGCGAGGCCGGCGCGGGTTGTCCGGGCTCTTCTGGCCGTCACGGCCACCCTGGTAGCCGCCTCCGCCACCACCCTGGTAACCGCCGCCGGAGCCACCACGGCCACCGTCACGGCCACCCTGGTAGCCGCCACCGCCGCCGCCCTGGTAACCGCCGCCGGAGCCACCACGGCCACCGTCACGGCCACCCTGGTAACCGCCACCGGAGCCACCACGGCCACCGTCACGGCCACCGCCGCCGCCCTGGTACCCACCGCCGCCGCTGCCGCCGGAGCCACTGCCACCGCGGTAGCCACCGCCGCCACCGGAGCTGCTGCCGCCCCGGTAGCCACCGCCACCGGAGCCGCTGCCGCCACCGGAGCCCCGGTAACCGCCACCGCCGCCCGCGCCGCCGCTGCCACCACGGCCGCCACCGCTGCTGCCGCCGCGGCCGCCGCTGTTGCCACCACGGCTCCCGCCGTTGTTTCCGCTGCTGTTCCTGCCGCTGCTGCTTCGCATCAAACTTCCGTCTTGTCGTCGTCGTCCTCACGATCCGGTGCATCCGGATCGAACGACGGAACCCCTTCGAGCGAGTCCTGCTCGACCGCCTCCGCCTCGGGGAGGAAGGGCGCGAGCTCGGGGAGCTCGTCCAGGCCGCGCAGGCCCATCCGCTCCAGGAAATAGTTCGTCGTCCTGTACAGGATCGCACCTGTTTCGGGTTCCGCGCCCGTCTCCTCCACCAGACCCCGCTGCAGGAGGGTCCGCATCACCCCGTCGCAGTTGACCCCGCGGACCGCGGAGACCCGCGAACGGCTGACCGGCTGGCGGTACGCGACGACCGCGAGCGTCTCCAGAGCCGCCTGGGTCAGGCGGGCCTGCTGCCCCTCCAGGACGAAGGCCTCGACGGCCGGGGCGTACGCGGGGCGGGTGTAGTACCGCCAGCCGCCGGCCACGTGGCGCAGCTCGAATCCGCGGCTTTGGGCGGTGTACTCGTCGGCCAGCTCGCGCAGGGCCTCGGCCACCTCCTGGGGGGTGCGCTCCAGGACCTTGGCGAGATGGGCCTCGGTGGCGGGCTCGTCGACGACCATGAGGACGGCTTCGAGGGCGGGCTTGAGGTCGCTCACGGGGTGGCCTCCTGGTCGAATTCGTCGGTCACGGCCCCGGACGGGTCCGCCTCCCCGCCGGTCCAGGAGACCGTGAGGTCCCCCAGGGCGGTCTCCTGGTCGAGGGCGACGGCCTTCTCCCGGTAGAGCTCCAGGAGGGCGAGGAATCGGGCCACGACCGTGAGGGTGTCGTCGCCCGCGTCCTCGATCAGCTCCCGGAAGAGCGCCGTCCCGCGCCCCCGCAGCAGCGCGACGACGACGGCGGCCTGCTCGCGGACGCTGACGAGCGGGGCGTGGATGTGGTCGACGTACACCTGCGGCGCGGCCTTCGGCTGCATGGCCTTGGCGGCCAGCCGGGCGAATCCCTCGGCGCCGAGGGAGATGACGACCTCGGGGAGCAGTGCGGCGTGGTGCGGTTCGAGTCCGACGGTACGGGGATGGCGGCGGCCCTCGGCCTCCCAGCGCTCCTCGAAGATCGCCGCGACGCGTTTGTACGCCCGGTACTGGAGGAGCCGGGCGAAGAGCAGGTCGCGCGCCTCCAGGAGCGCGAGGTCGGCCTCGTCCTCCACCTCGGCCGCGGGCAGCAGCCGGGCGGCCTTGAGGTCGAGCAGGGTGGCGGCGACGACGAGGAACTCGGTGGTCTGGTCGAGGTCGCCGTCGGGCCCGAGGGCGCGCAGATGGGCCATGAACTCGTCGGTGACCTGGGAGAGGGCGACCTCGGTGACGTCGAGCCGGTGCTTGGTGATCAGCTGGAGCAGCAGATCGAAGGGCCCCTCGAAGTTCGCGAGCCGCACGGTGAACCGCCCGTCACCGCCCTCGGCGACGGCCCCGGGCTCCGACCGGGCTTCCGGCCGGGCCCCGACCTCCGGCCCCGTCTCGCTCTCCGCAGCGGCCCCGGGCTCCGTCCCACGCGCCCCAGCGGCCTCAGGGCTCCGCCAGGTCTCACGGTCCCCAGCGGCCTCGTGGCAGGACTCCCGGACCTCCGCGGGCCCAGCAGGCGCCGCAGGCCCAGCGGACACCGCAGGCACCGCGGACCCAGCGGCCGGCACCCCGGGCTCGGCGACGGGTGGCACCGCCTCCCCGGCCTCCGCGGGCCCGGCGGGCACTGCCGGCCCGGTGGCGGGTGGCGCCGTCTCCGGCTGCCCCTCCCCCTCGCCCGGCCCCCGGCCCAGGACGCGGCGGCGCGGTGGGCGGGACGTTTCGTCGGGCGTGTGGTGCATGGTGGTCCAGGGGGAACGAGGAGCGTGGCAGCCCGCAGGCTACCGTCAGCGGCCGCGCAGACGGCGGACGAGGATGCTCGCGTCGCCGCGGGATTCCAGGTCCGCCAGGACGACCGCGACGGCCTCCCGCACGATCCGGCCCCGGTCGACGGCGAGGCCGTGCTCGCCGCGCAGGACGAGCCGCGCGTGCTCCAGGTCCATCAGCTCCTCGGCGGAGACGTAGACCGTGATCTTCTCGTCGTGGCGCTCGCGGCCGCTGGGCCGCCGGTTCGGAGTACGGCCGCCGCGCCGCCGCGCCGCCGGTGCGGGCACCGCGGCGGAGGGCGGGGCCTTGGACGCGCTCTCCGGCTCCGCCGTACGGGCCAGCGGTTCCGCCGCCTCGGAGTCCGCCGCCGTGTGCTCCGCGGAGCTCTCGGCCGCCCCCGGGTCCCGCTCGCCCGCGGGGGCCGGAACGGCCCGGCGGGGTGCGGACGCCTGGAGCGCCGTCCCCCCGGTCGTACGGAAGAGTTCGTCGGCGCCGGGCAGACTCACTCGGCGTGACACCGGGCGAGCACCTCCCTGGCGAGCTGACGGTAGGCGGCGGCGCCCACGGAGTTGGAGGCGTAGGTGGTGATGGGCTCGCCGGCGACCGTGGTCTCCGGGAAGCGCACGGTCCGCCCGATGACCGTGTGGTACACGTGGTCGTCGAAGGCCTCGACGACGCGCGCGAGGACCTCACGGCTGTGCACGGTCCGCGAGTCGTACATCGTGGCGAGGATGCCGTCGAGTTCGAGCTCGGGGTTGAGCCGCTCCTGGACCTTCTCGATGGTCTCGGTCAGCAGGGCCACACCGCGCAGCGCGAAGAACTCGCACTCCAGCGGCACGATGACCTTGTGAGCCGCCGTCAGGGCGTTCACGGTCAGCAGGCCGAGCGAGGGCTGACAGTCGATCACGATGTAGTCGTAGTCGTTCATCAGCGGCTTCAGGGCGCGCTGGAGCGTGGACTCGCGCGCGACCTCGCTGACGAGCTGGACTTCGGCGGCCGAGAGGTCGATGTTGCTCGGCAGCAGGTCCATGTTGGGCACGGCGGTCTTGAGGAGGACCTCGTCGGCCGACATGCCCCGCTCCATGAGCAGGTTGTAGACGGTGAGGTCGAGCTCCATCGGGTTCACGCCGAGGCCGACCGACAGGGCTCCCTGCGGGTCGAAGTCGACGAGCAGCACCCGTCGTCCGTACTCCGCGAGCGCGGCACCCAGGTTGATGGTCGACGTGGTCTTGCCGACGCCGCCCTTCTGGTTGCACATCGCGATGATCTTCGCGGGTCCGTGGTCGGTCAGGGGACCCGGGATCGGGAAGTACGGCAGCGGCCGTCCGGTGGGGCCGATCCGCTCGCGGCGCTGCCGGGCAGCGTCGGGTGCGAGGGTGGCCGCGTACTCCGGGTCGGGCTCGTACTCGGCGTCGGGGTCGTAGAAGTGCCCCTCGGGCACCTCGTCAAAGGCGGCGAAGTGGGTGGACTCTCGGCCCATCTCGTTGCCGGCCGTGGCGTTCACGTGTAGGCCGTCCATCGTCTTCATCGTGTGGGCTGTCGTCATGGGCTGGTGCGTCGCGAAGGTCCGCACCGCGACGGAGCCGATCGGAGCACCTGGCGCACCGCTCCCGGGAGTAATTGTCGACTCATTCACAAGTCGTCTTACCTCCTTGGATGTCACCAGGAACATTTATCGATAGGTCAGCGTGGCACCATGCCGACGGTTGGCGACTCTATGGCGTGTCACCGCTCCGCAGCAACACAATCCGCCGGACCCGGCCCGATGTGTCGGCAACCGAACACGTCTCTGTCAAGGGCGCGCAGGCATGCATCCACACGTTTCAGGGGTGTGCGAAACGGTTAAACAGTTACGTTCGAGGCGAGTTGGCCGAACGTTCCTCCGGGTCCGGACACGCATCCGGCCGGACCTTGTCGAACAAGGTCCGGCCGGTGCGCGGATTGACGGCACGCGTTGACGGCGGTGCCGTGAGGGTCAGCCCAGGAGGGTGCCCAGCTCGACGTGCTCGAGACCGTGCGCCTCGGCGACCTCCTTGTAAACCACCTTGCCGTCATGGGTGTTGAGGCCCAGACCGAGCGCGGCGTCGCGACGCAGCGCCTCGACCCAGCCGTTGTTCGCCAGCGACACGATGTAGGGCAGCGTGGCGTTGGTGAGGGCGTAGGTGGAGGTGTTCGGGACCGCGCCGGGCATGTTGGCGACGCAGTAGAAGACCGAGTCGTGGACCTGGAAGGTCGGCTCGGCGTGGGTGGTCGGGTGCGAGTCCTCGAAGCAGCCGCCCTGGTCGATCGCGATGTCGACAAGGACACTTCCGGGCTTCATCTTGGCGACGAGCTCGTTGGTGACCAGCTTCGGGGCCTTGGCGCCCGGGATGAGGACGGCGCCGATGACGAGGTCGGCTTCGACGACGGCCTTCTCCAGCTCGAAGGCGTTGGAGACGATCGTCTTCACCTTGGTGCCGAAGATCTTGTCGGCCTCGCGGAGCTTGTTGATGTCACGGTCGAGCAGGGTCACGTGGAAGCCCATGCCGACGGCGATCTGGGTGGCGTTCCAGCCCGAGACGCCGCCGCCGATGACGACGCACTCGCCGGCGTGGGTGCCGGGGACGCCGCCGGGGAGGACACCGCGGCCGCCGACCGAGCGCATCAGGTGGTACGCGCCGACCTGCGGGGCCAGCCGGCCCGCGACCTCGGACATCGGGGCGAGCAGCGGGAGCGCGCGGTTCGCGGTCTCGACCGTCTCGTAGGCGATGGCGGTGGTGCCGGAGGCCAGGAGCGCGTCCGTGCACTCCTTGGAGGCGGCGAGGTGCAGGTAGGTGAAGAGCGTCTGGTCCTTGCGGAGACGGTGGTACTCCTCCGCGATCGGCTCCTTGACCTTGAGCAGCAGGTCGGCGGTGGCCCAGACCTCGTCGGCGGTGGGGAGGATCTCGGCGCCGGCGGCGACGTACTCCTCGTCCGTGATCGAGGAGCCGACACCGGCGTTCTGCTCGATGAAGACCTGGTGGCCGTGGCGGACGAGCTCGTGGACACCGGCGGGGGTGATGGCCACGCGGAACTCGTTGTTCTTGACCTCGCGGGGGATGCCGACCTTCATCGTCGATCACGGTCCTTGAATCAGGGAGGGATACATGGGGCACTGCGATACATACCCGGATGCACGGGGGCGCACCGGGGCAGACCACGTTCGAACGCGGCGCAACCCAGTCTAATGAAGGAGTTCCCTCTGTCTAGCCTTTCAAAGTACTAATCTTCGACGGAGACACTGCGGATTTCGTAGGCGGATCTTTCCGTTTCCAACAGTCTCTCCGCTGCGGCCCGGCGCAGCCGGGCCGCAGCCGGGTCGCCCAGCCGGTCGAGGGTGTCGGCCAGGCGCAGCTGGAGCGCGGCCTGGAGCCGGGTGTCCTGCGCCCGCCGCGCCCACTCCACCGCCTCCTCGCAGGTCCGCAGGGACTCCTCGGGCCGTCCGGCGTACTCCTGGACCCGGGCCGCCTCGCTCAACGACCGTGCGTAGCCCGGGAGATCGGCGAGCCGCCGATAGCCGGCCGCGGCGGCACGCCAGTTCCGCAGGGCCTCGCCGTACCGGCCCGCGTAGGTCTGTACGGCGCCGAGGCGCGTGTAGAGCCGGGCCTGGTCGGCCCGCTCGTCGCGGGCGAGGCGCTGGGCGAGCGCCCTCCCGTACCAGTCACCGGCCCGCTGCCAGTCCCCCAGTTCCTGATACGCCCCTCCTACGGATTCCATCGCGCGGCCGGTGGCGTACGGGTCATTTGCTGCGCGTCCTGCGTCCAAAGCCGACCGATATCGCAGCAGAGCGTCCTTGGTCCGTCCGGTGCGGGCGTCGAGATCGGCCAGGTTGAGCAGGGCGGCGGCCCGCTCCCGGTGCAGTCCGCGCCGCTCGGCCACGTCCAGGACCAGCTGATGCAGGCCGTACAGCTCGGGCGCCGCGGCCTCGGCCCCCCGGTGCGCGGCGAGCGCCCGCACCAGGGACGCGACGAGGCGCCGTGCGAGGGTGTCGAGCTCCCCGTCGGCGACGGCGAGCCGGGCGGAGGCGAGGAGGACGGGCTGCCGTGAGCGGAGCCAGACGGCCCCTTCGGCCGCGCTGGGGAAGCGCAGGGCGCGCGGCAGGCCGGCCAGTTTCCGGCGCGCGGCCGAGCCCTCGGGCTCGGTGACCGCACGGCAGGACTGGAGGAGCCGTACGGTCCGCTCCAGCATCCGGGCCCGCGCGAGCTGCACCTCGGCGGGCCGGTCGCACTCCTCGAGCCGGTCGCGCAGGAGGGGGACGAGATGGCCGGGGACCTCGTACTGCCCGTCCTCGCCGTGGAAGACGAGCCCCAGGGCGGCGAAGTCGGCGAGGGTGGTGGCGGCAGCCGACACCGAACAGCCGGCCAGGGCGGAGGCGGTGTGGGCGTCGGCCCGGCCGAGCGGGGCGAGCGCGAGGAATCGCAGTATCCGGGCGGCGGTGGCGGGCAGCGCCTCGTGGACAAGGAGGAAGGCCCGAGTGAGGGGGTCGCCGGAGAGCCCGCGCAGCCTCTTCGCGAGATCGGCGACGGAGACCTTGGGGTGGGTGGAGAGCCAGCCGCCGGCGAGGACGACCGCGCCGGGCAGCCCGCCGCACTCCTCGACGAGGGTCTCGGCGGCCTGGGGATCGACGGTGATGCGTACGGAGCCGGTGAAGGCGGTGAGCAGTTCGATGGCCGACTTGGGGTCGAGCCCGCCCAGCGTGCACGGCCGTACGTCGGGGATGCCGGTGAGCGGTCCGCGGGCGACGCCCACGACCAGGACGGCGGGGTTGTCGGGGATCAGCGGGTCGGCCTGTTCGGCGTCGACGGCGTCGTCCAGGACGAGGAGGGCCCGGCGCTCGCCCAGGGCGTTCCTGACGAGTTCGGTCAGCTCGTCCTCACCGGCCCCGGGGGGTTCGGCGACGCCGAGCGCGGCGAGGAGCTCCTGGGCGACCCGGGCGGTCGGCACGGGGGTGCCGCCGGGCTCGGTGAGCCGGGCCCGGAAGATCCCGTCGGGGTAGCGGTCGGCGAGGCCGGCGGCGAGTTCCTCGGCGAGGGCGGTACGTCCGGAGCCGGGCTTGCCGGCGATCAGCAGGACCCGGGCGCGGGGGGCCTTGCGGCCGGTGAGGGTGTCGAGGCCGGTCCGCTCGATGTCGGCGCGCAGGGCCTTCAACTCCCGCTGCCGCCCGAAGAACTGGCGGCTGCCGGCCGCCGCCACCGCCTGATCCGTCACGGGCCACGCTCCCGTCCACCTGCACACGAGCCGATCCCGCGGGGGTCTCCGCACGGGCGTTCCCGAGCGTAGTTCAGGGCACGACACGGACCCGTCGGAGCACGACGGACACGTCCCCCAATCGGATCAACAGATCGTCACACCACCCCCACGGTGGCCCCCCGGCGCCACCGCCCCGGCGGGACGGCTGCCCGCACGCGCGGCCGGCGGAGGCCCTAGACCGAAGGCCCCGCACGCGCGGCCGGCGAAGGCCCCGGACCGAAGGCCCCGCACAAGGCTCGGCTACGACTCGAACGGCCGGGCCGGCCACTCCGCGTCCGCCGGACGCAGCGCCCCCACCCCCTCCCCCACCCGCGCCGCCGCCAGCGACAGCACCCCCACCACCAGGCAGTTGTTGTGCAGCTCGCCCGCGAGGACCCCCCGCACGAGGTCCGCGAGCGGCACCCGCGCCAGCTCCATGTCGGCCTCCTCCTCCGCGACCTCGAAGCGTTCGCCCTCCGCCTCCGACAGGTCCCGCGCCAGGAAGATCCGTACCGCCTCGTCGCAGCCGCCGGGCGTCGTGTAGACGTCGGCGAGGACCCGCCAGTCCTCGGCCTTGACGTGCGCCTCCTCGTACAGCTCGCGCTGCGCCGCGTGCAGCGGGTTCTCACCGGGCACGTCGAGGAGTCCCGCCGGGATCTCCCAGAGCTTCTGCCGCACCGGGTGCCGGTACTGCTTGAGCAGCAGGACCCGGTCCTGCTCGTCGAGGGCGAGGACGGCCACCGAGCCGGGGTGGACCTGGTAGTCGCGGCGCGCGACCGTGCCGTCCGGCATGACCACGTCGTCCGTGCGGACGCTGGTCTTGTTGCCCTGGAAGGGGGTCGCCGTCGCGACGACCCGCCACTCCTCCGGGGTGTCCTGCACCTGCATCAGAAGTCCTCCGTACATGCGAAAGCCGGGGTACGCGCCCCGGAAAGGGACCCGTACCCCGGCAACGTTAACGCGCCGTACTACTTCGCCGTCTTGCGCTCCACGGCCGCCTTGACCAGGCCCGCGAACAGCGGGTGGGGGCGGGTCGGGCGGGACTTCAGCTCCGGGTGCGCCTGGGTGGCGACCAGGTAGGGGTGGATCTCGCGCGGGTACTCGACGTACTCGACGAGCTTGTTGTCCGGGGAGGTGCCGGAGAAGACCAGACCGGCCTTCTTCTCCAGCTCCGCGCGGTAGGCGTTGTTCACCTCGTAGCGGTGACGGTGACGCTCCTCCACGTACGGCTGGTCGTCGTAGACCTCGCGGACGATCGAGCCCTCGGCGAGCTTCGCCGGGTAGAGACCGAGGCGCATCGTTCCGCCCAGGTCGCCGGCGCCCTCGACGTACGCGAGCTGCTCCTCCATCGTGGAGACGACGGGGTGCGCGGTGGCGGGGTCGAACTCGGTGGAGTTGGCCTCGGGGATGTCGGCCAGGTTCCGGGCGGCCTCGATGACGATGCACTGGAGGCCGAGGCAGATGCCGAGCAGCGGCACCTTGTTCTCGCGGGCGTACCGGATCGCGCCGACCTTGCCGCTCACACCACGGTCGCCGAAGCCGCCGGGGACGAGGATCGCGTCGACGTCGACGAGCTGCTTCTCGGCGTCGGCCGGGGTCTTGCAGTCGTCGGAGGTGACCCACTTGACCTTGACGCGGGCCTTGTTGGCGAAGCCGCCGGCCCGCATGGCCTCGGTGACCGAGAGGTAGGCGTCGGGCAGGTCGATGTACTTGCCGACGAGCGCGACGGTGACCTCGTGCTCCGGGTTGTGGACGCGGTCCAGGAGGTCCTCCCAGACGGTCCAGTCCACGTCGCGGAACGGCAGGTCGAGCTTGCGGACGACGTAGGCGTCCAGGCCCTCGGTGTGGAGCACCTTCGGGATGTCGTAGATCGACTTGGCGTCGATCGCGGCGACCACCGCGGCCTCGTCGACGTCGCACATCAGCGAGATCTTGCGCTTGATGGCGGTCGGGACCTCGCGGTCGGCGCGCAGCACGATCGCGTCGGGCTGGATGCCGATGTTCCGCAGGGCGGCGACGGAGTGCTGGGTCGGCTTGGTCTTCAGCTCGCCGGAGGGGCCGATGTAGGGCAGCAGCGAGATGTGCACGACGAAGACGTTGTCGCGGCCGACCTCGTGGCGGACCTGGCGGACGGTCTCCAGGAACGGCAGGGACTCGATGTCGCCGACGGTGCCGCCGACCTCGGTGATGACGACGTCCACGTCGTCGGTCGCCATGCGGCGGATGCGGGACTTGATCTCGTTGGTGATGTGCGGGATGACCTGCACGGTGTCACCGAGGTACTCGCCGCGCCGCTCCTTGGCGATGACCTGCGAGTAGACCTGGCCGGTGGTGACGTTGGCCGAGCCGTCGAGGTCGACGTCGAGGAAGCGCTCGTAGTGGCCGATGTCCAGGTCGGTCTCGGCGCCGTCGTTGGTGACGAACACCTCGCCGTGCTGGAAGGGGTTCATCGTGCCCGGGTCGACGTTGAGGTACGGGTCGAGCTTCTGCATCGTGACCCGCAGGCCCCGGGCCTTGAGGAGCGCACCCAGGCTGGAGGCGGTCAGGCCCTTGCCGAGGGAGGAGGCGACACCCCCGGTGACGAAGATGTGCTTGGTCGTCGTGGTTTTGGGCGGCATCGCCAAGAGGGGGCTCCCGTGGTCGCGTTCTGGAGGTGCGTACCGGCGTGCCCTCCGGAAGAATCGGGGGGTGCCGTCGCTGCGGTTTCGGGGTCCTCGGCTGTCGCCGTTTCCCACCGGTCCACGGGGTACCAGGGTATCAGCGAGATCGGGAGACCGCTTCCGGCCACACGGGGCAGTCGGGTGTTCACGGACGGCGACGCGAGGGTGGGGGCGGACACTCCCACGGCGAAGGGGAGGAGCTCTGATCAGGGACGGAACGGGCCTCCCGGTGGTACGGGGGACGGGGAGGAGGCCCCGTTCACCCGAACGGAGCAATGCCGTCACGGACGTGATCACCGCCGCGGCGGGGTCCGACGTATCCTGCTCGGACATAGCCCGCCGAGCCGGCCGGCCAGCGGAACCATCCCGCCCGTCATCCGGACCAAGAGCTCGTCGAAGACCTTGACCGCTGACACACGCAGACCCGGCCGACACCAGCCGGAGCATCTGGAGCAAGCGCCCTGCGGGGCGGACGTGGCCGTTCGACTGGAGTGAAGCACGTGGCCGGGCGCATCGAGGATTACGCACTCATCGGAGACATGCAGACCGCCGCACTGGTCTGCCGCGACGGCAGCGTCGACTGGCTGTGTCTCCCCCGCTTCGACTCGCACGCGATCTTCGCCGGACTGCTCGGCACCGAGGAACACGGTTTCTGGCGGGTGGGCCCCGCCGGGCCCGCCGACGCCGAACCGCCCGCGGCCGACCGGCGTCGCTACCGCGGCGACTCGCTGATCCTGGAATCCGAGTGGGACACCCCGCGCGGCACGGTCCGGGTCACCGACTTCATGCCCCCGCGCGACGGCGCGCCCCAGCTCATCCGGATCGTGGAGGGCGTCTCCGGCCGGGTGCGGATGCGCTCGGCGCTGCGGATGCGGTTCAGCTACGGCCGGATCGTGCCGTGGGTCCACAAGGTCGGCGACCGCACGGTCGCCGTCGCGGGGCCCGACTCCGTGTGGCTGGACACCGAGGCCGAGACCCACGGCAAGGACCTCACGACGTACTCCGAGTTCACCGTCAATCCCGGTGACCGGATCGCGTTCACGATCTCCTGGCAGCCCTCCCACCGCGAGCCGCCGGCGCTGCCCGACCCCGAGGGCTCCCTGGAGGCCACCGCCGAGTTCTGGCGCGAGTGGGTCGAGCACTGCACGTACCACGGCCCCTACCGGGAGGCCGTGATCCGCTCCCTGATCACCCTGAAGGCGCTGACGTACGCGCCGACCGGCGGGATCGTGGCCGCGCCGACCACCTCGCTCCCCGAGGAGATCGGCGGCGTCCGCAACTGGGACTACCGCTACACGTGGCTGCGGGACGCGGCGATCACCCTCTCGTCGATGCTGCGCACCGGCTACCGCGAGGAGGCCCGCGCCTGGCGGGACTGGCTGCTCCGCGCGGTCGCGGGCGACCCGGAGAACCTCCAGATCATGTACGGCATCGCGGGCGAGCGGGAACTCGGCGAGGCGGAGCTGGATTGGCTGCCGGGATACGAGAACTCCGGCCCGGTCCGGGTCGGCAACGGCGCCGCCAACCAGCTCCAGCTGGACGTCTACGGCGAGGTCACCGAGGCCCTCCACCTCGCGCACATGACGGGCCTCTCCCGCAACGACTACGCCTCGCTCCTCCAGATCAAGCTGATCAACTACCTGGAGAAGCACTGGGACCAGCCCGACGAGGGCATCTGGGAGGTCCGCGGTCCGCGCCGGCACTTCGTCCACTCGAAGGTGATGGCCTGGGTGGCCGTCGACCGCACGATCAAGCTCATCGAGTCCGGGGACGCCGACGGCCCCCTGGAGCGCTGGCACGCGCTGCGCGACGAGATCCACCGGGACGTCTGCGAGAAGGGCTACGACCCCGAGCGGAACACCTTCACACAGTCGTACGGCTCCAGGGAGCTGGACGCCTCGCTGCTGCTGATCCCGCAGATGGGCTTCCTGCCGCCGGACGACAAGCGGGTCATCGGCACGATCGAGGCGATCCAGCGGGAGCTGTCCACGGAGGACGGGTTCGTGCTGCGCTATCCGACGGCCGGCGAGGAGGCCGGGGTCGACGGTCTGGAGGGCGACGAGGGCGCGTTCCTCGCGTGCTCGTTCTGGCTGGCGGACGACCTGGCGATGATCGGCCGGGTGGACGAGGCCCGCACCCTCTTCGAGAAGCTGCTCGCGCTCCGCAACGACCTGGGGCTGCTCGCGGAGGAGTGGGACCCGAGGCTCCAGCGGCAGGTGGGCAACTTCCCGCAGGCCTTCAGCCACGTCCCGCTGATCGACACGGCGCTGCGGCTGACGGCGAGCGGAGCGTACGGCGGCTGAGGCGACGGGAGCCGCCCGCGGGAATACGCTGGAAGAGCCCTGTCCCCCCTCGGAAAGGGGGGCTTCCCCATGGCTCCCCAGATCAGCGTCCCGCAGTCAGCTCTCGCCGGACTCCGCGAGGATCTGGCCGGTGCGGTCCTCGTCCCCGGTGATCCGGGGTACGAGGAGGCGCGGACGGTCCACAACGGCATGATCGACCGGCGTCCGGCGGTCATCGCGCAGTGCGCGAGCCAGGAGGACGTCTCCAACGCGATCGTCTTCGGCCGGGAGACCGGGCTGCCGATCGCGGTGCGCGGCGGCGGGCACAGTGTCGCCGGCACGTCCGTCGTCGACGACGGTCTCGTCGTCGACCTGCGCCGGATGCACGCGGTCGTGGCCGATCCCGAGCACATGACGGTACGGGTCGAGGGCGGCGCGACCATGAGCCATCTCGACCGCGCCTGTCAGCCGTTCCGTCTGGCGACGACCGGCGGCCGGGTGTCCACCACGGGCGTCGGGGGTTTCACGCTCGGCGGTGGTTCGGGGTGGCTGGAGCGGAAGTTCGGGCTCGCCTGCGACAACCTCGTGGCGGCGGAGCTGATCACCGCCGAGGGGAAGCACGTCCACACCGACGCGGAGACGAACCCCGAACTGTTCTGGGCGCTGCACGGTGGCGGCGGGAACTTCGGGGTGGCCACCTCGCTGACGCTGCGTCTGCACGAGCTGCCGGCGATGAGCATGGCGTTGCTGTTGTTCCTGCCCGAGCAGGCCCCCGAGGTGGTCCGTGTCTTCCGTGACCTGGCATCGTCCGCGCCCGACGAGGTGGGCGGCGGAGTCATCTACTTCCCCGCACCGCCCGAGCCGTTCGTCCCGGAGCACCTGGTGGGCGAGCTGGTCTGCGGCACCATGCTCACCTGCGCCGGTCCCGTCGCCGAGGTGCGTGAACTCGCGGCGCCGCTGTTCGCGCTCAAGCCCGCGATCGAGATGGTCGCGGACGTCTCGTACGCGGATCTGCAGTGCATGATCGACGACCCGCCGGGGCTGCGGAACTACTGGTCGGCGGAGTATCTGACCGGCTTCCCCGACGAGGCCGTGGACCTCTTCTGCGCACGCGCGGAGCAGATCCCGATGCCGACCGCCACCCAGCACGTGCTGTTCATGATGGGCGGCGCGGTGGCGTCGGGCCCCACCGACTACCCGGTCCCGTGGCGCTCCGCCCCCTGGGTCGTCCACCCCTTCGCGACCTGGGTGGACCCGGCCGATGACGAGCGCGCCGTGCGGTGGGTGCGGGACGTGCGGGCCGATGCGAGGCCGTGGTCGACCGGAGCCGTCTATCTCAACTTCATCGGCTCCGAGGGCGAGGAGCGGGTCGTCGCCGGCTTCGGTGCCGAGAACTACCGCAGGCTCGCCGCCGTCAAGGCCGCCTACGACCCCGACAACGTCTTCCGCTTCAACCACAACATCGCACCGGCCGCCTGAGGGCATGACCCGTCAGCGGGTCACCTCAGCGCGTCGATCACCTCCCGCGCGGCCCGCTCGCCCTCCGTCGCCCCGCCTTCCATGAAGCCCTGGAAGTCGTACGAGCAGTGCTCGCCGCCGATGTGGACGTTGCCCTGGGCGGTGCCCTCGTAGCCGGCGTACCGGTGGAGGTAGCCGACGGGCCAGCAGGAGTACGCGCCGAGCGAGTACGGGTTCTTGTGCCAGGCGGAGAGCTGGGCCCGGCCCGTGTACGCCCTTGAGGTGCCGGGGAAGAAGGCGTCGATGCCCGCCAGGTAGCGGGTGACGAGGCTCCGTACGTACGGATCGGACTCCGTGGAGAACGGCCCGGCCGGGTTCAGTGCCTTGGCCAGGCTGCCTCCGCCGTACTGGATGAGGATGCCGCCGGTGCCGCCCTGGATCTTGGTGGTGTCCCAGGTCTGCTGGACCTCGGTGTCGGTGAAGCAGTCGCCCGCGGAGACGCCGGGCCAGGCGCCGGTGCCGCGCCAGGGGCGGGTGCCGAACTGCATGTTCAGCTTGGTGCAGTGCCCCATCCGCGCGTCGCGCAGCAGGTTCCTCATGAGTGGGTCGAAGCCGGCCAGGGAGAGGTCGAGCTGCTTGAGGATCGGCAGCGGGAGACAGAGGACCGTGTGGTCGGCGGTGACGGTCCTGGTGGCGCCGGCCTCGGTGAAGGTCAGCGTCTGGGTGCCGTCCGCGTTGGCCCGTACGGCGGTCAGGGACCAGCCCTGGCGCAGGGTGCCGGGGGCGAGCGCCCCGGCGATGGCGTTCGGGAGCCGGTCGTTGCCTCCGATGATGTGGTACCGCTCGTTGGACAGGCCCCAGATGTTGAAGTTGCCGGGATTGGTCTGGTAGCCCATGAGCAGGACGAGGGCGAGCGAGGACTGTTCGGTGGTGTCGGCGCCGTACTCGACGTTGTAGGCGACGTCGATGAACTGGCCGAGCGGGGAGGCGTGGCCGCCGGGCACCCGGGTCTCGATCCACTCGTATATCGACATGTTGTCGAGTGCGGTGCCGGTGGGAGTGGTCTGGTTCCAGAGGACCTCCCCCGCCTCGGAGAGGTCGCGGCGCAGGGCCTGGTAGACCGCCTTGAAGTCCTCGTCGGCCTGGTGGCGCGGGTAGTAGGCGCCGTCGAACCAGAGGACCTCCTCGGCCCCGATGGGTCCGCCGCCGAGGAAGTCCTCGACGTCGAGGCCGAAGCGGCGGCAGAGTTCGAGGATCTTCTTGTGGCTGGTGTCGATCAGCTCGCCGCCGATCTCGGACGTCTGGCCGTACGCCCAGTGGGCGCGCTGCGTCCACATGCGGCCGCCGACCCTGGACGGGTTGGCCTCGTACAGGACGGGGCTGACGCCGGCGTCCTGGAGGGTGAGGGCGGCGGTGAGGCCGGAGATCCCGGCCCCGACGACCGCGACCCGGGCGGTGCTGTCGAGGGGCCGGTCGGGGGTCGTGGCATGGGCGGGGACGGCGGCGCCGGCGCCGACGCCGACGGCGACACCGGCCGCCGCGGCGTACTTGAGCAGGGTCCGGCGCCCGGGGGCGTCGGCTCTCATGCCGCGGAGCTCGTCGACGGGGAGGCGGAGCCGTCGGGCGTCGACGTGCTCGGCGGCGAGGCGCTTCAGGAGGTGCATCGGGTTGGTGCGTGCCATGGGGCGCTCCTGGAGGAGGGAGGGGGATTCAGCTCTGGGACACGGGGGCGGCGGCGGGTTCCGGGCGGGGTTCGTCGTCGCGCTCGGCGGCGTCCTCCAGGACGATCCGGCCGATGATCTCGTACCGCTCGGGCCGCTTGGCCTTGAGGTAGAAGCCGAGGCCGAGACCGCCGAAGAAGACGAGGCCGACGATCCAGGGGATCGCCTTGAAGAAGAGGGAGTCGGCGGCGAGACCGGCCGCCGTCTCCATGTTGATGACCAGCAGGACGACGACCGCGATCATGCCGACGCCGCCGAGGAGCGGGGCGGTGAGGGTCTTGAACCAGTGCCGGTCCTCGGGGTGGTTCTTGCGGAAGTAGCCGATGACGGCGAAGGAGCAGAGCGTCTGGACGATGAGGATCGCCATCGTGCCGAGGATCGCGAGCAGCGTGTAGAGGTGGATGTACGGGTCCTGGCCGGTGAGCCAGAAGGCGGCGACGAGGCCGACGGCGATCGCACTCTGCACGTACGAGGCGATGTACGGCGAGCCGTGCCTGGCGTGCGTCCGGCCGAGCGCCGGGTGGAGGAAGCCCTCACGGCCGATGGCGTACAGATAGCGCGAGGCGCACTGGTGGAAAGCCATTCCGCAGGCGAAGGAGCCGGTGAGCAGCAGCCACTGGAAGGCGTCGACGGCCCAGGCGCCGATGAAGCTCTGGGTGGGCGCGAAGAACAGGTCGAGCGGCGAGGAGGAGGCGGACAGCTTCACGGACCCGGCGAGGCCGTTGCCGGCGATCGTCATCCACGAGACGTAGATGTAGAAGACGCCGACGCCGATGACCGAGATGAGGGTGGCGCGCGGGATGACCTTCTTGGGGTCGCGCGACTCCTCGCCGTACATGGCGGTCGACTCGAAGCCGACCCAGGACCAGAAGGCGAAGAAGAGACCGAGGCCCGCGGAGGTGCCGGTGAAGGCGTTCATCGGGTTGATCGGCTCGACGGGGATGCCCTCGGGGCCGCCGCCGGCGATGAGGACGGCGGTGGCGACCGCGAAGAGGACGGCGATCTCGGCGATCAGCATCACGCCGAGCGCCTTGGCGGTCAGGTTGATGTCGAAGTACGACAGGACGGCCGTCACGGCGAGCATGACGGCCGCGTACAGGATCCACGGCACGTCCACGCCGAGCTGGTCGGCGACCGTCGTCTGGGCGAAGTACGCGAAGACGCCGACGATGGAGGCCTCGAAGACGATGTACGCGAGGACCGCGAGCATGCCGGACGCCATGCCGGCGATCCGGCCGAGGCCGTGCGAGATGTAGCCGTAGAAGGCGCCGGCGGCCGTGATCCGCTTGGCCATGGCGACATAGCCGACCGAGAAGACGGTCAGGACGAGCGTCGCGAAGAGATAGCCGGCGGGTGCGCCGGTGCCGTTGCCGAAGCCGACGGCGATGGGGAGGTTGCCGGTCATCGCGGTGATCGGGGCCGCGGTGGCCACGGCCATGAAGACGACGCCGACGAGCCCGACCGAGTTGGCCTTCAGCCGGTGGACCTCTGGGGTGGAGTTCTCTGCCATGGCGCGAGAGCATCCTCGCGAGTGACGCAGGCCACAATCGACAGGCGGTCGCGCAATTCAGGCCAGGGCACGACGAGTTGTCGCCCTGGTGTGCGAAGTGTCCGGTCCCGTGACCGTGGGGTGATGTCCCCGCAACACGGACGCGGGTAGCGTCCGGCCCCATGGACAGTCAGGGCGGGATCACCGTGCAGCGGGCGCTCGAACTCCCGGGGCTGCGCGGCGGGCTCCCGGAGGTCGTCACCGGCGCCGACCGGCTGCACCGCACGGTGCGCTGGGTGCACGCGGGTGAGGTGCCGAACATCGCGTCGCTGCTCAAGGGCGGCGAACTGCTGCTCACGACGGGGCTCGGTCTGGGCACGCGCCCGGCCGAACAACGCGCTTTCGTCCGCCGGCTCGCGGACCGGGGCATCGCGGCGCTCGTCGTCGAACTCGGCCCGCGGTTCGCGCGCCTCCCGGCGACGATAGTGGAGACCGCGCGGGCGGCCGGGCTGCCCCTGGTGCAGCTCCACCGCGAGGTGCCGTTCGTCGCCGTCACGGAGGAGATCCACACCGAGATCGTCAACGGCCACTACGCACTCCAGCGGCAGGCCGAGGAGGTCCACCGGCAGTGCACGGAGGCGCTGCTCGGCGGCGGTGGGGTTCCGCAGGTGCTGCGCATCCTCTCCGACTTCGCCGCCAACCCGGTCTTCCTGGAGACCGCCGACGGACAGCTGCTGTACGCGGCGGGCACCGAGTCCGCTCCCGCCGACCCGCTCCAGGTGTGGGACGGGCTGCGCGGTCAGCGGGCGGCCCGCGAGTCCGGCCCGCCCACCGGCACGGTCCTCGTCGACGTGCCCGGCGGCGGCCCCGGTACGGGCTCGGTGCGGGCCCGCCTCGTGCTCCTCTCGGTCTCCGGGCCCCTCTCCCCCGTGCACCGGATGGCGGCCGAACGCGCGGCCGGTCTCCTCGCGGTCGTCCTCATGCAGGCCCGCCAGGAGGAGGAACTGGCCGCGCGCGGCCGGGGCGACTTCCTCACCGACCTGGCCGAGGGCAGGATCGCGGCCGAGGACGCCCCGGCGCAGGCCCGGGTCCTCGGCTTCAAGCCGGGCGAAGGCCCGCTCCTGCCGGTGGTGATGCGGCTGGCCTCCGAGCTCTTCCCCTCGGGCAACTGGGCGCTCCTCGCCCGTGCGGTCCTGGAGGAACTGGCCTCCGTCGGCGTCCCGGCGCTCCTGGGCGTCCGCCCGGTGGAAGGCCGAGTGCCTCTTTTGTTGGGTCTCCGCTCGGAGTCGGAGCGCACGGCGGTAGCGGACCGGGTCGCGGCGGCGCTGCGCGCGGGCGTGGAGCGGGCCGGCCTCGAACGCGCCGGGGTGCACCCGCCGGTCGTCGTCGTGGGCGTCGCGGGCAGCTGGGCGGCGGCCTCGGCGGGCCTGCGGCACGCGGCGGAGACGGCGACGGCGGCGCAGGGCCTCTCGGAGCTTCCCTGGTACGACGCCCGCCGCCTCGACATCGACCTGCTGCTCTGGCGGCTGCGCGAGCACCCGGACCTGGCGGCGTTCGTGGACCGCGCGATCGGCCCCCTGAGGGACCACGACCGGACGTCCCGCCCGCCGCTCCTGCCGACCCTGGAGACGTATCTGGCGCACGCGGGCCGCAAGGCGGAGACGGCCAGGGAACTCCACCTCAACCGCCAGACCCTCTACAACCGCCTGGCCCGCATCTCCGAACTCCTGGGCACGGACCTGGACGACCCCCAGACGGTCCTGGCCCTCTCCCTGGCCCTGAGGGCCCGCCGCCACACGCCCTAGGAGGTGGGCGGGCGTTCCGCAGGGCGGAACGCCCGCCCGCGAACCATTCGGCTCCTGGCCCCCCTCACCGCCCCACCACCTCGTCGTACACGCTCAACACATGCGCCACGGTCTCGTCCTCCGTAGGCCACGTCCCCGCCTGCACGCGCCCCGCCGCCGCCAGATCCATCCGCCGCTCCACGTCCTCGAGCAGCCCCCGCACCGCCCCCGCGAGCGCCGCCGCGTCCCCGTACGGCACCAGCTCCGCGGCGTCCCCGACGAGTTCCGGTACGCCTCCGACCGCCGTGGCGACGAGCGGCACACCGAGCCGCAGCGCCTCCTGCGCCAGCAGGGACCGCGCCTCCCAGCGGGACGGGAGCACGGCCACGTCCGCCGCCGCGAGCAGCTCCGCCACGTCCTCACGCCGTCCGATCAGCCGCACCGGCAGATCCTCCTCGGCGATCCGCCGCTGGAGGGCGGCCCGCGCGGGCCCCTCACCCGCGATGACGAGGAGCGGCTGCGGGTCGAGCTCCCGCCACTCCCGGGCCGCGTCGAGCAGCGTCCGGTAGCCCCGGCCCCGTTCGAGCGCGCCGACCGCCATCAGCAACGGCCGGTCGACGGCGCCGAGTTCAGCGCGGGCCTTGCCGTCGTGGAGGCAGACGGGCCCCCGCGCGGCGGGCACGGTGACGGGTGCGAGCCGGGCGTCCCGGGCCCCGCGCCGCCGGGCCCGGTCGACGAGTTCGGAGGAGGTGGCGAGGACGACGGTCGCGGCCCGTACGGTCCTGCGTTCCAGGAGCCGCAGCATCCCGCCGCGCGCCCCGTCCACGTGGACCCGGCTGTCCCAGGTCGTGACGAGCGGCGCGCGACCGCCGCTCCCGCCCACGCCGGACAGCGCGAGCGCGGCCCGTACGGACGCCGGAAGCCCGTGCGCGTGGACGACATCGGCCCCGATGCAGGCGTTACGGAGGGCGGTGACCGTCGCTGGGTCGCCGAGGCGCGGCAGGGGCACGAAGTGCGCGCCGACGCCCAGGTAGTCGTAGACGCGGTCGAGTTCGGCCGGGGCGCACACGGTCACCCGCACGCCCCTCGCCACGAGCCCCGAGGCAAGTGATCGGACGTGAGCGCTGCTGCCCGCGCTGTCGCCGCCCAGCACTTGGACCGTACGGAGCTGTGTCACGCGCCCAAGGATGCCAGCACGAACCCCTGACCGTACGCACGTTCCGGCAGCGAAATGGCGTCGTTCCCCCGCACGGGAGGCGTACCGCTCCGGGACTCACCCCACGGGTTCACTCACTCGGGTGAGCGCGCGAGACGGCCTCGCACTCCCCCCAGGTAGCGGCGGCGATCAACGCGGCCGCGTGCGCGGCGAGTCCGAGCCGCCCGTTCCCGACGGCGATGGCGCTGCCGAGGGCGGCACCCAGCGCGTGCGCGCCCGTGTCGCCGAGCATGGTGCGCTCACCGAGGTCGTCCCCGAGGACCGCCGCGGCGGCACCCATCGGTGCGGCGGCGAGCGGACCGCGCAGCAGCCCCGGCGCGCCGATCGCGAGCACGGCGAGACCCGCGCGCCCCGGCCGTACGTCCACGAGGTTCACCAGATGGGCGGTGCCGGCGATGACGACACCCGCGAGGACCTTGTCCACGGCCCTTTCCTTGAGCAGCGCCCCGGCCACGAGCGAGGCGGCGCCGATGCCGAGGAGCTTGACGGCCCCGCTGGTCACCTCGCCGTCCCGCAGCGCCGCCAGGTGCGCCCGGAAGCCCCGCCGGTGGTCCTTCCTTGCGTCGTCGTACGCCCCGCAGGCCCCGGCGGCCAGCACGGCGAACGCGGCGGGCCCGCTCCCGGTCCCGAGCGCCGCACCGAAGGCGACGGCGGGTCCGGCGTACAGGTCGACGCTCCGCCCCGCGTGGTTCGTCCGGGTCCACCGGTCGTTCTCCGGGGCCCGCCGCAGCCCCTCGTACACCGCCCGGCTCACGCCCGCGGCGATGCCGAGGGCGGCGAGGCGTCTCACGCGTCCGCCCGCGCCGTCGCGAGCAGCTCCTCCGCGTGGGCCCTGGCCGTCTCCGAGTCCTCCTGGCCGGCGAGCATCCGGGACAGCTCCCGCACCCGCTCCTCGCCTTCCAGGACGGTGACGCCGGACCGGGTCACGGACCCGTCGTTGGTCTTCTCCACGAGCAGCTGACGGTCGGCGAAGGCCGCGACCTGCGGGAGGTGGGTGACGACCACGACCTGGGCGGTCCTGGCGAGCTTGGCGAGCCGGCGGCCGATCTCCACGGCCGCCTTGCCGCCGACACCGGCGTCGACCTCGTCGAAGAGGTACGTCGGCACCGGATCCACCCCGGCGAAGACGACCTCGACCGCGAGCATCACCCGGGACAGCTCACCGCCGGACGCGCCCTTCGCGATGGGCCGCGGCGGGGCGCCGGGGTGCGGGGCGAGCAGCAGCTCGACCTCGTCGGCCCCGGACGGACCGTACGCGACCCGGCGGCCGCCGACCTCGACGCCTTCGGGGTCCTCGGCCTGCCGGATGTCGAAGGACACGCGCGCGTGGGGCATGGCGAGCGAGGCCAGTTCGGCGGTGACCGCCCCGGCGAACCGGTCGGCCGCCTCCGTACGGGCGTCGGTGAGCCGCTGCGCGAGCACCGACAGGTCGTCGCGCAGCCGGTCCCGCTCGGCGGTGAGTTCCTCGATGCGGTCGTCGTCGCTGTCCAGCTCGCCGAGCCGGCCCGCGCTCTCCTCGGCCCACGCCAGGACCGCGGCGATGTCCTCGCCGTACTTCCGGGTGAGCTGGGTGAGGGCCGCGCGCCGCTCCTCGACGGCGGCGAGCCGCAGCGGATCGGCGTCCAGGTCGTCGGCGTATCCGGCGAGCTCGGTGGCCACGTCACCGAGCAGGATGGAGATCTCCCCCATCCGGTCGGCGAGTGCGGCGAGCGCCGGGTCGTGCGCCCGTACGCCCTCCAGGGCCCGTCCCGCGCCCGCGACCAGGGTCGTGGCGTCGATGGACTCGGGATCCTCGGGCACGCCCGCGAGCGCGGCGTGGGCGAGCGCGGCGGCGGAGGCGAGCGCCTCGGCGTGCCCGAGCCGCTCCGCCTCGGCGGCGAGTTCGACGTCCTCCCCGGCGCGCGGGGCGACGGCCTCGATCTCGCCGAGCCCGAACCGCAGCAGATCGGCCTCCTGGGCCCGCTCCCGGGCCCGGGTGGTGATCTCGTCCAGCTCTCCGGTGACGGCGCGCAGCCGCCGGTACGCCTCGCCGTAGGCGGCGAGCGGTACGGAGACGGCCTCGCCCGCGTACCGGTCGAGCGCACCGCGCTGCCGGGCGGGCTTGAGCAGGCCCTGCTGGTCGGTCTGGCCGTGGACGGCGACGAGTTCGTCGGCGAGCTCGGCGAGCAGCCCGACGGGCACGGAGCGCCCGCCCAGGTGGGCCCGTGAGCGTCCCTCGGCCGAGACGGTACGGCTGACGAGCAGGACGCCCTCGTCGAGCTCCGCCCCGGCCTCCACGGCGCGTACGGCGGCGGGCGAGCCCGCGGGCACGCTGATCCGCCCCTCGACGACGGCCGAGGCCGCGCCGATCCGCACCAGGGCCGGGTCGGCCCGGCCGCCGAGCAGCAGCCCGAGGCTGGTCACCACCATGGTCTTGCCCGCACCGGTCTCACCGGTCACCGCGGTGAAGCCGGGCGACAGCTCGACCACCGCGTCGTCGATGACCCCGAGCGACCGTATCCGCATCTCCTCCAGCACGCCCCAGACCATACGAGGTTTCCCTGCCGCGACGCGACATCGCCCCCGGACGTCACCCTCCGGCGCGCCGATCGTTGACGGCGTGCCCTCCCCGAGCGGGATCAGTGCGGGGCGCCGCGCCAGCCGGAGACGGGCAGGGCGAACTTGGCGACGAGCCGGTCCGTGAAGGAGGCGTGGTGGAGCCGGGCGAGCCGGACCGGCACGGCACCCCGCCGCACCTCGACCCGCGCGCCCGCGGGGAGTTCCACCGTCCGCCGCCCGTCGCACCACAGCACCCCGTGCGGTGTGTGCGGCTCGACCTCGACGGCGAGGACCGACTGGGGGGTGGTGATCAGGGGCTTGGCGAAGAGGGCGTGGGCGCCGATCGGGACCATGAGCAGCGCCTCGACCTCCGGCCAGACGACCGGGCCGCCGGCCGAGAAGGCGTACGCGGTGGATCCCGTGGGTGTCGCGCAGATCACCCCGTCGCAGCCGAAGCCGGTCACCGGGCGCCCGTCGATCGCGAGGACGACCTCCAGCATCCGCTCCGGGGACACCTTCTGCACGGCGGCCTCGTTGAGGGCCCAGTCGCGGTACAGGACGTCGCCGTTCTCGTAGACGGCGACGTCGAGGGTCATCCGCTCCTCGACCTCGTACGCCCTCGTCACCACACGGTCGACGACCTTGTCGAGGTCGTCGCGCTCGGCCTCCGCGAGGAAGCCGACGCGGCCCAGGTTGACCCCGAGCATCGGGACGCCGGAGGCGCGGGAGAACTCGGCGCCGCGCAGCAGCGTGCCGTCGCCGCCGAGGACGACGAGGAGTTCACAGCCGTCGAGGGCGTCGGAACAGGCCTCGGGGACCTTCTCGACGGACGGCGGCAGCGGCAGGTCCGCGGCCTCGGCCTCCAGGACCCGGACGCCGATGCCGCAGCGCAGCAGTCCGAGGACGACCAGTTCGGCACTGCGCACGGCGGCCGGCCGGCCGGTGTGCGCGAGCAGGAAGACGGTACGTGGTGCGGTCTCTGATGCTGCTGCCGTTGAGCTCAACGAGGTCCTTCCGCCACGGCGCGGTCGACATCCGCCGGATCCAGCGCGGGCGCGCCTGCCCGCAGCCACAGAAAGTACTCGACGTTGCCCGAGGGTCCCGGCAGCGGGCTGGCGGTGACGCCCAGGACACCGAGCCCGAGCTCGGCGGCCCGCCGGGCCACGTTCTTCACGGCGTCCGCGCGGAGTTCGGCGGAACGGACGACTCCGCCGGTGCCGAGCCGCTCCTTGCCCACCTCGAACTGCGGCTTCACCATCAGCACGAGGTCGGCGCCCGGCGCCGTGCACGCGACCAGGGCGGGCAGGACGAGACCGAGCGGGATGAAGGACAGGTCGCCGACGACGAGGTCGACGGGGACGCCGTCGATCGCTTCGAGTGTCAACTCGCGCACGTTCGTGCGGTCCTTCACCGTCACGCGCTCGTCGCTCTGCAGCGACCAGGCGAGCTGTCCGTAGCCGACGTCCACGGCCATCACGTGGGCGGCGCCCGCGCGCAGCAGGACGTCGGTGAAGCCGCCGGTGGAGGCTCCGGCGTCCAGGGCGCGCCGGCCCTCGACCTTCAGCCCCAGGGGGACGAAGGCGGCGAAGGCTCCGGCGAGCTTGTGGCCGCCGCGCGAGACGTAGTCGGGGTCGGAGTCGTCCGGGACGACGACGATGGCCGCGGCGGTCTCGACCTGGGTGGCGGACTTGGTGGCGACGGTCTTGCCGACGGTCACCCGGCCCGCGGCGATCAGCTGGCCGGCGTGCTCGCGCGAGCGCGCGAGCTTGCGCCGGACCAGCTCGGCGTCGAGACGGCGACGTGCCACTCCTGCCACGGTGGGTTCAGCTCCTGTTGTCGTACGGACGAGGGGCGGGGTGCGCGTCGAGCGAGGTCAGCTCCGCACGCAGTCCACGGTGTACATCCTCGTACACCTCCAGGTGTCCGTCCGCCGGGAGGTGGTCCACCTCGGCGAGACGCTCCAGACGGGCGTCGACGCCGGGATGCCCGGTGGGCTCCCGCCCGACCCCGAGCGGCGCCGGCGCGGCGGGTTCGTGGGCGCCCTGCGGAGCCGCCGGGTCCGCGGGCTCCGGTTCGGGAAGCGCGTCGTTCATGCACCCGACGCTACCGCGAACGCCTGGGGTACGGTCGACGGCGATGGCGACGATCACGGAGTGCCGCACGGCACTGGACAGACTCTCGGACGGCCTCGCGCGGGCGGACGGCGACGTGCGCGGGGCCGCGGCGCTCGACCGCACCCTCAGCTGCCACATCACCGACCTGGACACCACGTTCACCGGCCGTCTCGCGGACGGCCGGATCCTGGTGGAGTCCACGGCGGACGGCCCCCCGTCGGCCAAGGCGCAGATCCGGCTCGCGATGACCGGCGACGACCTGGTGGCGATGGTGGACGGGCGGCTGAACTTCGCGAAGGCCTGGGCCTCCGGCCGCGTCAGGCTTGAGGCGGGCTTCCGCGACCTGCTGCGGCTGCGCTCACTTCTGTAGCGCGGGCTCCTGCGCGGCCGCCTCGGGCGTCGCCACGGGCCGCGGGACGCGGGTCTTGCGCCCGGCGGGCACGACGAGCGGCGTCCCCGTCTCCGGGTCGTCGATGACCTGGCAGCGCAGCCCGAAGACCCGCTCCACGAGCTCGGCGGTCACGACCTCGGCCGGCGCTCCCTCGGCGACCACCTCGCCGTCACGGACGGCGATGAGGTGGGTCGCGTACCGGGCCGCGTGGTTGAGGTCGTGCAGCACGGCGACGAGCGTCCGCCCCTGGTCCTCGTGCAGCTCGGCACAGAGGTCGAGGACGTCGATCTGGTGCTGGATGTCGAGGTACGTGGTCGGCTCGTCGAGCAGGAGCAGCGGGGTCTGCTGGGCGAGCGCCATGGCGATCCAGACGCGCTGGCGCTGACCGCCCGAGAGCTCGTCCACGTACCGCTCGGCCAGCTCGGCGACCCCGGTCGCCTCCATCGACTCCCGTGTGACGCGCTCGTCCTCGGGCGACCACTGGCGCAGCAGCCCCTGGTGGGGGTAGCGGCCACGGGCGACGAGGTCGGCGACGGTGATGCCGTCGGGCGCCACGGAGGTCTGGGGCAGCAGGCCGAGGGTCTTGGCGACCTTCTTGGCGGGCAGGGAGTGGATCGACTGCCCGTCGAGCAGCACGCGCCCCTCGCTGGGCTTCAGCATCCGGGAGAGGGCGCGGAGCAGCGTGGACTTGCCACAGGCGTTCGGCCCGACGATGACGGTGAAGGAGTTGTCGGGGATCTGGACGGACAGCTCGCGGGCGATGACCCGCTGCTCGTACGCCAGGGTGACCGATTCCGCGCTCAGCCGCTGCTGCCGACCGTCCATGACCCGTACTCCCGTGCCCTCAGCCCAAATGAAGTTAGGTTAGCCTACCCAATTTCAGATCCCGAGCCGTGCGAGGGCCTTCTCCGCGTCCGGTACGGCTCCGACGGCGTCCGCCGCCGACCAGGCCGCCCCGCACAGGGCCCGCACCCCGTCCATCACGTCCCCCGCGCCGACCGCCGAACCCTCAGGCCCCTCGAGCACCAGCGAACCGCCGCTCACCGACGCCCGCCACACCCCGCACACGAACCCGTCCCCGTCGGCGACGACCTCCGGCTGCCCCACGAGCATCCCCCGCAGATCAGCCGCCACATACGTCGGCCGGTGCTCCGGCACCGCCGCCAACAGCTGCGCCACATCGGTCACTCCGGTCAGGACGAGCAGCGAGTCGACCCCACCGTTGAACGCGCCCTCGATGTCCGTGTCCAGCCGGTCCCCGACCACGAGCGGCCGCCGCGCCCCCGTCCGCAGCACCGTCTCCCGGTGCATCGGCGGCAGCGGCTTCCCCGCGACCTTCGGCTCCACCCGGCCGCCCGTGGCGATCCGCACGACCTCGACCGCCGCGCCGTTGCCCGGCCCGATCCCCCGCGCCCCGGGAATCGTCAGGTCCGTGTTGGACGCGTACCACGGCACCCCCCGCGCCACCGCGTAGGCAGCCTCCGCGAACCGCCCCCACGGCATCTCCGGCCCCCCGTACCCCTGCACGACCGCCGCCGGCTCGTCGTCCGCCGACTCCACCGGCACCAGACCCCGCTCGCGCAGCGCCACCCGCAGCCCCTCGCCGCCGATGACCAGCACCCGCGAGCCGCCCGGCACCTCGTCGGCGATCAGCCGGGCCACCGCCTGGGCCGAGGTGATCACGTCCCCGGCCTCCGCCGGCACCCCGAGCTCCGTGAGGTGCTCCGCCACCGCGCCCGGCGTCCGCAGCGCGTTGTTGGTGACGTACGCCAGGTGCATCCCACCGGCCCGTGCCGCCCCCAGCGCCTCCACGGCGTACGGAACGGCCACCCCGCCCGCGTACACGACACCGTCCAGATCCAGGAGCGCCGTGTCGTACGCCTCGCTCAGCGGCGCCGCGCTCCCGCCAGGCCGCTTCCTGCCGCCGCCCTGCTGTCCCTGGCCGCTCCGCACCGTCACCGCACACTCCTCGCCTCACCGGGTGGAAAACTCCCCCGCTCCCCCGATCATCGCTCATCACCACCGCCCACTTACGATGACGAGATGAACACCTCAGGTCACGCGGCCGCTGACGTCCGCGACGCCGCCGCCGGGCTGCGCCTGGCCCCGTTCCGCGGACTCCGTTACGTCCCCGAACGCGTCGGCAGTCTCGCCGCGGTGACGTCTCCGCCCTATGACGTCGTCGTACGACCTGACGGACTGCTGCATCTGGAATCGGCCGATCCCCACAACATCGTCCGGCTGATCCTCCCGCAGGCCATCACCGCCGGGACCCGCCACCGCAAGGCCGCCGTCACCCTCGACCGCTGGCTCGCGGACGGCGTGCTCGCCCCGGACCCGGAACCCGCGCTCTACGTGTACGAGCAGCGCGGCGACGGCATCCTCCAGCGCGGCATCATCGGCGCCCTGGAGCTCTCCACCCCGGCGGAGGGAGTCGTCCTCCCCCACGAGGACGTCATGCCGCACGTCGTCGAGGACCGCGCCGCCCTGATGCGCACCACGGCCGCGAACCTGGAACCCCTGCTCCTCACGTACGTGGACGGGGACGAGGACGGCGCCAACGCGGTCATCGAGCGGACCGTCCAGCGCACCCCGCTGCTCTCCACCACCACGGAGGACGGCTTCCACCACCGCCTCTGGTCGGTCACGGACCCCGCCGAGCTCGCCACGATCGCGGGCGGCCTCTCCCGCCACCAGGCCCTCATCGCCGACGGCCACCACCGCTGGGCGACGTACCTCCGCCTCCGCGAGGAACACCCCACGCCGGGCCCGTGGAACTACGGCCTGGTCCTCCTCATCGACAGCGCCCGCTACCCCCTCCGGGTCCGCGCGATCCACCGTCTCCTCAACCGTCTGCCGCTGTCGGACGCCCTGGCGGCCCTCGACGGCCGCTTCCGGGTACGCCGCGTCGACCGCCCCCTCCCGACGGCCATGGAGTCCCTGGCGGCCGCCACGGCGGACGGAAACGCCTTCCTCCTGGCCGGAGACGGCGGATTCCACCTCGTCGACAGGCCGGACCCCGCCCTCCTCGACCGGACGATCCGCACGGACCGCCCCGAGGCCTGGCGCACCCTGGACGCGACGGTCCTGCACTCCACCCTCCTGGAGCACGTCTGGCAGATCCCGGACGCCTCCGAGGACATCAGCTACATCCACGACACGGAGGCCGCGGTCGCCCAGGCGGAACGCCGCGGCGGTACGGCGGTCCTCATGCACCCGGTGCGCGAGGAGGTCGTACGGGACCTCGCCCGGCAGGGCGTCACGATGCCCCGTAAGTCGACCTCCTTCGGCCCGAAGCCGGCGACGGGCCTGGTCCTGCGAAGCCTGGCGCTGGACTGAGACCCACGGAGAACGAAGAAAGGCGGCACCCGGAGGGTGCCGCCTTTCTCATTCACACATCAACGAGTCAGCCCTTGTCGCCGACGCTGTCGTCGCTGTCGTCCTCGTCGAGGTCCTCGTCATCGTCATCGTCAAGGTCGTCCTCGACCGCGACGACGTCGTCCGACTCCTCGTCCGTGTCGTCGAACGCGTCGACGAACTCGACACCGTCCATCTCGGCCAGCCGGTCCGAGGCGTCCGTCGCCCCGTCCTTGTCGGCCTCGAGGGCCTTGGCGAACCACTCCCGCGCCTCGCGGTCACGGCCGGCGGCGAGCAGCGCGTCGGCGTACGCGTACCGCAGACGCGCGGTCCACGGGTGAACGGCGCTGGAGGCGAGCTCGGGGCTCTGCAGCGTCACGATGGCCGCGTCGAGCTGCCCCAGGTCCCGGCGGGCGCCGGCGGCCACGAGGCGCATCTCGACCTGCCCGGCCTTGTCCAGCTTCTGCACCTCGGCCTCACCGGCCATGGCCAGCGCACGCTCGGGGCGGCCGAGACCGCGCTCGCAGTCGGCCATGACGGGCCACAGCTCGACACCACCGCTCATCCGGCGGGCGGCACGGAACTCGGCCAGCGCCTCGGAGTACTTCTGCGTCGCGTACGCGGCGAAGCCGGCGGCCTCGCGCACGGCGGCGACACGGGACGCGAGCCGCAGGGCGACCCTGGAGTACCCGTAGGCCCTCTCCGGGTCCTCGTCGATCAGCTGGGCGACCATGACGAGGTTGCGGGAGACGTCCTCGGCGAGACCCTTGGGCAGGCTCATGAGCTCCTGGCGCACATCCGGGTCGATCTCCTCACCGGTGACCTCCGGCGGGATCGGCAGCCGCTTGATGGGCGCGCGGTCACTCCGCTCCCGGTCCCCACGGTCGTCACGGCGCGCGTATCCACCCCGGTCGTCCCGGCCCCGGAACCCACCGCGCTCGCCACCGCGGTCGTCGCGACGGAACCCACCGCCACGGCTGTCCCCACCACGGTCGTCACGGCGGAAACCACCGCCACCACCCCGGTTGTCGCCACCGCGATCGTCCCGACGGAACCCGCTGCCGCCACGGTCGTCACGCGGGAAGGAGGGGCGGTCGTCACGCCGCTCGTCGCGACGGAAGCCGCCGCTGCGGTCATCACGCGGGAACGAAGGCCGGTCGTCCCGACGGAACGACGAAGGCCGCTCATCACGACGCTCATCACGACGGAACCCACCACCACGGTTGTCACCACCGCGATCGTCACGGCGGAAACCACCGCCGCCAGCCCGGTTGTCCCCACCACGGTCATCGCGACGGAAACCGCCGCCACCACCCCGGTTGTCGCCACCACGGTCGTCACGGCGGAAGCCGCCGCCACCACGGTTGTCGCCACCGCGATCGTCACGCGGGAACGAAGGCCGCTCATCGCGACGGAACCCACCACCACGGTTGTCACCGCCACGGTCGTCGCGACGGAAACCACCGCCGCCACCACGGTTGTCCCCACCACGGTCGTCACGACGGAAACCGCCGCCACCACCACGGTTGTCCCCACCACGGTCATCGCGACGGAAACCACCGCCACCACCACGGTTGTCGCCACCACGGTCATCACGCGGGAACGAAGGCCGCTCATCGCGACGGAACGACGAGGGCCGCTCATCGCGCCGGAACCCGCCGCCGCCACCACGGTTGTCGCCACCACGGTCGTCACGGCGGAAGCCGCCGCCACCACGGTTGTCGCCACCGCGATCGTCACGCGGGAACGAAGGCCGCTCATCGCGACGGAAGCCACCGCCGCCACCACGGTTGTCACCGCCACGGTCGTCACGGCGGAAACCGCCGACGCCACCACGGTTGTCGCCACCACGGTCATCGCGACGGAAACCGCCACCGCCACGCGTATCACCGCCGCGGCTGTCACCGCCACGGTTGTCATCGCGACGGAAGCCACCGCCGCCACGCGTGTCACCGCCGCGGCTGTCGCCACCACGGTTGTCATCGCGACGGAAACCGCCACCGCCACGCGTGTCACCGCCGCGGCTGTCGCCACCACGGTTGTCATCGCGACGGAAGCCACCGCCGCCACGGTTGTCACCGCCACGGTCGTCACGGCGGAAACCACCGCCGCCACCACGGTTGTCGTCCCGGCGCGGTCCACGGAAGCCGCCCCGGTCACCGCCGGCACCGTCCCTGCGTCGCGGTTCGCGCTCCGGACGGTCGTCGGGAGAGTTGGTGGACATCGACGTGACTCCTGTCTTCGGGTACTGCAGTCATTCTCGCGCAGCCGGCACTCTGCCGCGCATCGGAAAAAAGTCGAGCAAAAAACAAAAGGACCCCTGGTCCCAGCGTGAACGCTGGGACCAGGGGTCCTGAAGAATTGTTCGGCGGTGTCCTACTCTCCCACAGGGTCCCCCCTGCAGTACCATCGGCGCTGAAAGGCTTAGCTTCCGGGTTCGGAATGTAACCGGGCGTTTCCCTAACGCT